>CAXXNH010000020.1:0-21997 GCA_963665435.2 uncultured Pleomorphomonas sp. | reverse complement strand
ACGGCCGACACCGACGAGAGTTTCGCCGCCTACATCTACGAGCTGACGCGCGACCTCAACCGCCGCCGCGAGGAGCTGTTCCGCCGCGAACAGGAACTGGCCGAGGAAGCCAAGGCCATCCGCGACGCCACCACCGGCGGCGGCTCGTCGCAATCCGCCCTGTGGAAGTGACGAAGTTCGCTGGGGCGGGCATTTGGCTTGGGTTTCGTGGTGATTCTGTCGACCTATATCGGCCGATCGCTCTATCCTGCCTGAGGTCCTCGCTTTCGCAAGGATTGTTCGTTTTTGCTGCGGTAGGTTGAAGGCGGCCTCTCCGGCTGGTTTGACGACCCCGGAGAGGCCGGTGGCAGGCGACCGGGCAAGGATCGGGCTTTCACCCGATGTCATCATGGCTCCCTGCCATCTTCCATCATTCGCTTGGAGAGTTGATGGGGTCTCTGGGGGCCGATCCTTGCCGATCAGACCCACGCCCGAGAACAATCCGAAGCTCATGGTGGCCCAACTCGGGAAGGATAGCACACCATGCCGACTTTGAAGAAGGCGCCTGAGATCGTTCTGGGCTTCGACGTCTCGAAGGACACGCTGACCGTCTTCCAGGACCGTTCCCCTTCACTCAATCCGAAGCCCTGCGTCATCGACAACACCGCCGTCGCCATCCGCCGCTTTCTCAAAAGCCTCGGGCGGATCGATCTCGCGGTCTGCGAGCCGACCGGTGGTCATGAACATGTCCTCCTGGTCGAGCTGATGGCCGCCAACATTGCCTGTCATCGGGCGAATGCCTTGAAGGTAAAGGCTTTTATCCGCTCTTTCGGCACCCTCGCCAAGACCGATGCCCTCGATGCCGGGGCGCTGGCCAATTACGGCAAGGACCGCTGGGAACTGCTGTCCCTGTTCCAGCCACCGGCGGCCGACCGGAAGATGCTGACCGACCTGGTGGCGCGCCGCGAAGACCTCGTGGCCATGAAGGTGGCCGAGCAGAACCGCTCAAGGGCGCCAGCCAGCAAGGTCATCAAGGCCTCGTGCGCAAGCATCCTGCGGGCCATCGCGCGCCAGATCGAGGCCATCGAGGCGGAGATCAAGGCGCTCGTCGACAAGTCTCCCCAGCTCCGCGCCGCCTTTCATCAGATGCAGAGCCTGCCCGGTGTTGGACCCATCACGGCCATCGCCCTCCTGGCCCACATGCCGGAGCTCGGCACCTTGCAGCGAAGGCAGGCGGCCTCGCTCGCCGGCGTCGCTCCGCACGCCAATGACAGCGGCCAGTTCAAGGGGCACCGAACCATGCGTGGCGGACGCTCCCAAGTGCGACGTCACCTCTTCATGGCAGCCCTGGCCGCAAGCCACGCGAACGGGCCATTACGCGAGGCTTATCAACGCCTTGTCCAGAGCGGAAAGAAGCGCATCGTCGCCATCGGAGCCCTCATGAGAAAGATCATCGTCATCCTCAATGCAAAGCTGAGGGATCTCAATGCACAACAGAGTTGATGACAACTTGATAGAAAGGGGCAGATAGCTGGAGTGCGCGCCATACAGCTTGATGCCGCAAGAGAGGCAAGCGTTGCGGATGACAGCGCGATCAAAGGTGTCCTCCACCTAACCGATTGTCCTCCATATATATAGTGCTGTCATCCTTGCGAAAGCGAGGACCTCAGGCAGAAAAGGGTGCGGGGCGGATATAGGGCGTCAGCGCAACTATTTCATAGCGGTGGCTTTGGTGCTCTTGGAGTTCATGTGCGCCTGAAGCTGGCGCCACGTCTCGGCGGCGCTTTCCGTCGTTCCCTTGGGGGCGGCCTTCATTGCATCATACGTTGCCACCACTTCCTCGCGCAGCCATCTTTCCAAGGCGGAGTCCCTGGCGGCGAGGACGCGCAGCCCATCGCGAGTGACTTCGCTTTCAGTGGCGTATTCGCCGGAGCTGACCTTGGCACGGACCATCTCGGCCATGTCGTGCGGCAGGGTGATACTGAGGGATTTGGTCGTGCGCATGGGATTGATCCTCTTCTGCTCATCCTTCTACCATGCGACGCAGCTAAATCCTGACATGCCGGTACCGCCGTTTAGGGGGATGACTCGCCCATTTGGCATAGCGCTTCGACACCGAATCACCTGCGAGACGCGCGAATCATTGCCGAATCAAAGATTCTCTTCCGAATCACCCTTGCGGAATCTGTTTGCGCCGCTAAATACACCTTTCCGGGGTTTTTCGGCGGGTCGGCAACGGCCCGCCTGTTCGTCTATGGCCACACCGAACCCGCGCGTTCCCCCAGAACGCCAGGGTTAAGTTGGGCTTAAGGCCTCGCCCCTATTGGTAGCGCACACGATGCGACGGGACCTTTTGGCCTCGTCGCGAGTTGAGCGGGAAGCAGACGCGTGGCGTGACGGCGCCCCGGCGGACGGCGGAGATGACTATGGCAACCAAGGCCACCGAAAACGACGAAGTCCAGGAAACCGGAAACGAAGGTCCGGACGGACCGCTTCTCGACCTCAGCGATGCCGCCGTCAAGCGGATGATCAAGCTCGCCAAGAAGCGCGGCTATGTGACCTATGACGAACTGAATGAAGTGCTGCCGTCGGACCAGAACTCGTCCGACCAGATCGAAGACATCTACGCGATGCTCTCGGACATGGGCATCAACGTCGTCGATTCCGAGGAGGCCGAGGAGTCTCCGGCCGAGGAAGCCGCCAGCGAGGAAGAGGGCGAAGTGGGCGAGGCCACCGGCACCGCCGTCGCCAAGACCACGACGACGCGCGAGCCGACCGACCGTACCGACGACCCCGTGCGCATGTATCTGCGCGAGATGGGTTCGGTGGAGCTTTTGAGCCGCGAGGGCGAAATCGCCATCGCCAAGCGCATCGAGGCCGGCCGCGAGGCGATGATCGCCGGTCTCTGCGAGAGCCCGCTGACCTTCCAGGCCATCATCTTCTGGCGCGACGAGCTCAACGAGGGCAAGATCCTCCTGCGCGACATCATCGACCTCGAGGCGACCTATGCCGGACCGGACGGCAAGGCCGGCGCGCTGCCCTTCGAAGGCGGCGAGGAAGGCGAAGAGGGTGCCGAGGGCGCTGAAGGTGGCGAGCAGCCGGCCCGCCCGCGCGGCGAGGATGGCGAGGAACGTCCCGAGGGCGAGGTGCCCGAAGGCGAGATGTCCGACGAAGACGACATGGAAAACAACGTGTCGCTGTCGGCCATGGAAGCCGAGCTGAAGCCGAAGGTGCTCGAAACCTTCGACCGCATCGCCGAGAACTTCAAGAAGCTGCGCCGGCTGCAGGAGCAGCACGTCGAGAATCGGCTGAAGAACACCACGCTCAGCCCGTCGCAGGAGCGCCGCTACAAGAAGCTCGAGGAAGAGATCCAGGAAGACGTCAAGTCGCTCTCCCTCAACGCGGCCCGCATTGAGGCGCTGGTCGAGCAGCTCTACGACATCAACAAGAAGCTGATGGGCTACGAGGGCAAGCTCCTCCGCCTCGCCGAAAGCTACGGCGTCGGCCGCGAGGACTTCCTGCGCCAGTATCAGGCCTCCGAACTCGACCCCAACTGGATCCGTCGCGTCGCCTCGCTGTCGTCCAAGGGCTGGAAGGAGTTCGTCGCCCGCGAGAAGGAAGACATCCGCGAGCTGCGCCAGACCATCCAGACGCTGTCGTCGGAGACCGGCCTTGAGCCCGGCGAATTCCGCCGTATCGTCCATCTCGTCCAGAAGGGCGAGAAGGAAGCGCGCATCGCCAAGAAGGAAATGGTGGAGGCCAACCTGCGCCTCGTCATCTCCATCGCCAAGAAGTACACCAACCGCGGCCTGCAGTTCCTCGACCTGATCCAGGAAGGCAACATCGGCCTGATGAAGGCGGTCGACAAGTTCGAGTACCGCCGTGGCTACAAGTTCTCGACCTATGCCACGTGGTGGATCCGGCAGGCGATCACCCGCTCGATCGCCGACCAGGCCCGCACCATCCGCATTCCGGTGCACATGATCGAGACGATCAACAAGATCGTCCGCACGTCGCGCCAGATGCTGCACGAGATCGGCCGCGAGCCGACGCCGGAAGAGCTGGCCGAGAAGCTGGCGATGCCGCTCGAGAAGGTGCGCAAGGTTCTGAAGATCGCCAAGGAGCCGATCTCGCTCGAAACGCCGATCGGCGACGAGGAGGACAGCCACCTCGGCGACTTCATCGAGGACAAGAACGCCATCCTGCCGATCGATGCGGCCATCCAGTCGAACCTGCGCGAGACCACCACGCGCGTGCTCGCCTCGCTGACGCCGCGCGAAGAGCGCGTCTTGCGCATGCGCTTCGGCATCGGCATGAACACCGACCACACGCTGGAAGAAGTCGGCCAGCAGTTCTCGGTGACGCGCGAGCGTATCCGCCAGATCGAGGCCAAGGCGCTCAGGAAGCTCAAGCATCCGAGCCGCAGCCGCAAGCTCCGCAGCTTCCTCGACAACTGAGAAAGCCGGCAGGCGAAAGACATTGGGACGGCGGGTCGAAAGGCCCGCCGTTTTCGTATTCAGGGCGCGGTGACGGGCGGGCGCTTCTGACCGTCCAGCGCCGACGACAGCACGGCGGCGAGGAGGACGAAGGCGAGCACCACCAGCATGGCGCTGCGCAGGCCGAGCGTGTCGCCCAGGAAGCCCAGCATCGGCGGGCCCACGAGGAAGGCCACGTAGCCGACGATGGCGACGATCTTGACGCGGGCGTCGGCGTTCTCGCCGGAATCGCCGGCCGCCGACAGGGCGACGGGGAAGCCGAGCGAGGCGCCGATGCCCCAGAGAACCACGGCAAGGCCGGCCACCCACGGGTTGTCGACGAAGATCACCAGGGCGAGGCCGATGGCGCCGGCGATGGCGCTGCCGCGCATCACCGCCTTGCGACCCCACTTGCGCAGGGGCATGCCGCCGCCGAACCGGCCGGCCGTCATGGCCAGCGCGAAGCCGAGGTAGACCAGCGTGCCCTGAGCTGGGTCGAGGCCGTGCTCGTCGACCATCAAGAGCGGCAACCAGTCGCTGGCGGCGCCTTCGGCGAAGGCCATGCCGAGCACGATCAAGCCGATGAACAGCAGCGTCTTGTCGCGGTAGAGCGCGGCGCCGGCCGTCTTTCCCTCGCTCTTTGCGCCTGTTGACGGTGCATGGCGGCCGAGATCTGGCGACAGCCTGGTGATGAAGTAGAACACCGGCGGGAAGCAGATCAGCGACACCAGGGCCATATGCCAGGCAACGGGAAAGTCGATCGTCGTCATGACGATGCCGATGGAAGCGCCGACGACGGTGCCGAGGCTGAAGCAGCCATGCAGGGCGTGGAGAACAGGTTGCCGCATGACGGCTTCGACATCGGCGCCTTCCATGTTGATGGCAATTTCCGACAGGCCGCCGCCGATGCCGAACACGAACAGGCCGAAGGAGACGAGCGCGGCCAGCGAGGACAGGACGCCAATGGCGACGAAGAACAGGGACGACGGGATCAGCATCATGCCGATCAAGCCCATGGTCCTGGTGCCGAAACGGCTGACGGCGCCACCGGCCAGGAGAATGCCGACCATCGAACCCAGCGACAGGCCGAAGATGATCAGGCCCATCTCGGCGATCGAGGCGCCGAGGCCGTCGCGGATGGCCGGAGTTCGCGTGACCCACGATGACAGCGCCAGGCCGGTCAGGAAGAAAAAGACGAAGAGAGCCAGCCGGCGTTGCCCAACCTGGGAAGCCATCTTAGTGTCCTGGGAGGTGAGGGCCCCCATCGGGGGGAGACGATGTGTACATCCTTAGAGCCTGACCCGAAACTCTACTGGGCCGGGCATCTAGCTTCGATTTCTGCGCTTCCGGTGCTCACGAACCTGATGTTCGCTCCGCTCCGGTTCTCGAAATCATCGCCATCTGCCTCGGCCCAGCGAATTTCGAGTCAGGCTCTTACATATCGCCTTCGGGACTGTAAACATCGAGCTGGGAACGGCCATGAAACAACCGTCGCGGCGGAGATATGATCCCGATCGCCGGAACCGGATCGTCGAGGCTGCGCTCGACGTGATCGAGGTTCACGGCATCGCCGGCGCCACCCACCGCCGTATCGCCGAGGCGGCGGACGTGCCGCTCGGTTCGATGTCCTATCATTTCAAAGGGCTGGACGAGGTGTTCGTCGCCGCCTTCAGCCTGCTCGCCGAGACCGTATCGGCCAAGTTCGTCGAGTTGCTCGACGCCGCCAGGACCAGGGACGATGCGCGGGAGGCGGTGGTCGAGCTGATTTGCGGCAACGTCTGGGCCACCGAGCGAACCATGCGGCTGAGCTATGAGCTCTACGCCTATTCGATGCGCAACGAGGCGATACGGGCGGTGTTCATCGACTGGATGGCGCGCAGCCGGCGGGCGCTCGAACGCCATTTCAGCCGCCGCACCGCCGATGCGCTCGACACCATCATCGAGGGCGCCACCATCCACAACACCGCCCAGCCCGACACCGTGTCGCGGGAGGTGGTGCGCTGGATGGTGCTGAACCTGACACGCGAGGACGACCTCGGCTAGGGCAGGCAACCCCGGCAGGCACGGGACACGGCCCAGGTTCAGCGAGCATCGTCCGCGTTTCTCCGCCATCGTCTGCGGCCGTCAGGGCCTGCCGACCTCGAACGCGTCGGTGCTCGGCATGGGCGCGGCTTCCTTCAGCATGATCAGCTCGATGCGGCGATTGCCGGAGAGGAAGGGGTCGTCGGGGAACATCGGGTCCTTGTCGGCGACGCCGGTGACTTCGGCGAGACTGCCCGGCCCGAGGCCGAAGCTGCCGAGGATGCCGGCGGCCGAGATCGCCCGGTCGGCCGAGAGCTGCCAGGCGCCGCCGCCGGCAACCGCCATGTGGCCGACGGACTCGGTGTGCCCGACGATCCTGAGCCGGCCCGGCATCTGCTGGATGACCGGCGCGATGCGCGACAGGACGATCTTCAGCCGCTCGGTCGGCTCGCGCGATTGCGAGGCGAACATCGGCCGCCCGTCCTGGTCGATGATGGAAATATGCAGGCCATCGTCGGCGACCTTGAGGATGATCTGCTTGGAAAGCTCGGCATAGTCGGGCAGGTCCTGCAGCGCCTGTCTCAGCGACTCCGAGGCGGTGAGATATTCGCGCGGCTTGCTCTCGGCCGCCTTCTCGAACCGGTTGGTGTTCACCTCCGGTCCCTGCTTCTCATACTGGTCGTTGAAGTCGTTGGCGAACTCCACCGCATCCGACAGCGACATGGGCTGAACGTTGCGCAGGTACTTGCGCTCCGGCAGGCCGTTCTGCTCGATCATGCCGGCGGGGCGCTGCACCGATTGATAGCCGAAGGCGTCGCGCATCGAGCCTGCCGCCTCGTTGAGCTTCTGTTCGTCCTGGCTGGAGAAGGACACGATCATCACGAACAGCGCCATGAGCAGGCTCATCAGGTCGGCGAAGGTGATGACCCATGGCGCTCCGCCATGGCCGCCCCCGTCGCCGCCGCCGCCACGCTTCTTCTGGGCCATTGGCCACCTACTCCTCAGCCGATGCGCCGTCCCGGAGGCGCCTCCGGGCAGTGCTTTTGGAGAGAAGCTAAACTTGGTCCATTAATAAACCGTACCGTACGGTATGGTTCCTTTTTGCATACCTTGAATCATTTCAACGGCAGGAACAGTTCGGCCACCATCTCGTGTTCCGGGACCTCGGGGAACAAGCCCAGCCGCCGGCAGTAGAGCGGGAAGTCGCGGGCTTCCTCGCCGCTCTGCGGCAACCAGTCGCGATAGAGGAACAAGGCTGCGGGTTCGAGGTTGTGGGTGGCGCCGACGACGCGCAGCACGGCGCAGCGGCCTCCGGGAATCTCGCCGGCCTTGACGCTCATGCCGTGAGCCTCGATCGGCTCGTCGGTACCGACGCAGAGGTCGATGCTGTAGTCGGCGGGGTCGGCCGGGCGCCGCTCGGAACGCCAGACGTTGAAGGTCGGGTTGGTGGCGGGGCTGAGGCCGGCGGCCTTGCGCCAGGCGATGAAGCGCTGGATGGTGGCGCCGAGCGCCGCCGGATCGCCTCGGTGTTCCACGATGGCCACCCTGGTGGTGGGCACGTCGCGGATCGTCACGTCATCGGGCGTGAAGGTGGTCATGAGCTTGCTCCTTGCGTCGTCGAGTGGCCCGAAGGCGGCAAACCACGGTTCCCAGTCGGGGGATTTCTGGAAGGACGACGGCGACTGCCCCAGCCGTTGCCGGAAGGCGCGGGCGAAGGCGTCGGGCGCCTCGTAGCCGGCATCCAAGGCGATTTCCGTGACGCTCAGGTTATCGCCATGGGCCAGCCGGACCGAAGCGCGCCGCATTCGCGCCAGCTGGACGTAGCGATGCACGGAGAGACCGAAGGTCGCCGTGAACTGCCGGTGGAAGTGATACTTCGAGTAGGCGGCGACGGCGCTCAGCGTGTCGAGGTCCAGATCGTCGTCGAGATGCCGGTCTATGTGATCCAGCACCCTCTGCATCCGGGCATGGTAGGCTTGAAGCGCCGCCTTCATCGTCCTGTCCTCCGTGGCGAGGCCAGCTAGCCTTGCTCGGGCGCGATGCGCTCGACCGATCTTGCGGTTCTCGCCCTACCGCCCCCTGACCAGCGCGGTCAGCTCGGTGACCAGCGCATCGAACACGGCGCGGCAGCGGGTGTTGGCGCCGAGATCCTCGTGCATCACCACCCAGGTTTCCATATCCTCGTGGAAGGCGTCGGGCAGCACGCGGACGAGGTCGGGCTCTGCCTCGGCGATGATGGTCTGGCAGATGCCGATGCCGAAGCCGGCGCGGATGGCGGCGAGGTGGGCGATGTTGCTGTCGACCCGCAGGGCGAAGGTCGCCCGCGCAAGCCCCGGATGGCGCTGGGCGAAGGCCCGGATGGCCGGCGTCTCCATGTCATAGCCGATGATGTCGTGGTGCCCGAGATCCTCGGTCGTGGCCGGCGTGCCGCGCCGGGCCAGATAGTCCTTGTGGGCGTGCAGCCCCACCGGAAAGACGCCGACGCGCCGTGCCAGCAGCGCCTGCTGTTCGGGCCGGACCATACGGATGGCGATGTCGGCCTGCCGCTTGAGAAGATCGTCGACGGCGTTCGACAGCGACAGTTCTATGGTGAGCCGCGGGTAGCGCCGGCGCAGCCGCGTCAGGATGGACGGCAGGTGGACGATGCCGACCACCTCGCTGGCGGCGATCCGCACCGTGCCGTCCACCTCGCCGCTGCGACCTTCGGCGGTGCGCATGAAGGCGGCGGAGGTGGAGGCCATCAGCTCGGCGAAGGGCCTCAGCTCCAGCGCCGCGTCGGTTGGCGACAGGCCACGCGCGGTGCGCAGGAACAGCGGGGCGCCCACCGCTTCTTCCAGGGCGTCGATGTGGCGGGCGATGCTCGGCTGCGTCAGGCCGAGCGACCGCGCCGCGCCGGACAGCGAGCCCTCGGCGAGGACGGCGTTGAAGGTGCGGTAGAGATCCCAGCTCGGTTCGTGGTTCATATATTTCCGTATAGCATGTGCATGAGTTTCGACAATTTCGTTTATATGTTCGAGGCGCCATCTTCATCTCATCAACAGATGGAGACGGAAGATGAACACCAGGATAGCACTCGTTCTCGGCGCCACCGGCGGTATCGGCGGCGAGGTGGCTTCTAGGCTGGCCGCCGGTGGATGGCAGGTCAGGGCGCTCAACCGCAATCCTCGCATGACCGGCAAGGATGGCCGCTTCCAGTGGATCAAGGGTGACGCCATGGTCGCCGCCGATGTGATGAAAGCGGCCGAGGGCGCGGCACTGATCGTCCACGCCGTCAATCCGCCCGGCTATCGCGACTGGGACAAGCTGGTGCTGCCGATGCTCGACAACACCATCGCCGCCGCCGAGGCGAACGGCGCCCGCATCCTCCTGCCCGGCACCGTCTACAACTATGGCCCCGACGTCTTTCCGGTCATCACCGACGACGCACCGCAGAATGCCCTGACGCGCAAGGGCAGGATCCGCGTGGAGATGGAGCGGCGGCTGAAGGCGGCGGCTGCACGCGGCAAGGCGACGGTGCTGATCGTACGGGCCGGCGACTTCTTCGGGCCGAGGGCGGCCAACAACTGGTTCAGCCAGGGGCTGGTGAAGGCCGGCAACCGGCCCAAGGCGATCAGCTATCCCGGCAAGCGTGGCGTCGGCCACCAGTGGGCCTACCTGCCCGACATGGCGGAGACCATGGCGCGGCTCGTCGAGCACGCCGGCCTCGACGATTTCGCGAGCTTCAACTTCGGCGGCCACTGGGACGGCGACGGCACGGCGATGACCAAGGCGATCCGCCATGCTCTCGACGATCCGTTCCTGCCGGTGAAGGGCATGCCCTGGTGGCTGATGCGGCTCGCCGCACCCTTCGTGCCGTTCCTCAGGGAGGTGATGGAGATGCGCTATCTCTGGACGGTGCCGGTGCGGCTCGACAACGCCAAGCTCGTGGCCATGCTGGGGGGCGAGCCACATACGCCGCTTGACGAGGCGGTGCGAGCGACGCTCATCGGGGTGGGGTGTCTCGGAGGCGAGGAGACCCCTTCGGGCGCTGGGCGAGCTGGGTCCTTTCCGGCAAGCCATGGGTCGCCGGAAAGGGTCTAACTATTTGTTTTTGCTATTTCGGGCGCAAACCCGGTTCCCGCATCCGCTGACGTTGCTCAAGGCTGCCCGAGCCCGGGCCGGATGAGAATCGCGGCGGGAGGCGGCACGGGGCGGGGGGAGAGGACCCCGTGCCGTCAATCCGCCGGCGGGCCGAGGGGAGATCTGCCCACCGCGCGGCCGGGCATGCGGGTCGCTTACTTCTCCCGCAGGCCGTAGTGCTCGATCTTCTCGAGAACCTTGTGGATTTCCGCGTCGCTGAGGCAGGGCGGATTGTCCGTCACCTGGAGGAGGCCGACATACATCTTGGCCAGCGTCTCGACCTCCACGGCCAGCCACATGGCCTTGGCGAGCGTCGCGCCGGTGGCGATCATGCCGTGGTGGCGCAGCAGGATCGCCTTGCGCGTCCTGAGGCCCGCCTCGACGTAGTCCGAAAGCTCCTGGGTGCCGTAGGTCGCATACTCGACCACCGGGATGTCGGTGCCCCCGGCGGTGGCGATCATGTAGTGGATGGCCGGAATCGGCTTGTTGAGAATGGAGATGATGGCCGAGTTGAGCGCGTGATTGTGGACGACGGCATTGGCGTCGGCGCGCGCCCGGTAGGACGCGAGGTGGAAGCGCCACTCGCTCGAGGGCACCTTGTCGGCGTCATACTTGCCGTCGTTGCTGACGAAGACCAGCTCGTCCGGTTGCATCTGGTCGTAGTCGATGCCCGACGGGGTGATCAGCATGCCGCCGTCGATGCGCACGCTGATGTTGCCGGAGGTGCCCTGGTTGAGCCCCTTGGCGTTCATCTCCTGACAGGCCCGTATCACGCTTTTCCGCAATGCGACGTTGGCGTCCATTTTCGTCTTCTCCAGTCCAGTTCGTTGTCTGCTGGCTCACTCGTTGGCGGGGGCGGTCGAGCTGTTCGAGTCTGACGCCCGTTTATGCCCGTTTGGTTCCGTATGTGCCCCCTTTAGCACGCGACCAGTCGGTCTACAATAGGTAGTCCGGTCACCTGCGGTCACGATGAAGGCTGTGCCGAAACAAGGTGGATCTGTCAGGGAAGGTGTGCGGCTCTGTTTGTAATTTGCTGATTTTATGGTATTTTCTATATAGGACGCGTCGATCGGCCGGTCCGGTCGCGACGAAAGTCTCATCGCAGGGAGAAAAAAAGAAGTGCGCTTCCGCGACTCTTGGCCTAAAAGGAGACGACCGAATATGACTGTTTATGTTTGGTTTTGCTGGATTGAAGGGTTCGTATCGTGCTCTTTGGCCGCCTGAGGGAAATCGTCAATCGCGTCGACCATCTGGGGTCGGTGGTCGTGACCGACCTTGCCGAGCAGTTCGACGTGTCGGTGGAGACCATCCGCCGCGATTTGCGGACGCTCGAAGAGTCCGGCTATCTGCGCCGCACCCACGGGGGCGCCGTGTCGCTGCTGGAGACCGGGGTCGAGGCCCTGGCTTTCGGGTCGCGCAAGCAGGAGAACCTTGGCGCCAAGAAGGTTATCGCCCAGTCGGCGGTCAAACTGATCCGCGACGGCGACGTGCTGATGATGGATCAGAGCTCGAGCGCCTGGTACCTGGCGCAGTCCCTGCCGGACATCAACCTGACCATCATCACCAACTCCGTGCGGATCGTCTTCGACTTCGTCCAGCGGCCGAAGATCAAGGTCATCTCCGTCGGTGGCGAGTATTTCGAGCGGTACGGCGCCTTCCTCGGCGCGATCACCATCAGCAACATTCTCGGCTTTCACGCCGACATCTGCTTCCACTCCTGCGCCGCCTTCCAGGAGGGCGAGGGAGCCTGGGACAACAACGAGCTCAACGCCGCGGTCAAGAAGGCGATGCTCCGCCGCAGCAAGAGCAACGTGCTGCTCTGCGACAAGAGCAAGTTCAACCATACCGGCTTCGCCCTGGTGAACCCGGTCGACCGCATCGATTGCATGATTACCGAGGAGGGGGTGACGGGCGAGGTTCGCCGCGGCGCCGACTCCCCGCGCAAGGAGCCGCGGCGCGGGCCCTAGGCCCCTGCCGATCGAGTGGAAACAAGGTCGGCGACGGAGCGCCCCGGTGGCGGTCCGGTGGCCGGCTCGCTGACGGCACATGCTGCCGCAGGTGCCGCCAGCATCAGACCCGGTGAGATCATGTCACAGGATGTCGTTATCGTTCTGGATTGCGGAAGCACCAACCTGAGGGCCATGGCGGTCGACGGG
Source organism: uncultured Pleomorphomonas sp. (assembly GCA_963665435.2). GTDB lineage: Bacteria > Pseudomonadota > Alphaproteobacteria > Rhizobiales > Pleomorphomonadaceae > Pleomorphomonas. The sequence goes on along the minus strand of CAXXNH010000020.1, from coordinate 9,246 downwards.
CAAGGCCGCATCGTCGCCCGGTCCAGCGAGAAGAGCGGCACCGAGCCCGATCCGGAGCACAAGGACTGGCACTACTGGCCCTTCGAGGGTCTCTACGAGAAGCTGTGCCGCTGCGCGCGCGACGTCGCCTCGCAGATCGATGTCGCCTCGGTGCGCGCCCTCACCGTCACCACCTTCGGCGGCGACGGCAGCTTCCTCGATGCCGACGGGCGTATGCTGTTCCCGGTCATCAGCTGGAAATGCACGCGGACGCTGGAATCGCAGCGGCACATGAACCGCTACATCGATCCCGATCTCGTCGTGCAGATCAGCGGCGTCGGCCATTTCTCCTTCAACACGCTGAACAAGTTCATCTGGTTCCGCGAGCACCGGCCCGACCTGTTCGAGGCGGCGAAGCACTTCGTCTTCGTGAGCTCGCTGTTCACCCACCGGCTGACCGGGCGGCTTACCAACGACGCCACGCTGGTCGGCACCTCCCAGATGACCGATCTGAAGAGGCAGGATTTCAGCGACGTCATTCTCTCCGCCGTCGGCGTGGACCGGTCGCTGTTCCCGGAACTGGTCTTTCCCGGCGAAGTGATCGGGCCGCTCCTGGCGGACGCCGCCGATGCGCTGGGCCTGCCGGCGGGCATTCCGGTCGTCTCGGCCGGGCACGACACGCAGTTCGCCATCTTTGGGGCCGGCGCGGCGCCCAACCGGCCGGTCCTGTCGTCGGGCACCTGGGAGATCCTGATGGCCCGGTGCGCCAGCATCGCCATCCCGCCGACGGGCGCCATCGACGACGCCTTCACCTGCGAATGGGACGTGCTGAGGGGGCACTACAATCCGGGCTTCCAGTATGTCGCCTCGGCCGTCATCGAGTGGATCGGCCGCAACATGTACGGGGAACTTTCCGGCAGCGCCAAATACGAGGCCATGATCGCCGAGGCCAAGGCCTCGCCGACCGACTGCCGCGGCGTCACCATCGATCCGGACATGCTGGTCGGCAAGGGCGCCATCGCCAACCTGTCGCTGGATGTCGACCGGGGAACCCTGTTCCGGGCGACGCTGGTCGGCTTGGCGGGGCGGCTCAAGCACGGGCTCGGGGTGCTGGAGACGGTCGGCGGCTTCAAGGCGGACGATCTGACGCTGGTCGGCGGCGGCACCCGCAACCAGCTCTGGACGCAGATCAAGGCCGATACGCTCGGCATTCCGGTTCGCACGCTCGAAGAACCGGAGATTACCGTGCTCGGCGCGGCGATGTTCGCCCTGAAGGGCGCCGGCATCTACGCGTCGGCGGAGGAGGCGCGCGAGGCGTTCCGGCTCGACTGCCGCTACACGCAGCCGGGCGCGCCTGCATAGGGTACCGGTGGTGGGGAGGGATTGGAGCAACCTGCCAGTGGTTTCAAGATGTGTTTGCCCGTCGGTCGGGTCGTTATCTGGAGGTTTCCGTATTCGTTCGCATATCTATCCGGCCGGTGGGGAAAAAGAAGCGTCGCGTTTCGCTTCTGAGGGTCTGGACTAGGCTGATAAACATAAAAGATGGAGGAAAACATGAAAAAGAGTTTTCTGCTTCTTGCCGCCAGCGCCATCGCTACTCTTGGCATGACGTTCACGGCCAGTGCCGAGGGCGCGACGATCGGCGTCGTCGTCAAGATCGGCGGCATTCCCTGGTTCAACGCCATGGAGGATGGCATCAAGAAGCGGGCGGCCGAACTCGGCGTCGACGCCGAGATGATCGGTCCGGTCTCGGCCGATCCTGCCTTGCAGGTGCAGGCCATCGAGGATCTCATCGCCAAGGGGGTGAAGGTCATCGGCGTGGTGCCGAATGACGAGTCCGCGCTCGAACCCGTGCTGAAGAAGGCGCGCGACGCCGGCATCAAGGTGATCGCCCACGAAGGGCCGAACCTTGCCAACGTCGACTGGGACTTCGAGCTCGCGTCGACCAAGGGCCTGGGCGAGGCCCATGCCAAGCTCCTGGCCAAGACGATCGGCGACACCGGCAAGTATGCCGTCTACGTCGGCTCGCTGACGGTGCCGCTGCACAACGCCTGGGCGGACGCCGCCATCGCCTGGCTGAAGGCCGAAAAGCCCGGAATCCAGATGATCGGCGAACGCTACGGAGTTGGCGAGAACGTCGATGCCGCCCGGTCGACGGCGCTCGACCTGATCGCGGCCAATCCGGACCTGACGGGCTTCCTGGCGTTCGGTAGCCAGGGTCCGATCGGCGCCGCCCGCGCCGTCGAGGAGCGTCGCAAGATCGGCGACATCGCCGTGGTCGGCATCTTCTCGCCCGGCCAGGGCCAGAAGCTGGTCCACGAGGGCGCCCTCACCGGTGGCTACATGTGGAGCCCGGCGCAGGCCGGCGAGGTGTTCGTGACGCTCGGCAAGATGCTGGCCGAGGGTGAAGAGGTGAAGGACGGCGCGGACATCCCGGGCCTCGGCGTCGTGCATCCCAACTTCGAGACGCGCGACATCATCACGGACAACATCCTGGAGATCAACAAGGACTCCGTCGACGCACTGGCCGATCAGGGTCTCTGATTTCCCCTGCACGTGCCTGACCGAAACGTCGCCGGGGCGAGGATCCTTCCTCGACCTCGCCCCGGCGAGCTTCCACTCAGGTTTTAGGCCAAGGCGCGCGGGCGGCCCGACGGCACTCGCGCGCCGGTCATGAGGCTCATCACGATGACGGATGCCAATACGGAGCGCTTTGCGCTGCGCCTCAAGGGCATATCGAAGACCTTTGGCGGTTTGCAGGCGCTCGACGACGTGGATTTCGAGGTTCGCGCCGGTGAGGTCCATTGCCTCGCCGGGGAGAACGGCTCGGGCAAGTCGACGCTGATCAAGATCATCACCGGCGTCTACCAGCCACAGAAGGCGGAGCTGTTCGAGCTGTTCGGCGAGGCGGTCCGGTCGATCTCGCCCACCGGCGCGCGCAATCGCGGCGTTTCGGTGATCTGGCAGGATCTGGCGCTGTTCAGCCACATGAGCGTCAGGGAGAACATCTGCTTCGACGACATGGTCGGCCTGACGCCGAAGGGCGTCCATTACGGCGAGATGGACAGGAAGGCGCGCGCCGTGCTCGAACGGCTGGGCGTTTCCCTCGAACTCGACATCCCGCTCGAGGCGCTGTCGATCGCCCGGCGGCAGATCGTCGCCATCGCCCGGGCGCTGATGAACGACGCCCGGCTCATTTTCATGGACGAGCCGACGGCCTCGCTGTCGAGGTCGGAGACCGACCATCTGCTCGACATCGTGCGCAAGCTGTCGGCCGACGGCGTCGCCGTGGTGTTCGTCAGCCACCGCCTGGCCGAAGTCCTGGAAATCGCCTCGCGGGTGACCGTGCTGCGCGATGGCCGGCTGGTCGGCGTCTACGATTGCGCCGACATGACGCAGGCGCGGCTCGGCGAGCTGATGACCGGCCAGCTGATCGAGAACAAGGTGGTGGCGCGCGACCGCGTCGACGCCCCGAAAGTCATGGAGGTGCGCGGACTGAGCCGCGCCGGGGAGTTCGACAACGTCTCCTTCGACCTGCACGCCGGCGAGGTGCTGGGCCTGATCGGCCTGATCGGCGCCGGCCGGACCGAACTGGCCCACGTGCTGATGGGCATGCGCTCGCCGACGGCCGGCGACATGCGCGTCGAGGGGCGGCCGTTCCGTCCTCGCTCGATCCGCGACGCCATCCGTCAGGGCCTCGCCTACGTGTCCGAGGACCGGCTGTCGCTGGGCCTTCTGCAGAAGCAGCCCATCGAGGACAACACCGTCATCTCGGTGCTGCACAAGCTCCTGACGCGGTTGCCGCTCCTGTCGATGCGCAAGCGCGACGCCCTGGTTCGGAGCTGGGTCGACAAGCTCGGCGTCAAGATCGGCCGCCCGAGCGACCTGATCTCCACGCTGTCGGGCGGGAACCAGCAGAAGATCGTGCTGGCCAAGTGGCTGGCGACGGAACCGAAGCTCCTGATCCTCGACAGCCCGACGGTCGGCGTCGACATCGGGGCGCGCGCCGGCATCTTCCGCATCGTGCGCAGCCTTGCCGACAGCGGGCTGGCCATCCTGCTGATTTCCGACGAGGCAACCGAGGTGATGTTCAACTCCGACCGCATCCTCCACATGGCCGAAGGCCAGATCGTCGCCGAGTACGATCCGCGCAAGATGACGGTTCCGGAGCTCGAGGAGCGGGTCTATGCATAACCTTCTCAACAACAGGAAGACCGAGATCCGCCTCGGCATCGTGCTTCTGGCGATGATCGTCGGTCTGTCCCTGGGGTCGGACTCGTTCTTCACCCTCAACAACCTGACGTCCCTGCTCAACAACAACGCCATCAACCTGATCTGGGCGGTCGGCTTGCTGGTCGTGCTGATCGCCGGCGGCATCGACATCTCGTTCGCCGTCGCCTCGTCGGTGGTTCAATACCTTGCCGTGCAGGTTCTCCGTCAGATCGGCGGGGGCGACTGGGTGACCGGCATTCTGGTCTGCGGCGTGATCGGCATCGCGCTCGGCCTCGTCAACATGTTCTTCATCTACCGGTTCCGCATCGTCTCGATCGTCGTCACCATCGCCACCTACAACGCCTACTTCGGCCTGTTGATGTTCTTCTCCAAGGGGCGGAACATCTACAATCTGCCCGACTGGCTGACCGACCGCGTCGTGATGCTCGAATACGAGGCGGCCGATGGCACGTGGTCGGAACTCACGCTCGCGGTGGGGGCGATGGTGGTCTGCGTGGTCGCCACCTGGCTTCTCATCCAGCGTACCAACCTCGGGCGCCAGCTCTATGCCTTCGGCGACAATCCCGAGGGCGCCCGTCGCGCCGGCGTCAACGTCGCGACCATGCAGGCGTTGGCCTTCGGCTGGATGGGACTGATGGCCGGCATCGCCGGGCTCATGCAGGCCAACATCGTCAAGGAGGTGGTTCCGAACGCGCTCATCGGACGCGAGATGGACGTGCTCGCGGCCATCGTGCTTGGCGGCGCCCGCCTCGGCGGCGGCAAGGGCACGGTTCTCGGCTGCGTCCTGGGCGTCATGTTCGTCGCCGTCACCCAGAATGGCCTCAACCTACTCGGCGTTTCGCCCTTCGCGTTCAAGATGATCATCGGCGGCGCGATCCTGGTGGCCATCTCGACATCCAACATCGATTTCGCCGATCTCTTCCGTCGTCGGCAGGAGGCTGCAAAGTGAAGACTAGCCTGGGCACCATCCGCTCGGGGCTCGGCACCGACACGTCGAGCCTGATCGCCCTGCTGATCGTCGTCTTTCTGGGCTTCAGCATCGCCAGTCCGCAGTTCATGACGGCGGCCAACCTCGGCTCCATGGGCTTCCAGATGCCGCTGCTCGGCCTCTTGACGCTGGCCATGCTGGCGCCGATCATCTCCGGCGGCTTCAACCTCGCGGTCACCTACACCGCCAACATGTCCGGGCTGACGCTCGCCTGGGTCCTGTTGCAGTTCGGCGGCAAGGACGCCGGCTTCGGCGCGCTGGTTCTCGGCTGCCTCGCCGCCATCGCCGTCGGCATGCTGGCCGGCGCGATCATCGGCTTCGTCGTGGCCTATGTCGGCGCCCACCCCATCCTGGTGTCGCTGGCGATGATGATCTTCCTGCGCGGGCTCGGCGAGTTCCTGACAAGGGGTGGCGACATCTCCGGCGTGCCCGACTACATGCGCGTGCTCGGACACGAGACGCTGATCGGCATTCCGGTTCCGCTGCTGCTGTTCGGCGCGGTGGCCATCGTCTGGCACATCCTGCTCAGGCGGACGCAACACGGCTTCTCCGTCACCATGACCGGGTCGAACCAGATGGCGGCGGAGTATTCGGGCCTGCCCACCAAGCGGACGCTGGTGCTGCTCTACACCCTGTCGGGGCTGCTGTGCGCCATCGCCGGCATCCTGATGCTGGCGCGGTTCAACTCGGTGCGCGTCGGCCACGGAGAGGCGCTGCTCCTGGTCACCGTGCTCGCCTGCTTCCTCGGCGGCGTCGACCCGTTCGGCGGCTACGGGCGCGTCGTTCCGGTGGTCGTCTCGCTGGTCATCCTGCAGATCCTGTCGTCGGGCCTCAACCTGATCGGCGCCAACCAGCACATGGCGACGGCCGTGTGGGGCCTGTTCCTGATCGCCGTCATGGTGCTGCGGTCCGAGCAGGTGAAAATGGTGCTGGGCTTCTTCAGGAAAAGCTGAGGGGGGCGGCGGGGGATCCCCCCGCCCCTCGGGAAGTCCTTCTCGTTGTCGGCCGAGCCTCAGTTTCCCTGCGTGGCTGTGGGGCGAATGTCCTCGAGCCGGTCGGCGGCGGGCGCGCGCGCGGCGAGCCGGCGCAATCGTTCGCAGCCGATGAAGATCACCGGGGTGATGTAGAGGGTGAGGAACTGGCTGACCACGAGGCCGCCGACGACGGCGACGCCGAGGGGTTGGCGCAGTTCGGCGCTGGCGCCGTGACCGATGGCGATCGGCAGCGTGCCGAGCAGGGGCGCAGAAGGTGGTCATCATGATCGGGCGGAAGCGGCGCGTCGCCGCCTCGTGGATGGCGTCCCTGGCCTTGGCGCCGTCCTCTCGCATAAGCTGCAGCGCCACGTCGACCATCATGATGGCGTTCTTCTTGACGATGCCGATCAGCATCAGGATGCCGATCAGCGCGATGATGGAGAGGTCCATGCCGGTGAGCTTCAGAGCAAGGAGGGCGCCGAGGGCTGCCGATGGCAATCCGGACAGGATGGTCAGCGGGTGGATGAAGCTCTCGTAGAGTACGCCGAGCACCACGTAGATGGTGAGGATGGCGGTGAGGATCAAAAGCGGCGTGTTGGCCGTCGAGTCGGCGAACACCTGCGCCGTGCCGGCAAACGAGGTGAACACCGTCGACGGCAGGCCGATCTCCTGCTTGAGGGTTTCGATGCGGGTGGTGGCGGTGCCGAGCGACACGCCCTGCGGCAGGTTGAAGGACACGGTGATCGAGGTGAGCTGGCCCGTCTGGTTGACGGTGACGGGGCCGGCCTTCCGCTCCACCGAGGCGAAGGCGGTGAGCGGCACCAGCGCGCCGGTGGTGCTGGAACGGACGCGCAGCTCCGACAGGCGGTCGTTGCTCCAGGCAAGGTCGGAATCGTATTCGAGGATCACCGAGTAGCTGTCGCCGGTCGACTGGATGTCGGCCACCGACTGCTCGCCGAAGCCTTCGCCCAGCGTCTTGCGCAGCGTCGCGGCGTTGATGCCGAGGCTTTCCGCCCGGTCGCGGTCGATGACGATGCGGGCCTGCAACGCGTTGTTCTGCAAGTCGGTGGCGACGTCGGTGAAGGTGGCGGGCTCCCCGGCCATGGCCTCGCGCAGTCGTTCGGCCCAGTCGCCGAGTTCAGTGGCGTCGAGCGACTGCACGACGAGCTGGTACTGGCTCTGGCTGGAGCGGCCGCCGAGGCGCAGGCTCTGCGAGGGGGTGACGAAGCTCTGGAGACCGACGATGCGGCCGAGCGACTGGCGAAGCCGGCCGACCACCACGTCCATGGCGTCGCGCTCGTCACGAGGTTTCAGCTGCACGTTCATGTTGCCGGAGTTGAGCTGCGAGGTGCCGACCCGGGAGTTGACGTGGGCGATGGCCGGGGCGCGGGCAACGACGTCGGCCGCCTGCCTCTGGAGCATGGCCATGGCGTCGTAGGAAATGTCCTGCCGGGCCTGGGTGGAGATGGAGAGCTGGCCTATGTCCTCCTGCGGCAGGAAGCTCTTGGGCAGGTCGGAGAATAGCCAGGCGGAACCTGCGAAGGTGGCGAGGAAGACCAGCGCCACGGGCAGCGGGTGGCCGAGCGTCCAGCCGACGCTCTTCGAGTAGCCGGCGAGCACCCGCGCGAAACCGGCGTCGAACAGGCCGGCGAGGCTGTAGCGGGCCGGCGGCTTGCCGATGCCGGCCGGCAGGCGGGCGGCCAGCGTTGGCGTCACGGTGAGGGAGACCAGCGCCGAGGCGGTGATAGCGAGCGACACCACCATGCCGAACTCGGTGAACAGGCGGCCGACCACACCGCCCATCAAGAGGATGGGCAGGAAGACGGCGATTAGCGACAGCGACATGGAAAATGATGGTGGAGGTGACCTCGGGCCGCGCCCTTGAAGGCGGCGGCCATCGGCTTTTCGCCTTTTTCGATGTGGTGGACGATGTTCTCCAGCATGACGATGGCGTCGTCGACGACGAGGCCGACCGACAGCGTCAGGGCGAGCAGAGACATGTTGTCGATGGCGTAGCCGAGCACGTACATCGCCCCGAAGGCGATCAGGATGGACAGCGGCACGGCGATGGCCGGGATGGCGGTGGTCAGAAGCTTGCCGAGGAACAGGTAGATCACCAGGATCACGAGGCCGATGGTGAGCAGCAGCGTGAACTGCACGTCCGCGACGGCGGCGCGGATCGGCGCCGAGTTGTCGTTCATCAGCGACACGCTGACCGAAGCCGGCAACTGGACGGTGATGGCCGGCAGGGCCGCCTTGATGGCGTCGACCACCTCGACCCGTGTTGGCGTCGGGCTGGCGCTGAACGGCCAGGGTGATGGCGCGCGTTCCATCGTACCAACTGGCGGAGTTGCGGTTCTCGACGCTGTCGATGACGGTGGAGACGTCGCCGAGGCGCACCGGGCCGGCGGAGTTGGATGCGACGATCAGTGTGCGGAAACCGTCGGCCGAGGTCAGCTGGGTCGGTGCGTCGAGCGTGATGGTCTGCGCGGCATTGCCCATGCTGCCGACCGGCGCCTGGTTGTTGGCGTTGGCGATGGCGGTGGCGAGCTGGTCGAGGCCGATGCCGCGGGCGGCGAGGCGGTCGGGATCGGCCTCGACGCGGACGGCGTATTTTTGCGAGCCGAAGATCTGCGCCTGGGCGACGCCGCTGATGGTGGAGATGGCCGGCGACAGCACGTTCTGGGTCAGAGAGTCGAGCTCGGTGAGCGGCACGGTCGGCGAGGTGATCGACAACAGCAGGATCGGCATGTCGGCCGGGTTGACCTTCCGGTAGCTCGGGTCGGAGGTCATGTTGTCGGGCAGGCGGCGGCGCGCCGAGTCGATCGCCGACTGCACGTCGGCGGCGGCGCTGTCGATGTCGCGCGTGAGCTCGAACTGCAAGGTGATGGAGGTGGAGCCGAGCGACGACCGGGCGGGAGATGGTGTCGATGCCGGAAATCGTCTGGAACTGCTTGATCAGCGGTGTCGCCACCGCCGTCGCCATGGTTTCCGGCGAGGCGCCGGAGAGCTGGGCCGACACGGTGATGGTGGGGAAATCGACGCGCGGCAGGGCGGCCACCGGCAACAGCC
>CAXXNH010000019.1:0-12040 GCA_963665435.2 uncultured Pleomorphomonas sp. | reverse complement strand
AATGGAAGCTTTTCTCGATTTCAATCACGCCAACATGGAAGTCGCCTTTCGGCTGCTTGCCTCGGCGGCCTGCGGACTGCTGATCGGCGCGGAGCGGGAACTGAAGGGCAAGGTCGCCGGAATCAAGACGACCTCGCTGATCGCGATCGGTTCCTGCGCCCTGATGGTGACCTCCATTCGCGTTTCCGAAATGCAACCGGCCGGCGTGGCCGACCCCGGAAGAATCGCCGCCCAGGTCGTTTCCGGCATCGGGTTCATCGGGGCCGGAGCCATCATCCAGGCGCGAAACGTCACCCTGGGAGTGACCACGGCGGCGACTCTGTGGGTGGCCGCCGCCATCGGAATCGTCGTGGGAACCGGGCGAATCGTTTACGGATTCGTCATCACCTGCCTGGTATTGCTGATTCTGCTTTCCACCCGGTACGTGGAAGGTTACCTCACGAAGATTGGGTATCGTTTCTGCCAGTTCAATCTGGTTCTCGATTCCGAAAAGGGATCCATCGACGGTTTGGACCGGTTGCTGAGCCAGCACATTCGCAAAATTCACTATCGGGAGATTTCGAGAAACGGAGCCGAGTATCAATACAACATCGCCGGGCAGCTTTCCGGAAAGATGCTGGATCGGCTTGTGAAATCCCTTCGGGATGTGGATGGAATCACTCGCTTTCATTTCTCCGAGGATAAATAATGGGGAAAACACGGATTTCAGTCGTTCAGATCGCTTCCAAACTGGGGCGTCTGGAAGACAATACGGAAAAGCATATTGAAATCATCCGCCGCCTTCGCGGTGAAAACAGCCAGGTCATCGTCTTTCCCGAGCTATCCCTGACCGGCTACCAGTTGAAGGATCTGAACGCGGACGTATCGCAGACCCGGGAAGAAATCCTGCAACGATTCTCCGGACTTGGGGACGGTCCGCCGGTGGAGGCGGTGTTCGGGTGGCTGGAGCGTTCCCGGGGCGGCCATTACTACAACTCCCTGGCCCATCTTTGCATCGATTCGTCCGGTTCGGTGTCGTTTCTGCACAACCACCATAAAATAAATCTCCCCACTTACGGAATGTTCGAGGAAGAACGTTATTTCTCTCCGGGAAAAACGGTAAGGGCCTACGATTCTCCCGTTCTGGGACGCGCGGGCCTGCTTCTTTGCGAAGACATGTGGCATCCGGTCAATTCCCTGCTGCTTTCCCTGGACGGCCCCGGACTGGAGGGCGTGCGGGTGTTGATGGTGGGCAGCAACTCGCCCACCCGGGGCGTACTGGGGGCGGAAACGGAGCCCTGGAACGTCGCAGTATGGAAAACCCTGGCCCGGCATGCGGCGATCACATCCAATTGCCTGGTGGTCGTCGCCCAGCGGGTCGGCGTGGAGGACGGCTTTGTCTTCAGCGGCGGATCGGAGATCCTGGGGCCCGGCGGGGAAGTGCTCGCGCGGGCGCCGCTGTTCGAAGAGGCGTTTCTTTCCTGCGATGTCGATCTGGACGGCATGTTTCAGGAACGGCGAACCGTGATGCCGCGCGGAGCCATGGTGGATTACGACCGGCTCGTTCGGGAGTTGGGGCGTATCGGCGGAAAGCATCTCGATGGAGATAACGAATGAATATTCCAAAGGAACTGGATATTTCTCCCGCTCTGATCGAGAAAATCCTGCTGACCTTTCTCCGGGAGGAATTGTATAGGACCGGCCTGAAACGGGCGATTTTCGGTTTGTCGGGCGGTATCGATTCGGCCGTCGTCTGCTATCTCACCGCTCGGGCCTTGGGAGCGGAAAACATCGTTCCCGTCATCATGCCTTCCAGAACCTCCAGCGCGGACAGTATCGAAGACGCGTTGAAGTGTATCGAAGATCTGAATCTTCCCCATCATTGTCAGGTTTCGGTTTCTCCCCAGGTAGAGACGTATTTCGAGAAAAGCGAGATTCCGAAAAGCGATGACGAAGCCATGATGAAGAATCGGATCGGCAACAAAATGGCGCGGGAACGCATGACGATCCTGTACGATCTCTCCATGGTGGAACGTGCTCTGGTCGTCGGGACCAGCAATAAGACGGAGTTGCTGCTCGGCTACGGCACGCTATACGGAGATATGGCCTCGGCAGTCAATCCTATCGGAGACCTGTATAAAATGCAGATTTACCGGATGGCCGAATACCTGGGCGTGCCCGAATCCATCGTCAACAAAGCGCCCACCGCCGACCTGTGGGCGGGACAGACGGACGAGGATCAGCTTGGGTTCTCCTACCGGGAGGTGGATCGCCTGCTTGTCCGCATGGTGGACCGCCGACAATCGGACGCGCAGCTCATCGAGGAGGGATTCGACGCGAATTTCATCCGCACCGTCCGGGATCTGATCAGGGGATCGCAATTCAAACGCAGACTGCCGGTCATTGCCAAGGTCAGCGAACGAACCATCAACCGGGACTTCAATTATGCCAGGGACTGGGGAACCTGAAAAGCGCGTGGCGATCTACGGGGGCAGTTTCAACCCGCCCCATGTCTGCCATCAGCTTGTCGTCCTTTATGCGCTGGAAACCCGGCCGTTGGACGAGGTCTGGCTGGTTCCCTGCTTCCGCCATGCGTTCGACAAGGCGCTGGCTCCGTTCGATCTTCGCATGGATTGGTGCCGGCGATTGATCGAGCCTTTCCAATCGCGTTGCCGGGTTCTGGAGATCGAAAAAGAGATGGGGGAAACCTCCCGAACGCTGCACACGCTGGAAGCCCTGGAGAAGCGTTATCCCGCATGTTCATTTTCCTTGATTCTCGGGTCCGATATTCGTTCCGAGACGGCGGACTGGTATCGATTCGATGACATCGAGAGGCGTTATCCCATCCTCTGGGTGGAAAGGGAAAACCACCGGTTTTCCGACGATTCCCATCCGGTGCTTCCGGATGTTTCCAGTTCGATGATCCGACGCAAACTGTCTTCGGGAATTCCGGTGGAACCGTTCGTTCCGGCCAGGGTGCTGAAGGCGATCGAGGCATCCGGCTGGCGTTGGAATCCATAGAGATTTTAGGGGACTTGCAGGAATGTCTTGACCGGAAATGACAAACTATGTCATCATCTTGCATGCATCGCGAAACGATCCGATAAATTCTGAAGAGAACTGGAGGGTTTCATGAGAAAGACGACTTTTCTGGCTTCCGTATTGCTCCTGCTCGCTTTCGTACTGAACGCTTGCGGAGCCAAGGTGGATAAAAGCCTGTATGACAAAGTCATCCAGGAAAAAGCGGCCAAGGAGCAGGCGCTGCTTCTCTCCAACGAAGGGTTGACCGAAACCCAGGCGGATCTCGAAAGATGCAAGATCCAGAACGCCGAGATGATCGGGCAGCTCCAGGAAAAAGGCGAGGACGTTTCTCTGCTGAAGCGGGAACTCAGTGAAAAGGAAGTTCTCGTGACCCTCGCGAAGCGCCTGGAAATGCGCGAAAACGAGCGTCTGTCGCTGTATTCTTCTCTTCAGGAAAAATTCGTCGATCTGCTGGCCGAAAAGGCGGTGAAACTGGAGGTGAGGGACGGACTGCTGACGATCGTCGTTCCTCACGACCAGGCGTTCAAGTTCAAGAAGAACAAGGCGTCTCTGAACGGGAAAAAACTCAAGGAACTGGTTCCGAAAATCGTGAACGTCCTGAAAACCATCGAGGGGCGGCATTTTCTGATTACCTCCCATGTGCAGAAGGCCATGGAGACGGCGAAGAAGAAAAAGGGAAAGAAGGCGCCCAAGGACAAGACCCAGGCCCAAAGCGCCAGGAACGCCCGCTCGTTCGAGAAACACTTGGTAAAGGCCGGTTTCCCCGGAGCGGCGTATTTGCTGGCTCCCGCCGGATCGGCCTATCCGCTGGCCGTCGAGAACGCGCCCGAGGCCGACAATCGTTTCGAGATCACGATTCTTCCCAACGGCAAGGATCTGTTCTTCGCCACGAAGGCCGATTTCGATCGCAAACTTTCGGAACAGGAAGCGGCGGCCGCCGAGGCGGCGGAGAAGCAGGCGGCGGAAGCGCCCGAATCGAAAGAAGCGCCCGTGAATCCGGCGGCCGCTCCCGTCGAGGCCCAGCCGGAAAATCCGCCCGCGGACAGTCCGAAGACACCGAAGGCGGAAGAGGCCGCCGTTCCGACTCCCGCGTTGCAGCCGGTGGCGCCTCCTGCGGACCCGGAAAAGCCGGAGGAAAAAGCCGCAGACGCCAAGTAAGCGTTCGCCGGTTGGAATTCCAAGCGTCGGGACCGTTCCGGCGCTTTTTCTTTTCCATGGAAGGATTTGCCGAATTTCCGAAAGCGAACATCATGTCCCGAGAATCGGAATCCTTACTCGCCTTGGCCATTCACGAGTTTCGCGCTCCGCTTGCGAGGATGCGGTTCGCCCTGGCGAAAGCCGGGTTGTGCTGCCAGCCGGACAGCGAGGCCCTGGACGCCATGCAGCGCGAGATCACCCGAATGGAAGCCATGGTTCGCCGGTTCATTCTTTTGGCGGGGCCGGAAACCGATGGCGATCCGCCGGAATCCGTCTCGCTGGCCGTGGGCGAGATGCTGTTCGAGTTGGTGGAGAGAAACCGGGATCTGGCCGTGGAGCATTTCGTCCGATTGGAAAGAGAGGAAACAGCCGCCGGATTGTCCGTGTGGTCGGATCCGTTTCTGCTGGAGCGGATTCTTGACAATCTGCTGCAAAACGCCATTCTGTATTCCGGTCGGGGATCGACCGTCCGCATGGAAGCGGAAGCGGGCGAAAACGAGGTCGCCATCACCGTTCGCGATGACGGCCCGGGAATTCCACCGGAACGTCTTGCCGATCTGACAAAGCCTTTCTGCCGGGGAGATCGGGCCAGGGAACTGGGTGTGGTGGGGTCCGGGCTGGGGCTGGCGTTGGCGAAACGGCTGGCTGAACGGCTTGGAGCGCGTCTGCTGCTGGAGAATTCCAAGCCTTCCGGCCTGGCCGCGAGCATTCATATTCCCTTGAAATAACGAACGGATATGGGAATACAAAAAAACCTCTGGATATCTCTCGGGTGGAGTTCCCGGGAAGCGGGAAGGTTTTCCCAATACGAATCATCGGATATTCGAACTCGTCGGGACCGAAGGTTCCGATTGTCTTTTCGATAAAGGAAACGATCGGCATGAAACAGGATGTACGGGAAAAACTCCGTAAAATCAAGATGCTGGCCATGGATGTCGATGGCGTCCTTACGGACGGCGGCATGATCTACGACGAAACCGGGGAAGTCCTGAAGCGTTTCGACGCCCACGACGGCTACGGACTGAAGATCCTCCAGGAAGGCGGGATCCGGGCGGCCATCATCACCTTCAACAAATCCAAGGTGATTCTGGCGCGGGCGAAACTTCTGGGAATCGAAGATCTTACGCGAGGGGAGGCGGACAAACTCGGCGCGCTGACGGCCATTTGCGAGAAGCGCGGGCTATCCTTCGAGGAAGTGGCCTACGTGGGCGACGATTTCCTGGATCTTCCTGTGCTGCGTCGGGTGGGATTCTCGGTCGCCGTGGCCAACGCCGTTTCGGAACTGAAGCGCGAGGTGGATTACATCACGAGAAGGCACGGAGGGCGTGGAGCCATCCGGGAAGTGTGCGATCTTCTGCTGAACGCCAAAAAGGGCAAAGATCGGGTTCTGGGCGTCATTCCGGCAAGATACGAGTCCAGGCGCTTTCCCGGCAAGGCGCTGCAACCCATCGATGGAATTCCCATGGTCGTTTGCACCTGCGAAAACGCTCGGCGGGCCGGGCTGGACGAGGTTCTCGTGGCCACGGACGATCGGCGCATCCTGGAGGCGTGCGAGGCGCATGGCTGCCGAGCGGTGATGACGAGCCGGGACTGCCGGAACGGATTGGAGCGCTCTGCGGAAGTCGCCCGGAACGTACGGGCGGATATCGTCATCGACATTCAGGCCGACGAGCCGTTTCTTCCGGCCGAGGCGATCGAAATCCTGAAAATGGAAATGATCGCGAATCCGCTGTTGCAGACGGCGACGCTGGCGGCGAACTGCCGGGATCCCCGTTTGCTGCAAGATCCCAACATCGTGAAAGTCGTCACCGACGCGAGCGGACGGGCCTTGTATTTTTCCCGCTCGGCGCTTCCCAATCGGACGGATTCGACCCCCGGTTTTCTACGGCATCTGGGGATTTACGCCTTCAGGGAAGAGGCTTTGCGGACCTATGCGAACCGGCCGCCCGGAGAATTGGAGTCTTTGGAAAGGCTGGAGCAGTTGAGGGTTCTGGAACATGGCGAGAGTATGCACGTCTTCCGTTTCGATACGGATTGCCGCGCCGTCAATGTCCCGGAGGATCTTGACGATCCGCACGCCGATGGAAATACTCAGGCTTAGCTTCCGTACTCCTCCAGAAAATCGGCGTAGGATCGGGGAACGTAGTCGAAGGCGATCTTGAGGAACTGCGCCATGATGCGGCCCGTCGCGCCCCAGACCGTCTCTCCGGCGACCTCGTAAAAATGAATGGAATAGGGACGGCCCAGGTATTCCTTCACATCCATCGAGTGAGCTTCCGGCCGGAGAAAATCCGCAAGCGGGGCGGTGATGACGGAATCGATTTCGTCTTCGGACAGGTCCAGAGCGGATGGATAGGGAATCGTCCCGACGAAGGGCGTGATGCGATAGCCGCTGATGACGGGGGTTTCGTCCAGCCGCCCGAGAAGCCGGATCTTGTCCGTGGATACGCCGATCTCTTCCTCCGTCTCCCGCAGGGCGCAATCCTGCAACGTTTCTTCGTCCTCCAGCCGCCCGCCCGGAAAGCTGATCTGCCCCTTGTGATGGCGGACTTTCTGCGTGCGTTTGGTCAGAAGAACGTGCACCCGTTCATCGTCCGCGAAGAGGGGAAGCACGATGGCCGACGGGCGCAGTTGCGAAGCCAGTTCCGGGGGAAGATCTCTCGCTTCGAACGCCTTCAGACGTCGCTCGATTTCCTGTATCACTTTTTCCGGCATTTCAAGCCAACGCCTTTCGGAAATTTACGGCGGCCGCCCGGGGATCCTTCGCTTTCAGCACCGCGCCGATCATGGCGGCCCGTGCGATACCGTACCGTCGCATCTCGGGGATCTTTTCCGGCGTCACGCCTCCGAGCCCGAAAACGGGAATGCGGCAGGCCCGCGAGGCCGCGCCGACCTTTTCCGGCCCCAGGGGCGCTCCGTACTTGATTTTACTGGGGGTTTCGTACACCGGGCCGCAGGTGACGAAATCCGCTCCGTTTTTCTCGGCCTGGACGGCCTCCTCCACGGCGTGGGTGGAGACGCCCACCAGAAAATCGCGGCCCGCTTCGGCCTTGTATTTCGCGATCTCCGAGACGGCGGAGAACGGGACGTGAACGCCGTCCGCCTTCGCCTGCCGAGCCACCGCGAAATTGCCGTTGACGATCAACTTCGCCTCGAATGCGTCGCACAATTCGCGAACGGAAACCGCCAGGGCCTCGAGTTCGCCGTCCGTCAGATCCTTTTCCCGAAGCTGGATCATCCGGACGCCGCCTTCCAGCGCGCTTTTCAGCACGGATTCGAGCGACCGTCCCGCCACGGATTTTCTGTCCGTGATGAGGTAGACCGTTTCGGAAACGGCGGACATGTTATTCGATGACGCCCGTCAGCGGAGAGGAGGCGGTGGCGTACAGTTTTCTGGGAATCCGTCCGGCCAGGTAAGCCAGCCGCCCGGCCTCCACGGCGTATTTCATGGCCAGGGCCATTTTCATCGGATCCCTGGCTCCGGCCACGGCGGTGTTCATCAGCAGGCCGTCCACGCCCAGTTCCATGGCGAGGGCCGCGTCCGAGGCGGTTCCCACGCCGGCGTCCACGATGATCGGCACCTTGGCCTGTTCCAGGATGATCTTGATGCTGTAGGGGTTGCAGACGCCCAGTCCGCTTCCGATGGGCGCCGCCAGAGGCATCACCGCCGCGCATCCCAGATCTTCCAGCTTGCGGGCCAGGATCGGATCGTCGCCGCAGTACGGCAGCACGGTGAAACCGTCCTTCACCAGTTCCTCGGCGGCCTGGAGTAGTCCTTCGTTGTCCGGATACAGCGTTTTCTGATCCCCGATGACTTCCAGCTTGATGAGATCGGTGTCCAGGGCTTCCCGGGCGAGCTGCGCGGTGCGCACCGCGTCCTTTGCCGTGTAACAGCCGGCGGTGTTGGGCAGAATCGTGTATTTTTTGGGGTCGAGGTAATCGAAGATGAACTCTTCGCCTTCCTTGCGGGTCATCTCGATCCGACGAACGGCCACGGTGACGACATCCGCCCCGGTCAGCTCGATGGCGTCCTTTGTTTCCTGGAAATCCTTGTATTTGCCCGTCCCGATGAGCAGACGGCTACGAAAGGTGTATTTCCCGATCTTCAGCCGATCGTCCTGCAACAGATTTACGTTTTCCGCCATGATATGAACTCCTTTGGGTGAAAGGGGAAAGGATCGTGGAACGCCGATGGGGACGGGAATCTATCCGCCCCCGACGAGTTTGACGATTTCCAGCACGTCGCCCTCTGCAAGAACCGTCTGGGAGAACAGACGTTTGGGCAGAACCTTTCCATTGCGCTCCACCGCCATGTAATCCCTTCGGATTTCTTCTTCATCAAGAAGGGCGTCCACGGAAAGCGGTTCGGGGTATTCCTTCCAGGAGCCGTTCAACTTGATTTTCATGCCAAACTCCCAAGCCTCCACGAACGATAACGGCCTCGTGCGCTTACCGGATGCGGGTTTCGCCTTGCGACTCGAAACAAGATGTACTCCAAAGGGTGGGGAGTGTCAAATGATCTTTGCCGGTGGCGTGAAAGCGTTCGGGGGGATTATTCCTATCGGAAAACGGGAGTCGAACGGGCCGGTACGGCGCTCGGCCGATGCAAACCCTTGACATGCCTTGAAAGCCATGGTATCGGTTTTCCCCCTGATTCATGGGACTTACGTCCCGCATAGGTTCGGAGGAAATCCGCCCATGAGAAGCCCGCGATTCGCTCGACGACGCCGTCGATTCATCTCTTTTTCCCTTTTATCGATCCTGCTGCTGATGTTGGCGACCGCCTGCGAAAAATACGTCGGCGAAGGCTGTGTCGATGGCGATTCCTCCGTGGACGACGGCGATACGGATGCTTCGAGCGGCGATTACCCGGAAGGGCCCTACGGCTATACCTACGGCGAGACCATGGAAGATTTCACCATGAGGGACTGCGCGGGAAACTCCATACGTCTCAGCGACTTCTACGGATCCGCCAAGGCCGTCATGATCAATCACAGCGCGGGCTGGTGTTCCGTCTGCCGGCGGGAAACCCCGACGCTCCAGGAATGGTACGAGGAACTCGCGGACGACGGTCTCGTCATCGTCCAGCCTCTTTTTCAGAACAACTCGGGCGGCGACGTGACGGAATCCTTCTGTTCCGGATGGAAAGAGCAGTACGAGGTCACGTTCCCCGTTCTGATCGACGCGGACAATTACTTCCTGGACTATCATCCCGCCATTCAGCAGGGCGGATACGAGTATTCCACTCCGTTGAACATCGTTCTGGATGGCGAAATGAAAATCCGTTTCCTGTTGGAGGGGGATGTTCCCCACACGATCCGCGACAACATCACCGCGATCATGAACGAGGAGTGATGCGTTGGAAGGGAGAATGTACATGAAGATACACGCCGTTCTGTTCGCCGTGGTTCTGGGGATCGGGCTCTGGTCCTGTTCCGCCGGGAAAATCGAAGCAAAACCGGATCCTTCCGTGACGGAAGCGCCGCAAGCGGCCGCTCCGGAAGAGACGCATACGGAAAAGCTCGGCGCGCCCGTGGCGGCGTCCGATTTTTCCTTGAAAGACCTGGAGGGACGCAAGGTCTCGTTGTCGGATTACAAGGGCAAGGTGGTCTGGGTCAGTTTCTGGGCGACCTGGTGCCATGCCTGCCTGATGGAATTGACGTACATGAAGGAGATTCGGGACCGGCTTTCCGAAGAAGGATTCGAGATGCTGGCCATCAATGTCGAGGCCTCCAAGAGGCGCTCCAAGGCGATTTCGAAAGTGCGTTCCATGAAAGCGTCCTATCCGGTTCTCTTCGACCCCGAGAACAAAGTGGGATCCCGCTACAATCCCAGCCAGGAACTGCCCTTCGCGGTGCTCATCGACCGGCAGGGGCGGCAGCGCTTCATCCAGCGGGGGTTTACGGCGGGCGAGCATCTGGAAATCGAAAAGCTCATTCGTTCCGTGATGGACGAATAAGCCGGGAGAAATCATGGTGGATCGCCGGGTATGGACATGGCTGTTTCTCTGCTTGCTTTTTCCGGTTTCCTTCGGTTGGGCCGCGGAGGAAAAGCCGGAGGATTCGAATCCGCCGGCCGGCGAACTGGCCGATTCGATCCGCAACTGCTCGGATGTCGAGGGAAGCGCGAAAGGGCTCTGCAAGTTCCATCGATTCTGGAAATTCCTTGGAGACAACAGCGTCTGGAACATCCAGAACGTCCTGAAAGTGGAGTGGCATCATAACCATACCTTCGACGCGGCGCTGGACAGCGCGCGAATCCTGCCCGATGATTTCGTGAAACTGCGGGACATTCTGACCGTCGATTATCGGCTGAAGGAATTTCTGCTGGGCATGCGCGCCGAGGCGCAATACTATCCGGATACCCTGGTCGCGCGGATCAAACCTCCTGCCGGCCGCTATTCCATCGCCCCCATTCCCGCGCCGGTGCTGCTTTACAATCCCGTGTCCACGAACGATTTCAACGTCGAGAAGTTTTACGGCGTGTACGATACGAAACTCTTGCGGGTGGACGCCGGGGACTATTACGTTACGTTCGGCCGCGGACTGGCTCTGGCCATGCGCAAGGACGGCGAGGACGTTCTGGACAACACTTTGCGTGGCATGAAATTCGAACTGAACGCCGGAAACAGTTCGGTGAAGGCGCTCGCCGGTCTGTCCAACACCATCAATATCGATCCCAATCACGAGGGACAACAGCAAGATCCCGGAGACATGATCGCCGGACTGCGCTTCGAGCAGCGGATCGCAGAACTGTTTTCCCTGGGAGCGCACGGGGTTTATGCCGATTTCGGCGCGCTGGAATCGGATTGGAGAAAGCGCTTCATCCCGGAAAAACAGACGGAAATCTTCGGAGGTTCCATTGATTTCCCGGACATCGGCGGCGTGGTTTCCCTGTACGGAGAAGGAAATTATCTGCGTCGCACGGGACGCCGGTTGACGGAACTTGGCGATGATTTCGAGATCGTCGAAGACGACGGCTACGGCGTTTACGGAAGTATTTCCACGTACATAGAGAACTTTACCTTGCACGGTGAATACAAGCTTTACAAGGATTTCGCTTTCCGCCGGGGACATGCGAAGATCGGCTACAACAATCTTCCGGCGGAAAGAGTTCCGGACGATCTGGAGTTTTTCGAGGATATCTATTACAACAACGTTCCCACGCTCGAACGGGAAGATATCGAAATCAATCGGGATTTCATCAACGACCACGGGTTCCGCGTCCGTGCGGACTACAATTTCGAAAAGACCGGGACGGAGCCTTACGCCGCGTTCTACTTCACGCTGAACGAGCATGCCGCCACCGGATCCACCAGTCTGGGCGGGTTCGGAAGTTCGGGAAATCTTCAGGGCGACCGGATCTGGCATGTCTACGCGGGCCTTACGCAATACATCAAGAACGCGGAACTGGTCTTCGACGCGGGTTATCGCGACGAAATCGACAGCGATACGAAGCAGGAACTGGCGGAGACGCTGCACGCCAAGATCAGCGCCTCCGTCCCCGTCCTGGCGCGTCACGTCCTGAACGGCGAGGTCTTTTACATCCGCAAGGACGATCAACTCTTTCTTCAAATGGAGCAAGATTTCGACGTCACGCTGGGCTACACCTTCCGCCGGGCGTTTGCGCTCAGTTTTCTTTACACGCTGCAACATTTCGATTATCTGCCGGATCAGGGCGAGGATGCCACGGAGCACTATTTCGCCGGGGAAATCCGAAGTTTGTTTTCGGACATGATCGAGCTGTCCGTGTTCGGCGGCCAAGTGCGCGGAAGTTATCGTTGTTACGGCGGTTTCTGCCGGAAAATCCCGCCTTTCGAGGG
>CAXXNH010000018.1:0-15016 GCA_963665435.2 uncultured Pleomorphomonas sp. | reverse complement strand
AGATCGTCGAGATCGCCCGCGCTCTTCTCGACGAGGCGCGCATCGTCGCCATGGACGAGCCGACGTCCAGCCTGACGCCGAGCGAGTTCGACCGGCTGGCCGAGATCGTCGCCAGCCTCGCCGCCAGCGGCGTCTCCATCATCTACGTGTCGCACAAGATGGACGAGGTGTTCCGCATCGGCCACCGCGCCACCATCATGCGCGACGGCGCCGTGGTCGGCTCGCGCAGCCTGGCCGGCGTCGACCAGAAGGAGATCGTCTCGCTGATGGTGGGGCGCGAGCTCAGCCAGGATACCCACCGGTCGTTCGCCACCGACGAGGTCAAGCTGGAGGCGGTGGGGCTCAGTTCGGCGGTGTCGCGGGTGCGCGACGTCTCCTTCCGCCTGCACAAGGGCGAGGTGCTCGGCATCGCCGGCCTCGTCGGCTCGGGGCGCTCCGAGCTGCTGCGCCTGATCGCCGGCGCCGACCGCCGCTCGGCCGGCACGCTGACCATCGACGGCAAGCCCGTCGCTTTCCGCAACCCGCGCGAGGCCATCGCCGCCGGTGTCGGCCTCTGCCCCGAGGAGCGCAAGCGCGAGGGCATCATCCCGCCTCCGCTCGGTGACCAGCAACCTCGGCCTGCCGTCGCTGCGCCGCCATTCGGTCGGCGGCCTGATCGCCCGGCGCCAGCTCGACAAGGCGGCCGAGCGGCATCTCAAGGGCGTCAACCTCCGGCCCTTCCTGCCGGACCGGCCGATCCGCCTGTTCAGCGGCGGCAACCAGCAGAAGGGCATCATCGCCCGCTGGCTGGCCGCCAGCAGCCAGATCCTGCTGTTCGATGAGCCGACGCGCGGCATCGACGTCGGCGCCAAGTCGGAGATCCACGCACTGATCGAGCGGCTGGCCTCCGAGGGGCACTCGATCATCGTCGTGTCGTCCGAACTGCCCGAGGTGATCCGCCTGTCCGACCGCGTGCTGGTGATGCGCGAGGGCGAACTGGCGGCCGAGCTTCCGAGCGAGGGGCTCACCGAGCAGCGGATCGTCGCCCATGCCATCCCCGGCTATGCCGGCCAGTCCATTTCCCATTCCTGACGGGTGTTTCCCATGTCGTCTGTTTCCCATACCGATGGTGCCGATGGTTCGTCCCGGCGGGCGCCGCGTGCACTTGCCCTGCGCGATGCCGGCACGCTGATCGGCCTTGTCGTCATTCTCCTGGTGTTCGCGCTGCTGGCGCCGGGCTTCATTTCCGAGCGCAACCTTCTCAACATTCTGCAGCAGTCGAGCCTCAACGCCTGCCTCGCCCTGGGCATGACGTTGGTGATCGTGTCGGGCGGCATCGACCTGTCGGTGGGGCCGACGGCGGCGCTGTCGGCCGTCATCTCCGGCTCGCTTCTGCTCGCCGGCGTGCCGGTGCCGCTGGCCATCCTGGCCGGCCTGATGCTCGGCGCCCTCTGCGGCCTGATCAACGGCATCCTGGTGGCGGTGGTCGGTCTGCAGCCGTTCATCGTCACACTCGGCACGCTGTCGACCTACCGGGCGCTGGCGCTGATCTATACCGGCGGCAATCCGGTGCTCGGCATCCCCGCCAGCTACCGCGCCATCTTCAACGGCACCGTCTTCGGCGTTCCCTCGCCGATCCTGATCGTCGCCGTGGTCGCCATCGTTGCCTGGGTGCTCCTCAAGAAGACGCCGCTCGGCGAGTATCTCCTGGCCGTCGGCGGCAACGAGGAGGCGGCCTATATCGCCGGTGTGCCGATCGCCCTCACCAAGATCGCCGCCTACATCATCTCCGGCTTCCTGGCCGCGCTGACGGCCTCCATCCTGATCGGGCGACTCGGCGCTGCCGAACCGATCCTCGGCAACCTCTGGGAGCTCGACGCCATCGCCGCCTCGGCCATCGGCGGAGCGTCGTTGATGGGCGGCAAGGGGTCGATCATCGGTACGCTGCTCGGCGCCATCATTCTCGGCGCCATGCGTAACGGTCTGACGTTGATGAACGTTCAGGCGTTCTATCAACTTCTCGCCACCGGCCTTATTATCCTCGTCGCAATGATCATCGACCGCATGACCAGGGGTAGAGGATGAACACCGGCAGTCTTGACCTGAAGTCCGTGGGGCCGCGCATCCGCATGATGATGCCGCTCCTGACGCCGCTCGAAGCCAAGGTGGTGGATACGGTCTTCGGGCTCCGGGACTTCAACGAAGAGACGACGCTGAAGGAGATCGCCGGCGAGGCCGGCGTCTCCGAGGCGATGGTGGTCAAGATCACCAAGAAGCTCGGCTTCGCCGGCTTCCGGGAGTTCCGCAACGCCGTCGCCCTCTACAACCAGCTGCCCACCTCGGAGATGCATCAGGAGCTGTCGCCGGACGACACCTCCGAGGAGATCATCCAGAAGGTGTTCCACACCTCGATCCACGCTTTGCAGGAAACGCTGGCCATTCTCGACGTCGCCGCCTTCGACCGCGCCGCCGACCTCATCCACCGGGCGCGCCAGCGCGACTTCTACGGCGTGGGCGGGTCCGCCCAGATCGCGCGCGACGTGGCGCACAAGTTTCTTCGCATCGGCATCCGCAGCGCCGTCTACGACGACGCCAACATGATGCTGATGTCGGCCTCGCTCCTGGGCGGCGATGACGTCGTGGTGGCCTTCTCGCACTCGGGCAACACCACCGCCGTCATCGAGGCGGTGCAGCTTGCCCGCAAGAACGGCGCCCGCTCGATCGTCCTCACCAACTACGACACATCGCCGCTGGCCCAGATCGCCGACGTCGTCCTGTGCTCCACCGCCCAGGGTTCGCCGCTGATGGGGGAAAACGCCGCCGCGCGCATCGCCCAGCTCAACATCATGGACGCGGTGTTCGTCGCCGTCGCCCAGCGCAACTACCGCGCCGCCGAGCAGAACCTCCAGAGGACCATGTCGGCCGTGAATTCCAAACGAAAAGACAGGATGCCATGACCGACAAGCCGCTCGTGACCGTGTTTGGAAGCCTTCACTACGACATCATGGTCGACAGCCCCGACCGGCCGCGCAAAGGCGAGACGCTGGCGGGCTCGGCCTGGTTTCCGAAGTGTGGCGGCAAGGGCGGCAACCAGGCGGTGGCCGCGGCCAAGGCCGGCGTTCCCGCCGCGATGATCGGCGCCGTCGGTAATGACGATTTCGGCCGGGCGCTCATCGCCAATCTCGACCGGCGCGGCGTCGACCGCAGCCACGTGCGCGTCTTCGGCTCGGCCGGCAGCGGCATGTCGGTGGCGATCTTCGATGCCGACGGCGACTATGGCGCGGTGATCGTGTCCGGCTCCAACCTGTCGCTGGGCGAAGCGGATGTCGCTGCCGCGTCCGAACTGCTCGCCCGCACCGGCATCCTGGTGCTGCAGAACGAGGTTCCCGACGCGGCCAACGCCAAGGTCGCTGCCGCCGCGCGGGCGGCGGGCGCCCGAGTGTTGCTGAACGCTGCCCCGGCGCGCGCCCTGTCGGCCGAGTTGCAGGCCAATGTCGACATATTGGTGGTCAACGCCGTCGAGGCTGCCGACGTTTCAGGCCGGGAGGTCACTGGCCCGTCGGATGCCCTCGGGGTGGCCGCCGAGCTCGCCCAACGCTTCCTCCACGTGGTGGTGACGCTCGGCGGCGACGGGCTGGTCTATGCCGGCGCCGACGAAGCCCCCTACGCCCTGCCGGCGGTGCCGGTCCGGCTGGTCAGCACCCACGGCGCGGGCGACGAGTTCATCGGCGTTCTCGCCGCCCGCCTCGTGCGGGGCGAGGCGATGCGTCCGGCGCTGGAAGCTGCCAACGCCGCCGCCGCCAGGCTGGTGTCGACGCCCGAGAACGAGCGCTGAGGGGCGCGCAAGGCCTCGCTTCCTCGCCCCGAACGGCGGGGGAGGGCAGCCTTGCCGTGTCGACCGAAATTTTCCGCTTGCCCTCGCTGCCCGGCCTTGGCGTGCTACTATGTCCGTCCGGTCGCTCCAGCCAGGGCGGTGCTCGCTCTGGCTTTCATGACGGTCCTCCGTTATCCGAACGACAGACCCGCCAGACTCCTGCTCGACCGCATCCGCGCCGAATGGGCGCGGCACCAAGCCGGCGACAGCCAGGAAGACAGAGCATGCCCGTTTTCGAAAGCCAGCTGACCGAGGGAAACCTCAAGAACTTCCACATCTACATCACGGCCGTTCTCGGTCGTCTGATGGAGGAGGTGGAAGGCGTGCCGGCCAAGCCGCCGAGGGTGATCCGCCTGGAGTTCAAGGGGCGCAAGGTCACGGCGGAGATTCCCAAGTCGCGGCATGGGCGCCCGCGCAAGTTCATTCGCGAACGGGATTTCGTGAAAAACTTCTTCGAGAGCACCGCCGCTGCCGTCGGCGACACGGTTCTGTTCGACGAGGTCGGTCCGGGGCATTTCCGCCTGGACCTCAGGAAAGCCGTCGCCGCGTAACCGGCGGCGCTCCAATGCTCACGCGAAGATCGCCGGCATTTCCGCTGCGAGTTCGTGGATGGTCTTCAGGACTTCCTTGAGGTGGTGGCGCATGGCGGCTTCGGCGCGGTCGGGGTCCTGGGTTTCGATGGCCTTGAAGATCTCGGCGTGCTGCTCGGTGAGCAGCAGCATGTGCGCTTTGTTGGGCAGGCTCAGGAAGCGGACGCGGTCCATCTGGCCCTTGACGCTCTGGATGAGACGCCAGGAGCGGGGCATGCCGGTGCCCTCGCTGATCGCCCGGTGGAAGGCCTCGTCGAGCGGCATGTAGTCTTCCGGCCGGCCGGCGTTGGCGGCGTGGTGCTGGTCGTCGATCAGGCGGGAGAGGTCGCGGATCAGGGCGGCCGATGGCTGTTCAGCGGCGCGGCGGGTCACGGCCGCTTCCAGCGCCTCGCGCAGGAACTGCGCCTCCATCACTTCGGCGACGCGAATGGGCGAGACGACGGTGCCGCGCTGGGGGAAGACGTCGACCAGCGTTTCGTCGGCAAGGCGGATCAAGGCCTCGCGCACCGGCGTGCGGCTGACGCCGAGGCGCAGCGCCAGCTCCTTCTCGCTCAAGGCCTCGTTGGGCTTGAAGACGAGGCCGATGATCATCCGCTTCAGAAGGCCGTAGACCTGAGCGCCGATGGGCAGCTTGGGGTCCAGCTCATAACCGGCGGCGGCAGTTGGCGGCACGTTCGTTTCTCCAGGTGAGATACTACCATGGCATATCCTCGCGCCGGCTGTCTAGCGATTTCCCGGTGAACACCGGCTGGTATTGGCCGTTCTATCTCCTTGTTTTCGCAAAAGTCTTTTTGCAACGTTGCCATAGCTCGCCGCCGGTGGCGATCGTCGGTTGCGCTCGGCGCTCGCGGGGCAACGGATGCCTGCGAGCGGCCCGGTCGCGAGGGTGGGCGACGGTGGTCGGTCAGCGGCAGGTAACGAAGCGGTCCAGCTTGCCCAGCGTCTGCAATCCCAGCTCGACGGCGCCGAAGCCCTTGGCCTCCTGGAACTCGGCGGCAGTGGTGAAGACCATGCCGAGCGTCACCCTGGTCGCTCCGTCCTCGTCCTCGAAGGCGGCTCAGGCGTCGGCGTACTTGGGGCCGTTCTCGCCCCAGAGTAGCGTGTAGCCGAACCGTTCCTCGGGGCGGACGTCGTGATAGAGATGGTGGTTGGGGTAGACGTGGCCGTCCGGCCCGATCATGTCGAACACCCACTCGCCGCCGGAGCGGAGGTCGATCCGCTTGGTCCGGCAGGAGAAACCGTCCGGTCCCCACCACTGCGGCAGCGCCTCCACGTTCATCCAGGCGCCCCAGACGACGCTGCGCGGCGCCTTGATCACCCGCTGGAGGATCATGGTGCGCTGGGCGACGCCAACGAGATTGTCGAGGCCGGCGACCTGCCGGGCATCCGCCCCGTGAACGCCGGGGATCGGGCGAGGAGAGCCGCGTCAGGAGACGCGGCCGCTCCGGAAGGCTTCGATGGTCTTGATGGCGCCGCGCAATTCGGCGAGGCCCTTCAGGCGACCGACGAAGGAATAGCCGGGGTTGGCTTTCTGGCCGATGTCGTCGCCCATCAGGTGGCCGTGGTCGGGCCGGAAGGGGATTTCGGCATCCGCCCGGCCGATGGACCGGCGGCGCTCCTCCTCGGTCAGGATGGCCGCCGCCACGCCGATCAGGTCGGTGTCGCCGCCGAGATGGTCGGCCTCGTAGAACGAGCCGTCCGCCTCGTGAGCGACGTTGCGGAGGTGGACGAAGTGGATGCGCGGGCCGAACTCCTTGGCCATGGCCACGAGATCGTTCTTCGTGTTGGAGCCGAAGGAGCCGGTGCAGAGCGTCAGGCCGCAGGCCTCCTGGGGCACCGCCGTGAACATCTTGCGGACGTCGTCGGCTGTGGACATGACGCGCGGCAGGCCGAAGATCGGGAAGGATGGGTCGTCGGCGTGGATGCAGAGGCGGGCGCCTTCCTCCTCGGCCACCGGCGTGATCTCGCTGAGGAACTCGACGAGGTTGGCGCGCAGGTCGTCGGGGCTGATCTCCGAGTAGAGCTGCAGCATGTCGCGGAAGCTGTCGCGGGTGTAGGCGAAGTCGCGAGCCGGCAGCCAGTCGATCAGGTTGCGCTCGAGCTCGGCAAGGTCTTCGGCGCTCTTGGCGGCAAGGCGCGCCTTGGCGGCGGCGATCTCGGCCTCGGTGTAGTCGGCTTCCGCCCCATGGCGCTTCAGGACGAACAGGTCGTAGGCGGCGAAATCCACCCGGTCGTAACGGAGCGCGTAGCCGCCGTTGGGCAGGCGGAACATCAGGTTGGTGCGGCTCCAGTCGGTGATGACCATGAAGTTGTAGCAGATGGTCTTGACGCCGGAGCGGGCGACGTTGCGGATCGACTGCTTGTAGTTGTCGATTTTCTCCCGAAAGTTGCCGGTGCGGGTCTTGATCTCCTCGCCGACGCCGATGCTCTCGACCACCGACCAGGTGAGGCCGGCGGATTCGATCTCCGCCTTGCGCTTCTCGATCTCGTCCACCGTCCAGACCTGGCCCTGGTTCATGTGATGGAGGGCGGTGACGATGCCGGTGGCGCCGGCCTGCCGGGCCTTCTGAAGGCTGACGGGATCATCGGGGCCAAACCAGCGCCAGGTCTCTTGCATGGTGGGATACTCCAGGGAAGCGGTGAGCCGAAATCATCGGAACAGGAAGGCGGTGAGCGTGGCGGCAAGGCCGCGGTCGAAGAAGCTCCGGAGGTGCTGCGTCGTCGCCTTGCGGAACGGCGCGTCGCCGGCGATGGCGGGCGGGAAGATCTCGCCGACGGAAAACAGCGCGTCGGCCAGCGCCGCCGGGTCGTCCTTGTGCTCCCTGGCGATCGCCGTCAGGCGGGCCGCCATCGGGTCGGCCACCAGCCAGGCGCGGCCCTGGTCGTCGCCCTGACGCAGGAAGGCCATCCAGGCGGCCACCGTCAGCGGCACCACCCTCGGCGCGTTCTTCACGGCGATGCGCTCGGCGGCGGGCGCAAGCAGGCGCGGACCGAGCTTCTGCGAGCCGTCGGAGGAGATTTGCAAGGTGAGGTGGCGAATGCCCGGATTGCGGAAGCGCTCTTCGAGGTCGCGGGTGTAGGCGGCGACGTCGGTGCCTGGCACTGGCGGCACGGTGGGGATGATGTCGTCGTCCCACAGCTGGCGGATCACCTTGGGCAGCAGCGGATCGGCCATGGCCTCGGCCACCGTCTCGATGCCGCCGAGCACCGAGAGATAGGCGAGCGTCGAATGGGCGCCGTTGAGGCAGCGGAGCTTCATCGTCTCGAAGGGGTGGACGTCATCGGTCAGGATGGCGCCGGCCGCCTCCCAGGCCGGGCGGCCGGTCGGAAAGCGATCTTCGATCACCCACTGCCGGAAGGGCTCGGCCACCACCGGCCAGGCGTCATCGAGGCCGAGGCCGGCATTGACGATGGCCCGGTCGGCATCCTTGGTGGCCGGCGTGATGCGATCGACCATGGACGAGGGGAAGGCGACGCCGTCGGCGACGTAGTGGCCGAGGTCGGCATCGCGAAGCTGGGCGAAGCGCGTGACCACGGCCCGCGTGATCCTGCCATTCTGTGGCAGGTTGTCGCAGGAAAGAACGGTGAAGGGCGGCACGCCGGTATCCCGTCGCAGGCGTAGCGCCTCGACGATCAGACCCGGCAGGCTGCGGGGATGCATGGGGTCGGCAAGGTCGGCCGTCACCATCGGATGCGCCTCGTTGAGGCGGCCGGTGGCGGGATCGTGGCAGTAGCCCTTTTCGGTGACGGTGATGGTGACGACACGGATCTCGGGCCTCGCCATCACCTGGAGCACGGCGTCGAGCTCGGTCGCGGCGTTCAGCACGTCGAGGAAGGAGCCGACGACCCTGAGCTTATCGTCGCCGTTCTCGCGGCAGAGCAGGGTGTAGAGCCCGTCCTGCGGCTTGAGGGCGTCGACGACGTCGGGCGAGCGGACGTTGACGCCGATGATGCCCCAGTCATGGCTGCCGGTGGCCAACACGTCGTCGGTGTAGACGCCGAGATGGGACCGGCTGAAGGCGCCGAGCCCCAGGTGGACGATGCCGGGCGTCACCTTGGCGCGGTCGTAGGCGGGGCGGGCGACGGCGTCGGGCAGCTTGGAGAGGCGTGCGGGGCCGAGGCGCTTGGCGGGTATCGGGTCGGACATGTCGCTCATCTCCTCGGTTAGAGCCGATAGGCCTTTTTGGCGAGGCGATAGGCGAGGTCGTGCGCCACCTCATGGGCATCGTCGAGGCCGAGGCGATGCTCGGCGACGAGGCGGGCGAGGAAGCCGCAGTCGACGCGGCGGGCGACATCGTGGCGAGCCGGGATCGACAGGAAGGCACGGGTGTCGTCGTTGAAGCCGACGGTGTTGTAGAAGCCGGCCGTCTCGGTCATCTGCTCGCGGTAGCGGCGCATGCCCTCGGGGCTGTCGTGGAACCACCAGGCCGGGCCGAGCTTCAGCGCGGGGTAGTGGCCGGCGAGCGGCGCCAGCTCGCGCGAATAGACCGTTTCGTCGAGCGTGAACAGGATGATGGTGAGGTCGGCCCGGTTGCCGAAGCGGGCAAGCAGCGGCCTCAGCTCCTCGACATAGCCGGTGGGGCCGGGGATGTCGGCGCCCTTGTCCTTGCCGAAGGTGCGGAAGACCTCCGGGTTGTGGTCGCGCCGGGCGCCAGGGTGGATCTGCATGACGAGGCCGTCGACGGTGGACATCTGGGCCATCTCGGTCAGCATCTGCGCCCGGAACAGCTCGGCGTCCTCGGCGGATGCGCCGCCGGTGCGAACGCGGGCATAGAGGGCGGCGGCATCCTCGGCCCTGAGGTCGGCGGTGCGGGCGGTCGGGTGGCCGTGGTCGGTCGAGGTGGCGCCGCCCACTTCGATGAAGTAGCGACGACGGTCGGCGAGAGCGGCGAGATAGCCCTGGTAGGTCGCGGTGTCGTGCCCGGTGAGGCGACCGAGCACTTCGAGGTTGTCGGCAAAGCCGGGGAAGGCGGGGTCGACGACGGCGTCGGGCCGGAAGGCGGTGACGACGCGGCCCTTCCAGCCGCTTTCGCGGATCTTGCGATGGTGGCGCAGGTCGTCGAGCGGGCTCTCTGTGGTGGCGATCACCTCGATGTTGAAGCGCTCGAAGAGGGCGCGCGGCCGGAACTCCGGCTTTTTCAGCGCGGCGTCGATGGTGTCGTAGAGCCGGTCGGCGTTGTCCTTGCCCGGTACCTCGGTGATGCCGAACACGGTCTCGAAGGCGTGGGTCAGCCAGATGAAGGAGGGCGTGCCGCGATAGAGGTGGAAGTTCTCGGCGAGGACGCGCCAGATCTTGCGCTTGTCGGTCTCAACCGGGCCGCCGTCGAGGCGGGGCACGCCCACTTGCTCGGGCCGGATACCCTGCGAATAGAGCATGCGGTGGACGTAGTGATCGGGGATGACGAACAGGCTGGCCGGATCGGCGAAGGGTTGGTCGTCGGCGAACCAGGCGGGGTCGGTGTGGCCGTGCGGGCTGATGATCGGCAGCTTGGCGATGCCGGCGTAGAGATCGCGGGCGATGGCGCGCGTCGTCGGATCGGCCGGAAACAGTCGGTCGGGGTGAAGGGTGAAATGGCCTGATGCCCTGAACATGTGTCGTCTCCCGTTCCGCCGCCGCCCGATTCAGGCGAGGCAGGCGCTTTCCTCTCCGGCAACAAATACGGTTTTGCCCGCGCCGCCCATTAACAAATGGACCGGTCGCGCGCTCCCCGCGCCGGACAGCGCTTCGGGATAGTCTCCCTCGCGGCCATTGTCCCTCCCTCGCCAGCCTTTTCCTCACCGTGTCGTCGGGGCCGGCTGTCTGCCGGGGTCGATCCTTCGAACGACGCACCAGCAGTTTTTGATTGCCGATGCCATTCTAGACGTCTACCATACTACTCGTCAACGAGCCGCGTGGAGGAGTGACGCGCTCGTCTTCTTGGGAGGAAGACATGGGATTTCTGTCTCGGGCCGCACTGACGGCTGCCTGCGGGGTGGCGCTGGCCATCTCGTCGCTCGGCGTTGCTTCGGCCGCCGACTATACGCTCAACATCAACACGGCGCTCACCACGACCGATCCGCTCTACAAGGGCCTTGAGGACCTCAAGAAAAACGTCGAGGCCCGTTCGGAAGGCAAGCTCGCCGTCCGCCTGTTCCCCGGCTCGCAGCTCGGCAAGGACGAGGACGTGCTGGAACAGGCGCGCGCCGGCGCCGGCAACGCGGTGGTGGTCGACGGTGGCCGTCTCGCGGTGTTCGTCAAGGACTTCGGCGTTCTCTCCGGCCCCTACCTCGCCTCCGGCTACGACGGCATCCGCAAGGTGGTGACCTCGCCGCTGCTCGACGGCATGGCCAAGGAGCTGCATGACAGCGCCCAGTTGCAGGTGCTGTCGTTCAACTGGTGGCAGGGCGAGCGGCATCTGCTTACCAACAAGCCGATCAAGGTGCCGGCCGATCTTCAGGGCATCCGCATGCGCACGCCCGGCGCGCCCGTCTGGACCGAGACCGTCAAGGCGATGGGCGCCACGCCGGCGCCGATGGCCTGGGCCGACGTCTACTCGGCTCTGCAGACGCAGGTGATCGACGCCGTCGAGGCGCAGGATCCCGCCGCCTACGGCTCGCGCCTCTACGAGGTGACCAAGTATCTGACCAAGACCGGCCACTTCAACCTGATCACCGGTCTCGTCACGTCGGCCGCCTGGTTCGACGCGCTGCCGGCCGATCTGCAGACCATCCTCAAGGAAGAGTCGCTGAAGGCCGGCGATGTCGCCTCGCACGGAACCGAGGCGGCGCTGGTCGACCTGGAGGCCAAGATGGCCGCCGCCGGCATGACCATCAACGAGATCGACGTGACGCCGTTCAAGGAAGCGACGGCGGGCGTCTACGAGAAGCTCGGCTACACCGATCTGAAGAAGAAGGTCGACGCCATTCTCGCCGAGTAATGCCAGGATCGCCGCGTGTCCTGACGGAAGCGCGGCGATCCCTTGTCTTGTTGCCGCATCGGACTTTCCAAAGCTCGTTTCAGGTCCGATGCCTGACCTTTCCGGAGCCTGCGTCATGTCCTCTCAGATCATGCGCGTGGAGTCCGTCGTGGCGCGAGTTCTGCTCGCCGTCATGGTCGGACTCGTCTTCATGGCCGGCGTCATGCGCTGGTTCGGATATCCGCTCGTATGGTCGATGGACGTGGCGCAGCTGCTGTTCGTCTGGGCGTCCTTCATCGGCGCCGACATGGCGATGCGCAAGCGCGGCCTGATCGCCGTCGACCTGTTCGTGCGCTGGATGCCGCCCCGCTACCGGGTCTATCTCGACATCGTCACGGGCGTGCTGATCCTCGTCTTCCTGCTGTCGCTCAGCTACCTCGGCTACAAGCTGGTGATGCTGAACCTGGAACGGCAGTTCGGCGACAGCGGCATCAGCTATGCCTATGTCACCGCCGCCGTTCCCATCGGCTGCCTGCTGCTTGCCATCACGCTTGCCGGTCAGCTCATCGAGGCGATTCGGACCGCCACCGGGCGGCCCGTTCTCGTGTTCACACCACCCCGCAGCCGGGACGAGGCGCTCGCCGCCGCCGGGGAGAGCGAACTATGACCGGCGAAATGCTGCTTCTGGTCGGCCTGTTCTTCGGGCTTCTGATCGTCGGCGCGCCCGTGGCCTTCGCCATCGGCATCTCCGGCTTCTCCTTCTTCGCCATCTCCCAGGTGATGCCGGCGTCGATCGGCGTCCAGCAGGTGGCCTCGGCCTCGCAGAGCTTCCCGCTTCTCGCCGTGCCCTTCTTCGTGCTGGCCGGCCACATGATGAACAAGACCGGCATCACCTCGCGGCTGATCCGATGTTCGGAGGTGCTGGTGTCCTGGATGTCGGGCGGCATGGCGCAGGTGTGCATCGTGCTGTCGACGCTGATGGGCGGCGTCTCCGGCTCGGCCGTCGCCGATGCCGCCATGGAGGCGCGCATCCTCGGCCCGGATCTGGTGCGCAACGGTTACTCCAAGGGCTTCACCGCCGCCACCATCGCCGTGGGCTCGCTGATCACCGCCACCATCCCGCCGAGCCTCGGGCTGATCCTCTACGGCTTCGTCGGCAACGTCTCCATCGGCCGGCTGTTCCTCGCCGGTATCATTCCCGCCTGATGATGATGACCGGCCTGATGCTGACGGTGTGGTTCGTCTCGCGCCGCCGGGGCTATCGGTCGGCGACCGTCAATCGCCCGAGCTGGAAGGCCGTCGGCAGCGCGGTGTGGCATGCCAAGTGGGCGCTGCTGTTTCCGGTGGCGCTGCTCGTCTCCATCCGCAGCGGCGTGTTCACCCCGTCCGAGGTCGGCGCCTTCGCCGTCGTCTACGCGGTGGTGGTCGGCGTGCTCTTCCACCGCGAGCTGACGTGGCAGGGCGCCATGGAAGCGCTGCTGCACGGGGTGATCGACAACGGCCTGATCGTGCTGATCATCATGTTCTCGGGCATGGTGGGCTACGCGATCATCTTCGATCAGGCTCCGCAGGCCATCGCCCAGGGCATGCTGAGCCTGACGCAGAACCCGACGGTGATCCTGCTGCTGATCGTCATGTTCCTGCTCATCGCCGGCTGCTTCATCGAGGCGACGGTGCTGGTGCTGCTGCTTACGCCGATCTTTCTGCCGATCGTGCTGCAGCTCGGCGTCGACCCGGTGCATTTCGGCATCGTCATGATGACCATGGTCACCTTCGGCGGCATGACGCCGCCGGTCGGCGTCGCCATGTTCACCGTCTGCGGCCTGCTCGACTGCTCGATCGACGAGTATCTCGTCGAGGCGCTGCCGCACATCGCGACGATCCTGTTCCTCGTCGCGCTGTTGATCCTGTTCCCGCAGATCTCGTTGTTTCTTCCTAACTTATTGATGTAATTCGTCTAGGTGAACCATTCGCAAGCCGGTTGGCGTCACCGCCAGCCGGCTTTTGCGTATGATCAGGCGAAGAACAGCCAGGTCATCAGAAGGAACAGCGGCACGAGGATGCCGAAGGACCAGGCGAGATAGCCGAAGAAGGAGGGCATCTTGATGCCCGCGCCCTCGGCGATCGACTTGACCATGAAGTTGGGCGCGTTGCCGATGTAGCTGTTGGCGCCCATGAACACGGCGCCGGCCGAGATCGCCACCAGCGTCGTCGACATCTCGCCCATCAGGTGCTGCGGGTCGCCGCCGGCAAGGTTGAAGAAGACCAGATAGGTCGGCGCGTTGTCGAGGAAGGACGACAGGAGGCCCGTCGCCCAGAAATACATGGCGTTGACCGGTGAGCCGTCAGCGGCGGTGACGAGGTTGACCAGCGGCGCAAAGGCGCCGTCGCGGGCGGCGCGCAGCATGGCCAGCACCGGAATGATCGTCACGAAGATGCCGGCGAACAGCTTGGCGACTTCCAGGATGGGCCCCCACTCGAAGCCATTGCGGACGCGCAGCGCCTTGGGCGTCAGCCAGAGCGAGGCGACGGCGGCGGCGATCAGGATCAGGTCGCGGGAGAGGTTCTGCAGCTCCACCTCGACGCCGAACACGTGGAAGCCGACGCCCGGCTTCCACGAGCCCGACAAAAGCACGGCGCCGACCACCACCGCGAGCAGCGCGATGTTGAGCCGGCCCTGCACGCTGACGCGGCCGGTGTCGGGCGTCGGGTCGAACTTGCCGCGGAAGTCGTCGTCGTTGTGGTAGAGGCGGTAGTCGATGGCGAAGAACAGCCCCAGCAGGATGACGGCGGCGAAGATGGTTTCCTTCAGCATATTGAGCGTCGTCCAGAAGAAGCCGACGCCCCTGAGGTAGCCGAGGAACAGCGGCGGATCGCCCAGCGGGGTGAGCGAGCCGCCGATATTGGACACCAGGAAGATGAAGAAGATGACGACGTGGACGTTGTGCCGGCGGCCGTCGTTGGCGCGCAAGAGCGGCCGGATCATCACCATGGAGGCGCCGGTGGTGCCGACCACCGAGGCGAGCAGCGTACCGATGGCGAGCAGCGACAGGTTGGTCTTCGGCGAGCCGTGCAGGTTGCCGGCGATCAGGATGCCGCCGGCAATGGTGAACAGCGCACCGAGCAGGATGACGAAGGGCAGGTAGTCGAGCAGCACCGTCTCGGCCAGCGGCTCGACGACGGCCTCGCCGTGCAGAAGCGTGAAGGGGGCAATGAAGGCCAGCGCCCAGGCGGCAGCGATCTTGCCGAAATGGTGGTGCCAGACATGCGGCGCCAAGAGCGGGAACAGGGCGATCGACAGCAGGATGCCGATGAAGGGCACCGCCCAGATCACCCCGAGCGAGGCGCCATCGAGGCCGTGGCCGCCGGTGGAGGCGAAAGCGGGGGAGGCGAGGGCGAGAGAGGCAAGGGCAAGGGAGAACGGC
Organism: uncultured Pleomorphomonas sp.; assembly: GCA_963665435.2. Taxonomy (GTDB): domain Bacteria; phylum Pseudomonadota; class Alphaproteobacteria; order Rhizobiales; family Pleomorphomonadaceae; genus Pleomorphomonas. The sequence continues at coordinate 252 of CAXXNH010000018.1, read as the reverse complement.
GCCAGAGCCGGGCGGAAGGCATTACCAAAACGACGCAACATCACGGTCCAACTTCTCACGGCAGCGAAAAACATCCGGAAGTCCGCCGGAGAGTCGCCAACACATTTTCATCTGTTTTATGCGGCGTGGAACAAACCACGTCCCGGCGTCACAGGCAACGCCGAGCTGATCGGCACTCACACGAAAGGCGCGTTCTTGGTCGGCGCTCGGTTCAATCCTTCTCGTCGACGGGTTCGAGCGTTTTCGGGTCGA
>CAXXNH010000017.1:0-20042 GCA_963665435.2 uncultured Pleomorphomonas sp. | reverse complement strand
GTATGCCCATCAGATGCGCCATGCGCATGCGGAGATCGCGGTCGATCCGCCCGATGTTGCCCTCCTTCCAGCGCGCCCATGTGCGCGCCGACATCCCTCCGAGCAGCGTCGTCGCCTCGGCATCCGTCAGCTTCCACGCCCTGAACAGGTTGACCGTCGCCCGCGCCAGCGCCGCCGCTTCCTCTTCGGTGATGCTGGCGTTGTCAGTGCGCTCGATCGGATAGGCTTCGATGGGTTGCAGCATCATGGCTCGTCCTGTCATTTGACGTGAATATAGGCTCAATCCGCCAAATGGCAAGAACATATGCCAAGTTGGGATTCACGCTGCCGTTGTTGGGACGCGTGGCGGGGTGAAAGATACCAGCAAGACGACGTTGAATCAGTTCTAAGGCGCGAGAAATTCCGATCTGAACAATCGCCGATTTGCCGAACCAAATGCGACCAGCTTGTATTCGATGATCTTCCTTCCATCGAACACCAAGGGCTTGCCGGGGTCGCTCTTTTCAAAAACGTCCGCTGTTGAAAAGCCCACTTGCAAGTCGGGTCGAGACGATATCCGAGCTGAAACTGGATTTTGTAGTCATCACTCGGCAGGCCCGTAATGTCGATGTTGCCATCTCGCTTGAGAAAGGCGCTCGCGACAACCGCCGACGTTCCATCCCGGATCTTGACGACGGCGTCCTGAAGGGAGGTATTCCGAATACGCAAGGTCAGGTCACCGCCTGTCTTGATCTGAGGCGCCAGCAAGCCCTCCTCAGGCGGGTGAGCACAAAACACGTCGGCTATGCCATCCACCATGGCGGGCCTCGCCGGCACCGCGTTCCCTTGCCCGTTGTAGAAATACGCCGCGACGATGATCACCGCCGGCACGATGAACCCCATCAGCCGGTAGAGCCGCTTGCCCTCTTCCGACAGGGCCCAGTCGTCCTTGATGGTCCAGCCGGAGGTATCGGCGCCGGACGCATCGATGATGCGGACGATCTGGGCTGCCTCGCTGGCGATCCCCTCGTCCCCGGATGTCCGGATCAGCCTCGCCAGGCCATAGGCCGTCCTGATGTCGCCCTGCTCCAGGAAGGCGCGTACGTTATGCAGGATCAGCTTCGCGTCGGTGATCCTATCGTGCTTCTCACCCATCCCGACCTTGAAGAGCCCCACGACGGAATGGCGAAAACGGTTGCGATCAACGGAGTTCGGATGGATAAACAAATCGATCACACCGCTGACGAACTCGCCGAACGAGTTGAAACGCCGGCCGTCCCTGGCACAGTCGACGCAAAGAAAATCCTCCCGGCCGACCGCCTGCGAATAGCCGTCCACCTCCTCGATATACCAGAGCGTGACGTAGCGAGGCTGCAGCGCGACCCTGCCGCATCTTGAACAGTGGAACGGCCCATCGGGAATGAGCTTGAGGTCATACCGGACGGAACCATCGGGTTCGATGGCTTCCGGCGGCAGGTTGCGGGCAAACCAGTCGTAGTTGGCCCGGCGCGCCGGATCGCTGAGAACCGCGTGAGCCTCGGGCGTTCGGCGAAATGCCTCGGCGAAAACCTTGTCGGATTCATCGCCCGAAGGAATGTAGTAGGGGCGGCGGCAATCCGTCGCCTCGATCTCTTCCATCGAGGCCGACGGCTTAAGGCCCAACAAACGGTAGAACTCGAAAGGGTCGTCCTGATCCATCTACGTCTCGGAACTCGCCGGTTGGTGCATCCACCTGGAGTCGTGATCTACAAGCCAACCGGCTGCGATTTCGTTACTTCCGCGAAGTCGTGTCCATGATTTCGGCAAGAGCGCCCCGTGCTGACAGAGACGGCGGCGGGCTGCCCGTCGGCTTCCTCAGGGCTTGTCGAATGCGGCGCTCGTTATTCCCCGACCAACACGGTCGTTGCCATAATCCATCTGGTAGGCGTCAATGTTTCTACTTCCACTTTCAATATAAAATGACTCCGCGTCCACCTTTCGAAACTCCGCTTCCCAATCCGGATCAATGATCTCCTTGCAAGAAGCGTCCAATCTGTCGCCAAGGGCATATTGCAGTCTATAGTCCCGCCCCGTGAAAGCCTCGAAATCATAGCTGTTCTGGTACGCAACAAAAACGGAGGCCAACACTGTCCCTGACTGACCGTCCCTGATCTTCAGTATGGCGTTCTGGTTGGTCTTGTTCCAGATCCTGAGGGTGATCTCCCCGCCGCCGGGCGTCTGGCGCGTCAGGATGTCGCCATTTCGCGGCAGTTCCCTGCACACCGGGATGGAGACGCCGTTTACCGCGACCGGACGAAAGGCACGCTCATTCTGCCGCGCAGCGTAGCCGTAGATGAAAGCGATAAAGGCCGTCAGAATTGCGAACGGCAGGATGGCATAGACGGCCCTTTCGCCTGCCGGCACGACCCAGGGGTCCGGCAACTTATAGTTCCAGTAATCGCCCCCTGCCGCCTCGATTTCCCGCATGATCGTCGCCGACTGACCGGCAACATCCTCATCCCTGGACTTCGCGGCAATCCTGGCCAGGGCGTAGGCCAGCTTGACGTCGCGCCGCTCCAGATAGGCACGGGCGTTGTGCAAGGCCAATCGCTCGTCGGTCGCCTTGAGATGATGCCCGCGCTGGCCGTTTTTCAACCAGCTCCAGGTGGCCTTGTAAGGCCCCCCCTTCGACAGGAAGCCGAAAAACAGCGTCGAGAACGCGCTTTTCCGCGTAAAGGTCTTGGCGCAGTCGGCGCAAAGCAGCCCTTCTTCCTGTGTCGTGCGGGCGTAACCGTTGAACGATCTCGTGACCTCGGAGATCTGGACATAGCGCGGCAAAGGCGTCACTCGTCCGCAACTGGAACAATGGGTCGGACCGTCGACGATGGACCTGAGATCGAACTTGTCAGCCCAGTCGGTTTCCCCGTCCGCCTCGGGCAGGTTGCGGGCGAACCAGTCGTAATTGGCCTTGCGGGCCGGATCGTTCAGGATTTCATAGGCCACGGGAACCAAGCGAAGAGCTTCCTCGAACGGCTTGTCGGACTCGTCCCCCGAACGCAAGAAAAAGGGATATCTGACAGCCCGCTTGAGCTCTTCGGTCGTGGCTGCCGGCGTCAAATCGAGGGCGCGGTAAAGTCCGAAAGGGTCGCTTTTGTCCATCTATGCCTCGGAAACGCCCAGCAGATTGTAGCAACCTTGTTATGCACGCTGCGCGAACAGCGCGCCATCACGGCCTATTGCGGAGTCACTAGTTGGAAAACAAGGCGTCCAGTATTCCGTCAATCAGCCCGAACTCAATGCCATCGCTGATTTTCTCGCCAAGAGATCGCTCGGAGCCAGTTTCCTGCCCATCGGAAAACTCCGGGTCGTTGGCAAGTTGGCCGGCAGAGCCTTGCTCGGAGTCATCGCTCGCGGGCGTATGATCAGGGCTGCGATGAGGGGCCCGGATATGTTCCAGTGCGGCGGACCGCGCTAAACCCAAGGCTTCATGGAAGCCGGACGGGTCCTTCTCATACATCGATGCCTCTGGCGCCTGATTGTCACCGCTCACCATATGGTGAGGCTCGAAACATGCGCCAGTAGCGTCTACAACTTATTGACGTAATCATCCCCCTCACGGGTGCATCTTGGCCCCCTTCGTGATCTTGTCGGCCACCTTCTTCTCCGCCCGCAGCGCCAGCCCCACCAGCCTCGCGTCCTCCGGCGAGAACTTGGCGAACGCCTCGCGGTTGGCGGCGTCGTGGCCGGTGGCGAACATCTCCTCGACGTAGGCAGAGGTCGTCACCCCACGCTCCAGCGAGCGCTTGTGGATGGTGCGCAGCGTTTCCTGGTCGGCCACCAGCACCACCATCGGCTGGATGGACATCGGGTTGTAGACATTCCCCGCCGCGTCCCGGTAGGCTTCGCCGATCATCGTTGGCGTTTGCGCGACGATGCCGCTCGTCAGGAAGGCGGTGACGTTGAGCTTCTGCCAGGTGGCAAGGTCATCGCGGACGACGAGGACGATCTTGGTGTCGAACATGCCGGCAAACTCCGTGCGAGGGGTCGAAAGAGCCGACGCATTAGCCGCAGGCACCGCCGACGGTCTTGAACGTTCGTGCGGCCGCTTCAGCGATTGTCTGCGCGTTTCCATCGACGATGGCGGCGTCGAGCGGCTGGAGGCGCGCTTTCACGGCAACGGCTTCTCGCCGCACCGCCACGACACCTACGCCCTCGGGCTGACGCTGCACGGCGTGCAGACCTTCCGCTATCGCGGGATCGAACGGTTCAGCCGCCCCGGCAACGTCATCGTGCTGCACCCCGACGAGGTGCACGACGGCGCGGCCGGCGACGAGGCCGGCCTCATCTACCGCATGATCTACCTGCCGCCGGAGATGATCGCCGCCACCCGAGCCTCGCCCGGCGCCCTGCCCTTCGTCGCCGATCCCGTGGTGTTCGATGCCGGCCTTTGGCAGGCGCTGGCCGACATCCTCGCCGATCTGGATGGCGAACCCGGCGACCTTCAGATGGACGACGTGTTGATGCGCGTTGCCACCGGCCTTGCACGGCAGGCCGGCATGCGGCAGGCAAGAACGTCGGCCACCGCCGAGGCGGCCGTGCGGCGCGCCCGCGACTATCTCGAAGCCCATGCCCTGGAGACCGTCCGCTCGGAGACGCTGGAGGCGGTCACCGGCCTCGACCGCTACGAGCTGGCCCGCCAGTTCCGCCGCCTCACCGGCACCAGTCCGCACCGCTTTCAGGTCATGCGCCGGCTCGACCGCGCCAAGCGGCTGATCGCTCTGGGAACCCGCCTCGCCGACGCCGCCCTCGATGCCGGCTTTGCCGATCAGGCCCACTTCACCCGCCACTTCCGCGCCGCCTTCGGCATGACGCCCGGCCGCTGGTTGGCCATGCAGACGGCGGCGTGAGGCCGCTCCGTATCTTCCCCTATAGAGAATCTGAAAGCGGCTTTCAGAACTTGCGATTAGGTCGCAGGCGGTTTTGCGCCTATATGGAGGGTGTCAGAGAAAAAAGAGAAAGAGACCGGAATATGCCGGTCAGGAAAGGAAGACCAAATGTTCAACGCTCTCAAGCGTACCGCCCAGCTCCTTCGCGCCCCCAGCCAGGCCGAGCGCGACATGGACTACCTCAATCAGGCCACCGACCGCTACGACCTCGAGGCGCGCGAGCGCTACCTCGACAGTCGCGCCTTCCAGCGGACCATCGGCCTCTGAGCCAAAGCTGACTGACCACACGACGTTGAGCGCTCGAAACCTGACCGGTTCGGGCGCTTTGTCGTATCCGGCCCATCAGGTCGGGCTCAGTTGCTCTTCTCCGCTGACCCGGTTTCGCCCGTCGTCCTTGGAACGGTAGAGCGCCTCGTCGGCGCGTTCGATCGCCTGCTGCATGGAGGTTCCCGGCAAGGCCACGGCATAGCCGACGCTCACCGTGACGCGGCCATGTGGCGAGTCCCTATGCGGGATGTTCAGCTCCTCGACCGCCCGCCGGAAGGCGTCGAGATGCGCCCGCAGCTGGTCCGGATCGCCGTCGCCGACCACCAGCGTGAACTCCTCGCCGCCATAGCGGGCGACCATCTCGCCCTGGCGCTTGCCGAACCGCTTCAGGGTCTGCCCGACGCTGCGCAGCGTCCTGTCTCCGGCCGAATGGCCGTAGCGGTCGTTGAACAGCTTGAAATTGTCGATATCGATCATGGCCACCGCGATCGGCCCCTTGCCCTCGGCAAGCAGCCGGTCGCACTCGCCGAGATGGCCGTCGAGCGCCCTGCGGTTGGCGATGCCGGTCAGCGCGTCATGCAGGCTGGTATCCTCGAGCGTGTCGACCATGAGGTTGAGCGCCGCCGTCAACCGGTTGAAGTCGGCGATGGGCGAGCGGATGGAGATCCGCTGCCCCTGCTTGCCGGCGGTGATCTCCCCCGCCAGGGCGCCGATGCGGCGCAGATTGCGGATGAAGAAGAACTCGGCCAGCAGCATCATGATGGCGGCGAGCACCACCGTTTCGGCGACCGAGGTCAGGATCACCGTCCTCAGCCTTTGCCAGGCGCGATCGTTGGCGTCCTTGAGCGAGGACAGCACCAGGAACCTGGCGTTGTTCATCGGCAGCTTCAGCGTGCCGACGTAGTAGGGCCTGTCGCCACTCAGATTTTCCTGCCGGACGTCGAGATAGCCGTTCAGGGTTCTCCGGACAAGCTCGCCACCGATGACCGGCTCTCCGGTCGAGAAGAGCAAAGAGATGAGGTTGCCGCCCTCGGTGCTGATGAGCGCCGCCTCGGCCAGGGTAACGTCGAAAAGGCTCAGGGCCTTGTTGAGAACAGTCTCCGCCTTCAGCGAGGCGACGACAAGATAGTCGACGTCGAGGTTGTTGCGAATGGCCGTGACGGACGGGATGACCAGATTTTGAGTGATATGGCTGACCTGTGGGTCCCCCCAATAGGTGCCGTTGTTGTGGACGCTCTTGAACAGCTTGCTCGAGCTTTTCACCTGGATGCCGGGCACATCGGCGGCGGACGAGCAATAGACGATCGCCTTCGGCGTCAAAATGGAAAGGTGGTCGATGCTCGTATAGAGGCTCTTCAGACTGGCAAGCCGCTTGGAGCATTGCTCCGGAGAGGTGTTCTGAAATGAGTTGCTGATGGAGATGCTGGACGCCACGTTCTCCGCATCGGCCTGGCTTTCGAGCAGCATGTCCTGGACGCGCTCCAGAGAGGTGCGCATGCTGCGCTCCATGCCCGCCAGCGACTCCGCCCGCTCCTTGTGGGCCACAAAGATCTGCTCCACCAGAAATGGTGCAAGGCAGAGAGAGATAACAAGCACCACAACAAGCCGAATTCGCATCAGCCATCCTTGCAAGTTTTGGTTGAGGCTGATCAAGGCCACTCCAAGGATAGGTTATGGGCTATTGCGATAAATATCGGTTAAGCCGGCCGGCAGACAAAAGTATTGTCGGCAACAAGCCGCCCTGTTCCTCTTCGTTGAATTCAAAAGGACTATAGGCCTCCGGAAACTCGACGGACGGCCGACGTTCAAGTTTCCACCACATGGATCAATGGTTGTGCCCGATGCCCTGCGGGCCTCGGGGATCAGGGCGGCGCAACGGGGCGAGGTCGGCGGCGGATCGCTCCCGACAGGAAAACTGAAAGCCCCCTTCAGAACTTGCGATTAGGTCGCAAGGCCTTCCGGGCCTATAGTGAGGGCGTCAAAGAGATCAGGAAAAAGAGGCCGGAAACCTCCGGTCTAGGAAAGGAAAACCGAAATGTTCGCCACCCTCAAGCGCGCCGCCAAGGCCCTCCGCGCGCCGACCCAGGCCGAGCTCGATCTGGCCTACCTCAACGAAGCCGGCGACCGCTTCGACCTCGAGGCCCGCGAGCGGAACCTCAGCAACCGCACCCGCCGTGGTTTCGGCCTCTGAGGACAGGACGGCAACCCGCCGACACTCCGATACGACGTCGAGCGCTCGATACCTGACCGGTTCGGGCGCTTTGTGCATCATCCGACCGGAGTGACACGAGGATCGACAAGATGATGCGTCGCAAACAAGAGCGTAGGGCGCCGATCTGATTCAATCAGATCGAACAGCGCTCTAGTCGTATGCGGTCAGGCCGGTTTGCTCGCAACGAGCCCATACATCATCGGCAGGCTCGGCATGTCCTCCGGCGGCGCCATGCGCCGGCCGCCGAGATCGCGCATCCGCTCGAAGCCGCGCCAGCCGTTGGCGTAAGGATATTCGGTGAGCCGCTCGAGCCTGAGCCCGGCGGCGAGCAGCGCCGACACGACATCCGCCAGACCCCAGGCGAACTCGTAGCAGCGATGCGGGTTCTGGAAATCATCGACGCCGGCCAGCTTGCCGTCCAGCGTCAGGCCGTCGCCCGATTGCGCCACATAATCGCCGACGCCCGGCTCCTCGATCACCGCGCCGCCGAAATAGTCGTAGTGCGGCTGCCAGTGCTCGTTGAACACCATCACCATCGGGTGGAACTCCACCAGCACGAAGCGGCCACCCGACTTGAGCACGCCGGCGACGCCACGCGCCCAGGCCATGAGATCCGACAGCCAGATGATGGCGCCATAGGAGCTGAACGCCCGGTCGAACGACCGGCCGGCGCGGCTCGCCGCCTCAAGCCAGGCGAAAACATCGGCTCGCTCGAAGGTCGCGGCAACCCCGCTCTCCGTCGACAGGCGGCTGGCGAAATCGATCGCCTCGTCGGAAATGTCGACGCCCGTCACCTCGGCGCCCAGCCGGGCGAGGCTGAGGCTGTCCTGCCCCGAGTTGCATTGCAGGTGAACGAGGCTCAGTCCACCAACGTCGCCGAGAAAGTCGACCTCCTCGGGAAACAGCGTCGAGCCACCATTCCTGAAGAACGCCGCCTGATCGCCCTTGTGGCTGTTGTGCGCCGCCGTCGCCGCGTTCCAGGACAGGCGGTTCGCCTCATGAAGATCCGTGCGCATGATGTCCCGCCTCCGACGTAAACGATGAGTTGCACGCGGGACCATGCCCGCCGCCCGCCATGAACTCAAGGCCTCCCCATCGATCGCCCGCCGAGGGAACTTTTCCGTGCATGGCGCGTTCCCCAAGGCTGCCGGAGCGGATCAGGAGGTCTCGATGGGATTGCTCGATGGCCGTGTCGCGCTCGTCACCGGTGGCGAGTCCGGCATCGGGGCTGCCACGGCGAAAGCACTGGGAGCCGAGGGCGCGGCGGTGGCGGTCCTGTTCCACACCGATGACGAGGCAGCAAGCGCCGTCCGTGACGCGATCGGCGACGAGGGCGGCAAGGCGATGATCGTGAAGGCCGACGTCAGCGACGAGGACCTTGTGGCGCGCGCCTTCGCGACGGTCACCGCCGAGCTGGGCCTGCCCGACCTCCTGATCAACAGCGCCGGGCTCAACATGAGCGGCGTCCCCGTCGCCGACATGGAGCTGGCCCAGTGGAACCGGCTGATCCGCACCGACCTCACCGGCGCTTTCCTCACCTCGCGCGCCTTCGTGCGCGGCCTGCGCGAGGCGAGACGGCCGGGGCGGATCGTCAACATCAGCTCGATCCACTCGAAAGCCGTTCGCTACGGCGGCGCCGACTATTGCGCCGCCAAGGCCGGGCTCGACAGCCTGACCCGCACGATGGCCGTCGAGTGCGGCCCGATGCGGATCGGCGTCAACGCCATCGCGCCCGGCATGATCCTGACGCCGATGAACGAGGAAGCGCAGTCCGACCCCGGAATCCTGGCGGCGGCGCGCGAGCACATTCCCTGGGGCCGCGCCGGAAAAGCCGAGGAGGTCGCCGCCCTTGCCGTCTACCTCTGCTCGGACAAGGCCAGCTACATGACCGGCGCCGTCGTGACCATCGACGGCGGATTGATGCTCGAACAAGCGCTGGGAGCCTGACATGGTCCAGATCGATTTCAACGTCGAGACAATCGAGCCCGTGGTGCTGCACGGCCCCGACGCCATCACCCAGCGCGACCTGATGAGCCCCTATGTCTGGCAGGACAGGCAGGGCGGCTACCGGATGATGGTGCGCGCCGTGCCGCGCATGGGCGAGGCGGGCGACACCGGCACCATCTGGTACGCCAAGAGCGACGACGGGCTGATTTTCACCGCCACCGACAAGCCGGTGATCGCGCCCGGGCCGAGGCCGGAGGATGCCGGCGGCTGCGAGGACCCGACTGTCGTTCAGCTGCCCGACGGCGGCTATGTCGTCTACTACACCGGCGTCGCCGCCGACCGCCGCCATGGCGAGATGCTCTACGCCGCCGGTCCCGGCATCGAGCACCTCAAGAAGAAGGGCGTGGCGATGGCCTCGACCCCGTCCGAGGGCAATGTCAAGGAAGCCACCGTCGACCGCACCAAGGCCGGCCGCTGGCGGATGTTCTATGAATATGCCACGAACGGCGCCTCGCTGATCGGTCTGGCGACAGGGCCCGACGTCGACGGTCCCTGGCAGCACGAACGCCAGCCTTTCGCGCCGCGCGAGGGCATGTGGGACAACTTCCACCTCTCCACCGGCCCGCTGCTCACCACCGACAAGAACCAGCCGGTGATGTTCTACAATGGCGCCACCGAGGACGCGCGCTGGCGCATCGGCTGGATCGCCTTCGACGCCGAATATCGCAAGGTGATCGATCGCTGCATCGAGCCGCTGATCGCCCCGCCGCCCTCGCAGAGCCGCATGGCCACCGACATCGCCTTCGCCGCCTCGGTCGTCGCCCGCCAGGGCAACGACGCCTGGCTCTACTACTCCCGCGCCGACCGCGCCCTGTTCCGCGCGGCGATCCGCAGGTACGGGGGGTGACGCCCAGGCCCTTGGCCGGTCAGGCGGCTCCGACCAGAGATCACAACGCCACGAGCTAAGGCTTTTTAGTTCATCCAGATATGACAGTCCGAAGCAGATCGATGACAGTGTTTTGGGCAGATCCCGGCAACGCCTTGAAGCCTGGCCTCATCATCAGCTTGCTCATCACGGCGGTTGCCAACGCTGGGACAAATCGCTCGGTAGCCTGGAGAGCAACATCGCACTCTCGCTTATAGCGGCGCAGACCGTCGATGAGATCACCAGAGCCTCGCTGCATGACCACCGCTGCGATATCGAACATGTCACGCGGTTGGATATGGGATCCACGATAGACCAGCTTCTTAGTGATGATCTCGAGTGGCGTTTCGACAAACACCTCGCGGCCACGGACGTCCATCCTGATCGTGGGAGACTCTGACAGGAGGCCGGCGCAAATGAAGTCGATCTCGCCGATGGCATCAAACGAGACCTTCAGCGAGCGTGTCCCATCCGTCTCGTAGGAAGACGGGCTTGTCTGCAGTTCGTACCCCTGCGTCTGAGGATTGAGGTAGGGCAGTACCTGAGGGTCATCAAAGAACAGGTCGATGTCATGGCTCTCCCTGTGCCCGATCTGGAGCATCAAGGCCGTGCCACCTCCAAAGGTCCACTGACCGACAACATCACCAAGACCATTGGCCTGATCGATGATCATCATGGCCTGGTCGAACAGGTCTCCCCACTGGTTGGGATGCAGTGAGCTCGCCATCACGCGGTCAGTGGCAGCTTGTAGCCCGCCGCTTTGGCGAACAGGGCCGCCACCGCGATGGCATCTGCCCTGCTCACACCCATCTCTGTCAGGAACTCGGATTGTAGTTTCGGGCTGACTTCCGAGAAGAAGGCGAAAGCCGAAACGTCAAAGCTCGAAGCGCTGGCAGGGTCTTGAAGCTTGGCGGCAAGTTCATGTGCCGATACCTTCACGCTATAGGGCGCGTTAACGGTTGTCAGCACTTGAGAAATCACCTGGGACATCGGAGCCGTTCCGCCCGTATGGCATTGGTGAAACCAATATAGACTGAACGCCCTGCCCTCACAAGAAAGCTGGGGCTGAGGGCTACCTTCCCTTCCCCGCTCCTCCCCCTCGTCGTGGTTAACAAATCCTTATCCATCTGCTGGGATGCTTGGGCGTCGCGACGGTTCCACCGTCGCGTTTCGTCTTTCAAGGGTTTGTCGATGGCCTTCTACCGCTCGTTCCTCGTCCGCTCGGCCGCGCTGGCGCTCACCGGGCTGATCGCCGGCTGTTCGGCGCTGAACATGGACGACGGGCCGGTGCGCGCCACGCCGCATTTCCGGGGCGACACCTTCGAGATCCGCCATCCCTCGAAAAGCACCATCGAGGGCATCGACGTCTCCTATTTCCAGGAGGCGGTGGACTGGCACGCGGTTGCCCGTGACGACATCCGCTTCGCCTACATCAAGGCCACCGAGGGCGGCGACCGGCTGGACGAGCGCTTCAACGAGAACTTCGCCGGCGCGGCGCGGGCCGGCGTGCTGCGCGGCGCCTACCATTTCTGGTACCACTGCCGCCCCGGCATCGAGCAGGCGGCCTGGTTCATCCGGAACGTGCCGCGCAACGACAGCGCCCTGCCGCCGGTGCTCGACATCGAGTGGACGCCCACCTCGCCCACCTGCACCAAGCGCCCGCCGGCCGCCGACATCCACCGGGACATGCAGGCCTTCCTCGACGCGCTGGAGGCCCACTACGGCAAGCGTCCGATGATCTACACCTCGGTCGATTTCTACCAGGACCGGCTGGTCGGCGCTTCGAGCGCTATCCGCTGTGGGTGCGCTCCACCGCCGTCAAGCCGAGGGAGGCCTATGGCGACCGCCCCTGGCACTTCTGGCAGTATAGCTCGACCGGCCGCGTCGCGGGCGTCAAGGGCGACGCCGACCGCAACGTCTTCTACGGTTCGGACGCCGATTTCCGGAAATTCCTCGCCGACAGTGTCGTCACCCCGCCCATGGTCGCGGAGAGGTGAGCGGAGCGGCGGCCCCGCCAGATTGACTTCCAGGCGGGCCGGTTTGCTATCGCACGACCATGATGGTGACTCTGCCCCTTTCCGGCCAGTATTACGCGCTGCTGAAATAGCGGCGAGGGGCATCATTTGCTTTTTCAACCGCGGCCTGACCAGCGGTTGAAGTGACGGACACCCACCCTGGCGGCACGCCAGCGCGAGGATGTCATGTCAGACGCTCCCATGAGACGATCCGATGTGCCGGTGGGCATCATTGGCTTTGGCGCCTTCGGGCAACTGATGGCCGAGGCATCTCCGCGCCTATGCCCCGATCCTCGCTCATGACATCGCGGCCCGACGCGGCCCGCGCCGAGGCGCTAGGGCGCCACGCTCGTACCGTTCGAGAGCGCCGCCGCCTGCCCCGGTCGTCATCCTGGCGGTGCCGGTGAGCGAGATGCGCGGTCGTGGCATTGCGGCTGGCGCCGCACCTCATCCCCGGCGCGCTGGTGGCCGACGTCGGCTCCGTCAAGGTGGAGCCGGCCGCCATCATGCTGGAGACGCTGCCCGCCCACGTGGAGATCGTCGCCACCCACCCGCTGTTCGGCCCCGGTGAGCGCCCGCGACGGCCTCCGGGGCGCGCGCATCGCCATCTGCCCGCTGCGCGGCCGGCGCTTCCGCGTCGCCGCCTTCTGCCGGCGGCTCGGTCTCGACGTGATCCTGACGACGCCGGAACAGCACGACCGCGACGCCGCCGAGGTGCAGGGCCTGACGCACCTGGTGGCAAAGCCTGCTCACCCGCATGGACCTCCACCCGACCCGCCTCACCACCCGGAGCTTCGAGCTGCTGATGTCGGCGGTCGACATGGTCAGGAACGACGCCCCGGAAGTGCGCCACGCCATCCTGGCATCGAACCCCTACTCCAGCGACGTGCTCAGGCGCTTCAAGTCGCTGACCTCGAAGCTGGACGATCCGGGGGTTGTAGGAGAATGGAGCTCCATTTTTCCCTTGAGCCCCCTCTCGAACCGCCGCTCGCCCCGGTTCAACGACCCAGCCGCGCCAGAAACACCCGCACCGCTCTCCCGCACCTCGTCGAGATGGGTGAAGAGGCACGTGTGCCCTCCCCCCGGCACCACATGGAGCGTGGCCCCGGCGATCTCGCGCGCCGATCTCTCGCCATGGGAGAACGGCACCACCTTGTCGGTGTTCGCCATGGATCGCCAGCGTCGGCGCCGTCACCCCGGCAAAGGGCAGCGGCGGCAGGCTGGCGAAGCCCATGGTATCGGCCAGCGTGCCGGGCATCCGTGCGGCCAGCCGGTCGAAGGTGCTGTCGAGGAGCGCCTGTGAGCAGCGGCCCGGCCTCGGGGTGAGCGAGCGTTTGCGCCGCCAGCGCCGGATCGCCGATGGCCCGCGCCGCCGCCGTCTCCGGCCGCCGCCCGCGCATCCGGGCGAGCAGCGGCAGAAGGCCGGGCACGCGGATACAGCCAGCCGAACCACCTGAGCCGCTTCAGCACATGATCCGGCACGTCGAGGCGGCCACTCGCCGTGGAGACGAGGATCAGCCCGGCGCAGCGTCGGGGATAGCGGGCGGCGAAGGAGATGGCCGAGGGGCCGCCGGCCGACACCGCCGCCACGATCGCCCGATCGATGCCGAGCGTATCCATCAGGGCGGCGGAAGAGATCGGCCTGTTGCTCGGGACCGCTGTCGCCCGGGCTGGGCAACGTGCCGAGATAGCCGGGGCGCGACAGGGCGATCACCCGGTAGCCGGGCGACTTGCCGAGCAGCGCCTCGGCCAGGATCAGGCTCTGGTCGTAGCCGCCCATGCCGCCATGCAGCGCCAGGAAGGCCGGCCCATCGCCGCCGTCGCTGTGCTTGCACCACCCCGAGCCGCGTCCTGGTGAAGAGCACGGCCGGCGTCTTGGCGGGCGAAACGAAACGGGGGGACAGGCGTGCGTCGGCCACGCGGGAAAGGGTGTTGGACATGACTCATCCTCAGGGGTGCCGAAATCGAAAAACGATTGTCGTGGTCGCTGCCTTGCGACGCGGCACGGGAGAGTGTCCGTCAACGATCGAGATGGGCAGGTTTAGCTGTCCCTCAACGGGACCAGCGACGCCTCGGTGAACTGCCGACCGAGGGGAGAGATAGCGCGAGTAGCCAAACGGAGCAAGACGTCTGCATCACCTCACGTTCTCGGCAATGTCCTTGTAACAAGCATCCATGTTTCCGGCCTCGACCCTAGTAAGCGGCTTCCAGCTCCTACCGTCGAAATCAAACCATTCAACATAGCATTTGCCGCTATCGTAGTCGCCCCACTGAGTAGCGAGCAGGCGGCTATAGAGCTGGAACTGAAGCTGCAAATACATGTTTTCTTCCCCGCCGCGAGGGAAGTTCATTGGCCGACCGTTCTTGTTGTCTCCTACGATGACGAACGAACAACCGGTTCCACAGCCAATCTGAACTACTGAGTACTGCCCCGCATAATTGGGTCCCGCACGCATGCCATCCCGAATCCGCGTTCGGTATGTATTGAAACTCCTGTCTCGCCCCTTGAAGTCGGGCAGTTGGGTCTGGCCGGTGTAGATAGTTTTCACTGGGTAGTCGGCTGGGTTGAACTTTGCCCCGCTCATTGAGCTTGAAGCTATGGCATCGGCCGATACCGTCTCGCTCCCGTCGTCGCACTGATGCCAGCTCATCTGATACCCAGCCTCACCTGGGTGGCCATAACACCATCCAACCAACTTGAGCTTTGCGCCAATCGCTTCGCGGCGATCGCAGGCCCTCCAAGTCTCGTCTGAGTCACCCGCCCCGCCCCGGCATCTACTGTTCTCGTCCTGCCATTGCGAGACTATACGATGCGGCCCGGAAACGCCTTTGTCGGAGGCGAGCACCTTGCCGCTCTCAGACACGATTTTGCCGACCGAGGAATCCCAGATCAAAGTGAACTCGGCTATACCCGACGTCATACGGGCTCGCGCCGGACTCTCGGTAAACCACTCCACGATGCCACTCATGCTACACAAGCTAGAACAGCTTATGCGCTCGGATCCGAACCGTACGCTGTAGGCGCGCTTTGGCCACCGATCTGCAAATTTGCGCTTCTCATCGAGTACGAAACCTCTGCTTACGGTCTTTCCATAAAACTCGATGGTGTCAGTGTAGGCGGTTTCCAAAAAGGTCAAAGCTGCTGCGTTCGGTCGCGACCAAGTATCGTGATACCGCCTCATGAAGGCCAAGGCCTTATCCTCGGCGGTAACCTCCACTGGCTTGCCGCTTTCCTCAGGAATCGTGGCGGCGGGCAGTGGCGCCTGAGCGGCCACTGCTGGAGGCTGTGCGTCAACAAGCGCGGAGAAGGTTATCTTGTACTGCTCCATCTCTGCGGCAGTGAGATAGCGCATATCGTTTGGTGGCACCGAAAGGCTGAGCTGCAATAGCCTCGGATCAATCCCCATCTCTACCAGATAGGCCATGATGTTGGCGGTCATCGCCTGAATGGCTATCACTGCCGTATCACCGTCGAAGTGACTATCTGACGAAAATGAGGACTGGTGCACCCCGATCGAGCCGGGCTCGGCGTGCCTAGAAATGCCCCCGACAAATGCCAGCGCGCAGGCCGATACGCACTTGTCTTTTCTCAGCTGGAGAGTCCAAAGCCCTAGGGATCGAATGGTTCGACCATAGGCCATTGCGGCAGCAATGTTGCCGCCCTCGCTGTCGAAGAACACAGCTCTTGCACCGGTGGCCCCAACCTCCCGCACCAACTCCATTGGATCGTCCGTGAACGAGAACTCCCCTTTCACGAGGAGCGCCGGAGGGGCATCCTCCATAGGAAGACGCTCGATGGTCACGCCCCCCGCCGATACAACTGAGCCAAGCAGAACAAGCGCCGCGCAAATGGCCGACCGCATTGTAACGATCCCCCCGTACCCGCCAGCCCATGTTAAAGCGACCAGATGGCAACGCAACGTTGAAATAGGGGGCTTTGGTTTAGGAGATCGCCACGGGTCTCTCTTGGGAGTCCATGGGAGTCCAACAGCGCCTATGTGGAGTCAGTTCAAGCAGCGCCAGCAAAAGTGGGAACCGGTTTTGCGTCCGGAGTTGCGCGAGAGTGAAAGGCGCGCTTCAGCGCGGCGACGTCAGCGGGCCGGGGATCGGCGGCACCGTCGCCCGGTTCACCAGCTCGTCGAAGAGATCGGCCACCGCCTGCGCGTCCGACGCGTCGACCACCCGGAGCCCGACCTCCTGCGCCTCGGCGAGAAGGGCGGCGTTCTCCCCGCAGCGAACGGTCGATGAAGGCATCGATCGGGACGCGCTCGGCCACCCCGCGCGTCTCATAGGCGGCAGCCGTCCGCATGCGCTCGACAAGGAAGGCGTCGGGCGCGTGCAGCAGCACGCCGAACACCTGAGTGCTGAGAAGCGGGGCGACGAACGCCGGCCGAAGCGCCGCGCCCTCCAGCACGAACGGCCGCCCCGCCGCCCGCTCCGCCTCGATCATCGGCCGCACCTGCCGCCACATATTCTCGTGGTGCATCTTCAGGAACCAATGGATCGTCTCCGGCGACAGTCGCTCGTAGAACTCCAGAACCGGCGCCGGCGCATCCTGCCACGGCCGCCCCGGGTGCCGCCCCAGCCCATCGGTCGACAGCTGCGCCCATCCGAGCCGCTCGGCCAGCGCGTCCGCCAGCGTCGACTTGCCGACATGCGAGGTGCCACCGATCAGAATGGCCTGCAAGGAGAAGGGCATGGGAACCTCCGCGTTTACCTGGCATTAAGGACCGGCGAGCTTTCCGGTCCTTTTTGCACCGCAGTAACAAGGGGATAGCCGGGCAGAAACTTCCCTTCGGATGCGCACGGGTCTAGCAAGCAACTGTCGATTGCGACGCGTAACGCCAAGAAGCCCAAGACATGACCGCCGAAGACACCACCGAACTCAAAGGCATCAAGGGATGGCTGGCCCTTCTGGCCCTCTATCAGATCATCACCACCATCAAGGTGACCATCACCTTCGCCCAGAGCCTGGATGCCTACCTTGCACCTCTCGACGAACCAGGACCGCACTGGCTCGACTATGCCCAGCTCGGGATACAGGCGTTGATCATTCCCATGGTCTACGCCACGCTGATCACCCTGCTCGCACGGAAAAGATCCTTCAAGTTCTTTCTCCAATGCCAATGGCTCGGCAATCCCGGCCTGATCGCCCTCAATATGATCGTCGTCGCCATGGCCACCGACACCACGATCATGGACATGATCGGCCAGTTTTCGAGAGCCGACATCATCATGATCGTCGAGAGCTTCATCGTCACCGGCATCTGGGTCGCCTACGCCAGGACATCGCGGCGCGTCGCCAATACGATGGTGAACTGACGGGCGGCGCCTCTCCGGCCATCCTTGCCGACACTTGCGCAAAGGCATCAGCATGATCTATAAATAGACCATAAAATATTCTTATGGACCGTTTATAGATCATATGCCCAAACTCGAGACGCGCGCCTATTCCTCCTACAGTGGCGATGCGCTGACCCTGTTGGCGCAGATGATCCGTCGCGCCCGGATCGAACGGGGGATGACCGTCCAGGAACTGGCCGACCGGGCGGGCGTCTCGCGCGGCCTTGTCCAGCGGATCGAGCGCGGCGCCCCCGGCTGCGCCATCGGCGTGGTGTTCGAGGCTGCCGCCATCGTGGGCGTCCGCCTTTTCGACGCCGACCAGCCGACCCTGGCGGCCCATGTCGCGGCCAGCGGCGCGACGCTGGCGCTGCTTCCCAAATCGGTACGCCCATCGGGCGGGGCGGTGAAAGATGATTTCTGAACCGGCCCCCAAGGAGGCTTACGTCTGGGTCTGGCTGCCGGGGCAAACCCAGCCGGTGGTCGCCGGCCGCCTCGTGTCCGAGGGCGGCAACCTGCTGTTCAACTACGGCCGCAGCTATCTGGCCCGCACGGATGCCATTCCGCTCTACGAGCCGGAGCTTCCCCTTCGTCCCGGCGCCCTGCCGCTGCCGCCCGGCCTCTCGATACCCAGCGCCCTGCGCGACGCGGCGCCGGATGCTTGGGGTCGGCGCGTCATCCTCAACCGATTGTCCGGAACCGGGGCAGACACCACCGATTTCGGCGAACTCACCTATCTGCTCCAATCCGGCTCCGACCGGATCGGGGCGCTGGATTTTCAAGCCTCCCCGTCCGTTTTCGCCCCGCGCGCCGCCACGGCCGCGAGCCTCGAAGACCTGCTGAACGCCGCCCGCCTCGTCGAAGACGGCGTCCCCCTGCCGCCCGACCTCAACGCCGCCCTGCTGCACGGCTCGTCGATCGGTGGAGCCCGGCCGAAGGCGCTGATCGACGATGGCGCCGACACGTACATCGCCAAGTTTTCCTCCAGCACCGACCTCTACAGCGTCGTCAAGGCGGAGTTCATCGCCATGCGCCTCGCCGCGCTGGCCGGCATAGAAGCCGCGCCGGTCAGCCTCGCCCATGTGGCAGGAAAGGACGTGCTGCTCATCCGCCGGTTCGATCGCGTCAGGGCCGAGGCGGGTTGGCAGCGCCGCGCCATGGTGTCGGCGCTGACGCTTCTGGGCCTCGACGAAATGATGGCGCGCTACGCCAGCTATCAGGAGCTGGCGACCGTCATCCGCCCACCGCTTCACCGCCCCCAAGCCGACCTTGCGCGAGCTGTTCGCCCGCATCGTCTTCAACATTCTGTCCGGCAACACCGACGACCACGCCCGCAACCACGCTGCCTTCTGGGACGACCGCAGCCTGTCATTGACGCCCGCCTACGACATTTGCCCGCAAGGGCGCGCCGGCCGCGAGGCCACCCAGGCCATGCTGATCGACGGCGACCGGCGCCTCAGCCAGTTGTCGCTCTGCCTCGACGCCGCGCCGCATTTCGTCCTTTCCCGCGACGAGGCGACCGCCATCGCCGCCGGGCAGATCGCCTCCATCAAGCGGAACTGGCAGACCGTCTGCGACGAAGCAGCGCTCACCACCGTCGACCGCGACCTGTTCTGGCGCCGTCAGTTCCTCAACCCCTTCGCCTTCGAGGGCGCGCCGGAGGCGTTGAGGGAGATGGTGGGGTGACAAGGAAAGACGTCAGTCGGCAAGGCCGATCATCACCAGCAGCATGTTGTTGAGCGCCAGCATATCCGTGGCCGAAAGCCGACCGATCACCGGGCCGCATTCGACACGCGGACAGGCCAGCACCTTGTCCACCATCACCTGCGACACGGCCTTGAGACCATTGCCAGCGGTAGGCTCAAGGGTGAGCCGATAGAGCGGCGCATCGGCAAGCGTACTGCTCAGCAAGGCGACGAGCACGCTATCGGCGGCATCGAGCGCATCGGACTGGATGACGACGGCCGGACGCGGCTTGCCGTAGTCGCCCTGCGCCGCCACCGTAACGAGATCGCCGCGCTTCATTCCTCCGGCCACTCAAACGCCGCACCAATGAAGCCCAGCGCCTCGGCCTCCTCAACCCGGCCACGCAGAGAAAGCCCCTGCCGCATGGCCTCGGCGGCAAACTCCGGCCGGTTGGGATCGGGCACCCAAATCCGCAGCTGCTTCATGCCCCGACGCTGCTGTTGCTGCCGATAGCGCTGAAACTTGGTCAGCCCGTCTTCCGTCTGCTTGGGGCGTGGCATAGTGCCCTCCATAAGGTTGCGCACTACCTTAGCGTGAAAGTTGCGCGCTACCTAATCCAGTCAGAACAACGTAACAGTGAGATCAATGATTTCAGACAGCAAACGACTTCCTTTATGTTAATGTCGCCAAATGGTTACCTACGCACATAAGATGATGGCGCATACGATCACTTTGATCGATACCCC
>CAXXNH010000016.1:0-29515 GCA_963665435.2 uncultured Pleomorphomonas sp. | reverse complement strand
ACCGCGCCCGGCGGCGGAGATTGGTGCTCGCGACCTTCTGGGCACCATCGGGGCGACCTTCCTGCTCACCATTGCCAATCCGACGACCATCCTGTCCTTTGCCGTTTTCTTTGCCGGGCTGGGGCTCGCCTCGGCAGCGGATGCCCCGTCGGCTCTGGTGGTGGTTGCCGGTGTGTTCGCCGGTTCTCTCGCCTGGTGGGTCATCCTGACCGGGGGCGTGGCGCTGGTGCGCCACAAGGTCAGCGATCGGTTCGCGTTGTGGGTGGGGCGGCTGTCTGGCGGTCTGATCCTCGCCTTCGGTGCGCTTGCTGTCGGTTCCTTCTTCGCCGGCCTGGTGCGCTAAACCTTCGATCGCTCGCGCATGCTTCTGAGGCACGCGTCGACGAAGACACGTAGCTTTGGCTGCATGCGGCTCGACTTGGGATAGTAGAGATAGAGTGCGTCCTGGGCTGGTGAAAAGTCGTCGAGGCAGGTTTCGAGGCGCCCCTCCGCAAGCTCGCGACGGACGTTCTGCGACGATGCGTAGGTGAGCCCTAGCCCGGCCACGGCCATGGCGCGCAGCAGTGCGGAGTCGTCGGACGTGAGCTGTCCCGGAGGCTCGATGGTGACGGCAACGCCTTCGCGCTCGAACTCCCACCGATAGAGGTCGCCGCTATCCGGCAAACGAAAGCGCAGGCACATGTGGTGGGCGAGATCGTCGGGTGTCGCCGGTCGTCCATGCGCCGCGAAATAGGCCGGTGAGCCGACGACCGCCCAGGAAAAGGGTGGCGTGACGCGAACCGTCAGCATGTCCTGGTCGATGAACTCGCCGATGCGGATGCCGGCGTCGAATCCGCTACCGACGAGGTCATGCCGCTTAGTGTCGGTGATCACCTCGACGCTGATGTCGGGGTAGGCCGTCAGGAAGGCCGACATCATCGGCGTCAACACCTCGCGGGCGGCGATGTGATGGGTGAGCAGGCGAAGCCTCCCCGACGGTCGGGCACTGAGGTTGGCGAGCGCGTCGAGAGATCCGGCGATGGTCTCGGCGGCCGGCCGGACCTCGGCCAGGAAGCGTTCGCCGGCTTCCGTCAGGGCGATGTGACGGGTGGTTCGGTGGAGAAGCGGCAGACCGATCCGCGTCTCGAGCGTCTTGACCGCCTGGCTGACTGCCCCGGGGGTGACTCCGAGTTCGCGGGCGGCGGCGCGAAAGCTGCCACGTCGGACAACGGTGAGAAACTCGCTGATGCCGTCGAAGAGGTCGGTGCGGGCCATGGCGTTTCCTGATGCGTGGGCGCGGCTCCGCCAACCGTGATTTGGTGGATCGCCGCGTTGGCCGCATAATAGCAGCGTCAGTGGCGATGATTGTATAGATCAACTGATCAGGCTGTCACTTTCCATCCGGCTTTTCCTGGTCATGGTGGCGGCTTATGTCTCTGCTGGGCATCAGGAGGCGTCCTCCGCTTCTGTCGCGTTTGCCCGAACCGCGCGCCGCCGCGCCGGTGGTTTTCAAGTTCCTCAACGTAATTCTTGAAGGTGATGACATGCGCTACAACACGCTGGGAGGCACTGGCCTTCTCGTTTCGGAAATCTGCCTGGGCACCATGACCTTCGGCGGCCAGGGCTTCTGGACCAACATCGGCTCTCTCGACCAGTCGGTCGCCGACCGGATCGTCGCGGGCGCTCTCGACAAGGGCGTCAACTTCATCGACACCGCCGACGTCTATTCGGAAGGCCTCTCCGAGCAGATCACCGGCGCGGCCATGCGCAACTCCGGCCGTGCCCGTTCCGACATCGTGCTGGCGACCAAGGTGCTCGGCACCGTCGGCAAGGGCGTCAACGATCGCGGCGCCTCGCGCGGCCATATCATGGATGGCGTCAAGGCCAGCCTGAAGCGGCTCGGCACCGACTATATCGATCTCTACCAGATCCACGGCACCGACCCGGTGACGCCGATCGAGGAGACCGTGCGGGCACTCGACGACCTCGTGCGAGACGGCCTCATCCGCTACGTCGGCGTTTCCAACTGGTCGGCCTGGCGCATCATGAAGGCGCTCGGCATTGCCGACCGGCTGGGCCTCGACCGTGTCGCCAGCCTGCAGGCCTATTACACCATCGCCGGCCGCGACCTCGAGCGCGAGATCGCCCCGTTGCTGCTGTCCGAGAAGGTCGGGTTGATGGTGTGGAGCCCGCTGGCCGGTGGTCTCCTGTCCGGCAAGTACAACCGCGACGGCTCGGGCGAGGGGCGTCGCGCCAACTTCGACTTCCCGCCGGTCAACAAGGACCGGGCTTTCGACGCCATCGACGTGATGGCCGCGATTGCCAAGGACAAAGGTGTGTCGGTGGCCCGGATCGCGCTCGCCTACGTGTTGCACAAGCCGTTCGTCTCCTCGGTGATCATCGGCGCCAAGTCGGTCGAGCAGCTCGACGACAACATCGCCGCCAGCGAGGTGGTGCTGTCGACCGACGAGCTTTCCCGTCTCGACGCGGTTTCGGCGCTGCCGGCCGAGTATCCCGGCTGGATGCTCGAGCGGCAGGGCGCCGAGCGGGCGGCCTCGGTGGCTGCGCCTCGCTGATTGGTGCATCGGGTGGCGCAAAGAGGTGCCACCCGTCCTCCGAACCGGTCGTGTTCGGGGATTTCTCCCCTTTTCTTGGTCGGCTCGATGTGCCAAACCCGCGCCGAAAGCGGGATAGGCAAGATCATGTCGGACGAAACCACGGCCGGACGCGGGCCAGCCATCATCCTCTGCGAGCCGCAGATGGGCGAGAACATTGGCGCGGCGGCGCGCGCCATGGCCAACTTCGGGCTTTCCGATCTCCGGATCGTCGCCCCGCGCGACGGTTGGCCCAACGAGAAGGCGGAAGCCAACGCCGCCAAGGCGACGCACATCATCCATGCCGCGCGCGTCTACGACAGGCTGGAGGATGCGATCGCCGATCTCTCCTTCGTCTACGCCACGACGGCGCGCGACCGCGACGTCACCAAGGCGGTGCGCGGGCCGGTGTATGCGGCAAAGCACATGCGTCACCTGGAGGGGCAGGGCGCGGCGGTGGGCCTGCTGTTCGGTCGCGAGCGCTGGGGACTCAACAATGACGAGGTGGCGCTCGCCGACGAAATCCTGACGCTGCCGGTGGTGCCCGAATACGCCTCCCTCAACATTGCCCAGGCGGTGCTGGTTGTCGCCTACGAGTGGCGCAAGGCCGGCTTCGAGGATCCAGACGCCGCGCTGCCCTTTGCTGCGTCGGACCGATCGCCGCCGGCCGGCAAGGCGGAACTGCTCGGTCTGTTCGACCACCTGGAGTCCGTGCTCGACGAGCGGCATTTCTTCCATCCGCCGGAAAAGCGCCCGACGATGATCCACAATCTCCGCGCCATCTTCCAGCGCCAGCAGTTGACGCAGCAGGAGATCCGGACGCTCCGCGGCATCATCACCTGTCTCGACGGCAAGAACCATCGGCCGAAGAAGCGAGTCGTCGAAGACGGCGACGCCGAGGGCTAGGCGCCGGCATCGTCCCTCATGGACCGACGATGTGGGCGCTCGGCGCGATATTGCCGCATTCGGCTGGCACAGCTTGAACAACGAGGCATTCTCCAGGGAATCCCATGCGCATTCTGGTGTTCGATAGCGGCGTCGGCGGTCTGTCCGTCGCTCGCGAGATCGGCAAGGCGCTGCCGGCCGCCGGCATGGACTATGTCGCCGACCTCGCCATCTTCCCCTATGGCGCGCTGGAACCGGATGTCCTGATCGACCGAGTCGTGTCGCTCATGGACGAGGCGCTTTCCGTGCTCGATCCGGCGGCGCTGGTGATCGCCTGCAACACAGCTTCGACCTTGGTGCTGCCGCCATTGCGCGCCCGATTCAAACTGCCCATCGTGGGCACGGTGCCGGCGGTGAAGACGGCTGCCGAGCACAGTCGGTCGCGCATGGCATCGGTGCTGGCGACGCCGGGCACGGTGAGGCGCGAATACACGCACGACCTCATCGAGACCTTCGGTGGCGATTGCCGCTTCACGCTTGTGGGATCCACGGCGCTGGCTGGACTTGTCGAGCGCCAGTTCTCTGGTGAACAGGTCGCCGACGCCGAGCTGCTGGCCGAGATCGCGCCCTGCTTCGTCGAAGACGGCGGGAGACGCACCGATGCCGTGGCGCTCGCCTGCACCCACTATCCCCTGGTGCTCGATCGACTGAAGGCGCTGGCGCCCTGGCCGGTGGAGTGGATCGATCCGGCGCCGGCCATTGCCCGGCGCGTGGCGACGGTGACGGAGGGGGCAGGGCCCTCGCGCGACGATGGGGCGCCGCACCGCTTCTATTCGACCGGTCGTCGGCCTGGTCGCGCCATGCTGGACGCTTTCGGATTCGTGGAAGGGGAGGCGTTCTTCCGCCACTGTCAGCCCAAAAGCGACGCCGATGGCGCGAAAGCCGGCAAAACTGCGCTTTCGATTTGACAGCGGCGGTTCACTCGACTATTGACCCCTCAACCCGCCGGTTCCTTGGCAACGAGGAGCCGGCGCGGCCGTTCACGTGTCCCGTGGGGGACCTGCCGCGCGCAGTGTTTCCCTGTCGGTTTCGGGTGGCTTTCGGGCCAGATCGGAGCAGAGGAGGGCGCGCGTCCTGAATGAACACTGACAAAAAGCGGGATACGCGATGTCTAAGCGCCATAGTGCAAAGTACAAGATCGACCGCCGCATGGGCGAGAACCTCTGGGGTCGCCCGAAGAGCCCGGTCAACAAGCGTGAATACGGCCCCGGCCAGCACGGTCAGCGCCGCAAGGGCAAGACCTCGGACTACGGTCTGCAGCTGCGCGCCAAGCAGAAGCTGAAGGGTTACTACGGTGACCTCAGCGAGAAGCAGTTCTACAAGATTTACGAGGAAGCCGTCCGTCTGCGTGGCGACACCTCGGAAGCGCTGATC
This sequence comes from uncultured Pleomorphomonas sp., assembly GCA_963665435.2. Taxonomy (GTDB): domain Bacteria; phylum Pseudomonadota; class Alphaproteobacteria; order Rhizobiales; family Pleomorphomonadaceae; genus Pleomorphomonas. Next base: position 24,623 of record CAXXNH010000016.1, on the reverse strand, counting down.
GGCCTGCTCGAGACCCGTCTCGACGCCGTCGTCTACCGCGCCAAGTTCGTGCCGACCCCCTTCGCGGCTCGCCAGTTCGTCAACCACGGTCACGTCACCGTCAATGGCCGCAAGGTCAATGTCGGTTCGTACCGCTGCAAGATCGGCGACGTCATCGAGGTTCGCCAGAAGTCGAAGGAGCTGGCCATCGTTCTCGAGTCGGTCGAGCTCGCCGAGCGCGACACGCCCGACTACATCGAGGTCGATACCGCCAAGAAGGTCGCCAAGCTGGTCCGCGTGCCGGCGCTGGCCGACGTTCCCTACGCCGTCAAGATGGAGCCGAACCTGGTCGTCGAGTATTACTCGCGCTGATAGGGTTTCGACGCTTCGGATCTGTGGAAAGGCCGCCCGGTGGGCGGCCTTTTTGCTGTTCAGAGACCAAGGTCCGAGTAGACGGCGCGGAAGATATCCTTCGGGAAGGCGCCGTTGCAGCCTTCGACGGCGGTGTTGGTGAAGCTGACGATCGTGAGGCCGGTGGCCGGGTCGACATACCACTGATGGCCGTAAATGCCGCCCCAGGCCCAGGTGCCGGGCTTGCAGGGCTGGTTCTGTACCGAGGGGTCGCGGTAGATCGACCAGCCGTGCGAGTAGCCCTGGCCGGACGGCGCCGGATCGAGGTCCACCGTTCGCGCTTCGGTGAGGAGCGTCATGGAGGCTGGGGAGAGAATCGGTGCGCCGCCCTTGCGCATGGCCTCGAGGAACGCGAGAACGTCTTCGGCCGAGCCTATCATTCCGGCGCCGCCGGACGGGAACGCCGTCTTGTCGAAGGCGCGGCCGGTCCAGAATTCGACGAAGCCGTCGCCATCCTTGACGCGCTCCACTTCGCCCATCCGCTTCGGGGGAGCGCCATCGGCATAGGGAACGGCCAGACGATCGGGGTCGGTTGGCCAGAAGCCAATATCTTCCAGGCCGAGCGGTTCGGTGACGCGCGCCTTGACGATCTCGGGCAAGGATCGTTTGTCGGCAACTTCCATCACGCCTCCCAGCACATCGATGCCGAGCGAGTATTGCCATCCCGCGCCGGGCCTGAAGGCGAGGGGCAGGGTCGCGATGCGGGCGATGTTTTCGGCAAGATCGAAATCGGACGGTCCCGTTCCGCCGCAGGGGCGCTTGCCGTCGCCGCTGTCGATGTCATAGGTCAACCCGGAGGTGTGGGTCATCAGTTGCGATATGGTGATCGTCGGTGCTTCGCCGTCGGCAAGGCGCGGACGGAAGTCGGGGAGATAGCGCGTCACCGGGTCGTCAAGGCGCAGCTTGCCTGCCTCGACCATGGCCAGCGCCGCCACGGAGACCATCGGCTTGCTCACCGAGGCCAGTCGGAAGATCGTGTGCGGCGCCATCGGCCTGCCGGCCTCGCGATCGAGAAAGCCGGCCTGTCGGCTGTAGACGAGCTCACCGTTCAGCGAGATCAATATGTTGGCGCCGACGATCTTGTGGCCGATGGCCTTGTCGACGATGGCGTCGACGCCTGAAAACCGAATGGTCCTGCTCACTTGGCTTGCTCCTCGCCCCTGGTCTCCCGGACTCGTTTCCGTGCCGGGCGGTTGCCACCCTAGCCTTTTTCCTGTCCGTTTGTGACAGGAGCCAGCGGGGATGGGGCCACTAATCTGACGCTTGTGCACGATGGCTTCGGTGGCGACACCAATACCAGCCGCATGGTGTCGGCTGGCTGGGTCGAGGCGATTTCGCGCCTGAAGACGTTGGTCGCGACCGGGCGGACCTTTTCCATGCCCGGTGGGCAGGGGGCGTGAGATGGGCTCAAACGAAAAGGGCCGCCCCGATGGGGCGGCCCGATGACAGGCAGAGCGTGAGGCTCGGCTTTTAGTTCGAGAAGACCACGGTGTTCTTGAACTGGGGCTCGTTGTCGCGAGCGGCTGGATCGAAGGTCGTCACGACGTGATAGCCAGTCGAGCCATGCGTGCCGATGACAGCGGTGGAGTTCTGCTCGGCTGCCGCGTAGCGGGCGGCGTCGGCCTTGGCGGCGTCGGCATTGGCGGGATTCTCAAGCACCACCGCGCGGTTGAACTGCGGGTCGTTGTCGCGGGCGGCCGGATCGAAGGTCGTGATGACCTTCGCAGCTTCCGAACCATGCGTGCCGATCAGGGCGTCGGACTTCAGGCTCTGCTCGGCAGCGGCGTAGCGAGCGGCGTCGGCCTTGGCGGCAGCGGCGTTGGCGCCACCGTCACTGAAGAGCATGTTGACGAACTGCGGATCGTTGTCGCGAGCAGCCGGATCGAAGGTCACGCCAGCGGCGCTGGCGATGGAGGGGACCAGGGTGACGGCGAGGGCGGCGGTGAGAAGGAACTTGGTGTTCATGACGTCTACTCCAAATGGGGTGGTCTTCCTGGGAAGGCCTGCTTCGTGTCTTGGCAGCGGGGAGGTCTTGTTCACTGCCGATGACCCTCATTTGGACCTTGACCGTTCACGTTCAAACCGGCCGTCGCTGACGTGTGCGAGCGATCCAGTTGAACGAAAGTCGCAAAAACGTGTCTACGGAGTTGAACGTATTCTGCTTGTCCGGGAAAACCCGCGGTACGCTGCGGGAAACCGGCCTCCAGTTGCTCAGTCCAAGCCGGCTGCGGCGTGAGAATGGGGAGGAATCGTTCACGAAAAGGGGCGACGCCCCGAGATGAAAAAACCTGGTTGAGGGGAGGAAGTCGCCGTTCGCGCCGTCTAGAGCTTGTCCGGCGAACCTTGGTTCGCCAACATGCTCTATCGCTTTGTTTTCACGCAACTCCGGACGCAAAACCGGTATCCACTTTTGCTGGAGTTGCTCTAAAAATCGCCTCGGGGACATCTGGACATGCAAAAAGCCCCCGCCGGGATCGGCGAGGGCTTTGGAAAGGCGACGGGGAGTAGAGCTTAGTCTTGCTCGGCGGCGGCCTCGTTGACGGCGATGCCGACCTCCTTGAGGTGGGCCTGCAACTCCTGCTTCTGGAACATCTCGCGGACGATGTCGCAACCGCCGACGAACTCGCCCTTCACGTAGAGCTGGGGCAGTGTCGGCCAGTTGGAATAGGTCTTGATGCCGTCGCGCAGCTCGGCATTGTCCAGCACGTTGATGCCCTTGAACGGCACGCCAAGGTAGCCGAGGATCTGCACCACCTGTCCGGAGAAGCCGCACATCGGGAAATCCGGCGTGCCCTTCATGAACAGGACGATATCGTTGCTCTTCACTTCGTTGTCGATAAGCGACTTGATGTCAGCCATGGGTCTACCTCGGTCGATCGGATTCAAGGTCCGAATTGGAAGCATTCAAAGTTAAGGCGCGCTGGTCTGAAGCGCAAGGGCATGCAGTTCGCCGCCCATTTTCCCCTTGAGCGCGTCGTAGACCAGCTGATGCTGCCTGACCCGCGTCAGTCCGCGAAAGGCCTCGGAAACGACGATGGCCGAGTAGTGGTCGCCGTCGCCGGCCAGATCGCGGATTTCGACGCTGGCGTCCGGCAGCGCCTCCTTGATCATCGCCTCGATGTCTCTTGCCTGCATGGCCATGTCGAACACCCCTCTCTTCGTTGCCGGTCAGGAGTCGCCCAGCTTCTTCCGATCAGATGGCATCATCCGGCTCAAAAGGAAATGCTCCGGGCTGATACCCTAGAGCATATTCCAGTTCGGTCGGATTGCCAGCCGAGGGAGAAGCGCTCAGGCCCTGCTGCCCATGAAAGACGGGAACCAGCCTTCATAGGCAGCCTTGATGTCGGCGATGGACGCCTTGCCGGCAGGGCCGAAGTCGACGGCGTCGCCACCGACGGTGCCGACCCGCTCGACCTTGACGCCGGCCTTGGCGGCATCCGCCTGGACGGCGGCGCTCTCATTGGGGTTCACGGCGATCAGGTAACGGGCCTGATCCTCGGCGAAGACTGCCACATGCGGGGTGAGGTCGCCAAGCTCGACGCGGACGCCGCGCCGGCCGGCCATCGCCATTTCGGCAAGCGCCACACCGAGGCCGCCGTCGGAGAGGTCGTGGCAGGTGGAGACACGACCGGCGGCGATCAGGCCGCGCACGAAGTCGCCATTCTTCTTCTCGAGCGCGAGGTCGACGGGCGGGGGCGTGCCTTCCTCGCGGCCGTGGAGGTCGCGCAGGTAGACCGACTGGCCGAGGTGGCTGCCATGGCCGCCGACGAGCAGAACCTCGTCACCGTCCGCCTTGAAGGCGATGGTGGCCATCTTCGTCACGTTCGGCAGCAGGCCGACGCCGACGATGGTGGGGGAGGGCAGGATGCCTTCGCCGTGGGTCTCGTTGTAGAGCGACACGTTGCCCGAGACGATGGGGAAGTTCAGGGCGCGACAAGCGTCGGCGATGCCCTGCAATGCCCGCACGAACTGGCCCATGGCCTCCGGCTTCTCGGGGTTGCCGAAGTTGAGGTTGTCTGTGAGAGCGATCGGATCGCCGCCCACGGCGGTGACGTTGCGCCAGCTTTCGGCGACCGCCTGCTTGCCGCCCTCGAAGGGATCGGCCTCGCAGTAGCGGGGCGTCACATCGGCCGACATGGCCAGCGCCTTGCCTGTGCCTTCTACGCGCACGACGCCAGCGTCGCCGCCGGGGATCTGGGCCGAGTTGCCCTGCACGAGGCAGTCATACTGCTCGTAGACCCAGGCGCGCGAGGCCTGGTCGGGAGCCCCCATCAGACGGACGAGCGCGGTGCCGACGTCGTTCACGGCGGGTATGGCGTCGGCGGCAAGCGGAGCGGCCTTCTTGGGCTCGACCCAGGGGCGATCATATTCCGGCGCCTCGTCGCCGAGTTCCTTGATCGGAAGGTCGGCCACTTCCTTGCCCTGCCAGATGATGCGGAAGCGAAGGTCGTCGGTGGTCTCGCCGCAGACGGCGAAATCGAGCTCCCACTTGCGGAAGACGGCCTCGGCCTCTTTCTCCTTGGAGGGCTCCAGCACCATCAGCATGCGCTCCTGGCTTTCGGAGAGCATCATCTCGTAGGGCGTCATGTCCTCTTCGCGCTGCGGCACGCGGTCGAGATCGAGGCGGATGCCGAGGTTGCCCTTGGCGCCCATCTCGACTGCCGAGCAGGTGAGGCCGGCGGCGCCCATGTCCTGGATGGCGACGACGGCGCCGGTCTTCATCAGCTCCAGGCAGGCTTCCAGGAGGCGCTTTTCGGTGAAGGGGTCGCCAACCTGAACGGTGGGACGCTTCTCCTCGATGGTGTCGTCGAACTCGGCCGAGGCCATGGTGGCGCCGCCGACGCCGTCACGGCCGGTCTTGGCGCCGAGATAGACGACGGGCAGGCCGACGCCCTTGGCTTCGCTGAGGAAGATGCCGTCGCGCTTGGCGATGCCCAGGGCAAAGGCGTTGACGAGGCAGTTGCCGTTGTAGCGGGCGTGGAAGCGAACCTCGCCGCCGACGGTCGGCACGCCGAAGGAGTTGCCGTAGCCGCCGACACCGGCGACGACGCCCGCCACCAGATGGCGAGTCTTCGGATGATCGGGTTCGCCGAAGGACAGCGAGTTCATGGCGGCGATGGGACGGGCGCCCATGGTGAACACGTCGCGCAGGATGCCGCCGACGCCCGTCGTCGCGCCCTGATAGGGCTCGATGTAGGAAGGGTGATTGTGGCTTTCCATCTTGAAGATGGCGACGTCGCCATCGCCGATGTCGATGACGCCGGCGTTCTCGCCTGGTCCGATGATGACCTTGTCGCCCTTGGTGGGCAGGGTCTTCAGCCATTTCTTGGACGACTTGTAGGAACAGTGCTCGTTCCACATCGCCGAGAAGATGCCGAGTTCGGTCAGCGTCGGCTTGCGCCCGATCAGATGGAGGATGCGCTCATACTCGTCGGGCTTGAGGCCATGACGGGAGATGAGGTCGGGCGTGATTTCGATGTCGTTCTGGAACACGGGCAATCCCCTTGGAGACCGGGCCGACGGTTGGGCAGGGGATAGAACGACTGGCGCAAAACCGCAAGAAAGCGGCCGCACAAAAAAGCGCGTGTCGCCGCTTTTTCAGACGACAATGAACGGCGACGTCAGGTTGGGACCATGGTCTTGGTGTTGACGACCTTGATGGTCTCAACCGGAGGGTCCTGCCTTGGCGGCGCCGGGCGCGGCGCGGCGAGCGGCGGTTGGGGCGGCAGCGTTGTCGGACGCTGGTCGGCAAGCCCGGTTCGCTGCACGTAAAGCGTATCGAGGGCGCAGAACTCGCGAACGAAGTCGAGAACCGCCGCCGCCGACATGTTCGTCGGATTGATGTCGACGGTCGGATTGTACTTCAGGTAGAGACGCTCGGCATCGATGGTCCGGCCGGCGTAACCCACCGCCCATCCGTCGAAGACGCGCTTGTCGATGGTGGATATGGCGAGCACCGTGAGGTCTTCGATGCGAGGATCTTCGAACAGCAACCGCAGGCGCTTGGAGACTTGCTCGCGAGCGCCCTCGATGACCTCCAACATATACTTTTCGTTGAAGACCAGACCGCCGGTGAGGCCTGACGCAGGACTATACTCGCTGGCCGCCGCCAAGATGCTTTTGATCATCCCGGCGGACTCGCCGATCTTGACGTTGGTGCGACCGTAGAACACCAGTCGAGACAGCATGGCAGTACGCTCCGGCCAATGTTAATCCGGTTTCCACTGAAGCCCCGACGTGGCAGACAAATGGTTACCGAAGCTGACCTGGTGGCGAAAACGAAAAGCTATCTGCTACTTAAGGTAAGTTGAGGTTAATCAGCTCGCAAAAACTGTCAATACACAACACCACAACTGGCGGTGCGTTCTTGGCTTCAGGCCGCGACGGAGGTGGCGACGCTTTCGAATAGGCCACGGCCGTCAAGGCCTCCGTGCAGGGCTTCGATCAGGTTTTCGGGGTGCGGCATCATGCCGAGCACGTTGCCGGTCTCGTTGAGAATGCCGGCGATATCGTTGATCGAGCCGTTGGGGTTGGTGCCCTCGGCATAGCGGAAGGCAACGCGTCCTTCGCCTTCGAGTCGCGCCAGCGTTTCCGGGTCGGCGAAGTAGTTGCCGTCGTGATGGGCCACCGGGCAGCGGATCACTTCACCCTTGGAATAGGCGCGGGTGAAATCGGTGTCGTTGTTGGTCACCTCGAGCTTCACTTCCTTGCAGACGAAGCGAAGGTGGGCGTTGCGCATCAGCGCACCGGGCAGCAGGCCGGCTTCGGTGAGGATCTGGAAGCCGTTGCAAACGCCGAGGACGCGGACGCCGGCCTTGGCCTTCCTGGCCACGTCGAGCATGGCCGGCGAGCGCGCGGCGATGGCGCCGCAGCGCAGATAGTCGCCGTAGGAGAAGCCGCCGGGCAGGACGATCAGGTCGACATCCGGGATTGTCGCATCCTGGTGCCAGACGACGGTCGGCTCGACGCCGGTCACCGAATGCAGGGCCTTGACCATGTCGTGGTCGCGGTTGGAGCCGGGAAAGAGGACGACGGCCGAGCGCATATCGTGTTCTCCTCGAAAGGTCAGGGCATCAGGAACAGAACGGCGAGAGTGGCGGCGACGACCGGAATTCCGATGAAGATCGCCGCCTTGATCAGCATGAAGCGAATGATCCGGCGCGTATCGTCAGGGCCGTCGGCCATGTTCGCCTCAGCCGAGAATGGCGATGTCGTAGTTCTCGATGACGGTGTTGGCGAGCAGCTTCTCGCACATGTCGGCGACCGCCGCGCGGGCCTTGTCCGGGTCGGTCTCGGCGAGGGAGAGGTCGACGATCTTGCCCTGGCGGGCGCCGTCTATGCCGGCGAAGCCGAGGCCGCGCAACGCGCCCTCGATCGCCTTGCCCTGCGGATCGAGGACGCCCGCCTTGAGGGTGATGGTGACGCGCACTTTCATGGCCGTATCCCGAAAATGAAGAACGCCGGGGGAATAACCCGGCGTTCTCGAATTCACAAGTCGGTTTTCGCGGCGTCTCCGCCTTTCATGGCGCTGCTTTTCGCAGCATCCACCCTCACTTCACCAGCGTCGGGCCGGAGGGGCGCGTCTGCTCGGACTCGTTGAGGATGCCGAGGCGCCGTGCGACTTCGGTGTAGCTCTCGACGAGGCCGCCCATATCCTTGCGGAAGCGGTCCTTGTCGAGCCGGTCGCCGGTGGCGATGTCCCACAGACGGCAGCTGTCGGGGCTGATCTCGTCGGCGACGACGATGCGCATCATGTCGCCTTCCCACAGGCGCCCGCACTCCATCTTGAAGTCGACAAGGCGGATGCCGACGCCGAGGAACAGGCCGGCAAGGAAGTCGTTGACGCGGATGGCCAGCGCCATGATGTCGTCGATTTCCTGCGGCGAGGCCCAACCGAAGGCCGTGATGTGCTCTTCGGAAACCATCGGGTCCTTGAGCTCGTCGCTCTTGAAATAGAACTCGATGATCGAGCGCGGCAGCTGGGTGCCCTCTTCGATCCCGAGTCGCGTGGCGATCGAGCCCGCCGCGACGTTGCGCACCACCACCTCAAGCGGAATGATCTCCACCTCGCGGATCAACTGCTCGCGCATGTTGAGGCGGCGGATGAAATGGGTGGGGATGCCCATGTTGTTGAGATGAGTGAAGAGATATTCCGAAATCCGGTTGTTCAGAACACCCTTGCCGTCGATGATCTCGTGCTTCTTGGCATTGAACGCCGTAGCGTCGTCCTTGAAGTGCTGAATCAACGTACCCGGCTCGGGACCTTCGTACAGGATCTTGGCCTTACCTTCGTAGATACGCCGGCGGCGGTTCATGGGGATATACCGTGGTCTGTTGATGAAATCCATGAGGCCGGGGCTCCGGGTCCGATTTACAACTAGCCCGCTTGTCGCCTCGGCGGGAATTCAGGATGCGACAACACGACAATCGGCGCGCAAAGCACCGTCAGCGTGGACACATTCTAAGCACAGAAAGCGGGCGAACTGACGTCCGCCCGCTCCCTCGCCTGCAGGGCACACTATCCGATCGGGTTCCGGATAACAATCCCGTCGTGCTGCAATTTCGCGTAGTGGTCATTCCCTAATTTTTTCGGCTACTTACCTACTTCCGGCCAAGTTGATCACAGGGGCGTGAAAGCTTATATTCAATTCAAGGAGAGTGTTTGAGCTTTCGCCTTTTAGAGAAAGGAGGTTCGGATGTCCGCGACATGGAGCCGAAGCCTGCCTTTGTCAGGTGAAAATGCCCATGGTGGCAATATCGCAGTCTTCGATAACCGCGAAAAAGCCTTCGAAATCAAGTTCGCCCGCGACGAGGAGTTGAGGTTCCGCACCACTGCGCGCCGCAACAAGCTCATCGGTCTGTGGGCGGCCATGAAAATGGGGATGGGCGAGTCCGAGGCGGCCGACTATGCTCGTACGGTCGTCTTTGCGGATCTCACGCGGGTCGGCGGTCGCGACATCTCCGCCAAGCTGGCGGCGGACCTAGCGGATGCCGGCATTCCCGTAACGGACGACGAGATACAGACGGCGATGCGCGATTTCATGACGCGCGCCGAACTCGAGGTCAGGACCGAGACCTGATCCGTCCGAAAGGGAAATGATGGAACGTCCATCCTTGCGCGCCGCGCTTGCGGGTACCCGTCCACTGCGTGTCGGCTGGTCTTGTCTGCCCGATCCGCTGGCGACCGAGACCATGGTCCGGGCCGGCTTCGAGGCGGTGTTGCTCGACCTCCAACATGGTGTGATCGACATGGGCGCAGCGCCGGCCATGCTCGCCGCCATCCGCTCGGCCGGAGGGTACGCACTGGCGCGCATTCCGGTGGGCGAGTATCAGTCGGCCTCCCGGCTGCTCGACTGGGGCGCCGAGATGGTCGTGGCGCCAATGATCGAGACCGCCGATGACGCGCGTGCCTTCGCAGGTTTCATGAAGTATCCGCCGGACGGGCAGCGATCCTACGGACCGGCCCGCGCGGTGCAGTTGTCGGGCCTGTCGGCTGACGCCTACCGGACGTCGGCCAACGCCTCGACGCTGGCGGTGGTGATGATCGAGACGCGAGCCGCGCTTGCCAACCTCGATGCCATCTTGGCCGTTCCCGGCATCGATGGCGTGTTCGTCGGCCCGTACGATCTTTCCATCGCCCTGTCGCCAGATGGCGAGCCGGGTCTCGACAGGCCCGACACGATCGCCGCCATGGAGCGGGTGGTCCGACAGGCCAGGGCGGCCGGCAAGATATGCGGCGCCTTTGGCGCGAATGCCGCGCTGGTGCGTCGCTATCTCGGACTCGGCTTCACCTTCGCCACGCTGTCGACCGACATGGACCTCATCGCCTCTGCCGTGAAGGCGGCGATCTCCGAGGTGGAGGGCGGCTGACGGACTTCGCAGTCGCGGCGCCGTCAGGGCGCCGCGGGTGCTCCGGCTCGCTTCAGAAGCGTCGCAAAGCGTGTGAGTCCCTCCGGCCACGGGCCATAACCGGTCTCGTCGTTGATGTGGCCGGCAAACCCCGCGTCGACGAAGTCCGATCCCCAGGCGGCGGCATACTCGTCCGCTCGCTCGAAGGCGCAATAGGGATCGTCGCGGCTTGCTATCAACATGGAAGGAAAGGGCAGGGGATCGGTGGACAGGCCGGCGAAGCTGGCGATCTCCGGAATCTCCAGCCGATCAACGTCCGGCAGGCCGACCAGGAACGCGGCAGCCACCTTGCGCCCGACATAGGGGGCGGCATGGATCACGGTGGCGACGCCGAGCGAGTGGGCGACGAGTACCACCGGTCTGCTTGCCTTGCCGACGGCGATGCCCAGGGCGGACACCCAGGCGTCACGATCGGGCTTGGACCAGTCGCGCTGGGCGACGCGTCGCGCCGTTGGCAAGCGCTTCTCCCAGCGGCTTTGCCAGTGGTTGGGGCCTGAGTTGTTCCAGCCGGGGATGATGAGGATGTCGCATTCGGAGGTCTTCATGATGCGAGCTTGAATGGCTTTCGAGAGGAATGCAAGGCAAGCCATCTCGCGTTCGACGATCTGGTTCAGGCTCTGAATCCGCGTTCGGTCTATGCTGAAGTTCATGTGAAGATTCAACATGAATTCGTTTTTTATCAATGGGTTGATGGGCGTTTGTTCCCTAGATGAAGCCTCGGCATGCCGGCCGTTGCGGTGCTGATTCAAGCGGCATCCTGATGTTCAGATTCAACATGAAGCTCACTGGTGGGCGGGCTGGCTTGACTATTTCGTAAGTATTGGCTTACGGTAAGTTATGGCTAACATGAACTCCGCCTTGCTCGCCCTTGCCGATCCCACGCGTCGCGCCGTGTTCGAGCGCGTGGCGCGAGCCCCAGCGCCTGTGGGCGACATTGCCAAGGGACTGCCGGTCTCCCGGCCAGCGGTGTCTCAGCATCTCAAGGTGCTGAAGGAGGCGGGGCTGGTGTTGGACCATGCCGATGGCGCACGGCGGATCTATCGCATCGATCCCAGGGGGCTTGGCCCGCTCAGGGCGTGGCTCGACCGGTTCTGGGGTACGGCTCTCGACGCCTTCGCCGCCGATCTCGAAACGCAAACAAAGGATGACGAGCATGACTGACACGATCGTCGCCGCACCCGTTCGCCGTTCGGTGACCGTCAAGGCGGAGCCGGCACGTGCCTTCCAGGCCTTCGTTGGGAATATCGGCCGCTGGTGGCCGAGAAGTCATGCCATCGGCGGCAAGCCTCTCGTCGATGCCGTCATGGAACCTCGGGCGGGTGGCCGCTGGTATGAGGTAAGCGAGGACGGCTCGACCTGCGACTGGGGAAAGGTGCTGGTTTACGAGCCGCCGGGGCGCCTGGTTCTCGCCTGGCAGATCGATGCCGATTGGAAATACGATCCCGACCTCATCACCGAGGTCGAGGTACTGTTCATTCCCGACGGCGAGGGAACCCGCGTCGAGCTTGAGCATCGCAATATCGAGCGCTTCGGCAGCCGGGCCACGGCCGTTGCCGACATGATCGGCTCGGATGGCGGCTGGCCGCTCATCCTCGGGCTCTATGCAGAGAGCGCTTCAGCCTGAGCCGAGTTCGTTGTCAAAGAAAGCCCCGGGCGACCGGGGCTTTCCGAAGGGATCACTCGCCGAACACGCGGGCGAAGATCGTCTCGACGTGCTTCAAGTGATAGTCGAGGTCGAACTTGTCGCGGATTTCCTCCTCGGAAAGCGCGGCGCGCACCTCCGGGTCTTTCAGGAGCTCCGTGAGGAAGTCGACGGTCGAGCTGCCGCCGTGGTGGTAGCTCTCCCACACCTTCATGGCGTTGCGCTGGACGAGGCGGTAGGCGTCCTCCCGCGAGACGCCAGCCTGCGTCAGCGCCAGCAGGATGCGCTGGGAATGAACGAGGCCGCCGAGACGGTCCATGTTGGCGACCATGCGCTCGGGGTAGACCAGGAGCTTGTCGACGACGTTTGTCAGGCGGGCGAGGGCGAAGTCGAGCGTGATGGTGGCGTCGGGGCCGATATAGCGCTCGACCGACGAATGGGAGATATCGCGCTCGTGCCAGAGAGCGACGTTCTCCAGCGCCGGCGTGACGGCGGCGCGAACGACGCGGGCAAGGCCGGTGAGGTTCTCGGTCAGCACCGGGTTGCGCTTGTGCGGCATGGCCGACGAGCCCTTCTGGCCGGGCGAGAAATACTCCTCGGCTTCCAGAACTTCGGTGCGCTGCAGGTGGCGGATCTCGATGGCGAGGCGCTCGACCGACGAGGCGACGACGCCGAGCGTGGCGAAGAACATCGCGTGGCGATCGCGGGGGATGACCTGTGTCGAAACCGGCTCGGGGCGCAGACCCAGCGCCTCGGCAACATGGATCTCGACGCGCGGGTCGATGTTGGCAAAGGTGCCGACGGCGCCGGAGATGGCGCAGGTGGAGATTTCCTCGCGAGCGGCGACGAGGCGGGTGCGACAACGGTCGAACTCGGCGTAGGCCTCGGCCATCTTCAGCCCGAAGGTGACCGGTTCGGCATGGATGCCGTGACTGCGGCCGATGCAGACGGTGCGCTTGTGTTCCTTGGCGCGGCGCTTCAGGGCGGCGAGCAGGGCGTCGAGGTCGGCGATCAAGAGATCGGCGGCCCGCTTGAGCTGGACATTGAAACAGGTGTCGAGCACGTCCGACGAGGTCAGGCCCTGGTGGACGAAACGGCTGTCGGGGCCAACGAACTCGGCCAGATGGGTCAGGAAGGCGATGACGTCGTGCTTGGTGACGCGTTCGATCTCGTCGATGCGGTCGACGTCGAATGTCGCCGCGCCGCCCTTTTCCCAGATGGTCTTCGCCGCGTCCTTCGGCACGACGCCGAGGGCGGCGAGGGCGTCGGTGGCGTGGGCCTCGATCTCGAACCAGATGCGGAACTTGGTTTCCTGGCTCCAGATGGCAGTCATCTCGGGGCGGGCGTAGCGCGGGATCATGGCTCGGCCTTCTCTTGTGGGAATGGGCGCGGTTTAGCAGGAAGGACGAAGGGGCTCAACCGGCGTCGCAACGCGGCGCACAATCCGGCGGTCCGCAGACTCATGAACTGAATCCGGTTTCCAAGGTAATTATCTGATTGAAAGCGTGTTTCGGTCCTGATGGTGCGGCTCAGGCTTCGCCGTAATGCCGGTCGTGATAAATCAGAACCTCCTTGGCGCCGGTGGAATCGCGCGGTTTGGTCAATGTGGCGACCACCGTGCCGAAGTAGACGGTGTGCGAGCCCACGTCCTGGAACGACAGCAGGCGACAATCGAGCGCCATGATGGCGTCCTCGAGGACGGGTGAGCCGGTGGAAAGCACGGTCCAGACGCCGTGTTTGAAGCGGTCGTCCAGGTGCAGGCCGGTTCGGCCAGCAAAAATGTTGGCCAGTGTCACTGCATCTTTAGGTAGCAGGTTGACCGCGAACTGGGCATTGTCCTGCATCAGCCTGTTCTGCGGGCTCTTGCGGTTGAGGCAGACCAGAATTGTGGGCGGATCGTCGGATACGGAAGCGACCGCGGTGGCCGTAAAACCGGCCTTTCCGGCCTGTCCGGCTGTGGTCACGATGCTGACGCCCGAAGGCAGGCGGGCAATGGCATCGCGAAATGCCTCGCCGGTGGTCGGCTGCAGGGCGCCCGTGGCGCTTTCCTGCCCAGAAAAGTCGCGACCGGCTGTGCTGTCGGTGGCCATTGTTGCCTCTCGCAAAGCGAATCCGTTGATCTGCCTACGCTTATCACGAACGGACCGGCTGTCAGACCCCCATAATGCGGTCACGCCAAAAGCGGCAAACTTCTTGCATAGGGCTGGCGGGGCGCGGGTTGCACTTTGATTGAGCCTTTTCGGAGATTACGCGTAAATCTCCGAAGTAGTGACGATTCAAAGTGAAATTCGCTGGTTATCGGCCGGCTGGGCCGAGTTATGTTTCGCGAGGGGTGATTCCACATGCAATGACAAGGGGCTCGGTTGTCTTGATCGATCGATCCTGTTAATGGAATCCATAACGCCCACAAATGAAGCAGCCTGGAAAATGCTGCCACCAAGGGCGTCTGCAGGGGGTCTCAGTTTCATGGAAGTTTTCGTCCAGCAGGTGATCAATGGGATCACGATCGGATCGCTGTACGGTCTGATCGCCATTGGTTACACCATGGTTTTCGGCATCATCGGCATGGTGAATTTCGCTCATGGCGACGTGTTCATGGTGTCTGCCTTCTTCGCTCTCATCTTTCTGCTGTTGCTGACGTCGTGGTTCGGCATCGCTTCGATGACATTGGCACTCATTCTCGTCATGGTCGTGGCGATGGTGCTGACGGGGTTGCTCGTCTGGGCAATCGAACGCGTGGCCTACGCACCACTCAGAGGGTCGTTCCGCCTTGCGCCGCTCATCTCGGCCATCGGCATGTCGATCGTGCTGTCCAACTTCATCCAGGTCGCCCAGGGGCCGCGCAACAAGCCGATCCCGCCGGTGACGCGTGACGTCTACACGCTGTGGGAGGGCGCCAACGGCTATCCGGTCAACCTTTCCCTCAAGCAGATCATCATCTGGGTGGTGACGGCCCTGTTGCTCGCCGCCTTCTGGTACGTGGTGCAGAAGACCGCTCTCGGCCGGGCCCAGCGCGCCTGCGAGCAGGACCGCAAGATGGCCGCGCTGCTCGGCGTCAACGTCGACCGCACCATCTCGCTGACCTTCGTCATCGGCGCGGCGCTGGCGGCGGTCGCCGGAACGCTGTTCCTGATGTACTACGGCGTCGTGGTGTTCTCCGACGGCTTCACGCCGGGCGTCAAGGCGTTCACGGCGGCGGTTCTCGGTGGCATCGGCTCGCTGCCGGGCGCGGTTCTCGGCGGGCTCCTGATCGGCCTCATCGAGACGCTGTGGGGGCAGTATGTCTCGGCCGACTATCAGAACGTCGCCGCCTTCTCGATCCTGGTCATCGTGCTGATCTTCATGCCGCAGGGCCTGCTCGGTCGTCCGGAAGTCGAGAAGGTCTGATCATGAACTCAGCTGTGAAGTCCAAAGACGGGGCGGGCATCGATTTCGGCCGCGCCCTCAAGGATGGCGTGATCATCGGTATCGTCGCCTTCGCGCTCCTCGGGCCTCTGGTCGGCCTCAAGACCGACCAGAACATGGCCAACGAACTGATCCTGCAGAACAGGCTCGGCCTTGCCGCCATCCTGTCGGCGATCATCGGCGTCGGCAGGTTCCTGCTGTCGGCCTTCATCTACCCCTGGATCGCCGCGCGTGGCCGCCGCACCAAGGCGGCGGTAACGCTGGCCGAGCTCGAGGCGCGGGCAAGGGTCACCCGGGGGCTCTCGGTCACCGGCCTGATCTTCCTGTTCGTCTACCCGATCCTGATCATCTCGCTGTTCGGCGTGCAGGGCTCGATCAAGTGGGTCGACAACTACGGCGTCCAGATCCTGATCTACGTGATGCTGGGCTGGGGCCTCAACATCGTCATCGGCCTCGCCGGACTGCTCGATCTCGGCTACGTCGCCTTCTACGCGGTCGGCGCCTATTCCTACGCGCTGCTTGCCATCAACTTTCACCTGAGCTTCTGGGTGCTGCTGCCGGTGGCCGGCATTCTCGCCGCCTTCTGGGGCATCATCCTCGGCTTTCCCGTGCTTCGGCTCCGGGGCGACTATCTCGCCATCGTCACGCTGGCCTTCGGCGAGATCATCCGTCTGGTGCTGATCAACTGGAAGGACTTCTCCGGCGGCTCGGCGGGCATTTCCTCGATCCCGAAGGTGACGATGTTCGGCATCTACTCCTTCGACATGAACGCCTCCAACAGCTTCATCAAGGCGTTCCATCTCTCGCCATCGTCGGCCTACTACAAGGTGTTTCTCTACTACCTGATCCTGCTCCTGGCGTTGCTCACCGCCTTCATCACCATCAGGCTTCGCCGTCTGCCGATCGGCCGCGCCTGGGAGGCGCTGCGCGAGGATGAGGTGGCCTGTCGCTCGCTCGGCATCAACACCACCAACACCAAGCTGACGGCCTTCGCCATCGGCGCCATGTTTGGTGGCTTCGCCGGCTCGTTCTTCGCCGCCCGCCAGGGCTTTGTCTCGCCGGAATCCTTCATCTTCATGGAATCGGCGGTCATCGTCGCCATCGTGGTGCTGGGCGGCATGGGGTCGATGATCGGCGTCGCGTTGGCGGCGGTGGCGATGATCGGTGGCACCGAGCTGCTGCGCGAACTCGACTTCCTGAAGCTGGTGTTCGGCAAGGACTTCAATCCCGACCAGTACCGCATGTTGTTGTTCGGCCTCGCCATGGTGATCATCATGGTGTGGAAACCGAGAGGTTTTGTCTCAGCTCGTCAGCCAACCGCCTTCCTGTTCAAGCGGAAGACTGTTTCAGGCGATCTCGTGAAGGAAGGCCACGGCTGACATGACCATCTCTCATCGGAACTGGGACAGCGATCCTGTCCTCACCGTCGAGCATCTGACCATGCGTTTCGGTGGTCTCGTGGCGGTGAACGATCTTAGCTTCTCTGTCGGCCGGGGCGACATCACGGCGCTGATCGGTCCCAACGGCGCTGGCAAGACGACGGTGTTCAACTGCATCACCGGCTTCTACAAGCCGACCACCGGCATGATGTCGATGCGTCCCGCGGACGGGTCGGTGCATCTTCTCGAGCGGATGCCCGACTTCGTCGTCGCCCGCAAGGCCAAGGTGGCCCGCACCTTCCAGAACATCCGACTGTTCTCGGGCATGACGCTTCTGGAAAACCTGCTGGTCGCCCAACACAATCCGCTGATGATCGCCTCGGGCATGACCATTCTCGGCGTGCTCGGCATCGGCGGCTACAAAACCCACGAACGGGAGGCGATCGAACGGGCCAGCTACTGGCTCGACAAGATCGGCCTCATGGACCGCGCCGACGATCCGGCCGGCGACCTGCCATACGGCGCTCAGCGCCGCCTGGAGATCGCCCGCGCCATGTGCACCGGTCCGGACCTGCTCTGTCTCGACGAACCGGCCGCTGGCCTCAACCCGCGTGAATCGGCCGAGCTCAACGCTTTGCTTCTGTCGATCCGCAAGGACGACGGCACCTCGATCCTGCTCATCGAGCATGACATGTCGGTGGTGATGGGCATCTCAGACCATGTCGTCGTGCTCGAATACGGCACCAAGATCGCCGACGGTACGCCCACCGAGACGCGGAACGATCCGCGCGTCATCGCCGCCTACCTCGGCGTCGATGACGAAAAGGTGGAAGAGATCGAGCAAGAGCTCGACGAGACGGCCGGCAGCGAAGGGGGCAGGGCATGAGCGCCACGGACACTAAGCCCCTGCTGACCGTTAGGGGTGTCAAGACCTATTACGGAAACATCATCGCGCTGAAGGGGGTCGACGTCGACGTCCACCAGGGCGAGATCGTCACGCTGATCGGCGCCAACGGCGCCGGCAAATCGACGCTGATGATGACCATCTGCGGCAACCCGAGGGCGCGCGAGGGCACGATCGTTTACGACGGACAGGACATCACGCGCCTGCCAACCCATGAGATCGCACGCCTCAGGATCGCCCAGTCGCCCGAGGGGCGGCGCATCTTCCCGCGCATGACGGTGCTCGAGAACCTGCAGATGGGCGCGTCGATCGACAACATGGAGTTCTTCGACACCGACATACAGTACATGTTCGACCTGTTTCCGCGCCTCAAAGAGCGGATCAACCAGCGTGGCGGTACCCTGTCGGGCGGCGAACAACAGATGCTGGCCATTGCCCGCGCGCTGATGGCGCGGCCGAAGCTCCTGATGCTGGACGAGCCGTCGCTCGGTCTGGCGCCCCTGATCGTCAAGCAGATCTTCGACGCCATTCGGGAGCTCAACCGGCGCGACGGCCTTACGGTGTTCCTGGTCGAGCAGAACGCCTTCCATGCGCTGAAGCTCGCCCATCGCGGCTACGTGATGGTCAACGGCGTGATCACCATGAGCGGCTCCGGCCGCGAACTTCTCGAAAACCCTGAGGTGCGCGCCGCGTATCTCGAGGGTGGTGCCCACTAACACTGGCTGGGTTTGTCGTCGTGGGAAGCGGCTTCGCTTTCCCCGGCAGGCTCCAAGGAGAAAGATCATGCAGGGCATCCTCTACGAAGAGGCGTCGAGCCTCATCTTTATCTTCGTCACGCTTCTTCTGGGCGGCCTCGGCGCCTGGATGACCGGTCGCGCTTGCGCCAAGACGTGGCGGCCAAGGTTGGTGATGGCGATCTATGTCGCCATCCTCTCCGTCGGCATCCGCTTCATCCATTTCTCGATCTTCAGCGGTACGCTTCTGTCGCCGCACTATTACGTCGTCGATGCGATCGTTCTCGAAGCCATCGCATTCGCCGGATTCCAGTTTACGCGCGCACGTCAAATGGCTACGCAGTATTACTGGCTATACGAGTTGACCGGTCCCTTCTCGTGGAAGGGGCGCGGTTGAGCGGAAACGACGAGGCCGGGGCTGGATTTCCAGCCGTGGCCAGGCGTTCCGGGTGGCGATCGGCAAATGGAGCAGGGGTTTTCTCCGCCGGCCGCCGCTTTGTACCCAGGGCTCGGGAATGAGCCCGCTAGACTTCCAGTGACAGAAAAATGGGAGACCACAAAATGAAGAAGTTCCTCCTGTCTGGCGTCGTGTTCGCCGCTGGCCTCGCTTTTGCCGGCGCCGCTTCGGCCGATGTCATCATCGGCGTCGCCGGTCCGCTGACCGGCCCGAACGCCGCCTTCGGCGCCCAGCTCCAGAAGGGTGCCGAGCAGGCCGCCGCCGACATCAACGCCGCCGGTGGCATCAACGGCGAGAAGGTCGTCATTGAGCTCGGCGACGACGTGTCGGACCCCAAGCAGGGCGTCTCGGTGGCCAACAAGTTCGTGGGTGATGGCGTCCAGTTTGTGGTCGGTCACTTCAACTCTTCGGTGTCGATCCCGGCTTCCGACGTCTATGCCGAGAACGGCATCTTCCAGGTGACGCCGGCCTCCACCAACCCGAGCTTCACCGAGCGCGGCCTGTGGAACACGTTCCGCGTTTGCGGTCGCGACGACCAGCAGGGCGCCGTCGCCGGCAAGTACATTGCCGAGAAGCTCGCCGGCAAGAAGGTGGCCGTGCTGCACGACAAGACCACCTACGGTCAGGGCCTCGCCGACGAGACCAAGAAGGCGCTCAACGCCGCTGGCGTCACCGAAGCCCTCTATGAGGGCGTCAACGTCGGCGACAAGGACTTCTCGGCTCTCATCTCCAAGATGAAGGAAGCCGGTGTCGAGGTCATCTACTGGGGTGGCCTGCACACCGAAGGCGGCCTGATTGCTCGCCAGTCGGCCGAAGCCGGCCTCAAGGCGACGATGATGTCGGGTGACGGCATCGCCTCCGACGAGTTCGCCGCCATCGGTGGTCCGGCCGTCGAGGGTACGCTGATGACCTTCGGCCCCGACCCGCGCCAGAACCCGGCCGCTGCCGACGCCGTGAAGAAGTTCCGCGACGCCGGCTTCGAGCCGGAGGCCTATACGCTCTACAGCTACGCCGCCGTACAGATCATCGCCGCCGGCGCCAAGGAGGCCGGTTCGGTCGATCCGCAGGCTGTGGCCGAGACCGTCCGCAAGGGCGCGCCGATCTCGACCGTTATTGGCGAGCTGGCCTATGACGAAAAGGGCGACCGCAAGGACGCCGACTACACTGTCTACGAGTGGTACAAGGCCGACGACGGCAAGATCACCTACAAGATGCTGCCGTAAGTCGCGTTTCGGGCGCTTCGGCGGCTCGAACAGGCACTTCGCATCGAACGCCGCCGGGTCACTCCGGCGGCGTTTCGTTTTCAAGGCCAAGCTGCTATTGCTGCTTGTGACAGGGTGGATGGCAAAGGGCGTCGGTTGGTCATGATGGGCATCTGGGGCGGTATTCGTCGGGCTTGTCTCTCGGTCGTGGCGCTGGCCGTCATCCTCGTGCCGGCGCGGGCCGACGTGGTGATCGGTATCGCTGGCCCGATGGGCGGAAGCTTTGCCGATGTAGGGCGCGACATCAAAGCTGGCGTCGAGATCGCAGTGGCGACGGCCAACGCTCGTGGGGGCATCGGCGGCGAGAAGATCCGCACGGTCGTCGTCGATGACAAATGCGAGGCCGAAACCGGCGCCGCGGTTGCCAATCAGCTGATTGGCAAAGGTGTGCGAGCGGTGATCGGCCACGCCTGCACGGCGGCGGCGCTGCCCGCCGCTCGCGTTTATGCCGACGGTGGCGTGCTGTTCCTGTCGCCGGCCGCCACCAACCCGCGCTTCACCGACGAGAAGGTCGGCAACGGTGTGTTTCGGCTGTCGATACGCTCGGACCTCGAGGGAAAGGCGATCGCCGATTACCTGAAGGCCAGCTTCGAGGGGAAGCGGGTGGCGTTCGTCCACGACGGTAGTGTCTACGGGCAGGGGCTGGTCGATCAAGCGGCCAAGCTGTTTGCCGACGGCGGCGGGGCCGTCGCCATGACCGAGCGCTTCACGCCCGGCGAGAAAAGTCAGAACAACCTGATCGGAAAGATCCAGGATGCCGCCGTGTCGGCGGTGGTGATGGGGGCTCTTCAGGCAGACGCGGCGGTGATCGCCGGCGAGATGCGGGCGCGTGGCCTCGATGCGGTTCTCATCGGCAACGAGTCGCTGGCGCTGACCGAGTTCAAGGGCCTGGCGGGCGACGCGGCCGAGGGTACCGTGTTCTTCCTGCCTTTCGTCGACAAGTCGCTGCCGCAGGCAGTGGGGCTCCTCTTGTCGCTTGAGGAGCGGCAGCTGATGCCAACGGATACCGTCTTCACCGCCCATGCCGCCACGGAAGCTGCGATCGCGGCGCTGAGTGCTGGCGGCGATCTTTCCGCGCAAGCGAACGTGCTGCGCGAGGATGGCGTCGACACCGTGCTCGGCCATGTCACTTTCGACGACAAGGGCGACTGGAGTGGCGCGGCCTTTGAGCCCTATGTCTGGCAGGGTGACGCCTTCGCGCCTCTGCCGCGAGACTGACCGGCTTTTCATCGGCCCTCCCGGCGACGGGCCGCCTTGCGCGGCTTTCACTGGCGTTTGCCGGCGGCAACTGGTACTGTCGACCCGACGACAAACGAGCATGCGTGCCGCTCGAGCCCCCGTGTCGCTCCCCTTGAGGGAACGCGCGGATGTTAAGCCGGACTCCCTTAAAGAGTCTCGGCTCATGGATCGCGGCGCGCCGGAGTACTATCAGTGGGTGACGCGGGCGATCAAAGCGACCGCGCAGACTCCACACGAGGACGTACCGACTCCGCCGAAAGCGCGGGGGAGGAAGCGTCGGGTACCCTGTCGAAGCGAGCGGCGCGACGTCGCCGCAAGCGCCGGTCCAGTTCGGGTCCGGCCGCTGACAGGGTCTCTGTGGGACATGCGCCAACAACGGGTGACAAGCATCCGGAGCGGGTGACCGCCCAGCCGGTGCGTAATGATTCGCCTCCCGCTTCCTCTTCCGACAAATCGGAATCTCCGACTGGCCGCTCCCGCGAGGACGGTGCTCGACGTCGCCGTCGGCGCGGCCCGTCCAAGGGCGCCTTGCGCGGAGTGCGCAAGCCGGGCCGCGAGGATGGTCGCCCGGAAGAAGGGCGTTCTCGCGAGGGTGACCGGCGCAAGGGAGGCGACCGACACGCCGATGGCGGCGAGGCGCGGCCGACCGCCGGCCCAGGCGGCCACCATCATCATCATGGGCATGGCTCGCATGGGCGCGACGGCCGTCGCGGTCTGCCGGCGACGGGACCGCTCTACGCGGCGCTCGATCTTGGCACCAACAACTGCCGCCTGCTGGTAGCCGAGCCACAGGACCGGGGCTTTCGTGTCGTCGATGCCTATTCGCGCATCGTCAGGCTGGGGGAGGGTATCGGCCGGACAGGCCGTCTCTCCGACGCGGCGATGGACCGGGCGGTCGAGGCACTTGCCGTCTGCCGGGCCAAGCTGGCCGACCTCAAGGTTCGCCGGATGCGCCTGATCGCCACCGAGGCTTGCCGACTGGCCGAAAACGGTCCGCTGTTTCTCGAGCGGGTGCGCCGCGAAACCGGACTCAATCTGGAAATCGTCAGTCGCGAAACCGAAGCGCGGCTTGCCGTCGCCGGCTGCGCCACGCTGATCGACCAGCGCTCGCAGGGCGTGCTGCTGTTCGACATCGGCGGCGGCTCGTCGGAGCTGGTTTGGCTCGACCTTCGGCGGCGCGGCGACGCGCGCGGCTTCGCGCTTACCCGCTTCATCAAGAGCTGGACGTCGCTGCCGGTCGGTGTCGTCACGCTCAGCGAGCGGCATGGCGGTCACATGGTCACGCCCGAAGTCTACCGCGACATGGTCGAGGAGGTGGTGGGGCTGCTCGAAGGTTTCGACGGCATGGACGGCGCGGCCGAACTGGTGGCCTCCGGTGGCGCGCATATGCTGGGCACGTCCGGCACCGTGACGACGTTGGCCGGCATTCACCTCGGTCTCAAGCGCTACGATCGTCGCCGCGTAGATGGGGTATGGCTCGATGGCAGCGAGGTGGACGAGATGATCGGCCGCCTGACCGATATGGGCTATGATCAGCGCGTCGCCAATCCCTGCATCGGTTCCGATCGTGCCGATCTGGTGCTGGCCGGCTGCGCCATTCTGGAAGCCATCCGCCGCAAGTGGCCCTGCCAGCGGTTGCGCGTCGCCGATCGCGGTCTGCGCGAGGGCATCCTGGTCGAACTCATGGCCCGCGACGGCGTATGGCGCCGCCGGCCTCAGCCCGCAAGGACGGAAGCGCATGTCTGACAAGGGAAAATCCGGTGGGGACAAGCCGGCTGGTCCGGACAAGTCCAAGGGCCCAGACAAACCCAAGGGCCCAGACAAACCCAAGGGCCCAGACAAACCCAAGGGCAAAGGGCGGGCCGAGACGGGCCTCAAGGTCAAGGTGAAGACGGCGCGTGGTCGTACCGCCTCGTCGGTGCGCTGGCTGCAGCGCCAGCTGAACGACCCCCTATGTGGTCAAGGCGCGCAAGGAGGGCTGGCGCTCGCGCGCCGCCTTCAAGCTGATCGAGATCGACGAGAAGTACCATCTCCTGAAGCCGGGCAACCGGGTGGTCGATCTCGGCGCCGCGCCGGGCGGCTGGTGCCAGGTCGCCGCCAAGAAGACGGGCTCGACGCCGGGCAATCCGCTGGTGGTCGGCATCGACTACCTTGAGATGGATGGTGTGCCGGGCGTGGCGCTGCTTCAGAAGGACTTCCTCGACGAGGATGCGCCGGACGCGCTGATGGGCGCCCTCGGTGGTCACACACCCGACGTGGTGCTCTCCGACATGGCGGCGCCGACCACCGGTCATCACAAGACGGACCATCTTCGCACCACCTATCTTTGCGAGGTGGCGGCCGCCTTCGCCGTCGACGTGCTTCGGCCGGGCGGCGCCTTCGTCGCCAAGGTGTTCCGTGGCGGCACCGAGAACGAGCTTCTGGCGACCCTGAAGCAGAACTTCGCGCAGGTCTTCCACTTCAAGCCGCCGTCCTCGCGGCAGGAAAGCGTGGAGATGTACGTCGTCGCCAAGGGCTTCAAGGGACGGCCTTCCACAAAGACGGAGGCGGACGAGGACGCGCAGCCGTGAGCGGCGCGCCCCCCGGCGATGATGGCTGGGACCGCATCCCCGACGAGCCGGATGGCCCCATCCGGGCGACGCCGGCAGACCCCAAAAAGCTGCGCGAGAAGCTGCGTCGCTCCGGCTTTGCCTATCTTCAGCGCTACTCCGCCTCGGAGGCGCATTTCTCCAGCCTGATGGAGCAGAAGCTCCGGCGCTGGGAGGCGGCGGGCTATGTCGTTTTGGGCGAGGTCCGCGCTGCCGATCTCGTAGCCGAGTTGACGTCGGAGTTTCGCGAACTTGGCCTTCTCGACGATGCGGGGTTTGCCGCGTCGCGCGTCGCCTCGGCCCGCCGCAAGGGCGCCTCTCGCCTCAAGATCGCCCTGGGTCTCCGGGCGAAGGGCGTCGATGGCGAGCTGGCGCGGGCGGCCATCGACGACGAGGGGACCGACGAGATGGTGGCGGCGCTCCGGTTTTGCCGACGGCGGCGGATCGGCCCCTGGCGGCGGGGCGAGCGCCCGGATCGAGACGGCCTCAACCGCGAGATCGCCATCCTGGCGCGGCAAGGTTTTGCCACTCAGCTCGGCCGCGCCGTCGTGCTACTGTCGCTTGAGGATGCCGAGGAAAAGCTCGGCGCGATTTGAGACTGTCGTCGATGGAATGGGTGTCGGAAGCACTGCTGATCGGTCTTCGCCCGCATGGGGAAACCAGCGCGGTGATCGAGGTGATGACGCCCGATTTCGGCCGTCATCTCGGCCTCGT
>CAXXNH010000015.1:0-33930 GCA_963665435.2 uncultured Pleomorphomonas sp. | reverse complement strand
ATGTTGGCCTTGAGGAAGCCGAGCTTGGTGCCGGTGTCGAAAGTGGTACCGCGGAAGCGTACGCCGCAGAAGGGCTGTTCCTTGGCCAGACGCAGCATGGAGTCGGTGAGCTGGATCTCGCCGCCGGCGCCCGTCTCCTGGTTGCCCAGAAGCTCGAAGATGCGCGGCTGCAGGATGTAGCGGCCCGAGATGAAGAAGTTGGACGGCGCGTCGGCCGGCTTGGGCTTCTCGACCATGTCGGTCACTTCGTAGACGTCGGGCGCCAGCGTCTTGCCGAGGGCGACGATGCCGTAGGACGAAGTCTGGGCCGGATCGCATTCCTCGAGGCTGACGATGTTGCCGCCGCTCGCCTCGTAGGCGTCGACCATGCTCTTCAGGCACGGCGTCGTGTGCTTCATCAGCATGTCGGGCAACAGCACCGCGAAAGGTTCGTCGCCGACGATGTCGCGGGCGCACCAGACGGCATGGCCGAGGCCGAGCGGCTCCTGCTGGCGGGTGAAGGAGGTGGTGCCGGCGGCCGGGCGCTCGGCGCGCAGCTCTTCGAGGGCGGCCGTCTTGTTGCGGGCGGCCAGCGTTGCCTCAAGCTCGTAGGCGAGGTCGAAATGATTCTCGATCACCTCCTTGCCGCGGCCGGTGACGAAGATGAAATGCTCGATGCCGGCCGCCTTGGCCTCGTCGACGACAATACTGAAGCGCCGGTCGATCGACGACGGTCATCATCTCCTTCGGCACGGCCTTGGTGGCGGGAAGGAAACGGGTGCCGAGGCCGGCGACGGGAAAGACGGCTTTACGAATACGTTTGGACATGAAGCACTCCCTGAGCGGCAATTCTGATGACGGTCCTGGCGTCTGGGCATCTGCCGCGTGGGCGGGACCATCAATAGCCGAAAAATGTTCAATTTTGGAAATGTCGGGCCGGTTTGAAAAATTCCCCTGTGAAAGCTCCCCAGACCGGTCGCCGAGGACTACGGAACTTAACTTATCGTTTACCATAGGGTCCCGTCTCTGACAAGACACCACCGGCCGAAGAGAGGGACGTGTCATGACGAACGTATTACGGATCGCCCGGGGCGCCGCCGCCCTCACGCTCGCCGCCTTCCTCGGCGCCTGCGCCATCCTCGGCAACGACTTCGGCGCCGGCGATCGATCCGGTCTGCCGCCGCTCGCCGACGGGCCGATACCGCCCGCCTTCACCGCCTTCGTCGAGAGCCAGTGGCCGGCCGCCGAGGCGCGCGGCGTTTCGCGCGCCACCTTCAACGCCGCCTTCCGGGGCGTCGGCCCCGACAACGACGTGCTCGCCAAGGCAACCCGCCAGCCGGAATTCTCGCGCGCCATCTGGGACTATCTCGACGACATGGCGGCGGAAAGCCGCATTGCCACCGGCCGCGACATGCTGGTCCGCCACCGCGCACTGCTCGACCGCATCGAGGCGACCTATGGCGTCGATCGCGAGGTCGTCGTCGCCATCTGGGGCATGGAGAGCAGCTACGGCGCCATCCTTCGCGACCCGACCAAGGTGAAGAACGTCGTGCGGGCGCTGGCGACACTCGGCTGGCGCGGCGGCTCGCGCGCCGCCTACGGCCGCCAGCAGCTCAACGCCGTCTTGCGCATCCTGGAACATCACGACGTCGACGCCCGCCACATGACCGGGTCCTGGGCCGGCGCCATGGGGCAGACCCAGTTCATTCCCACCACCTATCTCGCCTATGCCGTCGACTTCGACGGCGACGGCAAGCGCAACATCTGGACGTCGGTGCCCGACGCGCTTGCCTCCACCGCCAACTATCTCCGGAAATCCGGCTGGCAGCCCGGCGCCACCTGGGGCTACGAAGTGGCCCTGCCACCCGGCTTCGACGCCTCGCTCGAAGGCCGCTCGGCAACCCTCGCCGACTGGACGGCGCGTGGGCTCACCCGCGCCTCCGGCGCCGCCTTCCCTCGCCCCGGCGATCAGGCCACCCTGCTGCTGCCCGCGGGCTCCGGCGGCCCGGCCTTCCTGACGCTCAAGAACTTCCAGGCAATCAAGCGCTACAACAACGCCACGGCCTACGCGCTCGGCGTCGGTCATCTCGCCGACCGCCTTGCCGGCGGCGCGCCCTTCATCACGCCCTGGCCGCGCGGCTACACGCCGCTCGACGAAGCCGGTCGCGCCGAGTTGCAGTCCCGCCTCAAGGCGATCGGATTCCCTCTCGAGAAGATCGATGGTAAGGTCGGGCCTCAAACCATCGCCGCCATCCGCGCCTATCAGGCGCAGCGCGGCCTCGCCGTCACCGGCAACGCGTCGCTCGAACTTCTGACGCTGCTTCGGGGCGGCTGAAGCCGGCTGATGGCCGACAGCGACGGTGTCGGGAGGCTCGCCACATGCCGCTCCGCCGGGCAAAAGCCCTGACGGTTGTCGTCGTCGCCACGCTGATCGCGGCGGGGACGCCCTTGCATGCCCAGCAGAGAATCATCGTGCAACGGGGCGCGGCGGCGGAACAGGTGGAAGCCCCGCGTGACAACCGCCCCTTCCTGATGCGCCTGTTCGGCCTCGGGCAACCCGAGCCGGCGCCGCCAACCGCCGGAGCCAAAATCATCAAGGTGCCGCCACCCGGCCAGCAGCGCAAGGCGGCCCGCCCCCCGGCCGTCGTCAAGCCGAAGAACCCCAAGAACGACGACGCGCGCGTGGTGCTGGTGATCGGCGACCGGCTTGCGGCCGATCTCGGGCGCGGCCTCGACGTCGCCTATGCCGACCGGCCGGATGTCCGCATCGAGACCAAGACCGTCGACGACGCCGGGCTCGCCACCACCGACGACACCAACTGGAAGGCGTTCCTCCAGAAGCGCCTGACCGACAAGCCTCGCCCGGCAGCGGTGGTCGCCATGATCGGCCGGGCCGACGGGCGACCGATCGACCTGCCCGACCGGACCGTCGAGTTCCCCTCCCCCGAGTGGGAGACCATCTACAAGGCCCGGCTCAACGAGCTGACGCGCGTTGCCCGCGAGCACGCCGTGCCGCTCCTCTGGGTCGGTCTCGTTCCGGTCGCCAGCCCGCAGGCGACCAACGACATCACCTATATCGATGGCGTCATCCGGGTCGAGGCAAACGAGAAAGGGGCGACCTATGTCGACGTCTGGGAGCCGTTCTCGCAGAACGGCGCCTTCGTCTCCAGCGGCCCGGATCTCGACGGCCAGGTGCGGCAACTGCGCCTGAAGGACGGCGTCGGCTTCACCCGCTCGGGCGCCCGCAAGCTGGCTTTCTACGTCCAGCAGAACCTCGGCACCGTGCTCAATGTCGCCGCGGAGACGGCCAGCCTGATGCAGCAGATCTCGGGCGACGGACCCGTGCTGGTCCTGAACGACCCTGCCGCCACCGGGGAGGACAAGCTGATCGCCTCCACCGACCTGGTTCCACCCAAGCCCGGCTCCGCGCTCCACCGCCTCGTCGTCGAGGGATTGCCGCTGGAGCCAGTCGCAGGGCGCTTCGATTCGGCGGCGCTGAAGTAGCTCTCTCCCGCAGATAGAAACGGCCGGGCTCCCATCGGGAACCCGGCCGCTTGATCGATTGCCTTGTCGCCGCTCAGCGCGGCAGGACGGAGGCGCCCATCAGGAACTCGTCGATGGCGCGCGCCGCCTGACGGCCCTCGCGGATCGCCCAGACGACGAGGCTCTGGCCGCGCCGCATGTCGCCGGCCGCGAACACCTTGTCGACCGAGGTGCGATAGTCGGCCTCGGTGGCCTTGACGTTGCCACGGCCGTCCTTGTCGACGCCGAGATCGTTGATCATGCCCTCGTGGATCGGGTGCACGAAGCCCATGGCGAACAGCACGAGGTCGGCATCGAGGCTGAACTCCGACCCGGGGACCGGCTGGAACTTGGCGTCGACCTTGACGCAGTTGACCTTGTTCACGACGCCGTTCTGGCCCTCGAAGGAGACAGCGGTGACGCCGAACAGGCGCTCGGCCCCTTCCTCGTGGCTTGACGAGGTCCTGAGCTTCAGCGGCCAGTTCGGCCAGGTCAGCAGCTTGTCTTCCTTCTCCGGCGGCTTGGGCATGATTTCCAGCTGGACGACGCTGGTTGCGCCCTGGCGGTTCGAGGTGCCGATGCAGTCCGAACCGGTATCGCCGCCACCGATGACGACGACGCGCTTGCCCAGGGCCGAAATCGGGTCGACGGAGCCGAGCGGCTCGCCGCCGACACGGCGGTTCTGCTGCGGCAGGAACTCCATGGCGAAGTGCACGCCCCGGAGCTCGCGGCCCGGCACCGGCAGGTCGCGCGACTTCTCCGAACCGCCGGCGAGCAGCACGGCGTCATACTCGGCCTTGAGGTCGTCGACCTTCACGTCGACGCCGACGTTGACGTTGAAGTGGAAGACGACGCCTTCGGCCACCATCTGCTGCACGCGCCGCTCGACGATATGCTTGTCGAGCTTGAAGTCGGGGATGCCGTAGCGGAGAAGGCCGCCGGCGCGGGCGTTCTTCTCGTAGACGTGCACGTCATGGCCGACGCGGACGAGCTGCTGGGCGGCGGCAAGGCCCGCCGGTCCCGAGCCGATCACGGCCACCTTCTTGCCGGTCTTGACCTTGGCGATCTCCGGCTGCACCCGGCCGTCCTTCCAGGCCCGCTCGGCGATGGTGTATTCGATCTGCTTGATCGTCACCGGCGTCTCGAACAGGTTCAGCGTGCAGGCCGCCTCGCAGGGCGCGGGGCAGACGCGGCCGGTGAACTCCGGGAAGTTGTTGGTCGAGTGGAGATTGCGCGACGCCGTCTCCCAGTCGCCGTTGTAGACGAGGTCGTTCCAGTCCGGGATCTGGTTGTTCACCGGGCAGCCGCGATGGCAGTAGGGCACGCCGCATTCCATGCAGCGGGCGCCCTGGGTCTGCATGTCGCTTTCCAAGGGGGGAACGGTGAATTCGTTGTAGTGGCGGACGCGGTCCTCCACCTTCTGGTACTTGAGCTCCTGACGCTCGAACTCGAGGAAGCCGGTAGCCTTGCCCATCTTTCACTCCGTCTAGCCTGTGTGGCCCATTCGCCGACCGGGAGCGCCTTTTCTCTGCGGCGCCGCGCGCGGGACGATCTGTCGGGCCTTTCCTGTCTCGGTGGGGGCGGGACGGCCCTTCGGCCGCCCCTCACGGTTACTCGGCGGCGATGCGGCTCGCCGTCATGGCTTCCAGCGCCTTGCGATACTCGACCGGCATCACCTTGACGAACTTGCCGCGGTAAGCCGCCCAATCGTCGAGGATCGCCTTGGCGCGCGGCGAACCGGTCCAGGCATGGTGCCGTTCGATCAGCGCCTTGAGGCGTTCGCAGTCGTGGCGCGTCATGTCGCCACGGGCATCGACCTTGCCGTCGGCGCCGACTGGCAGCGGCAGCTCGTCCTCGACCACCTCTTCGAACTCGACCATCGACATGTTGCAGCGCTTGTTGAAGCTGCCGTCCTCGTCGAGCACGTAGGCAATGCCGCCGGACATGCCGGCCGCGAAGTTGCGGCCAGTCCCGCCGAGCACCACGACGATGCCGCCGGTCATGTACTCGCAGCCGTGGTCACCCACGCCTTCGACGACGGCGATGGCGCCGGAGTTGCGCACGGCGAAGCGCTCGCCGGCCACGCCGCGGAAGTAGCACTCGCCGGCGATGGCGCCATAGAGCACGGTGTTGCCGACGATGATCGACTTCTCCGGCACGATCTTCGACACCGGGTTCGGCCGCACCACGAGGCGAGCGCCGGAAAGGCCCTTGCCGACGTAGTCGTTGCCGTCGCCGACGAGGTCGAGCGTCAGGCCATGTGCACCCCAGGCGCCGAACGACTGGCCGGCGGTGCCGGTCAGCGTCACGCGGATGGTATCGTCCGGCAGGCCGACGTGACCATAACGCTTGGCGATCTCGCCCGAGAGCATGGCGCCCACCGAACGGTTGACGTTGATGACGGGCGTATCGATCCGGACCTTCTCGCCCTTTTCGAGCGCCGGCATGGCCTCGGCGATCAGCTTCCGGTCGAGGATGTCATCGATCGGATGCTTCTGCACCGTGGTGTGGCGCATCTCGGCCGGGTCCGCCTTCGGCAGGTAGAACAGGCGCGAGAAGTCGAGCCCCTTGGCCTTCCAGTGCTCGATGCCCGCCTGCTTGTCGAGGATGTCGGTGCGGCCGACGATCTCTTCGAGCTTGCGGAAGCCGAGCGCTGCGAGATGGCGGCGCACTTCCTCGGCGATGAAGAAGAAGTAGTTGATGACGTGCTCGGGCTGGCCGACGAAGCGCTTCCTCAGCACCGGGTCCTGGGTGGCGATGCCGACCGGGCAGGTGTTGAGGTGGCACTTGCGCATCATCAGGCAGCCGCTGGCGATCAGCGGCGCGGTGGCGAAGCCGAAGCCATCGGCGCCGAGCAGTGCGCCGACCAGCACGTCGCGACCGGTGCGGACACCGCCGTCGACCTGCAGCTCGACGCGAGAGCGCAGCCCGTTGATCACCAGGGTCTGCTGCGTTTCGGCAAGGCCGATCTCCCACGGGGAGCCCGCGTGCTTGATGGAGGTCAGCGGCGAAGCGCCGGTGCCGCCCTCGAAGCCGGAGATGGTGATATGATCGGCGCGCGCCTTGGCGACGCCGGCGGCGACCGTGCCGACGCCGACTTCCGAGACGAGCTTCACAGACACTTCGCCGGTCGGGTTGACGTTCTTCAGGTCGAAGATCAGCTGGGCCAGATCCTCGATCGAGTAGATGTCATGGTGCGGCGGCGGCGAGATGAGCTGCACGCCGGGGGTGGCGTGGCGCACCTTGCCGATGACCGCGTCGACCTTGTGGCCAGGCAGCTGGCCGCCCTCGCCGGGCTTGGCCCCTTGCGCCATCTTGATCTGCATCTGGTCGGAGTTGACCAGATACTCGGTGGTGACGCCGAACCGGCCCGAGGCGACCTGCTTGATCGCCGAGCGCAGGCTGTCGCCCGACGGCAGCGGCACGAAACGATCGGCCTCCTCGCCGCCCTCGCCGGTGTTCGAGCGTCCGCCGATCCGGTTCATGGCGATGGCGAGGTTGGTGTGCGCCTCGCGGCTGATCGAGCCATAGCTCATGGCGCCAGTCGCAAAGCGCCGCACGATGTCCTGCGCCGGCTCGACCTCGTCGAGCGGCACCGGTGTGCGGCCGATCTCCTCGGCCGACTTGATGCGGAACAGGCCACGGATGGTCATTGCCTGCTCGCTCTGGGCGTTGATCGTGTCCGAGAACTCCTTCTGGAACTGCTCGAAGGAGTTGGCGCGCACGGCATGCTGCAGGCCGGCGATGACGCCCGCCGTCCAGACATGCGCCTCGCCGCGCATGCGCTGCGCATACTCGCCGCCCACTTCCAGCATGGTGGTGAGCGTCGGATCGGCGCCGAAGGCGCGGGCGTGACGGGACACCGTCTCCTTGGCGATCTGGTCGAGACCGACGCCTTCGATACGGGTGGCGGTGCCGAAGAAATACTTCTGCACGAAGCGCGACGACAGGCCGACGGCGTCGAAGATCTGGGCGCCGCAGTAGGACTGGTAGGTCGAGATGCCCATCTTCGACATGATCTTCAGGAGACCCTTGCCGATCGACTTGATGTAGCTGTAGACGAGCTTGTTCTCGTCCAGCCCCTTGGGCAGCTTGTCCTTCATGGCGATCAGCGTATCGAAGGCGAGATACGGGTTGATCGCCTCGGCGCCGTAGCCGGCGAGGCAGGCGAAGTGATGCACTTCACGCGGCTCGCCCGATTCCACCACCAGACCGGCCTGGGTCCTGAGACCCTTGCGGATGAGGTGATGATGCACGGCCGCCGTGGCGAGCAGCGCCGGGATGCCGATGCGCTCGGCGCCGACCATGCGGTCGGAGAGCACGATGATGTTGTAGACCTGACCGGCCGCCGACATGCGCACCGCCGCTTCGGCCTGGATGCAGATGGCTTCGAGCGCCGGCCGCATGCCGGCCGGGCCGTTGGCCGCCGGATAGGTGATGTCGATGGTGATGGTCTTGAAGCCCGACCCGTCGAGAGTCTCGATCGAGCGGATCTTCTCGAGATCCTCGTTGGTCAGGATCGGCTGACGCACCTCGAGCCGCTTGTGCGCGTCGTCACCGCCGCGATCGAACAGGTTCGGGCGCGGACCGATGAACGAGACGAGGCTCATGACCAGTTCCTCGCGGATCGGGTCGATCGGCGGGTTGGTCACCTGGGCGAAGTTCTGCTTGAAGTAGGTGTAGAGCAGCTTGGACTGCGACGACAGCACCGAGATCGGCGTGTCGGTGCCCATCGAGCCGGTGGCTTCCATGCCGTTGGTGGCCATCGGCGCCATCAGCACCTTCAGGTCTTCCTGGCTGTAGCCGAAGGCCTGCTGCAGATCGAGGAGGTTTTCGGCCGACTTGGGCGCGCGGGCGCGCACCGCCGGCAGGTCCTCGAGAACCAGCTGGGTGTCATGGATCCAGTCGGCATAGGGCTGCGCCGTCGAGATCGTCTTCTTGATCTCGTCGTCGGAGATGATGCGGCCTTCGACAAGGTCGATCAGCAGCATCTTGCCCGGCTGCAGGCGCCACTTCTGGACGATCTTCTCTTCCGGGATCGGCAGGGTGCCGCTCTCGGAGGCGAGGATCACCCGGTCGTCGTCGGTGACGACATAGCGGGCCGGACGCAGGCCGTTGCGATCGAGCGTGGCGCCGATCTGCCGACCGTCGGTGAAGGCGACGGCGGCCGGCCCATCCCACGGCTCCATGATGGCGGCGTGATACTCATAGAAAGCCTTGCGCTCGGCATCCATGCTCTCGTTGCCGGCCCAGGCCTCGGGGATGAGCGTCATCACCGCGTGCGGCAGCGAGTAGCCGCCACGCAGCAGGAACTCCAGCGCGTTGTCGAAGCAAGCGGTGTCGGACTGGCCCTCGTAGGAGATCGGCCAGATCTTCTCGATGTCCTCGCCGAACACCTTGGAGGTGGTGGTCGCCTGGCGGGCGTACATCCAGTTGACGTTGCCGCGCAGCGTGTTGATCTCGCCGTTGTGGGCGACCATGCGGTAGGGGTGCGCCAGCTTCCAGGACGGGAAGGTGTTGGTCGAGAAGCGCTGATGGACGAGCGCCAGCGCCGACTCGAACCGGGGGTCGGAGAGGTCGGGATAGTAGCGCTTGACCTGATAGCTCAGGAACATGCCCTTGTAGACGACGGTGCGCGAGGAGAAGGACACCACATAGAAGGAGTCCTGGTCGCGCTTGGTGGCGCCGTTCCAGTCGGCTTCGTAAACGTCGCCCGAGAGCACCTTGCGGGCGATGTAGAGCTTGCGCTCCAGAAACTCGAGGTCGGAGACGCCCGGCAGCGTCACGAACAGCTGGCGCTGCACCGGCTCCGTCGCCCTGACGCCATCCGACAGGGCGGAGTTGTCGACCGGAACGTCGCGCCAGCCGAGGATTTCGAGCCCCTCGCCCTTCACCGACCGCTCGACGATCTCGATGGCGCGGCTGCGCTCGGTCTCGTCCTGCGGCAGGAACAGCTGGGCGACGCCATAGGCGCCCGCGTCCGGCAGGCTGAAGCCGAGCTTGCGACACTCCTCGGAAAAGAAGAGATGCGGGATCTGCACCAGAATGCCGGCGCCATCGCCCATCAGCGGGTCGGCGCCAACGGCGCCGCGGTGCTCGAGGTTCTCGAGCACGTAGAGGGCATCCTTGACGATCTGGTGGCTCTTGCGGCCCTTGATGTCGGCAACGAAGCCGACGCCGCAGGCGTCGTGCTCGTGCTGGGCGCTGTAGAGGCCCTCCGCCCCGGCTTCTCGCCGGATGTCGGCGATCGCGTCTGCCGGCGTGCGCGTGGCGCTCGTTGCGGCATTCGGCGCGGAGGGCGCGAGGTGCGGCATCGGTTCGTCGAGCGTCTTCATGGCGAAGTCCTCATCAGTATGCGGCGGATTTCCTCCGCCGTAGGGTGTCTCTTTCCGGGGCGTCTCCGCGCGACATGCGGGGCATACATTATATACCCGCTCACGATCGCGCTGTTGACCGCCCGTCCTCGTTGGCAATGCCGCCCCGACGCTTTCGCCGGACGACGCGACAGCGACAGCCGTCGTCCTCATCCCGTACAACCGGAACAAGGAGACAGCTTCGATAGCCGTTCGCCAGATGATCCCGAAGCTCACTCCTCCCCCGGAATCCTCCCGTTCGCGCTTTGCACCCGTTGCCCCTGCGAGGCAAGCAAAAACCGCGACGGATGAATTCGGGAAAACGCGATGGCCGTCCTTTCCTCCGAAAGTCGGGCCCGAGCCCCCAGATCCGCGCATTTGGAGCCAAACTATCGCGGTCCCGAATGCGCGATGCGTTATTTGCATAACCTTACTGTCCCGTCAACCATCCTGACCCATTTATTTGGGGGCGAGTTCCGGATTGACGTCGGCATGAACGGTCTGCATGGGTGGTGCGCAAACTCGGCGGCTGTCGCCCGAGCTCGACAAGGCTAAACTGGGCTTCATGTACTTTGCCAGCGACAACTGGGCCGGCGCTTCGGCGCAAGTGGCCAATGCTCTAGCGAATGCCGGAAACGGCTCCGTTCCTGCCTATGGCGCCGACGACCAGACGCGGGTCGCCGTCGACTGGTTCTCCGAAGTGTTCGAGCACGACGTTTCCGTGTTCTTCGTTGCCACGGGCACGGCGGCCAATTCGCTGTCGCTCGCCTCTGTGATGAAGCCGGCCGGCATCGTCCTCTGCCACGACGTGGCGCACATCGTCTGCGACGAAGCCGGCGCGCCGGAGTTCCTGTCGGGCGGCCGCCTGGTCAGCATTCCCGGCGCTCGCGGCAAGCTGACGCCCGACGGGCTCGAAGCGGCGATCTCGCGCTACTTCCCGGCCGCCGTCCACCATGGCCGGCCGGTCGCCGTCTCCCTCAGCCAGTCCACCGAATGGGGCACCGTCTATACGGTGGAGGAAGTGACCGCGCTCGCCGCCGTCGCCCACGCCTACGGCCTCAAGGTGCACATGGATGGCGCCCGCCTTGCCAACGCGCTCGCCTTCCTCGGCTGCCAGCCGGCGGATATCACCTGGAAGGCCGGTGTCGACGTTCTGTCCTTTGGCGGCACCAAGAACGGCTGCTGGTGCGCCGAGGCCGTCGTCTTCTTCAACGCCAAGAAGGCCGAGGATTTCGGCTACATCAGGAAGCGCGCCGGTCAGCTGTTCTCCAAGAGCCGCTTCGTCGCCGCCCAGTTCCAGGGTTATTTCGACCGTGGCCACTGGCTGGACAACGCCTTCCACGCCAACACCATGGCCAAGCGCCTCGCCACCGGCATCGGCCAGCTCTCCACCGCCCGCATCCTGTGGGAGCCGGAAGCCAACGAAGTGTTCGCCATCTGGCCGAAGGCGGTCAGCGCCCGCCTCAAGGCGGCTGGCGGCCAGTTCTACGAGTGGAATCCGGACGGCCTCGCAGACGAAGAGAAGCCGCGCGACGACGAGGATCTCGTCCGTCTCGTCACCTCCTTCGCCACCGCCGCCCACGAGGTGGACCATTTTCTGAAAGCGCTCGGCAAGTAATCGACAGCGTCGGGAAGAGCATGCAGAAAGGGCGTCCCTTGCGGGGCGCCCTTCGTCGTTCTTGCCATCTCGTCGATCGGCGAGCGAAGCGATCTCCGCTCGCCATCGCGGATCAACTCAGTTGAGG
The DNA here is from genome assembly GCA_963665435.2 of uncultured Pleomorphomonas sp. Lineage (GTDB taxonomy): Bacteria > Pseudomonadota > Alphaproteobacteria > Rhizobiales > Pleomorphomonadaceae > Pleomorphomonas. The sequence goes on along the minus strand of CAXXNH010000015.1, from coordinate 22,331 downwards.
GTCGCTTCGATCTGCGGGGCCTCGCCCTTGCCGATCGGAATGGTGCGCGCCCGCTTGCTCTCGGGAATGTCGCGCACGAGATCGACGTGCAGGAGGCCGTGCTCAAGCGAGGCGCCCTTCACCTCGACATGATCGGCAAGCTGGAAGCGGCGCTCGAAGGCGCGGGCGGCGATGCCGCGATAGAGCATCTCGTGACCGTTGTCCTCGGCTTCGGGCTTCTTCTCGCCCTTGACCGTCAGCACGGCTTCGCGCGCCTCGATCGTCAGCTCGTCCTCGGAAAAGCCCGCCACGGCGATGGTGATGCGATAGGCATTCTCGCCGGTGCGCTCGATGTTGTAGGGCGGATAGGACTGGGCCGACGCGTCGCTGGTCGAAACCTGGTCGAGCAGCGAGAACAGGCGATCAAAGCCGATGGTCGAGCGATAGAGCGGAGAAAGGTCGAAATTACGCATGATGTCCTCCAGTAGAGCGACAGTCTTGGGTTGGTCGGCCGGCTTTCTGTTCCCCTCTCCGAGGCGGAACGTCCGGTCGCCACGGACCCGTTGGGCGTCCGCGTTCCTTGATTTGGGAAGGCCAGAACGCATTTCAAGAGGGTGACGCCAACGCGTTTTCACCGCCCTGGAGATGGCATCGGGCCTGCCCCTCATGCTAGAAACGGCGCGGCGGCGGCCAGGGTGGTCGCCGGGGAGCGTCCATGGAACTTCTCGAGCTCGCCGACAATCCGATCCCGTCCGGCTGCCGGCTGGAAATGATTTCGACGTCGGACGGCGTGCGCCTGCGCACCGCCCGCTGGCCGGCATTGCCGGGCGGCGCCAAGGGCACGGTCTGCCTGTTCCCAGGCTGGTCGGAGACCATCGAGAAGTATTTCCACGTCGTCACGCGCCTCAGGCAGCGCGGCTTCGCGGTGGCGATCCTGGAATGGCGCGGCCAGGGAGGTTCGACCCGCATGGCCGACGACCCAGGCAAGGGCCATGTCCGCTCTTTCCGCCACTATCTGCGCGACATCGAGGCCTTCCGTCGCCGCGTCGTGTTGCCGGATTGCCCGCCGCCCTATTTCGCGCTGGGCCACTCGATGGGGGGCGGCATTCTGCTCGCCGCCGGCCGCTTCCTGGCCCCGACCTTCGACAGGCTGGTGCTGACGGCGCCCATGCTCGGCCTGCCGCAACGAACGGCCATGCCCGGCTTCCGGCGCATGCTGCTGCGCTTCGCGGTCTATTGCGGTGCAGGCTCACGCTACATCCCCGGCCAGCGCCGCCGGGCGAGCAAGGCGAGAAGCTTCGAGCGCAACCCGCTGACCTCGGACCCTGACCGCTACCGGCTCAACGAGGCAATCTGCGCCGCCCAGCCCGTTTACCGACTCGCCGCGCCGACGCTGGGCTGGGTGGTGGCGGCAACGCGCATGTTCGATCGCCTCGCCGCGCCGGACCTCGCCCACAACACGGCCGCGCCGGTGATGCTGGTCAACTCCGGCTCCGACACGGTGGTCAGCCGCCTCGCCATCGAGACCATGGCCCGTCGTCTGCGCAACCCGGCCTATGTCCTGATCCATGGCGCCCGCCACGAGATCATGATGGAGCGCGAAGTCTACGCCGCCCAGTTCTGGGCGGCCTTTGACGCCTTCATCCCCGGCTCGTCGGAATGACGTCGGACGCCGTCGCGGTGCCCGACAGGCCGGAAGCCAGCAGCTTCAAGACCTGTTCGTGCAGGCGCGGGTCGCCGCTCGCCACCACGCGGCCGCCGTCGACGGCGCTGCCGCCGGTCCACGACGTGACGACGCCGCCCGCCCCCTCTATCACCGGAATCAGCGCCGTGATGTCATAGGGCTGCAGGCCCGCCTCGATGACGAGATCGGCCTGCCCGGCCGCGACCATGCAATAGGCGTAGCAATCGGCGCTGTAGCGGACGAGCTTGGCCTGCGCCTCGACGGAAAGGTAGGCCTCCCGCTCGCTGCCCGAGAAGGGCCGCAGCGATGTGGTGAACAGCGTCGCCTGGGAAATGTCGCCGCAGGACCGCGTTCTGAGGAAACGCTCCCCGCCCGGCCCCGTATAGGTGGCCGTGACGCCGTCACCATAGAAACGTTCGCCGGTGAAGGGCTGGGCCATCATGCCCTGCACCGCCTTGTCGCCGGCCCGAAGGCCGATCAGCGTGCCCCAAAGCGGAATGCCAGCGATGAACGACCGCGTGCCGTCCACCGGATCGAGCACCCATACGCGCTCGCGATCGAGCCCGACATTGCCGAACTCCTCGCCGAGAATGCCGTGATCGGGGTGGGTGGCTTCAATCAGCTGGCGCATGGCCACCTCGCCGGCCTTGTCGGCGACCGTCACCGGATCGAAGGCGCCCTCAAGCTTGTTTTCGACGGCAAGCGCGGTACGAAAATGCGGCAGGATCGCCGCCGAAGCCGCATCGGCCAGCCGGTCGAAGAAGGCCCTGGAGATAGGTGTGATCTGCATATCCGATATGTTTCCCACATAGGGCGAAACGGGAAGCAACGTTGCGACCCCATTTCACCGACCGGTTCATCCCGTTGTTTTTATTTTTGGATTCAAAGAAAGGCAATTTCTCGCTCTCTGACGGCCCTAGTTCACAATGACGTCACCCCCACCAGAACGCGAGTAGTCGGTGCACTTTCTACCGCGAGGGGTTGACCAATACGACGAAAGTAGGCATTGTGTACGGGTGCAGCGTGGGTTTCCGCGCTGCCCGCCCTCCTTGGGCGTTTCCTCCCTAAGACTTGGGCCGCCGCTTTTGCGACGGCCCCTTTTTTATTTTCAGCCTATCCCGCAAGGTCGACCGACGCCAGCGACGTGATTTTCTGAAAACGTTTCAAAGTTTGCAGGACACGACTCGGCGGCAAGGCAGCCGGGTGTCATTCGGCCGCGAAGCGACCCCCGGATTGCAATCATTCGGCCGCGAAGCGGCCGGGCGACGGGCAGACCACTTCGAGCGGCAGTCGCGTCAAACCCTCGATGAAATCGGCAAGTTCGGCGGTAAGGCGAACGAAGCCCGAATGCGGCTCCAGCGTCTTCTCGTCCATGTAGAGCGCCCGGTTGATCTCGATCTGCAGGGCATGCAGTCCCTTGGCAGGGCGGCCGTAATGCTCGGTGATGAAGCCACCGGCATAGGGGCGGTTGATCGCCACCTTGTAGCCGAGCGAGGACAGCGCACCGGCGGCATGGTCGATCAGGGCGCGCGACGCGGATGTGCCGTGACGGTCGCCGAGCACGAAGTCGGACCGCCCCTTGGTCTCCTGCCCTCTGACCGACGACGGCATCGAATGGCAATCGATCAGCACGGCGCGGCCGAAGCGCACGTGCGTCTGGGCCAGGAGCCGCGTCAGAGCGGCGTGGTAGGGCTTGTAAAGCGCCTCGATGCGGTCGAGCGCGACCTCGATCGGCATCGGCCCGGCATAGATCTCTTCGCTCTCGGAAATGACGCGCGGCACCGTTCCAAGGCCACCGGCCACCCGAATGGAGCGGACATTGGCGAAGGCAGGCAACCGCCCGTCGAACATGCGAGGATCGAGTTCGTAGGGCTCGCGGTTGACATCGAGATAGGCGCGCGGGAAATGCGCCCTGAGCAGCGGCGCGCCAACCGAAACGGCATGCATGAACAGCTTGTCCACATGCGCGTCCTCGGACAGACGGATGCGCCGACTGTCGAGTCGGCTCGCCGCGAGAAAGTCTTCCGGGTAGGCGTTGCCCGAGTGCGGCGAGTTGAAGACGAAGGGATACGCCTGCTCCACGGGGGACAGAATCTCGAAGGGCGGTTCCGAGCGGAAATCGGTTACGACGCGCATCCCTCTCCAGTCCGTGGAGCCTGGCACCCGGTCCAATGCGGCCGGAAAACAGGGCTTTTGTACTCCTGATTCTGAAATCTGCCCTGTTTTGTCAGGCCTGTCTATTGTTAACGTGGCTGAGCGCCCCCCGCCACCGCGAGCGCCTCGCCGGGACGGACCCGGGCAAACCTTGGCGCCCCTTCCGCCATCGGCCCGAGAACGCGGAACCCACAAATGCCGGGCAACGTACCTGCGTCCACGCGCGCGCCATCCGACGGACATCCCAAAAGTCAAATTCGCTCCACTACGGGGTTTGAACGCCCTTCTGAAAAGTTCTACACAGAGGAGAATGGCCTGAAACGCGGCCTGCTAACCGCAAGTTTACCGTGCTGGTGCTCTTGTGAGATAGTTGAAGCATCGTGCGGCACGCCGCCGCTTCCCATCTGACCGGAACTGCAAATGAACCGTATTCTCCTGGCCGAAGACGACAACGACATGCGCCGTTTCCTGGCCAAGGCGCTCGCCAACGCCGGTTACGACGTCGTCTCCTATGATAATGGCCGGAGCGCCTACGAACGGCTGCGTGAGGAGCCCTTCACGCTGCTGCTGACCGACATCGTCATGCCGGAGATGGACGGCATCGAGCTGGCCCGCCGGGCCACCGAGCTCGATCCCGATCTGAAGATCATGTTCATCACCGGCTTTGCCGCCGTGGCGCTCAATCCCGACAGCCAGGCTCCCAAGGACGCCAAGGTGCTGTCCAAGCCTTTCCATCTCAAGGATCTCGTGCGCGAGGTTGAGAAGATGCTGGCCGCCGCCTGACGGCGACCTGCGGATTCTCGGAAGGAAAAGGCTTTCCAGCCAAAGGGTTGAAGGGGAATTCGGAAAAGCGTCTCAAGGCCCTTGCATGGCGCGGGAAAGGACGCTATATCCCCGCCCACGCCGCCGATGAGGTGGCCCCGCAAAAAACGGAAACGGGCGTGTAGCTCAGCGGGAGAGCACTACGTTGACATCGTAGGGGTCACAGGTTCGATCCCTGTCACGCCCACCATCCGGTTTCCGACACGACAAAGATCATGGCGCCTCAGGGCGCCATTCTTGTTTGTGACGCCAAGCGCTGATGCTCAACAGACTTGGCACCAAGTCGGGGCGGCCGCTACCAAACCCCGGCGAGCCGCCACCTCCATTTTCCACTCTCTCATCCGAAGCCGCCTCGCAGTCCAACGGAAACGTTGCGGTCGCGTGCCGCCACCCATAAATATGGCGAGAAAATGAATAGTTGTGACATTGCGAAAGATGCCAAGGCAGATCGCGATCATTGCAGATAAGTAACTAGTTAAATTTTAACTACGAAAATTCTTTCGAGGACACTCCCTAGATTTCGTCTGAACTAGCAGAAAATCTAGCTATTTATAAATATAACTGATACTTACTTAGAATATAACCTCCATAAGGTGAAGCACAACTGTCGTTTTCCAAATGCATAATACATATATCTCAATAAATATTATTGTTGATTAAACACATGTTAACCAATTTGAATCGAATTATCAAAAGTTCCGGCAGCGGCGAGTCGCACGTAAAGGCCGTTCTACCTGGAGTTGGATTCATTATTGGCCGACAGGAGGAAACGACGAAAATGCAGACCCAGTCCAAACCCGCCGGGTTCCGACGGTCCATGAACATCTCGACGCGCATTGGGCTCGGCTTTGCCGCCATTCTGGTCATTCTGGCCATCACGGCCGGAATGTCGCTCAAAAGCCTGTCGGGCATCGGCGGCGTCATCGAAACGATGTTCACCCAAATCGATGTCACCGACAAAGCCAACACGATCCAGGTCACCTTCCTCGAATACCGACGCGCTGCGCGCGAAGTCATCTACACGACACTCCCCGACACCGAGGCTGCCGTGACCGAACGCGCCTCGGCCATGCGAGCCGCACTCGCGGATGGACTGAAAGCGACGAGCGACGCAGCGCAGCTCGATCACCTCAAGGCCATGCAGGCCAGCTTCGAGACCTACGACAGTTTGCTGGCAACGCTCATCAAGACCCGCAACGACGTCAACGCCCTGTCTGCCAAGACGCTCAATCCGATCGGCGTGGCGCTCCGGACCGACCTCGAGGACATCATCGACGAGGCCGGCCAGGGAACCCCGACGGCCGCGGCGTCCGAGCGTGCCCTGCGCTTCATCCTCACTGGCCGCATCTTCGCCACCAAGGCGACGGCGAGAAGCGAAGCCGATGCTGACAAACATGCTCTCAAGGCCCTCGCCGACGCCGACGCTTCGCTCGTCGAGGCCATTTCAGGCGCCCCTTCGTCGCTCGCCAACCGACTTGGCGCCACTCGCGACCACGTCGCGCAATATGTCGAGGGCTTCAACGCCTCTCTGGCGATGACCGCCAGCATCGAGGACCAGGCCAAGGAGATGCGGACCTTCGTCGCCAAGATCGCCGACGACTTCGCCAAGTTCCAGTCGGCCGTCCAGGCAGCGCAGGCCAAGTTGAAGACCGACACGGAAGCGACCCAGGCCTCGACCACAGCCAACCTGTGGGCGTTCGGCGCTGGCGGCCTGCTGCTCGGCCTGGCGCTCTCCGTGCTGATCGGACGCAGCCTGTCGCGCCCCATCGTGTCCATCACGCAGGCCATGCAGCGGATCTCGGAGGGCGATCTGTCGGTGGCCGTTCCGGGCCTCGGCCGCAGCGACGAGGTGGGTACGATGGCGGCGACGCTCCACGTGTTCAAGCAGGGCCTCGAAGAGAACCTGCGCATGCGCGCCGAACAGGAGCGCGCCAAGGCGGAGGCCGAGACGCGCCGCCAGGCCGAGATGAAGGAAATGGCCGACGCCTTCGAAACGGCGGTCGGTGGCGTCGTGGAAATGGTCGTCGGCGCCTCGACGCAGTTGCAAGCCTCGGCACAGTCGATGTCGGCGGCGGCCGAGGAGGTCTCCAACCAGTCGATTACGGTTGCGAGCGCCGCCGAGGAGGCGTCCACCAACGTCGAAACCGTCGCCGCCGCTGCCGAGGAGCTGGCGACCTCGATCGCCGAGATCAAGCGTCAGGCCGACGAGAGCACCGTCGTCGCCTCCAAGGCCAGCAAGGATGCCCAGCTGACCGCCGAGCGGGTGCGCGAACTGGCCGAAAGCGCCAACCGCATTGGCGAGGTCGTCAACCTCATCGACAGCATCGCCTCCCAGACCAATCTTCTGGCCCTCAACGCGACCATTGAAGCGGCGCGGGCCGGCGAAGCCGGAAAGGGCTTCGCCGTGGTGGCGGCCGAAGTGAAGCAGCTGGCCGACCAAACGTCGCGCGCGACCTCCCAGATTTCAAGCCAGATCGGGGAGATCCAGTCTTCGACGCAGTCGTCGGCCGAGGCGATCGTGACGATCACCGGCGTGATCGAGCACCTGAACCGCATCGCCACGTCGATCGCGACCGCCGTCGACCAGCAGGGTGCGGCCACCGACGAGATCGCCCGCAACGTCAGCCAGGCTTCGATCGGCACCCATCAGGTGTCGCAGAACGTGGTGGGCATCACCCAGGCGGCGACCGAGTCGTCCGGGGCCGCGACCGAGGTGCTTACCGCCGCGACCGCCCTCGCCCGCCAGTCCGACACCCTGCGGCGCGAGGTCGAAACCTTCCTCTCCGGCGTCCGCGTCGGCTGAGGAATTCCGTTCCTCATACGGACCAGTCGCTTACGAGCGGCTGGTCGGCGGGGGCAGGTTCCAGTCCCAACGCATGGCGGCAAGCCGGAGCAGGATGGACAGGCCACCGCCGGCAACGGCCACCGGCACGGACGGCAGGTGGTAGTAATCGCCGACGGAAACCATCAAGGCCCCGATCAGCGCCGCCAGGGCGTAGATTTCCTTGTGCAGCACCATCGGCGTCTGCGCCGCCAGAATGTCGCGGCCAATGCCGCCGCCAATGGCGGTGATCATGCCGACCACGGCCGCCATCAAGGGCGACAGGCCCGCGTCCATCGCCTTGCGCGTTCCCACCACCACGTAGAGCCCGAGGCCCAGCGCGTCGAACACCGCCACCGGCGCGGAAAGGCGCGCGATCAGGTGGTGGGCGAAGATGCAGCAGAAGCCGGCGATGCAGGAGATGGCGAAATAATGCCAGGTGATGAAAGCCACCGGCGGCACGGCGCCGATCACGACATCGCGGATGATGCCGCCGAAGGTGGCGGCGACGAAGGCGAGGAACACGATGCCGAACGGATCGAGTCGCCGTTCCACGGCGCGGGTGCCGCCGCTCAGGGCAAAGGCGAAACAGCCGACAAAGTCGACCAGGGTGAGGAACATGATGGGTCTACCGGTCTTTCCGGACGGGGATGCCCACGCCGGGTCATATGAGTTTCTGGCTGCCTTCTCTCACGTCGGCGCGTCGGACGGAAGATGGTCAACTTCCGCACCAGTCCGTTGCGCCGGCCGCGACGTCCCGGCATGATCGCACCGCCGCCCCGCCCGGCCTGGAGGAGAACCCGATGCCCCGTTCCGTGACACGCGCCCGTCTGGCGGCGTTCTGCCTCGCACTCCTTGCCGTGCTGCCGGCCACCGCCGCGCCCGCCCTCAAGCGCGGCATCAACTTCGAGGTTTGGCAGACATGGACCGGTCGCGACGCCTTTCTCGCGCCGGAGTTCGACAGGGGCAACTTTCCCGACTGGATGGGGCGCATCGACGACCGGCAGCTCGCCAACCTGAAGGCCGAGGGCTTCGACTTCGTCCGCCTCAACATCGATGCCGCCGCCTTGCTCTGGGCGGGCGACGACGGCGCCGGACCGCTGATGGGACGCATCGTCGCGGCGACGGAGCGCCTTCAGGCCGTGGGCTTTACCGTCATCGTCGACATGCACCTGCTGCCCGCCGACCAGGAGCGTCCCGACGGATTGCAGGACGTGCTCGGCACCGACGACCACGCCCCCGTCCTTTGGGACCGCTATCTCGCTCTCGTCACGCGGCTTGCCGGCCGCCTGGCCGCCCTGCCCGCCGACAAGACCCTTTTCGAGCCGATCAACGAACCCAACCAGGATTGGGGATCCTATATAGCCCTGGCCGACCGTTGGCCCGATCAGTTGGCCGCGCTGCGCGAGGCCGCGCGTCAGGCGGCGCCGACGCTGACGCTTGTGCTGACCGGCGGCCGTTCGGGGGGCATCGACGGGCTGACGCGCCTTGATCCGGTGCCCTTCGCCGACGATCCGAACATCGTCTGGACCTTCCATTACTATGACCCCATGGCGGTCAGTCACGCCGGCCGCCCCTGGGTCGACGACCCCGGCCTCTATCTCACCCATCTGCCCTATCCGGCCAGCGAGGTGGACGAGGCGAGCAGCAAGCAGCTCCTGCGCGCGGCAAGAGGCCGCATTGCCAGGAAGATCGCCGATCCGACGCGCCGCAGGGAGCTCGATCTTGCTGTTGGAGAGGTGCTCGACGACTATCGCGCCAGCGAAGCCGGCCCGGCGACCATCGCCGCCGACTTTCAACGGGTGAGCAACTGGGCAGCCGAGAACGGCGTTCCTCCCGCGCGCGTTCTGCTCGGCGAGTTCGGCATCTTTCAGGATGAGGCCGATCCGGCATCGCGCATCGCCCTCCTCGAGGCGACACGAGCCGCCGCCGAGGAGAAGGGGTTTCCCTGGGCGGTCTACTCCGCCGGCCTGACCAGCGCCGGAAAGGGCTTTGCCGTGATCGGCGACGAGCGCGCACTTACCCTCGAACCGAAGGTGAAGGCAGCGCTGGGCCTCGGCGACAAATGATCATACCGCTTCCGTCAGGTTTTGACCTTCAGGGCGGAAGCTGACGGAAACGGAAGCGCCCGACCGGGCGCCGGCCGGTCAGGCCGAAACCCGCTTGAGCTGGATGCAGCCAGATCAAGCGGAACGGGTATCAGGTGCGAACGAGCCGTTCGCCGACGAACAGAAAGCCGACCGCCGCGACGATGAGGATCGGCAACGCCGATATGGCCGTCAACAATCCCACGTGATCGGCCAGAGCCCCGATCGCCCAGGGGATGACCAGGATGGAAAGACCGCTCGCCAGCGAGGCGCGCGCCGTCGCCAGCTCGCCGAACGGACCGGCGGTGACGATCGCCTTGGTCAGCGTCAGAGGATACTGCAAGGCGCACCCAAGGCCAACGGCGAACAGGCCGACCACAGCCACCGACAGGCTCGGTGCGCCCCAGAACAGGAAGAAGGCCGGCACCGTGACGATTGCCGAGAGATAGAGTGCGCGCGCCGCCGTTATCCGCGTCAACACGAAGGCCGACGACAGACGTCCGGCGAGCATGCCCAGCGAGAAGGCGCCGGCGGCGATCGCCGCGGAGGCCACCGGCACCTCCTTGACGCGGACGAGAAACTCCGTCGCCCACACAAGGACCGACTGCTCGACGCCGACGAAGGCGATGATCGTCAGCCAGTAGAGCCAGTAGGCCATCGGCAGCCGACCGCTGCGACCACCCGTCTCGGCCGCTGCGGTCTCCTTCGGCGCCGGCATCGGCACGCCGCGCAGGAACAGGAGCAACAGGCCGGCCAGGACCACGCCGAGCAAAAGCGCCGCCCGCCAACCGAAGCCGATGGCCACGAACAGGCCGACCGCCATCGCCGCCGTCAACGACGCAACGTAGGAAACGCCGTTGGCCTCGCCGATCGCCACCGAACGATTGGCGCCATGCCAGTCGGCAAGCAGCGTCGGCACGACGATCAGCACCAGGCAGCCGACCCCGCCCATCAGGAAGCATCCGAGGATGCTGACCACCGGATGCGGCGCGGCGATGATGGCCATCGCGCCGAAAGCCATGCCGGCGAGCCCGAACATCACCGACCTCAGTCGCCCATACCGGCGCGTCAGCCGCTCGCCGAACAGCCCCGAAACGATAAGACCGGCCGCCACCGCCGCCGGGTGCAGCGTCACCACCCGATAGCTGAGGTCGAACTCGTCCTTCAGGAAGGGAATGATGTTTCCCTGGATGTTCAGGAAGAAGGTGAACTGGGCGAGCGCCAGATAGGCGGCCCAGGTCAGCCGGTCGCGCCGTATGGGCGCCGGAATGGACGGGGAGAGCGATGGGGCGGTCATGAAATCCACATGAAGAAGGCGCCCTCCGCCACCGATCATCGGCGGACGGCGCGACGCCTCCTTGAAACGATACAGATTGCTAGGCCGACACCCGTTCGCTGTCAAGTTCGGAGAAGAGGCACCAACCGTCCGATCTCAGTCCCAACTGAGCGCGCCACCGTTCTGGTATTCGATGACGCGGGTCTCGAAGAAGTTCTTTTCCTTCTTGAGATCCATGGTTTCGCTCATCCAGGGGAATGGGTTGTCGGTCTCCGGGAACACGGAATCGATGCCGAGCTGGGCGCAGCGCCGGTTGGCGATGAAGTGCATGTAGCTCTCGCAGAGCGCGGCATTGAGACCGAGGAAACCGGTCGGCATCGTATCGCGGCCATAGGCGACCTCGAGCTCGGCCGCTTCGCGCAGCATCGCCCTGATGTCCTCGACGAAGTCCTCCGTCCAGAGATGCGGATTCTCGGCCCGGATCTGGTTGATGACGTCGATGCCAAAGTTGAGATGGATGCTCTCGTCGCGCAGGATGTACTGGTACTGCTCGGCGATGCCGACCATCTTGTTGCGCCGCCCGAGCGACAGGATCTGCGCGAAGCCGGTGTAGAACCACATGCCCTCGAAGACGACATAGAAGGCGACGAGGTCTTTCAGGAAGGCACGATCCGCCTCCGGCGTGCCGGTGCGAAAGGCCGGGTCGTCGAGGCTTTGGGTGTGCGCGAGCGCCCATGCCGCCTTGTCGGTGATCGAGGGCACCTCGCGGTACATGTTGAAAAGCTCGCCCTCGTCGAGCCCGAGGCTTTCGACGATGTACTGGAAGGTGTGCGTGTGCACCGCCTCCTCGAAGGCCTGTCGCAACAGGTACTGCCGGCATTCCGGATTGGTGAGCTGGCGATAGATGGCCAGCACGATGTTGTTGGCGACGAGGCTTTCAGAAGCGGCGAAGAAGCCGAGGTTGCGCTTGATCATGCGCCGCTCGTTGTCGGTCAGGCCGTCCTTGGACTTCCAGAGCGCGATGTCGGCCTGCATCGACACCTCGGTGGGCATCCAGTGATTGTTGCAGGCGGCAAGATACTTCTCCCAGGCCCAGCCGTATTTCATCGGCAACAGCTGGTTGACATCGGCCCGGGCATTGATCATCGCCTTGTCGTCGACGCGGACGCGAGCGCCACCGCGCTCGATGGTGCCGAGACCGGTGGCGTCGGCGGCGGGACCGGCATTGCCGGCAATGGTCTTTTCGGAAAAGTCGAGCATTTCGATTGGTCCTGAACTTACTGGCACGCTTCGCAGGTGGGGTCGTCGATGGCGCAGGCCTTGGGTTCGGCATCGCGGGCGGCGATGGTCACCGCGTTGAGCTTGCCGTCGACCCCCTTCAGCGTCGATTTCTCGACGTGGGTGGCCGAACGCGCGCGCAGGTAATAGGTCGTCTTGAGCCCCTTCTTCCAGGCGAGGCGATAGAGGGCGTCGAGCCTCTTGCCCGAGGGATTGGGAATGTAGAGGTTGAGCGATTGCGCCTGATCGATCCACTTCTGCCGACGCGCCGCCGCCTCGACCAGCCAGGCGGCATCGATCTCGAAGGCGGTGGCGTAAAGCGCCTTGAGATCGGCCGGCACCCGATCGATCGCTCCGAGGCTGCCATCGTAATACTTGAGGTCGGAGACCATCACCTCGTCCCAAAGGCCGCGTGCCTTGAGGTCGGCGACGAGTTGGGCGTTCACCACCGTGAAGTCGCCGGACATGTTCGACTTGACGTAGAGCGTCTGATAGGCCGGCTCGATCGATTGGGAAACGCCGCAGATGTTGGAGATGGTGGCCGTCGGAGCGATGGCGAGACAGTTGGAGTTGCGCATGCCCTCGGTCTTCACGCGCAGGCGCAGGCTGTCCCAGTCGAGCGTCGACGAGCGGTCGAGATCGATCTGCCCGCGTGTCTCGGCCAGCAGTTCCAGGCTGTCGACGGGCAGAATGCCCTGCGACCACAGCGATCCCTCGAAGGACGGATAGCGGCCGCGTTCGGAGGCAAGATCGCAGGAGGCGGAAATGGCCTCATAGGCGATCGCCTCCATGCTCCGGTCGGCAAAGCGCATCGCCTCCTCCGAGGCATAGGGCAGACGCAGCATGTGCAACGCGTCCTGGAAGCCCATCAGTCCCAGGCCGACCGGCCGGTGGCGGAGGTTGGCCCGCCGCGCCTCGGGGATGGTGTAGAAGTTGATGTCGATCACATTGTCGAGCATGCGCATCGCCCTGCGGACGGTGCGGGCAAGCTTCTCCCGGTCGACGCCATCGGGACCGACATGGGCGGCGAGGTTGACCGAGCCGAGATTGCAGACGGCGACCTCGTCGGCCGACGTGTTCAGGGTGATCTCGGTGCAGAGGTTGGACGAGTGAACGACGCCGGCATGCCGCTGCGGCGAGCGGATGTTGCAAGGGTCCTTGAAGGTGACCCAGGGGTGCCCCGTCTCGAACAGCATGGTCAGCATGCGCCGCCAGAGGTCGACGGCCCGCACGGTGCGGAAAACCTTCAGCTCCCCCTGCGCCGCTTTTGCCTCATAGGTCTCGTAGGCGGTCTTGAACGCCGCGCCGTAGAGGTCGTGCAGATCGGGCGTCTCGTCCGGCGAAAACAGCGTCCACGGCGCGTCGGCCTCGACCCGCTGCATGAACAGGTCCGGAATCCAGTTGGCGATATTCATGTCGTGGGTGCGGCGGCGGTCGTCGCCGGTGTTCTTCCTGAGGTCGAGAAACTCCTCGATGTCGATGTGCCAGGTTTCGAGATAGGCGCAGACGGCACCCTTGCGCTTGCCGCCCTGGTTGACGGCGATCGCCGTGTCGTTGGCCACCTTGAGAAACGGCACGATCCCCTGGCTCTCGCCGTTGGTACCCTTGATGTGGGCGCCAAGGCCGCGCACCGGCGTCCAGTCGTTGCCGAGGCCGCCGGAATACTTGGCGAGCAGCGCATTGTCCTTGATCGCCTTGAAGATGCCGTCGAGGTCGTCGGCGACGGTGGTCAGGAAGCATGAGGACAGCTGCGGCCGCGGCGTGCCGGCGTTGAACAATGTCGGCGTCGAGGCCATGAAATCGAACGAGGACAGAAGGTCGTAGAACTCGATCGCTCGCGCCTCGCGATCGACCTCGCGCAACGCCAACCCCATGGCGACACGCATGAAGAAGGCTTGCGGCAGCTCGAACCGCGCGCCGCCCACATGCAGGAAGTAACGGTCGTAGAGCGTCTGCAGCCCGAGATAGTCGAACTGAAGATCGCGCTCCGGCTTCAGCGCGGCGGCAATGCGGTCAAGGTCGAAGCGGGCGAGCTCCGGGTCGATCCGTTCGGCGGCGATGCCGGCCTTGAGATAGGCCCTGAAATACTCGGCATAACGCCCGGCCATCTCGGCTTGCGTCGCTTCGTCCGCGCGGCCGGCCAGGAAGGACAGCGCTTCGCGGCGCAGCTTGTCGTTGAGAAGCCTTGCCGTTGCCCTGGCATAGTTCGGCTCGCGCTCGACCAGCGCACGGGCGGCGAGAATCGGCGCCTGGGCCAGTTCGTCGATAGAGATGCCGTCGTAGAGATTGCGACGCGTCTCGGAGAGAATGGCGGCGGCGGACACACCGTCCAATCCGGCAATCGATTCATCGACGAGACGAACGAGGCGCACCTCGTCGAGTGGCCGCAGCCTTCCGTCGAGCATCCTGACGTGGATGACCGGCGTCGCCGGAGCGCTGGCCGCCTCGACGCGCTCCCGCGCTCTTTCCTCGCGATAGAGCACATAGGCGCGGGCCACCTTGTGATGGCCGCCGCGCATCAGCGCCAGCTCGACCTGGTCCTGAATGTCTTCGATCTGGAAGGCGCGGCCGTCGTCGCGGCGAAACAACGCTGCGACGATCTCGGCCGCGAGCGCGCCGACGATGTCGTGAACGCGGCGCGAGGCGGCGGCGTCGCTGCCCTCGACGGCAAGGAACGCCTTGGTCAGGGCCGTCCTGATCTTTGTGGCGTCGAACGGCGTGACGGCGCCATTGCGCCGGATGACCCGGTGCCCCTCGGCATCCGGCCGAGCCGGCGCGACAGGCAGTTCGAGTTCGGTGAGAAGAGACATCGGCAACCCCAATTCTGGGGGCAAAGGCCGAGCGGACGCGACGACGACGAGCGCGCCCGGGAGGACGGACGCGTCAGCGGTCACGATCCACCGGGGCACCCCGCCCGAGGACGTAAAACAGCCGTCACGGCAGGTCTCCTGGCTCACGGGTCATCGCCCCCATCCGGCCTTCCCAAAGCCGAGGCTTCAGTGACGTGGATTGGACGGGGGCTCGCCGCTTACAGTTGCGGGGGCAGCTCCGGCCTGGGCCAGCCCGTGATGGGCCAGCCGCACCGGATTCCCTCTTGGCCCTTGATCTTGTGAATCGCGGGACCGTGACGCCTACATATAGATCGACTGGCGCCTTATACGTCAAGATACGGACAGTGACACAAAGCGGTTATCCGTTGCAAAAGCCGGGACACCGCGCCGAGGCGTGGCGCGATGCCCGGACAACCGGCGCGGTTTAGCGGATCGTTCGCCGCAGCTCCCGCGCGGCAGCCACCATGTTGGGGAGCGCGGCCTGCACCTCCGGCCAGCCGCGCGTCTTGAGACCGCAGTCCGGGTTGACCCATATCCGTTCCGCCGGAAGATGGACGAGCGCCGCCCTGATCTGGCTCGCCATCTCCTCGACGGACGGGACGCGCGGCGAATGGATATCGTAGACGCCGGGCCCGATGTCACTGGGATAGTGGAACTCGGCAAAGGCGGTCAGAAGATCCATCTTCGAACGGGAACACTCGATGGAGATGACGTCGGCGTCCAGGGCAGCGATCGAACCGATGATGTCGTTGAACTCCGAGTAGCACATGTGGGTGTGCACCTGCGTCGCATTGCCGACCGCCGACGAGGCCAACCGGAAGCTGTCGACGGCCCATGCGAGATAGCGGCCCCATTCGCTCTTGCGGATCGGCAGCCCCTCCCGCAGTGCCGCCTCGTCGATCTGGATCATGGCGGCGCCGGCCGCCTCTAGGTCCGCCACCTCGTCGCGCAGCGCCAAGGCTATCTGGCGGCAAGCCTCGTCGCGGCCGATGTCGTCCCGCACGAACGACCAGTTGAGGATGGTGACCGGGCCAGTCAGCATGGCCTTTACCGGCTTTTCCGTCAGCGACTGCGAATAGCGCCACCAGTCGACGGTCATCGGCTCGGGTCGGGCGACATCGCCATAGAGGATCGGTGGCCGCACGCAGCGTGAACCGTAGGATTGCACCCAGCCGTGATGGGTGAAGGCGAAACCGTCGAGCCTCTCGCCGAAATACTGCACCATGTCGTTGCGCTCGAACTCTCCGTGAACAAGCACGTCGAGGCCGATCTCCTCCTGCCAGCGGATGCAGGCGGCCGTCTCGGCTTTCAGGAAGTCGCGATAGTCGGCCTCGGAAAGAGTGCCCTTGGCGAAGGCCTGCCGGCTGCGACGCACATCCTGCGTCTGTGGAAAGGAACCAATCGTCGTCGTCGGGAAGAGCGGCAGGTCGAAGCGTTGCCTCTGCAAGGCCGAGCGTCGATCGAACGGCATCGCGCGCCGGGCCATGTCCGGCGACACGGCCTTGAGACGAGCGCGCACGTCGGATCGGACGACGCGCGGCGAGTTCCGGCGCGACGCCAGCACGGCCAGCGTGGTTGCCAGGGCATCGGCAACGGAATCCGGCCCCAGTTCCAGCGCCCGCCCCAGCACGACCAGTTCATCCATCTTCTGGCGCGCGAAAGCCAACCAGGACTTTACGTCGCCATCGAGATCGGTCTCGAGCTCGATGTCATGGGGCACATGCAGCAAGGAGCAGGACGGCGCCAGCTGGACGTGATCAAGGCCGCGCCGGGCGACCATCGGCCCCAGGAGATCGAGGCAGGCATCGAGGTCCGCGCGCCAGACATTCCGGCCGTCGACAATCCCCAGCGACAGGATCTTGCCGTCGGACAAGTGTCGGCCGATGCCTTCGAGATCATCCCGCCCACGCGCAAGATCGAGGTGAAGACCGGCTGTCGGCAGAGAGGCGGCGAGATGCAGATTGTCGCCGAGCGGGCCGAAATAGCTCGTCAGCATGATCTTCAGGTTGGGCACGGCGGAGGCGATCAGGCCATAGGTCCTGCCGAGGGCCGCCCGGGCCGTCTCGTCGAGATCGGTCGCCAGAACGGGTTCGTCCATCTGCACCCAGTCGGCGCCGTTGGCGGCAAGCCGCTTCAACACATCGACGTAGACCGGCAGCAGACGGTCGATCAGATCGAGACAGTCGAAGCCGGCGGCAGCCTTGGCAAGCTTAAGGAAGGTGACCGGACCGACCAGCACCGGACGAGTATGGATGCCGAGCGCCTTCGCTTCCCGGAACTCGTCGACAGGTTTCATCGACGCCAGCACAAAGCGCTGGGCGGGATCGAGCTCCGGCACGAGGTAATGATAATTGGTGTCGAACCACTTGGTCATCTCAAGGGCCGGCACGCCACCCTGCCCGCGATGGCCGCAGGCGCACGCTTCACCGTCGGTGCCACGGGCCATCGCGAAGTAGCTTTCCGTCGACACCATGCCGCCCGCCCAGCCATAGCGCTCCGGCACTGCACCGACCATGACGGCGGTATCGAGCATCTGATCGTAGAGCGAGAAGTCGTTGGATGGGATGACGGTGACGCCGCGAGCCGCCTGATCGGCCCAGTTGGCGGCGCGCAGACACGCGGCCGTATGGAGGAGAGCGGCGCGGTCGATGCGGCCGGACCAGTAGGCCTCGAGCGCGAACTTCAGCTCGCGGCGCGGACCGATGCGCGGCGTGCCGAGCGTGGCGATGGAAAGAGACATGATGAAACCCCAAAAAAGGGGGCAAAGGCGAGCGGAAACGCCATCGCCGACCGCTCGAACGAGGGCCGGGATGAAGCGATCCACCGGGACACCCCGCCCGATGACGACAATGTGGCCGTGGCAGGTCTCCTGGCTCGCGGGTCAAGGCAACCGATCCGTCTTCCCGATGCGCGGGGCATCAGTGACTTCGTTGATCGTTCGCTCGCCGCTCACAGTTGCGGGGGCAGCTCCGGCCTAGGCATGCGCCTTTCCGGATTCCCTCTTGGCTCCATCCACGGAAAGGGACGGAGAACCACGACGCCCCGATCATAGAAGACCGGGTCGGGTTGTCAATAATGATATAAACATGTCTTTATATTAGGACGAGGTCGCTTTGCCGATCGGGCGTGAAGATGCCGGTCCGCTCCATACAAAAAAGGCGTCCTCCACCAGGGGGCTTCCCCGAAGCGGCGCGACGCCCTTGTTGCAATCCATGCGACCGGTCGTCGAAAGGCGAGCCTTTCCCGAACGGCCAGCAAACCCTCGACATTGCCCGGGCATCGGTTACCCCTTTGGGGCGCCCCAATGCCGGCGAGCCATCATCACACCATGCCGAGCGCGTTCATGTAGAGTTCGAGGATGGCTTCCGCCTCCTGGCGCTCGTCCGGGTCCTGCTTGCGCAGCTTCAGGATGGCCCTGACGGCCTTGACGTCGTAGCCGCGGCCCTTGAGCTCGGCCATCACGTCCTTGATGTCGTCCTGGAGAGCGGCCTTCTCTTCCTCAAGCCGCTCGACGCGCTCGATGAACTGCCGGAGTTCACCCGCCGCGACGCCGCCCTGCGATTCTGCCGATTCCATGCTCATGGGATATTGTCCTGCCGATCTTGATATTGGGTCCGGGCGGGGCCGCCGCCCGTGAGGGCGGCATGAAGTCCGAACTTCATGGGCCCGTCAACCGTTTTCGAGAGTCCATTCACACGCGAGCGCCGTCCGCGCGCGATCCGTAAAAGGCGGTCTTGCGCATCTCCGGCCGCGCCGCCAGCGGCGCCACCACCTCGAAAATCGTCTCCGCCCAGTGGGTTGCGCCAACCTCGCTGGCGATGTGATCCTGCCGCACCTCGACGAGCAGATGGGCGAGCCCCCGCGCCGTGCCGTGGCGATAGAGCGTGTCGTTGCGGAGCGCCCCGTCGTAAGGCTGGTTGTCGCCGACGACAAGGCCACGCTCGCGAAAGGCGGCGAGCGCCGGCGCCACCATGCGGTCGTCGCGATCCCACAGGATCGCCATGTCCCAGGGACGCGGCACGCCCTTCCAGACCGGCGTGAAGGAATGGATGGACAGGATCACCGGCGCGACGCCAGTGGCAAGCATCCGGTCGATCAGGCCGTCGATGGCCTGGTGATAGGGACGATGGAACCCTTCGATACGCCGCTGCCGCTCGGCGGCGTCGACCCTGGCGTTGCCCGGCACGATCGCCCCGTCCGACAGGCGCATCACCAGCGTCGGGTCGTCTTCGCCACGGTTGGGGTCGATCAGCAGACGCGAGAAGCGGGTGAGCAGCGCCGGAGCGCCTGTGAGGGCGGCGAGGCGGCGGACCAGCCATTCGGTGCCGATGTCATAGGCGATATGACGCTCGAACTCGGCCGGCGGCAGACCGAGGCTGCCGTAAGACGGCGGCACCCGGCGGGATGCGTGGTCGGCGAGAACCAGAAGGCCGCCCGCCTCGTCGCCGGGAAGAAATGTGAAAGGAGCGTCGTCGGTCGGGTCCTGCATGGCGGATGATCCTAAATGCTGCTATCGGTCGGATAAAGTCGAGATCCACCCGCTGGCGCCGTCGACCCGCCGACCGTTGCACTTTCGCCGCGGCCCGCCCGACGGCCGTCGTCCTCAGGTCCATTCATGTCCGTCGCCAGATCGTTGCCGCTGTCCGCCCGTCCCGGTGAGGTCGTGGCCTTCCTCGCCCTCTGCCTCGGCGCCGTCGCCATGGGCATATCGCCGGTCTTCGTCCGCCTCGCCGACGTCGGCCCCTTCGCCAGCGCCTTCTGGCGTGTCGCGCTCGCGGTCCCGGTGCTGGCCATCTGGGCGGCAAGCGAAGGCGGCACCAAGGCGCTGGCCACCGCCTTCCGCTCGAAGGCCATCTGGCTCGCCGGCGTGTTCTTCGCCGTCGACCTGTTCTTCTGGCACCTCTCCATCCTCAACACGTCGATCGCCAACGCCACCTTCCTGTCGTCGATGGCGCCAATCTGGGTGCTGCTGTTCTCCGGCCTGTTCATCGGCGAGAAGGTCGGCCGGCGCGAGGCGGGCGGCGTCATCGTCTGCATTCTCGGCGGCGCAGTGCTCCTTGGCGGCTCCTATACGCTCGATGCCGACAAGCTGATCGGCGACATCTACGGCATCGGCACCTCCTTCGGCTTCGGCACCTACTTCCTGGCCGTTCGCGCCGCCCGACGCCAGCACAGCACGGGCACCGTCACCTTCGGCGCAACGGCGGTGACCGCGCTCTGCCTCGGCGCCATAGCCGTCGCCTTCGAGCCAAAGCTTCTGCCGTCCTCGCTGACGGGCGTCGCAACTCTCGCCGCCCTGGCGTATGTAAGCCACATCGGTGGGCAGGGCCTGCTCGCCTTTGCGCTCGGATATCTATCGGCCGCCTTCTCGTCTCTGGTCATCTTCATGGAGGTGATCGCCGCCGCTACCCTCGCTTTCCTCGTGTTCGGCGAGGCGATCGGCTGGAGCCAGGGGCTGGGTGGCCTGATGATCCTTGGCGGCATCTGGATCGCCCGGCCGCGATCATGACCAGCGTTCTTCGGACGCGACCAAAGACTGGAGCGTAAGCCTTTGAGGATGCGTGTTAATGTTCATGGGAGACCGGACACGACGGGACAGTGCGGCGCCTTGCGTAATTATACGTTGACATTTTGCCGTAGGTCACGCGATAAGGCGGGGCATTCTCCGATGAGCACCGGACAAGGATCGTTGGCGGGCGGAAAACCGATGGCGGCACATGAGGGACCGGTACGAAAGACGCGGCCGGCGCTTGTTGCCCTGGCGCTGTCCTTCCTCTTCCTCGCCGCCGCGACACCCGCGAAGGCCGATCTCAGGCTCTGTAACAAAACCGACGGCACCATCTCCGTGGCGATCGGCTACAAGTCCAAGGACGGCTGGCGCTCCGAAGGCTGGTGGAACATCGGCGGATCGAAATGTGGAACGCTGCTCTCCGGCGCTCTCACATCACGCTATTACTACCTCTATGCAGTCGACAGCCAACACGGCGGCGAATGGGGCGGCAAGGCGTTCATGTGTACGAGACGCAAGATGTTCACTATAGGCGGCGTCGAAAACTGTGTCGCCCGCGGCTATGAGCGGACAGGGTTCTTCGAGGTCGACACCGCCGAACAACGCAGCTGGACCGTACACCTGTACCAGCCGACCCAAAAAGGAAACGGGGCGAAATGAGACGTAACCGCAAGGTCAAGATTCTTGCAACTTTGGGCCCCTCCTCCTCCGACAAGGACATGATCGCCCGGCTTCACCAGGCGGGTGCGGACTGCTTCCGCATCAACATGAGCCACACCAACCACGAGAAGCTCCGCTACTACGTGTCGACCATCCGTGAGGTCGAGGCCGAGGCCGGCCGCCCGATCGGCATCCTCGCCGACCTGCAGGGACCCAAGCTCCGGGTCGGCACCTTCGCCAACGGCCCGGTCTTCCTGGAGATCGGCGCCAAGTTCGCCTTCCATCGCGAGAAGTTCGACGGCGACGTCACCGGCGTCACCCTGCCGCATCCCGAAATCATCGATGCGCTCGAGCCCGGCCATCGCCTCCTGATCGATGACGGCCGCCTGAGGCTGCGCGTGGTCAAGAACGACCGCAAGAAGGCGATCGCCGAGGTCGAGGTCGGCGGCAAGATCTCCGACCGCAAGGGCGTCAGCCTGCCCGACACCATCCTCACCTCCGGCGCCCTCACCGAGAAGGACCGCGCCGACCTCACGGCCGCTCTCGACGCCGACGTCGACTGGATCGCGCTGTCCTTCGTGCAGCGGCCGGAAGACCTCCAGGAAGTGCACGAGATCGTCGACGGCAAATGCGGCGTCATGGCCAAGATCGAGAAGCCGCAGGCCGTGCAGCGCTTCAACGAGATCCTCGAGCTCAGCGACGCCATCATGGTGGCGCGCGGCGACCTTGGCGTCGAGCTGCCGCTCGAACAGGTCCCAAGCGTTCAGAAGAGCATCACCCGCACCACGCGCAAGGCCGGCAAGCCGGTCGTCGTCGCCACGCAGATGCTGGAATCGATGATCCAGTCGCCGGTGCCGACGCGCGCCGAGGTCTCCGACATCGCCAACGCCGTCTTCGAGGGCGCCGACGCTGTCATGCTGTCCGCCGAATCTGCGGCCGGCGCCTACCCGGTCGAGGCGGTTCAGACCATGAGCCACGTCGCCGAGGAGGTCGAGGCTTCCGAACACTTCCACTCGATCCTGGCCGGCCAGCGCGGCGAGCCCGACGCGACCCCCGCCGACGCCATTTCCGCCTCGGCCCGCCAGATCGCCGAGACGCTGGGCATCGCCGCCCTCGTCTGCTTCACCGCCTCCGGCGCCACCGGCCTGCGCGCCGCCCGCGAGCGGCCGTCGACGCCGATCCTGGCGTTGTCGCCCAACCGTTCGATGGCCCGACGCCTGGCGCTGGTCT
>CAXXNH010000014.1:237500-239835 GCA_963665435.2 uncultured Pleomorphomonas sp. | reverse complement strand
CGAAAGCGTGCCGTGCAGGCAGTGACGACGCTGGGCTACGCCGGCATCCTGATGGGGCCGGCCGCCATCGGCTTCGTCGCCCATGTGGCCTCGCTGCCGACCGCCTTCCTGATCGTCTCGGTTTTCCTCATCGGCGTGGCCGGCGAGCGGACGCTTCCTGAAAGTGTAACGAGGTGGGTTTGCGGCGGCGGACGCCGCCCACTATTCTTGCGCCATGATCTACGTCGCCGACCGCCTCTATATCGACGAGAAGGACCTTTCCTTCTCCTACGTCCAGGCGTCCGGGCCGGGCGGGCAGAACGTCAACAAGGTGGCGACGGCGGTAGCGCTGCGCTACGACCTTTACAACGCCTCGGGCATTCCCTGGGAAACCAAGGTGCGCGCATCGCGCATCGCCGGTCCCTCACGGATCACGCAGGCCGGCGAGATCGTCATTCAGGCCCAGCGCTTCCGCTCGCAGGAGGGCGCAACCGCGAGGATGCCCTCGACCGCCTCAAGGCTATTCTCGCCGAGGCGGCCATCCCGCCCAAGCCGCGCGTCGCCACGCGACCGACGCGAGCAAGCCAGTGTGCGCCGCGGTCCGACGCCAAGACCAAGCGCGGGGCGATCAAGCGCGACCGGCGCCGCGCCGGTCGGCGAGGGACTGACCATGGCGTCTCCTCCACCGGCGGCGGCTTGCCTGTGCGGCCAGGTCCGTTATGAGGTGCAGGGCGGACGGCGCCATCGTCGATTACTGTCATTGCGACAGCTGCCGGCGCTCGACCGGCGGCGCCACGGTGGCCTGGATGCAGGTGTCGCCCGCGCTTTTCCGCGTCACGGCTGGCGAGGCGGCGGCCTATCGTTCGTCGCCCCGCTCCATCCGACATTTCTGCCCGGCCTGCGGCAGCCAGCTCTACATGACCGACGACGAGGGGCGGTCGGTCGGCGTTACCGTCGGCACGCTCGACGACAAGGAGGCGGTGGCGCCGGCCCGCCCATGGCCTGGGACGGGCGACCGGCCGAGCTGGCTTTGCCTTGCCGACGATCTGCCGCGCTTTGTCGGCGATCCCGATTACGACAGCTGATCTTCCGGCGCGGGCAGGGGCGCCGGTGTCCTCGTCGGTCTCGGCGGCTTCCAGCGAGGTTCGTGTCGAGCTTCTTGTTGGTCTTGAGCCCGAGAGAGCGCAGCATCTCGGCCTGCCGGATGACGTTGCCGCGACCGGTGGCGAACTTGCCGTAGGCGCGGTCCGTAGGCGCCCCTGGGCGTCCTTCAGTCCCTTGCCGACCTTTTCTAGATCGTCGACGAAGCCGACGAACTTGTCGTAAGAGCTCGGCGCCGCGCTTGGCGATGTCCTGAGCGTTCTTGGTCTGCTGTTCCCGCTGCCAGAGCTGGGCGACGATGCGCACGACGAACAGGAGCGACGACGGGCTGACCAGCAGGATGTTCTTCTCCCAGGCCTGATGCCACAGTTCGGCGTCGCGGGTGATGGCGACCAGGAAGGCCGGCTCGATCGGCACGAACAGGATGACGAAGTCGAGCGCGGCGATGCCGTGGATCTCCTGATAGTTCTTGGCCGACAGGTCCTTGATGTGGCCGCGGATGCTGTCAAGATGGCGGCGCAGCGCCGCCTCGCGGGCGGCATCGTCCTCGGCGGTGGAGAACAGCTCGTAGGCGTTGAGCGACACCTTGCTGTCGATCACCATGAAGCGCTGGCCCGGCAGGTTCAGCACCACGTCGGGCTGGATGCGGCTGCCGTCCTCGCGCGAATGGCTCTCCTGCGGTACGAAGTGCACGCCCTTGACGAGGCCGGCCGCCTCGAGCACCCGCTCGAGGATCATCTCGCCCCAGTTGCCCTGGCTCTTGTTCTGGCCGCGCAGCGCCGAGGTGAGGTTGTTGGCGTCGCGCGAGAGCTGTTGGTTGAGGCTGAACAGCTGCCGCACCTGCTCGCCGAGCGCCGAACGCTCCTTGGCCTCGTTGATGTAGACTTCCTCGACCTTGCCCTTGAAGTCGGCAAGCTGCACCTTGAGCGGATCGATCAGCGTGCCGAGCGAAGCGCGGTTGGCTTCCGAGAAGGACTTGGACTTTTCCTCCAGAATGTCGGCGGCCAGCGCCTTGAACTGGTCGGAGAGGTGTGTCCGCGCCTCTTGCAGAAGGGCGAGCTTCTCATCCGCAGACTTGCGTTCCGCTTCGGCGCGCGAGCGCACCTCTGCCAGGGCCTTGCTTGCCTCGCCGAGCAGCCTCTGCGCTTCCTCGCGCTGTCCTCGTGCATGAAGGAGGTCTGCCTTCAGCGTCTCGGCCTCTTCCGTCTTGGCCCGGAGGTCGGCGTTGGTGGCGCTGAGCTTGGACTGGACGGTG
>CAXXNH010000014.1:0-232500 GCA_963665435.2 uncultured Pleomorphomonas sp. | reverse complement strand
ATACCAAGGCGTTGAGCGAATTGTGCTGAAGGAACTCGGCAAATTGCCTCCGTAACTTCGGGAGAAGGAGGCCCCGGTGATGGGCAACCATGATCGGGGGGCACAGACTAGGGGGTGGCGACTGTTTAACAAAAACACAGGGCTCTGCGAAGCCGCTAAGGCGACGTATAGGGTCTGACGCCTGCCCGGTGCCGGAAGGTTAAGAGGAGGGGTGCAAGCTCCGAATTGAAGCCCCGGTAAACGGCGGCCGTAACTATAACGGTCCTAAGGTAGCGAAATTCCTTGTCGGGTAAGTTCCGACCTGCACGAATGGCGTAACGACTTCCCCGCTGTCTCCAGCACAGGCTCAGTGAAATTGAATTCCCCGTGAAGATGCGGGGTTCCTGCGGTCAGACGGAAAGACCCCGTGCACCTTTACTATAGCTTCACACTGGCATTCGTGTCGGCATGTGTAGGATAGGTGGTAGGCTATGAAGTTTGGGCGCCAGCTCAGATGGAGCCATCCTTGAAATACCACCCTTATCGTCATGACTGTCTAACCGCGGCCCGTCATCCGGGTCCGGGACAGTGTGTGGTGGGTAGTTTGACTGGGGCGGTCGCCTCCCAAAGAGTAACGGAGGCGCGCGAAGGTAGGCTCAGAACGGTCGGAAATCGTTCGACGAGTGCAATGGCATAAGCCTGCCTGACTGCGAGACTGACACGTCGAGCAGAGTCGAAAGACGGCCATAGTGATCCGGTGGTCCCTCGTGGACGGGCCATCGCTCAACGGATAAAAGGTACGCCGGGGATAACAGGCTGATGATGCCCAAGAGTCCATATCGACGGCATCGTTTGGCACCTCGATGTCGACTCATCACATCCTGGGGCTGGAGAAGGTCCCAAGGGTTCGGCTGTTCGCCGATTAAAGTGGTACGTGAGTTGGGTTCAGAACGTCGTGAGACAGTTCGGTCCCTATCTGCCGTGGGTGTAGGAGTATTGAGAGGATCTGTCCCTAGTACGAGAGGACCGGGATGGACATACCTCTGGTGGACCTGTTGTGGCGCCAGCCGCATTGCAGGGTAGCTACGTATGGACTCGATAACCGCTGAAGGCATCTAAGCGGGAAACGAACCTCAAAACCAGTGCTCCCTATCAGAGCCGTGGTAGACCACCACGTCGATAGGCCGGGTGTGGAAGCGCAGCAATGCGTGAAGCTTACCGGTACTAATAGCTCGATCGGCTTCATCGCTCTCATTATCCCTGTCCATCCATCAGGATGTACAAGACACAACATCACGATCCGGCCCATAAAGCCGCCAAAGACCAATCTCTTCGCTCAGCTCTCCCCAAAAGGGAGACCCGAGCTCTTGCCCTTCGCCGGCCTGGTGGTCATGGCGGGGAGAAATGCACCCGATCCCATCCCGAACTCGGCCGTGAAACTCCCCAGCGCCAATGGTACTCCGTCTTAAGACGCGGGAGAGTAGGTCGCTGCCAGGCCTGCAAAGGACAAGAATATAAGACACAAATCAACACGACAAACTCTTCACACAAACAACAACAAACACAAAACAGCCCTCCGAGAGAGAAATCTCCGGAGGGCTGTTTGTTTTGGAATACGCGAGTAGAAGAGAAGGCGGACAGCAAACGGCGGACAGAGGGACAGGCAGACGCAGAAGGACGCAAAGAAGGTGTTGCGCCAAGCGCAGAAGCGTAGGCGCTACGGACTTCGGGCGCTGAAGGGCAGCGTCACCGGCTTACTGCCGTGCTCGGGGCAGAGGTTGCCTCACCCTGGCACGCAAGACGCTTCGTCGGGCAGCTCCGCCGTCAGGAAGGCCATCAATTCCTTCTCGTTATAGGGCTTCAGGATGATCGTCGAGCCCGGGAGATCGGCGGGCACCACGTCCGGCGCCACCAGCCCCGTCATGAAGGCGTAGCGAATGCCCCGGCGCCGCAACTCGCGGGCGACGTCGAAGGAAGTGCTGTTGAAGAGGTAGATGTCGAGCAGCGCCGCCTCGGGTGCTTCCCCGTCGAGGCCTTCCAGAGCGGCGGCGGAGGTCGAGAAGGGGCCGACGACCGTGAACCCCTTGGAGATCAGGAGATCTTCGAGGTCCATGGCAATCAGCGGCTCATCCTCCAGGACGAGAATTCGCTTGCCGCCGATCATGTATCCACCTCGCATTTCCATAGCCGCTTGAAATTATTCCGGCTTTGAGCCTATGGATTCTACTGGCGAGGGATCGCTCTGTATGTCCAATACTGAACACAGGGTGAAAGTCTTTCGTGTTTTTTACGTCGGTAGGAAAACGTATGGCGGCGATTTCGACGTTCGAGGGTAAAACAGGCAACAACCTCATAGATGCACTGCGCCCCCGGGAGTGGGAACGACTGGTTTCGCGTCTTCAGCCATGGGCCGGCGAGGTCGGGCGCATGCTGCAGACGCCCGGCAACCGGGTGGAATGGGCCTATTTCCCGATCGGCAAGGCCATGGCGTCCTACCGCGTCACCTTCGGCGATGGACGCGAGGTGGAAACCGCACTGATCGGTCGGGAGGGCGCCGTCGGCGGCATCGTCAGTCGCGGTCACCTGCCGGCCTTCGCGCTGGCCGTAGTGCTGTTCGGAGGGACGTTCGTCCGGATATCGCTCAGCGAGCTCGAGGCCCTCAAGGCCGAGGAGCCGACCATCGACTCCCTGTTCAATCGCTATGCCGATTGTCTTCTCGCCCAGGTGTTCCAGGCCAGCGCCTGCAATGCCGCCCATAGCATTCAGCAGCGGGCGGCGCGCTGGCTGGTCGCTGCCAGCGAGCGCACCGGCTCCGACGAGTTGACGCTGACCCAGGACCAGTTGGCCGGATTGCTCGGCGTCGGTCGCAGCTACACCACGCGCGTCATCGGCCGCTTCAAGGCGGAAGGGGTGGTCGATACCCAGAGGGGCCGCCTGACGGTTCTTGATCACGACAATCTCGCGTCGATGGCCTGCGCCTGCAACGACGTCGTCCGCAGCCATTTCGACATGGTGCTGAAGGGCGTCTACCCCGAGGCGTGAGTGCGCCTACAGCACCCTGAGGCCGAGTTCCTTCAGGAGCTCGGTCGCCTGGGAGCGGGAGATGATGGCGCCCCGGAAATGCGCCGCATCGCCGAGGCGGATGCCGCCGAGGTCCGCTCCGCGCAGGTCGGCCCCCTCGAAGCGGGCGCGGATGAGCTGGGCGTCGCGCAGACTGCTCTCTTCAAACACCACGCCGCGGAAATCGGCCCCTTCGAGCAGGGCGCCGGAGAGATCCACCTGCTTGAGCGTCTGGTCGCGGAAGGAGACTTTCGGCAGTCGCGCATCGACGGCCAGCACTTCCTCAAGCTGAAGATCGACGGTGCGGGCATCGGTGAAATCGGCGCCGGTCAGCTTGCAGCGGCGAAAGGCGGCGGAGGTCAGCACCGTCTGCCGGAAGCGGGCATTGTTGACGTCCGAGGAGACGATCTCGGCATCGACCAGATCGGCGCGGCTGAAATCGGCGAAGGCGGCCTTGCAGGCCGACCACCGGCTATCGGCGAGCCGGGTGCGGACGAGCTTGCAGTGCGCGAGGTTGCACCCGTCGAACTGCCAGCCCCCGAGCTCAACCTCTCCGAAGACCAGGCCATCGAGCTCGGCGCCAACAAGGCGACGCGGCCCGTCGCAGGCAAGCAGGCGGTTGAGCCCCGCTTGATCGACGGATTGGCCGGTGAGATCGATGGTCGGAATGTCGGTCATGAGATGGACTGCCCTGCGTCGCGACCGGTGAGGCGGCCACGCTAGAGCTTTTCCGGTGAACTCGGGTTCGCCGGAAAAACTCTATCTCCTTGTTAAGACGCAGTTCCGGTACCCGCTTTTGCTGAAACTGCTCTAGGCCGGATCGGTCATTCGCCGTCGAAGGCGATCAGCGTGCGAACGTTGACGTTGAGGGCGCGAAGCTTGTCGGCGCCGCCAAGGGCGGGCAGGTCGACGATGAAGCAGGCCGCCTCGATCTCGCCGCCCATCTGGCGGATCAGCTTGGCGGCGGCGCTGGCCGTGCCGCCGGTGGCGATCAGGTCGTCGACCAGCAGGACGCGCTCGCCCGGCAGGATGGCGTCCTTGTGCATCTCGATCTCGTCGACGCCGTATTCCAGGCTGTAGACCATCGACACCGTCTCGTGCGGCAGCTTGCCCTTCTTGCGGATCGGTACGAAGCCGGCGCTGAGCTGGTGGGCGACGGCGCCGCCCAGGATGAAGCCGCGCGCCTCGATGCCCGCCACCTTGTCGATCTTGCCGCCCGCCCAGGGCTGAACCAGTTCGTCGACGGTGCGACGGAAGGCCCGGGCATTGCCGAGGAGGGTAGTGATGTCGCGGAAGACGATGCCCGGCTTGGGATAGTCGGGGATCGCGCGAATGGTGTCGGCCAGATTCATGGAAGGGCTTCCCGGAGAAGTTACGGCTCGTTGTAGACATCCGGAGCCGGCATCGCAACAGGCGCGTCGCCACACTTCACCGCCGATCTCGGGCGATCGAGGTCTGGTCTCGGCCGGATTGACCACAGGCTGTCTCGTCACTACGACACAACCCGAGAAGAGGGGACGGGTGATGAGGCGGGGCTTTCGGATAGCTGTCCGTGCGTCGATGCTGGTGGTGTTCGCCGTCGTTGTCGGCGGCGCCATTCTCTCGGCCCGCTATGCTTTCCGCACGACCGAGGTGCCGTCCGACGAAGGCGGTGGTTTCTCCTCGAGCTATTATCTTTATGAGCCGAGCGAGACGGGAGCCCGCCCGACCTTCATTCTGGTCCTGCCCAACAATACCGGCCGTTCGGACGACGACGCGCCGGCTCACCGGCGGTCGGCGGCGGAGATGAGCTTCTTAGGGCACATCGTCTTTTCCGGCATGGATGTCGCCATTCTCGTTCCGACGTTTCCGCGACCGAGCCGACATGATCGTATCTACACGCACGCGCTCGACCGCGACTGCCTGACGACAGAGGTGGATGGGCTGCGGCGGCTGGACATTCAGCTGATCGCCATGATCGACGATGCAACGCGCCGGCTCCGGGCTGAGGGGCGGCGGGTCGAGGACAAGGTGCTGATGGCCGGCTTTTCGGCGAGCGGCATGTTCGTCAATCGCTTCGTGATGCTGCACCCGGAGCGGGTGAGGGCGGCTGCGATAGGCTCGCCCGGCGGATGGCCCATCGCCCCGGCTGAACGCTGGAATGACGAACCGCTCACCTATCCGGTCGGCATCGCGGATGTCGCCGATCTCGCCGGACAGCAGGTCGATCTGTCCGAGGTCGGCAAGGTTCCGATGTTCTTCTTCATTGGCGACCGCGACGTCAACGACTCCGTGCCTTACTCCGACAGCTACGACGATCGGGAGCGCCAACTGGTGCTGAAGTTGTTCGGCAGGACGCCTCTCGACCGCTGGGACACGGCGCGTCGTCTCTACGAGATGGTCGGGCTGGAAGCCGAGTTCCACCTCTACCCCGGTGTCGGACACGCCATCACTCTCGGCGAGCTGCGCGATGTCCGTCGCTTCTTCGGGCGGGTGATCGCGGCGGAGTGATATCCGCGTGGCAGGACCGGAGACACGCCACAAAAAAGGGCCCGTTGAAGGGCCCTTTTCGCATCTCGGAGCAACAGAAGAGGTCAGTGCGGAGTGCCGCGCCAGACCTGCCGCTTCACGAAGTAGAGGATGCCGGCGAAGATGATCAGGTAGAGCATCACCTTGAGGCCCAGCTCCTTGCGGGCGTCGAGGTGCGGCTCGGCCGCCCACATCAGGAAGGCCGAGACGTCCTGAGCATACTGCTCCTTGGTCTGCGGCGTACCGTCGGAATATTCGACGAGGTCGTCGTCGAGGGGCGGCGGCATGCGCAGCGAGATGCCGTTGATGAAGTGCGGGTTGTAGTAGGTGCCTTCGGGCACCTCCACGCCTTCCGGCGGGTCCTGGTAGCCGGTGAGCAGCGAGGCGATGTAGTCCGGGCCCTGCTCCTGGTAAGGCCAGAACATGTCGAAGACGAACCAGGGGAAGCCGCGATGGACGGCGCGGGCCTTGGCGAGCAGCGACATGTCGGGCGGCAGGGCGCCACCATTGGCGGCGCGGGCCGCGTTGTCGTTGGCAAAGGGCGAGGGGAACGGGTCGGACGGCAGGCGCGGCCGCTCGAACATCTCGCCGGCGTCGTTGGGGCCGTCCTCGATGGCGTAGGTCGCCGCGAGCACCTTGACCGCGTCCTCGGAGAAGCCCGGTCCGCCCTCGTCGGAGAGGTTGCGGAACTTGACCAGCTTCATCGAATGGCAGGACGAGCAGACGTCCTTGTAGACCTGGTAGCCGCGCTGAAGCTGGGCCTGGTTGTAGCGGCCGAAGATGCCGGCGAACGACCATTCCTGGCGGGTCGGCTTCAGAAGCGGATACTCGACAGCCGTTTCTTCGGCGGATGCGATGGTGGTGGTGAGGGCAATGCCGGCGGCGAGAGCTGCGGCGGCCCAACGGATCATCTTGGCAGTCATGATTTCTCTCCGTCGGGCGCTCAATGGGCCGATTTCGCCAGGATCGCGTCGTTGATCGACACGGGCAACGGCTTCGGCTTCTCGATGTAGCCGAGCACCGGCAGGATCACCAGGAAGTAGGCGAAGTAGTAGAAGGTGCTGAGCTTCGCCCAACTGACTGCCTGCAGGCCGGCGATGATGTCGTCGGTCTTCACCGAGCCGAGGTAGCCAAGGAACAGCGCGTTGACGCCGAACACCCAGAAGGCGACCTTGAAGATCGGCCGGAAGCGGCCCGAGCGGACCTTGGAGGTGTCGAGCCAGGGCAGGAAGGCCAGTACGGCGATGGCGCCGAACATGGCGAGCACGCCGCCGAGCTTGCTATCGATCGGGCCGATGTTGAAGTCGATGGCGCGCAGGATCGCGTAGAACGGCAGGAAATACCATTCGGGCACGATGTGAGCCGGCGTCGCCAGCGGGTTTGCCTCGATATAGTTGTCCGGGTGGCCCAGGAAGTTCGGCTGATAGAAGACGAACCAGCCGTAGAAGATCATGAACAGCACGATCCACATCACGTCCTTGGACGTGGCGAAGGGCGTGAACGGCACGGTGTCCTTCTCGCTCTTCACGTCGATGCCGAGCGGGTTGTTCTGGCCGACCACGTGCAGCGCCCAGACGTGCAGCACCACGACGCCGGCGATCAGGAACGGCAGGAGATAGTGCAGCGAGAAGAAGCGGTTGAGCGTGGCGTTGTCGACCGAGAAGCCGCCGATCAAGAGCGTCTGGATCGGCTGGCCGACGATGGGGAGCGCCGTGAAGAAGTTGGTGATGACGGTGGCGCCCCAGAAGGACATCTGGCCCCAGGGCAGCACGTAGCCCATGAAGGCGGCGGCCATCATGAGCAGGTAGATGATGACGCCGAGGATCCACAGGATCTCGCGCGGGGCCTTGTAGGAGCCGTAGTAGAGGCCGCGGAAGATGTGGATGTAGACGGCGATGAAGAACATCGACGCGCCGTTGGCGTGGAGATAGCGGATCAGCCAGCCCCAGTTGACGTCGCGCATGATGCTCTCGACGGAGCGGAAGGCGACGTGGCTCTCGGCGGCGTAGTGCATGGCCAGCACGATGCCGGTGACGATCTGCACCACCAGCATCATCGCGAGGATGCCGCCGAAGGTCCAGAGAGCGTTCAGGTTGCGCGGCGTCGGATAGGAGACGGCGGTGTCGTGCAGGAGGCGGACGATCGGAAGACGCGCCTCGAACCACTTCCCGATGGCCGTTCTCGGAACATAGGTCGAATGACCGGACATGGAATACCTCGTCGGGAAGGGCGATCAGCCGATGCGGATCTTGGTGTCGGTAAGGAAGGCGTAGGGCGGGATGGGCAGGTTTTCCGGCGCCGGACCCTTACGGATGCGGCCGGCCGTGTCGTAGACCGAACCGTGGCAGGGGCAGAACCAGCCGCCGAACTCGCCGGACTCGTCGAGCGGAATGCAGCCGAGATGGGTGCAGACCTTGGTCATGACGAGGATGTTCTCTTTGCCGGTCGCGGCGCGATTGGCGTCGGTGGCGTCGGCGGAGGCATCGGCGTTGGCATTGCGGGCCAGCGGGTCCTTGAGCTCGTCGAGCTTGACCGCCTTGCCTTCCTCGATTTCCTTCTCG
Source organism: uncultured Pleomorphomonas sp. (assembly GCA_963665435.2). Taxonomy (GTDB): domain Bacteria; phylum Pseudomonadota; class Alphaproteobacteria; order Rhizobiales; family Pleomorphomonadaceae; genus Pleomorphomonas. The sequence continues at coordinate 224,392 of CAXXNH010000014.1, read as the reverse complement.
GTGCGGTTGCGGATGACCACCGGCTTGCCGCGCCACATGACCGTGATCGCCTGGCCCGGCTGGACGCCGGAAATGTCGACCTCGACCGACGCCATCGCACGGGTGGAGGCATCTGGGTTCATCTGGTCGACGAATGGCCAGGCCGCGGCGGCAACGCCGACCACGCCGAAAGCACCGGCGGCGTGCAGGAGGAAATCGCGGCGGGTTGGTTCTGCCGGTGTATCGCTCTCAGCCAAGATCGCTTCCTTTCGCGCGGGGAGCGGTCGCCAAGGGTCGGCTGGCGGCCGCCTCATCATCCTCGTCGTCGCCACCCCGTCCGCGGCATCGATGCGAGGTTGAAGAAAAGAGGTTCACAACTTGCACGGCTTCCGGCGCGGGCGCGACTACGCCTTGCTACGGATGCCTTTCCGGCCCCCTTTATGCATCAACGCTGGGCGTTGTCCAGTTGGTGCGCTTGAGAATTTGGTCTGATTTTTGGATTTATTCCAAAAAGTAAGAGCGTCGTTGCCGGAGTTCCTTGGCAGGGTTGCCGTCGATCCGATTCCTGCTGGTTCGCCGCATCGAGATCGGGGGCGCTGCTCGAACGACGCGGCAAGCCTTGACCGTCGCGACCGCCGAACCACATATTCCCCATCCGGGCCTTCACCCGATCGAGACCTTCGATGCGCGCCTTGCCGATTCTCGTTGCCGTCCTCGCATTGCTCCTGGCGCTCTGGCCGGGATCGCATGGCTATGCCGCCGACATGGGCGGTCAACGGATGGTCGCGTCGCAGCAGAAAGTCGAGAGCTGCGCGTCGTCCATGGCCCATACCGGCAAGACGGAGCGGCACGATGCCGGCGAGCGCGGCAAGATGCCATGCTGCCTGGGCGTGGTCTGCGCCGTTGCCAGCCTGACAACGACATCGATGCCGGCAACGCCACCGTCGAGCGGCGCTCGGGTTCTTCCATCTGCCGATACGTTCCTGACCGGGCGCGAGGTCGCGCCGCCTTTCGATCCTCCCAGATCCGTCGTCTGATCATTCCGTTTTCAGCCGAACTCTCGCACCGGTGCGCCGTTTGCCGCCGGGCTCAAGGATCGATCATGAACCGCAGAACGCTTCTCAAGGTTGCCCTCGGTGGCGCCACCCTCGCTGCCATGCCTGCTTTTGGCGCCTTCGCCTCGACGGCGCGTACCCTTACACTGGCTACGCGAACCATCGAGGTGAACGGGCGGGCCGCCACCGTCTACTCGCTCACCGGGGCGGACGGAAAGCCGGGCCTCACCTTCGACCCCGGTACCGATTTCGACGTGTCACTTGCCAACGCGCTGCAGGAAGAGACCATCGTCCACTGGCATGGGCTGACGCCGCCCTGGGAGCAGGACGGTGTGCCTGACGCGCCGATGCCGTTGCTCAAGGCCGGCGAGACGCGGTCTTACCGCTTCCCCGTCGGTCGCGGCGGCACACACTGGATGCACGCCCACACGCTTCAGGAACAGAACCTCCTGGCAGCGCCGCTGATCGTGCGGCGCCCGGAGGAGGTTGCAGACGACGAGCAGGAGATCGTCGTCCTGTTGCACGACTTTTCCTTTACTCCGGCGGCCGAACTGCTGGCCAGGCTCAAGGGCGGTGGTTCGGGCGGTCACGCCATGTCGGGCGGTATGGGGCACGGCATGGGAGCGATGTCCATGCCCGGCATGGATAACGGCGGAATGGATCTGGGTTCGATGTCCGGCATGAACCACGGCGGCATGCCGGGCATGTCGATGGACCTCAACGACATCGAGTATGACGCCTATCTTGCCAATGATCGGACGCTCGACGATCCCGAGGTCATTCGGGTGGAGAAGGGCGGCAAGGTTCGCCTGCGCATCATCAACGGCGCGACGGCGACTGCCTTTTCCGTCGATCTCGGCGCCCTTGAGGGAGAGGTGGTGGCCGTCGACGGCCAGCCGGTGCGACCGGTCGCCGCTCGCCGCTTTCCGATGACCATGGGGCAGCGGCTCGACATCCGCCTGCGTGTTCCTTCGAAGGGCGGCGCCTTCCCCATCCTGGCGCTGCGCGAGGGCGCGCCACAGCGCACCGGCATCGTGATCGCCACCGCCGGGGCGACCGTGTCGAAGGTGCCGCCGGTTGGTGAGGCGGAGGGACCTGTGCTTGATCTCACCCGGGAGAGCGAACTTCGCGCCGTGGCGCCGCTCGCCGACCGGCCGGCCGACGTCCGTTATGCCGTCGATCTCACGGGTGGCATGGCGGGCTACACCTGGGCGATGCCCGGCAGCGAAGCGATCAGGGTTGCGAAAGGCCAAAGGGTGGAGATTGCGATGCGCAACGCCTCGATGATGGCCCATCCGATGCACCTGCACGGCCACCATTTCCAGGTGATCGGCATCGACGGTGGCCCGCGCTTCTCCGGGGGCGTGCGGGATACCGTTCTTGTGCCGCCGGGCCGGACGGTCACCATCGCCGTCGACGCCGACAATCCCGGCCGATGGGCATTCCACTGTCATCACCTCTACCACATGGCAGCGGGCATGATGGCGACCTTCGCCTACGACGGCGTCTGACGAGGCGTGATCATGGCGCGGGGCGTTTGTCTCGCGCCATGTCCGGCGAGGTGTCTATCCTGTCGCTCGCAACGAAGCGGCGATGTCCGCCATCGACCGGAACAGAACCAAGCCATCGTCCCTTGAGGGCAGGAAGCCGCGCCGACGCCAGAAGGCGGCGGCTTCATCATCAATGGCGTTGACCATCAGGGCGCGGCCGCCGATCAGGTCCGAGGCGGCTACGCACCGGGTCAAGGCGTGTTTCAGCAAGCCGGTTCCGATGCCACGACCGGCATGGGCTATGTCGGTTGCCAACTGCCCGAGCAGCAGGCAGGGGATGGGGTCGGGCGGCTGGCCGGTGCGGATCGAACGGGGCATGACGGCCGGAATCACGGCGGTTGGGGCCAGACCATAGTAGCCAACCACCCGGCCGGCATCATGGACGACGATGACGGCGGTAAAGCCTTTTTGCTGGTTGGAAAGGGCGCGAGTCCTCAGCCAGTTGTCGAGGGCGGGCTTGCCACAGTCGAAGGCAGAGACGTCGTGCTCGGCAGTTAGCTGTTCGGGCTTCGACAAGGGCATTCGTCAGCGCTCGTCGTGCTCGGGCGTCTCCCATGGCGCCGGGCGTCTCAGCGTCTCGACCATTTCCGGAACCGGCCGAGCCGGCGCCGATAGCACGTCGGCGAAGGCCTGAAACCCTTCCGGGCTCATGCGGATCGGCAACGTCTGCAACAGGACGTCTTCCGCCGCCTGCATGGCGGCTTCCCGAACGAAGTCGGTTCTTGACCGGCCGCGCAGTTTCGCGGCGCGATCGATGATGGCGAGATCTGCCTCGGGAAGGCGCATCGACACCGGATAGTCCTTGCGTTCGGTTGTGCTCGACATGGCCGTTCTCCTTGTACGGACAACAAGATAGCGGCTGTAGCGCAAAATGCAATACGACGATACGAAGTCAGACCGCTTCGTCGTCGTCGAGATTGAGGAAGCCGCCGGTCTGGCGGCTCCAGAGGCCGGCGTAGAGGCCGCCCTTGGCCACCAGTTCGGCGTGGCTGCCCATCTCGACGATGCGACCACCGTCCATGACCACCAGCCGGTCCATGCGGGCGATGGTGGAAAGGCGATGGGCGATGGCGATCACCGTCTTGCCTTCCATCAGCACGCCGAGGTTTTCCTGGATGGCGGCCTCGACATCCGAGTCAAGCGCCGACGTCGCCTCGTCGAGGACGAGGATCGGGGCGTTCTTGAGAAGCACGCGAGCGATGGCGATGCGCTGGCGCTGGCCGCCTGAGAGCTTGACGCCCCGCTCGCCGACGAAGGCGTCGTAGCCGGTGCGCCCCTTGTTGTCGACGAGGTCGGGAATGAAGGCGTCGGCGTGGGCCATGCGGGCGGCGGCCAGCACCTCGTCTTCGCTGGCGTCGGGCCGGCCGTATCTGATGTTGTCGCGGATCGACCGGTGCAGGAGCGAGGTGTCCTGCGTCACCACGCCGATGGCCGCGCGCAGCGAGTTCTGGGTGACGGCGGAGATATCCTGTCCGTCGATGCGGATGCCGCCGGTTTCGAGGTCGTAGAGGCGCAGCAGCAGGCTGACCAGCGTCGACTTGCCGGCGCCGGAACGGCCGACGAGGCCGATGCGCTCGCCCGGCGCGATGGACAGCGTCAGATCGTCGATGGCCGTCCGGCCGGAGCCGTAGCCGAAGGTGACGCGGTCGATCTCGATGCCGCCGCCGCTGACGGCGAGCGGACGGGCGTCGGGGCGGTCGGTGATGAGCTGCGGCCGCGACAGCGAGCGCACCGTGTCGTCGAGCGTGCCGACGCTTTCGAACAGGTCGGAGAGGCTCATGGTGGCCATACGCGACAGCTGTTGGATCTGCATGGTCATGGCGATCACTGAGGCGATGTCGCCCGGCGTGGCGAGGCCGTGGCTCCAGAGCCGGACCCCGACGAGGCCGCTCGAGGCGAGCAGCAGGCCGTTCAGGAGGGTGAGCAGGGTGGAGAGGCCGGTGAGCAGCCGCATCTGCTTGCCGGTGGCGGTAATGCCGCTTTCCAACGCCTCGCGCACATAGGCGTCTTCGCGCGTCGATGCGGTGAACAGGCGCACCGTCATGTAGTTGGAATAGCCGTCGACGAGGCGACCGGAGAAGATGGAGGCCGTGTCGGCCACCTCGCGGGCGGCGGCGCGGCTCCTCGGCACATAGTTGTAGACGAGAATGGCGTAGGCGATCGTCCAGACGATGAGCGGGGCGGCGAACAGCGGATGCTTGACCAGCAGGTATCCGATGACGCCCACCATGTAGAGCACCACGAACAGAAGCTGGTCGGCGAACAGGCGCAGCAGGGACCGGATCGCCTGGCCGGTCTGCGTCACCTTGGTGGCGATGCGGCCGACGAAGTCGTTCTGGAAGAAGGAAATGTCGGCGCGGGCGACGAACTCATGGGTGCGCCAGCGGACGAGGGTTCCGACGTTGCGCGACAGCACCTGGTTGCGGACGAGCTGGGCGAGGAAGGCAACCAGCGGCCGGGCGGCGAGCAGCAGCAACATGAAGAACAGGACGATGCGCCAGTCGACGACGCGGTCGCCGCTCCGGTCGGCCTCGGTCACCGCGTCGATCAGCCAGCCGACGCTGATGGGCAACGTCACCTCGATCAGCGACAGGAGCAGCGTCAGCCCCGCCATCACCGCCAGCGGCCAGCCGGTCTGCCCCAGGAAGAAGCGGAGGATGCGCCATTTCGTGGTGGGCGGCGTCAGCGGGTGCCGGCCCAGGGTCGGCTTGAAGGGATCGATCCGGTTCTCGAACCAGGCGAACAGGCGGGTTGCGATGGATCGATCGGAAGACATGCTGCGAATGTGGCCGTCTCGCGCGATGGTGCAAGGGAGAAACGACACCGTCCCGATATATTTCTCGTGATGGGATGGTGCCGGCTTGGCGGTCGGGGAGGGCGACCGATATCCTCACCCGGCGCTGCCATGCTGGCCGTCCGGCTGCGAAAGCACCATCAGTTCGGCTCGCAGCCGGTTGGGATCGGCCAGTCCCGTCTCGATCGCCGCATGCACGGCCTTCCAGATCGGCACGGCCTTGATGAGAGCTGCGCGCCCGGCCGGAGTCAGGCGCAGCAGGCGGGCGCGCTTGTCCGTCGGGTCGGCTTCCGTTTCGATGAGGCCGCGCCGCTCCAGCGGCTTCAGGTTGGCGGTGAGCGTCGTCCGGTCCATGGCGAGAAGGGCTGCGACGCTGCCGACCTTGGGCGGCTGCGGCCGGTTGAGCGACATCAGCAAGGAGAACTGGCCGCTGGTGATGCCGGCCGGCTTCAGCGCCACGTCGAAACGACGGGCAAGCGCCCGCGCGGCCCGCTGGGCATGCAGGCACAGGCAGGTGTCGCGCACCAGAATTGTGGTCTGGAAGCTGGGATTGACAGGCGTTTGCATTTGGGTAATTGACTCGGCCATCCTATTAAGTTGATATCAACCTGTCTGGAGGCGCGTCAACCCATATGGCCCGCTCCGGTCGGCGGCGGGCTTGGGAACGGTCCGTCCGATGCATTTCGCTTTGTCAGGGGAGGGCTCGGAGGAGCCGAACAGTTTTCATCCTTGAATAAAAAGAGGGGAGGGAAAACCCATGAAGATCGTGACCAGTTTGAGTTTTCAAGGGCAGTGTCGCGAGGCCTTCGAGTTCTATGCCAAGGTTTTGGGCGGCAAGATCACCGCCGCCTTTCCCTATGGCGACGGCCCGCCCGACATGCCGATCACCGACGAGAAGTACAAGACCTGGCTGATGCATTGCTGGCTCGATGTTGGCGATCAGGCGCTGATGGGCGCCGACATGGAAGTGCAGTGGGCCAAGAACATCGACAAGCCCAAGAACGGCTTCGACGTGACCCTGCACACCGATGACAAGGCCGAGGGGCGGCGCTGGTTCGACGCGCTGTCCGAAGGGGGGACGGTGGGGATGCCGTTCGAAGAAACCTTCTGGTCGCCGGGTTTCGGGTCGCTGATCGACAAGTTCGGCATACCCTGGATGATCAACGTCGTTCCATCGGCCGACGGGGCGTCGCAACAGGGCTGATCTCACCGAAGCCGCCAGGAGAAGATCGGGGGCAGGGCCATGAACCATTCCTACCGCTGGGTGATCGTCGCGACGGGCGGTCTCCTCGGCTGCGTCGCCGCCGGCGCCATGTTCTCGCTACCCGTCTTTCTGCAGCCGATGGCGAAGGAGACCGGCTGGTCGGTCACCGGCATCTCCACGGCCATGACCATCGGCTTCCTCGCCATGGCCGTGGCCAGCATGGTCTGGGGCGGCCTGTCCGACCGCTTCGGGCCACGGCCGGTGGTGCTGACGGGGTCCATCGTGCTGGCCGCCAGTCTGGCGCTCGCCAGCCGGGCCGGATCGCTCGTCGAGTTCCAGTTCACCTTCGGGCTGCTGGTGGGGGCGGCCACCGCCGCTGTCTTCGCGCCGATGATGGCCTGCGTCACCGGCTGGTTCGACACGCAACGCGGCCTAGCCGTGTCGCTGGTCTCGGCCGGCATGGGCATGGCGCCGCTCACCATGGCGCCACTGGCGGCATGGCTCGTCACCATCCACGACTGGCGCTCCGCAATGCTGATCATCGCCGGCATCGCCGCGGCGTTGATGATCCCCGCCTCGCTTCTGGTGCGCCGGCCGCCGGCGCTCGAGGGCGGCCATCCCGAGATGATGGGAAACGAGCCGCAATCGGCCATGACGGTGCGGCAGGCGGTGCTGTCGCCGCAGTTCATCACGCTGATGCTGGCCGACTTCTTCTGCTGCGCCACCCACTCCGGCCCGATCTTCCACACGGTGAGCTATGCCGTCACCTGCGGCATCCCGATGATCGCCGCCGTGTCGATCTACAGCGTCGAGGGTTTCGCCGGCATGTTCGGTCGTATCGGCTTCGGCGTTGCCGGCGACCGGTTCGGCGCCAAGCACGTGCTCGTGCTCGGCTTGCTGGCGCAGGCCTTCGGCGTGCTCTCCTATGCCTTCGTTGGCCAGCTCGGCGGCTTCTACGCGGTGGCGATGATCGTCGGCTTCATCTACGCCGGCACCATGCCGCTCTACGCGGTGATCATCCGCGAGAACTTTCCGCTGAGGATGATGGGCACCATCATGGGCGGCACCGCCATGGCCGGCAGCCTCGGCATGTCCACCGGCCCGCTTGTCGGCGGCATGATCTACGACCGGTTTGACGGCTACGCACCGATGTACGTCGCCTCCTGCGGCATGGGGCTGGTCGCCGCCCTGATCCTCCTGAGCTTCCGGCCGTTCCCGACTAGGCAGCGGGGCGAGTTGGCAGCGGCGTAAGCCTTACCCATCCGCCCGGAGGAACTCGCGGCTCTCCGGGCGGATGCTTTTAGGCGTCTGCCGGCTCCGAAAAGTCTGCGACTTTTCGGGCGGGAATGCCGCTCTCGTCGACCAGGAAGCCGCCGGTCTGGCGGTTCCACAGGCCGGCGTAGAGGCCGCCATTGGCCACCAGCTCGGCGTGGCTGCCCATCTCGACGATGCGGCCGCCGTCCATCACCACCAGGCGATCCATGCGGGCGATGGTGGAGAGGCGGTGGGCGATGGCGATCACCGTCTTGCCTTCCATCAGCGCACCGAGGCTCTCCTGGATCGCCGCCTCGACGTCCGAATCCAATGCCGAGGTCGCCTCGTCGAGAACGAGGATCGGCGCGTTCTTCAAGAGAACGCGGGCGATTGCGACGCGCTGGCGCTGGCCACCGGACAGCTTGACGCCGCGTTCGCCCACATGGGCATCGAAGCCGGCGCGGCCCCGGTTGTCGACGAGTTCGGGAATGAAGCCGTCGGCGTGGGCCATGCGCGCCGCCTGCACCATTTCCTCGTCCGTCGCATCGGGGCGGCCGTACTTGATGTTGTCGCGGATCGACCGGTGCAGCAGGGAGGTATCCTGCGTCACGACGCCGATGGCCGCGCGCAGCGAGTTCTGCGTGATCCCGGCGATGTCCTGCCCATCGATGCGGATGGTGCCGCTCTCGATGTCGTAGAGACGCAGCAACACGTTGACCAGCGTCGACTTGCCGGCGCCCGAGGGGCCGACGAGGCCGATCTTCTCGCCCGGCGCGATGGTCAGGCTGATGCCGTCGAGCGCACCCTTCGCCTTGCCATAGTGGAAGGCGACGCGGTCGAACTCGATGCCGCCGCCGGTGACGACGAGCGGCTTGGCGTCCTTGCGGTCGATCACCGTCTGCGGCTTGGAGATGGTGGTGATGCCGTCCTGCACCGTTCCGATGTTCTCGAAGATGCCGGTCAGCTCCCACATGATCCAGCCGGACATGTTGATGATGCGCACGACCAGGCCGCCGATCAGCGCGATGGCGCCGGTGGTGACGGCCCCTTGCGTAAACAGCCACACCGCCAGCACGCCGGTGATGGTCATCAGCAGGCTGTTGATGGTGGTCAGCGACATGGTCATGCCGGTGATCAGCCGCTGCTGGGCGTAGAACACCGAGGTGTGGTCTTCCAGCGCCTCGCGGGCGAAGTCGTCCTCGCGTTCGGCATGGGCGAACAGCTTCACCGTGTGGACGTTGGTGTAGCTGTCGACCACGCGGCCGGTGAGCAGCGAACGCGCCTCCGACATTTCCTCCGACTTCCTGGCAATGCGCGGGATGAAGCGCCTGAGCACCATCAGGTAGGCGACGATCCAGATGACGAGCGGGATCGCGAGGCGAATGTCGGCCTCGATGAACAGCACCAGCGCCGATACCGTGTAGATCAGCACGAACCAGATGGCGTCCGCCGCTTGCGTGGTGGATTCGCGCAGGGACGGTCCGGTCTGGATGATCTTGTTGGCGACGCGGCCGGCGAAGTCGTTGTTGAAGAAGGCGATCGACTGGCGGAGCACATAGCGGTGGTTCTGCCAGCGGATCAGGTTGGTGACGCCGGGGGCGATGGTCTGATGGATCAGCAGATCGTGCAGGGTCTGGAACACCGGGCGAGCGATCAGGATCACCGCGCCCATGCCGATGAATGCCCAGCCATGGCGGGACATCACCTCCGAGGGCGGGGTGGTGCTGAGATAGTCGACGATGGCGCCGATGTAGCGGAAGATCGACACTTCGATCAGCGCAACGAAGAAGCCCACCACCATGACGGCGGCAAAGCTCGGCCAGACCTGGCGGAGATAATGCCAATAGAAGGGAACGAGGCGGTCGGGCGGCTGGCCGCCCGGCCCCTTGGCATAGGGGTCGATCAGACGTTCAAAAAAGGCAAACATGACAGCACCGAATGAAGGCGGTGAGCCGGCGACCGGATGGCCGCGGCTGAAAGCTGGAGGTTGAAATAGGAGCGAATGGGTTCGAGACGGCACACGCCATGCGAGCGCGGTCTAAAACTGACCAAAAGGGTTCGGGCCGAAAAAGGTCGGCGCGACCGGGTCAGATTACGAGATAGAAGCCACCATTCGACGCTCTCCTTGTGACTGGAGCCGGCGAACGGTAGCAGAAGGCGTTTTCAGTGCAACCGTTCACACGCAGGCGCGCTAAGACGATTCAATAAGGGTGGCGGAAATGCCACTCTCCATCATGTCCATCGATCGAAATCCATCGGAAACGTTGATGATTGACCTCGCTCTCTATCAGCCGGACATCGCCCAGAACACGGGAACCCTGATCCGGCTCGCCGCCTGCCTCGGCACGACGCTGCACGTCATCGGCCCGGCGGGCTTCGACATGTCCGATCGCAACCTCAAGCGAGCCGGCATGGACTACATCGAGCTGGCGACGGTGGTTCGGCACATCGGCTGGACCGACTTCGAGGCCTTTGCCACGGCGGAGGGGCGGCGCCTGGTGCTGGCGACCACCAAGGGGTCGGTTCCCTATGCCGACTTCGCCTTCCGGGACGGCGACATCGTGCTGATGGGCCGGGAATCGGCGGGCGTTCCCGAGTCGGTGCACGAGCGCGCCGACGGGCGGATCGTCATCCCCATGCGGCCGGACGCCCGTTCGATCAACATGGCGCTGTCGGCCGCCATGATCATGGGCGAGGCGCTCCGTCAGACCGCCGGTTTCCCGATGCTTCAGCGAGCGTGATCGTCGGCATCACCGAATTGCGTTGGACGGTTGCGCGACTTTGTCGGAACCTCCGCCTATCGGATTTCGGAGAGACGACATGAAGCTGCTCATCGCCAACAAGGGGTATTCGTCCTGGTCGCACCGGGCCTGGCTGGTTCTCAGGCATTTCGGCATTCCCTTCGAGGAGATCGTGCAGCCGCTCTATGTCGACGGCTGGAAGGAGGCGATCCTGAAGCTGTCGCCGTCCGGCAAGGTTCCCTGCCTCATGGATGGCGACGTCACCGTCTGGGAAAGTCTCGCCATCATCGAGTATCTCGCCGAGAAGTACCCCGACCGTGGCATCTGGCCGACGGACGCGGCGGCGCGGGCCCATGCCCGGTCGGCGGCGGCGGAGATGCACGCGGGTTTCCAGAACCTCCGGCGCGATTATTGCTCCAACTGGCGGCGGACCTATCCCTGGAAGGTGCGCGGCGACGGATCGGCGCTGGAGGATGCCAAGCGCATCTTTGCCCTCTGGAAGGAGGCGCGGCGGCGCTTCGGCGGGAGCGGACCGTTCCTTTACGGCGCGTTCTCGGCGGCGGACGCCATGTACGCGCCGGTGGTCAGCCGCTTCATCACCTATTCCTGGCCGGTCGATGCGGAAATCGCGACCTATATTGAGGCGATCCGGACGTTGCCGGCCTATGCCGAGTGGGCCGAGGCCGGTCGGGCCGAGCCCTGGACCATCGCCCAATACGAGTACGACGAATAGCCGAGGTTGACGGGCCGGAACCCCTTCGGGCGTGCCGCGTTGATGCGGTATATTCAGTCAGGAGGCTTCCATCATGATCAAGGCCGTTACCGCGACCATTCTTTCCGCCGTCATTGCGGTCACTTCCGTCGTCCCCGCCGGGGCGACGTCGATTTTCATCGGTGGCTATTCGGCCCCCATCGAGACGGTCCAGTATCGCGACCGGCGGCACTGGGATCGCCCGGGCTATTGGCACGGTCATCGCGGCTATCGTCACCACCGCCCGGGCTATCGCCGCCATAGCGATGGCTGGTGGTATCCGCTGGCCGCTTTTGGCCTGGGCTCGGCGATCATCGGTGGGATCGCCCGGCCGAGGCTCGGCCCGTCGATGCCGGTGAACCACGTGCGCTGGTGCCAGGGGCGCTATCGTTCCTACGATCCCCGGACCAACACTTTCCAGCCCTATCACGGCCCGCGTCGGATCTGCGTGTCGCCCTATTATCGCTGATAAGTGAACGGCGCGAGGCGGCGGCGAAGCCGTCGTTTCGCATCTGCGCTTGGCAAGAACGGGTGAAAGCGCCTAAATCACGCTCCGTCAAAATCCGGAGTTCGTTCATGCCGACCAGCGCCGCCTCTCTCGCTTCGACCGAGCTGCCGCCCGACATCGAGGGCAAGAAGGCGCTTGCCACCGACTGGTTCGCAGATCTTCGCGACCGCATCTGCGCGGTCTTCGAGGAGATCGAGGACGAGGGCGCCCCGGCCGCGGGCATGGAGCCCGGCCGCTTCGTGCGGACGCCCTGGCAGCGCACCGACCACAGCGGCGCCCCCGGTGGCGGTGGCGCCATGAGCATGATGCGCGGCGCCGTGTTCGAGAAGGTGGGCGTGCACGTCTCGACCGTGCATGGCGAGTTCGCGCCCGAGTTCCGGGCCCAGATGCCGGGCGCCGAGGAAGATCCGCGCTTCTGGGCCAGCGGCATTTCGCTGATCGCCCACATGCAGAACCCGCACGTGCCGGCCGTTCACATGAACACGCGCATGGTGGTGACGACCCGGCAATGGTTCGGCGGCGGCGCCGACCTGACGCCGACCCTTGACGCCCGCCGTACCCAGGAAGACCCCGACACCATCGCCTTTCACTCGGCGATGCGGTCGGCCTGTGCCGCGCACCAGCATATCGACTATGCCGACTACAAGGCATGGTGCGACGAGTATTTCTACCTCAAGCATCGCGGCGAAGCGCGCGGCGTTGGCGGCATCTTCTATGATTACCTGCATTCGGACGCCGGCTGGGCGGCCGATTTCGCCTTCACCCGCGATCTGGGCCTCGCCTTCCTCGACATCTTTCCCCGCCTCGTGCGCTCCAACATGCGCACAGCCCTGGACGGCCGCCGAGCGCGAGGAACAGTTGGTCCGGCGCGGCCGCTACGTCGAGTTCAACCTTCTCTACGATCGTGGCACCGTGTTCGGCCTGAAGACCGGCGGCAATGTCGCCAGCATCCTGTCGTCCATGCCGCCGCTCGCCAAGTGGCCCTGATGCTGGACGGCACCGCGAATGCAGCCCAATAATCCGCCGTCGGCTCCGTGAGCGGACGCGTCGGCTTCTTCGAAGCGGCGGATGCCGTGCTGCGGCAACTCGTCCTGATGGGCAAGGCCTCTGTCAGCGCTGTCCGGGCGCCGGATGGCCGGTAGGCGAGGGCGGATTGCCCGTCGCTTGCCAAGGGCCGATCTCCGCCGGTGCTCTCGCCCGATTGGCCTTTAGTACAAGCCTCGGCTCGAAGTGCTGCGCGTATGACAGAGCGGTTCAATCCAGGTCGGCGCACGGATTCGGCTGGTTCGGCAAGGGGCTGGCGGTTTGTTTGCGGTGTCTTGCTCCGCGCGCCGTCGCCTGGCGGGATGGACTGGGCTTGACGTTTCTCAAGGAGAACAGGTTGACGTCCATGGGGTGGTCTGCTAGCTCATGGGGCGAGGAAATAAACGTTTATGACGAGATTGCCTTTTCGTCAGGACGCAGGGTGGTCTTTATCGACGACCTAAGTCCATGTTGGCGAGTTCAGGGTAATTTTGCTAGGTGAACGCAGGGCCGGGTGTTGGTCTCTGTCGGGAAGGGTATGTCCCGGCGGTAATGCAGTAACCGGCATCATAAACGTTTAGGATGGAGGTTGGCTTGGGAAAGGTCACCATACGCGATGTGAGCCGTGTCACGGGGCTGTCGACCTATACGGTGTCGCGGGCGCTGAGCGGGGCGCCGGGAGTATCCGCCGACAGCCGCGAGCAGGTGCTGGCCGCCGCGCGCGAGATCGGCTACATCCCCAACCGCGCGGCCCAGGGGCTCAGGCGCGGCAGCAGCGACTCCATCGCGGTCATCGTCGCCAGCACGGCCAACTCCTACTATCTCGATTTGATGGCCGGCATTCAGCAGGCGCTACGGCATTCCGACTGGACGGTCATCATTGCCGACGTGGCGGTCGACGGCGTCTACAATCCGCGCCTCGAAGACCGCATCGTCCAGCGACTGATCGAGTCGCGGACCGCCGGGGTCATCACGACGCTGACGCTCAGCCCCGAAAACACGGCGCTTCTTGCCAACTGGGACATTCCGATCGTCTTCGTCGACTCCGCGCCGCCCGAATCCGCCAATTTCCCGAGCGTCACCACCGACAACTACAACGCCAGCCTGATGGTCGGCGAGCATCTCGCCGAGCACGGCTATCGCGACTGGCTGTTCCTGGTCTACCCGCAGCGGTGGACGACGCGGATAGACCGCGAGCGCGGCATCCGCGACGCGGCGATCTCCCACAGCGCCCATGTCGAGGTGCTGGAGAGCGAGAACGACGAGGATTCGGCGTTTCGCACGCTGGAAGCCTATCTTGCGGGGTCCGCGCGCATCCCCCGCGCGCTCATCGTCGGTAACAACCCGCTGCTGCTCGGCGCTCTGCGACTGCTTCGCGATCGAGGCATTCGCATTCCCGCCGACATGGCCGTCATCGGTTACGACGAGTTCGCGTGGGCGTCGCTGCTCGATCCGCCGCTGACCGTGCTGGACGAAGACAGTGAAGGCATCGGCCGGCTTGCCGGGCAGACGCTTGCCCAGATCATCAACGAACAGGTCGAGGCCGCCAGGAGCGGCCAGTCCCAATCGCCCGTCTATCGGGCGGAGTACCGGCAACAGGTGGCGGGGCGCCTGATCGTCCGCCGCTCCTGCGGTTGTCACGTCGATAACGAACGTCCGCGCTGAACGGCGCGAACAACCATCGAGTTTGCGAAAGCTGGCGGCGCTGCCGTCCGGCAACGCGAAGCCGCGGGGTGCGTCCTGCGGAAAGGGCAGACCCCGCGGGCCGTCACGTCACGGCGGCTTGCCAAACGGAGGAAACGATAATGAAGCTCAAGCGCTTTGCCCGACTGGCCTTGTCGGTTTCGACCATGGTGCTGGCGGCCGGATGGACGGTCGCAGACGTCTCCGCCAAGACGCCGGAAAAGATCGAACAGATCGGCCTGATGGTTCAGGACATGTCCAACCCGTTCTTCTCGGCCATGGACAAGGGCGCCAAGAAAGATAGAGCGGCCGAGGCGATCGGGGCCAAGCTCAACACCCAGGACGCGCAGCTCGATCTGGCCAACCAGAATACCCAGATCGATGCGTTCATCCAGCAGGGTGTCGACCTGATCGTCATCTCGGCCGTCGACGAGGCCGGCATCGAACCCGCCATCCAGCGGGCCAAGGAGGCCGGCATCATCGTCATCGCCGTCGACACGCCCGCTCATGGCGCCGACGTGGTGATCATGACCGACGCCGTGCAGGCCGGCGAGCGGTCCTGCGACTATCTGTTCACGCAGATGGGCGGCAAGGGCGAGGTGTTGCTGGTCGACGGCACGCCGATCCAGACGATCATCGATCGCATCACCGGCTGCCGCAACGTCGCCAAGAACTATCCGGACATCAAGATCGTCGGCCAGCAGGCCTCGAAGAACGATCGCGCGTCGGGCCTGATGGTGACCACCGACATGCTGACCGCGCATCCGGACGTCACCGGCATCTTCGGCATGAACGATCCGTCCGCGCTCGGCGCCGTGCTCGCCGTCGAGCAGGCCGGCAAGGCCGAGCAGATCAAGGTGACCGGCGTTGACGGCAGCCCCGAAGCGGTCGAGGAACTGAAGCGCGAGGGATCGCCCTTCATCGGCACCGCCACCCAGAGCCCGGGCGTCATGGTCGAGGAGGCGGTGAAGATCGCCGTCGATATGACCAAGGGCAAGACCCCGGACCAGAAGACGGTCCTCATCCCGAGCATCATGGTCGATCGCAAGAACGTCGACCGGTACCCGGGCTGGTGAGCCATTGCTCCGGCGGCGCGTCGTCGCCGGGGCATCTGCCGGATACGCAACCGACGCCCAGCCATGTGGCGGGACTCCCGAAACCCCGCCGACGGGGCGGGCGCCGGTTGCCGAACGCGAGGCAAACATGACCCTCTCCGCTTCACCTCTGCTCCGGCTGGAGCAGGTCAGCAAGCGCTTCGGCCCAACGCTCGCCCTCAACAAGGTCGACTTCGACCTTCATGCCGGCGAAGTGCATGCGTTGATGGGCGAAAACGGCGCCGGCAAGTCGACGCTGATGAAAATTCTGGCCGGCAACCAACCGCGCGACGCCGGCCGCATCCTGATGGACGACCGGGAGATCGAGATCCGGTCGCCGCTCGACGCTAGCGCCTACGGCATTGCCATCATCCATCAGGAACTCAACACCGTTCCCGACATGACCATCGCCGAAAACCTGGCGCTCGGCCACGAACCAGTCACGCGGTTCGGAACGCTCGATCGCCGGGCGCTCGACCGGCAGGCCCGGGAAAAGCTGGCGCGCATCGGCGCCGACATCGATCCGCAACGGCGGCTCGGCTCGCTCAGCATCGGCATGCAGCAGATGGTCGAAATCGCCCGCGCCGTCAGCGAGAACGCCCGTGTGCTTGTCCTCGACGAGCCGACGGCGGCACTGTCGCGCGCCGAAGCACAGCAGCTCTACCAGCTGATCGGGCAGATGCGCGCCTCGGGTGTCGGTCTGATCTACATTTCCCACCGGATGGAAGAGGTCTGGCAACTGGCCGACCGTGTCACCGTGTTTCGCGACGGCACCCACATCGGGACCGCCAGGATGGAAGACATCACGCCGCCCGACGTCGTGCGGATGATGGTCGGCCGGCCGATGGGCGATCTCTACGACCATCCGCCACGGACGGCCGGCGAGGTGGTGCTCGCCGTCGAAGGCTTGGCTGGCAATGGTGTGGGGCCGGTCAGCTTCACCGTGTGCGCCGGCGAAGTGGTGGCCATGTCGGGGCTGATCGGCTCCGGCCGAACCGAGGTGGGGCGGCTGATCTTCGGCTCCGATCCCCGGGACGCAGGCGTCGTTCGCATCGATGGTCGGCCCAGCACGCCGTCCGACTGCGTCGACGCCATCGCCGACGGTATCGGCATGGTGCCGGAAAACCGCAAGGAGCAGGGCCTGTTCCTCGGCCACAGCGTTGAAGACAACGTCTCCATCAGTTCGCTCGATCGCTATGTCACGGCCGGCGTCCTGCATCGCGGGGCCATCCACGCGGCCGTTGCCGAGGAAATGGACCGTCTTCGTCTCAGGGCCAACGCCATCGATCTACCGGTCAAGTCGCTGTCGGGCGGCAACCAGCAGAAAGCCGTTCTGGCGCGCTGGCTGCTCCGCGACAGTCGCCTGCTCATTCTCGACGAGCCGACGCGCGGCGTCGACATCGGAGCCAAGCGCGAGATCTACGAAATGATCGATGCGCTGGCGCGCGCCGGCAAAGCCATCCTGATGATCTCCTCGGATCTGCCGGAGGCCATCGGCGTGTCCGATCGCCTCCTGGTGATGCGCGGTGGATGCATCGTTCGCGAACTCGTCTCCGCCGACAGCTCGGAGGAAGACGTGATGTTCCATGCCACCGGCACGGCTGGCGATCAGATGGCCCAGGGCCACGGAGGAACCCAATGACCAAAGATACCGAGAACCCGGGCCGCGCTGCCGCGCCGGTTCATCGCGAACCCTTCGATTTTGCCCGCTGGTGGGACCGCGTCGGCATCCTGGTGGTGCTGGTGGTGCTGGTCGTCTTCATGGCGGTGTTCGCGCCCAACTTCGCCCGCGTCGACAACCTTCTCAACATCGCCAGGTCGATATCGGTGAACGCCATCCTGGCCGCCGGCATGACCTTCGTGATCCTGACGGGCGGCATCGACCTTTCCGTCGGTTCGATCATCGCCGTCTCGGGCGTCGTCGCGGTGATCTCGGCCATCGCCGGCGTGCCGGCGCCGATTGCCGTGATCATCGGCATGGTGGTGGGCGCCGCCTGCGGTCTCACCAACGGCGCGCTCAGTGCCTACATGGGGCTGGCACCGTTCATCGTGACGCTGGGAACGATGACCTTCCTCCGAGGCCTGGCCTACACCATCACCGCCGGCCAGCCGATCGTGTCGAGCGCCCTCAATTTCCGCGACATTGGCAACGGCTACCTGTCCGGGATTCCGGTGCCGGTGATCGTCATGGGCGTCGTCTATCTGGTGGCCTGGTTTCTGCTCGAGCGCACCCGTTACGGTCGCCATGTCTACGCGGTCGGCGGCAATCCGGAAGCGGCTAAGCTGGCCGGCGTCCGCGTCAAGCGGATCATCACGTCGGTCTATGTGTTCGCAGGCGCCTGTGCTGGGCTTGCCGGCGTCATCTTCGCTGCCCGCGTTGTCTCTGCCCAGCCGACGGCGGGCACCGGCTACGAGCTCGATGCCATCGCCGCCGTGGTGCTCGGCGGCACGGCGCTGGCCGGCGGGCGAGGGCGCATCATCGGCACGTTGATCGGTTCGGTGATCCTTGGCGTGCTGTCGACGGGTCTCATCCTGATGAACGTTCCCTTCTTCACCCAGCTGCTGATCAAGGGTGTCGTCATCATCCTCGCCGTGGCGATCGACAGCCTGAAGCAGCGCAGGTTCAGTTTCCGCTTGCCGCTGCTGTCCCGTTCCACCCCGTCCCGGCCGTGAGGGCCTGATCGCAAGCCTGTCGGGCCGGGCGCCGCCTTTCGCCGCGCCGACCCGGCCGACTTCCCTGTCAGCCTCAAGGGCCGCACGTTTCGCCTTCCGGAGTAAGTTCAATGACCTTCGTCATCGATATCGCCGATCCGCTCGCCGGATCGCGCGTTAGCGAGCCTGTTGTCTTCACCGTTCCAGCCGATCTCGGCGCGCTGCTCTACTGGGCCGTGCTGGCCGATGGTACGCGCGTTGCCTGTCAGCGCCTCTCCGTCGGCTCCGGCGACGGCCATACCGCCTTCATCGTCTGCCTGACCTTCGGCGGCGCCGTCCGGCTCACCTTGGGCGAGCCATTGACCGAGCCGGAGATCGCCGGCCTGCCGGGCATTCGGATGTTGAAGGGGAGGGAAGCGGATTGTTTCGCCCGCCTCGACACGGGCGCCTTCGATCTCGAACTGTGCTCGGGCACCGCCGAGGGGACCGGCGCCTCCAAGTGGGGGCTGCGCCACTTCAAGGGACTTGCCGATGGCTTCGAGCTGCTGCCGTCGGGCAATAACGCCATCGGCGGCTTCTACGGTCCCTTCTTCACGCCGGAAAACGGCCTGATCAATCCACCCGAGCACACCAGGGTCGAGGTGGATATCATCGAGCGTGGTCCGCTTCTTCACCATTACCGCATGCGCGGCCTGATCCCGGACGGGCTGCTGCCCGAGCTTCGCGGCAAACACTTTTCTATCGACTGGCGCTTCACCTATGGCACGCCCTATTTCCAGCGCCGTTACGAGGTCGATGACTTCCAGACCGTGATCAACGGTCGCTCGGTCACCAACAAGATTACCGTCGGCGATGAGTTCGAGGGTGGTCCGGGCGAGCTGGTGTTCGACCGGTTCGCGGCCTACGGCGGCACGCGCTACCGCGCCGGTGACCCCTACGCCGGGCTGCTGGTCGACATGGTGGGCAACACGCTGGCCGAGGCGAAGAGCAACAATCCCAAGTTCGCCGAGTTTCGCGACAAGCTGAGCCGGATGGACGAGGCGCACTGGGATCTCTACTGGCGACTGTTCTCGGTCTGGGAAAAGGCCTTGCCGGAGGCGGAGATATCGGCGCGCCTCGCGCGGGTTCGGGCGGCGGCCCATGTCGCGGCCGACGTCAACGAGCGGGCGTGGACGCTGGTCGATGAACCGGTGGACGTGTCGGCCGTGCCGCACGAGACGATCTTCCCTGGCGCCGCCTGCAAGACGGCGGAGTTTCACGTCGCCTCCGGCCGGACGATGGTCTGGTGGACCTCCGCCGCATCCGGGGCGTTCCAGATCGTCCAGCGGCGTCAATCGGGCTGGGTCAACTGGGGTTCGAACGGCGAAAACGAGTGCCCCGAACTGCCGGTGGGCGTCGACATCAAGACGGCCTACGGACTGTTCTCCGATACCTGGAAAGCCGTTGCCGATCAGCTGGAAACCGCTCCCTCGGCCGTTGTCAGTCTCTCCCCCTGACGCGTGCCGATGCGCCGCCCGCCTCGCCTCCCCCGGAGAGGCGGGCGGCCTCCCAGACGGGTATTGTGGTTGCTGCTGACACTGTTGGTCGCCTGACCGTCGAGGAGAGGGAAGGATCGCAGCCGTTTGGTATCGACGTTATGTACCGATTCATAAAATCGTTTCATACTTGTTTATGCGTGTTGTTGTTCTCGTTTATGCACGTTATAAGACGGTATGACCGATGAACTGCCGCTTGCCCGCCGTGATCTGATCGCCGCTCGCCTCGCCGAGGGGCAGTCGGTGGCGTCCGTGCAATTGGCTGCCGAGTTCGGCGTGTCCGAGGATGCCATCCGGCGCGATCTCCGGGCGCTGGCCGCCGAAGGGCTTTGCCGGCGCGTCTATGGTGGCGCGTTGCCGCTGGCCATCCGGCCGCTATCGACGCGGCTTGGCGAAGGGGTGGAGGCCAAGCGGGCGCTGGCGGCGCGCGCGGCCACCCTGGCCGGGCGGGGCGATCTTGTCTTCCTCGATGCCGGCAGCACCCATGTCGCCCTGGTCGATGCCTTGCCGGAGGACTTCGGGCTGACGGTTGCCACCAACTCGGTGGATGTCGCCGCCGCCGTGATGGGGCGGCAGGATCTTGACCTCCTGATGATTGGTGGGGCGGTGGATGCCGCCGTCGGCGGGGCGGTCGACGCCGTTGCCGTCGAGGCGGTGACGCGCCTTGCCATCGACCTGTCCTTCGTCGGCGTCTGCGGCGTCTCGGCCGAGGAGGGCGTCGTCGCCCTCAATCACGCCGACGCCATCTTCAAGCGCGCGGTGATGGCGACGAGCCGGCGGAGGGTCGCGCTGGTCACCTCGGACAAGTTCGAGGCGCGCGCGCCCTATCGGATCGGGCCGGTGCGCGCCTTTTCGCAGTTTGTCGTCGAGCAGGACGCCCCCGAGGCGCCTGTCGCCGATCTCAGAAAAGCCGGTGTCGAGATTCTCTCGGCTGGCGATCTTTCATGAGTTCAGTATTTCGCGCATTCGCCTGATCCGGGACATTTCACGGATCGTCGGGCGGATGCCTTGGGAGCCAACATGATATCCGCAGATCGGCCGGCGACCCGGCTTGCAACGCGTCTCGCCTTTCTGGTGGCCGGCTTCGGCGTGGCCTGCTGGGCGCCGCTCATTCCCTATGCCAAGGCGCGGCTTGCCGTCGATGATGGCGTGCTGGGGCTTCTGCTGCTCTGTCTCGGCATCGGCTCGGTGGTCGCCATGCTGATGACGGGCATGCTCAGCGCCCGCTATGGCAGCAAGCCGATCATCATCGGCGGCGCCGTGGGCATGGCGGTGTTCCTGCCGCTTCTGGCGGTGGTGCCGACGCCGCTGACGCTCGGCCTGACGCTGTTCGTGTTCGGCGGCTCGCTCGGCTCGCTCGACGTGGCCATGAACATCCACGCCGTCGAGGTTGAGAGGGCGGCCAAAAGGCCGCTGATGTCGGGCTTTCACGGGCTCTACAGCGTCGGCGGCTTCATCGGCTCGATGTTCGCCATCTTCCTGCTATCGGTGCAGCTCGGGCCATTGCCGACCATGCTGGTCGCCGCCGCCCTGATGCTGCTGGCGACGCTGGTCGTCGCGCCACGCCTTCTGACGGCCGCGAAGGCCGATGGCGGCCCGCTGTTCGCCGTGCCGCGCGGCTTCGTGTTACTGCTCGCCATACTGACGGCCATCGTCTTCCTGGTGGAAGGGGCGGTGCTCGACTGGGGCGCACTCTATCTCACCGGCGCCGGACTGGTGGAGGCGGAGCAGGGCGGCATGGGCTACATGGTGTTCTCCATCGCCATGACGGCGATGCGGCTTGCCGGCGACGCAGTGGTCGGCCGGGTCGGCGATCGGGCGACGTTGCTCTGGGGCAGCGTGATCGGCATCGTCGGTTTCGCGGTGGTGCTGCTGGCGCCGTTCGCCGCACTCGCCATGATCGGCTTCCTGCTGGTCGGCGTCGGGCTTGCCAACATCGTGCCGATCCTGTTCCGCCGCGCCGGCAACCAGTCGGTAATGCCGGCGGGCCTCGCCGTCACCGCCGTCACCACGGCCGGTTATGCCGGCGTGCTGCTGGGGCCGGCCGGCATTGGCTTCGTCGCCAAGCTGACCAGTCTCCCCGCCTCGCTGTGGATGCTGACGGCGTTGATGCTGCTGGTGACGTTGACGGCCGGTCGCGTGGCCGGATCGAAGCACTGAAGGAAATGACCATGCGCCTTGCCCATGTCGCCCTATGGACCCTCGACCTCGATGCCGCCGCCGCCTTCTGGAAGCGCTACTTCGATGCCGAGGTCGGCAGTGTCTATGAGAGCCGCAACCGACCGGGTTTCCGGTCACGCTTCGCACGACTGCCGGATGGCGGCGCCGTCGAGCTGATGACCGGGCCGTGGGTGGAGCCGACGACAGAGGTCGAGCGCACCGGCTGGAACCACGTCGCCATCTCGTTGGGCAGCGCGGCCACGGTCGATGCGCTGGCTGCCCGCTGCAAGGCGGATCGGTGCCTCGTCTCTGGGCCGCGCTGGACCGGCGACGGCTTCTACGAGGCGGTGATCGCCGCGCCCGACGGCATCCGCGTCGAAATCACGGCGTAAAAGCTAGGTCGGAAATCTACCCCGCCCCGTGCTCATCATTGCGATCATTGAGCTGCTGTTGCCCTCCGAGCGAGGGCGATGGGCACGACCCGCCCAGGATAATCGGCGCTACTTCAATGGGTGATGTGGATCATGCGCGCAGGCTCTCCCTGGCGGTATCTTCCGCCTGAATACGGCAAGTGGAGTTCGGTCTATGTTCGGTGACGTTGCCCCTTGTGCCTAATCCGGTTTGAAGTTCGTTCTGGCCCATAGAGAGGACCAGGACATGAAGCGCAGTCGTTTCAGCGAAGAACAGATCATCGGGATCCTGAAGGAGCACGAGAGCGGCGTCCCGGTTGCCGAGCTGTGCCGCAAGCACGGTGTCAGTGACGCCAGCATCTACAAATGGAAAGCCAAGTACGGCGGCATGGAGGTCAGCGAGGCCAAGCGATTGAAGGCGCTTGAGGAGGAGAACGCCAAGCTGAAGCGGATGCTGGCCGACGCCATGCTGGACAATGTCGCCCTGAAGGATCTTCTGGGAAAGAAGTGGTAGCGCCCGCTGCCGAGCGGAAGGCTGTCGCTCACCTGATGGAGCATATCATGGGATGAGCGAACGGCGGGCGTGTAAAGCCATCGGCTGTTGCCGCATGACGATGAGATACCAGTCCACTCGACCCGATGATCGGGATCTCCGGGATCGCATGACTGCGCTTGCCCACGAGCGCCGTCGCTTCGGCTACCGACGTCTGCATGTGCTGCTGCGTCGGGAAGGCTACGAGGTCAACCACAAGAAGCTGTTCCGCCTTTACCGGGAGGAGAAGCTGACGGTGAGACGGCGTGGCGGCCGGAAGCGGGCGATCGGCACACGGGCGCCGGTGTTGTTGCCGCTGGCTCCCAACGAACGGTGGAGCCTCGACTTTATCTCCGATCAGTTCACTGACGGCCGGCGCTTTCGCATCCTCACGGTCGTCGATGACTGCACGCGGGAATGCCTGGCGCTATTGGCAGACACCTCACTGTCAGGTGTCCGTGTGGCTCGTGAGCTCGATCGGCTGATTGCCGAGCGCGGCAAGCCGAAGATGATCATCTCCGACAACGGCACCGAGTTCACCAGCAACGCCATTCTCACATGGGCAGAGGGCGCTGGCGTCCAATGGCACTACATCGCCCCGGGCAAGCCTATGCAGAACGGCTTCATCGAGAGCTTCAACGGCCGCCTACGTGACGAGTTGCTCAACGAGACGCTGTTCTCCTCGCTGGCCCAGGCAAAGGCCGCACTGGCGAATTGGAGGACTGATTACAACACGTCGCGCCCGCATTCTCAGATCGGCTGGCTTACGCCAGCCGAGTTTGCGGCGACTTTCCCACCCCGTCGGGCTCTGGCGCTGCGCCAGACGAAAGGCTCCGCGCCGACGCCCGACATCACTGTCCGTCAGGACAAACCCAACGCCGGAAACGAACTCAGAACTGGATAATTCCTGGGGGCAACGTCAATCCACATCCCCGCAGACGGTCAAGGACGCCCTCTTGGCTTTGTCCTGACCGGTGGGGAGGTTTCCGACTATCTCGGCGTTGAGCCTCTTCTGGCTCTGCCGGTCGCAAAGCCCAGAAAATGTTGGCGGACAGGGGCTTCGATGGCGATGAAGTCCGCTCCAGCCTCTTGATCCGAGCAATCCTGCCGGTCATCCCGTCACGCGCAAATCGCGTCGATCCGCCATCCTGCGACTTCAAAGCCTACAAGGATCGCAACCGCATCGAGCGCATGTTCAATCGCCTCAAGCAGTTCCGACGCATCGCCACGCGCTACGACAAAACGAGATGCTCATACGAAGGACTTCTCAACCTCGCCGCCGCGATGATCTGGATAACGACTTTTGTCAACGCAACCTAGGCCGTAGACTCATAAGCTGGGGCACCAGATCCTCGCTGCCACGAGTTTGAGGGCGGCCATGTAGTTCTCGGGCCGCTTGTCGTAGCGGGTGGCGATGCCTCGGAACTGTTTGATCCGGTTGAAGAACCGTTCCACGAGGTTGCGCTGTCGGTAAACCCAGCGCGAGAAAGCGAAGGTGCCTTTGCGGTTGGTCTTTGGCGGGATGTTGGCCCAGGCTTTTCGCTGGGCAGCCTTGGTGCGGCTGGCGTTGTTGTCGTAGCCCTTGTCGGCCAGCAGGATGTCACCTTCACCAAGGCCATCGATCAACGCGTCCGCCTCGATACAGTCAGCGACCTGGCCGCCGGTCAGGCGAAGGGTGACGGGACGGCCTTCGGCGTCGACAAGCGCGTGGATCTTGCTCGTGAGCCCGCCGCGGGAGCGTCCCATGCCACCATCGTCTCCATCCCCCTTTTTCCCGTGGCCGCGTGCTGGTGGACGCGAACACAGGTCGAGTCGATCATGACGATATCGCCGTCGTAAGCTTGGGAAACCGCTTCGAGAAGTCGATCCCAGACACCGGCCTTTCGCCAGCGGACGAAGCGATTGTAGCACGTGGTTGACGGGCCATAGCGTTCTGGAACTTCCGCCCAGGGGGAACCCGTTCTGAAGCGCCAGAGGATGCCGTTCAGCACGCGACGATCATCGACGCGAGGAACGCCACGAGGCTTATTCGGCAGCAGCGGCGAGATGATCGACCATTCATGGTCAGTGAGTTCGTAACGGCGGCGCGTCATCCAAGGCTCCCTCATGCGGAAGCCTTGAATCACGACAGCCCAAAACTGCCAAGCGGATTTATGAGTTTACCGCCTAGATCGTCACAGTGGCTCAGGGGGAAAGATAAATCAGCCCACAGATCATCTCCGTTAGGAGTTTGGCGGAAGAACCAAGATGTGGAGAAGATAATCCCACCCCGAGCAACAGCATGTCCTCAATTTGCTTAGCTCACCTGAACACCACGTCCAGAATCTCATATCCCCTCGCGCCGCCGGGCGCGGCGACTTCGATCTGGTCGCCGACCGATTTGCCGATCAGGGCGCGGGCGATGGGGGAGGAGATGGAGATGCGGCCGCCCTTTACGTCGGCTTCGGCGTCGCCGACGATCTGGTAGGTCTTTTCTTCCTCGGTGTCTTCGTCGATCAGCTTCACCGTGGCGCCGAACTTCACCGTCTTGCCGGTGAGCTTGGCGACGTCGATGATCTCGGCGCGCGACAGCATGTCTTCCAGCTCGGAGATGCGGCCCTCGTTGTGGCTCTGCTGCTCCTTGGCGGCGTGGTATTCGGCGTTTTCGGAGAGGTCGCCATGGGCGCGCGCTTCGGCGATCGCCGCGATGATGCGAGGCCGCTCTTCGGATTTGCGCCGCTGAAGCTCGGTCTCCAGAGCGGCGTGTCCGCCGGCGGTCATCGGGACTTTGTCCATCGGTCTCAAGGCCTTTCAAAAAATCACAGCGCCCGGCGCCAAGGGCACCGGGCCGCGATGTTTCCTGTGTCACCGTGGTAAAGCTCCTCCCGGAACCCTCGGCAACTCTGTGATACGGGCACGTCGCCCTACACAACCGCTTTTACGAGGAGTTTGCAACTCCCCGGCGGGTGGCATGACGACACGCCAATTCCGTCCTACCCGGCTTTGCCGAAGTAGGATTGCAGCGGACGAACCTCGCGAACACCCGAGGACCAAGCCCCGATTCCGCGCGCCGCCGCGATCGACCCCGCCAAGGTGGTATAATACGGGACTTTCTGCAAGAGGGCAGCACGGCGCAATGAACGACTATCGGCAAGCGCCTGGGCGCCGTCGGTGGTGTTGAACACCAGCTGCACCTCGCCATTGTTGATGGCGTCGACGCAGTGCGGCCGCCCCTCGCGCACTTTCTTGGTGAGAACGGCGGGGATGCCGTGCTCGACGAGATACTCGTGCGTGCCGGCGGTGGCGATCACCTTGAAGCCGATTTCGACGAGGCCGCGCACCGAATCGAGGATGCGCGGCTTGTCGCCGTCGCGCATGGAGACGAACAGCGTGCCGGCGGTCGGCACCTTGGTGCCCGAGCCGAGCTGCGCCTTGGCGAAGGCCACCGAGAAGTTGCGGTCGAGGCCCATCACCTCGCCGGTCGAGCGCATCTCCGGGCCGAGCACGGTGTCGACGCCGGGGAAGCGGGCGAAGGGGAACACCGCTTCCTTCACCGCCACGTGGCCGAGCTTTTCTTCCTTGAGCGAGAAGCCGTCCAGCGTTTCGCCGGCCATGACGCGGGCGGCGATCTTGGCCACCGGCTTGCCGATGGTCTTGGCGACGAAGGGCACGGTGCGCGAGGCGCGCGGGTTCACCTCGAGGATGTAGATGGCGCCGTCCTTCACCGCATACTGGACGTTCATCAGGCCGACCACGTCGAGCGCCAGCGCCATCTGGCGGGTCTGGCGCTTCAGTTCCTCGACGGTGGCGGCCGGCAGCGAGTAGGTCGGCAGCGAACAGGCCGAGTCGCCCGAGTGGATGCCGGCTTCCTCGATGTGCTCCATCACGCCGGCGACGAACACCTCCTTGCCGTCGGAAAGGGCGTCGACGTCCACCTCGATGGCGTCCGAGAGGTAGCGGTCGAACAGCAGCGGGCTCTTGCCGAGCACCATGTTGATCTGGCCGGTCTTGTCGTTGGGGTACTGCGCCTTGACGTCGGCCGGCACCAGCGCCGGCAGCGTGCCGGAGAGGTAGGCGTCAAAGCCCGCCTCGTCGCGGATGATCTCCATGGCGCGGCCGCCCAGCACGTAGGAGGGGCGGACCACCAGCGGGAACTTCAGCTCGTTCGCCACCAGACGCGCCTGCTCGATCGAGTAGGCGATGCCGTTCTTGGGCTGCTTGAGGCCGAGCTTGTCCAGGAGGCGCTTGAAGCGGTCGCGGTCCTCGGCAAGGTCGATGGCGTCGGGCGAGGTTCCGAGGATCGGAATGCCGGCGCGCTCCAGCGTGTCGGCGAGCTTCAGCGGCGTCTGGCCGCCGAACTGGACGATGACGCCGGCCAGCGTGCCGTTCTGCTGCTCGACGCGCAGGATCTCCAGCACGTCCTCGCCGGTCAGCGGCTCGAAATAGAGGCGGTCGGAGGTGTCGTAGTCGGTCGACACGGTCTCCGGGTTGCAGTTGACCATGATGGTCTCGTAGCCGGCGTCGCCGAGCGCAAAGCAGGCGTGGCAACAGCAATAGTCGAACTCGATGCCCTGGCCGATGCGGTTGGGGCCGCCGCCGAGGATGACCACCTTCTTGCGGTCGGAGGGCTGCGCCTCATCGGCCAGCTTGCCGGCAAAGGGCATCTCGTAGGTCGAGTACATGTAGGCGGTCGGCGAGGCGAACTCGGCGGCGCAGGTGTCGATGCGCTTGTAGACCGGGTGGACGCCGAGCGTCTCGCGCAGCGCCTTCACGTCTTCGACCGGCTTGTGGGCGAGTTCGGCGAGGCGGGCGTCGGAAAAGCCCATGGCCTTGAGGCGCGTCAGCCAGGGCGCCGTCTCGGGCAGGCCGTTCTCGCGGATCTTCGCCTCGGTTTCGACGATGCCGTGGATCTCGCGCAGGAACCAGGGGTCGATGTGGGAGATGTCGTAGATCTCGTCGAGCGTGAAGCCGCGGCGCATCGCCTCGGCCACGTGGCGCAGCCGGTCGGGCGTCGGGGTGCCGAGGGCGGCGCGGATGGCGTTGCGCTCGTCCTCGGGGGCGCCGGGGATCTCGATCTCGTTGAGGCCGGAGAGGCCGGTCTCGAGGCCGCGCAGGGCCTTCTGCAGCGACTCCTGGAAGGTGCGGCCGATGGCCATCACCTCGCCCACCGACTTCATGGCAGTGGTGAGGTTGGGCTCGGCGCCGGGGAACTTCTCGAAGGCGAAGCGCGGGATCTTGGTGACGACGTAGTCGATGGTCGGCTCGAAGGCGGCCGGCGTGGCGCCGCCGGTGATGTCGTTGGCCAGCTCGTCGAGCGTGTAGCCGACGGCGAGGCGGGCGGCGACCTTGGCGATCGGGAAGCCGGTGGCCTTGGAGGCCAGCGCCGAGGAGCGCGACACGCGCGGGTTCATCTCGATGACGATCATCCGGCCGTCGGCCGGATTGATGGCGAACTGGACGTTGGAGCCGCCGGTCTCGACGCCGATCTCGCGCAGCACCGCGCAGGCGGCGTTGCGCATGATCTGGTATTCCTTGTCGGTCAGCGTCAGCGCCGGCGCCACGGTGATCGAGTCACCGGTGTGCACGCCCATCGGGTCGACGTTCTCGATGGAGCAGATGATGATGCAGTTGTCGTCCTTGTCGCGGACGACCTCCATCTCGAACTCCTTCCAGCCGAGCACCGATTCTTCCACCAGCACCTCGTTGGTGGGCGATGCCTCGACGCCGGACATGACGAGGTCGTAGAGCTCCTCGATGGTGTAGGCGATGCCGCCGCCGGTGCCGCCCATGGTGAAGGACGGGCGGATGATGGCCGGCAGGCCGGTCACCTTGTAGGCCTTCAGCGCCTGCAGGCGGGCGGTGAGGTTGTACTCCTCACGCCGGGCCTTCTCGTCGGTGGCCCATTCGCCCTCGAAGGCGGCCAGCGCCTTGGCGCGGGCGTCGTCCTCGGGGTGGGCGGCGACGGCGGCCGACCGGCGCGCCTCGTATTCGGCGCGGAACTGCTGCTTGAGGGCCGAGGTGTTGACGAAGGCGGCCTTCGGCGTGTCGAGGCCGATGCGTGTCATGGCCTCGCGGAACAGCTCGCGGTCCTCGGCCTTGTCGATCGCCTCGGCGGTGGCGCCGATCATCTCGACGCCGTGCTTTTCGAGAACGCCCATCTTCTTCAGCGACAGCGCGGTGTTGAGTGCCGTCTGGCCGCCCATGGTGGGCAGCAGGGCGAGGCGGTCGTTCGGCCGCTCGGCCCGCTCGCGCTCGATGATCCGCGCCACCATTTCCGGGGTGATCGGCTCGATGTAGGTGGCGTCCGCCATCTCCGGGTCGGTCATGATGGTGGCCGGATTGGAGTTGACGAGGACGATGCGGTAACCTTCCGCTCGCAAGGCCTTGCAGGCCTGGGTACCCGAGTAGTCGAACTCGCAGGCCTGACCGATGACGATCGGGCCGGCGCCAATGATGAGGATTGTGTCGATATCGGTGCGTCTGGGCATCTTCACTCGCGTGTAAACGCGGCCGGTGCGCGGGGCACCGACCGGGGCGGGCAGCAAGAAGGGTGATCGTCGTTCGGACCGTTGCCGGGCTTATAAATGAAAAGCGCGCGGTCGCAAACCCCGCTGCGGTTCGAATTGGCGGGTTTGTTAGGCAGGTTTGCGATTGGCGCCCCCGGTGGCGGGGCGCGCAAAGGGGAGAGGGCGGTGGAGACAGGCATTTCGACGATCCGGCGCATCGGCACTGACGACGTGGAGGCGTTCCGGCGCATCCGCCTGGAAGCATTGCGCGAAGAGCCCCTGGCCTACGCCAGCAGCTATGAGGACTGGGCCGCGCTGAGCGAGGAGGACTGGCGGGACCGCATGAGCGAGCCGGTTTTCTTGGCCTTCCTGGTAGACGAACCCGTGGGGCTGGCCGGTCTCATGCGACAGCGGCCGGGCAAGATGGTCCACCGCGCCAGCATCGTCATGGTCTACGTGCGAAAGAGCCAGCGGGGGACGGGGGTGGCGGACCTTCTCGTCGACGCGGTCGTCGAAGAGGCGCGCGCCATGGGAATCGTTCAGCTGGAGCTCGCCGTCACCGCCGAGAATCGGACGGCGGTCCGCTTCTACGAGCGCAAGGGCTTCGTTCCGATCGGCCGCGTTCCCGGCGCCCTGATCCACGAGGGGCGTGAGTTAGACGACCTCATGATGGCGCGGCGCATCGGGTGATTGCTGGGAGAGACGGGAAGCATAAGGCTGTCATCCTCGCGCAGGCGAGGATCTCGGGCAGGACGTAACTCCCCGGCCGATATCGCGCTCCAGATGCTAGGGGAGCCTGATACATCCGTCGGGACCTTCTCGTTCTGAGGCCCTCGCCTTCGCGAGGATGACAATTAATTGATATAAAACAGTCTGATAGGTAGGCGCTTGCCGGGCTCCCCTTCATATCCCACTGTCCTCCTCTGCGAAGGCAGAGGATCTCGGGCAGGATAAAGCTCTCTGGCCGATATCGCCGCTGATCGCCTACCCAGCCGCCTTCGACTCGCCCGACTCCCGACCGTCGAAATCGCGGATGCCCTGGCTGATGGCCCAGCAGGCGAGGCGGACGTGCTTGGGGATCGGCACCCGCCGACCGCCGCGCTCGCCCCGCTCATAATACTGGATCATTCTTCGCTTGAGGCCGAGGTGTTGCGCCGCCTCGTCCTGCGTCAGGCCCTGGCTCTGTCGCCAGGCGCGAAACGTCTCTGCGTTCATACCGCTTTCATGTCCTCACAACCCGAAGGAGAAAGTGCATCAAACCAGGCGATTTGTCCACCGCGCCAAAAGCCGAGCCGGCAAGGGAAAGTCGCATCCACCCCTGCTGCCATGAAACGACAGTGGGTGGCCTTAGGGTCGATGCAGGTAAACCGGAGGCCCCATATGGACGCCCTCGAAGACTTCATCATCCGCGCCAAGGCGGCCACCTATGCCGGCGATGGCGCACCGGCGGTCAGTTGTCGGCCCGGCTCGCACGATCTCTCCTTTGCCGACGGCGACTTCCGCTATCTCGACAGCTATTTCGGCGGCACCGACTTTTCCGGCCAGGAGGTCGTCTGGCAGGGCGATCGCCCCGTCTGGGCCATGGCCTATCACGGTCGGGTGTTGCGCGAAGACCTGATCACCGGCGCGGAGGCCGGCGCCACCATCAAGGCGGCGCTCACGGCGCTCTACGGCCGGGTTCGCTTTCTCGGCGGCTTTCGCTTTCGCCGCGACGGTCACGACTACATCGACATCGTCGACGGCGACTATCGCGCCTTCTTCGGCTTCGAGGAGATCCGGGTGCGCGACGTTCGCGCCTACGGGTTGCGCTATTTCGGCGGGTTGGTGCGCGAATGACCGGCGGCCCCGCCGTTGTCGGCGAGGCCGTGGGTCGTTCTCAGCGCTCGGCGATCACCGTCACCTTACGAATCCCGCCGCCTGGGGCAGCGCCAGCGACAGCGCGGGAATGAAGGTCACCACGAACAGCATGGCGACCAGGACGAGGAAGTAGAGCAGCAGCGGCTTGAACACCTCCTCGATCCTGAGCTTGGCGATGCGACACCCGACGAACAGGATGGGTCCCCACCGGTGGCGTGATGGTTCCGATGCACAGGTTGAAGACCATGATGACGCCGAAATGCACCGGGTCGATCCCGAGCGAGATGGCGATCGGCAGGAAGATCGGCGCGAAGATCAGGATGGCCGGGGTCGGGTCCATCACGCAGCCCAAGAGCAGCATGATGGCGTTCATCATCACCATGATGAGGATGGGATCGTCGGTGAAGCCCAGCAGCGAGGTCGCGATGATGTTGGGGATCTTGGCATAGGCCATGATCCAGCCCATGACGGCGGAGATGCCGATCATGAAGATGATCATGCCGGTGGTCTTGGCGGTGTCGAGCAGGAAGCCCGGGATCATCTGCACGGTGATGGTCCGGTAGGCAAACGACAGGACCAGGACGTAGATCACCGCGATGCAGCTGGCTTCCGTCGGCGTGAAGATGCCGGAGATGATGCCGCCGACGATCAGCACGATCAGGAACAGCGCCGGCAGGGCCTCGATGGTCACCCGGAAGTTTTCCTTGAACCGCCCCATGCCCTGCGCCCGGTGCCCGGCGCGGCGCGCGTAGAGCAGCGCCGGGATGATGCAGGCGAGACCCCAGAGGATGCCGGGAATGTAGCCGGCGAGGAACAGGGCGGCGACCGAGGTGCCGCCGCTGGCCAGCGAGTAGATGATGAAGGTGTTGCTGGGCGGGATGAGCATGCCGGAGGGGGCGGAGGCGATGTTGGCCGCCGCGGCTGCCGCCGGGTCGTAGCCGTCCGCCGTCTGCTGCGGGCCGATGGCGCCGCCGATGGCCGCCGCCGCGGCGACGCCGGAGCCGCTGATCGAGCCGAACAGCATGTTGGCGACGATGTTGGTCTGCATCAGCGCGCCGGGAATGAAGCCGATCAGCGCCTTGGCGAAGTTGATCAATCGTCGGGCGATGCCGCCGTTGGTCATGATAATGCCGGCGAGCACGAAGAAGGGGATCGCCAGGAGCGAGAAGCTGTTGACGCCGGTGAAGATGCGCTGGGCCGCCGTGATCGCCATTCGGTCGAAGGTGAAGATGGTGGCCATGGCGAGGACCGACCCGATGCCCATGCTGATGCTGATCGGCACCCCGATGGCGAGAAGGATCGGAATGCTGATGAGCATGATCAGCCCGATGTCTGCGGCATTCGGCATCGGTCAGTCCTCCGTCTCGGGGCGATGGGCGGAAATGACGGCCGCGAGGCGCTGCCAATCGCAGATGATGTTGTAGATGCAGTAGAAACTGGAGAAGACGCCGCAGATCGGCAGCGCCAGATAGATCTGACCGGTAGAGAGGTAGGGAATGGCGGCGTTGGTCTGGCGCATGGTGCGGCCGACGGCATCCCATCCGCCCACCACCAGGATGGCGACGCAGAAGGCGAGGATCAGGACGCTGGTCAGGATCTGGAGCGACAGCCTCCAGCGGATGGACAGCGAGTCGCAAAGGAGCCCGATGTTCATGTGGCCCTTTTCGCCGAACAGCAGCGCGGCCGAGAACAGCGTCAGCCAGACGAACATGATCTTGGCCAGTTCTTCCGACTGGGCGCCGGGGCTGCTGAGGAGATAGCGGCTGGCCACCTGCCAGGTCACGACGACGGTGAGAAGTCCGCACAAGAGAATGCAGCAGAAGGCAAGGATCTGGTCGACCCTTCGCTTGATCGTTTCCATTGGTTCCACCCCCGTCCCGGGACCGGCGGCAGCCCGGGGTTCCGGGGCGCCTGGAGTTTGCGGGCAGTCCCCCGGCCGCCGTCCGCCGCAGGGGCGGGACGGTCGGGGGACTTCACAGGATCAGCGCAGCGCTTCGATCTTCTGGTAGATCGTCTTGGTGACGTCGGAGGTCAGCTTGCTGTCGACCAGCGGCTTCACCGCGGCGCGGAAGGCATCCATGTCGACGTCCTCGCTGAACTTGCCGCCGGCCTTCTCGGCATCGGCCCGGGCCTGGGCGGCATCGGCCGCGAAGGCGTCGAACTCATAGTCGAAGGCCTTGGCCAGCTCTTCGGTGACGATCGTCCTGATGTCGTCCGGCAGGCCGTTGAAGAGATCGACGTTCATCACGAGGTAGTCGGGGATCATCAGGTGGCGCGTGTAGGAGTAGTACGGGGCAACTTCGACATGCTTGAGTGACGAATAGACGATCTCGTTGTTCTCGCCGCCGTCGAGAACGCCGGTCTGGATGGCGGTGTAGACCTCACCCTGTCCCATGGCGATGCCGGCGCCGCCCATGTACTTCAGCATCTGGACGTTGGTGTCCGACTGCATGACGCGGATCTTCTCGCCAGCGAGGTCGGCGGGCGTCTTGACGAAGCGGTCCTTGAGATAGACCGACCGCGCACCGGCGGTGAAGGAGCCGAGAACGATCACGCCCTGGTCGGACACCGACTTGTAGAGGTCGCCGACGATCTCGGGGTTGTTGAGGACCTTCTTCTGCTCGTCGATGCTGTTGAAGAGGTAGGGCAGGTTGAACACCGAGAAGTCGGGGTTCCAGCTCTCGAGCAGGCTGGCGGCGGCCACCGACATGGCCAGCGTGCCGGTCTGCACCATCTCGACGGTTTCCTTCTGGGCGCCGAGCAACTCGTTGGGGAACACTTCGGCCGTGTACTCGCCGTTGGTGCGGGCCTTGAGGCCCTCGGCGAACATCTGCAGCGCCTTGAACTGGGGATGCGTCTCGGTCTGGTTGAAGGCGATCTCGAAGTTCACGGGGGCGGCCGACGCCGCGCCGATCCCGAAGGGAAGGCCGTGGACAGCGCGATGGCTCCGGCGACGACTGAGAGATAGGAAGCGTATTTCATCGGTTTCCTCCGTCTTGTTAAGTCGGTTTTCAAGATCGTCCGCCGGCTCGGCGAGCCGGCTTGACGTCGTTCAAGCGCCCTCTCGGCTCTTGATTTCCATGTGCCCCGCGCGTGGGGCGATATCCGATGCGTCGGTGCGGTTGCCCACGGGGCTCGCCGGGGCGATTGGTGGCGCGGGCGACCGTCTCGCCCAGCGAACGTGCGCGTCTTCCAGGTTTCCGGAGAAGTAGTCCGGGCCGATCTCGCGGATCTTGGGCAGGCTGGCGCCGAGCCAGTCGAGGTGATCGCCAATGACCGCCGCCGCTTTCTCCGGCTGACCGGCGCCGATGGCGTCGACCAGTTCGACATGTTCGGCCAGCGCCCGTTCCATGCGGTGCGCCTGGGGCAGCGTCAGCCGGCGGAACCGGTCGAGCTGCACCTTGATGCCCTCGACGAAGCGCCAGATGCCCGGCAGACCGGCGGCGGCCATGATGATGACCTCGGCCGCCGACACGCCCTCTTCCTTGTGGATGTCGGTGGGAATGCCGCGACCATTGTCGCGCACCGTGCAGGAGCCATCGGCATTGAGGCGGACCTTCACCACGTCGGCATGGCCGGCCAGCGCCTCGTCGATGGCGTTGTCCACCACCTCGTAGACCATGTGATGGAGACCGGAGCCATCGTCGGTGTCGCCGATATACATGCCGGGGCGTTTGCGCACCGCGTCGAGCCCCTTCAGCACCTTGATGGATTCGGCGCCGTAGTCGTCGGGGTCGTAGGCTGTGGTGTCGGTCATGGAGGCCTTCGTTTCTCGTCTCGGGAACATCCCGCCTGTGTTCTCATAAAGGCTGGCGGGGATGGCTTCAACCACCCAGGGCGCGGGGTTGAAACCCTTTATTTTTCAATAACCTCTGGGAGCATTTAGTCCACAGGGGCAATGGTGGCCGCACCATGGTCCGGCAATCGGGTGGAAATGGGGCGAATCAGGCTCAAAATTCCCGGAAATCCGGCTCGCCGGGGTCTGGAATCGCGATGATTTCAGTTTCGCCGGCAAACGCTTCGAACGGGGCGGCGTCGGTCCCTGTCATGAAGGCCTGAACGCCAAGCGCGGCAATCAGATCGACCAGCGCCCGGCGCCGGCGGGCATCGAGGTGGGCGGCCACTTCGTCGAGCAGCAACACCGGCGGGCTGCCGGTCAGCTCGGTGACCAGCGCCGCCTGCGCGAGCACGAGGCCGGTCAGCAGCGCCTTCTGTTCGCCCGTCGAGGAGGCCGAGGCCGGCATGTCCTTTTCGGCATGGCGAACCGAGAGGTCCGAGCGATGCGGGCCGACCAGCGTTCGGCCGGCGGCGCGATCTCGGGAACGGCCGGCACGGAGGTCGGCCCTCAACCAGTCCTCGACGTCGGCCGCAGCCACGCCATCGAGCGCCGCGTCAACGTCACCGGTCAGCTGGACGATCGCGCGGGGGAAGGCGTCATCGCCGTCCGGGCGCGTCGTGATGAGCCGTGCAAGGCAATGCACCGTCTCGCGCCGGGCCGCCGCAACGGCAACGCCAGTTGCGGCAATCTCGGTTTCAACGGCGTCGAGCCAGGCGGGATCGCTATCGCGCGCCTCGAGCAGGCGATTGCGGGAGGCAACGGCCTGTTCGTAGGCCGACACGCGCCGGCCGTGCGCGGGGTCGACCGCCAGCACCAGACGGTCGAGAAAGCGGCGGCGATCGCCTGCCGGGCCGGTAAACAGGCCATCCATGGCCGGGATGAGCCAGATCAGGCGCAGATGATCGGACAGCCGCTCGCTGCCCTTCTGCGGTTCGCCGTCGACAAGCAGCCGTCGCCCCGGCTCGTCGGGCACCGATCCCGTTCCAATCCGTACCGCTCCATAAGGCCCCTCGACATCGGCCAGCACGGAAAAACCTCCGGGGCCGCCGAGCCGGGCCATGTCCGCCAGCGTCGCCCGGCGAAAGCCGCGGCCGGGGGAAAGCAGCGAAAGGGCTTCGAGAACATTGGTCTTGCCGACGCCGTTCTGGCCGACGAGCACCACCGACCGGCCCGAGAAGTCGAGCGACAGGTCGGCATGGTTGCGAAAATCGTTAAGGCGAAGGCGGCTTACGCGCACCTTCGCCTCCGGACGGGATTCTATCATGGCGTTCCAGCGGCGGCGGACTACACCCGCATCGGCATCAGCACGTACAGCGTGGCGCCATCACCGGCATCCTGAATCAACGTCGGCGAACCGGCGTCGGCAAGATGGAACACCGCCGTCTCCGACGTCAGCTGCCCGGCAATGTCCAGCAGATAGCGGGCATTGAAGCCGATCTCGAGCGGCGTGTCGGCATAGTCGACCATCACCTCTTCGGTGGCGGTGCCCGAGTCGGGATTGACGACGGTGAGGATCAGGCGTCCTTCGGCGAGCGCCAGCTTCACGGCGCGACCGCGCTCGGAGGAGATCGTGGAAACGCGATCGACGGCCTCTGCGAACTCGGCCTTGTCGACGCGAAGCTCCTTGTCGTTGCCTTGGGGGATCACCCGACCATAGTCGGGGAAGGTGCCGTCGATCAGCTTGGAGGTCAGCACCACGTTGCCAACCGTCAGCCTGATCTTGGCGTCCGACAGCTCGACCTTGAGCTCGGCCTTGGGATCCTCGATGAGGCGCTGGATCTCGCCCACAGTCTTGCGGGGAACGATGATGCCCGGCATGCCTTCGGCGCCATTCGGCGCGGCGATGTCGGCGCGGGCAAGGCGATGGCCATCGGTGGCAACTGCCCGGAACAGCGGTCCATCGGGCCCATCGACGGTGTGCAGGAAGATGCCGTTCAGATAGTAACGGATCTCCTCGTTGGAGATGGCGAACTGGGTGCGATCGATCAGCCGCTTGAGATCGCCGGCTTCGAGCGTGAAGGCATGGCTGAGCTCGCCGACGGTGATGTCGGGGAAGTCGCTCTCCGGCAGCATCTGCAGCGAGAAGCGCGAGCGACCGGAAGAAATGGAGAGCGTGGCCCCATCGGCCGACCCTTCCAGCGAAACCTGCGAGCCTTCAGGCAGCTTGCGCACGATGTCGTAGAACATGTGGGCCGGCACCGTGGTGGCGCCCGGACGCTCGACGATAGCCGGCACCGATTCCTGCGCCTCGAGGTCGAGGTCGGTAGCCTTCAGCTTGAGCTGGCCTTCGTCGGTCCGGATCAACACGTTCGAGAGAATCGGAATCGTGTTCCGACGCTCGACGACACGGTGGACGTGGGTAAGGGAAGCGAGGAGGTGCGACCGCTCCAGCGTAACGCGCATGGATAAACCCGTCTGTCGTGGCTGCCGCGCACAGATCTGTCGCGCTGGGCACGACCGGCGCGGCCTCCGGAAAATCTGGCGATGAGCATCCGTCGATCAGGCAGACCCTGCCCTAGCGAGATACGGCTGCTCCCGTAAACAATCCGAAGCGTCCGCCTCTCCGCCCGCTGTTGCAGTCAGGCCGGCGAACGCTCTAGGCCGTTCTCCCCGCCGCCGCCGGGGCGGCTGCGGGGAAGAGCACATTACGGCAACTGCTAATTTCCGCAAGCCAGCATGCCGTCAACGGCGCGGGTTTTCGCAGGCGTTTTTCGTTTCCGGCCGTTTTGAACGTCCAGGCCTCACGCCTCGAGCATGCGCTTCAGGACCTCGATCTCCTGCGTGAGCGCCTCGTCGGAGCCGATCAGATCCTCGACCTTGCGTACCGCATGCAAAACGGTGGTGTGGTCGCGACCGCCGAAGCGCCGACCGATTTCCGGCAGCGAGCGCAGCGTCAGCGATTTCGCCAGGTACATGGCGATCTGGCGCGGCCAGACGATGGAGCGGGTGCGGCGCGAGGACAGGAGGTCCTGCTTGGACACGTTATAGTGCTTGGAGACGACGCGCTGGATGTCCTCGATCTTGACGCGACGGGTATCGGTCACCCGAATGAGGTCCTTTAGCGTCGTCTCGGCCATGGCAAGCGACAGCGTCAACCCGGTCAGCTGATTGTGGCCGGCAAGGCGCGTCACCGCGCCCTCGAGATCGCGCCCCGAGGTCGTGACATTGCGAACGATGAAGTCGATGACGTCGTCGGGAACGGAGAAGCCGGGCATATGCTGGGCGGTGAGCGCGATGCGACGTTCGACGATGGACCGGCGCAAGGACGCATCGGGGGCGCCGATCTCGATCAGCAGACCGCCGGAAAGACGCGAACGGACGCGCTCGTCCATGGTCTCCAGCTCGACCGGAGGCCGGTCGGCGGCAACGATCACCTGCCGGGCACCGTCGATCAGCGTGTTCACGGTGTGGCAGAACTCCTGCTGGATCTGCTTGCCATGAAGGAACTGCATATCGTCGATGACCAGGAGATCGATGGTGCGAAGCGCTTCCTTGAAAGCGATCGCCGACTGGGTCTGCAGTGACTGCACGAAGCGGTACATGAAGTGCTCGGCCGTGAGATACAGCACGCGCATTTCCGGGTGCTCGGCCTTGAGACGGTGGGTGAGCGCCTGAAGAAGGTGCGTCTTGCCCTGACCGACCGAGGAATGGATGTAGAGAGGATTGAACTTCACGCCGGAGGCCGAACCGTCGGCGACCTGACGAGCAGCAGCCAGAGCCAGGCGATTGGAGGCACCTTCGACAAAATTCTCGAACGTGTAGCGAGGATCGAGCGGGGAGGAGATGTCGTCGAACAGACGACTGGAAGCGGAGTCGGCGGCTTGTCGCACGGGAGCGGTAACGCGAGGTGACGGCGCTCCGGTCTGACGAGCCGCTTCTGGCGTCGAGAAGCGAGCCGGCGTTTCAACCTTTGCCCGCATGGCGGAACGCACCGACACCTCGACCTTCCTGTAAGCCGGCCCTTCG
This sequence comes from uncultured Pleomorphomonas sp., assembly GCA_963665435.2. Taxonomy (GTDB): domain Bacteria; phylum Pseudomonadota; class Alphaproteobacteria; order Rhizobiales; family Pleomorphomonadaceae; genus Pleomorphomonas. Next base: position 185,321 of record CAXXNH010000014.1, on the reverse strand, counting down.
GCCTGCCAGAGAGCGGCCAGCTTGTCGCGATAGTGAGTGGAGATCCAGGTCTTCAGAAAACGGCTCGGCACGGAAAGCCAGACGGTGCCTCCATCAATCTGCTCGACATTCATGCCGGCAAACCAGCAGGAAAACACCTCTTCGCCGAGATCGGCCTTGAGGCGGCCACGTACGCGCGCCCACGCATCGGCATGACCAACTGCCGCTCCAGCGACGCCGCCGGCTTCCGCTTCCAACATTCTCGGCCTCCATCCTATACTCTATACCAGTCTTTCACCCGAAAAACGCCTCCGCCAGGAGCGCCCTTCGTCGGTCTTCCGAACACGCGTTCCGGGAGACCATTTGCTTCCGCCGATGAATGGTCGGCGGGGGAAAGAGCGCGCTCCCCTGGGGAAGGCGACCTTTCAACTCTCATCGACCGCAAGGCCGACAGAAACACTCGTGACGGGCGGAAACCCGTCACCTACCGGAGCCCTAGTTTCCGGAACTCAGCATGTGATCAGTGTGACAGCTCTCCCGATCCGCGCGCACGCCGGCCATATGGCCGCCACCGTCCAACGCATCGGTTCAACTCTGGATCCAGGGCAGACCGCTCGCCTTCCAGCCATCGACACAGCCCCTGTGCCGATCCGGGCCGAGCGCCCCCTCGAAACCACCTGCCACGTTAAAGGCCCGCACAAAACCACCGGCCGTTGCCGAGGTTGCCGCAGATCGACTGCGCGCTCCCGATCGGCAAATGAAATAGAGCGGCGCGTCGGCGCCAACACCGAGGTCGGCAAGCGCCTCCCTCAGCTCGTCGGCGAAGACCTGGTTGACGGCCATGTCCGGAAAGCGCTGCCACTCGATGAGCAGAACGCGTTTGCCGATGCTTTCAAGGTCCGGAAGCCCGACGAAGTTCCATTCCGCCACGGTCCGAACATCGATCAGCACAGCCGAGGGATCGGCGGCAAGCGCCTCCCAAGTCTCGCGCACGCCAACGTCTCCCGCATAGCCCGGATCTTCGTTGAATGACCCCGCACCCAAGATTGCCCCACCACCCCGAAATGACCAAACAGAAAAGACAAAACAAAACCATGCGCAGAAAGCGCATATATCTTGAATTACCTTTACTGGATTGAGTTGGCTACTTGCCTCGGCTATCGCACTTTATGAATTACCGACGGCTAGCCCCCTGCTTTAGTTTGCTTTCACAAGCGACTTATTGGCTCGCTCGCTTCAACTGGGCTGACCATACACAGGGCCCATGGGGGGAGCAAGAGCCGAATCTTCCTATGTCGTTAACCTGCTTTTTACCGGAGCGGACGCCCCCGGAAGAGTGAACGGCGAACGCTATGGGATTCAAACATTTGCGGCCACCCTTCCCGCCAAACCCTCTTTGGTCGTACGCCGGCTGCTCTGCCATTCATTAGCCGCGTTTTCGTTTCCGAGCTCCCGGATTCTTCCTTGCCTGAACCTGACGTATGTCTATCTATTTGTTTTATAGAAGAAAAATCTGTCACCCGACTCTCGGGGCAAAGAGGGTGCAAACCCCGACCGTGCGAGCCGGAAAAGCAAAAGGGCCCAGCTCAAAGCCGGGCCCAAATAGGCTTGCTCATGACACAAATAGAGTCGCAAAGACGCCGTCAGGCGTCCTGTATCAGGCGCTGACCGTCTTCAGACGGGCGGCGAGACGCGACACCTTGCGCGAGGCGGTGTTCTTGTGAACGATACCCTTGGTAGCCGCCCGCATGATCTCCGGCTCGACCGCCTTGAAAGCTTCGGTGGCGGCGGTCTTGTCGCCAGCAGCGATGGCTTCCTCGAACTTGCGAACGAAGGACCGCATGCGGCTGCGACGGGCCTTGTTGACTTCGGTACGAGCCGCGATCTTGCGGGTCGCCTTCTTGGCCGACGACGTATTGGCCATTCTAAAGCCTTTCTCTCTCCCGGCCACGCCGGGACTTGTTGTTGAGCCGCCGCGGCTGCCGAGCCCGGCCACACGGACGACATAAATCTATCAGGCGGCCGACGACCGCCGGCCACCGTCCTTGGGGCGGGCTTATAGACGGTGAAGCGCCCGCCGTCAACGCCGTCAGCGCTGGCAGGATGTACAAAAGAAGGTTGATCGCCCGGATTGCCGGATCCGCGCCACCGTCCCGCCACACCCCGGCCGCCGGCAAGACTCACCCTCACGGTCGTAGACGGCAAAGCGGTGCTGGAAATACCCCAGCGTGCCATCGGTCCGCATGTGATCGCGCAGGGTCGAACCGCCGGCCTCGATCGCCTCGGCGATGACGGCACGGATCGCGCCCGCGAGCTTGTCGGCCACCTCCGGATCGGCAAGCACCGATGCCGGCCGGCGCGGATCCAGCCCTGCCCGCCACAATGCTTCGCAGACATAGATATTGCCGAGACCGGTGACGACGGCCTGATCCAGAAGCGCCGCCTTCAGCGGTGTTCGTCTTTCGGCGAAGGCAGCCAGCGTCGCGGCCGAGAAGACATTGGAGGTCGGCTCGATGCCCAGCCCGGCGAGGCGCGGGTGCCGTTCCAGGTCGGCAGTCGCCAGAAGATCCATGAAGCCGAAGCGCCGAGGGTCATTATAGACAACCACCGCCCCGCTCTTCAGCTCGAAGCGGACGTGATCGTGACGAGCGTCCCGCGACCGGGCCAAAGCAAAGCCGCCCGGCGTGGATTCGGTCGGATCCGCCCCAGCAAGACCTTCGACCCTGAACGAGCCGGACATGCCGAGATGGGCAAGCAGCGTCTCGCCGCCCTCGATCTCCCAGAGAAGATACTTCGAGCGACGACCGAGGCCGATAACCCGCCGATCGCCGAGGCGCTCCGCGAAACGCTCGGGAAAGGGGTAGCGAAGCGACGGTCTCGCCAGCGCCACCGCCGAGATGATCGCCCCCTCTAGCACGGGCTGGAGGCCGCGCCGCACCGTCTCCACTTCCGGCAGTTCTGGCATTCCCGGACCTACTCCCTGACACGCTTTGCCCTGTCGCGCCGCCAACATAGCGCCCGCCGTTCTCTTCGGCTATGGTCGCGGGCGCGCCGCTGGCGCGAGACTTATGGCAGGACGGGACGGACGATGACGGACAACAGCACTTCCTTTGGTTTTCGCGAGGTCAACCCAGGCGAAAAGCAGGGCCTCGTCGACAGCGTCTTCCATTCGGTCGCCGGGCGCTACGACCTGATGAACGACCTTATGTCGGGCGGCCTGCACCGGCTCTGGAAGGATGCCATGGTCTCCCGCCTCGCCCCGCCGCGCTCGGGACGGCGCCCGTTCAAGGTGCTCGACATGGCTGGCGGCACCGGTGACATCGCCTTCCGCATCGCCGAGCGCTCGAATCGTACGGCCGAGATCACCGTCGCCGACATCAACTCCTCGATGCTGGAGGTCGGCCGCGATCGCGCGCGGGCGCGCGGCCTCGACAAGATGGAGTTCGTCGAAGCCAACGCAGAGAGTTTACCCTGGGCCGACGCCAGCTTCGACGCGTACACGATCGCCTTCGGCATTCGGAACGTACCCCAGATCGACAAGGCGCTTTCCGAAGCCTTCCGCGTGCTGAAGCCGGGCGGCCGTTTCCTCTGCCTCGAGTTCTCGCATGTCGATGCGCCGGTCGCCGACAAGGTCTATGACCTCTATTCCTTCCATCTGGTGCCGAAGATCGGCCGGGTCGTCGCCAAAGACGAGGAGAGCTATCGCTATCTCGTCGAATCGATCCGCCGCTTCCCGGACCAGGAGCGCTTCAAGGCCATGATCGAGGCCGCCGGATTCTCTCGCGTCGGCTATACCAACATGACTCTCGGCGTCGTGGCGCTCCACGTCGGCGTCAAGATCTGACGCTCCTCAAGGAACCGCCCGAATGCTACCCGTCGATATCGCTCGCCTCGTCCGCGCCTCCTGGGTGCTCGCCCGCGAGGGGGTGATCAACGCTTTGCCTTTGCCGGAGCCGCGACCCTTTGCCGTCTCCGTTGCATTGCTGCTTGCCGGGGCGATCCGTCGGCGCGGCGCGGCCAGTCGGGCAGAGCGGCTGTCCATCGCCTTTTCCCGCCTCGGTCCGTCCTACGTCAAGCTCGGCCAATTCCTCGCCACACGCCCCGACCTGGTCGGCGCGGCGCTCGCGACCGACCTTGCCGAGCTGCAGGATGCCATGCCGGACTTCGGTCTTGCCGGGGCTCGGGCGGTCATTGGCGAAAGCTTCGGCCCGGAAGCGGCCCGACTGTTTCCCGAACTCGGCGGGCCAATCGCGGCGGCCTCGATAGCCCAGGTCCACAAGGCAGCGGTGACCGATCGGAATGGCTGTCGCGATGTGGCGGTAAAGGTGCTGCGTCCCGGAATCGACCGGCGCATCGCTTCCGATCTCGCCGGCTTCTACCTTGCCGCCCGGCTGATCGAACGGCTCGCGCCACGCGTTCGCCGGCTCCGTCCGGTCGCGGTGGTCGACACGCTGGCCCGCTCGCTGACGCTGGAAATGGACCTGCGCCTCGAGGCGGCGGCTTTGTCGGAGATGGCGCAGAACACGGCCAGTGATGAGGATTTTCGAGTGCCGGCCGTCGACTGGAGACGGACCAGCCGCTCGGTCCTCACCATGGAATGGGTCGACGGCATCAAGCTGTCGGACGTCGCGGCGATCCGGGCCGCCGGCCATGATCTGCCGAAGCTCGCCGCCACGCTGCTGCAGTCCTTCCTGAGGCATGCGCTGCGCGACGGCTTCTTCCACGCCGACATGCATCAGGGCAATCTCTTCGTCGATAGCGCCGGACGGGTCGTCGCCGTCGACTTCGGCATCGTCGGGCGCCTCGGCCCGCGCGAACGCCGGTTTCTTGCCGAAATCCTGCACGGCTTCATTACCCGAAACTACCGGCGCGTTGCGGAGGTGCATTTCGAGGCCGGCTACGTGCCGCCCGAGCAGGAGCTGGAGACCTTCGCCCAGGCGCTTCGAGCGGTCGGCGAGCCGCTTCATGGCGTTCCAGCCTCGGAAATCGCCATGTCGCGGTTGCTCAACCAGTTGTTCGAGACGACCGAGCTGTTCGCCATGCAGACGCGGCCGGAACTCATCCTTCTCCAGAAAACCATGGTGGTGGTCGAGGGGGTGGCACGCAGCCTCGACCCCGATCTCGACATGTGGAAGGTGTCCGAGCCGGTGGTCAGCAGCTGGATAACGCGCAACCTCGGTCCGATCGGCCGCATCGAGACGGCGGTGTCGGCGGCCGGCGACCTTATCGCCCTCGCTCCGCGCCTGCCGCGTCTCTTTGACGCCATCGAGACAATCGCCGCCCGGACCGAGAGATCCGACGACCGCCGGCGCCGCTCGCTCGCGCCACCACTCTGGATCGGCGCTCTGTCACTCGCGGTGATCGCCGCCGCCAGTCTGGGCTGGCTCTAGGACTTTCCGCCGTGAGCGAGCGCGGCCAACCGGCTCTCGTCGGTAACAGCTATGCGACGTCGCGCGCTGCGAACGACTCCCTGCCCCTCCCAGGCGCTGAGCAGACGGCTGACCGTGTGCAGCGTGGTGCCCGTCATCTCCGCGATGTCCTGGCGGGTCAGCGGAAAGTCGATGAGGATGCTGCCGTCCGGCTCCTTTCGTCCGGCACGCCGGACGAGGCGCTGCAACGCATGGGCGACGCGACGCTCCACTTCTTCGGTCGAGAGTTCGCGAATGCGCGTGTGCGCTTCCTGCAGTCTCTCGCCCACCGCCTCAAGGGCATTGACCGCCAGGACAGGGTTGAGCGCCACGAAGTCCTGCCACTGCGACGACATCCAGACAAGAACGAGACTCTCCGTCACCGCCTCGGCGGTCGCCGGGTAATCGGTTCGGCGGATGGCCTTTGCGATGCCGAAAACCTCGCCGGGCAGTACGTGGCGCACGACGACCTGTTCGCCCGATGGCGTCACCTGAACGACCTTCAGGTGGCCATTGAGCAAAAGGAAGAACTCATCGGCTGGCGCTCCCTGGCTGAACACAGGCTCGCCGGGATCGACGGTGCGCACCTGCACCGTGGCGAGAACGGCATCCAGGTTTTCTTCGGTCATGTCGCGGAACAGGTCGAAGCCGCGGATCAGTGACCGGTCAAGCTTGCGGGACGCCATGGGTAAAGGTCTCCTCTCGGTGCCCGTTATAGCAAAGCGGTCATCGAGCGCCAGCCAAGGCCGTCTTGCAAAGCAGTTGCAACGGTCCCATCTTGGGAACCCTGTTCCCTGGCGAGCCGCATCCGACAGGACCGGGAGACAAGGAAAACCATGCCCTTTTTTGAATCACTCCGGAAACCGGCCACCCTGCCGACACCCGATTCGGCTCTGCCGGGCCGCGACCGGCCAATCGCCACCGCCGAGACCCATTTCGTCAACGGCCGACCACTGAAAGGTCCGGTGCCCGAGGGGCACGCGGTTGCCATCTTCGCCCTTGGCTGCTTCTGGGGCGCCGAGCGGCTGTTCTGGCGCCTGCCGGGCGTCTACCGGACGTCGGTCGGCTATATCGGCGGCTTCACCGAGAATCCGACCTACGAAGAGGTCTGCTCAGGGCGCACTGGGCATGCCGAGGCGGTGGAGGTGGTGTTCGACCCGAGTACAATCTCCTATGCCGATCTTGTCCGCCTGTTCTTCGAGAGCCACGACCCGACGCAGGGCATGCGTCAAGGCAACGACGTCGGTACGCAGTACCGTTCGGTGATCTTCGTGCATGACGAGGCGCAGCGTGCCGTGGCGGAGTCCGTCCGTGACGTCTATGCCAAGGCGCTCGACCAAGCCGGACGGCCGGCCGCGATCACCACCACGATCGAACCGGCCAGACCCTATTATTTCGCCGAGGACTACCACCAGCAGTATCTCGCCAAGAATCCGGGCGGCTATTGCGGCCTTGGGGGTACCGGGGTTTCCTGTCCCGCGCCGGGCGTTGGAGTAGTCCTTCCATGAGGGGACGACCAAACTTGCTGGTGCTGTCCGGTTCGACGCGCGGCGGCAGTTACAACGGCCGCCTCGCGGCCCTCCTGGCGCGCGAGCTGGCGTTGCGCGACGCCGAGGTGCGGCTCATATCGCTCGCCGACTATCCGATGCCACTCTATGACGGAGATCTGGAGGCCGCACGGGGCGTCCCCGACCCAACGCTGAAACTCGCGGATCTCCTTATGGCGTCGCATGGCGTGTTCATCGCCTCGCCGGAATACAATCAGTCGGTTACACCGCTTCTCAAGAACACCATCGACTGGCTTAGCCGCATCCGCGACGACCGCTATCGCGGCCTCTGGACCGGGCGCGTCTTCGCCATCGGCGCCGCGTCGCCCGGCCATTTCGCGGGCATCCGCTCGCTGATGCATTTGAGACTGATCCTGGAAAATGCCCTGGGGGCTCGCGTGCTCACGCAACAGGTGGCCGTGCCCAATGCCGACAAGGCCTTCGACGAACGGGGCAACCTTGGCAACGACAAGGCGACGGCGCAGCTCGAACGGCTCGTCACAACCCTGATCGATGAGGCTGCGCGCTTCACCTGACCCTTAATCCATGCGGGCAATCGCATGAAAGAAGCTGCCGCTCACGGTGCCGCGCCGCGATCCGTCTGGCGCAGGCGCACCACCGTGTGCGTCGGAAACGTCGGCAAGCGGATCGTCCGCGCCGGTGGTCAGGATCGTGGCGTAGTGGAACTCGTGACCGCTGAGCACGGCGCCCTCCGGCCCGAGAGGGCCGCTTGAGAACAGCCTTGCCCGCCGATAGCCGAGATGCAGCCGCCGCTTTTCGTAGCTCGTTTCGAGACCGAGCAGACCGGCCATGGCATGGCGAGTTCCCTCAGCATCGACGAGCCACGCCCCCAACACCATGTAGCCACCGCATTCGCCATGTACCGGCTTTTCCGCGGCAAAGGCCCTGAGACCGCTTAGGAAACCATCGGCAGCAGCGATCTCGCCGGCATGGAGTTCGGGATACCCGCCCGGAAGCCAGCACACGTCGGCCGTGGGATCCGGACCCTCGTCGGCCAGTGGCGAGAAGGGCAGGATTTCAGCCCCGGCCGCCCGCCAGGCTGCGAGATGGTGCGGATAGACGAAACTGAAGGCGGCGTCGCGAGCGAGCGCAATGCGCTGGCCGGGCGGCAAGAGCAGGGGCGCGGAAGCAGTGGCTATCGGCGTTTCGGCGTCGCCGCACAGCTCGATCAGGCGGCCGATCTCGACGTGGCGCTCCACGAAATCGCCGAGCGCATCGAGCCGGCGGCGGAGATCATCCGTTTCCTCGGCCTGGACGAGACCGAGATGCCGCTCCGGCAACTCGACGGCCGTCTCGCGCGGCAACGCGCCGAGTACCGGGAGGCCGAGTGCCTCGACGGCTTCCGTGCAGAGCCGACGGTGCCGCTCCGATCCGACGCGATTGAGGACGACGCCGACGACCGTCAGGCGCGGATCGAGAAGCTTGGCGCCAAGCGCCACGGCGGCTGCCGAGGTCGACTGCCCGGTCACGTCGAGCACCAGCAGCACCTTCAGACCGAGGGCGGCGGCGATGTCGGCCGACGAACCGGTCCGGCCGGGCTGGTGTCCGACGCCATCGAAGAGGCCCATCAGCCCCTCGGCCACCAACAGGTCGGCATCATCGGCCTGATGCGTAGCGAGGCCCAGCACCTGGTCCGGCGTCATCGCCCAACTATCGAGGTTGACTCCAGGCCGACCGGCGGCGGCGGCATGGAAGGCCGGATCGATATAGTCCGGGCCGCATTTGGCCGGTGCGACCTTCAATCCGCGCCGGGCGAGGGCTGCCATCAGCCCCAGAGACAACGTCGTCTTGCCGGCGCCGGAGCGTACCGATGCGACCAAGAAACCCTTCATCACCGCCTTACCTTTCCCCTTGACCGGATAGCAGACAGCGTCGACCTTGTCGCCCGAAAGGATCGGGCGTTCGATGGCGGATACGGACAAGGAAGCGGGCGGGGATACGCCACACCTGAGGCGCGGCTGGACCACCGGCAGCTGCGCCACCGCCGCGACCCGTGCCGCCTTCGAGCATCTTGTCCAGGGTCACTTCCCCGACCCCGTAACGGTGACGCTGCCGGGCGGCCAAACCCCGTCCTTCTCGCTGGCAGTTACGGCAACCGGCGCCGGGTGGGCACAGGCGGGCGTGGTCAAGGATGCCGGCGACGATCCCGACGTCACCCACGGCGCCCTCATTCTCGCGACCGTTCGACCGGCAGAGAAAGGCGCAGGCCTCGTCTTCCGCGCAGGACCTGGTGTCGGCACCGTCACGCGCCCCGGCCTGCCGCTCGCCATCGGCGAGCCGGCGATCAATCCGGTACCGCGCGCCATGATCGCCCGGACGCTCGACGAGGCGCGCGCGACCATCGGCGGACTGGAGGATGTCGAGGTGGAGATCTCGATCGCGGATGGCGAAAGGCTGGCCGAGCGGACGCTCAACGGCCGGCTCGGCATTGTCGGCGGCCTGTCCATCCTCGGCACGACCGGCATCGTCGTCCCCTTTTCCTGCGCGGCGTGGATCTCGTCCATTCAGCGCGGTATCGACGTGGCGCGTGCCTCGGGCTTTTCCCATGTCGCCGCTTCGACCGGCAACACGTCCGAGCAGGCGGTGAAGACCCTCCACGGCCTCGACGATGTGCAACTGATCGACATGGGCGACTTCGTCGGCGGTACGCTGAAGTACCTCCGCAAAGCACCTGTGCCGCACGTGACGCTGGCGCTCGGATTCGCCAAGGGCGTGAAACTCGGCCAGGGCCTTCTCGACCTTCACTCCAAGCGAGGGTCGGTCGACCTCCTGGCGCTTTCGGCGATTGTCGCCGACCTTGGCGGAGACAGAAATCTCGTCGAGAGCATTGGCAAGGCCAACACCGCCCTGGAAGCTCTCACGCTTTGCCACACGGTCGGCCTTCCCATCGCCGAAGCCGTGGCCGAGCGCGGCTTTGCGACCGCCGCCAAGGTAGTCGCCGGCAGCGGCATGGAACTGGAAGTCGTCCTGTTCGACCGGACCGGCGGACTGCTGGCCAGTACAGGCTTCAAACAAGCCTAGTCCTCACCCTCCCCGGCCCGCGAATCGCGCCCCCGGAAGCGGCGTTGATAGTCGGCCGAATAGAGGGCGCTTGCCCGGAAGTCTTCGGCGCCAAGCACCCGCCCAACCAGAATGAGCGCCGTCCGCTTCATGGGCGCGGTCTGGAGTTCGGCAAGAATGGTCGCCAGCGTTCCCTTGACGATCCGCTCATCCGGCCAGCTCGCGCGATAGATGACAGCGACTGGACAGTCGGCGCCATAATAAGGCGTGAGGTCCTCGACGATGCGGTCGAGAACGTGGATGGAGAGATGAAGGGCGAGCGTCGCGCCAGTGGCGGCGAAGGCCGAGAGCTTCTCCTTCTCCGGCATGGCGGAAGCCCGGCCGGAGGTGCGCGTCAGCACCAGGGATTGGCCAACCTCCGGCAGCGTCAACTCGCGACCGAGCGCCGCCGCCGCCGCCGCGAAAGCCGGCACGCCGGGCGTTACCGTGTAGGGAATGGCGTGTCTCTCCAGCAGTCGGATCTGCTCGCCAAGAGCGCTCCAGACCGAAAGATCGCCGGAATGAAGGCGTGCCACGTCCTGGCGGTTCCTTTGCGCCTTCAGATACTCCGCTTCGATCTCTTCGAGCGACAGCGGCGCCGTGTCGACGATACGCGCACCTTCGGGACAGTGGGCCAGAATGGCCGGCGGGATCAGAGAGCCCGCGTAGAGACAGACGGGGCAGGCGGCGATCAGATCGCGGCCACGTAGCGTCAGGAGGTCGGGCGCGCCGGGGCCGGCGCCGATGAAATGCACGGTCATTCCTGTATCTCCTCGGCCACGGCGACGGTGACGCCGTCTTCGGCGCGGCGCGGAACGACAAGGCGCGCCCGGCCGGCAAAGGCGGCGAGCGCGGCGGCTTCAGCCACCGATGGAACGCCGAAACGAGCCAACGCGGCCGGTGACGGCGTCACGATTCGGTCGGCCATCGCCGAAAGCGCATCGCGGGACAAGAAGACGAGCGGCAGTGCAAGGCGTTCCGCCGCCTCGCTCAATCCCGCTTCTCCGCGCTTGTCTTCAATGGTGAACAGGCCAATGGCGGGCGCGCGACCTGTCTTCGCCATATCGATCAACCGGATGAGCGCCTCGGCCGAAGCGCCTCGTCGGCATCCGACACCAATGGCCATCCGGCCGCTCACGGCTTCACCCAAGCCCACTGGACCACCGGCAGAGCCGGCCGCAGCGCATGGAAGCCGCCGATGCGATCAAGCCGGGAGATGGCGACTTGCTTGAGATCGCCACCTAACCGAGCTTGAAGGGCAAACACCTCGGCTGTCGTTTCCACCGTAACCGCATTGATGACCAGCCGTCCGCCTGACCTGAGCCGATCGACGCAGGCGTCGACCACGCCCGGATCGCCCGAACCGCCACCGATGAAGATCGCGTCGGGATCGGGAAGAGCGTCGAAGCCATCCGGCGCCTTGGCCTCGATCACACGAAGATCTGGAACGCCAAAGGCTTGGGCGTTGCGGGCAACGCGGGCGGCACGTGTCGCGCTTTCTTCAATGGCGAAGGCGCGCAGCGAAGGATCGCACAGCATCCACTCGATGGCGACCGAGCCCGATCCCGCGCCGACGTCCCACAGCGTCTCGCCACGCGTGGGTCTAAGCGCGGCGATGGTGAGCGCCCTGACCTCGCGCTTGGAGATCTGCCCATCATGTTCGAACCAGTCGTCCGGCAGGCCGGGCGTGAAGGGGATGACGCGAGCGTCCTGTCCGCCCTCGACCTCTACGGCGACCAGATTGAGGGGATCGATGTTGTCGATGTCGAAGGCTCCGGCAACGGCGGATCGACGACGCTCCCTGAGGCCTCCCATCGCTTCCAGCACGGTAAGACGACTGTTGCCGAGGCCGCGCGTCGTCAGGAGCTCGGCGAGCTTTGCCGGCGTCGTGCCATCCCAGGACAGGGCGAGCAGGCGGGCTCCAGGCTGGACATGCGGCAGCACGCGTTCAAGCGCCCTGCCATGCAGGCTGACGCGGACGACATCCTGTCCCGGCCAGCCGAGCCGGGCGGCAGCCAACGCAAAAGCGGAGGGTGCCGGCAGCACGATCATTTCCCGGGAATCGACGATCTCGGCCAAAAGCGAGCCGACGCCATAGAAGAAGGGATCACCGGAGGCGAGTATCGCCACCGGACTGCCGCGCCGGGCCAAGATGTCCGGGAAAGCGTCCTTGAGCGGCGACGGCCAAGCGAGCGATATCGCCGGCTCGGCCTTGATGAGATCGAGATGTCGACGGCCGCCTACGATGAAACCCGCTTGTGCGATGGCCGAAACTGCCGCAGGAGAGAGACCGTCGAGACCGTCCTCTCCGAGGCCGACGATCGTCAGCCAGGGTGAAAGGGAGGTTTCAGCCATGGGGGACTCCGCAAGACCGATGCGCATTCTCGTCCTGGGCGGGACCACAGAGGCCTCGCGCCTCTCCGAGCGTCTGCAAAAGCGCCAGGATATCTGGGCGCTGCTGTCGCTGGCCGGCCGCACCCACGAACCGGCGGCGCAAGCCCTCAACACTCGCGTCGGCGGGTTCGGGGGGATCGACGGCCTCGCCGCCTTCCTGCGCGATGAGAGCATTGATCTCCTGATCGACGCCACCCATCCCTTCGCCGCTCGCATCTCGGCCAACGCCGTGGCGGCTAGCGAGATGACCGGCGTGCCGCTCGTCCGCTACACCCGCGAGCCGTGGAAACCCGTTCCGGGCGACAACTGGCTTGAGGTTCCGGATCTCGATGCTGCCTGCGCTGCTCTCGGCGCCGAGCCGCGGTGCGTTTTCCTGACCGTCGGCCGGCTCGGCCTTTCCGCCTTCGAGGCGGCGCCGCAGCATCATTATGTCGTCCGCTCCATCGATCCTCCGCACGAGCTGAACTTGCCGGACTACCGCCTGCTGCTTGAGCGCGGTCCGTTCGACGAGGAGTCGCAGGCCCGGCTGATGCAGGCCGAGGGCGTTGAGATCATGGTGACCAAGAATGCCGGTGGCGACGCCACCTATGGCAAGGTCGCGGCGGCGCGTCGTCTGGGCTTGCCAGTGATCATGGTGGCGCCGCCCGAACCGGTGACCGTCACCACCTTTCACGAGCTCGACGACGTGATGGCCGACATCGAGACGCGGCTCGTTCATGCCGCCCCTCCCCTCGACTGACGCGGGCTGAGAATCCACGGCGTTCCGCCGGGCCGGTCGATCAGCCGGCTTTCCGACGAGCCGATGATGACCATCGTCGCCATGTCGACGATGGACGGATCGGCGTCGGCGAGCGTCGTCACCACGATCCGCTCGTCGGGTCGACCAACGGCCCGGGCGAAGGCGACCGGAGTCACGCCGGCCTTCAGGCTTCTCAAGAGCTCGAAAGCGTCGAAGATGCGGGTCGGCCGTGCTTTCGAGGCGGGATTGTAGAGCGCAATGACGAAATCGCCCTCGGTAGCGGCGCGAAGCCGCTTCTCGACAAGTGCCCAGGGCTTGAGATTGTCGGACAGCGAGATGGCGCAGAAATCGTGCCCAAGCGGCGCACCAAGCCGAGCAGCCGCCGCCTGCATGGCCGAAACGCCGGGCAATACGGTGACCTTGAGATCGCGCGCCGCTTCATCTGCCTCCACCGCCTCGACAACCGCAGCCGCCATGGCGAAGACACCGGGATCGCCGCCCGAGACAACGGCGACAACGCGACCGGCGCGGGCGAGTTCGATGGCAAGGCGCGCCCGCTCGAGTTCGACGCGATTGTCGCTGCCGTGGCGCGCCTGACCTGGCCGTTCCGGGCAGCGAGCGAGATAGGGTTCGTAACCCACAAGGTCGGTCGCCTGTTCGAGGGCCGCGCTTGCCTCCGGCGTTCGCCAGACATCAGGACCCGGACCAAGGCCGACCACCAGAATCTCGCCCGTCTCCCTCATGGCCGTCGTCCCTCGCCACCGATCAGGATCAAAGAGAAGTAAGGCGAGGCATCGTCGGTCTTCTCGTTGAGAGGCAGCACGATTTCGCCTTGCATCGAACCACGCTCGATGTAGATCGCGCGCCGCTCAAGGCCGGCCCGGACGATCGCGCGCCTGACCTTTGGGAAGTTCGAGCCAAGCTTCATGATCACCGCCGCGTCTGCGCCTTCGAGGCGAGCGGCGAGGTCGTCCTCACCAAGCGTGCCCGGCAGCACGGCAAGAACGTCGTCGCCCCAGGTCATCGGCAACCCGGCCGCCGATGCACAGCCGGAGAAACCCGTGACGCCCGGCGTGATCCGAACCGGGAAACGGTCCTTGAGACGCACGTAGAGGTGCATGAAGGAGCCATAGAACAAAGGATCGCCCTCGGCGATCAGAACGACGTCGCGACCAGCGGCGAGATGGCTGGCCAACATTTCGGCCGCTTCGGCATAAAAGCCGCCGACCTCACGCACATAAAGCGGATCGGCAAAACTCATTTCGGTGGTGAGCGGGTAGTGGAGCGGCAACTCCTCGGTGCCCGGGCGAACATAGGGCTCGACAATTGTGCGGGCATGGCCGCGCCGCCCCTTCTTGGCGAAATAAGCAAGCACCGGCGTCGCGCCGATCAGCCTCGCCGCCTTGACGGTAACCAGTTCGGGATCGCCCGGTCCGACGCCAACACCATGGAGCGTTCCGGGCTTGGTCATTCGCGTTCGCTCGCCAGCGCGTTGATGGCGGCGGCGGCCATGGCCGAGCCGCCCTTGCGTCCGCGCACCACGATGTAGGGCACCCGGCCATCGGCGATCAGCGCTTCCTTGGACTCGGCAGCCCCGACGAAACCAACCGGCATTCCAATCACCGCCGCGGGCCTGGGAGCGCCGGCATCAAGCATCTCGAACAGGTGGAAGAGAGCGGTGGGCGCGTTGCCAATGGCAACAACGGCACCCTTGAGGCGCTCTCCCCACAGCATCATGGCCGCCGCGGTGCGGGTGTTGCCAATGGTGAGCGCCAAGGTCGGCACGGAGGGATCGTCGAGGGTACAGATCACGTCGTTACTGGCCGGTAGGCGAGCGCGGGTGATGCCGTTGGCCACCATTCGGGAGTCGCAAATCACCGGAGCACCGGCTTCGAGCGCCGCTTTCGCAGCCGCGACCGCACCAGGACCGAACGCAAGGTCGTGCGCCACTTCCACCATGCCGGCGGCATGGATGACGCGGACGGCCACCTTTTCCTCTTCGGGTGGGAAACGGCCAAGGTCGGCCTCGGCGCGGATGATGGCGAAGGACCGCCGGTAGATCTCCGCGCCATCGCGGATGTAGTCGTGACTCATCTTTATAGTGTCCCGGAACGGAAAAGAGCCTCGGCCGCCTCGGGCGAAAGGCCCGCGTGTCGAGGAAGATCGGCTGGTCTGCCGTCTAGCACGAGGTCGAGGCCGCCGTCACGGCCGACCAACATGACGGCATGGCTTATGGAACTGGCGCAGCTCTTCTCGCAGCCCGAAACATGCAGCCATATACCCCGATGACCCAACCTAATCCCTGCGAGGCGGCGAGCAAGACCTCGGGTCTCGACGGTGGCCGAAGCGCAGGCAGGCGCGCCCGGGCAGGCAACGACGGCAAGAAGCGGGTCGTCCGGCGCGGTGACGAAACCGACATCGGCAAGGCGCAGGAGGACATCGGCCGAAACGCCGGGTAACAAAACGGCCCGGAACGGCGTCAGCCTGATATCGGTAGCCGCGAGACTGGCAAGGAAAAACAGCTGATCGGCGGTGATCCTGCCAAACGGCAGACCGACCCCGACATGCGTAGAAAAGGCGCCAATCAATGGGGCGGCATCGGTGCGATTGGGCCGCGAGATGTCTCCCATACCAAGTCCGGCAGAGGCGAACAGGGTTTCAGCGCCGACACGATCAACGAGCGCCGCCATGCGACGCGGCGGCGGGTCGAAGCGAGACGCGAGATCGAGGTAAGCCTTGGCAAGGCGGAGAGCGGCCACCACCGCCTCCTCGGGGGAAAACATGATCGTCCGAGCGTCATGGTCGAGGGAAATGCCCACCTCGCCACGTTCGAATCTCAGGCGCACGTCGGCGGGGACCTCTGTCAGACCAATGCGGCCTCCGTCGTCGACGGAAAAGCCGAACTTAGCCGGTAGCGACCGGAGACCAGTCTCGGCGACGAGCGCCGCTTCCAGCTGCCTGGCCAGTGCGAAGGCATCGCCTTGGGCCGTCTCGTCGAGATCCGACAGGGGGGAGGCCACGACGTTGCGCACCGCCTCGGCCTCCGCGTCTCCGTCGAGCAGACCGAGAGCGGCGAGTTCGATTTCCAGCGCGCCGAAATCATGGTCGCCAACGCCGCGAAGCTGCAAGCCACCTCGTCGACCAAGATCAAGCTCCCCATTTCCGTAACGGGAGGCAAGGTCGGCAATGGCGCGCGCGGTGTCCGGTGAAAGGCGCCCTCCGGTCACCCGGAGGCGCAGGATCAGGCCGTCGCCGCTCCGCATGGGGCGACGCGCACCCGGGCACCATCCACGAATGCGGGTCTCATTCATTTGAGGCGCGCCTCCGTATCGGCGAGACGGGCCGCTACTGAGTTCCGACGCAGAACCCAGGCACCACGATCGATCACTTTCCTCAAACGTTGGAGCGCATCGCGGGCCGCCGCCGGGTTGGCATCGACGAGGAAATCGCGCACGAGATCGTCGCCGAAGGTTGCGTCGAACAGCCGGTCGAGATGCTTGACGTCAACGGCGTCGGACAACACCGCGAAGGCGCAGAGATTGGCGACCGCCTCACAGATCTCGGAAGCGCCGCGATGACCATGACGCATTTGCCCGGCAATCCAGCGCGGATTTGCCGCGCGGCCATGAACGACGCGGGCAATTTCCTCATCGAGCGTGCGCGCCTTTGGCGCGTTGCCGGTGGTATCGACATGGTAGAGCGCCGCCCGGCCGCCAAGCACCTTCGATGCCGCCGCAAAGCCACCCTCGTGGGAAGCGAAAGCGTCGTTGGACAGAAGATCCTGACCGTCGAGGTCCTGCACGTGAACGAAGGCGTCGGCGGCGGCAACGCGCGCCGCAAAGCCGGTGGGATCGGCCGAATCCGCCTCGCCCGCATAGGCATGGCCGGAGGCCGCGAGATAGGCATCGGCCAGAGCACCCCGGGTGGCGGAGAGATCGTCCGGGGTCATCTCGCCAAGCCCGCTGCCGAAAGCACCGGGCGCGGCACCATAAACACGAGACGGCTCGGGCTCTCGCCTTGCGGCAAGCGAGTTGGTTTCCGCATCCTCGTCGAGCGCGGCCACCGCCTTGACCGCCTGATCGAACAAGGTGATCTGGCCAGGGAAGACATCACGGAAGAGGCCGGAAACCCGCAGCGTCACGTCGATGCGCGGCCGGCCGAGGCGAGCGGGCGAGAGCACAGTGAAGCCCGAGACGCGGCCTGAGGCGGCATCCCACGTTGGCCTGACGCCCAGGAGCGCCAGGGCTTGAGCGATATCGTCGCCGCCGGTGCGCATCGACGCCGACGCCCACACATCGAGCACGATGGATTTCGGCCAGTCGCCATGGTCCTCGACGTAGCGTGCGACGACCTCCTCGGCCGTTCGGGCCCCGATTTCCATGGCGGTACGCGTCGGCACGGCGCGCGGATCGATGGCGTAGAGGTTGCGCCCCGTCGGCAGAACGTCGAGCCGCCGCGGTCCCGGCGCTCCGGACGGACCCGGCGCGACACGGCGACCATCGAGAGCGGCCAGCAGCCCCTCGCGTTCGGTTTCGGCCGAGGCGAGGAAGGCGCCGGCAGCGGCGAGATCGTCATTCAGAGCCTCGAGATGAGCGGCGACGCGCGTCTCGCTCGGC
Source organism: uncultured Pleomorphomonas sp. (assembly GCA_963665435.2). GTDB lineage: Bacteria > Pseudomonadota > Alphaproteobacteria > Rhizobiales > Pleomorphomonadaceae > Pleomorphomonas. The sequence goes on along the minus strand of CAXXNH010000014.1, from coordinate 167,578 downwards.
GCACGGCCGAACACATGCAGGCCGTCGGAGATGCGCATGTCCTTGACGTCGCAGATCCAGGCATCGAGACGCGCCAGCTTGTCGGCCGGATCGAGATCGGCTGAAAGACCAGCTGCCTCTGCGATGCCCGCCGCCTCAGCCTTTTCGGTCAACGCGGCGGCGAGATGCCTGGCCCGGCGCGGGTCGAGCGCCTGGGCATTGGCGAACTCGTCCACCAGCATCTCGATGTCGGCGATGTCGCCATGGATACCGGCGCGGGTCAGCGGCGGCGTCAGATGGCCAAGGGTGACGGCGGCGATGCGGCGCTTGGCCTGGGCCGCCTCGCCGGGATTGTTGACGATGAAGGGATAGACGACAGGAAGCCCGTCCGCGAGCGCCACGGGCGCGCAGTCGCCTGAGAGACCCGCCGCCTTGCCCGGCAACCATTCGAGCGTGCCGTGGGTGCCGAGATGGACCATGGCGTGGGCATCAAAGCCGTGCCTGAGCCAGAGATAGAAGGCGGCATAGGCGTGGCGCGGCGGCAGGTTGGGGTCGTGATGATCGGCGGAGCGGTTGTCCGGCCGGCCGCGATCGGGCTGTACGGCGATTGCGAGATGGCCGGCAACGATCGCAGCGAGGCGGAAAACGTCGTCTTCGACCAATGGATCGGCCTCGGGAGCGCCCCAGGCCGCCGTCATCGAAGAGCGCATTACCTCTGGCAGACGGGAAAACCAATGGCGGTAGTCGGCAAGTGGGATATCAACGGTGGCCTTTCCGGTCTCCAGCGCGTTGATCAACGCCATTTGGTCCGGCAGTTGATCGACTTCGTAGCCGGCGGACCTGAGATCGTCGGCGATCGCCATGAGCGAGGCAGGTCCGTCCAGACCGACGGCATAGGCTGTGCGCCCCCCTTTGCCAGAGTAGTTAGAGAGCACCAGACCGATGCGACGATCGTCGCGCGGCGTTCGCTTCAGCCGCGTCCACCCGTCCACGAGACGCACGAGCCGGAGTATCCCGTCTTCGTCCGGCCGGTGACGGATCGGCGTGTACTCGAGCGCCTCGGCAAGATTGGTCGGCGCCTTGAAACTGATTACCGGGCCGTCCAGACGCCCATCGACCTCCGGCAGCACCACGCTCATGGCGAGATCGGTGGCCGACAGGCCGCGTGACGAGGCCGCCCAGGCCTCTCGCGAAAGCGTGGAAAGGGGAGCCTGGATCACCGGTACGTCGGCGGCGTCGAGAAGCGTCGTGCCATCGTCGCGGCGGGCGGAGAAAGCGGTACAGTTGACGATGACATCAGGCTTGAAGGCGGTGATGGCCTCACAAAGCGGATTGGCCACTTCTGGATCCTTCAGCGATGTGACCCAAACCGGCGACACCGAGAATCCGGCCCCCGCCAGTGCCTCGGCCAGAGCTTCGATCGGCGCGGCGTCGCCTGCGTTGACGAGCGCTCGGTAGCCAACGATCAGCACCCGTCGATCATTGTTGACTCCGACCTGGGGGGAAGCGCCCGAAGGCCGGCTGTCGCATCGGCGCGCTCCAGGCCTGATCGCGCCCCAGACATGCGGCAATGAAGGCCAGCGCGGCGGCGATGTTGTCTGGGCCGCCAAAGGCGAACCAGCGTTCGAGAAGATCAAGATCTTCCGCCGGCAAGGTCGAGGCAACGGCAAGACGCGGATCGGGCCTGTCATCGCCGGGGATCAGCGCGAGGTGGATGCCCTTGGAGCGCGCCAGCATCGAGAGTTCATCGACACCATAGCGCCAGTAATCGGCGCCGCCCAGCAGCCTTACCAGCACGAAACGCGCCTTTGCGACGACTTTCTCGAGATAAAGATCGACCGAATATGGATGACGCAAGGCCGCGAGTGAAGCGAGACGGAGGCTCGGTGCATCGGGGCCGAGCCGGCCATGCACGGCGGCCACAAGGCCGAGATCGCTATCCGAAAAAGACAGGACCACGACCTCGGCCGGAGTCTGGCCAAGATCGACCGCGGCGACACTGTCGTCGAGCGAGCGAATCTGTTCGGCCAGAATGTGCAAGATTGTCTTCCTCTGATCAGGCGAGGGCAGCGCGGATGGCCGCCTCGTCGATACCCTTTTCGCCGATCACCACCAAAGCGCCACGGCGCGGGCCGGCCGGCCAGGGGCGATCGAAGGCATGGCGGAAGCGGCCACCGACTCCCTGCACCAACAGGCGCATCGGCTTGCCGGCGATTTCCACGAAACCCTTGATGCGCAGGATGTCGTGCGCCTCGGCTACCGTCTTCAGGCGGGCGATCAGACTGTCCGGATCGCTGACCGCGCCGATCTCGACGGCGAAGGTCGAGAAGTCGTCATGGTCATGATCGCCAAGGCCGTCGTGATGACTCGGCCGGCTGGAAAGGTCGTCCTCGGCGGCGGCTGCGAGACCGAGCAGGATCTCGGGGGCGATTTCGCCCTCCGAAGTCGGCACGATGCGGACCGCCTTCGGCAGGGAGGACTCGATATCGCTGGAAACGCGAGCCAGCTCTTCGGTGGAGAGAAGATCGGCCTTGTTGAGCACGACCAGATCGGCAGCGAGAAGCTGATCCTCGTAGACTTCTTCGAGCGGATTGTCGTGATCGACCGACGGATCGTCCTGCCGCTGGGCGAGCACAGCGTCCGGATCGTCGGCGAAGCGGCCGGCGGCAACGGCGGCAGCATCCACCACAGCAATGACACCATCCACCGTCAGGCGGGCACGTACATCCGGCCAATCGAAGGCCTTGATCAGCGGCTTCGGCAACGCAAGGCCGGATGTCTCTACGATGATGTGGTCGGGTCGGCGCGCACCCTTGGTCAGCGCCTCGATGGCCGGCAGGAAGTCGTCGGCGGACCGTGCAGCACAGGCAGCCATTCGCGAGCTCGACAATGGAGTCTTCCGGGCAGTCCGCGGCTCCACAAGCCCTGAGTATGTCGCCATCGACCCCGACATCGCCGAACTCGTTGACGATGAGCGCCAGACGACGGCCTCCGGAACGCTCGATGACGTGGCGGATCAGCGTCGTCTTGCCGGACCCGAGAAAGCCGGTGACGATGGTGACGGGGATCTTGGGCTGGGCGTTCATCGGCTGGGCTCCGACTGTGGCGGGATGCGGGCGACGAGGCCCGATTTCAGAAGAGGCGGGCGCTCGCGCCATGGCACGCGGCCATCCCCGCTCGCGGCGTAGCGGTCGACAGCGTCGACCACCTCATCGGGGTCAACAGCGTCGGCGGCAATGTAAGTCCATTTGTCCGGGGCGACGAAGGCAACGGTAACCGGTCGTTTGCAGACGGAGAGACATTCCACGCCGGAAAGGCGGATATCACTTCGCCCGTCAAGCCGGTCGGCAAGGGCGGCATGAAGACGGGCCCCAGCCCTGACAGCATCGTCGTCGCCTGCCGCGCGGCAGGCAAGACAGACGTGCAGCGTGACCGGATGCGCCGTCATGGCCGGCACTCCCGAAACGTCAAAAAGCGGCGGCCGAAAGCCGCCGGGGCAAGCGTCATGATCTGGTCCTTTCCCGCCCCACCGGCGGTCTCGACTTTCCTGCGTGGCGGCAGGTCTCCTGGCTCGCGGTTCGTCGTCGGACGCAGCCTTCCCGATCCCTGGGGATCAGTGGCACGCGGGGCATCCGGCTCGCCGCTCACAGTTGCGGGGGCAGCCGCGGCTTTCGGGATCTCGCCCGATTCCGCATTCCCTCTTTCGCCCTCCCCGTTGAGGAGGGACCGTCACGCGCCGGTATTTGCGGCTTGTTGCGAGGCAAAGTCAACCAAGCCGCCCGTGCTCATACCTTGCGCCCCCTAAACCGCCGCTTTTCATCGGCCTCAGGCGCTAGCGGACCGCCGGTCCAGGGCTTCCGCATCGCGCGCTACCGCTTGGCGCCGGAGCGAGAACGGCGCCTTCCCGCGCAGCATCATCCTTTACGACCCCTTAAACCGCCTCATTTAGGGTGAATCGGATGCTCTACGGGACCATCCGGCCGGACCGAGGGAGTGGCGGCGGACGATGCGGAGCAACAAACGGGACATTCGACGCGAGAGAGCCGAGCCAACCTTCGAGGCCCCTGCCCGGGATGGTGATTTTTCCGCCCGCGAGGGCGACCGCTTCACGCCGCCCCGTCGTCTGCCCAACTCGCGCAGCGGAAAGCCGGCGCCTGCCGAGCGGATGGAGCCCAGTTTCGATGACGATCATGGCGGCGAGGAGGTGGACATGACCGAACGGCCGCCACGCCGCCGCAGGTCCACCAAACGCCAGCCGAAACGAAACCGACGCTCAGGCATGGGACTGATCGGTCGCCTTTTCTACTGGGGCGTCGTCCTAGGCATTTGGGGGTTGATCGGCATCGCCGGCGTCATCGGCTATACGGTCGCCACCATGCCACAGATCGACGACTGGAAGGTGCCCACACGGCCGCCCAACGTTGAAATCGTGGACGCATCGGGCACGATGATCGCCAACCGTGGCGATACGGGCGGGGAGGAAGTGTCGCTGTCCGAGATGTCGCCCTTCCTGCCGGAGGCAGTGGTAGCCATCGAAGACCGCCGCTTCTACCACCACTTCGGCGTCGATCCGATCGGCCTCGCGCGCGCGATGGTCACCAACCTCTTTGCCCGCTCCGTGGTACAGGGCGGCTCGACGCTGACCCAGCAGCTCGCCAAGAACCTGTTCCTGCAGCCAGACCGTACTCTGGAGCGAAAGCTTCAGGAGGCCGTACTCGCCCTTTGGCTGGAGTGGCGCTTCTCCAAGGAGCAGATCCTGGAGATGTATCTCAACCGCGTCTATCTCGGCGCCGGCGCCTATGGCGTCGACGCGGCGGCACGCCGTTATTTCGGCAAGTCGGCTCGCGAGGTCAATCTGGCTGAGGCGGCCACCATCGCCGGGCTCCTGAAGGCGCCCTCGCGCTACGCTCCGACCAACTCGCCCAAGCTGGCCGCCGAGCGCGCCAAGGTCGTCCTCGCCGCCATGGCCGAGCAAGGCTATGTCAGCCGCGACGAGGCGGCACGGGCATCGGCTGTCGGCGCTCCCTCAAAGCCGAGCAGAAACGGGTCGGCCGCCAACTACGTCGCCGACTGGGTGATGGACCTCCTGCCCGGCTACGTCGCCCGCTATCGTACAGACCTTGTGGTGACCACAACCATCGACGCCCGCATGCAAGCCGCGGCGGAGAACGCCATCCGCACCACGCTCGACAAGGAAGGCGTCAAGTACAAGGCAAGCCAGGGCGCCCTGGTCGCCATCGACAATGACGGCGCCGTCAAGGCGCTCGTCGGCGGCAAGGACTACGCGACCAGCCAGTTCGACCGCGCCATCGAGGCGCGCCGTCAGCCGGGATCGGCTTTCAAGCCCTTCGTCTACCTCACTGCCATCGAGCACGGCTTTACGCCGGATTCCATCGTCGTCGACGAACCGGTATCGATCAATGGCTGGGCGCCGAAAAACTACGAGAACGAGTATCTCGGTCCCGTAACGCTGACCACGGCGCTGGCCCGCTCGCTGAACACGGTGGCGGCGCGCCTCACTGCGACACTCGGACCGGACAACGTGGTCCAGACGGCCCGACGCGTCGGCATCGTCAGCCAGCTCCATGACAACCCGTCGATCGCCCTGGGAACGGGCGAAGTGACGCCGCTTGAGATCACCGCCGCCTACGTGCCCTTTGCCAACGGTGGCTGGGGCATCATCCCCTATCTCGTCGAGGATATCAGGACCAAGGACGGAAAGGTGCTGTTCCATCGACAAGGTGAGGGCACCGGCCGGGTGATCTCGGAAGTCGCGGCAGGCACCATGAACCGCATGCTATCGGCAGTGGTCACCAACGGAACAGGCCAGAAGGCCATGCTTTCGGACCGGCCGGTTGCCGGCAAGACCGGCACCAGCCAGGATTTCCGCGACGCCTGGTTCATCGGGTACACCAATGGCCTCACGGCGGGCGTCTGGCTCGGCAATGACGACAACACGCCGACGAGAAAAGCCACCGGCGGCGCACTGACCGCGCTGCTCTGGAACCGCTTCATGACCGAAGCGACGCGCGGACTGCCGGCCCGACCACTGCCGGGCGTGGAACTGGTGCCCCCCCCCGACCAACGTCGGCATCAGCTTTGCCGAGACCGACGGCCTGCCGATGCAGGGCCCCCAACTTCCGGGCAACGCACCGATGCCGCCACTTAACGTGCCGGTGACCTCGGCGAGCCCTGAGGAGAAGGGGCTTCTGCAGAGGCTGTTCGGAAACTGACCCGCGAGATCAGGGCTGCCGGTGCAGGCCGGCGCCATTCTTCTTCAGCCAGTCCTTGGCCGCATCCATGACCGGGCAAAGGCGCTCGCAGATCGCCCAGAATCGGTCGGAGTGGTTCATCTCCCTGAGATGGGCCACCTCATGGGCCGCCACATAATCGAGCACAAAGGGCGGCGCCATGATGAGCCGCCAGGAAAATGCAAGCACGCCTCGCGCCGAGGCCGATCCCCAGCGCGACGTCGTATCCTTGAGACGAATGGCGCTGGGCCGAACGCCGAGAACGGCGGCATGACGCGCCACGGCGGCGGTCAGGTCGGCGCGCGCCTCCTTCTTCAGATGATCGCCGAGACGACGACGGACATGGGGGGCCTCGCCGGGCACCTCGATCGCGGGACCGTCCTCGCTTGCGACGAACCGAACACCACCGCGCGGTGATCCGGTTGGGACGACGCGATGAACGACGCCCCGGATGGAAACGGCCACCGGCACGTCCGGGATATCCGGCCGCGACACCAGCCGATCGGCGATCCATCCGGCGTGCCGGGCGACAAATGCCTTGGCTTCGGCGAGCGAGCCGCGACGCGGGATGGTCACCACGGCCCCATCGCCCTTCCGATCGAGCCTCAACGTGTAGCGCCGGGCGCGGGCGTTTCGCCGCACCGTCACTTCGATCGTGCGTTCACCCGCCAGGATGGGAAAGCTCGTTGGCGGAGAGCGCTTCTTTTCGGGAGTTTGCAGGAAGGGCAGGCGAATCGGCATGGTCGATAGTTTATGGGCGGTGCCGGCCATGACAAAGCCCCCACGCCGATGGGCGCGGGGGCCTGTGTCAGTCTGCCTCTGCCCAGCGTGTAGGGACCCGGGCGAGGCCGTCTTAGGCAGCAGGGCTACGGCTTGCCTTGAAGCGATCGAACTCTTCCTGATCCTTGGCGCGACGCAGATTGGCCAGAAACTCGTCGAACTCGTCACGCATCCGGTCGAGGGCGGCGCGCTCCTCTTCGAGGCGCTTCAGCTCGGCCTCCCGGTAGGCGTCAAAGGCGGTGTTGCCGGTTGAGCCGGCACGATAGTGTTGGAAACCGCCACGTTCGAAACCGGCGCGACGAGCCGCACGCTCGAGATCGGGGCGAAGGTCGTTCCAGCGGGCGCGCATGCGATCCCCCCAAAGTATATAGGCAAGTACTGCCAGGCCGATCGGCCAAAAGATTACGAAACCGACGATCATCGCCGCGATGGATAGCGGATGAAAGCCGGGTCTCATCACGCAGCTTCTCATTTTTCTTCCCTTTCGGAGTGTTCCGAGCAACGATACCGAAGTGGCCCCGGTCAAAGCCGCCTTCAAGGGTGGGCGAGGACTTTTTTGGAACAGGATTTGGAACTATTCTGATCTTGCGCCATCAAGCGCGGCTGCGCGCAAGACGATTCGGCCGGCTGGCAGTGGGTCGATCTTTCGCGATGTTTCGGCTGAGCGGCACTACATTGGCGATTCGTCGTGGTCCTCGCCTTTGGTCGGCGCACAGGGTGCGTCAAGCACGTAAAAAAACGCAAAAAGTGACCCGCTGACCACCCTCCGCGCGATTTTCAAGCAGCAGAAACGCTAATATCTGTGGTAAGACTAGAGGTGGAGCGGTTCTGAAGTGCGGGCGGTCTGGCGTACCATTGCCTAGGTGATGGTGCGATGTGCCGGGTAAAATAGACGAATTCTGCGGTGGAATAGCTCTCTAGAAACAAACTGGCTCGATGCAGCTCTCCGCGGGCATCGGTCTGGAGCTATGTTTTGGCGGAGACGAGAAGACAGAATGGGTAAGGGTAAGGATTTCCGCCCGCCGCGGCGGCGTGGCGGATTTGATGACGACATGATGCCGTCGTTCGACATTCGTCCCGAGCGGCCGGCGCGCAGTTTTGGCGGTCCTTCGCCGTATGACAGCGCCCCGCCGAGCGGCCCGGTGGTCGAGGCGACGGTATCCTGGTTCAACCCGGAGAAGGGGTTCGGCTTTACCGCGCTCACCGACGGTTCGGGCGATGCCTTCCTGCATATCGGTCAGTTGCAGGCCGTGGGGCGCGACAGCGTTCCGCCGGGCTCGACGCTGAAGGTTCAGGTGGCCCAGGGCGCCAAGGGCAAGCAGGTGGTCAAGGTGCTCGAGGTCGATGAAACGACCGCGACACCGCAGGCCCCGCGCGGTCCGCGTCCGGGTGGCTTCGGTGGTGGCGATCGCGGTCCTCGCCCGGGTGGGTTCGGCGGCGGCGATCGTGGCGGCTTCGGTGGTGGTGGCTTCGGTGCGCCCCGTCCGCCGCGTCGGTCGGTAGACACCTCTTCGGCGACACCGCTCGACGGTACCGTCAAGTGGTTCAACCCCGAGAAGGGCTTCGGCTTCGTGGCCGGCGAGGATGGCGGCAAGGACGTGTTCGTCCATATCTCCGTCCTGCAGTCGGCCGGCATGGGCCCGCTGACCGATGGCCAGCGCGTTGCCATGAAGATCGTCGAGACCCCGAAGGGGCGTGAAGCGGTCGAGATCAGCCTTCTCGACTGATTGCGACGCAACCAGAATTTCCGGGCGGCGGCACACAGTCGTCGCCCGGTATTTTTTGTGCGGACTCCTGCACCGCAGGATGGCGTATCGGGCCATTTTTCACGCCCGTCGACGGTCTGCCCTCTCAGGGCATGCGCACGACGAAAAGCTTGCGCGTCGTCTCGACAACTTCCCAGATACCCGAGAATCCTGGTCGCAGGATGAAGCTGTCGCCAGTCCTCAGGATGCGCGGAGTTTCCGTGCCGGTCTCGTGCACGATGGAGATCCCGGAGAGGATGGTGCAGAACTCCCACTCGTCATAGACCACACGCCATGCGCCCGGCGTCGATTCCCAGACACCGGCATAGAGCTTCTCGGCGTCGCGCTCCTCGACAAGCCAAGTCCGGCTTCTTGGACTTCCCTTGATGATCCTCTCGGGATCCGGGCCGCCATCTTCCGGCTCGACGGCAGTGAGATCGAAGCCGAGGAACAATGCGTCGTCTTCCATCACGGACCTCCCTTCCGCCGACAAACCTCCAGGTTTGCGGGTTCCCGTCAGCCAATCCGGTAAATGCGGGTTGCGTTGCGGTGAAACAGCTTGTCCCGTTCCGTTTCGCTGGCCCCCTCGAGAAGCCGGTTTGTGGCCTTGATCCAATCCGTTAGCGAGGCCCGCTGCGCGGACCACGGCCAATCGCTTCCCCAGACCACTCGGTCCCATCCGAAAACTTCAATGGTGGTTTCCACCACAGGCCTGAGATCGTCGACGGTCCAGTTGTCGCTTACCGTGCCGATGACGCCGGACACCTTCGCCACCACACCCGGGCGCCGGGCAAGTTCGACGAGACCAGTCTTCCAGGCCGCGAAAAGCTCGGGCTGCGAAGCCGAACCACCGCCACAATGATCGAGCACGAAAGAAACGCCGGGACAGGCATCGACGAGCTCCGCCGCGAGGCCGAGTTGGTCGGAACGAACGCAGATGTCGAAGGTCAGCCCCGTACCGGCAAGACGGCAGACATTCTCGCGAAAAACCCTGGCTCTTGAGACGTCATCCGGCACGACATGCAGGATGCGACGAAAACCTCGGACGAACGGATCGCTGCAAGCGCGATCGACTTCGGCGGCGAAGCCGGCCTGCTCCGGCCGCGCATTGGAGATGGCGGCACGGATACGGCGAGCAGGCCCACCGGCAAGACTTCGAACGAACTCGATCTCGTGACCGAAGTCGGATTCGATGACATCGACCTCCATATGAAGACAGTCGGTGACTCCGTGCGGGTGCGCCTCCGCAGCATAGAGCTCGTAGGTCCAGTCGTGCGAGGCGAGTGTCGGCTCGCTTCCAAGCCAAGGATAGGTGAGACTATCCCGGTAGACGAGATGCAGATGCGTGTCGATCAGACGCGTCGGAACGCTCATGGAAGCCTCGGGCAAATGAGAGACGGCGGCCATTGCCGCGAACAGTAAAGGAATTTTATGACCTCAGGAGCCCGACGAAGGTTGCAGAGGCACCGTTTGCAGCCTTTCCGCCGCCGCGCTCCCGCGATAGAAGCAAAGACCGCTTCTTTTACGGAACATCCCTCATGAAGCTCATTCGCCATGGCGCTGTCGGCGCCGAAAAACCCGGCCTCGTCGACACGGCAGGCCGCCATCGTGATCTCTCCTCCCACATCGCAGACCTCTCCGGCGCGGCGTTGTCGAGAGCCTCCCTCGCCAGGCTTGCCGCCATCGATCCCGAGAGCTTGCCGCTTGTGCCGGAGGGTACACGCCTCGGTGCGCCGGTGGCCGGTACACGCAACTTCATTGCCGTAGGCATGAACTATGCGGATCATGCCGCTGAGACTGGCGGCACGGTGCCATCCGAGCCCCTCCTGTTTAGCAAGGCGCCCAACTGCATCGTCGGCCCGAATGACGACATCCTGATTCCCCCTGGGGCCACCAAGCTCGACTGGGAGGTAGAACTTGCCATCGTGATCGGCGAGACCGCCTGGCAAGTCGAGGAAGCAGATGCCTTCGACCATGTTGCCGGGTTCGTGCTTTGCAATGACGTTTCCGAACGCGCCTTCCAGATGGAAGGCTCCGGCCAGTGGCTGAAGGGGAAGAGCGCCCCGACTTTCGGCCCGCTCGGCCCGTGGCTGGTAACGCCCGACGAGATCGCCGACGTGCAGGCACTCGCCATGGAGCTCGACCTGAACGGTTCGGCGCGCCAGCGCGGCAGCACGGCAACCATGGTGTTCGGTGTCCGGACGCTGGTGTCCTACGTGTCTCGCTTCGTCAAGCTGGACCCAGGCGACGTCATTACCACCGGCACACCGCCGGGCGTCGGCATGGGCAGGAAACCGCCGGAGTTCCTCAAGGCAGGCGACAGGCTGCGCCTTTCCGTCGAGGGGCTGGGCGAGCAACGCCAGAAAGTGGCGACCTACTGAGCCACGCCAAGCCCGTATACCCGTTCCGCTCGGTCAAGGCACTTCCGGTTCCGCTCGGAAGGTCGAAAGCTGACGGAAGCGGTGTTAGGCGACAGTTGACAACGACTGCATCAAAGACAGACGCGCCGACGAGAGGTGCAACCGGCATGCGGCCTCGACGGCTTCCGGTCGGCGCGTCTTGAGGGCCTCGATATAGTCGAGGTGCTCCAAAATAGCCTTGCCGTTACGCTCGCGGGCGTTCGCCTTGTTCCATTGATAATGATAATGGAAGACGATGGCGATGATGTCGTAGAAGTCGATGATGAAGCGATTGCCCGAAGCTTGCTGGATGAGCCGGTGAAGGCGATCGTCGAGTTCGGAAAACTCGAGATAGCGACTGTCGATATCTGCCAGAACTTCGACATGGGCGCGACGAAGAGATTCCAGCTCGACCCACGCGGGATCGTCCGCCGGCATGCTGGCAAAGGCTCCGGCCGACTTCAACTCGAACATTTCGCGCACATCGGTCAACTCCTCGGCGAACTGACGCGTGAAGCCTTTCAGCACCCAGTGGCTGTTGGGGCGCTTTTCGATCAGCCCGAACCGACTGAACCGGATCAGAAACTCTCGGACGGAGGTGGTGCCCACACCAATTTCTCGGGCAAGCTCCAGCTCGTTGATCTGCATGCCCGGTTCGGCGCCTCCCATCAGGATGCGCTTCATGAACGTTCGCTCGATCATGTCCGACAGAGAGCTGGTCTCGTGCTCGGGAAAGTAATCAGCTCTGGAAGGCGGACGTTGCACCGCCTTAGAGCGCTTGTTCCACTCGATAAGGCCAGACTCGACCATCTGCGACAGTATGGAGCGGACCGTCGTACGCGAGACGCCGAGCAAACTGCAAAGCTCCGGCTCGGAGGGAAGACTCTCTCCCACCACAAGCAACCGCAGGCACCTGTTATAGGCATCCTTGAAGACGGTATTCTGCTTCGGCATTTTCACCTCGCGTCCGGCATGCCTCTTCGTGGAAGAGGCGTGGCCCAGCGTCCTAATCGATCGGCCGGATTTCTGCACATGCGTCGCTGTCCGAAAGAGATGTCGACGCTTTCACAGCCATCGCCCCGCAGCCCGGGCCCGCGGGCCAAAACGTCGAGCCCCCTCTTTCGTCAGTCGACACCGCGTGCGAGTTGCACATTATCGACAAAGAACACGGAACGAAACTGGTCTTTCGCAATAGGTCGTGGAACGGTTTGACGCGCATCTCTGGTGCCGACCACAGCACCATCATCCTGCGCAGATGCGATAGGACTGAGCAGTTCCATGACAACAAATATAGAGTTTTCAGGCCGGTTCGACTTCAAGCAACAGTCATCGTCCGGAATATGAATGACCATATTGGAAGTCGATAGAATAAACATTCTGAACTAGATATTGGCCAAAAGTCGATGCCAATCGGCAACTTGTTGAAAAATAACATATTGGTGAAAATTGAAACGATATGGAATGTTCTGACAATTAGAAAATACGAAGGATGGTCCGAACGTCGAAACAAGTTCGTTTCATTTCTGCCTGAAATGAGGTAATAAGCTCCTGTCCAGCTTCGTTTAGCGGCGGCATTGGGGAATGCGGGTGGTGTCGACCAAAGGGTCGGTCGCCCAGGGCTTGCGGGCCTTGCGTCGTAAGGGAGTTTCGGCTAGTTGTCATCTGTCGCTGTTTTTTATCGATAAAGTCCGATGGCTGAGGAGCATGGATCGGGCCTTGTCGAGGGCGACGCTGATCTCGGGAGGATCGCATCATGAAAGCTGTTGGCATTACACGTCGCACGCTTGTCGCGCTGGCCGGCGCCGTCGCGCTGTCGGCCGTCGCCCCGGTCGCCGCGCAGGCGGAAGACTACACGATTCCGATCATCGTCAAGGACACCACCTCCTTCTACTGGCAGATCGTTCTTGCCGGTGCCCGCAAGGCCGGCGCGGATCTCGGCGTGAACGTGCCCGAGCTCGGCGCCCAGTCCGAAGCCGACATCAATGGTCAGATTTCGATCATTGAGAACGCTGTTTCCTCGGGCGCCAACGCCCTCGTCATTGCGCCGACGGAATTCAAGGCGCTTGGCAAGCCGATCGACGAGGCCGCCAAATCGGTGCCGATCATCGGTATCGACTCCGCCGCCGACTCCAAGGCCTTCACGTCCTTCCTGACCACCGACAACGTCCAGGGCGGCCGTATCGCTGCCGACGGTCTCGCCGCAGCCATCGGCGCCGCCAATGACGGCAAGGTGGAAGGCGATGTGGCTCTCATCACCAACCTGCCGGGCGCCGGTTCGCTCGAGCAGCGCGCCCAGGGCTTCAAGGAGCAACTGGCGGCCAAGTATCCCGGCCTCAAGCTGGTGGCCGACAAGGTCGGTGACGGTCAGGCGACCACCGCCCTCAACATCATGACCGACCTCCTGACCGCCAATCCGGACCTCAAGGGCGTGTTCGCCTCGAACCTGATCGCTGCCCAGGGCGCCGGCCAGGCCATCGCGGAGAACAAGCTGGGCGACAAGGTCGCTCTGATCGGCTTCGACAACGACGACAAGCTCGTCGGCTTCCTGAAGGACGGCGTGATCGACGCGCTTGTGGTTCAGGATCCCTATCGCATGGGCTACGACGGCATCAAGACCGCGCTCGCCGCCGTCAAGGGTGAGAAGGTCGAGCCCTTCGTCGACACCGGCGCCAACCTGGTAACCACGGCCAACATGAACGAGCCGCGCGCCCAGGAACTGTTGTACCCGAAGGTGAAGTAAGTCTCGCTTCGGCGTTCGGGTGGCTCCAAGCGGGCCATCCGGACGCCGAGGACGTCGCGCCGAACCTTTTCGGCGCTCCTGCATGCCGAGCCGGACCGCGGTCCGCCGCCCTCCCCGTCGATGTCTGGGACCGCGGCTGGAGCTGTGATGGCCGCATGCCCAGTATTTCCAACTGACGCGGGTCGATCATGGTCGGAACCAATCCCCACGGGCAGGCGGCCGAGACCGCCGTCGCCACCGCGAGTGTGCCAATTCTCGAACTGCGCGGCCTCGAGAAACGCTACGGCGCCACCCACGCACTCAAGCCGGCAGATCTCACCTTCGCCCGAGGCGAAATCCACGCCATCGTCGGTGAGAACGGCGCTGGCAAGTCGACGCTGATCAAGCTTCTGACTGGTGTCATCACCCGCACTTCCGGCGAGGTTTTCTGGGAGGGCCGACCGGTCGCGCTGGCGACGCCTCACGAAGCCATCGAGTTCGGCATCAACGCGGTTCACCAGGAGGTTGTGCTTTGCCGACACCTCACGGTCGCTGCCAATATGTTCCTCGGCGACGAAGACGTCGGCTTCGGCTTGCTGCGAAAGGGTGAGATGACCCGAAAAGCGCAGTCGATCCTTGACGATCTGGGCTTTCAACTGCCTGCGCACGTGCTGCTTGGCGACCTTACCATCGGCCAGCAGCAGCTGATCGCGACTGCCCGCGCCTCCATTCGCGGCACCCGCTTCCTGATCTTCGACGAGCCGACCGCCTACCTTACCCGCACCGAGGCGGCGCAGCTCTTCGCACTGATACGTCGCCTCAAGGAGCGCGGCGTCACCATCGTCTACATCAGTCATCGCCTCGAAGAGGTGTTCGAGCTGTCGGATCGCGTTTCGATTCTTCGCGACGGCACGTTGGTCGGTACGCGCATCACGGCCGAAACCAACGAGACCGAACTCATCTCGCTGATGATCAACCGTTCGCTCGAACAGATCTATCACAAGGAGTTCTTCGAGGCCGGTGACGTGCTGCTCGAGACGAAGAATCTCAGCGGCCCCGGTTTCCGAGACGTATCGCTGAGCGTCCGCGCCGGCCAGATCGTCGGGCTCTACGGATTGATCGGCGCCGGACGCTCGGAGTTCGTTCTGTCGCTGTTCGGCCGCCATCACAGAACCGGAGGCAGCATCTTCTGGCAAGGCAAGGAAGTGGACATCCGCTCCGAACGCCAGGCGATGGACCTCGGCATCGCGCTCGCCCCCGAAAGCCGCCGCGACCAGGGCCTCTGCATCAACCTGCCGGTCGGCTTCAATCTCAACTTGCCGATCTTTCCACATATCACCATGGCCGGCTTGGTGCCGTTCTCTGCCGACCGGCAGCGGGCCGATCGGCAGATTTCCGATCTTCAGGTGAAGGCGTCCGGCCGGGGGGCGCTGGTGTCGTCGCTGTCAGGCGGCAACCAGCAGAAGATCGTCATCGGCAAGTGGCTCAACCACGGCGCGCGGCTGTTCATCTTCGACGAGCCGACCGTCGGCGTCGATGTCGGCACCAAGGCTGAGATCTATCGCCTTCTGGCCCGTCTTCTCGCGGAGGGAGCCGGTATCATCCTGATCTCGTCCTACCTGCCCGAGGTCTACGAGCTGGCCGATGAGCTGCACGTCTTCCGGCAAGGCGAGGACGTCGCCCGGCACGCCTACCACGCGGCGAGCCATGAGGAAATTCTGTCCGAAGCGATCGGTGTGTGAACGGGGAGCGTTCACGGGGGAGAAATACATGTCCACGGATACCAAGTCGGCGGCGGTCGTCCGCAAAAGCAGCGCCAACTGGCTGTTCGGCCTGACGCTGCTGGGACTTCTGCTCGCCATGTGCCTTGTCTTGAGCCTGACGACCAAGAGTTTCATGACCGAAACCAACATCATGAACCTGATGCGTCAGGGTTCAATGATCGCCATTCTGGCCGTTGGCGAGACCTTCGTCATTATTACCACCGGCATCGATCTTTCCGTCGGCGCGGTGGTCGGCTTCTGTACCGTCATCGCGGCCTGGCTACTGACCCACGACTTCTCCATCTTTGCGACGGTGATCATCACCTTGGGCGTGGGCGTGGCGATCGGCATGTTCCACGGCTTCGGCATCGTGCAGATGGGGCTGCCACCTTTCATCATCACCTTGGCAACGCTGACATCCTTGCGCGGCATCGGCCTCCTGGTCACCAACGGCGCCACCATCAATATTGTCAATGACACCTTCACGGAGTTTTCACGCAACGACTTCGTGGGGCTGCCAAACCTGTTCTGGATGGTGATTCTGGTCGGAGTACCGGCTTATATCTTCCTCCACCATAGCCGTTATGGCCGCTATGTCTTCGCCGTCGGTTCCAACATGGAAGCCGCCCGCCTGTCCGGCGTCAACGTCAAGCTGACCGTCTATCTGGCCTATACCTTGTCCTCGACTTGCGCCGCCTTCGTCGGATTGCTGCTCGCTGCCCGTATCGGCGTCGGCAACGCCATGCAGGCCGACGGCTGGGAGCTCCAGGCCATCGCGTCGTCCGTGATTGGCGGTACCTCGCTGTTCGGCGCCGTTGGCTCGGTCCATGGCCCACTGATCGGAGCCTTTATCCTGGCGACAATCAACAACGGCGCCAACCTCTTGAACGTCAACTCGTTCTGGCAGCGCATCATCACCGGTCTGCTGATCATCCTGATCGTCTACTTCGACCAGTTGCGCCGTCGTCGCGGCTGAGGCCAAAGCAAGAGAGCGACCAGAGGCAGAAGGAGGCGGAGCCCAACGGTTCCGCCTCCTTTTGCATTTCATGTCGCCGCCGCGTCGTCAGGACGCGTGGGCGATGTCCCCGTTGGCGCTCGCTTCGAGCAGCGTTTCGAGATCCGCTGGTCTCAAAGGCTTGGAGAGCCAAGCGTCGAACAGGCCATCTTCGCAGCGCGCCCTGGTTTCGGGCAACGCATCGGCGGTCAGAGCGGCGATCACCGGCTGCCGGCCGTCACGATCGGCGATCATCGCGCGGATACGGCGGGCCGCCTCGATGCCATCCATCTCGGGCATGTGCAGGTCCATCAGAACCACGTCGAAACTGCCGCCCGACGACAGCATGGCAGCGGTTGCCGTCAGTGCTTTCTGGCCATCCGCCCCTAGCGTGACGGCGTGACCGGCCTTCTCGACCAGCGCTCTGCCAAGCAGCAGGTTGATTTCGTTGTCGTCGCAGAGAAGCACAGAAAGACGATGCGCCGGAGGCGGTGGCTCGGAGACGATGGGCTCCGCTGCTGCTGCGAACTGACCATGACCGAGCAAGGTCTCGACGACGGCGGAGAGAGAACGAGCCCTGACCGGCTTGACCAGGTAACCGCCGTAACCGGCGGCCTGCAACTCCGGCAGCATCGGTCGCTCGGCAGCGCTGATCAGAATGCCCACCGGCGTCGAAGAGAAGGCGCGGATCCGCTCGATGACCGCCAGCGGATCGCCAGCGGCCGCGTCGATCAGAACGGCATCCGGCTGCCAGGACCCAACCACCTCCTGCTCGATATCCTTCTGGGTCGCAAGGGTGACGTCGGCACCGGCGTCGAAAAGCCGGCGGATCAGGAACGGACCTTCGATGAGGGCGTGTGACACCACCAGGATGCGCCGGCCGGCAAACTGCCGATCGGTCGGGGTAGGGGTTGTCGGTGCTGGAGTCGGCGTCTCATCCTTGGGCGCGAAGCTGGCGGCTAGCAGGGCCAGGGCGGCACGCGCGCCGACGGCGACGCTGGAGGACGGCTCTTCCACCTCATCCGTCATTTCGGCTGGACCGGGTTGAGCCGGAACGGTGGAGGCGGCAGAGTTGCTTGACTCGATCAGCGGGAAATGGAGCCTGAAGCTGAAACTCGCTCCCTCGCCAGGTGTCGACATCAGGCGAATGTCGCCTCCCATCAGCCGCGTCAACTCGCGCGCGATGGCGAGGCCTAGACCGGTGCCGCCGTGAGAGCGAGCCGGACCGGGATCGGCCTGTTCGAACTCACCGAAGATGCGCTGCTGGTCGGCTTCGGCAATACCGATGCCCGTGTCGCGCACCAGGAAGGATACGCCGACCGCGCACTCGGCCTCCTCCACCATTTGCAATTCGATGGCGACGCCACCCTCGGAGGTGAACTTGATGCCATTTCCGGCGAGATTGAAGAGCACCTGTCGGACGCGGATGGGGTCGGCCTGAACAAGACGATCGAGTCGCGGATCGATGTAGGCCGCCAGCTCGATCCCCTTCATTTCGGCGCGCGGCGCCATGAGCTCGACGAGATCCTCGACAACGGCGACGAGCGAGGTTGGCTCGAGCTGCAGACTCAGCCGGCCAGCCTCTATCTTCGAGAAATCCAGGAGGTCCTCGATCAGGGTCAGCAACGCTTCCCCGGATGTCTCTACGGCGCGAGCGTAGGTCCGCTGCTCGGCAGAGAGCGGCGTTTTCTGCATCAACGCCGTCATGCCGAGGATACCGTTGAGCGGTGTGCGGATCTCGTGGCTGACCATGGCGAGGAAACGGCTCTTGGCGGCGCTTGCCGCCTCCGCTTCATCGCGCGTTTTCTCAAGCGCCGCTTCGATCGCCTTTCGCTCTGTGATGTCGCGGCCGAGCGTGCGGGTTCCTGTAATCCTGCCGTCCTCGATGATCGGAGCCTCTGAGAAGGAGAACCAGCGGGGTCCCTCGATCGTCTCTATGCAGATATCGCCGGTGAGGCGGTTGGAGCCTTGCCGAACCACGCCATGGCCGGGCAGGGCCGCAAGTGCCGTCAGACGACGGCGCAATTGCTGCCAAGGATCGGCACGGACCTGCCGGACATCGTGCGAGACGACGTCGGACGCCTCGAACAGCTCGCCAGCGGCGAGATCGGCGGCAAATGTGGAGTAGTCGAGACCGACAAAAGCACCAGGCGACTGCCCCAGGCGCGCGGTGGTCGCCGGGCTGGTGGAGGTAATCCGACCGGACGTATCGCAACAGATGACCAGATCGCCGAAGCCGTCGCCCTCTTCCGCTGCCCCCACGGCAGCGTCATAAAGACGGCCGAAGTCGCGCCGGGCCGAGCGGCGGCCCGCTTCGAACAAAGCCCCCCCGCAAGCAATGGCGGCACCAATGACGAGTAGTAACGGTGACGCGGCAAGCGACAGCAGAACGGTACCCGCTGCGGCGGTCAATGCCAGCGCCGCTACGGTCAGGAACAGACCACGGCGCCAGTGGGCACGCGACTTGCGCAACCGTCCAGCAGACAGGCGGGGCGACGATGAGTCGTCGGGCGAAGCGTGCGGTTGGTCGGTCATGTCCGTCCCGAAGGTGCGGCGCGATCATGCGACGCTCCCGGCAAGGGAATGCGTCCACCCGGCCGCTCTCGACAGGGCAGGCAAAGGCTAGGCTGGCAAGGTTGCCAATCGGTTGATGGTCAGGTGAAAATCGGGACTTTGGCAAGAATGAAGCATCTTCGCGGCCCGGTCGCGCCACCAAACCGGTTATTGAGCGATCGACCAACCGCCCCAGACGCTCTCCAGGACACCAACGTCGGCATTCCATTGCGACCGCCGCCTTCGAGGCAGACCTGCCGTGACTTGAAGAGGACCGGTCAGGCGGCTCGCGCCCTTCGGTCCGGACCGGTACGATAGGCAAGGGCCTCGCCGACATGCAAGCGACCAACGCTATCCGCGCCATCGAGATCGGCAAGCGTCCGAGCGACCTTCAGAACGCGGTGATAGCCGCGCGCCGTGAGAGACAGCCGTTCGGCGGCCTGTTTCAGAAGTGCCAAGCCGGCACCGTCGGGCTCTGCTACGCCATCGATCACCGCCGCCGGCGCGGTGGCGTTCGTGACCGAGGAATCGAGACCGAGCGAGACATAGCGTTCGGACTGGACGGCACGCGCCGCCGCGACGCGGGCGGCAACCGCTGACGACAGCTCGCCGCTCCTCCGCGCGCCTATCAGGTCGGACGCCGACACGGCCGGCACCTCGACTGTCAGGTCGAAGCGATCGAGCAGAGGCCCCGAGATACGCTCCTGATATTCGGCCGCGCAGGCCGGACCACGGCGACAGGTATGGCCAGGCGTGCCGGCGAGACCGCAGCGGCAGGGGTTCATGGCAGCGATGAGCTGAAAACGGGCCGGGTAGGTGACGCGGTTGTTGGCGCGAGCGATCACCACGTCACCAGTCTCGAGTGGTTGGCGCAGACTGTCGAGCACCGCCGGATTGAACTCCGGCAGTTCATCGAGGAACAATACGCCACGATGGGCCAACGAAATCTCCCCAGGCTTCGCCCTCACACCACCGCCAACCAAAGCCGCCATCGAGGCCGAATGATGGGGCGCGCGGAAGGGCCGTCGATCGGACAGGCGCCCGTCGGCGAGCGTACCGGCAATCGAGGCGATCATCGAGATTTCCAGGAGTTCCTGCGGCGCCAACGCCGGCAGGATGGACGGCATCCGGCTCGCCAGCATCGACTTGCCGGACCCCGGCGGGCCGATCATCAACAGGTTATGTCCACCGGCTGCCGCGACCTCAAGCGCTCGGCGGGCACTCTCCTGCCCCTTGACGTCGGCGAGGTCGGGTAAGCTCGCAACGGCTTCGGCCACCTTCGGCTCGGGCCTTGACAGAACCTGGGTGCCCTTGAAGTGGTTGACGACGGCGATCAGGCTGATCGGAGCGAGGATCGGCATTTCGGCATCGGCCCAAGCCGCTTCCGGCCCCGAAGCGCGCGGGCACATCAAGCCCAGCCCCTCGGCGTTGGCGGCGATCGCCGCCGGCAACACGCCGGCCACCGGTGCGATGGTGCCATCGAGGGAGAGTTCGCCGAGCACGATATAGTCGGCAAGGGCATCGGCCGGCAGCGCGCCCATCGCCACCATGAGGGCAAGCGCTATGGGCAAATCGTAGTGGCTCCCCTCCTTTGGCAGATCGGCGGGGGCCAGATTGACCGTGATGCGCCTGGCGGGCAGCGCAAGGCCAGAGGCGGCGAGTGCCGCACGGACGCGTTCGCGGCTTTCCGTAACCGCCTTGTCGCCAAGGCCGACGATGTTGAACAACACCCTACCCGGCCCCATGTGGACCTGAACATCGACAGGCGTCGCCTCGACGCCTTGAAAACACACGGTCCTGACATGCGCGACCATTGTTCGATCTCCCGAGCCGCTACAACCTAAGCGGACAGCCCAAGGACTGTCAAGAACGAGAAGGGAACAAAGAGAGGCCTTCTGTTCCTTTGAGACCGGCATAGCTGGGTGAGGATGCCCCCGGGATTCATTTGCTTTCTTTCAAAAGCGTCATCGATTGCGAATGGTTCGGTCGCAACATGGCAGCCATGCGTAACAAAATTGCTGGGGCGCTTGTTGGCCGCTTAACATGAGCACGACCTTCGTCTAATAAGCGCGCTTCCTACGGTGCCTGTTCGGCTTGCCAACGCCGTCGCAGACATCGCAACGATGGGAGCAGAAGCTGACTCGAAGAGGCTTTAGCTCCCCGTCCTTGTTTTTGCGCATCTGCTGTCGCCGAGGGATCTCAACCTTTCGGGTGGATGCCTTTGACGAACGGAAAGCCATGTCCAGTACCACTCTCGCCGGCTCGTCCGCCGCCGCCCGCGCCGGCAATTCGCGCGCGCGCGTCATCCTCGCCAGTCTCGTAGGCACCACCATCGAGTTCTACGACTTCTACGTCTACGCCACAGCCGCCGTGCTGGTGTTTCCGCACCTGTTCTTCCCGGCCGGCAACGACACGACGGCGCTGCTTGCCTCCTTTGCCATCTTCGGCGCCGCGATGATTGCCAGACCGCTCGGCGCGGTGTTTTTCGGCCACCTCGGCGACAAGCGTGGACGCAAGGTGACGCTGGTCGCCGCCCTCTTGACCATGGGTATCGCCACTTTCCTGATCGGCTGCCTGCCGACCTACGCCTCGGTCGGCTGGTTCGCGCCTTTCCTGCTGGTGGTGATGCGCCTGACCCAGGGCTTCGCCATCGGCGGTGAGTGGAGTGGCGCGGCTCTGGTCGCAACGGAAAACGCCCCGGCGGGCAAGCGAGCCTTCTATGGCACGTTCCCGCAGCTCGGTGCGCCAATCGGCTTTATCATTGCCAACGGCCTGTTTCTCATTATCTCGGCGGTGCTGCCGTCCGACGACCCGACCCGGCCGTCGACCGCTTTCCTCGACTGGGGATGGCGCATTCCCTTCCTGTTCTCGGCGGTGATGGTCATCGTCGGGCTCTGGGTGCGCTTCAGCCTGGTGGAAAGCGCCGCCTTCGAGAAAACGGTGAAGTCCGGCAAGGTGCGCAAACTGCCGATGGCCGATGCCGTCCGGCACCATTGGCGTGAGCTGATCCTCGGCACCTTCTACATGCTGGCGACCTACGTGCTCTTCTACCTGATGACGACCTTCTCGCTCAGCTATGGGCGCGCCGCCACCACGGCCGCAGTTCCCGGCCTCGGCTACGACTATCGAACCTTCGTCATGATGATGATCGTCGGCGTGGTCTTCTTCGGCATCTTCACCATGGTGTCCGGCCCCTGGGCCGACCGCTGGGGTCGCCGACGGACGCTGCTCTGGGTCACCGCCGCCATCATGCTGTTCGGCCTCGTCTGGGTACCGATCCTGTCGCTCGGCAGCTTCGGCGTCATGGCCTTCCTGATCATCGGCTTTACGCTGATGGGCATGACCTTCGGCCCGATGGGCGCCCTGTTGCCCGAGCTATTCCCGGCCAACGTCCGCTACACCGGCTCCGGCATCTCTTACAACGTCGCGTCGATCCTCGGCGCCGCCGTGGCGCCATTCATTGCCGTGGCGCTCTGGACATATGGGGCGGGCAGCCCATTCTGGGTCGGCGTCTACCTGACGGTAATGGCTGGCCTCACCTTCATTTCGCTGGTGCTCGGCAAGGAAACGAGTGGCGTCGACATCGACGCCTGATCGACAGCGACCGAAGAGTAGCGAATGCGGTCGCCATTGGCGGCCGCTTTTTCGTTGTCTTTGATCCAAGCGTCTCTTAAAAGAGACGAATGGATACTTTTGAAGACGAAACAAGCGCCCGCCTTGCCGCGCGCATCCGCCTTGAACGCGAGGGGCGTGGTTGGTCGCTGGCCGATCTCGCGGCGCGCTCCGGCGTCGGCAAGGCGACCATTTCCAAGATAGAGCGCGGCGACGCCTCGCCGACCGCCGGCGTGCTGGTCCGCCTCGCGGCAGCCTTTGACCTGACACTGGCGAGCTTGCTGGTTCGAGCGGAAGCCGGCGCCGGCCGTCTTGTCCGGGCTTCCGATCAGGCCGTCTGGCGCGATCCGGACACCGGCTATTTGCGGCGGCAGGTGTTTCTCCGCCCCGATCATCCGCTGGAGATTGTCGAGGTTGTGATGCCGCCCGGCAAAAGCGCCGTGTTGCCTGCCGCCACCTACGCCTTCATCCGGCAGGTGATTTGGCTGATCGAGGGGGAGCTCGTCGTCACCGACGCGGACGGGCGGCATGGTCTCGCAGCCGGCGACAGCCTGGGCTTCGGACCACCGGCCGATGTCACCATTTCAAACGAGAGCGCTGCACCGGCCCGCTATGTGGTGGCGCTGACGAGGACCTGACATGCCGAACATCACCATCCACCCGCTCGGCCTTGGCGCCGCCACCATCGACGCGCTGTCAACCATGATCGTGGAGACGGTTGCCTGTGGTGGCTCTGTCAGCTTCATGCATCCGCTTGCCATGGATGATGCGCGGGCGTTCTGGCGAGGCTCGCTGACCGCCGCCGACAAGGGCCAGCGCGTCATACTCGGCGCCTTCGACGGAGAAACGCTTGTGGGCACACTGACCTTGCTGCTGGATTGCCCTCCCAACCAGCCGCATCGGGCGGAGTTCGCCAAGATGATGACGCGCCCGAGCCATCGCGGCCAAGGCATTGCCACGGCATTGATCGGTGCGGCGGAGCGAATTGCCCGCGACAAGGGACGAACGCTGATCGTACTCGACACCGCGAGCGATGGCGGCGCCGGGCCACTTTACGAGCGCTGCGGCTTCCGCCTCGCCGGAGAAGTTCCGAACTACGCGCTGAAACCGCATGGCGGCTACACCGGCACGCTCTACTACTACAAGCAGCTGGCTCAACTGAGCTGATCGCGCCTCAGTTCGTAAAGCATGATGCCCGTGGCAACCGCCAGGTTGAGGCTGTCCGCCTGACCGGCCATCGGTATCTTGACGCGGACGTCGCAGGCGGCCGTCATCTCCTCGGTCATGCCGGCTTGCTCGTTGCCCATGACCAGCAGCGTCGGTACGCGGCTTTCAACCTTGCGATA
Organism: uncultured Pleomorphomonas sp.; assembly: GCA_963665435.2. GTDB lineage: Bacteria > Pseudomonadota > Alphaproteobacteria > Rhizobiales > Pleomorphomonadaceae > Pleomorphomonas. The sequence goes on along the minus strand of CAXXNH010000014.1, from coordinate 143,437 downwards.
GTCGTGCGTCGCCTTGAGATGGGTCCCGACGAGACGAACGCCGGTTGCCTTCGCCCAGGCGAGGAAGGCCTCGCGGCCGGTCTTGATCAACGGCACATGAAACAGCGACCCCATGGTGGCGCGCACCGTCTCGAAGGAGAAAGGATCACAGGTCTCGCCGACAAGGATGACACCCTTGGCCCCAACGGAGTCCACTGTGCGGATGATGGTGCCGAGATTGCCGGGATCCCGCACCTGTTCAAGCGCCACCCAGACCTCTCCCTCGCCCACCTTGACCTCTGCAAGCGGCTTCAGCCTCTGGCCGAACACCCCGACCACCATCTGCGGGTTGTCGCGATGGGTGATCTTGGCGAGCACTGCCTCCGACATCTCAAGCACATCGCCACCGCGCGCCCTTACGGCTGCCGCAGCTTTTGCGACATGCGGCTGGTCGCGGACCGCCGGCGCGTAGGCGATGGCGGCAATCGGCCAGTTCTCCTCAAGCGCATCGGTAACGAGCTTCAGCCCCTCGCCGATGAAGCGGCCCGTTTCCTCACGCGCCTTCTTCATAGCAAGCGCCCGGATGTCCTTGACGAGCGGGTTGGTGAGAGAAGTGATCTGCCGGACAGCGCCAAGCGCCCTTTCCCTGTCGGCCATGGCTCAGGCTCCGAGAAAACGTGAGAACATCGAGGTGGCGAGCAGCCGGCCGGGCTGCGACGGGTCGCCGGTTTCGCGGACGGCAAGCTCGCCCGAGGAGATCGTGCCGGGACGATGGCCAAGGAGGTCGGCGGTGATCTCGTGAATGGACAGGAAGGAAGCGCGGATGGCATAGGCCGTCAGCACCATGAAAGAAGGCCCCGGCGCAAGGATCTGTCGCGTCAGGTCGAGAAGGTGCGGCAGGTCGGCTTCCAGCGACCAGACCTCGCCGTCCGGACCGCGACCGAAGCGCGGCGGGTCGAGCAGAATGCCGTCGTAGCGTTTGCCGCGACGCACCTCGCGCTCGGCGAACTTCACGGCATCGTCGACGATCCAGCGGATCGGCGCAGCATCGAGACCGGCTAGCGCCTGGTTCTCCCGGCCCCAGGCCACTGATTTCTTCGAGGCATCGACGTGCGTCACTTCGGCGCCCGCCTCGGCCGCGATCAGAGAGGCGATGCCGGTATAGCCGAAGAGATTGAGAAGCTTCGGCTTCTCCGGTCCGCGATGCGCCTTGAGGCGTTCGGACATCCAGGTCCAGTGGGCGATTTGCTCGGCGAAGATGCCGACGTGACGAAAGGCGGTCAGCTGGCAGACGACCGGCAGGTTCATCACCCGCATTTCCCAGGACGTTCCGATTCCGGGCTCCGTGCGCCAACGGCCTGGACCATCCTCCTCGACGTCGCCTGTGAAGGCGGCGCCAGCCGCCGCCCAGACCGAAGGCGCCAGGCGGCGCGGCCCCATGGCCTGCGGCTCGGGCCTTATGACGGTGAGAGCCCCGTAACGCTCGAGTTTCTCGCCTTCACCCATGTCGAGAAGGCGATATTCATCCCAGCCCTCGGTGACCAGCAGCCCCCCCACCTCTTCGCGAGCGATGCGAGGGCCGAGAATGGCCGGCATCGGCCGTTTCGGCGCGGCGGCGCCGGATGGGCGCGCCGGACCGCGAGGTTCCTGACCACGCGGTTCCTGGCGCTCCGTATCCTTGCCCGAGGCTTGGGGCCTGTTTGGCTTGCGGAATGGGGGGCGACCAGCACGAGGGGCGGGCTTTGCGGGGGAGGGCGGCTTGGCCAAGGCGGATTGTCCGGCAAGAAGTGTCTTTGGCCCCTTATACACGCCCCTCGGCCGGAATGAAGCGCGCTTTCCCCGCTGCACATCGCTCGCCGCCCTTTACGGAGCTTCCCCGACAGGGATACAAGGGCGCAACCCTGCGGAGCCCGCGCGTTCCGCTCCCGTTGCATATGGAGAAGCCATGCGCCCGTCCCGTCGCGCCCCCGACGAACTGCGTCCCGTCAGCCTCGAGCGAGGCGTGTCGCGCCACGCCGAAGGCTCTTGCCTCGTCAAGTTCGGCGACACCCACGTGCTCGTCACCGCCTCGGTCGACGAGAAGGTACCACCGTGGCTGAGGGGTGGCGGCAAGGGTTGGGTGACCGCCGAGTACGGCATGCTGCCGCGCGCCACCGGCGAACGCATGAAGCGCGAAGCGGCGGCCGGCAAGCAATCTGGCCGAACCCAGGAAATCCAGAGGCTGATCGGCCGCAGCTTGCGCGCCGTCGTCGACCTGATCGCTCTCGGCGAGCGGCAGATCGTCATCGATTGCGACGTCATCCAGGCCGACGGCGGCACCCGTACCGCCTCGATCACCGGTGCCTACGTTGCACTTTACGACGCCGTCGAGTGGATGCGCCGGCGCAACCTAGTGCCTGCCCAGGCCAAGGTGCTGCGCGACCATGTCGCCGCCATCTCCTGCGGCATTTCCGACGGCGTGCCGGTGCTCGACCTCGACTATATCGAGGACTCCTCGGCCGAAACCGACGCCAACTTCGTGATCACCGGCTCCGGCGGTCTCGTCGAGATTCAGGGCACGGCCGAGGGCGCCCCCTTCTCCGAAGACGAGCTGCAAAAGCTGCTCAACCTTGCCAAGGGCGGTATCGCCCAGCTGATCGAGCTGCAGAGAGCGGCCATCGCGTCCTGAAAGGGCTGGACATGACCGAACAGCGCCGCATCGACGGCAAGCGTCTCGTTGTCGCCACGCACAACAACGGCAAGCTCCGGGAATTCTATTTCCTGCTGGGCGGCCTTTCCATCGAGCTGGTCTCGGCTGGCGATCTTGGCCTGCCGGTGCCGGTCGAGGACGGTGAGACCTTCGTCGAGAACGCCCGCATCAAGGCGCTGGCGGCCGCTCGTGCCGCCGGCGAGGTGGCGCTTGCCGACGATTCCGGTCTGTGCGTCGAGGCACTGGATGGTCGCCCCGGCGTTTACACGGCGGACTGGGCCGGCCCGAACCGCGACTGGTCGATGGCCATGCGCCTCGTCGAGGAAGAGCTTTTCAAGGTGGGGGCCTCGACGCCCGACAAGAGGCGGGCAACCTTCGTGTCGCTCCTTTGCCTTGCATGGCCGGACGGGCATACCCAGGAGTATCTCGGAAAACGTGAGGGCACGCTCGTCTGGCCGCCGCGCTCGGGCGACTTCGGCCACGGCTATGATCCGGTCTTCATGCCAGATGGAGAGACCAGAACCTATGGCGAGATGACCGAAGCGGAAAAACACGGCTCCATCTGGGGAGCACCGGGTCCGTTGTCGCACCGGTCGCGATCGCTGAAGCTGCTCGTCGAGGGTGCCTTCCCCATCGGCTTCGGGCCGCGCGGGTGAACCGATGAGCGAACGGGATCTCCTTTCGGGGGTGGAACCGGCGGCCGAAGGCACGCCGGACATCGGGTTCGGTGTCTACGTTCATTGGCCCTTCTGCGCCCGCAAGTGTCCCTATTGCGACTTCAACAGCCATGTCCGGCCGAAGGGGATCGACGAGGCCGGCTATCTCGCAGCCATGGAGCGGGAGATCGCCGCCCAGGCTCGCCTGACGCCGGGGCGGACAGTGACCTCGGTGTTCCTCGGCGGCGGTACGCCATCGCTGATGAAACCGGAGAGCGTCGGCCGCCTGCTCGATCTGATCGGCCATCATTGGCAGATATCCGCCGACGCCGAGATCACTCTGGAAGCCAATCCGTCGTCGGTGGAGGCCGAGCGCTTCCGTGGCTATCGGTCAGCGGGCGTCAATCGCCTGTCGCTCGGCGTACAGGCGCTCAACGATGCCGATCTCAAGTTTCTCGGCCGGTTGCACAATGTCGGTGAGGCACTGCGTGCTCTCGAGCTGGCGCGCGAGACCTTCCCGCGCCTCTCCTTCGACCTGATCTACGCCCGCCCCGACCAGCGTCCCGACGCCTGGGAGGCGGAGCTTCGGCAAGCCATCGGTTTTGCCGCCGACCATCTGTCGCTCTATCAGCTCACCATCGAGCCGGACACCGCCTTCGAGAAGCTCTACGCCGCCGGCAAGCTGGTGGTGCCCGACGCGGACGCGGCAGCCGATCTCTATGAGTTGACGCAAGCGGTTGCCGGAGCGGCCGGTCTTCCGGCCTATGAGATCTCCAACCACGCCGCGCCGGGCGGCGAGAGCCGGCACAACCTGCTCTACTGGCGCTACGGAGAATATGTCGGCCTTGGACCGGGGGCGCATGGGCGGATCGTCCAGGGCGACGATCGCGGTCGCCTCGCCACGATCGCCGAGCGCAACCCCGAAGCCTGGATGCGGCGCATCGCCGAGACAGGCAATGGCGTGATCGAAACCGAGGAGATTTTCGGCGAGACGGCGGGCGACGAGATGCTGCTGATGGGCCTTCGCCTCGTCGAAGGCATCGACGCGGCGCGCTACCGGCGGTTGTCCGGCCGTGGCTTCGATCCGGCCCGGATTTCCGACCTCGTCACCCATGGCATGGTGGAAGTGCTGCCCGACGGCCGCATCCGCACCACGCCGGCCGGAGCCTTCGTACTCGACGCCGTGGTCGCCGATCTCGCCGCCTGATATCGCGAACTTCAGAGTCGCGACGCCGGTTTCGGCTTCGATCCGTCGGAGAAACGAGACAGGCGGAAGTGTGTCGGATCGACGATGGGCTTCGTTCCCGTGACGAGGTCGGCAACCAGCCAACCCGCTCCGGGCCCGATGCCGAAGCCATGGCCGGAGAAGCCGGTGGCAACGACGAGGCCGGCATAGCCATCCACTTCCGAGATGACCGGCACCACGTCCGGCGTCACGTCGATATAGCCGGCCCAAGACTGGACAATGCGCGCATCGCGGAAGGATGGGAAACGCCGCTTCAGCTCGGTCATGGTGCGCCGCAGGAAGCGGGCATCGGGTTTGGGATCGAGGATGCGCATCTTCTCGTAAGGCGACACCTTGTCGAGCGGCTTAGTCGGCCAGTCGTCGATCTCGCGGAAGAAACGCGAGCCGAACGACAGCGACACGTGTTTCCAGTCGGCCATCAGCGCCGGCAGGAAGTCCAGGGTGAAGCGGACATGATCCGGCGTGAGATCGGCGACATTGGCAACGCCGTTGGCCACGGTAAGCCCACCGTCGGCGCGCTTGCGGATACCGATCACGTCATCCCAAATGCCGGCATCGGGACCATCGATCACCGGACCGGTACGTGAAACCGTCGACCGCATCTTGAGCTGCGGCAACGTGATGTCGAGATCCTTGAGGAAACGGCGCGACCAAGCGCCGGCCGCAATTACCACTCGGTTGGTCCTGATGGTTCCGCGCTCGGTGACCACCGACACGATCTCGCCGAGGGCTGTCTCAAGGCCGCGTACCGCGCAGTCGGTGAGAATGACGGCACCCTTGGCGCGGGCAGCGAGCGCAACGGCCGGAGCCGCTTTCTGCGGTTCGGCTCGGCCGTCGCTCGGACACCATAGGCCGGCGGGAGGCGGCGACAGGTCATCCTTCATGACGGCTTTGACAGCCTCACCCTCGATCACCTCGGCGCCGATGCCGTGCTCGGCTGCCGCCTTGACCCAGGCACGATAACCATCGACTTCACGCTGCCGGCGGGCGGCAAAGAAGATGCCTGTCTCGCGAAAGCCGGTGTTGCCGACGCCATGGTCGCCCATCTCCCGCCAGAGGCGCATGGCCTCTCGGATGAGGTCGAACTCGCGCGGATCGCGATCGGCCTGCCGGACCCAGCCCCAGTTGCGGCTCGACTGTTCGCAGCCGATATGCCCTTTTTCGAGCAGCACGACCTTGAGCCCTCGTTCGGCCAGATAGAGCGCCGAGCAGGTCCCGATGATTCCACCGCCGACGATGACGACGTCGGCCTCCTGCGGCACGACAATATCTGACGGAACGGGATCGACCTGCGGGCCCATTTTACTAACTCCTCGGAAGGCGCCGATCATCTCCGGCGGCACTGTGCCGTTTTACGCCAAAAGCACAGGCAATCCAGTCCGACAGCATCCGAAGTGCGCCCGTATAGAGAGCTTTTTCCATTCCAGCCGCCGCTTGAGCGATGCCGCCCTGGCCTGTATCCCTCATCGGGTCGTCTCTTCCCCTGGAGCCAACGATGCTACTCGCCGCCCAACAGATGCAATCCCACCCTTCCGACGTGGCTGCAAATCTCGACCGCCTGGACAAGGCCGCCGCCGAAGCAGCGGCGGGCGGCGCTCGCCTCCTGGTCACACCGGAGCTCGGTCTTGTCGGATACGGCGCGGGCCCTGACCTGCCGCTTCTGGCGGAGCCGGCTGACGGACCGCTGGCCGAGAGTCTCGTGGCGATAGCCCGCCGACACTCGCTGGCCGTTGTCGCCGGTTTTGCCGAACGCGATGGCGACGCGATCTACAACAGCGCTCTGTTCGTTTCAGCCGATCAACGAGCGGTCTATCGGAAATGCCATCTCTACGGCGCGTATGAAAAGCGCTGGTTTCGGGCCGCACCGCCTTCGACGGTGCTTGTCCACCACAACGGGCTGAGCTTCGGCCTTCTGATCTGCTACGATGTGGAGTTCCCGGAAAACGTCCGGCGTCTCGCCCAGGCCGGTGCCGACGCCGTGTTGGTCCCGACGGCCCTGCCGGCGGGGGGATCGGGCGATTTCATTGCCGCCCACATGATCGCCGTGCGCGCTTTCGAAAACCAAACATTCGTCGTCTATGTCGACAACTGCGGCAGCGATGGCGATTTCAGTTATGCCGGCCTATCGCGCATAGCCGCGCCCGACGGCGCCATTCTCGCAGCGCCACCCGGTCGGGACGAGACGCTGCTTTTCGCGAACATCGCCCCCTCGGCCTATGCCCGCTCGCGCGCCGAGAACACCTACCTCGCCGACCTCAGGGCCTGAGCGACCTCTTCGACCGCCAAAAAAGCAAACGGCGCGCCCCTTTCGAGACGCGCCGTCGCTTTGTCTTCAAGGCGCTTGCCTCAATTGGTGGCGGCGCCCTGCTGCTGCTGCGCCTGCTGCAGGCGGGCAAGATACTGCTGGTAGAGGGCGACGAAATCGATCGGATCGATCAAGAGCGGCGGGAAACCACCGCGGATGACCGCGTCGGCGATGATCTGGCGCGCGAAGGGGAACAGAAGGCGCGGGCCTTCGATGTTCACGTAAGGATGGAGATGCTGGGCCGGCACGTTCTGCACCGTGACGAGCCCGCCGTAGGTCAGCTCGACGTTGAAGAACACCTCTTCGCCGATTGCAGCCTTGGCTTCGAGATGCAGCTCGATCTCATAATCGCTCTGGCTGCGCTGACGCGAGTTGACATTGACGCCAATGGAAATCTGCGGCGCGGTCTCGCGAGCCCTGAGGCTATCGGGCGCCTTCGGGTTTTCGAAGGACAGATCCTTGACGTACTGAGCGACGACGCTCATCGACGGCTGGGCTTCAGCGGCCCCATTTTCGGGCTGAACCGAACTCATTATCCGCACTCCTCCGGCCAGCCTGGGCGACGATACCCGCAAGGTGACCCGTTGTATTGGTGGAACCGGCGGCTTTTGACGGCCGTTTTCCGGTTTTTCCGCGGGTCCGAGCGCTATCAGGCTTGGGGGACGAGATCAAGACCGATCGCCGTCACGATCGGGGGGAAGGATCGGCGCATGATCCGACCAGGGCGAATCCTTCCTGCCCCGGCTTTCCCATTCGTTTTCGTCAAGGTCGACGACGCCATCATCCTTCGGGCGGCCATGGCCGGACGCCATCGTCGACACCGTGACGCGCGCGGCGACCGCCGCGATGATCAGCCGGCGGATGGGCGCGAACAGCAGCAAAAACGCCAGTACGTCGGAGAGGAAGCCCGGCAGGATCAGCAGCACGCCGGCAAGGAGCACGACAAAACCCTCGAGCAGCGTGCCACTGGGCATGCGGCCACCGGTCAACTCCCCCTGCACACGGCGCAGGAGACCGAAGCCGACATAGCGGAACAGCGCCAGGCCGCCAAAGGCGGCGAGCAGAACCAGGCCGACGGTATTTATGACACCAAGGTAGCCGCCGACCCATACGAGTGTCGCGATTTCGGCGATCGGCCAGGCGATCAGGAGGAAGGGCAGATAGGGCGAAAGGCGCATGTCGGTTCCGGTTCGAAGGGTTTGCTCGTCCATGATGCGCAGGGCGGCCAGCCCGGCGCAAGAGGCGCTTCCCGTGCATATGGTCGGAGCTCGAACGATCGCAAGCGACGGGTTCGTCGTCGAAATCGCCGTAGATTCACCGCATGTCCGTCTTTCCCTCGCCGCCGCCGTCGCCTACATAGGCAGACGACACAAACGCGATGATGCGCCCATTTGGCGCCAACTGAGGGAAACGATGCTCGGATGAACGCCTTCCTCGATCTCACCAGCCTCATCTTCCTCGTGATCGCTGCCGTCATCTTCTGGCGCCTGAGAAGCGTACTCGGCACCCGTACCGGCAACGAGAAACCTCCCTTCGATCCGTTTGCCGGTCGCAAGGCGGAAGTCGAGCCGCCGCCGGCGGGCGACAATGTGGTGACGCTGCCCCGCGAGGGGCGGCCCGATCCGCGCGAGGCGGTGCTTGCCCGCATCGACGAAGCGTTTCCCGAGGGTGGCGTCAACACCGGCCTCAAGGCGATCGCCACCGCCGATCGCAATTTTGACCTCGACAGCTTCATGGGCGGCGCCAGCGCCGCTTACGAAATGATCGTCTCGGCCTTTGCCGCCGGCGATCGACAGACACTGAAGCCGCTGTTGTCGCGCGAAGTCTTCGATGGTTTTTCCAGCGTGATCACCGAGCGCGAAGGGCGCGGCGAGAAGATCGACTTCACCTTCGTTGGTATTGACAAGTCTGATGTCGTCGACGCCGGAGTTGAAGAGGGCATCGCGCAGGTGACCGTGCGTTTCTCCTCGCAGCTCATTTCCGTGACCCGCGATCGCGACGGCTCGGTGGTCGAAGGCGACCCGCAGAAGGTTGCCGAGGTGACCGATGTCTGGACCTTCGCACGCGAAGTCAGGTCGTCGGACCCGAACTGGAAGCTGGTTGCCACCGACGCCGGGGCCTGACGTTATCTTGGCCGACGCTATCCCCGCCGCCCAGCTCGTAGCGGTTGACTTCACCGACCTCGTCGGCTGGGCCGACGACGACCACGCGGCTGCTTTCATCGCCTTTCGTCGTTCGGCCGTCCGGCTGGCCGAGAAATCCCCGACGACGAAGGCGCTCGGCCCGGATGGCATGGCCCTGGTCCGGAAAGGCCAAGCGGCGCTCGCACTCGACGAGACCGTTGATCGCGCCACCGCCCGTGCTTTCTTCGAGAGCCATTTCACGCCGTTCCGCATCGACCCCGCCTCGGGGGAAGGCTTCGTCACCGGCTTCTTCGAGCCCGAAGTGGACGCGCGCCTTCAACCATCGCTCGCCTTTCCGATCCCTCTCCTCGCGCCGCCGCGTGGCCTTCGCGAGCTCCACTCCGAGGATGACCGGCACGACCTCGATCCATCCCTGACCTGGGCACTCGAAGATGGACGAGGAGGTCTCATTGCCTGTCCCGACAGACGGGCGATCATGGCCGGCGCCCTGGATGGACGAACGCGGGTGATTGCCTATGTGAAAAGCGCCGTCGAGGCCTTCTTCATTCATGTTCAGGGTGCGGCTCGGCTTCGACTGCCGGACGGCAAACTCCTGAGAGTCACATTTGCCGGAAAGAGTGGCCACGCCTATTTTCCGGTGGCGCGCCTGATGCTGGAGCGCGGTGTCGTGGCCAAAGCCTCCGAGGCCACCGCCGACGCGCTGCGTGAATGGCTTGAAGGTCTTGGCCCACAGGAACGACGGGCGGCCCTCGCCCGCAATCCTTCCTATATCTTCTTTCGTGAGGCACCGGTCGACGATCCCACGCTTGGCCCGATCGCCGCGGCCGGTGTGCCACTGACAGCTGGCCGGTCGCTGGCCGTCGACCGATCGCTGATCACCTTTCATGCGCCGGTGTTCGTCGAGACCGACCTTGCCGCCGGACCGTTCCGACACCTGATGATGGCGCAGGACACAGGGTCGGCGATCGTCGGGCCAGCCCGAGGCGACATTTTCTTCGGTTCGGGCGATGCCGCTTTTGCGCTGGCGGCCCGGGTGCGTGACACCGCCCTCTTTACCCTGCTAGTGCCGCGGGAGGTCTAGCCATGTCCCGCCGCAAAGGCCGATCGCTAGCCCCCGAGGAGGAAGAACTCTGGCGGGCGGTGAAGAAGACCGTGACGCCACTCCTTCCCGAAAAGGCGGCGCCGCAACCGCCGCCGGCTGCACTCACCGGACAACCCGAGCCACAACGGTCCTTGGTTCAAATGCCGCCGGCTGCCGCAGCCTCTCCACCGCCCAAACCGGCCTTGCCGAAGCTGCATCCATTCGGCAAGCGTGAGCGGCAGGCGGTCAATCGAGGTCGTACCACCATCGACGGTCGTCTCGACTTGCACGGTTATCGGCAGGATGAAGCGCATGCTCGTCTTTCCGGCTTTCTGTCCTACGCGCAATCCATGGGCTGGAAAGTGGTGCTGGTGATCACCGGCAAGGGACGGCCCGGAGGCGACTTTCAGAGCTTGCACGATCACGAGCGTGGCGTGTTGAGACGTGTCGTGCCACTCTGGCTGAGTTTGCCGGAGTTTCGCCGTGTCGTGCTGGGCTACGAGGATGCCGGGCCGGTGCATGGCGGTGGTGGCGCTCTCTACGTGCGGATCCGCAAGAGGAAATAGCATGACCCCGTTCGGCGCGCGCCTGCGCGAGATTCGCGAGGCGCGTGGCATGACCTTGAAGTCGATGGCGGCGGCGATCGGTGTATCGCCGGCCTACCTTTCGGCGCTTGAGCATGGCCGGCGCGGCCGGCCGACCTGGGACCTCCTGCAACGGATCATTGGCCATCTCAACATCATCTGGGACGAGGCCGAGGAGCTCGAACGGTTGGCTGACCTGTCGCACCCCCGCGTCGTCATCGACACCGAGGGGCTTTCGCCAAAGGCGACGGAGGTGGCCAACCGTCTTTCAGAGCGCATCGGCAGTCTTGACGAGAGCAAACTCGATCAACTGATCGAACTGATCGGCCGGCGCTGATCCGATGGATCAGCCGCCCGCGGCTCGAACCGGCAGCGTCAGAAGATAGGCCGGCAAGGTGACCACGGCGCCGGCCGTGGTGCCGATGATATCACCAAACGATCCTGTCAGGCCTCGAGCCGTATCCGAAAAACTGTCTTGCCCCGTCGCCAGCCGGTCACCCCGTTTCAAGCGTTCGCCGAGCCGGCTCACAAATTCGGGCAGGACAACGGCGAACTTGTTGTGAGCCAAGGAATCGTTCGCCTTGGTGGCCGAGAGGTCGATGACGATGACGCCGAGATCGGCGATGGCTTCCTTGTCTTCGGTATAGGCACCAAGCCGCGGCTTTTCGCCGGCGATCAGACCGGACAGCCAGAGCGCCTCGTCATCCGAGGAGGAAAACAGCACGAAGGGATACTTCGGCCGCCCAATCACTTCCATCTCCGACTTGAAGACGTCGACGTCGATGTCGGGCGCGGCCAGAACCACCGTACGGAGCTTGCCTCCGAAATCGCCATCGCCGGCGATCTTGGCTTGACGCAGTGCCTCGACGGTTGCCCAGTTCCCCATCGAGTGAGCGAAGACATAGATATCTTCGACGCCACTTTGGGCGGCAAGGCGCAACAACTCTTCCAGGCCGTCGCGGGCGATGGTGGAGCTGTCGCGATCATAGACATATTCGAAGACCGAGCCGCGCGATGCCCATGTGAACAGCACCGGCACGCCATCGAACCCGGTATCGTGAACGATCTGGGTGGCGCGGAAAACCGCCTCATCGAAGTCGGTGTTGAAGCCGTGGACGATGACGGCGACCGAGCGGCGGCCCTTGGGCAGGGAGGCCAATCGAGCTGCGAGCCGCGTCTTGAACGTCGCCGAGCCGTCAACATAGGCGAGCGAACGCGCAACGAACTGCTTTTTCGGATCGCCGGGCAACGGCGATGGCCACTCGATATTGCCGGTCTTATGGCTCGGCGGCACCGAAATCGAGAGATCGGCAAAGTCGAGCCCGCTCGCCCGCTCGCCGTTGAACATTGCGGGGCCCGTCGTCACCCGCTCGCGCATGGCGGCCACCAGCAACTCATGCTCGATCGCCTCGGGCGCTGGCGCGACCGTCACTTCGAGAGCCCCGCCTTCGGGCCGCGATCCCGCGCAGGCCGCGAGGAGAAGGATAGGCAGGAGGAGGGCGAAACGAAAGCGCATGGCGACCCGCCGTTAAGTAGAGTCCTGTTGTAGCCGAGCAGGAGCGAGTAGGCCAAGCCCGAACTCGTGCGCTGGACAAAAGGCCGCCGGAAATGCCATGACAACCGGGATTTTCCATCCTGTCGTTGCCGTTTTTTTTCCGAACGACGACATGCCGGGGCCGTCATCCATGTCCGCCGTCAAGATCGCCGATGTCACGGAGGCTGAGGCCTTCCTCGCCGCCAATCCCGACGTTGTCCAGTTCGAGTGTTTCCTGACCGATTGTTCCGGCGTGCAGCGCGGCAAGATGCTGCGCCGATCCGAGCTTCTCGGCGCCTACCGCACCGGGCGGCCGCTGCCCTGTTCGGTCCTGTCCCTGGATATCAAGGGGGCGGATGTCGAGGAAACCGGGCTGCTTTGGGACCAGGGCGACGCGGACCGCATGTGCCGTCCCGTCGCCGGTACGCTCGTCCGCTCGCCCTGGCGGCAAACGCCGACAGCCCAGTTCATCCTCACATCTTTCGAGAACGACGGATCGGGCTCGGCAAGCGACCCCCGCCACGCGCTTGCGCGGGTTGTCGACGAGGCGAAGGGCCTCGGTTTCCGACCGGTCGCCGCGGTCGAGCTCGAGTTCTATCTTCTCGACGGTCGCGCGGCGGCCGAGGGCAGGGTGGTGCCGCCGACGGCGCCGAACGGTTTCCGCCAGACCGACCTTCAGGCCTATCTCGTTCAGGATCTTTCCGACTTCTCGGCTTTTCTGGAAGCCGTCTATGCCGCCGCCGAAACGGCTGACCTGCCGGCCCGTACTCTGATCTCGGAATACTCGCCGGGTCAGTTCGAGATCGTTCTGGAGCATCGCGACGACGCACTGCGCGCTGCCGACGAGGCCATCCTCTGGAAGCGGCTCGTCAAAGGCGTTGCCGAGCGCCACGGGTTCGTCGCCACATTCATGGCCAAGCCATACGAGACGTTCGCCGGGTCCGGCGCCCATTTCCATGTCAGCCTTTGCGACGAAACCGGCAAGAACCTCTTCGCGGGCAGCGAGCCCGAAGGCAATGCGCTTCTCCGCCAAGCCATCGCCGGACTTGAGGCAACCATGGCCGAGAGCATGGCGATCTTCGCTCCCAACGCCAACAGCTACCGCCGGTTCAAACCCAACTCCTACGCACCGCTGGGCCCGGCCTGGGCGATCGACAACCGATCGGTGCCCATCCGGGTCACTGGAGGGCCGCCGGCAACGCGCCACCTCGAACAGCGCGTGGCTGGCGCCGATGCCAACCCCTATCTGGCGCTTGCCACGGTCATCGCCGGCATGATCGAAGGCATCGAGGCAAAGGGCGAACCATCAAAGCCGATTTCCGGCAACGGCTACTCGCAGGTGCCGCCATCGCTGCCTCGGTTCTGGCCGGAAGCCTTGCGGCGAGCTCGCCAGTCCGAATTCCTCAAACGGCGGCTTGGAGCACGGCTCGCCGACATCTATCTCACCATCAAGGAGGCGGAATGCGACCGCTTCTTTGCCGAGATCAGCGATCGCGACATCCACTGGTATCTGAGGTTGGCGTGAGAGGATGCCGGGCGCCGTGTCGTGCGATCCGGCAGGCGACTCACTTCTTGCCCTTGTCGTCCTTGAACTTCAGGAAGTTCGGCCCCTTGCCGAGAATCTTGTCATCGATCTCGCCAATGGCTGCCAGGTTCTTGCGATCGTAGTCCAGCCTCGACAGCAGATAGCGAATGGCGTTGAGGCGGGCTCGCTTCTTGTCGTTGGAGCGGACGACGATCCAGGGGCTGAGGTCCGAGTGGCTGGCCTTCAGCATGCGGTCGCGAGCGATCGTGTACTGGTCCCACATGCTCAACGCCTTGAGATCGACCGGCGAAAGCTTCCAGATGCGCAGGGGATCGTGGCGGCGATCATGGAACCGCTTGAGCTGCATCTCGCGGCCGATATCAAGCCAGATCTTGATCACTACGATGCCGTCGTGGATCAGCATGCGCTCGAAATGCGGTACTTCCTCCAGGAACAGATTCGACTCCTCGGCCGTACAGAAGCCCATGACCGGCTCGACCACGGCACGGTTGTACCAGGAACGGTCGAAGAACACGATTTCGCCCTTGGTGGGCAGCTCCTTGACGTAACGCTGGAAGTACCACTGGCCACGCTCGACGTCGGATGGCTTGGTGAGCGCCACATGGCGGGCCGAGCGCGGATTCATGTATTCAAGGAAGGTACCGATGGTGCCGCCCTTGCCGGCAGCGTCGCGACCTTCCAGCAACACGACGATGCGCTGACCGGCATCGTTGGCCCACTTCTGCAGCTTGACCAGCTCGATCTGCAGGACTCTCAGTTCTTCGAGATAGGGCTTTTCCTTGAGGCTCTCCTTGTAGGGATAGCCACCGGAGCCAAGCGCCTCCATCTCGATCTCCTCAGGGAGGTAGGGATTGTCGAGATCGAAGGTAACCTTGCCGAGCGTGATCGGCGGCGCGTCGGGCGCTTGCGTCGCCAACACGGCGGCACCTTCGCGGGCGGCGATCAGCTCGACGCTCGACACGAAGCGACGGGCCATGTCGTTCTTCGATTTGTCTTTCTTTCCCATCGGCTTTCCCCCAGAATCCGCCCACCCGCAGTCGGCGCGGGCACGGCGAGCCGCGCTACAACCGTCATAAAAGACGTTTATCAATATGACAGACTCCGCGTTTCCGCTTAAGGACCAATAAACATCATGAGCCCCACACCGGACAGGCCGGAAAATAGCGACGCGGCGCGTGACGGACGGGGACGCTTTGCTGAATCGGTTGCCGAAGGACGCTTGCCGACCGTGCTTGCCGCGACGGTCGCATTCTGGCTGGTCATGCTGTTCGCAGCCGACCTCGCACCGGCCGTGGCGTTGTTAGGACTTGTATCCACGGCGACAGCCGTCGTTTGCGTCCTGCCAACAGGCGGAAAGACAGCCAAGTCGCATTCGACAGATCGGTCGCCGGTTCGTCGCTGGCCCGACACCGGCATGAAGCTGCTGCTCGACGGCATGGAAGAGCCGGCGTTTCTCACCGATGCGGATGGTACGTTGCGCTATCAGAACGCTGCCGCAGCCGCCGAGTTCGGGCCCGCCCGCGTTGGCGATCCGCTCGCTTTCCGCTTGCGCGTGCCGGAGATCCTCGACGCCGTTCAGCGCGCCGGGCAGGGGGAGAACCTCTTGCCGGTTCGCTTCATCGAGCGTGGAGCGGGGGAACGGCACTTCGTCGTGCGTTGCTCGCCACTGCGCCTGCCGCGACCGGAACCGAGGCGGCGACCGGATTTCGTTCTGTTGCGATTCCGGGACGAGAGCGATGCCGTACGGCTTGACCGCATGCGCAGCGATTTCATCGCCAACGCCAGCCATGAACTCAGGACGCCCCTCGCCTCGCTCACGGGCTTCATCGAGACATTGCTCGGCCCTGCCCGGCGGGACGAGGCCAATCGCGAGCGATTTCTCTCCATCATGCTGGAGCAGGCCCGGCGCATGGGCCGGCTGATCGACGATCTGATGTCGCTGTCTCGTCTCGAGATGAAGGCGCACCTCCGCCCGACCGGCACCGTCGATCTTGCCGAGGTATTGCCGGCGGTGGCGGACATGCTGGCGCCCGTGGCGGCCGCTCGGAAGGCCGAGATCGTCTTGGCAGGCAGCCCTGCCGATGCGCCCATCGCAGGCGACCGTGACGAACTGACGCAGGTTTTCGCCAACCTCGTCGAGAATGCCATCAAGTACGGCCACGAAAGTGGCAACGTCACTCTGACGCTCGCCGAAGAACTGGGCGACGATGGCCGGCCCGGTTTCCGGGCCAGCGTGTCTGACGATGGTCCGGGCATCGCGGCCGAGCATCTGCCGCGCCTTACCGAACGTTTCTATCGCGTCGATGCCGCGCGAAGCCGCGAACAGCGCGGTACGGGCCTCGGCCTCGCCATCGTCAAACATATCATCAACCGCCATCAGGGACGCCTTGTTATCCGCTCGGAGGTTGGAGTCGGCACCACGGTCAACGTTTGGCTGCCCCGGCGGCCCTCCCTGTCCGGTCCCGAGATGACGAAAGAGACCGAAGCCATCGCCACAGAAGGCCTTGCCAACTAGATTTCTCTTTTTATTTCATATGATTACATTGTCACAATATTGTAGCCTATTCGTCATAGAAGGGTAGTGCCAGGTCGCTAGGGTCCGCGACGTGACGGGGACGAGACAGCCAGCGGGCTTTCAGGGCTCCGACCGTCATGATCCTAAACCGTTAGGAGTACTCCCGTGAAATTCTCCACCGCCGCCAGCGCCTTCGTGCTCGGTCTTTGCGCCACCGGCACGTCTGCCTTCGCCGCCGAGCAGATCCACATCGCCGGCTCGTCCACCGTTCTGCCCTATGCGACCATCGTCGCCGAAGCCTTCGCCGAGGCCAACCCGAGCTTCAAGGCCCCGATCGTCGAGGGTGGCGGTTCGTCGGCCGGCCTCAAGGAGTTCTGCAAGGGCGTCGGCGACGACACCATCGACATCGCCGATGCTTCCCGCCCCATCAAGGACAGCGAGCTTGAAGCCTGTAAGGCTGCTGGCGTTACCGAAGTCCAGGAAATCCGCATCGGCTACGACGGCATCGTCTTCGCCTCCGACATCAAGGGCCCGGACTTCGCCTTCGAGCCGGCCGATTGGTTCAACGCGATCGGCGCTCAGGTGCTGAAGGACGGCCAGCTCGTCGACAACCCCAATGCCAAGTGGTCGGACGTCAAGGCCGGCTTCCCGGACTGGGACATCGCCGCCTACATCCCCGGCGAGAAGCACGGCACGCGCGAAGTGTTCGAGCTCAACGTTCTCCTCGCCGGCTGCAAGGCCACCAAGGCCTATGACGCCTTCATCGCGTCCGGTCTTGCCAAGGGCGACGCCGAGAAGGCCTGCGCCAAGGTGCGCAAGGACGGCAAGGCGGTCGACATCGACGGCGAGTACAACGAGACGCTTGCCCGCATCGACTCGAACAAGACCGGTATCGGCGTGTTCGGCCTCGCCTTCTACGAGAACAACAAGGACAAGCTGAAGGTCGCCACGATGAACGGCATCGCGCCGTCGGTGGAAACCATCGCCAAGGGTGAGTACCCGGTGTCCCGTCCGCTGTTCTTCTACGTGAAGAAGGCTCACCTCGGCGTCGTTCCGGGCCTCAAGGAGTACGTCGAGTTCTTCCTCGCCGACCAGATGATCGGCCCGCGCTCGCCGGCCGTCGCCAAGGGCCTCGTCCCGGCGCCGAAGGAAGAGCGCCAGAAGGTTCTGGCCGACTTCCAGGCCGGCAAGACCCTCTGATCGATCGACACGATTTTCGGAAGGGCCTCTCCTCGGAGGCCCTTCCTTCTTGCGCCGCGCCGATCGGCGGGCGAAACATCGGGGAGGCCGTATGGGTCCGCTCTGGCTGCTCGCGCTGATCGCGGGTCTTTCCTTCTTCGGCTTTGTGCTTGGCCGCTGGAAGTCTGTCGTTCTCTCGGGCAAAGGGCGGGGAACGCTCGCCGCCCGACCCGGTTATTACGGCGCCTACGTTCTGATCTGGACTGCGATGCCGGCGCTTCTGATTCTCGTCGCGCTGTCGATCGCCAAGCCTTTTCTCATCGAACATACGGTGCGCGCCAACCTGCCCGCCCAGGTTCTGGCCAACTCGGCGCAGCTTTCGCTCGAAGTCTCCGGCGTTGAGCAGGTCGCGGCCGGGCTCAAGCTCGTGACTCCCGAGGAACTCGAAAACATCCGGATCGGCGTCGTATCGGCGCGTTCGGTGTTCGCCCAACACGGGCTGCCGCTTGGCGGCGACGTCAAACCTTATCAGCTGATCGCAGCCGCTGCGCTCAACCTCGTTTCGGATGGTCTCGATACCGCGGTCGATGCAGCGGTCGTCGCCGCTCTCGCCTTCGGTCTGATCTTCGCCTTCGTCCGCGTTAAGCCACGCCTCAGAGCCCGCAACCTCGTCGAGAACACCGTCTTGGTGTTGTTGATCGCCGCGTCATCGGTTGCTATCCTCACCACCATCGGAATCGTCCTCAGCCTGCTGTTCCAGGCCTTACAGTTCTTCTCCATGGTGTCGCCGGCCAGCTTTTATTTCGGCACGGTCTGGGATCCGCGTTTCGCGGCCGCCGGCTCGACCGAAAGCGGTCAGTTCGGCTTCCTGCCCCTCTTCTGGGGTACGCTCTACATTTCGTTCTTCGCCATGGTCGTGGCCGTGCCGGTTGGTCTGTTCTCGGCGATCTACATGGCCGAATACGCCACTTCGAAGGTCCGTTCGATCGCCAAGCCTCTCATCGAGATACTGGCCGGCGTTCCCACCATCGTCTATGGCTTCTTCGCCCTGACCACCGTGGGACCGCTCATTCGCGACTATGTCGCCATGCCGCTCGGCCTTGGCACATCGGGTAACAACGTGCTCACCGCCGGTCTGGTGATGGGCATCATGATCATCCCCTACGTTTCCTCGCTTTCCGACGACATCATCACCGCCGTTCCTCGTGCCATGCGCGACGGCTCGTTGGCCCTCGGTGCCACGCGTTCGGAGACGATGCGGCTGGTTACCTTGCCGGCGGCGCTGCCGGGCGTGGTCGGTGCGATCCTGCTCGCCGTGTCGCGCGCCATCGGTGAGACGATGATCGTCGTTTTGGCAGCCGGCGTCGCAGCGCGTGCCTCGCTCAACCCCTTCGCGGAAATGACCACCATCACCGTGAAGATCGTCAATCAGCTGACCGGCGACCTCGAGTTCACCAGCCCGCAAACCCTGGTGGCCTTCGCGTTGGGCATCACGCTGTTCGTCATCACGCTCGGCCTCAACGTGCTGGCGCTGACCATCGTCCGCAAGTACCGGGAGCAATACGAATGACGGAAGCTGTTTCTCCTCCTCCGGCTTCCCGGATCGGCGGCACGGACGTCCGGAAGATCTCCAAGATCGACATTGGCCTGAAGCGTCGCTACGCCGCCGAACGTCGCTTCCGCACCTACGGCCTTCTGGCCGTGACCATAGCCATCTGCTTTCTGGTCACTCTGTTCGGTTCCATCGTATCGCGCGGCTACACTGCCTTCCTGCAGACGCGCATCAGCATGATCGTCGACTTCGATCCGAGCATCATCGCGCCTGACGGCGACCGCTCCGCCGCCGCAGTCATGTCCGGCAACGCTTTCCGCTTCGACGATCTGATCGCCGCGTCGCTCCAGAAGACGCTGGAAATCGACCCCAACGACGAGGATGCCCTCTACGACGGTCTCGATCTCTTGTCCAAAGGCTCCGCGCCGATGCTGAGGAGCATGATTGCCAACGATCCTTCGCTGATCGGCACCAAGAGAAACGTCGACTTCTACGCCACAGGCGACGTCGACGCCTTCATCAAGGGGTCGATCCGGGCCGACATTCCCGAAAGCCAGCGCCTGATCAAGGACAAGCACATCGTTCTCATCGAGAAGCTGGAGAAGGAGGGAGCTCTTCGCCTCGCCTTCAACACAGGCCTGTTCACCAACGGCGCCTCGACGCGCCCGGAAATGGCCGGTGTCGGCGTGGCGCTGGTCGGCTCGCTCTACATGATGCTGGTCGTGCTGGTGCTGTCGTTGCCGCTCGGCGTCGCAGGGTCGATCTATCTTGAGGAGTTTGCTCCAAAGAACCGCTGGACCGATGTGATCGAGGTCAACATCAACAATCTCGCCGCCGTTCCGTCCATCGTCTACGGCCTCCTTGGTCTCGCGGTCTTCATCAACTTCGCCCATCTGCCCCGCTCGGCCAGCCTGGTCGGCGGTCTGGTGCTGACGCTCACGACCCTGCCGACCATCATCATCGCCACACGCGCCGCGCTGAAAGCGGTCCCGCCGTCGATCCGCGAAGCCGGCCTCGGCGTTGGCGCCTCAAAGATGCAGACCGTGTTCCACCACGTGCTGCCGCTGGCGATGCCCGGTGTGCTGACGGGAACGATCATCGGGCTGGCCCATGCCCTTGGCGAAACCGCGCCGCTTCTCATGATCGGCATGAAGGCCTTCGTCGTGGAATACCCCACGACACCCTTCGACCCGGCGACGGCGCTGCCCACCCAGATCTACATGTGGGCGACCGAACCCGAGCGCGCCTTCACCGAGCGGACGTCCGCGGCAATCATCGTGCTGCTCGCCTTCCTGCTGGCCATGAACAGCATCGCCATCATTCTTCGCCGCGCCTTCGAGCGCCGCTGGTAACCTGTTTCCGGAGTTTTCGCCATGTCCGCAGTCCAGGTCGCGACATCCTTCGAGACCGTCCGCACCCCCGATCCGGCGAGCCGCCCGATCAAGATCCATACCGCTCATGTCAAGGTGACCTACGGTCAGAAGGAGGCCTTGCACGGGGTCTCCATCGGCATTCCCGAGAAGGCGGTGACCGCCTTCATCGGTCCGTCGGGTTGTGGCAAGTCGACCTTTCTGCGCTGCATCAACCGCATGAACGACACCATCGCGGGCGCGCGCGTCGAGGGGATCATCAAGCTCGACGACCAGGATATCTACGATCCCGATCTCGACGTGGTGGAGCTGCGGGCCCGCGTCGGCATGGTGTTCCAGAAGCCCAATCCCTTCCCGAAATCGATCTTCGACAATGTCGCCTACGGGCCGCGCATCCACGGTCTCGCCCGCTCCAAGGCCGATCTTGAGGAAATCGTCGTCACGTCGCTGCAGAAGGCGTCGTTGTTCAACGAGGTCAAGGATCGTCTCAACGAGCCGGGCACCGGTCTTTCTGGCGGCCAACAGCAGCGACTTTGCATCGCTCGTGCGATCGCGGTTTCGCC
Organism: uncultured Pleomorphomonas sp.; assembly: GCA_963665435.2. GTDB lineage: Bacteria > Pseudomonadota > Alphaproteobacteria > Rhizobiales > Pleomorphomonadaceae > Pleomorphomonas. The sequence continues at coordinate 122,494 of CAXXNH010000014.1, read as the reverse complement.
CGAAGTCATCCTGATGGACGAGCCCTGCTCGGCACTCGACCCGATCGCCACCGCCAAGGTGGAAGAGCTGATCGACGAGCTTCGGGCCAACTTCACCATCGTCATCGTGACGCATTCCATGCAGCAGGCGGCGCGCGTGTCGCAGCGCACTGCCTTCTTCCATCTCGGACACCTGATCGAAGAAGGTCCCACGGACCACGTCTTCACCAATCCGCTCGAACAGCGGACGCAGGACTACATCACGGGCCGCTTCGGCTAATCGGAAACGGCAGGAGATTTCCATGGAACATACGGTTTCCGCCTACGACGACGACCTCAAGGCGATTGCTCGCATGGTCACCGAGATCGGCGGCCTCGCCGAGCGCGCCGTCGGCGACTCGGTGGCGGCCCTGACCCGTCTCGACCTTGCCCTCGCGCAACGCGTTGTCGCCGGCGACAAGGAACTCGACCGGCTGCAGCACGAGATCGAGGAAAAGGCGATCCTGGTGATCGCTCGCCGCCAGCCAATGGCCAACGACCTCAGAGAAATCGTTGGCGCCATGCGCATCGCCAATGACATCGAGCGGATCGGCGATCTCGCCAAGAACATTGCCAAGCGCGTCGTCGCCATCAACGGCGTCTTCCCGAACAAGCAGCTCATCACCGGCGTCGAGCATATGTGCGAAATCGCCTTGCAGCAGCTCAAGCGGGTGCTCGATGCCTTTGCCAGCCGGGATGACCAGGCGGCTGGCGCGGTGCGCCAGCGCGACGACGAGATCGATGCGCTCTACACTTCGCTGTTCCGCGAGCTCCTCACCTATATGATGGAGGATCCGCGCAACCTCACCTTCTGCATCCATCTGCTGTTCTGCGCCAAGAATATAGAGCGGATCGGCGATCACGCTACGAACATCGCTGAATCGGTGCATTATGTCGTGACCGGTCGGTCCTACGAAGAAGAGCGGCCGAAGGCCGATGCTTCGATCACCAGCACTATCAGCGGTTCCTAACAAGCCCGGGAGTTAAGGACGAACATGGCCAAGGTGATGATCGTCGAGGATGAGGAGGCTGTGTCGCTGATGCTTCGCTACAATCTCGAAGCCGAGGGCTTCGAGGTGGAGCAGGCTTTTCGCGGTGACGAAGCCGACATTCGCCTCAAGGAGATCACTCCCGACCTGCTGCTGCTCGACTGGATGCTGCCGGGTCTCTCGGGTATCGAGCTTTGCCGCCGCCTCCGGGCGCGACCGGAAACCGAACGGTTGCCGGTGATCATGCTGACGGCGCGTGGTGAGGAATCGGAACGTGTTCGAGGGCTCGCGACGGGTGCCGACGATTATGTGGTGAAACCGTTCTCGGTTCCCGAGCTGATCGCCCGCGTCAAGGCGATGCTTCGACGCGCCAAGCCGGAAGCGGTGTCCAGCCTGCTGATGGCGGGAGACATCGAGCTCGATCGCGAGACACGGCGCGTCCGACGCTCGACACGCGAGATTCATCTCGGGCCGACCGAGTTCCGGCTTCTGGAATTCCTGATGCAGTCGCCCGGTCGGGTGTTCTCGCGCGAACAACTGCTCAATGGCGTGTGGGGCCACGACGTCTATGTCGACGAGCGCACCGTCGACGTGCATGTCGGACGCCTCCGGAAATCGATCAATCGTGGCCGCGCTCGCGATCCGATCCGCACGGTTCGCGGTTCGGGCTACTCCTTCGACGAGAAGTTCGCCGCCAGTTAAGTCGTTCTTGTCGTTCCAGGCTGGACGATCCCGCCCGCTTTTCTCGTTTACGCTTCGCGGCCCGATGGTCTAGGTTCCCTTCCGTCATCCGAGAGGGAACCTGAGATGCTGGCGGGCAAGCGTATTCTGATCGTCATTGGTGGTGGCATCGCCGCCTACAAGGTGCTTGAGGTGATCCGTCGCCTCAAGGAGCGTGGCGCCGCCGTGCGAGTGATCCTGACCCGCTCGGGCAAGGAATTCGTAACGCCGATGACCGTGGGGGCGCTCTCGGGCGAGAAAGTGTTCAGCGATCTGTTCGACCCGACCGAGGAGCAGGATATCGGCCATATCGTGCTTTCCCGCGACACGGATCTGATTCTGGTTGCGCCCGCCACCGCCAACCTCATAGCCCGTATGGCCAACGGCATTGCCGACGAACTTGCCACGGCCAGCCTGCTTGCCGCCGCCGCGCCGATCATCGTCTGCCCCGCCATGAATCAGCGCATGTGGGCGCACCCGGCAACTCAGCGCAATGCGGCGCAGCTTGCCGCCGACGGCGTGCGGTTCATCGGCCCGGCCGAGGGACGAATGGCCGAGCGTAACGAAGCCGGCGTTGGTCGCCTGTCCGAGCCGATGGAGATCGTTGCCGGTGTCGAGGCGTTCTTCGCCCAGGCGGAAAAGCCGAAGCCGCTGGCCGGTCGGCATGTGCTCGTCACCTCCGGCCCGACCATCGAGCCGATCGATCCGGTGCGTTTCATCACCAACCGCTCCTCGGGAAAACAGGGACATGCCGTTGCCGCCGCCGCTGCTCGCGCCGGCGCCCGCGTAACGCTCATCTCCGGACCGGTTTCGATCGCCGACCCTCTGGGTGTCGACATCGTTCGGGTGGAAACGGCCCGTGAGATGCTTGCAGCCGTGTTGGCCGCCCTGCCGTCCGACGTCGCGGTGATGACCGCGGCCGTATCTGATTGGCGGCCGGCCGAGGTCGCCCAGCAAAAGATCAAGAAATCGGCTGGCGACCCGGCACCGTTGTCGTTCATTGAAAACCCAGACTTGCTGGCGACGCTCGGCCATGACGCTCAACGACCGAAGATTGTCGTTGGATTCGCTGCCGAAACGACCGACATCGAGGCCAACGCGGCCAGAAAGCTGGCAACCAAGGGAGCCGATTATATCGTCGCCAACGATGTGTCACCGGCTGGCGGTGTGTTCGGCAGCGATCTCAACAGCGTTCGCGTTCTCTCGGCGGCAGGCACTGATGTCTGGCCGAAACTCTCAAAGGACGAGGTCGCCGAGAGGCTGATTGCGCTTGTCGCCGAGCGTCTTGGCTAATTTTCGATTCGCTCCCGCAACAAACCAGCTTTCTTGAGGTTATTCATGATCGAGGTTGCTCTTCTGCGTTTGCCTCACGCCAAGGACTTGCCGCTTCCTGCTTACCAGAGCGAAGACGCAGCCGGTCTCGACCTTCTGGCAGCCGTCGAAGAACCGATGACCTTGCTGCCGCTCGGGCGAGCACTGGTGCCGACCGGACTCGCCATGGCGCTGCCGTCCGGCTACGAGGCGCAGGTTCGACCGCGCTCGGGGCTCGCGGCCAAGCATGGCGTTACCGTCCTCAACTCGCCCGGCACAATCGATGCGGACTATCGAGGCGAGGTGAAGGTTATCCTGATCAATCTTTCCGACACGCCCTTCACCATCGATCGCGGGGAGCGCATCGCCCAGATGGTGATCGCGCCGGTCAGCCGCGCCCGCCTCGTCGAAACGGACGCACTTGACGCGACCGTTCGAGGCGCTGGCGGCTTCGGGTCGACAGGTCGTTCCTGACGAAAGGGCAGTTCATTCTCACTTGTTTCTAAAGTGGGGAATCATTTTCCAATTCGATCGTTCGTTGCGACCTCGGTTGACTGGTGGCGTTCTGCTGCCATCGGTAGAATGGGCCCAATTTCAGAAGGCCCGTACAACGAGGATTTCCCCCATGAGCGATCTTTCCCGCCGCGGTCGCGGCAAGATCTACGCCTCCATTACCGACACCATCGGCGACACCCCGCTTGTCCGTTTTGACAAGTTGGCCAAGGAGAACGGCGTCAAGGCAACCATTCTTGGCAAGCTGGAGTTCTTCAACCCAATCGCTTCGGTCAAGGATCGCATCGGCGTCGCGATGATCGAGGCGCTGGAGGCGCAGGGCAAGATCAAGCCTGGCGAATCCACATTGATCGAGCCGACCTCTGGCAACACGGGTATCGCCCTTGCGTTCGTCGCAGCGGCCAAGGGCTATCGACTGATACTGGTCATGCCGGAGTCGATGTCCCTCGAGCGTCGCAAGATGCTGAAGCTGCTCGGTGCCGAGCTTGAGTTGACCGAAGCGGCCAAGGGCATGAAAGGCGCTATCGCCAAGGCTAACGAGTTGGCCTCCGCCATACCCGGCGCCATTATCCCTCAGCAGTTTGAAAATCCTGCCAACCCGGAGGTGCATCGCGTCAGCACGGCCGAGGAAATCTGGAACGACACCGAAGGCAAAGTCGACATCTTCGTTGCCGGCATTGGCACCGGTGGCACGATTACTGGCGTCGGTCGCGTGCTGAAGGAGCGCAAGCCCGAAGTGAAGGTGGTTGCCGTCGAGCCGAACGAGAGCCCGGTGCTCTCGGGTGGAAATCCCGGACCCCACAAGATCCAGGGCATCGGCGCCGGTTTCGTTCCGTCGGTTCTCGACACCAAGGTCTACGACGAGATCCTGCCGGTTCCTTCGGAAGAGGCGCTCTCCACCGCTCGCCAGGCGGCAAAGCTCGAAGGCGTGCCGGTTGGCATTTCTTCCGGAGCGGCGTTGGCGGCGGCAATCAAGCTCGGTCAGCGGCCTGAAAATGCCGGCAAGACCATCGTTGTGATCGTGCCGTCCTTTGCCGAGCGCTACTTGTCGACCGCCTTGTTCGAAGGGCTTGCCTGATCCGCGTACTCTTGCGCGAGCAGGGACGATGTTTTTTCGGCGGTCGGTGCCTTGAGGGTGCCGGCCGCCTTCTTCTTGGCAATGTCGACGAAGAAGGCGAGGATGATATCGCCTACGCCGACATCCGATACCAAGGCCGCCGCGTCGACCGGATTGAAGAACCGCACCTCTCGCTGGTCCTTTTCCTGCCAATGGTCGAGCTGTCGTTCGACGGCCAGGGGAAAGACGTCGACCAGCACCTTTTCCTGACGCTTGGGAAACTGCTTCACATAAGTGAAGCGACCAATGGATTTTGGCGTCGCGCTGCCAATCAGGCCCGCCTCTTCCATCGCCTCGGTTTCTGCGCTCTCGTGAGGCTTCAGGCCTTTTATCGGCCAGCCCTTGGGCAATATCCAGCGGCCACTGTCTCGGGTGGTGATCATCACCACCTCATACCCATCGGCCGTCAGACGATAGGGCAGGGCGGCGACCTGCCGGAACTTTTCGGGCGTCGCCTTTGCCACAACCAACCCTTTCGGAGACTTGATCACCTGGCGCCTCCCGATCATTCAAGCAGATGGAACAAGCGCCGGGGCGCTCTATGACATAATTCGCCGGCTAAAGACAGCCCGACCAGATGGACCCGGAATATTGCGGACTTATCCGCTTCTATCAGGCCGTTTCGGCTTGCTCATCGTGATCCAGATACGTGTTCCAGAGCGCCTTCTCTCCAATGGCGGCGATGAAGGCAGCATGCGCCTCCACTTCGGCGGCAGAGAGGCGTGAAGGCAAGGGTGAAGGACGCGGACGCAGGGCAACACGACCGCCAACCTCGCCGCTCTCGGACGACTGCACCGATACCGTCAGATCAAGGCCGGCTTGCCGGCCGCCGGTCAGCTCGAGGTAGACCTCAGCCAGGAGTTCGGCGTCGAGCAAAGCACCATGCTTGATGCGCTTGGAACGATCGATGCCATAACGGCTGCATAGCGCATCAAGGCTTGCCGGCGCACCGGGGTGCTTCCGACGCGCCATCATCAGCGTATCAACGACCCGTTCGTTGCCAAAAGTCGACCGCCCCGATGCCTTCAGCTCGAAGTTGATGAAGCCCATGTCGAAGCTGGCATTGTGGGCGACCAGTTGGGCCTCGCCGACAAAGTCGACAAAGGCGTCGGCCACCTCCTCAAAGCGCGGCTTGTCGGCCAGAAACTCGTCGGACAAGCCATGGACGTCGAAGGCTTCCTGGGGCACAGGGCGCCCCGGATTGATGTAGACATGGAAGTTGCGGCCGGTCGGGAAGCGGTTGACCACCTCGACGCAGCCGATTTCGACAAGACGATCGCCTGTCTTGGGATCAAGGCCGGTGGTTTCGGTATCGAAGACGATTTCACGCATGGCCGAATCCTGCCTGCCGGCGAGAAGGATTTCAAGGAAATCCGGCCGGCTTGTCCCCCACCAATTCCCTAGAGAAGCAGTTGGCGGAGAATGGCCTCCACAGACGCCTTGGCTGCGGCGATACCCTCTCCGGAGGGGACTGTGAAATCGGCTCGTTCTCTTTTCTCGGCATCCGGCATTTGCCGCGCGAGAACCGCCTCGAACTTTTCCGGCGTCATGCCGGGACGGGCGAGCACCCGGGCTCGCTGCACCTCGGCAGGGGCGGATACCACGACTATCTTGTCGAAGTCGCCCTGGCGGCCGGTTTCAAAGAGAAGAGGAATGTCGAGCACCACCGCTGGCGCACCGGCGCGGCGATATCGTTCGACAAAGTCGTCCTCGGACCGACGCACGGCTGGATGAACGATGGCCTCCAGTTTGCGAAATGCGGCTCCATCGCCGGAAAGTTGCTCGGAAAGTCGTTCGCGGTCCACCCGACCTTCCACGGTTGCGCCCGGAAAGACCGCCTCTATGTCGGCGGCAAGCGGGCCTTCGTAGAGAGCGTGCACCGTCGCATCGGCATCGAACACCGGCAGACCCGCTTGCCGGAACAGATCGGCGGTGGTGGTCTTGCCCATGCCGATCGAGCCGGTGAGGCCAATGACGATCAAAGGTCGGCCTCGATCAAGGCTCGGAGTTCCGCCGTCACCGAAGGCCGGCGGCCGAACCAGCGCTCGAAACCAGGAACCGCTTGGTGAAGCAGCATGCCGAGGCCATCGACGGTACGGAGGCCACGCGCTGCCGCCATGCCAAGGAAAGGCGTCATGAGCGGCACATAAACGATGTCCGTTACCACGGCATCATCCGGGATGACGGTCATGTCCAGATCGATGGCACCATTGCCTTTCATGCCAAGCGAAGTGGTATTGACGACAAATCCAGCCGTTACCGCATATCGATTCGCTTCCGAAAGGACATCTGCATGCGCCCGTCCGGGATAACGGGCCGCCAGGGCTTCGGCTCTCGCCAGGGTGCGGTTGACGATGCGTACGCTGAAGCCACGGTCGATCAGGGCATCCACGACAGCAGCGGCTGCACCGCCGGCGCCAAGGACGAGCGCTTCTCCCGGCGTCCTGTCCCAGCCCGGCGCACGCTCGTCGAGATTGGCGGCGAATCCGGTTCCATCGGTGTTGTCGGCGTGGAGCGCTCCATCTTCGATCCACAGCGTGTTGGCCGCGCCAACCCGCTCGACGATCGGTGTGCGATGGTGGGCGGCACGGACGGCGATTTCCTTGTAGGGAATGGTGACGTTGCCACCGACCAGGCCGCTATCGACAAAGCGAGCGAAGAAATCATCCGCCCGTTCCGGTTCGATGGCGACGCGGCCATAGTCGCCCTCGATGTCGAACTGCTTCAGCCAATGGCCGTGGATCAACGGCGATCGCGACTGGCTCACCGGCCACCCCATGACGGCGGCACGGATCATTGTTCGATCATCCTTTCCTCACGCAAGAACTCGAGCAACGGCAGAAGAGGGAGACCAAGAATGGTGAAATGATTGCCTTCGATGGCCTCGAACAACTGAACACCGTAGCCCTCGAGCTGATAGGAACCAACCGAACCCAGCGCTGTCTCGCCGACCACAGCGAGATAATGACTGATGAAGCGGGTGCTCAGGGGCCGCATGGTCAGCTTCGCGTTGTCGATTGCCCGATGGAGAACTTCACCATTCCGGGCGAGCGACAAGGCGGAATGAAGCTCGTGGGTGCGCCCCGAGAGACGAACCAGCTGTCGGCTGGCTTCCTCCCGGTCTCTGGGCTTGTGAAATCTCTCATCGCCCAGCGACAAGGTCTGATCCGCGCCGATGACAAGATCGCCGGGCCTTCGAAGTGACACTTCGACCGATTTGACGTCTGCAAGCGCTTGCGCCACGTCGGCGGCGGAAAGGCCGACAAGATCCTCTTCGATGAGGCGTTCGTCGATATCGGCCGGAATCCGTTTGAAGATCAGGCCAGCGCCGGTCATGAGGGCAGAGCGAGCAGCGCTCGCCGAGGCAAGGACAAGGCTCATCTTTCAACCGGCGTCCGAAAAGGGGTCTAGCGCCTTACCATACCGATGCTGGTCCCAAAGGGCGAGGATGGCGGCTGCGGTTTCCTCGATCGATCGACGCGTGACGTCGATCATCGGCCAGCCGTGCTCGGTGCACAGGCGTCTGGAGTAGAGGATTTCCTGAGCGATCGATGCCTTGTCGACATAGGTCGAACTCTGATTCTGATCGGCGAGTGCCAGCAGACGATTCTGCCGGACATGCATGATGCGCTCGGCGGTGGCTATGAGGCAAACCACCAGCGGTCGCCGCGCCGCGACGACCTTGCTGGCGATAGGTATGCCCGGCACCAGAGGCACGTTGGCGGTGCGTATGCCACGGTTGGCGAGATAGATCGACGTCGGTGTTTTCGACGTGCGGCTGATGCCGATCAGGATCACGTCGGTTTCCTCGATGTCATCGGGCAAGGCGCCGTCATCGTGGGCTAGAGTGAAATTCAGGGCATCGATGCGCTTGAAATAATCGGCATCCATGGCGTGCTGGGCGCCGGCCTTGCCGATCGCCTGCACATTGAAGAAAGAGCGGAACACGTCGAACACAGGGCGCAGCACATCGATGCAGGGAATGGCCGCTGCCTGACATGCTTCCTCAAGGCGAACGGCGAGATCTTGCTGCACCAGCGTATAAAGAACGATGCCCGGAGCCGCCTCGATGTCGGCAATGACGCGTTCTATGTGCCGTACCGATCGGACCAACGGATAGATGTGTTCGATCGCCACCATCGATTCATATTGGGCGGTAGCCGCCCGACCGACGGCAAGCAGCGTCTCGCCGGTGGAATCGGAGACGAGATGGATATGGAAATAGGTTTGGCCCCGCTTCATGGGCAGCGTACTCCGAGAGACGGAGGCGCAGCATCTCAGATGCCGGGATGCTTTGCGAGTTCTTTTTTATCTTCTTCGATCAATGACTTGAATGCTTTCGATCAGCCGCTATCCACAGTGCGACACCCGCTTCGTGGATGAGCGTGAACAAAAAGGCTCCCCACGGCACCGTCCATCGACCCCTGTGGGTAAGTCGCCAAACCATCAACAGGCAGGCGAAAATCACCTCTCTCCGGCCGCCCCTGTGGGTGCTGTGCAAAAGCAAAGCCGGTGCTTAATGGTTCATTAACTTTTAGACGGTCATCCCCATTAACCATTCGTTAGGACTTGCGGCATTCCGCCATTCGTTAATGTTTTCCACAAAAGCCACAGGCAGCCATCTTCTGCGCTGGCGGTGGGATGCCGCAATGCTCTCTCGTTGGTTCGGATTGTGGAGAGACGACAATCCCTGCTATCCCTCGCCAATAAGAAAAAGAAAGTCTCTTCAAATAGGATTCTTAACTTGGAAACGGCCGACCGTGGGATGAATGGCAAGACGACTAGCAAGCGTCGTCTCCTGAGAGTTCTCGATGGCGAGCGGCTGTGGCCGCCTCCGGTCTGGATGATGCGGCAAGCTGGCCGCTATCTCCCGGAGTATCGGGCGACACGTGCCGAGGCAGGCTCCTTCCTCGATCTTTGCTATGCGCCCAAACTTGCTACCGAGGTGACGCTCCAACCCATTCGGCGTTTTGGCTTCGATGCAGCCATCCTGTTTTCAGACATCCTCGTGCTACCGCATGCGCTTGGTCAGAAAGTCTGGTTTGTCGAAGGGGAAGGGCCGAGGCTTGAGCCTGTCGACCTGTCACGCCTGATCCTTGAGCCGGATCGCCTGCTCCCAAGGCTCGAGCCAGTCATCGAGACGGTATCACGCATTCGCGCCGAGCTCTCCGAGGAGACGGCTCTGCTCGGCTTTTGCGGAGCTCCCTGGACGCTCATCACCTACATGATTGCGGGACGCGGCACACCCGATCAGATGCCGGCGCGCCGAGCGGCGCTTGCGAACCCGGAAGGCATGGCTCGTCTGGTCGACGTTCTGGTGGAGGCGTCCATCGACTATCTGACGGCGCAGCTTCGTGCCGGTGCCGATGCCGTCCAGATTTTCGATACCTGGGCAGGATCGCTCGACGATATGGGATTTCAGCGCTGGGTCATCGCGCCGACGAAGCGGATTGTCGCCGGTGTGCGCGAGCGGGTGCCTGGAGCACGCGTGATCGGCTTTCCGAAAGGGGCGGGTGGTCATCTGCCGGCCTATGTGCGGGAGACGGGGGTCGACGCTGTCGGTATCGATTGGCAGGCTTCACTCGATTTCGTGCGAGATGCCGTACAGCCGCTCACTGCCGTGCAAGGCAATCTCGACCCGCTGCATCTGGTCATCGGTGGAGAAGCGCTCGACGCTGCGGTCGACAAGGTTCTCGATCGCTTGGGCGAAGGAAGGCTGATCTTCAATCTCGGCCATGGCATCACGCCCGATGGCTTGATCGACAACGTTTCACGCATGTTGGCGCGCGTTCGCACTGCTGGGGGAAGGTGATGGGTCTCGCCTACGACTGGATCAAGATCGGCCACCTGTTTTCGGTGGTCGCGTGGATGGCCGGCATTTTCTATTTGCCGCGGCTTTTCGTCTATCACGCCGATGCGGTGATCGGATCTGTGCAATCGGAGACCTTCAAGGTGATGGAGCGCCGACTCTTCCGAGGTATCATGCGGCCGGCAATGTATGGCACTTGGGGTTTTGGTCTTTGGCTCGGTCTGAAGGGGGGATGGTTTTCCGGTGTCAGCTGGCTCTGGCTGAAAGGTCTCCTGGTTCTCGCCTTGACCGTCTACCACTATCAGCTCGACGCTTGGCGCAAGGCGTTCGAGCTCGACGCCAACCGGCACAGCTCTCGCTTTTTTCGCATGATGAACGAGCTGCCGACTGTCCTTCTCCTGGGCATTCTGGTGCTGGTGGTGCTGAAGCCGCTCTGAGGCTGAGCCGAGCGTAGACAGCCTGCCGTCTTGCCGCGCCGGACGGAACAGGGTATAGCGAATTCGTCCCTCACTTCGCGGGCAGGCGTCTTCCGGACGAGGAGGTTCGGAAAGGTTCTCCCGCGGCGGTTCCCCACCGTCGCTGCCAGCTCGCGTCCTTCGGAATAGATTGTCGATGCGTATCCCCTGCAGGGGCGTTTTTTGTTTTCGGCTTCGATTCCATTTTCCAGCCAAGAGATGCCGTGTCCATGTCGGAGATGAAGCTCCAGGATCTCAAGAAGAAGACCCCCACCGAACTTCTGGCCGTTGCGGAAGAAGTCGAGGTGGAGAATGCCTCGACCATGCGCAAGCAGGAGCTTCTGTTTGCCATTTTGAAGCAGCTTGCCGAACAAGAGGTCGATATCATCGGCGAGGGCGTCGTCGAGGTGCTGCAGGACGGATTTGGTTTCCTGCGTTCTCCCGATGCCAACTATCTGCCCGGTCCGGACGATATCTACATTTCCCCGGCTCAGATTCGTCGCTTTTCGCTCAGGACCGGCGATACCGTCGAAGGGCAGATCAGGAGCCCCAAGGAGGGCGAGCGCTATTTCGCGCTGCTCAAGGTCAACACCGTCAATTTCGAAGATCCCGAGAAGGCGCGCCACAAGGTGCACTTCGACAACCTGACGCCGCTCTATCCCGACGAGCGCTTCCGTATGGAAGTCGAAGGCGTCCCGTCGAAGGATTTTTCGGCGCGCGTCATCGATATCGTGGCGCCGCTCGGCAAGGGCCAACGCGCCCTGATAGTGGCGCCGCCGCGTACCGGCAAGACGGTGCTGCTGCAAAACATCGCGCACTCGATCACTACCAATCACCCGGAATGCTATCTGATCGTTCTGTTGATCGACGAACGTCCGGAAGAAGTGACGGACATGCAGCGTTCGGTGCGTGGCGAAGTGGTGTCTTCCACTTTCGACGAGCCGGCGACGCGTCACGTCCAGGTCGCGGAAATGGTCATCGAGAAGGCGAAGCGTCTGGTCGAACATGGCCGCGACGTCGTCATTCTTCTCGACTCGATCACGCGTCTCGGCCGCGCCTACAACACGGTGGTACCGTCTTCCGGCAAGGTGTTGACCGGTGGTGTCGATGCCAACGCGCTGCAGCGGCCCAAGCGCTTCTTCGGCGCGGCGCGTAATATCGAGCAGGGTGGCTCGCTGACCATTATCGCCACGGCGCTGATCGATACCGGCAGCCGCATGGACGAGGTGATCTTCGAAGAGTTCAAGGGCACCGGCAACTCGGAAATCATCCTCGATCGGAAGATCTCCGACAAGCGCGTGTTCCCGGCGATCGATATCCAGCGCTCCGGCACCCGCAAGGAAGACCTTCTGGTGGCTCCGGACAAGCTCAAGAAGACGTTCGTCCTCCGCCGCATTCTCAACCCGATGGGAACCACGGACGCCACCGAGTTCCTGTTGGACAAACTGCGGCAGACGCGGACCAACGGCGACTTCTTCGATTCCATGAACACCTGACCGATTGCCGGTGTTTCACGTGAATCAGTGGGCGGCTACCGATTCGTTGCCGTTTCAATTCTGACGATACCAAGGGCCCCGCTGGGGCCCTTGTCATTTTCCGACGCAGCTCTCAAGGCTTTGACTTCATTGAGAGCAGAGGCAGATAGGTCCGACCCTCGGAGGATTGAATCGTGACCGACACGATTTTCGCTTTGTCATCGGGAGCGCCGCCGAGTGGGGTTGCGGTGGTTCGTGTATCCGGGCCCAGCGTTCGATTCGTCCTCGAAACAACGATCGGCCGCTTGCCTGAGCCCCGGTGCCTTGAACTGAAAACCATTGGCGGCGAGGGTGATCCTATTGATCGCGGTCTGGTGGCGTTCTTTCCCGCACCGCGCAGTTTTACGGGAGAGGACGTTGCAGAGTACCACCTGCATGGCGGCCGCGCCGTGGTGTCAGCATTCCTTGAGCTTCTGGGGGGGCTTCCCGGGCTGAGACTCGCGGAAGCAGGTGAGTTTACTCGCCGTGCCTTCGAGAACGATCGGCTCGACCTGACGGAAGCCGAAGGGCTCGCCGATCTCATCGCTGCTGAAACCGATGCTCAGAGGCGGCAGGCTCTGCGCCTGGCAGGAGGGGCGTTTCGACAGAAGGCGGAAGATTGGCGTCGGCTGCTCATAGAGCTTCGCGCCCATGTCGAAGCTGATCTTGATTTCTCCGATGAGGAAGATGTTCCCGCTGATGTCTCGAGTGGCGTTGTGTCGGCCATTGCCAGGCTGCGAGCGGAACTCGAACGCGAACTTTTGGCCGGGAAGCGAGGGGAACGCATTCGCGACGGCCTGGAGGTTGTGGTGCTGGGCCCACCCAATGCGGGCAAGTCCAGCCTCATCAACGCCCTGGCCGAACGCGATGTCGCCATCGTCACGGATATTCCCGGCACCACCCGAGATCTTCTTGAGGTTCGCCTTGATCTGGACGGCTACGCCGTGACCTTGGTCGACACGGCCGGTCTTCGCGAGGGCGGTGACGTCATCGAGGTCGAGGGGATGCGTCGAGGCAGGGCTCGGGCGGCGTCGGCCGATATCGTTCTATGGCTGGACGAGAACAATGATACTCCGCCGGAGGAGGTGGCGTCGATTGGGTGCCAGGTGATTGGTGTCAGGACGAAGGCTGACTTGGCCCCGATGGGAAAGGTCGAGCAGTCGGTTTCTATCCACGATCGGGCATCACTCGATCGGCTTCTCCATAGGCTCGCTCTGGAGGCCTCCAGCCGGCTCGGGGGCGAGGCGCCCCTGGTTAGCCGCGCCCGGCAACGGCAGTGTCTGGAACAAGCCGAGGCGGCGCTGCGAGAGGCTGAGCGCTTGGACCTACCAGCGGAGGTGATAGCCGATCAGCTTCGACGGGCAGGGGACGCGCTTGGTCGGCTATCGGGTCGCATCGACGTAGAAGATGTGCTCGGGTCAATATTCTCGACTTTTTGCATCGGAAAATGACCGATTCCTATCCGAAACGATTCTTTAAGACCGGATGGAGTTGCCGCAGTGAACCTGCGCCGTCCGCCGGTCGGGTTATACATAATTAACGGTGTTTCACGTGAAACACTCCACAGCCTGTGGAAAACCTTTCGGATTCGCCTCCGATCCGAATTAGGGAATCGGGCCATACCGGGCGAAGTCTAGGCGAGAATGACCGGAAAACAGCGCTTTCGGCTTTGACCTCGCGACCTCATTTGCCCTATGAAGGCCCACCTGACCTCTTCGCATCGACGCGAAGGCTTTGGGAGAGAAGGCTGGATAACGATCGGAGCCTGGTGGCGATTGACGATCGAGCCATTCGAGCAAACAGCGAAACTTGCAGATATCGGAACGACGGTGGGCGATCTGGAACGCTTCGACGTAATTGTTATTGGTGGTGGCCACGCAGGCGTCGAGGCCGCGCACGCTGCTGCGCGTAGCGGGGCCCGGGCGGCGCTGGTCACACATCGCTTCTCGACCATTGGTGCGATGTCTTGCAATCCTGCGATTGGAGGGCTGGGAAAGGGGCATCTTGTTCGTGAAGTGGATGCGCTCGACGGCTTGATGGGGCGAGTCGCAGATGCCGCTGGCATCCAGTTTCGCCTGCTCAATCGCCGGAAAGGCCCGGCGGTGCGTGGTCCACGTGCGCAGGCCGATCGCAAGCTCTACAAAGCGGCAATGCAGGCTGAGATTGCGTCCGCAGCCAATCTCTCGGTTATCGAAGGTGAGGCCGACGACATAGAGGTCTCGGACGGGCGGGTCACAGCTGTCATCATGGCTGACGGTCGCCGATTGGCTTGCGGAGCAGTTGTTCTGACAACCGGCACCTTTCTGTCCGGCCTTATTCATCTCGGCCCCAAAACGACGCCCGCCGGACGCATTGGCGAACAACCGGCGATGGGGCTGTCGCGAACGCTGGCACGGCTCGGTCTCGCGCTGGGTCGGCTCAAGACCGGCACGCCACCGCGTCTCGACCGTCATTCGATCGATTACGCCTCACTGGAGGCACAGCCGGGTGATGACAGCCCCGAACCCTTCTCGACACTGACAACGGCGATCGATCAGCCACAGGTTGCCTGTCACATAACCCGTACAAGCGAGGCGACGCACCGGGTGATCCGGGACAATGTTCATCGGTCGCCGATGTATTCCGGCCAGATCGGCAGTCGCGGCCCGCGCTATTGTCCGTCGATCGAGGACAAGATCGTCCGCTTTGGTGATCGCGATGGTCATCAGATCTTCCTGGAGCCGGAGGGGCTGGATAGCGACCTCGTCTATCCGAACGGCATCTCGACGTCTTTGCCCGAGGATGTTCAGGACGCCATCATCGCCTCCATTCCCGGGTTGGAGCGAGCTCGTATCGTCCAGTACGGCTACGCCATCGAGTACGACCACATCGATCCTCGGGAACTGCAACCGACACTCGAGGCTAAAAAGCTAACCGGTCTGTTCCTCGCTGGTCAGATCAACGGAACGACCGGGTATGAGGAAGCGGCGGCCCAAGGTCTGGTTGCCGGCCTCAACGCGGCCCGGCGGGCAGGCGGAACGGATGGCGTCGTTTTTGATCGTGCCGAGGCCTATCTCGGTGTGATGATCGACGACCTTGTCACCAAGGGGGTGAACGAGCCCTATCGCATGTTCACTTCTCGCGCCGAGTATCGACTGTCGCTGCGGGCCGATAACGCCGACCAGCGACTGACGGCCAAAGGGCTGGACCTCGGTATCGTCGGGGCGACACGCGCCGCCGCTTTCTCGACGAAGATGTCGGCGCTTGAAGCCGCTCGACAACTGGCTGTCTCGCTGTCCTTAAGCCCACGCGAGGGCGAGGAGCATGGTCTTGCGCTCAATCAGGACGGCGTCCGAAGGTCCGCCTACGAGCTACTGTCCTATCCGGACATGTCGCTGGCGCGTCTCGCTGGCATCTGGCCTGAGCTCGGCCGTTTCGACGGCGTGACGACGACGGCGCTCGAGACCGAGGCGCTCTATGCCGTCTACCTCAATCGGCAGGAGGCCGATATAGCGGCCTTTCGGCGAGATGAGGCGCGTGCGTTACCGGTCGACCTCGATTATCGCGCGGTAACAGGGCTCTCCAACGAGGTCCGGCAGAGGCTTGAGGCGGTGAGGCCGACTACTCTTGGTCAGGCCGGACGGATTGACGGTGTGACGCCGGCCAGCTTGACGCTGCTTCTTGCGTATCTGCGCAAGCTTGCCGCAGGACAGAAAGGGGAGGCTGCCTGATGGCTGAGAAGGCAGCAAGCATGATCGACGTTGCCGGCGATCTTGACGCCGTTCGCGCTATTTTCCCGCTGGACGAGGCTATGGAAAAGCGTCTCGTTGCCTACGTGGATCTCGTTCGCAAATGGCAACCCGTCAAGAATCTGGTTGCCCCGTCAACGCTTCCCGACATTTGGCGTCGACACGTGGCTGACGGGGCACAGGCTTTCGCTGCACTGCCGAAGGCCAGACGCTGGCTTGATCTCGGTTCCGGCGCAGGATTTCCGGGGCTTGTGACGGCCATCCTGTTGGCAGACGTGGAAGGCGGATCGGTGACGCTCGTCGAGTCCAACGGGCGCAAGGCGGCCTTCCTTCAGGCCGTCGCTCGCGAGCTGCGGTTGCCGGCAAAGATCGTTTCGGAACGCATCGAGTCGCTCCCGGAACGATTATCAGTCAATGGAAATCGATTCGAAGCCGTTTCGGCTCGGGCTCTCGCCTCGCTCGATCGCCTCCTCGACTATGCCGAACCTTGGCTGAGCGCCGGTGCGACGGGCGTTTTCCACAAGGGACAGGATTTTGCCGCCGAGCACAGGCAAGCGGCTCTCTCGTGGAGCTTCGATCTGGTAGAACTGAAGAGCCGGATCGAAGCCGACAGTCGCATCATTCTCGTCGATCATGTCCGCCGGCTTCCGACTGCCGGTCTTCCAGAACAGGATGCCCGCCGATGAACCGCCTTCCGCACAGTCCCCGCGTGTTGTCGTTGGCCAATCAGAAGGGTGGCGTTGGCAAGACGACGACGGCCATCAACCTTGGGACGGCTCTTGCGGCCATCGGCGAGGAGGTGCTGATCATTGACCTCGACCCGCAAGGCAACGCCTCGACCGGCCTTGGTATCGATCGCAAATCGCGCAAGGTTTCGACCTACGATGTTCTCATCGGCGAAGCGGAGCTGCGAGAGTGCCTTGTTCCGACCGCTGTGCCGCGGCTTACCGTCGCACCGTCGACGTTGGACAATCTTGGCGTCGAGCTGGAGATCGCCGGTTCGGGTGATCGTGCCTACCGTCTGAGAAAGGCCATCGCTCGTCACGTGGAGGTGGCGGAGAATTCGGGTGGCCGCGAGAAGAACTTCAGCTACGTGCTGATCGACTGTCCGCCATCGCTCAATCTCCTGACCATCAATGCCCTGTCTGCCTCACACTCCATCCTGGTGCCGCTGCAGTGCGAGTTCTTCGCCCTTGAGGGCTTGTCGCAGCTTCTGTCCACCGTCGAGCAGGTCAAGCGCAGCCTCAACCCGGAGCTCGGCATTCATGGGATCGTGCTGACCATGTATGATGGCCGCAACAATCTCAGTGCGCAGGTGGTTCAGGACGTTCGCGCCAACATGGGTGACGCCGTCTACGAGACGATCATTCCGCGCAATGTTCGTGTTTCCGAGGCACCCTCTTACGGCAAGCCGGCGCTGCTCTACGATCTCAAGTGCACGGGCAGCCAAGCCTACTTGAAGCTTGCCTCCGAGATCATCCAGCGCGAGCGGCGTTTCCGCGCCGTAGCGGCATAAGGCGTTCCGAATTCTGGAAATCAGGACTTAGAGCCTCATCGATCCGTCAGATCCCGGGGCCGAAGAAAGCGAAGGACAAATCATGAGTAGCGTCAGCGACGAGAGCGGACGTCGGCGGCTCGGCCGGGGACTGGCGGCGCTGATCGGCGATGCCAGCTCCGAGTTTGAGGTGGTCGAGCGGGTGCGCGGCATTCGCAAGGTGGCGATCGATCTCATCAAGGCCAACCCCAAGAACCCGCGTCGTCTGTTCAAGGAGGAAGACCTTGAAGAGCTGGCGGGATCCATCCGTCAGCACGGCATGATTCAGCCGGTCGTGGTCCGGCCGGCGCCGGCCGGCGCCAGCGGTTACGAGCTGATCGCAGGAGAGCGACGGTGGCGCGCGGCGCAGAAGGCCGGCCAGCATGAGATCCCCGTCATCATCCAGGACGTCACCGACCGTGAGGCGATGGAAATCGCCATCATCGAAAACGTTCAGCGGCAGGACCTCAATCCGCTGGAAGAGGCCATGGGTTACGACCAACTCATCCAGGAGTTCGAGTACACGCAGAACGACCTTGCCTCGGTGATTGGCAAGAGCCGTAGCCATGTCGCCAACACGCTGCGCCTTCTCAAGTTGCCGGAGCCGGTCAAGCAGTATCTCAATGACGGAGCTCTGACGGCGGGCCATGCCCGCGCGCTGATCGCCGCCCCTGATCCGGCGGCGCTAGCCAAGCGCATTGTTGAAGAGGGAATGACCGTGCGGTCCGCGGAAACCATGGCCCAGGCGACCATCTCCGAGCCGCATGGCCGAGCGAAAGCGGCAAAACCTGATAAGGATGCGGACACCCGTGCCCTCGAAAAGCGGCTGTCCGATGCGCTTGGGCTGTCCGTCGAAATCCGTCACAAGCCCAATGGTTCAGGCGAGATTCGGTTTGGCTATGCCAATCTTGATCAACTCGATGAAATCATTCGGCGGCTGGAAGGCTGAGACATCTCGTTTCGCAGTCGATCGATTCGTAAACGAAACGCCCCGACGACTGAAGTCGTCGGGGCGTTTTCATTTCGATTCCGTTTTCCGCGAGTAACGTTGGCCCGTCTTCAGCGCTGCGAAAGCGCCTTCACCATGCGGTCGATGCCTTCATCGAGGAGCGACCGAGGGCAGCCGAAGTTGAGGCGAACGTGATGGTCGTCGCCACCGAAGCTCGGGCCGGGATTGAAGGCGACCTTGGCCTTGTCGAGGAAGAAACGGTAGGCGTCGCCCAGATCGAGGGCGGAGCAGTCGAGCCAGGCAAGATAGGTTGCGTCGGGCGTATGGACCCGGATGCCCGGGATTTCCCGCTCGAGGCGGGCGACCAGATGGTCGCGGTTGGCCTCGAGATAGGCGAGGAGCGCCTGCTTCCATGTCCGTCCGTGGCGAAGGGCGGCTTCGGTGGCGATAAGGCCCAGCACATTGGCGCCTTCGCTCATGCCGAGACTGGCTGCCACGAAACGGTGGCGTAGCTCGGCGTCGGGAATGATGGCATAGGCGGTCTTCAGGCCGGCAATGTTGTAGGTCTTGCTGGCCGCCATCAAGGTGATGGTGCGGGCCGCGACTTCCGGTGACAGTGAAGCAATGGGCACATGCCTTGCGCCGCCGTAGACGATGTCACAATGAATCTCATCCGAAATGATCACGGAACCGGAAGAAAGGCAGGCCTTGGCGATGGCTTCGAGTTCCGACCGTGTTCTTGTCCGGCCCGTGGGATTATGCGGGTTGCAGAGCAGGAAAGCCGCTGATTCCTCCAGAGCGGCGGTCAAACGGTCAAGATCAACCGCCGACCCTTGTTCGACCGACAGCAGCGGGACATCGACGCGCGTGAGGTCCCAGTTGCCGGCAGCGGCGAGGATTGGGGGGTAGACAGGCGTTTCCACCACCAGCCGATCACCCGATTTGGTGATGGCCTTGAGCGCCTGGTTGAAGCCGGGTACGACGCCGGGCAGAAACACCACGTCGGCGGGCGAAATGGACCAGCCGTAGAGATCCAGCATGTCGGCGGCGATTGCGTCGCGGAGTGAGGCCGGGCCGGGACCGCCATAGCCGAACACCGGGTGGTCGAGACGGTCGCGCAAGGCGGCCAGGATCGGTTCGGCAACCGGGAAGTCCATATCGGCCACCCACATCGGCAAAACGCCCTCGGGATAGCGGTCCCATTTGGACGTAGGCACCTGCCGTCGATCGATGACGGTGTCGAAGTCGTGGGCAGCCATGAACAAAAGTCCTTATTGTGGAAGCAGATCAGGAAACACTAGACCCAAAGGCCGGATCTGATCCAGTCTTTGGATGGGCAAGGGCTGATGGGAAGGGGAGCCGTCAGGGGCGCTTCGGCTCGATGAGGTCCCAGCGGTTGCCATAGAGGTCCTCGAAGACGGCAACGGTACCGTAGGCTTCCAAGCGCGGCTTTTCGAGAAAATGGACCCCTCTCGCCGAGAACAGCGCGTAATCGCGAGCGAAATCGTCGGTTTCGAGGAACAGGAAGAGCCGGCCACCCGTCTGGTCGCCGATATGCGCGGCCTGCTCCGGTCCGTCGGCCCGGGCAAGCAACAAGGTGGTCCCGGTTCCATCGGGACCGACCCGCACCCAACGCTTGCCGTCACCAAGTGGTGTGTCTTCGATCAGCGAGAAGCCGAGCGTATCGACGTAGAAAGCGATCGCCTCGTCATAGTCGGCGACCACAAGCGCCAGGTTGGTGATCGTCCGGGTCATGCCGGGTCCTTGGAGGCATCCGGTTGCTCGATGGCATGGCGCGACAGAAGCGGCAGTTGCGCGATCGAGAAAATCAAGGTCAGCGGCATGATGCCCCAGACCTTGAAGGCGACCCAGAACTCCGTCGTCTGGGTTCGCCAGATCAGCTCGTTGAGGATGGCCAGCAGGAAGAAGAACAGGCCCCAGCGGATCGTCAGCTTGCGCCAGCCGACGGCGTCCAGGTGGAAGGCGCCGTCGAAGACATAGCCGAGCAGCGTCTTGCCGAAGAGGAGGCCGCCGAGAAGAGCGCCACCGAACAGGCAGTTGACGATGGTGGGCTTCATCTTGATGAAGGTGTCGTCGTGGAGCACCAGCGTCAGCGTTCCGAAAACGGCAACGACGACACCGGTGACCAGCGGCATGATGGCAAGCCGTCGATTGATTATCCAAGAGGCGACAAGCGCCACTGCCATTGCCGCCATGAAGGCCCCGGTGGCGACAAAAATACCAAAGCGACCGTTCGCAAAGAAGAAGACGAGAAGCGGCCCCAGCTCAAGGGCCATCTTGAGCCAAGGGTTCTCGGCCTTGCGGCCAGCGGCGGGCAGTTCGGTCATCGATCACTCCTGGAGGGGCGCGTCACTTGTACTTGGAATAGTTGATCTCGAACCATTCGGGATTGGTGGGGTTGCCCACCTTGGTCTCGTAGATGGCCACCGTGGTGTCAAAGCCCTGATCGTCGGTTACGGTCCACTGCTTCAGTTCGGTGGTGCGCGCGTCGAAGTAGAGCGTCAGATGGCTGGTGACGAAGGTTCCGGGGTCCTGAAGACGGATGACGATGAAATCGGAGTCGGCACTGACCGACTGCACCACCGCTTCCTCAAGAAGATTGATGTTCTTGTCCAGCAGGAAGCGCAACGGCGTTTCGGACAGCAGGTAGAGTGTTTGCGACTGCATGGCCTTGTCGTCGACCGCGACCGTCCGGCCGTCGACGGTAATGTCCAGCTGCGCCGGCGGGTAGTAACGAAAGCGCATCTTGCCGGGTCGGTCGATGACGAAATAGCCTGTCGTCTCGCCGCCATCGGGCGCTGTCTGCAGGAACTTTCCCTCGAACGTGGTGATCGAGTTGAAGTAGCGATTGACCGCCTGAACCGTGGCAAGCTGTTCGGGCGAGAGATTGGCAAGGTTGGGCTTGGCGACCGCTTCCGTTGCCGCAAATGGTATCGTCGCGGTGGCGAGAGCCAGTGTCGCGCCGGCTCCGGCAAGGCCGTTCAGGAACGCGCGGCGCCCCATCTTCCGGGTTTGAAACATCGCGGATACCCTCTCCGTTGTTGCCTTCCGCAGGCCACGAAAGCGCTGCGGCACACGCCCACCCCACTTAAAGATCAGAAGATGGCGAAACAAGGTAGAGTTTCCAGCGTTGTATTGACAAGACGGCGGCTTGCGCCAAAGACAGGCATCAAGGCGGGTGGCGGGAGTTGTTTTCTGCCCTCAAGGCTTGGGCCTTCGCGGGTTTTGCGGAGAATGGAGAGGCCAGCATGACCATTTCCGAAGCGCTTGGACGGGTGCGGGCGGCGATCGAAGGTGCGGAGGAAGAAGCTGGCCGGTCGGCCGGCTCGGTGACGCTGATCGCCGTTTCCAAAACCTTTCCGGAAGCCGATGTCCGCGCCGCCATCGCGGCGGGGCAACTAGTCTTCGGCGAGAACCGGGTACAGGAAGCCGCCACCAAGTTTCCGTCGGTCAAGGTTGATTTTCCCAGCGTGGAGCTGCATCTGATCGGGCCGCTTCAGTCGAACAAGGTGCGAGAGGCGGTGGCCTTGTTCGATGTCATCCATAGCGTTGACCGTGAAAAGATCGCTGCGGCCCTCGCCAAGGAAATGAAGGTGCAGAACCGCTTTCCGAAGCTGCTCGTTCAGGTCAACACGGGCGAGGAGCCGCAGAAGGCCGGCATTGCGCCGCGCGAGACGGTGGACTTCGTGAAACGCTGCCGCGACGAGCACGGCCTGACCATCGCCGGTCTGATGTGCATTCCGCCCGTTGGCGATCCTCCGGCGCCGCACTTTGCCCTGCTTGACGAGTTGGCGCGCCGAGCTGGGGTTGCCTTTCGCTCGATGGGGATGTCTTCGGATTATGAAACGGCGATTGGGCAGGGCGCAACGCATGTCCGGGTCGGCAGCGCCATCTTCGGCTATCGCACCTATGGGGCTGCCTGAGCCGCGACAGCCTTCTCGATGGCCGGCATCAGTTCCGCCGAGATCCTGTCGGGCGTGAGCGGTCCGACCAGCTTGGCGGCGATGCGACCGTTGGCAACCACGAAGGTCTCCGGCACGCCATAGACGCCCCAGTCGATGCCGATGCGGCCTTTGCGATCGGCGCCGACGGCGACATAGGGATTGCCGAGGCCGTTGAGGAAGCGCAGCGCCTGGTCGTCTGCGTCCTTGTAGTTGAGCCCGTAGAGGCGAATGCGTCGGTCTTCGGCAAGGCCGGTCAGCAGAGGATGCTCGGCGCGACATGGCGCGCACCAACTGGCGAACACGTTGACGACCGAAACGCCCTTGGCAAGGTCGGCGGTCGTGAAGCCGGCGACGGGCGATCCGTCCCGCGTCAGGCCGGCGATGGCTTCGAGTTGAAAGTCCGGCACGGGTTTGTCGATCAACGCCGAGGGGACCTCGGACGGATCGCCCGCTCCCAGTTTCGCGTAGAACAGGACCGCGAGCGCCAGAAACAAGACCAGCGGAACGAGCGCGAGAAGTTTGGCGCGGCGACGCGATGGCTGGCTCACGCCTGTGTCTCCAGCTTGCCATCCAGAGGAGTTTCGGGCGCGACACGGGCGGCGGCGCGAGCCGAGCGGCGGGTCAGGCCGCGCGCTTCAAGGGCCGCGAGAGTCTGTTTCAGCCTGCGGTGATCCAGAACCACCCAAAGCGCAAGGCCGAGAGCTGCGAGTGTCGCCGCGCCGTAGCTCATAAGAATGAAACCGGCGTAGGGGCCGAGAGAAGTGATCATCGGGCGGCTCCGGCGGCGGTCAGGCCAAGGGCGCGAATGCGTCGACGCAGAATCTCGTTGCGCATCGCGGACAGATGCAGTGTGACGAGAAGCACGGTGAAGGCCATGGCCATGGCGGCGAGCGGCAGGAGCATGGTGGAGTCGATGGTCGGGCCGTCCATGCGGAACACCGATGCTGGCTGATGCAGCGTGTTCCACCAGTCGACCGAAAACTTGATGATCGGCAGGTTGACCGAACCGACCAGGATCAGGATCGCAGCAGCCCGTGCGCCTCGCGTCGGGTCCTCAATGGTGCGCCAGAGTGCGATGAGGCCTAGATACATGATGAACAGAACCAACACCGAGGTCAGGCGCGCATCCCACTCCCAATAGGTGCCCCACATCGGTCGGCCCCACAACGAACCGGTCACCAGCGCCAGCGCCGTGAAGGTGGCGCCGATCGGGGCGGCGGCCCGGGCTGCCACGTCGGCGAGCGGGTGCCGCCAGACCAGGGTGCCAAGCGCGGAGACGGCCATGATGCCGTAGGTCAGCATGGACAGCCAGGCGGCGGGCACGTGGATATACATGATCCTGACCGTTTCGCCTTGCAGATAGTCGGCCGGCGAGCGGACGACCAAGACGAGGCCCGCAGCAAACAAGACGACGGTGAGGCCAGCAAGCCAAGGGATCAGGCGGCCGGCAAGGACCAGGAAACGTGAGGGGTTGGCGAGATCGGCGAGGAGCATGCTTGCCTCGAGGCGTGGTGCGCGACCGCCAGTCGCGGCTTCGACGTATTCCAGACTGCACAAATAGCGGCTTCGGCGGCGACCGGCAATCCACACCGGCGCGAAGGGTGTCTCGCGCGAGCCGTCAGTCGCCAAGCCCGGCGATGGCGCGGGCGAAGTCGCGGGCGGCGAACGGCTCGAGATCGTCGATCCCTTCGCCAACGCCGATGAAGTGGACCGGCAGGCCGAACTTCTCGGCGATGGCGACCAGGATGCCGCCGCGTGCCGTACCGTCGAGCTTGGTCATGACGAGACCGGTTACCCCGGCTGTCCGGCCGAAGGCCTCCACTTGCGAAACGGCATTCTGTCCAGTCGTGGCGTCGAGGACCAGAAGCACGTCGTGCGGCGCGGTAGGGTCGATCTTGCGGATGACGCGGATGACCTTCTCGAGCTCGGCCATCAGTTCGGCCTTGTTCTGAAGGCGTCCGGCCGTATCGATCATCAGGACGTCGACACCCTCGGCCTTGGCCTTGGTCAGCGCATCGAAGGCGAGGCCGGCCGAGTCGGAGCCGACGTCGCGGGCAATGATCGGCACATTGGTGCGCGCTGCCCAGACCTTCAACTGGTCGATGGCGGCGGCACGGAAGGTGTCCCCCGCGGCCAACATGACCTTCTTGCCCTCGGCAGTGAACTTCGAGGCAAGCTTGCCGATGGTGGTGGTCTTGCCCGAACCGTTGACGCCGACCACGAGAACCACCTGCGGCGTTTCGTTTGGCTTCAGTGTAAAAGGAACGGCGACCGGGGCTAGAACCTTCTCAACCTCGTCCGCCAGAATGGTTTTGACCTCTTGGTCGGTGACGTCCTTGCCGTAGCGCTCGGACGACAGGCGATCGGTAATGACCGAGGCGACGGCGACGCCGAGATCGGCCTGAATCAGAACATCTTCGAGTTCTTCAAGCGTTTCGGCGTCGAGCTTGCGCTTGGTGAAGATGGAGACGATTCCGCCGCCAATCGCCTGCGAAGATCGAGACATGCCGGAAGTGAGGCGATGGAACCAGGACGGACGGTCGGCGGCGACGGGTGCCTCCGGCTCGGCCGTTGATTCACGTGTATCCGGCGCCTCGCGCCCGCCACCAAACCAACGCCCGATGAGGCCAGGCTTCTTGTCGTCCGACATGCTCGTTGGTCCTTCGCCTCAGGCGGCCTTGGAAATGAGGGTGCGGTCGGTCCGGCCTATGACGACGGCCGGGATGATCTCGCCCGGTGCGCCCCGGTCGATCTCGGTGAGCGTGAACTGTTCGGTGCGGCCGAGCCCGTCTTTCTCGACGAGTACGACGTGATGCCGGCCGGTCTCGGCGTCAAGATGGGCGCGGAAGGCGAGCTCGCCCTTCTCTCTCAATCTAAACGCGCGATTCTTGATTTCGGCTCGCTCTACTTGTGGCATGCGAGCGGCCGGCGTACCCGGGCGAGGCGAATAGGGAAAGACATGGAGATGAGTAAGGCCGCAGTCATCGACGATGGCGAGAGAGTTGCGGAACATGTCCTCGGTCTCGGTCGGGAAGCCGGCGATGATATCGGCGCCGAACACCATGTCGGGCCGGAGGCGTCGCGCTTCGTCGCAGAAGCGGATGGCATCCGCCCGTAGATGGCGGCGCTTCATGCGCTTCAGGATCAAATCGTCGCCATGCTGAAGAGACAGGTGCATGTGCGGCATCAGCCGCTCTTCCTCGGCGATCGCCGCCATGAGGTCCGGGTCGGCTTCGATCGAGTCGATCGAGGAAATGCGCAAACGGGAAAGCTCAGGTATCTCCTTCAGGATGGATCGGGTCAGGCGACCGAGGCGCGGGTTGCCCGGCAGATCGTCACCGTAGGAGGTGAGGTCGACGCCGGTCAGCACCACCTCGGCGTAACCGTTTTCCACCAGACGGCGCACCTGGGCGACCACATCGCCCATCGGCACCGAGCGGGAGTTGCCCCGACCAAAGGGGATGATGCAGAAGGTGCAGCGGTGGTCGCAGCCGTTCTGAACCTGAACGAAGGCGCGGGTACGCCCCTCGAAGCCATCGACCAGATGCAACGCGGTTTCGCGCACACTCATGATGTCGTTGACGCGGGTCTTCTCCTCCGCCGATACGCCGAAATCGGGGATCGCCTGATACGCCGCCTCGGTGAGCTTGTCGGCGTTGCCGACCACCAGATCGACTTCTTCCATGCCGGCGAAGAGTTCGGGCGTCGTCTGGGCGGCGCAACCCGTCACGACGATGCGGGCCTCGGGATTGGCGCGGCGGGCGCGGCGGATCGCCTGCTTGGCCTGCCGCACCGCTTCACCGGTAACGGCGCAGGTATTGACCAGCACGGCCTCCGAGAGGCCCGCTTCAATCGCCTTCTGCCGCATCACTTCCGATTCCGCCGTGTTGAGGCGGCAGCCGAAGGTGATCACCTCGATTGCCATGCTTTGGTTCCGATGTTCGTGGTTCAGACCGGCTATATGGCGGAAAGGCGCGGAAATTGCCAGAGCGGAAACCGAATGCCGGTCGTCTCAGTCCTGGTGTCGGGCGCGTAGAACATGTGGACCGAAGTCGTCCGGGACGGTTGAGGCGTCACCGAGATAGCGCCAACGGAGCTGGTGGAGATCGAGATCTTCCATACTCTGAAGACCATGGTCGTTCAGTTCCCGAGCGAGCATATCCGATGTGGCGAGACCGAGCCATGGCTCGCCGATCTTTGCCGCTTCCGCCATTTGGGCTTCCGTGACGAAGCGGCCTTCCGGCGATTGGCTCTCGAGCGGTGTCGAATAGTCGAGAACGATTTCCGAAGCGGGCAGACCGGCCATGAAGTTCCATAGCGTCTGCCGCGTCGCAGCGGGCAGATAGACCAGAACGCCGAGCATCTGAAAGAAGGTTGGCTCTCCAGCCTTCCAGCCAGCCGTGGTGAGCTCCGTGGCGATACTGTCCTCCCCGAAAACGACCGGTACCAGAGAGAGGTTCGCCGGCAGTCTCGGCCCGAAGCGGAGCAACCGGCGGCGTTTGTCGGCTTGCGTCGCCGGATGGTCGGCCTCGAAGATGCGCAGGCCCGTCGAGCGATAAGGATTGCGGAGACCGATGGTGTCGAGACCGGCGCCGAGCAGCACGACCTGTCGGCAACCGTGCCCCACGGCCTCCGCCAGCGCATCGTCGGCATACCGGCTGCGGGCGGCCATGAAGAACCGCATCGTCCGATAGCCCGGCAGGATCGGCAGCCCCATCATCAATTGGGCACCCTCGGGGCCCAACATGTCCTCGGCATAGGGATCTCGAAACACTCGCCCGTCGTCGTGGGTCTGGTGTGCGGCGCGAAGCGCTGCGACGACCAGGGCGGTTGAGCTAGGTGTCCCGTGTTCCATGAAAAGCCCCGAAAACGAGGCGCCTCAGGCTGCGGCCGAGGCGAAGACGTCTTTCGGGAGCAGGCCGTCGTGCTCGAACTCGGTGGCGCCGGTCATCAGAATGCGGTTTTCCGCCGTCCACTCGATGACGAGATCGCCGCCCGGAAGCGTCACGCGGACCTTGCGCCCTGTCCGTCTTGTGCGAGCAGCCGACACGGCGGCGGCACAGGCGGCCGAACCGCAAGCGCGGGTCAGGCCGGCGCCGCGTTCCCACACCTTCAGCGTCAACGCGTCGGACGCTGTCACGTGGGCTAGCGAAATGTTGGCTCGCTCGGGGAAAATGGGGTGATTTTCCAGCATCGGCCCTATTGCGGCCAGATCGTAGGCCTCGACGTCGTCCACCCAGAAAATGGCGTGTGGGTTGCCGATGTTGGCGACCGAGGGGGAATGAAGGATCGGCGCGTCGATCGGTCCGATCTGCAATTCGATGGCGCGGGTGTCGGCAAAGGGCTCGGCGAGCGGAATGTCGTTCCAGGCAAAACGCGGCTCGCCCATGTCGACGGTCACCAGACCGCCGTCGGCCTTCTCGACGCGCAACAGGCCGGCGCGCGATTCCAGTAGAAAAGGTGAGGCGGCGCCGCTCTCGAAGAGACGTGTGCCGACGCAACGGGTGCCGTTGCCACAAGCAAAGCTCTCAGACCCGTCGATGTTGAAAATGCGCATGAAGGCCAGCGTATCGGGTCGGCGCGGCGCGTAAAGCACCATGAGCTGGTCGAAGGGTTCCCGAGCCCCGATTGCACGGGCCGCCTCGGCCGTCACCTTCTCCGGGCGATCCCGAAGATCGAGCACGACGATCTCGTTGCCGATGCCATTCATCTTGACGTAGGGGATGCTCATCGCCGCCTCGTTCTTTCTGCTCTTCATAGACGATCGGAAGCGGCGGCGGAAGCGGTCGGCAGGATCGGAGCCGTGAAAGAGCCTTTCAGGGCAGGCAAAAGCCGGTTTTCCTTGACTTGGAGCCGTCGTGCCGCTAATGGCGCTTCATTCTCGTCCTGTTGCGACAGCCGAGCCGCCGACCGGGGCACGATCCCGGAGGTCAACATCCGCCAGCGCGTTGCGCCCGCGGATGTCGTGGTGCTTGGGTTTCGTGGAGGGTGGGGCCATATGAGCGGTTCGACAGACCGTTCGACGAGGACCGCCGATGTTTGAAAGCCTTTCCGATCGCCTTGCCGGCATTTTCGACAAGCTGACCCGTCGCGGTGCGCTGTCGGAGGCCGACGTCGCGGAAGCCATGCGCGAGGTCCGCCGGGCTCTGCTTGAGGCCGACGTGGCGCTCGACGTCGTCAAGTCCTTCACCGACAAGGTGAAGAACCGTGCTGTCGGCGTCGATGTGGTCAAGTCGGTCACGCCTGGCCAGATGGTGGTCAAGATCGTCCACGACCAGCTCGTGGAGACGCTGGGGTCAGATGCCCAGCCGATCGATCTCGAAGCGCCGGCTCCGGTCGCCATTCTGATGGTTGGTCTTCAGGGCTCCGGCAAGACGACGACAACCGCCAAGATTGCGCGCCGCCTCACCGAGCGTCAGCGCAAGAAGGTGCTGATGGCGTCGCTGGACACCCGGCGTCCGGCTGCCATGGAGCAGTTGAAGGTTCTTGGGCAGCAGAACGATATCGACACCCTGCCGATCGTCGCCGGGCAGTCGGCGCAGGAAATCGCCGCGCGGGCGATGACTGCGGCTCGTCTCGGCGGTTACGACGTGGTTCTGCTCGACACCGCCGGTCGCGTCACCGTCGATGATGCCCTGATGAACGAGGCGGCCGACGTCAAGCGCATCGCCCAGCCGCACGAAGTGCTGCTGGTCGCCGACGCACTGACCGGCCAGGACGCCGTCAACACGGCGCGCGCCTTCGACGGACAGATCGGCATCACCGGTATCGTGCTGACCCGCGTCGACGGCGACGGTCGCGGCGGCGCGGCGCTGTCCATGCGCGCCGTCACCGGCAAGCCGATCAAGCTGATGGGTGTCGGCGAAAAGGCCGATGCGCTCGAGGATTTCCATCCGCAGCGGGTGGCCGATCGCATTCTCGGCATGGGCGACATCGTGGCGCTGGTCGAGAAGGCCGCTGCCAACCTCGACGCCGAAAAGGCGGCCCGGATGGCCGCCAAGATGGGCAAGGGCGAGTTCGACATGAACGATCTCGCCGAGCAGCTCGGGCAGATGCAGAAGATGGGCGGCATGAGCGGCATCCTCGGCCTGATGCCGGGCATGGCCAAGATGAAAAACCAGCTCGCCG
This sequence comes from uncultured Pleomorphomonas sp., assembly GCA_963665435.2. Classification (GTDB taxonomy): domain Bacteria; phylum Pseudomonadota; class Alphaproteobacteria; order Rhizobiales; family Pleomorphomonadaceae; genus Pleomorphomonas. The sequence continues at coordinate 92,744 of CAXXNH010000014.1, read as the reverse complement.
CCTCCGGTTTTGACGATCGGCTGCTGAAGCGGCAGCTCGCGGTCATCCAGTCGATGAATAAGAAGGAACGGGCCAAGCCCGCCGTCATCGATGCCAAGCGCCGCAAGCGCATTGCAGCCGGTTCCGGCACCGAGGTCTCCGACGTCAACAAGGTGCTGAAAATGCATCGGCAGATGGCGGACATGATGAAGGCGATGGGCAAGCAGAAGGGCGGCCTGTTCGGTGGCCTTGGCAAGCTTGGCGCCATGATGGGTGGCGGCGGCATGCCCGACCCGTCCAAGATGGACCCGGCGCAGCTCGAGAAGATGGCCCGCGACATGGGCATGGGTGGTGGACTTGGTGGAAAGGGTGGCTTGCCGCCCGGAGCGCTGCCGCCCGGTCTTTCCGGCCTTCCGGGTCTGCCAGGCGGTCGCCTTCCGGGATTGCCTGGTCTCCCGGGCCTGCCGAAGGGGCCGAAGAAATGACGACACCCGATCCGGTGATGGCCGAACTCCTGGAGCTGCGCGGCTCGATCGACAATATCGACGCGGCGCTGGTCCATCTCCTTGCGGAACGCTTCAAGTGTACGCAGAAGGTCGGCCATCTCAAGGCCGAGCACCGTCTGCCTGCGGCCGATCCCTCCAGGGAGAAGGTCCAGATCGAGCGGCTTCGGGCGCTTGCCGCCGATGCCCGCCTCGACCCCGATTTTGCCGAGAAATTCCTGAACTTCATCATCACGGAAGTGATCAGGCACCACGAGGCGCTCCGCCTCTAGGCGGCGCCTCTTTCCCACCCAAGACAGCCAACCTCAAGACAATCAAGCTGGAGTAATCACAATGTCCCTCAAGATCCGTCTCGCCCGTGGCGGCGCCAAGAAGCGCCCGCACTACTCGATCGTCATCGCCGATGCCCGTTCGCCGCGCGATGGCCGCTTCATCGAGAAGATCGGCACCTTTGACCCGATGCTGGCCGACGACGCCGAGAACCGCGTCGTGCTCGACGCCGATCGCGCCAAGTACTGGCTCGATCAGGGCGCCCAGCCGACCGATCGCGTTCTGCGCTTCCTCGACAAGGCCGGTCTTGCCAACCGTCCGGCTCGCAGCAACCCGAAGAAGGCCGAGCCGGGCGACAAGGCCAAGGAGCGCGCCGCCGAGCGTGCCGAGAAGGCCGCCGCCGTCGAAGCTCCGACCGAGTGATTTCGGCCTGAGATCATCTCATAATGGACCGTCCCGTTCCGCGGGGCGGTCCTTTTCGTTGACGGAGGCAGGCCCGTGGCCGAACCGCAGAAGTCCATTGTCATTGCCGAAATCGGCGCCGCCCATGGCGTACGCGGCGAGGTGCGCGTCAAGTCGCATACAGCCGATCCCCTGGCGGTGGCCGACTATGGCCCTCTGCACGACAGTCATGGGGCTGTCTTTCGCGTCAAGTCGCTGAGGCACCTCAAGGACGACATGCTGGTCGTTTCCTTTGAGGGGCTGACCGACCGAACCGCAGCCGAGAAGCTCACCCGCACCAAGCTCTACGTCGAGCGGTCGGCTCTGCCGCCGCCGAACGAGGACGAGTTCTACCACACCGACCTCATCGGTCTCGCGGTTGAGACGACGGCCGGCGAGGCGGTCGGCACGGTGGTCGCGGTGGCCAACTTCGGAGCGGACGATCTTCTGGACGTGCGGCGTCCGGGGCGCGCGTCGGTCTATGTGCCCTTTACGCGCGCTGTGGTGCCGACCCTGGATTTTGCCGCCGGCAAGGCCATCATCGAGCCGCCGGAAGGTCTTCTCGACGAGCCGGGCGAACCGGAGGGGGAGGACGCATCGTGACCGGCTTTGTCGCCGACGTGCTGACTCTCTATCCGGAGATGTTCCCCGGTCCGCTCGGAGCCAGTCTTGCCGGCCGCGCGCTTGCCGATGGGGGGTGGTCCCTGAAGGCAACCCAGATCCGCGATTTTGCCGAAGGGCGGCACCGCAACGTCGACGACACGCCGGCCGGTGGCGGGCCCGGCATGGTGATGCGCGCCGACGTGTTGGCGCGCGCCATCGATGCAGTGTCGCCGGCCGATGATCCCCGGCCGCGCCTTCTGATGACGCCGCGCGGGGCGCCGCTCAAGCAGGCGCGCGTGCGCGAACTCGCTGCCGGTCCCGGCGTCGTGATCGTCTGTGGCCGTTTCGAGGGCGTCGATGAGCGGCTGATCGGCCGCCGCCGGCTCGAGGAGGTTTCGATCGGCGACTATGTGCTGTCGGGCGGCGAGGTGGCGGCCATCGTGTTGCTCGATGCCGCGGTTCGGCTGTTGCCCGGAGTGATGGGCAACGACCTCTCGGGCGTCACGGAAAGCTTCGAGAACGGGCTGCTCGAACACGCCCAATACACCCGGCCGCCACTGTTCGAGGATGAGGCGATTCCGCCGGTTCTTCTGTCGGGCGATCACGCAAAGGTCGAGGCTTGGCGCCGCGCCGACGCCGAACGGATTACGGCCGAGCGGCGTCTCGACCTCTGGTCTGCGCATCTGGCCTCCAAAGGCCGGAAATGAGCAGTTTCCGGCAAAGAATCTGGTGGGAAGTGGTCGACAAACGTGTCGGCCTCGTGTAGGAACCCCGCCCATAGTTGATTGACGTATCCGCCCCTTCGTTCCGCTGTGACGATGTCCGGGCGCTCTGGTCGGCTCAGGAAAAAGAAGGAATCCAAAGATGAGCAAGATCATCCAGGAGCTCGAGGCCGAGCAGATGGCCGTGGTCAAGGCCCAGCGCGAGCTGCCCGAGTTTTCTCCCGGCGACACCGTTCGCGTCAACGTGAAGGTCACCGAAGGCACGCGTAGCCGCGTCCAGGCCTATGAAGGCGTCTGCATTGCCCGCAAGGGTGGCGGCCTCAACGAGAGCTTCACGGTTCGCAAGATTTCCTACGGCGAGGGCGTCGAGCGCGTCTTCCCGATCTACTCGCCGATGATCGATTCGCTCGAGGTGGTGCGCCGCGGCAAGGTGCGCCGGGCCAAGCTCTACTATCTGCGCGACCTGCGCGGCAAGGCGGCCCGTATCTTCGAGGCGAACAACGCCCGCGCCCGCAAGCTCAACGAAGCCGCCAAGGCCGACAAGTGAGCTTAGCCTAAGGCTGCCGATCGTTTCAGGCCCGCGTGCTTTGCTCGCGGGCCTTTTCATATGCGGAGATCCCGAAAGCCCATGCGACAGGTCAAGATCGCCACCTGGAACATCAACTCCGTCCGAATGCGCCGGCTCATCGTCGAGCGGCTGCTCAACGAGGCGGCTCCCGACGTGTTGTTCCTGCAGGAAACGAAGTGCCAGGATGCCCAGTTTCCCACCGCGGACTTCCGCAAGCTCGGATACGAGCATTTCGCCCTGAATGGCGGGCGCGGGGGCTACCACGGCGTCGGGATCGTGTCACGCCTGCCGCTCGGCGACATTCGCGTTCATGAGTTTTGCGAGAAAGTGGGCGACCCGCGTCATATCTCGGCGGTGATCGGCGAGGGCGGTTCCGCCTTTCGCGTCCATAACTTCTATGTGCCGGCGGGCGGAGACGAACCCGACACCAGCGTCAATCCGAAGTTCGAGCACAAGCTTCGCTTCCTCGACGAGATGAAGGACTTCCTGCCGACGGCCAGCGACGGAGTGCCGGACGTGGTGGTCGGCGATCTCAACGTCGCGCCCTATGAGCACGACGTCTGGTCTCACAAGGCGCTCTTGAAGATCGTCAGCCACACGCCGATCGAGTGCGAGAAGCTGGAAGCGGTGCGCGCCGCCGTCGGCTATGTCGATATTGCGCGGCACTTCGTGCCTGCGGACGAGAAGCTCTATTCCTGGTGGAGCTATCGCGCCAAGGATTGGCGGGCGGCAGACAAGGGCCGAAGGCTCGACCATATCTGGGTCCACCCGGACATGGCCTCGCGGGTGCACGATTTCCGCATTCTGAAGGATGCGCGCGATTGGGACCGCCCGTCGGATCACGCGCCGGTCATGGTCGGCATCGACGTCTGATACCGCTTCCGTCAGGTTTCGATCTTCCGGGCGGACGCTGACGGAAACGGAAGCGCCCGACTAAGCGCCGGCCGGTCAGGCCGAAACCCGTTTGAGCTGGATGAGTCCAGATCAAACGGAACGGGTTCTCTACATGAAGTCGCTGCGTCAAGTTTTTTCTTCGAACCGCCGACCTTCCAGCGTCAAGCGTCCCATGGTTCTCTTCGGCATCCGCCTCTGGTGGTGCCAGCATCCGGGGCTTGTCGCTCCTTCCAGTTCGTCCGCGCACTGTATGAAACGCAGGGGCCTGCCCCTGCAACCGATTCTGTCCCGCGCTTGACGTCCCGGTCCGGTCGCCGTTTCTAGCCGGCGCTCGAAGCTCTTCCTGATCGTTGCCTGCTATCGGGCGCGAACCTGCCTCATGCGGGCCGCACCTCAAAGTGTTCGTCCCGCTTCCAAAGTCCGAGAAGCAGCACAGCCAGCTTGCGAGCAACCGCCGTGCGCGCCTTCTTGGCTCCAACCCGCTTCATCAGCTTGAGGCCCCAGCTTCGTAAAGCCGAAGACTGTCGCACCGTCGTTAGCAGGCAGTTCGCCGCCTCGTAGAGATAGTGGCGCAACATGGCATCACCCTGCCGCGAGATCGACGTCGTGATGTCCCGTTCCCCCGACTGATAGCGTCGAGGCGTCAATCCGACATAGGAGCCGATCGACCGTCCTTACTTGAAACGCTGAGGATCCTCCACCGTCGCCACGAAGGCCAGCGCTGTCACCGGTCCAACGCCGGGAACCGACGTCAGATGCCAGCACGCCTGTGATCGACGAACCATGTCTCTCAGCCGCCCATCCAGCGCCGAGATCTGGCCGACAATCCCGCAAAGCCCGTTCAGCAAGGCGGACACAGCCGCGTACAGAATGTCCTCCTTCTGGCAGGCCACCCGCACCTCCTCATCGAAGCCCTTGGCGCCGGACCTGCTCGAGATCTTGATGCCGAAGGACCGCAACAGTCCGCGGATTTGCCCGTAAAGCTGGCGCTTGACACTCACCAACTGCTCACGCGCCGACAACAAAGCCTTCAGCCGGTGACTCTCCAGGCTCTTTACGTGCACCGCGCTGTACCAGCCGCAGCACAGCATCTCGGCAAGCGCCCGCGCATCCGCTTTGTCCGTCTTTTCCGGACGAGCCTTCAAGGCATCCGCCGCCCGCCGCGCGTCCATGCAAACCATCGGCAGGCCCTTTGCGCAAAGACCATGATAGAGCCAGGGGGTCAGAGACCCAGTCTCAAGACCAACCAACTCCAGTTCGCCTCGCCAGCGACCGACCGCCTCGGCGATCATCCCGACCTGCGTATCTACCACTCCTTGCCAGGCAACCGACCGATCAGCCCGCAAAACGCAGATGTGTGTCGACTTGAGGCTGACGTCCAATCCAACGTAATATCCCATCGCTGCTCTCCTGCAGGTTCTCGACAAACCAAGGCGGAGAATCTCACCCGCCGGGGGGAGCAGCAACCTCATGTATGGGATGTATGAGTTCAGACGGGATCAGTTTCCGAGGCGATCTAGACGGTCGCGCACCGTCATCAGGCGCGACGTGGTTTCGCGCACATTGGCCGACAGGCGGCGATGAAGGCTGGCGGCGATCTCTGGAAACTCGTCGAGCATGCGGCGGAACAGCGGCCGACGGATCAAAATGGTTTCGACCCGGCCGCGCGCCACGGCGGTCATCGTCCGTTCACCATCGACGATCAGGGCAAGACTGCCGAGCAGGGCGCCGCGCCCGATCACTTCGGCTGCGGTTTCGGAATCGCCCGGTGCGAACAGCGCCACTTCGCCCGAAGATATGACGTGAGCGCAATCGGCTCGATCGCCTGCCGAGTAGAGGCGCTGCCCATCCCTGAAGTCGCGGTTCTCGGCCGAGAAGGCGAGCAGGCGCAGTTTGTCCTCCGTGAAATCGGAAAGCATGGACACCGTGCCGAGCAGCTTTATATCGGACTCGAGACTCATGAATGGCCTGGCGCGGGCGGGACAATGTTGAAGGCGAGACGCCCGAGCGTGCGCCACCCACGCGGCGCACACCCAAGATTCCCTAGCATGTCGTCCAGAGAAGGTTAACCGCCCAATCCCCGACCGGCTTGCGTCGGCCGGGTTTTCCACCCTGAACGGTTACGGCACGAGCTTGTAGCCGCCACCTTCGGTGATCAGAAGCTGGGCGTTGGCCGGATCCTTCTCGATCTTCTGGCGAAGCCGGTAGATGTGCGTCTCGAGCGTATGGGTGGTGATGCCGGCGTTGTAGCCCCAGACCTCGTGCAGCAGCACGTCGCGGGTGATCACCTTGTCGCCGGCCCGGTAAAGGAACTTCAGGATCGACGTTTCCTTTTCCGTGAGACGAATCTTGCCTCCCTTGGCGTCGACCAGAAGCTTGGCCGATGGGCGGAAGGTGTAGGGGCCGATGGTGAACACCGCCTCTTCCGACTGTTCGTGCTGGCGTAACTGGGCGCGGACGCGAGCGAGCAGGACCGCGAACTTGAACGGTTTGGCGACGTAGTCGTTGGCGCCGGCTTCCAGGCCGAGAATTTGGTCGCTGTCGGTATCATGTCCCGTCAGCATGATCACCGGCGCGGCAAACCCGCCTTTTCGCAAGATCTTCACCGCCTCACGGCCGTCCATGTCGGGCAACCCGACATCCATCAACACGAGGTCGACGTGAGCCGTGCGGGCGAGTTGCATGCCCTTGGTGGCGGTTTCGGCCTCGATCGGCTCGAATTCGTCGAACAGCGACAGCTGTTCGACCAGCGCCTCGCGGAGGTCCGGGTCGTCGTCGACGATCAGAATTTTTCGAGCAGTCATGTCATCCCCGTCAAAGATGATCGCTGCCAGAGAGCCCGCCCCTCGTCTTCGGGGTGCATCGCGCCGGCTTGGCGATTCATCCGATCTCTGCCAGATTATCATGGCGGACCGGATACTTCACAAAATTATACCGTCTGTCGGTCCTTCGCGACCGTCTGTCAAGCAAGGCGGAAAATATGCACGGCAAGTTGAAACCGAAAGGGCTGGCGCTCACACGCCTTCACGTTCGCGTGACGTCGACCCACTCCACGCACGGCCGGCTTGTCGGTGGGGGTGTGGATATGGCGGCGACGATCGGGCGGTCAGGCCTTACGGCGTCGAAGCGGGAAGGAGATGGGGCCAGTCCGTTGGGGGGCTTTCGCATCGTCGGTGGCTTCTACCGTCGTGATCGGTTTCCTGTCCGGCCACGCTCGGGCATCTCGCTTGTTCCCCTCCGGCCTGACGACGGCTGGTGCGACGACCCTGCCGATCGCAACTACAACAGGCCGGTTCGTCATCCCTATCCGCGGAGCCATGAAGCGATGTGGCGCGAGGATCATGCCTATGACGTCGTGCTGGTGCTCGACTTCAATCTCCGGCCACGCATTCGGGGCGGTGGCAGTGCAATCTTCTTTCATCTCGCGCACGCCGACTCTCGGCCGACTGCGGGTTGTCTGGCGCTGAGCGGCGCCGACATGCTGAAACTGCTTCCGCGCCTGTCGACCCGCACGATCCTTTCGTTTGGCTAAGCCCTAGATCGGCTCGCCGTCGATGAGACGCGGCGATGGCCCAGGCGCGCCTGCGGCGGCATCGGCGAAGACGCGCTTGATCGATGGCAGCCGGTCGACCAGACCAAGGCCGAAATCGCGGACCAGCCGCAGTGGAACGAGATCGTTGGAGAACAGCCGGTTGAGCCCATCGGTCATCGCGGCCATGCGCAGCGTGTCGAATCCGCGCCAGCGCTGGTAGTCGTCGAGAACATCGGCGGCGCCGGGGTCGCGACCGGAGCGCAGGGCAATGGCCACTACCTCGGCCAACGCGGCCGCGTCCTTGAAGCCGAGATTGAGGCCCTGGCCGGCGATCGGGTGGATGGCGTGCGCGGCGTCGCCGATCAATGCCAGCCGATCGGCCGTGAAGCGACGGGCCAGCGTCAGTCCGAGCGGGAAGGCCTGGCGTCGCCCGACCGCGCGCACTTCACCGAGGTGGTGGCCAATGCGACGGAGGAGTTCGGCATGAAACAGGAACTGGGCGCCAGCGACGAGACGGTCGGCAATTTCGGTTCGTTCGCTCCAAACGAGGGACGATCGAAAGCCGCCCTTGAGCGGCAGAACGGCGAAGGGGCCGGCGGGCAAGAAGTGCTCCTCGGCGCGCCCCTCGTGCGGGCGATCGTGTTCGATGGTGGTGACGATTCCCGATTGCCCGTAGCTCCAGGAGTTGATGCCGATGCCGGCCTCGGTCCGGAGGCGCGAGCGTGCGCCATCGGCGGCAATCACCAGGGAAGCGACGAGCGTTCTTCCGGACGTGAGCGTCACGCGACGGCCGCCAGGGGTTTGCTCGGTTGCCAACACGCTGTCGGGTGAAAGGAAGCGCACGCCGGCGGCCTCGGCCGCTGCCCCGAGCGCCGCGATCAGCGGCCCGTTCGGCAGCATATGGGCGAGTGGATCCCCTTCCTGCTGTCGCTCGAAGGTCAGGAACACCGGCCGGATCAGGTCGTTGAGACGAGAATCGGTGACGATCATCTCGCGAACCGGCTCCGCTTCGCCGACGAGATCCTCCCAGATGCCAAGGGCCGAGAGCATGCGTCGTCCAGCGGCAGCCACCGCAAAAGCGCGCAGATCGCCCGACGCCTCGCGCCAGGGGCGGGGGTCGACGAGCGCCACGCGGGCGCCGGGCGCCGAAGCGGCAATGGCAAGCGCGGCGGAAAGGCCGACATAACCGCCGCCCGCGACCAGCACGTCCACCCTCTCGATGTTCTCGATCATCTCGTCTTCCCTTCGCGATCGCCCTGACGTCAGCATAGTGGGATTGCGGATACCGGCCAATAACCCGCGTGGTCACTTTCTGAGCGCTTTTTGATGACGATGGAGCGGGATGGCGCTTCATACGGGCAATTACTGCCCATCGAATAGGCACACATAGTCGGCGAGCCTGATTTCAAGATGAGCACATTCGAGTTTTTGCCGGTGAATTGGTCACCGACAGTCCGATGGCGGGCGTGAAAACCGGCGAAAACAAGGCGTTTGGTTAAGAAAAAGCAGAATGTGCCGCATCCTCGGTCGGCTTGGCACAAAGATTGATTCTATCGAGGGCATCGAGTTCCGCGACGGGGCGCATCGCGGGGGTGCGCGTTCGGTCCGGGGGACCAATCGATGGAAGGAACCCCATGAAAATCGTCATGGCCATTATCAAGCCGTTCAAGCTGGACGAGGTGCGCGACGCGCTCAACGCGCTCGGCGTGCACGGCCTCACGGTGACGGAAGTCAAGGGCTATGGTCGCCAGAAGGGCCATACCGAAATCTATCGCGGCGCCGAATACGCCGTCAGCTTCCTGCCCAAGCTGAAGGTGGAAGTCGCGGTCGCCAAGGATCAGGTCGACAAGGTCGTCGAGGCCATTTCCACGGCTGCGAAGACTGGCCAGATCGGCGACGGCAAGATTTTCGTCACGTCCATCGAACACGCCGTCCGTATCCGTACCGGCGAGACCGACGGGGAGGCGCTTTGACCCATTCGGGAGGCCCGTGCGGGCTTCCAAGGCACGCCGCCGGTGTTTCGCCCAAGGGCGACGTCGAGCGGACAGTCGACAACCGATCCAAGAGGATTTCGATGAAGTATCTCAAGCCACTTCTCGCGGCTGCGCCTGTACTGGCGCTCTCGGCTGCTGCGGCTTTCGCCCAGGATGCCGTCGCGCCGGCCGTTGAGGCCGCCGCCCCCGCTCCCACCGCCGATCCCGGACATACGGCGTGGATGCTGATTTCCACCGTTCTGGTCATCATGATGACGGTGCCGGCGCTGGCGTTGTTCTACGGCGGTCTCGTCCGCTCCAAGAACGTGCTGTCGATTCTGATGCAGTGCCTCATCGGCTTTGCGGTGATGGCCATTCTGTGGATCACCTACGGCTACTCGCTTGCCTTCACCATGCCCGGCGAGGCAACCGCGCTCTCGCCGTTCATCGGCACCCTCGACAAGGTCATGCTGGCCGGCATCACGCCCGACTCGTTGTCCGGCTCCATTCCGGAGATCGTTTTCGTCGCGTTCCAGATGACCTTTGCCTGCATCACTCCGGCGCTGATCATCGGCGCCTCGGCCGAGCGCGTTAAGTTCTCGGCGGTGATCTTCTTCCTGATCCTGTGGTTCACCTTCGCCTATCTGCCGATGGCCCACATGGTCTGGGGCGGCGACGGCTCCTACATCGGCTCCGGCTGGGGCGCCCTCGACTTCGCCGGTGGCACCGTGGTGCATATCAACGCCGGTATCGCCGGTCTGGTCATCGCCATCATGGGCGGCAAGCGCATTGGTCTCGGTCGCGACAACTTCGCCCCGCACAACCTCGTGCTCACCTATATCGGCGCCATGCTTCTGTGGGTCGGCTGGTTCGGCTTCAACGCCGGATCCGAGCTCGCTGCTGACGGCGTCGCGGGCTATGCCCTGGTCAACACCATCGTTGCCACCGCTGCCGCGGCCATCGCTTGGCCGTTCGCCGAATGGCTTACCCGTGGACACGCCTCGCTTCTGGGCGGTGCCTCGGGCGTGGTTGCCGGTCTCGTCGCCATTACTCCGGCTTGCGGTACCGCCGGTCCGTTCGGCGCGGTGATCATCGGTCTCGCCGCTGGTGCGATCTGCTTCTGGGCCTCGACCTGGGTTAAGTCGAAGTTCGGCTACGACGATGCGCTCGACGTGTTCGGCGTTCATGGCGTTGGCGGTATTGTTGGCGCCATCCTGACCGGTGTGTTCGCCAATCCGGCGCTGGGTGGCATCTATGCCGACTATCCCGGTTTCGGCACCCAGGTCACCGCGCAGATCGTGGCGGTCATCATCTGCATCCTGGTGTCGGGTATCGTGTCGGTGATCGCTCTCACCATCGTCAAGGCGATCGTCGGTCTTCGGGTTACCGAGACCGCCGAGCGCGAGGGTCTCGACGTCACGACCCACGGCGAACGCGCCTACAACTGAGCCTCACCAGGGCTTAGCGGCAATCTGCGGGCGGGCGGGACTCCAGATGGAGCCCCGCCCGTCGGCGTTTTGTCGGGCTGGGCGAGATTATCCTTTCGGCGCAATGGCCGCGGAAGTTCGTGTGTCGGTTGATTTTCATCCTATTTCCCTCTTGGCGCTCGCGTTCGCCACGCTATGGTCGTCGCATCGACCGGAGGCGGCGCGCCGCTCCGAACAATCTTGAGACAGACCGGAAAAGAGGTGCCCCATGAAAATCGTGACGGCCATCATCAAGCCCTTCAAGCTCGACGAGGTTCGGGATGCCTTGACCTCGCTCGGTGTCCATGGCCTGACGGTCACGGAGGTCAAGGGTTACGGTCGCCAGAAGGGCCACACCGAGATTTATCGCGGTGCCGAATATGCCGTCAGCTTCCTGCCCAAGCTGAAAATCGAGGTGGCGGTGCCGACTGTGGAAGCGGAAAAGGTGGTCGAAGCCATCGCATCGGCGGCCAAGACGGGCCAGATCGGCGACGGCAAGATCTTCGTCTATGCAATCGAACACGCCCTTCGCATCCGCACCGGCGAACAGGATGAAGAGGCACTTTGAGGAACCGTGGCACATAGGGTTAAAGAGCGTTTAACCTTGGATGCCTAGAGTGGCCGGCAACAGAAAAGGTCCGGCCGCCTTCGGGCGGCGGGCCGAATCACCCGTTGCCCGAGCCCTGGTTTCATGTCGTCCTGCGCGCCGCTTCCTCTTTCTCCCTTTCAGCGTCTTGGCCGGTTGATCGCCGGTGTCGAGCCGGGGCTTCCGTTGATCGACGTATCGGTCGGTGAGCCGCGTCATCCCGTGCCGGACTTTGTCGGACCGGTGCTTTCGTCCGCTTTGGCAGACTTTGTTCGTTATCCGCCGATCAAGGGGACTTCGGCCTTTCGCGCCGCCGTTGCCGGTTGGGCCGAGCGGCGTTTTGACCTCCCTGGCGATACCATCGATCGAGACGACGGCGTGCTGCCGCTCAACGGGTCACGCGAGGGGCTTTTTCACGCGACGCTCACTGCCGTGCGGCTTGCTGGCGACAGCAAGGGCCAGCGTCCGGCCATTTTGTTGCCCAACCCCTTTTATGCCGTCTATGCGGCGGCCGCCGAGGCCGCAGGCGCGGAGCCGGTGCTCGTCGCCGCCAATCGCGATGATGGTTTCCTGCCGTGCTTCGAGAGATTACCCGCCGATCTTCTTGCTCGGACCGTGGCGGCCTTCCATGCCAGCCCGGCCAACCCGCAGGGAGCGGTCGCCGATCTCGAACGGCTTGAAGGGCTGGTCCGGTTGGCCCGGACGCATGGCTTTCTTCTGTTCTCCGACGAATGCTACTCGGAGATCTGGCGCGGCCGGGCTCCGGACGGCGTACTGAATGCCGCTCTCGGCATCAATGGCGACTTCTCCGGCGTCGTCGCCTTCAACTCGTTGTCCAAGCGATCCAACCTCGCCGGCGCCCGGTGCGGCTTTGCGATCGGTGACCCGGCCTTTCTGAAGGCATGGGCGGCGCTGAGGAACGTGACGGCGCCACAAGTCCCGATTCCGATCCAGGCGGTCGCTGTCGCCGCGCTCGCCGATGAACAGCACGTGGTGGAGAATCGTCGGCTTTACGATCTCAAATACGCCGCCGCCCAGGAGATACTGGGTGACCGGTTTCCGAATCTCGTGCCGCCGGGAGGTTTCTTCCTTTGGCTCGACGTCGGTCGCTGGGGTGGTGGTGAAGACGTGACGGCCCGGCTTTGGAGAGACCAGGGCGTCAAGGTTGTGCCAGGTGGCTATCTGTCGGCGCTCGGCGCCGATGGCGTCAATCCCGGCGCGGACTTCATTCGAATCGCCATGGTTGAAAGCCTGGAGACGAGTCGCGAGGCGTTGAGTCGTCTCTCGGAGGTTCTGTCATGAGAGCAGAAATGAGAACCAGCCCCCGCTTTCGTGAAGCCGGCGGCCGGCTCGACGGCCCTTATGAGCCGCGCCCGGTCAATGCTCGCCGCGCCGCCAATCTCAAGGAACTCGACAAAAGGATGCGCCGCGCCGCGCCGACGCGCGAGGATCGCTTGCGCCAGGCGATGCTCCGCAACATTGCCGGCGCGTCCGGGCTGGTGCTGATCGCTGGTGTCGCGGCGCTATCAGCGGCGCTCGCCACCTGGTCGGTGGACGATCCGAGCTGGAGTCACATCGCCGATGGTCCGACCCGCAACGTCATGGGGTCGGCGGGTGCGGTGGTCGCCGATCTGATCATGCAGCTCATCGGTCTCAATGCCGCGTTGTTCCTGGCGCCGGTGGTGATCTGGGGCTGGCAGCTGACCATCGGGCGCATTCCGCATGTGGCGCGCAACAGGCTGATCGGATGGTTGATCGGCACGCTGATCGGCGCCGCGTTCATGGGGGCCTTGCCGCCGACGACAGGTTGGCCGTTGCCCACAGGTCTGGGCGGCGCCATCGGCGATCTCTTGCTGCAACTGCCGGCCGCCTTCAACAACGGCGTCCTCACCGATACTCTGCGGCTCGTCGTGCTGATCGTCACGGGGCCATTGGCGCTGGCCGCCATGATCTACGCCTCGGGTGTGCCCGGCCATCGTATCGTTAGTACGGTGGCGACTGTCGATGACGAGGACGACGATGAGGAAGAGGATGAAGGCGAGACACGCCTTGGAGCTCTCGTCGGCATAGCTGGCCACTGGTGGCTGACGCTGCGTGCGGGCCTGTCCCGCCGCCTCTTCCATCGTCCGGCCTTTGCCTATCCGGGGGAGGAGTATGAGGACGAGGAGGACGACTACGAGCCGCCGGTTGCCAGGAGGGCCGAGCCGACCCACGCTGCCCGGTCCCGACCTGTCGCCGCGCCCGTGGCTTTCGACGAAGATGATGACGACTACGAGCCGCCGGTCGTCGAGCGGCGCGGTCGAGTGGAGCCGTCTTTCTCGCCGGTCGAACGGTCGCGCTCCGTCGCCGACGAGCCCGTGTTTGAGGAGGAAGAGAGCGATCCGCCGCCGTTCGACATGGACGACCGCCTGTCCGATTATGATGAGACGGAGTTGATCGCACCGCCGGAGCCGGTCGCTGTCGCGCCGGCATCGAGAACCTTCGAGCCGCGTCCTGCCCCGCTTCGTGGCCCGGCTTCGCGCATAGGCAAGCCGGCCGCCCAGCCGGAGAAAGCGGCCGCCCGCGTCAAGGCGCCTGCCCCGCCGATGCAGCCCGGCAAGCGGGCCAAGGGGGGGATGCAGCTGTCGCTGCTGGACGAAGATCGCTTCGAGTTTCCCGCCATCGAACTGCTCGCCGAGCCCAAGGGTGGAACCGGCGTCCAGTATACTCCGGACAGCCTCGAACAGAACGCGGGCCTGCTGGAAGGCGTGCTCGAAGACTTCGGTATCAAGGGTGAGATCTTCAATGTTCGCCCCGGTCCGGTGGTGACGCTCTACGAACTGGAACCGGCGCCCGGCATCAAGTCGTCGCGCGTCATCGGCCTTGCCGACGACATTGCCCGCTCGATGAGCGCGGTCGCTGCCCGTGTCGCCGTCATTCCCGGCAAGAATGCGATCGGCATCGAGCTGCCCAATCAGCGGCGCGAGATGGTCTACCTTCGCGAGTTGATCGCCAGCCAGGACTTCGAGAAGTTCAAGGGTCGGCTGGCGCTGGCCCTCGGCAAGACCATCGGTGGCGAGCCGGTTATCATCGATCTCGCTCGCACTCCGCACATGCTGGTCGCAGGTACGACGGGTTCGGGCAAGTCGGTGTCGATCAACACCATGATCCTAAGCCTTCTCTACCGGATGACGCCGGAGGAATGCCGGCTGATCATGATCGATCCGAAGATGCTGGAGCTCTCTGTCTACGACGGCATTCCACATCTGCTGACGCCGGTGGTCACCGATCCGCGCAAGGCAGTCGTGGCTCTCAAGTGGACGGTCCGGGAGATGGAGGACCGCTACAAGAAGATGTCCAAGGTGGGCGTGCGCAACATCGAGGGTTTCAATGCCCGGGTTGCGCAGGCGATCGAGCGCGGCGAGAGCATCAACCGGACCGTTCAGACCGGCTTTGACAAGGAAACCGGCGAGCCCATCTTCGAGACGGAGGAAATGGAGCTCAAGCCGCTGCCATTCATCGTCGTCATCATCGACGAGATGGCGGACCTGATGATGGTGGCGGGCAAGGAAATCGAGGGTGCGGTGCAACGTCTTGCCCAGATGGCGCGCGCCGCCGGCATTCACGTCATCATGGCAACGCAGCGCCCGTCGGTGGATGTGATCACGGGAACCATCAAGGCCAACTTCCCGACCCGAATCTCCTTCCAGGTCACGTCGAAGATCGACAGCCGCACCATCCTCGGCGAGCAGGGAGCCGAGCAGCTCCTCGGCCAGGGCGACATGCTCTACATGCAGGGTGGCGGTCGAATCCAGCGCGTCCATGGGCCGTTCGTTTCCGACGGTGAGGTGGAGGCGATCGTCGCCCACCTCAAGACCCAGGGTACGCCCGATTACCTCGATGCCATCACGGCCGATGACGAGGAAGACGGCGGTGGCGCCGGTGACGCCGCGCCGGTCGACGAGAACGCCGACCTCTTCGATCAGGCGGTGGCGCTGGTGCTGCGCGACAAGCGCGCCACGACGAGCTACATCCAGCGCCGGCTCGGCATTGGCTACAACCGCGCCGCCTCTCTCATCGAGCGCATGGAGAACGAAGGATTGGTTGGTCCGCCCAACCACGCGGGCAAGCGCGAAATCCTGATGCGCACCGACGAAGATTGACGGCGACCCTTCGGGGCGAGACAAAGGCGTCCTTCGCCGCAAGGCGGAGGGCGCCTTTGTCATGTCTCCGGTGGTACCGATGGGTCGTATCCTGATTTCCGCTTGCCTGCTCGGCCGACCGATTCGCTATGACGGCACCGGAAAGCGGCTCGACGATCCGCGTATCGAGCAATGGCACGCCGAAGGGCGGCTGGTGGCGGTCTGTCCCGAGCTCATGGGTGAGCTTCCCGTGCCGCGCCCGGCAGCCGAAATCGTCGGCGGTTCCGGAAGCGACGTCTTGGCCGGTCGGGCGCGCGTCTTGGCAGCCACCGGCAAAGACGTGACGGCGGCTTTCCTTGCTGGTGCCGCAGCGACGCTCGATCTTGCCCGGAGCACGGGTTGCGGCCATGCGCTCCTTATCGACCGCAGCCCTTCCTGTGGCAGTCTCACCATTTACGATGGAAGCTTCTCCGGGCGGCAGATCCCGGGTGCGGGCGTCGTCGCCGCACTTCTCGCCGCCCATGGCATCAGCGTTTTCGCCGACCATGAGATCGATCGTCTTGCCGAGGCCGTGGCCGCTTCTCCCTGACGGGAACCCAACGCGGGCTGAGGACGTTTCTCTTCAGGTGGCCCTCGGGCCGGTACGTTCGTCCTGACGGAGATCCCAATGGCAGACAGCATTCTCGTTCTCGGCGCCACCGGTACAATCGGACAACTGGTCGTCTCCGAACTCGTGGCGAAAGGCGAAACCGTGAAGGCGGCCGCTTTGGACGGTCAGGCGCATCCCGATGCCTCGGTGCTTCGGTTCGACTTCCGCGATCCCGCCAGCATCGCGCCGCTGTTCGAGGGAGTGGACCGCGTTTTCGTGCTGATGCCTTCGGCTCCGCTCGATGTCATCGCCGCGTTGATGCCGGTGATGCGGCACGTGGTCGATCGCAAGGTGAAGGCGGTGCTTCTGTCCACCATCGCCGCCGACGCATCCGAGGACACTCCGTATCGCCAGCTCGAACTGGTCCTGGAGAACTCCGGCCTGCCGTTCGTCATTCTTCGGGCCAACTGGTTCGCCGACAACTTCCGTACGGTCTGGAGGGATGCCGTCCGGGCAGGAGAGCTCGCTTTGCCTATCGACGAGGGGCTCATCAGCTTCATCGATGGTCGCGACGTCGCGGCTGCCGCCGCCGCGGCTCTGACCAGTTCAGACTTTGACGGACAAACGCTCGTGCTCACCGGACCTGCCGCGTTGCCATTGTCGCGCGCTGCCGAGGTGATGAGCCATGTGACGGGCCGTTCGGTCATTTTCCGCCCTATCGCTATTGCCGAGTACGAGGCGATCCTCGCCGAGGAGGGCTTGCCGGAGAAGCTCATCGCCGAGCGTGTTGCCGAGTTCGACGCCATTCGCGGCGGCAAGGCATCCATCGTAAGCCCGGCCGTCGAGAAGATGACTGGTCGGCCACCCCGCTTCTTCGAAACCTTCGTCAAGGACCATGCGACGGATTTCGTCGGCGCCTGATCGTTGATTCGATTCTGTCGATCTGGCCGCGACCGGGCGGAAAAGACCGGCATCGGTGCTCCAAAGCATTGACCCTAGGGACCGTTTCTGATGATGGTCATGCCGTGAGTTTTCGCGCGGCCGCGCGCCCTTGGCGCCGCCGACCCGCGACAGGCGTGGATCAGAGCAGAAGACGAGACGATGGCGACCGAGCGATACAATGCCCGTGAAGCGGAAACGCGCTGGCAAAGGGCCTGGACCGAGGCCAAGGTTTTCGAGACGAAGAACGACGATCCGCGTCCGAAATATTATGTCCTCGAGATGTTTCCCTATCCGTCGGGTCGCATCCACATGGGGCACGTGCGCAATTACACCATGGGCGACGTGGTTGCCCGGTACAAGCGCGCCAAGGGTTTCAACGTCCTTCATCCCATGGGATGGGATGCGTTCGGAATGCCGGCCGAGAATGCGGCGATGAAGGGGCACGTCCATCCCAAGACGTGGACCTACGAAAACATCGCCACCATGCGCGGCCAGCTGAAGAGCATGGGACTGTCGCTCGACTGGAGTCGCGAGTTCGCGACCTGCGACGAGGACTACTACACGCAGCAGCAGAAGCTGTTCCTGGACTTCATGAAGGCTGGCCTCGTCAGCCGCAAGAAGTCCAAGGTCAACTGGGATCCCGTCGACATGACCGTGCTCGCCAACGAGCAGGTGATCGACGGTCGCGGCTGGCGCTCCGGCGCGCTGGTCGAGCAGCGCGAGCTGACGCAGTGGTTCCTGAAGATCTCCGACTATTCGGATGAGTTGCTCTCCGCCCTCGATACGCTCGACCGTTGGCCGGAGAAAGTCCGGACCATGCAGAAGAACTGGATCGGCCGGTCGGAAGGCCTGCGCGTCCGGTTTGAGATCGACGGCGCGGCGGTGGCTGGCGAGTCGACGATCGAGGTATTCACCACGCGTCCGGATACGCTGTTCGGCATGAGCTTCCTGGCGCTTTCGGCCGATCACCCGGTCGCAAGGGCGCTTGCCGAGAAGGATCCGGCGACCGCTGCGTTCTGTGAGGAGTGCCGGCGCATCGGCACTTCGGCTGCGGCGCTCGAGACGGCCGAGAAGAAGGGCCTGGCGACGGGCCTCTCTGTGAAGCATCCGTTCAACGGCAAGAGCTACCCGGTCTACATCGCCAATTTCGTGCTGATGGACTACGGCACCGGCGCCATCTTCGGCTGCCCGGCGCATGACCAGCGCGACCTTGATTTCGCTCGCAAGTACGCTCTCACCGTTACGCCGGTGGTTCTGCCCGAGGGAGCCGACCCGGCCGCCTTCGCAGTGGGCGATGTCGCGTATACCGACGATGGTAAGCTCTATAATTCCGCTTTCCTTGACGGCATGGAAGTCGAGGCGGCAAAGGATCTCGTGGCGAGCAAGCTCGAGACGACGACGCTTAATGGCGCGCCGGCCGCCAAGCGGCAGGTAAACTATCGCCTGCGCGACTGGGGTATTTCGCGTCAGCGCTACTGGGGATGCCCGATCCCGGTCATTCACTGCGAGTCCTGTGGCGTCGTTCCGGTTCCGGCCAAGGATCTGCCGGTACGGTTGCCCGAGGACGTCGAGTTCGATCGCCCCGGAAACCCGCTCGACCGGCACCCGACGTTCACGAAGTGCGTCTGTCCCGAGTGCGGCAAGCCGGCCCGGCGCGAAACCGACACCATGGACACTTTCGTCGACTCGTCCTGGTACTACAGCCGGTTCACGGAGCCGCGCGCCCAGACGCCGACGGTGCCGGAAGTGGTCAATGCCTGGCTTCCGGTCGATCAGTATATTGGCGGCATCGAGCATGCCATTCTGCACCTCCTTTATTCGCGCTTCTTCACACGCGCGATGAAGAAGTGCGGGCATGTCGGCTTTGACGAGCCTTTCCGGGGTCTGTTCACCCAGGGAATGGTGGTGCATGAGACCTATCAGTCGGCGGACGGCGAATGGCTGTCGCCGGCCGATGTCGAGATCGTCGAGGAGACCGGAGGGCGCACGGCGCGATTGATCGCCTCCGGCGCGCCGGTCAAGATCGGCCCGATCGAGAAGATGTCGAAGTCGAAGAAGAATACCGTCGACCCGACCGATATCATCGACAGTTTCGGCGCCGACACCGCGCGCTGGTTCATGCTATCCGACAGCCCGCCGGAGCGCGATGTCGAGTGGACCGAAGCCGGAGCCCAGGGCACCGCCCGCTTCCTGCAGCGCGTCTGGCGCATCGTTTCCGAGGCGTCCGAACTGGTGCCGACCGATAGCCGAGCCGAGGGCGGCGACAAGCTGGCGCTCGCGTTGCGCAAAGCGGCTCATAAGGCGCTGGCCGCCGTCGAGGAGAGCATCGAGGGCCTGCGCTTCAACGTGGCTCTGGCCAAGATCTACGAACTGGTCAACACGCTGGGGAGTGCACTCGCCAACGAGAAGGCGGTGCTGGCCGCTGACGGAACTGCCGCCGCCGCGCTGAGCGAAGCGGCTGGTCTCCTGGTCCGCATGATGGCGCCGATGACCCCGCATCTCGCCGAGGAAAGCTGGGCGGCACTTGGCCATGACGGTCTGGTCGCGAATGCCGATTGGCCGGTTGTCGACCGGTCCCTTCTCGTCGAGGACGAGGTGACCATGCCGGTGCAGGTCAACGGCAAGAAGCGCGCCGACGTAACGGTGGCTCGTACCGCGTCGCCCGCCGATGTTGAGGCTGAGGTGTTGAAGCTCGAAGCCGTGATCAAGGCGCTCGACGGCAAGAGCCCGAAGAAGATCATCGTCGTCGCCCAGAGGATCGTCAATGTGGTCGTCTGATCTCCTCCGCCGCGGTGTGTTGCTGCTCGCGGCTGCCAGTTTTCTCGCCGCCTGCCAGGTTCGCCCCGTTTACGCGCCGGCCGGCTCGGTAGCGGCGGGGACCAACCCAGCCATGGTCACCGAGCTCGCCTCGATTGCCATCAAGGGGCAGACGGAGCGCGTGGCGCAGGCGCTGATCAACGAGCTGATCTTCCAGTTGCGTGGTGGCGGAGCGCTGGTGGAGCCGAAGTATCGTCTGGATCTCATTCTGACGACGCGTGTTTCGGACCTTGCCATTCGTGCTCGCGAGGATATCCCGGTCGCCAGACTGGTTGCGCTCACGGCTACCTACACGCTGACGGAGGTCGCCACCGGCAGAGTGGTCACGTCGGACAACGTCTATTCCACGTCGTCATTCGACGTCGGTTCGCAGCGTTATGCCAATGTCAGGGCGCAGCGGGATGCCGAGGATCGGGCGGCCCGCGCGGCGGCGGCCGATATTCGGCTGCGTCTTGCCTCGGCGCTGATCGGCAAGGGGTAAGGCTATGGTGGCGGCGCGCGCCCAGGAGGCCGATCGCCTCGTTGCGCGGCCGCCGCAGGAGATAACCTTCTATCTGGTCTACGGGCCGGATACCGGGCTCGTTTCCGAGCGGGCGAGAACGATCGCCAAGGCCTTCGCCGATCCCGGCGATCCCTTCGCTTTGGTGCGGATCGAAGCATCGGAACTTACGGCAAATCCCACTCGGCTCGCCGACGAAGCTTATGCTGTCTCGATGTTTTCGAGCCGGAGGGCGATTCTTTTGCGCGACGGCGGTCGGGCCGACGTGGCCGGTCGGGTGCGTCCGCTGTTCAAGAATCCGCCGGCGGACACCGCAATTGTCGTCGAGGCGGGAGATCTCAAGAAGTCCAGCCCGCTCAGGGTGTTGTTCGAGCAGGAACGCCAAGCCTACGCCATCCCGTGCTTCGCCGACGACGAACGGGCGATCGGTGCGCTGGTCGATGACGAGGTCAAGGCGGCTGGGCTTTCCATCTCCTCCGAGGCCCGCGCACTGCTTGTGTCTCTTCTGGGCGGCGACCGGCTGATGACGCGCGGCGAGATTCAGAAACTCTGCCTGCACGCCCATGGCACGGGGGGGATTTCGATCGCCGACGTCGAAACGCTGATCGGCGACAGCTCCACCTTCGCCATCGACGAGGTGATCGACGCGACGGCGACCGGGGCTTTGCCCGCGTTGGTCGAAGGGCTGGCCAAGGCGCGGATCGAAGGGGTCGATGCCGGACAGATCGCAGGCGCGGCTCTTCGACACTTCATGCTGCTCGACGAGTTGCGTGCAGCCGTCGATGGCGGCGTTTCCCCAGGCGATGCGGTGAATGGCGCCCGGCCGCCCATTTTCTTCAAGCGAAAAGGCAAGGTGGAGACGGCGCTCGGGCTGTGGTCGCCGGCACGACTTGCGCGGGCAATCATCGTTCTTGGCGAGGCGGCGCGCGATGCCCGCCTCAACCAGTCGCTTGCCGCTGATATCGTCGGCGAAACGCTTCTGACGCTCGCCCGCGCGGCCG
This sequence comes from uncultured Pleomorphomonas sp., assembly GCA_963665435.2. Lineage (GTDB taxonomy): Bacteria > Pseudomonadota > Alphaproteobacteria > Rhizobiales > Pleomorphomonadaceae > Pleomorphomonas. The sequence goes on along the minus strand of CAXXNH010000014.1, from coordinate 71,238 downwards.
ATCAAGCGGCCGGTCGGCGTCGGCGGTAGAACCTCACACCGGGCCGATGTTGCCGAACGCGTCCAACACGCGGGCGTATTGCTGCCTCCGATGCAGCGGGGCCAGGGACGGCAGTTCGGCAAGCGGCCGCCAGCGCCATTCCTGGAACTCCGGCGGCTCGTCCGTATGGGCGGCGGCCACCGTGATCTCGTTCTCCGCGCCGGTAAAGCGAAAGGCCGCCCAGCGTTGTCGTTGGCCACGGAAGGGATACAGCTTGTGGATGCTCGAGCCACGGGCCGGAAAGTCGTAGGTCCACCAGTCGTCGGTAACGGAGATCAGCTCGGTACTGGTGACGCCGGTCTCCTCCCAGAGTTCTCGGCGCGCCGCCGCGACGATATCCTCTCCGGGGTCGATTCCGCCCTGCGGCAATGCCCAGTCGGCCCCCTCCGAGAAGATTTCCGGATCCGGCCAGCCGAAGGGATTGGCGAAGGCCTTGCCGCAGAAGACCAGTCCCTCGGAATTGAACAGGCAGATGCCGACATTCGGGCGATAGGGAAGATCGGGCAGGAGAGGCTCGCGCTCGGCCGGGTCCGGCGGAGCTATCGCAGCTGGAAGACGGGCGGTCACGTGGGCACCGCCAAACCGGCGAAGGCCGTTGCGATTTGTTCGTAGATCGGCCGCTTGAAGGCGACCACGAGGCTCGGAACCTCTAACAGCGGCTGCCAGGCCCAGCGGGAGAACTCCGCCGGATGGGCACCGCCACCTGGATTCATGATGTCGATCTCACTGTCTTCGCCGAGAAAGCGGAAAGCGAACCACTTCTGTGTCTGGCCGCGCCACTTCTTCTGGAAGCGTCCGGTGGCGAGATTATCGGGGACATCGTAGCGATACCACTCGGGCGCTTCTCCGAGGAGTTCGACCGAGTGCACCGAGGTTTCCTCCCACAGCTCGCGCCGGGCGGCTTCGAGCGGTGTCTCGCCTTCGTCGATGCCGCCTTGAGGCATCTGCCAGGGTGTTGCGTCCGGTGTGCCCTCAAGATCGGCACGGTGACCCACGAAAACGAGGCCATCACGATTGATGAGTACAGCCCCGGCACAAGGGCGATAGGGCAGGTCGGCGCGGGAGGTCATTGATTGAGCGTCTCAGTTCTGCTGGGTGACTGCGGTGATCGGCACAAGCGTTATGCCGCGCTCGTCGAGGCCGCTTGTCCACCCGGATAGCGCCTTGAGCGTTGCTGGTCGAGCGCTGGCAACACCGACGGCAAGGCCGCGCGTACGGGCAATCTGCTCCAGCTGGGCCAGGCGGGCGGCGATCTCGGTGGGGGTCGGCACGGAGTCGATGACGAGATCGGCCTTTGCGAACTCCGTCTTGAACTTGCCGGCCGACTGCTCGGCGACGCTGCGGGGTGAACTGCCATCATCGAGATAGAGGAGGCCGCGCAACGCGACTTCCTGCATCACCGGATCGAGCACGGCGGCTTCGGACGTGAAGCGGGCGCCCATGTAGTTGACGATTCCGACGTAGGTGGAAAGGCGCCCCATTACCCGATGCAGGTTTTCGATGTTCTGGCGCGCATCCTTGCCGACGAGCAGCGTGTTCTCGCCCGGATCGTTGTCAGGGTAGTCGAAGGGCTCCAGCGGCACCTGCAAGAGCAACTCGTGACCATCCTGTCTCGCCTTGGCGGTCCAGCGATCGAGGCTGGCGCCATAGGGTGCGAAGCCGAGTGTAACCTCGGGGGGCAGAATCTTGATCGCTTCCTGGGTTCCGGTCTGGCTGAGGCCGAGATCCCCGACAACGATGGCGATCTTCGGGGAGGCGCCAACGAAGCCGGGTACCGGTCGGGCGTAGACGTCGGCCGGGCGGCGACCGTCGGTACCGACGCGCGGCAACGGGCCGAATGGCGAGGTTTCGATGAGGGCAGCGTCGGCTTCGACGGGCAGCGCCACAGCGGTCTCTGCGCTCGAAGGTCCTTCCAGTGTCACCCCGGCGTCTGGCTTGGCTTCGCTCAGCGGCGGAAGGAGCTCTCCGGTGCCGGACTTCACGCCCACCGTTGCGATGTCGGCGCGTGCATAGCCGGTGTCCGAGGTCTCGATCTTGGCGCGCGCATAGGGTTCGCCGCCGAGCGGATCGTTCACGACCATCAACCAGACGGCGAGGCCGGCAAAGAGGCAGGCCGTGATGACGGCGGCTATGGCACCCACCGGCACGCGAAGCTTACGGCCACCGGAGCCGCCGAAGCCTAGAGGATTGGTGAGGTCGTTCATGGCGCGAGATCCGGCTATAGGCGACCGCCCTGATTCGGTCCCTTGGAGCTTAGTTCAATCCTTGGCGGCACGGTATGCCGCCGAAACGCAACGGGCCGGAGAAGATCTCCGGCCCGGCTTCTTTCGCTGGTCGCCGCCTCAGTTGGCGACGTGATCTTCGCCCTTGGGCGGGAACGCGGCGTTGGCCTGCAGCCCGCGCAATAGATCGAGCGCCAGGTTGAGCTGCTTGTCGTCCTTGGGATCCGGCGGCACGTAGGCCTGGCTGCCCGATGCCTCGGCCCCCTCGGTCTCGCTCTTGAGGTGGCCCTTCAACGATGCCTCGCCCTTGGTTTCGGTTATCTGGTTCTTGAGATCCTCGGGAAGATCCTGCAGGACCTCGATGTCCGGATGGATGCCCTTGGCCTGGATGGAGTTGCCCGACGGCGTGTAGTAGCGGGCGGTGGTCAGACGGATGGCACCGTTCGAGCCGAGCGGAATGATGGTCTGAACCGAGCCCTTGCCGAAGGATCGCGTGCCCAGAATGGTGGCCCGGCGATGGTCCTGCAACGCACCGGCGACGATCTCCGAGGCCGAGGCCGAACCGCCGTTGATCAGCACGATCAACGGCTTGTTTCCGACCAGCTCACCGGCCTTGGCGGCGTAGCGGCGAGTGTCGTTGTCCTGGCGTCCGCGCGTCGAGACGATCTCTCCCTTGTCGAGGAAGGCATCGGAGACGGCGATCGCCTGGTCGAGCAGGCCGCCCGGATCGTTGCGCAGGTCAAGCACGTAGCCCTTGAGCTTGTCCTCGGGAACAGCAGCGTTGATCTTGTCGATCGACGTCTTGAGGCCATCGAAGGTCTGGGCGGTGAACTGGGAGATGCGTATGTAGCCGACATCCTCCTTTACCTCGTATCGTACCGACTGCATCTTGATGACGTCGCGAACGATCTTGACGTCGAAGGGCTTGTCGGTGCCGCGCGCAACGGTGAGGGTGATCGACGAGTTGACGGGGCCGCGCATCTTGTCGACGGCGTCATTGAGGGTGAGTCCCTTCACGTCGGTGCCGTCGATGGCGGTGATCAGGTCACCCGCGCGAATTCCGGCCTTGGCGGCTGGCGTGTCGTCGATCGGCGTCACCACCTTGACGAGGCCATCCTCCATGGTGACCTCGATGCCAAGCCCGCCGAACTCGCCCTTGGTCTGGACCTGCATGTCCTGGTAGCTCTTGGCGTTCATGTAGCTCGAGTGCGGATCGAGTGAGGTCAGCATGCCGTTGATGGCAGCCTCGATCAGCTCCGATTCATCGGGTTCCTCGACATAGTCCGCCCGGATGCGCTCGAACACGTCGCCAAACAGGTTGAGCTGACGATAGGTGTCGACGCCAGCGGCCACGGCCGACCCTAAGCCGGGGAGACGGTGTTCGAGGGTCAGGGTGGTGACGCCGGCACCGATAACGGCGCCTGCTGCGAGTAGCGACAGTTTTCTGATCATCCGCTGACCTTCCGATCCTGCGACGCGACCCACCAGGGAGAGGGGTCGATCGAAGTTCCACCTTTGCGAAATTCGACGTAAAGCACGGGCTGCGTAACGCTGGCATCCAGCACTGCCGCGCTGGCCAGCCGCTGGTTTCCCATGACACCGACGGGCTCGCCCGTCAAAACAAATTGATCCAGCTGGACGTCGATCCGCTCCATGCCGGCAAGCACGACATGATAGTCGTCGCCGGTGTCGAGGATCAAGAGCTGTCCGTAGGACCGGAACGGACCGGCATAGACGACGCGGCCGTCGGCCGGTGAGACTACGCGCGCGCCGGCTCGGGTGGCAATCGCCTGTCCTTGAGAGATCCCTCCAAGGCCGTTGTCGTCCCCGAAGGATTGCAGGTTGACGCCACGCACCGGCGGGATCAGTCGCCCCTTGGCCTCGGCAAAGGCAATGGCTGGTCCCAGGCGGCCACCGGCACTCGGCCTGGGCGGGGCGGTGGTAGGCGACTCGGACCGGGCCACCGGGAGTGCCTTCTTCATGCCTGCGATCAGTTCTTCGAGGCTGCGGGCATTCTTCGCGAGTTCCTCGGCCTTCGCCTTCTCGGCGGCGAGATCGGCGGCGCGCGCCTCGCTTTCCTTCGTCTTCTTGTCGATGAGCAGCGTGAGACGCTGGCGCTCCTCGGCAATGGAGGCGGCGTCGGCGCGAAGGCGATCGCGCTCGGCCGCTGCTCGGTTTCGTTCGGCGACGAGGGCGTCGAGATCGGATTGCAGCGCTTCGGCCTCAAGGCGAATCTCGGGCAGCACTGCCCCGAGCACCACCGCGGAGCGGACCGCTTTCAGCGCGTCTTCGGGGCTGACCACCAGTGCCGGCGGCGGCTGACGGCCAATGCGTTGCGCGGTGGAGAGCACGGCAATCAGCACGTCGCGACGGGTAGCCAACGATGCGCGGATGCGCGCTTCGTTTTCGGCGCCGCGGGCGAGGCGCTCTTCACTGTCGGTGATCGATTGTTCAAGCGCCTGGACCCGGGCGGCGGAGGTCACGAGTTGGTCGTGGAGCGCTTGCTGATCGCGGGAGAGGCCGGCAATCTCGGCGGCGATTTCCGCCTGTTTCTCCGCCGACAGCTCCATGGCATCGCGTAGCTTGGCAAGCTCCTGGTCCTTCAATGCCCGTTCGGCCTGTGCCTGCTCGATGCCGGCCGTGTTGTCGGAGAGAGATGCGGGGCGCGTCATTTCGGTTGCCGGCGCAAAGGCCGTCGCCTCCGCCGGCAGACCGTCCTGAGATGCGGCGTGACCGGGCAACGCCGCCAGAATGGCAGCGAAGACAAGGCGGCGGGCTCCGGGACGTCGCGTTTCGAGCGGCATGGACGAGATGAGCTGTCCGGTGGCGGTACGGTCGAGCGGCTGACCCTATCGACCTTTCCGTTAACGCTGCGTCAACCAAGGACGACGAGACGGCGGCGGGTCAGGAACGGTGGTAGGGGTGACCGCTCAAAATGGTGACCGCACGATATATCTGCTCTGCGGCGAGAATGCGGACGATCTGATGGGGCCAGGTCAGCCGGCCAAAGGAAATGCGATGACCGGCGCGCGACAGGAGTTCCTGGCCGTGACCGTCCGGTCCCCCGATCATCAGAACGGCATTCGGTGTGCCACGGTCGCGCGCTTGGCCCAGCATCTCCGCGAACCGTTCGGAGGTCGGAGAGTCGCCGCGCTCGTCGAGAGCGATCAGCAGGGCGCCCGGCGGCAGATCGGCGAGCAGGCCGCGAGCCTCCTCCTCCTTGCGCTGCATTGCTTCGCGTGCTCGGCTCTCGATGATTTCGCGGGACGTAACCGAGGAAAAGCCGATGGCTCGCCCTGCCTTGTCGGCGCGATCGAGGTAGCGGTCGGCCAGCTCTCGCTCGGGACCGGCCTTCAGTTTTCCAACGGCGTGAATGGCGATGCGCATGTGTTTCTTCTGGTTCGGGCGCACGCCCAATCGGCGGGGCCAGCGGCCCCGCGTACCGGGGGCATCGAGAAGGGTCCGCTACTCAAGGAAAAGCGACATTTCCGAGCGGACCGATCCAGCCAAGGCATCTGCTGCCTGGGAAACCTGGATCTGCTGGACGTTCGTCAGCGACGGCCGTTCGTTGGCGCCGGATCTGGCGCCCACATCTTCTCAAGATGATAGAACTCGCGCACTTCCGGCCGGAAGACGTGAACGATGATCGATCCCGCGTCGATCAGCACCCAATCGCAAGCCGGCTGGCCTTCGACTGCGACGGTGCCGAAGCCGGCATCCTTCAGGTCTTTTCCCAGATGATCGGCAATGGCGCCGACGTGGCGGCTGGAGCGGCCCGTGCAGATCACCATGTGGTCGGCGATCGGCGTCTTGGCCGCAACGTCGATATCAACGACATCCTCCGCCTTGGCGTCGTCAAGGCTGGCGAGAATCGTGTCGAGGAGGGATCGCTGAGGAGGAGTGGCATCGCCGGAGAACGCGGCGACGTCGGAAAATGAGTTGGCGCTGAAGGCGCCCTCGGTGAAGGGCATGCTCAGGGGTGCACCTCGTGAAGTAGCCTGCGATATCCGGCCCCATGCCGGCAACCGCGGATGAATGAAAGGATGAACCTTGATGGTGACGTTTTCAAGATCGACCGTTGCCCATGGTTAGGCTTGGCTGGCTGATCGGCGAAGATCGCTTGATGACAGGGGGACCTTGACGCCGGCGATGAACATCCAGGCGGGTGGGTCGAGGAACGGCAGCAACGCGCCGTCGCGTTCGGCGACCCGCGCACCGGCTAAGGTACGGGCGGCTGGCGATGCCAAGGCGGCAAAGGTGGCTCCCGGTCGATCGACGACCGCAATGGGTACCGTTCGGGCGATCTCCCGCCAGCCGCCCCAGCGATGGAATGTCGCCCAGTTGTCGGCGCCGATCACCAGAACAAATCGGACGGAAGGCCTCAGCTTCTTCAGCCTGCGCACGAGGTCGACGGTGTAGCGCGTGCCGAGCCGGGATTCGAGATCGGTGACGATGGCGCGCGGATGGTGTGCGACCTCCCGTACGGCGGCCAGCCTGCGGTTGACATCCGGCAGACCATCCACCGACTTCAGCGGGTTGCCCGGCGTGACGAGCCACCAGATGCGGTCGAGCTGAAGCCGCTGGAGAGCCAGACGCGCGACGTGAGCGTGGCCCCGATGCGGCGGATTGAACGAGCCGCCGTAGAGACCGACGCGCATGCCGGGCAGCGTGGCGGGAAGGCGAGGTGTCGTCACGGTCTCGTCTGGCCACTGCCGCGTACGCGGTATTTGAAGGAGGTGAGTTGCTCCACGCCGACCGGGCCGCGTGCGTGCATCTTGCCGGTGGCGATGCCGATTTCGGCGCCCATGCCAAACTCGCCGCCGTCGGCGAATTGCGTCGAGGCGTTGTGCAGCACGATGGCCGAGTCCACGGCGGCGAGGAAGTGGGCCGCCGTGGCCTCGTCGGTCGTGATGATGCTGTCGGTATGGTGAGAGCCATGGGTCTCGATGTGCTCGATGGCAGCATCGACGCCGTCGACAAGCGCCACCGAGATGATCGGCGCCAGATACTCGGTGGACCAATCGGCTTCGGTCGCCGGTACCGCCGCAGGGAAGCGGGCGCGGATTTCGTCCGTGGCGCGGATCTCGCAGCCGCCCTCATGGAGCGCTTTCAGGATCGGCAGGAGATGGCTGTCCGCCACGGCCCGGTCGACGAGCAGGGTTTCGGCCGACCCGCAGACGCCGACCCGCCTCAGCTTGGCATTGACCGTCACGCTGACGGCCATGTCGAGGTCGGCGGCCTTGTCGATGTAGACGTGGCAGATACCTTCGAGATGGGCGAACACAGGTACGCGCGCCTCTGCCTGTACGCGGGCGACAAGGCTTTTACCGCCGCGCGGCACGATAACGTCGATCGAACCAGCGAGGCCGGTCAGCATCTCGCCGACAGCGGCGCGGTCCTTGATCGGCACCAACTGGATGGCGTCTTCGGGCAAGCCGACGGCTCGAAGACCGGCGCCAAGCGCGGCAAGGATCGCCTGCGAGGAGCGAAGCGAATCGGAACCACAGCGCAGGATGGCAGCGTTGCCCGCCATCAGGCAGAGAGCGCCGGCATCTGCGGTCACGTTGGGCCGGCTTTCGAAAATGATGCCGATGACGCCGAGCGGCGTGGCTACGCGCTCGATGGCAAGACCGTTCGGGCGAGTCCAGGCCGCCAGTACGCGGCCGACAGGGTCTGGCAGCGCGGCGATCTCCTCGAGAGCCTTGGCAATGGCCTCGACGCGCGCGGTGTCGAGCGTGCCGCGATCGAGGAAGGAGGCGGCGGCGCCGCTCTCTTTCATGGCCGCGACGTCGGCGGCGTTCGCCTCGAGAATGTCGGCCTCGCGGGCGCGCACTTCGGCGGCCATGGCGACAAGGGCGGCTGTCTTCTCCTTGCCGGAGGCGCCGGCCAGGCGGCGGGCCGCCACGCGGGCACGCCGGCCGATGTCGGCCATCAGGTCGTGAACGGAAACGTCGGTCAGTGTGGTCATGGTCAGTCTCCGAAGTCGCCCTTCAGAACAAGGTCGTCGCGATGGATCATTTCGGAGCGGCCGGGTGCTCCAAGGATATTTTCGATGACCGCCGAGTTCTGGCCGCGAATACGGCGGGCGTCGACAGCGTCATAGGCAACGAGGCCGCGCGCCAGCTCTACACCGGCTTCGTCCACCACGATGACGGTGTCGCCACGATGGAAGTCGCCGTCGACGCGGGTGACGCCAGGAGGCAGCAGGCTGCGTCCCTGCTTCAGCGCCCGGACGGCACCGGCGTCGATGGTGATAACGCCCGGCGCTTCGATGTGGCCTGCGATCCAGGCCTTGCGCGCCGTGACCGGGGTAGCCTCGGCGCGGAACAGCGAATGCGGCCCGCCGGCGTCGATGCGCGATAGCGGCGCGGCGACCTTGCCGGAAGCGATGATCATTGCTGCGCCGGCAACCGTGGCGATCTTGCCGGCATCGATCTTGGTCTTCATGCCGCCGCGCGACAGTTCCGAGGCCGCGCCGCCGGCCATCGCTTCGATCTCCGGAGTGATGCGGTCGATCACCGGGATCAGGGCGGCGTTCGGGTCGACCTGCGGCGGGGCGGTGTAGAGGCCGTCGATATCCGAGAGGAGGACGAGGAGGTCGGCGCCCATCATGGCGGCGACACGGGCCGCGAGCCGGTCGTTGTCGCCATAGCGGATCTCGGTAGTGGCCACCGTGTCGTTCTCGTTGATCACCGGCACGGCGCCGAGCTTCAAGAGCTTGCCGATGGTGGCGCGGCCATTGAGGTAGCGGCGGCGCTCCTCGGTATCGCCCAGGGTCAGCAGGATCTGGCCGGCCGTTATTCGATGATCGCCAAGCACTTCGGCCCAGGCTCTCGCCAGCGCGATCTGGCCGACGGCCGCCGCTGCCTGGCTGTCCTCAAGCTTCAGCTTGCCCTTCGGCAGCTTCAGGACGCCACGCCCCATGGCGATGGCGCCCGAGGAGACGAGCAGTACGCCGGCTCCGCCTGCCCGAAGGCGGGCGACATCGGCGGCTACGCTTTCCATCCAACTGCGTTTCAGAGAGCCGGTACGTCCCTCGACGAGCAGCGCCGAGCCGATCTTGATCACTACGCGGCGGTAGCCGGACAGCGGCCCGGTGAAGGCTTCAATAGTCGTCGTCGTCATCATCGTCTCTGTCGTCATCGCGGTCGCGGCGAAGGGGCTGCCATATGCGGGTGGCGGTGGCCGCCCGCGACTCGTCATTCTCGGCGCGGCTTGCCTCCACGGTCGAGGCCATCGCCCGCAGTACCGCCTCGACACCGGTGCCTGTCACGGCGGACAGCAGGATCGGCGTCGTCTTGGCGGCGCGCTTCAGTTTCTTGACCTTGGCGGCGAGCTCGTCCTCTGGCACCAGTTCGCACTTGGACAGGGCGACGATTTCCGGCTTCTCGCCCAGCGCCTCGTCATAAGCCTCCAGTTCGGCCCTGACCGTACGCCAAGCGTCGACCACATCTTCCTGGCTCGCATCGATCAGATGCAGAAGCACGCCGCAACGCTCGACGTGGCCGAGGAAGCGATCGCCAAGGCCAATGCCTTCATGGGCGCCCTCGATGAGGCCGGGAATGTCGGCCAGGACGAACTCGCGGGCGTCAATGCGCACGACGCCGAGGCCGGGATGCAGCGTGGTGAAAGGGTAGTCGGCAATCTTGGGCTTGGCAGCGGTGGTCCGCGCAAGGAAGGTCGACTTGCCGGCATTGGGAAGACCCACGAGGCCGGCGTCGGCAATCAGCTTCATGCGCAGCCAGAGCCACTTCTCCTCACCCGGCAGACCCGGGTTGGCGCGGCGCGGCGCCTGGTTGGTCGACGTCTTGAAATAGGCATTGCCGAAACCGCCATTGCCGCCTTTGGCAATCAGCACGCGCTGACCGATCTCGACCATGTCGGCAAGGAGCGTCTCGCCGTCTTCCTCGATGATCTGGGTACCCACGGGCACCTTCAGCACGATGTCGGCGCCTTTGGCGCCATGGCGATCGCGGCCCATGCCATGGCCGCCGGTCTTGGCCTTGAAATGCTGCTGGTAGCGGTAGTCGATCAACGTGTTGAGGCCACCGACGCATTCGGCCCAGACGTCGCCGCCCCGGCCGCCATCGCCGCCGTCCGGCCCGCCGAACTCGATGAACTTCTCACGCCTGAACGACACGGCACCGGCGCCACCATCGCCGGATCGGACGTAGACCTTGGCTTGATCGAGGAATTTCATCGGGGCTTTCCTGGAATGGCGTCGCGACCGCGCCTATGCGCTGTCGGCAGCCTGGATGTAGGGCAGTGGCCGGCTCCGCCCGCGATTTTCACGCGGGTCGCTGTCTGCCCTTTAGAGCATCGCGCGGCGAAAATGAACGGAATTTTGGGTTTAGGCGCGGCGAAGGGTTACGGTCGCCACGGTCGGACGGCGTGACGCGCCCGCGTGAGCCGCGTGTCGACATGGTCGAGCAGGCGTTCCTCGATCAGGGACGGGCGGCGGCTCATTCCGATAACCTCGAAGCCCTGACGGGCCTGGATGGAAAGCGAGGCGACATTGCCCTGGAAGGCGCCTGCGACGATGGCATCAATGTCGAGCTCGGCATAAGCCCAGGCAAGCGTTGCCTCCACCGCTTCGCTCATCAGCCCGTTGCCCCAGAAGGGACGTCCGAGCCAGAAACCGACTTCCGGTCGCGTGTCGAGGCTATGCAAGGCCACGATACCGCGCACGACTGCCCGATCGTCGCCGCGCAACACGATGCCGAGAGTCGTCGCGGTGCCAAGGCTGGACGTGGCGCAACACTGGCTGATGAAGGCGGTCGCGTCCTCGACGGTGAAGGGGTGGGGCACACGGACCAGCCAGCGTGCGACCTCTATGTCGTCGAGATAGGTGGCAACAGCCTCGGCGTCGATCGGTTCGATCGGTCGAAGAACCAGACGACCGGTCTCGATGCGCGGAGAGAGAGCCGCGCGTGGTCGCCAAGAGCCTAAGGCACCGGAAAGCAGTTTCATTCCGTACTCACTCTCTAGTGGTCCGATCCCGACACTTGCGCCGACGATGCAGGCCTTCGCATGAACGCAGGACGCAAACCACTAGTACGCTTTGTTTCCAATGGAGGAATTCCTCAGCAGATCGGTAGCGCAAAGGCCGTCCGATGTCAGATCAAATTCGCTCCACTGGAGCCTGCAGCTCGGCCTGCCGCTCTTCCCACTCGGCTCGTTCGGCCTCACGGTGGTGAACGCGCAGCGGCTCCCAGGCCCTGATACTCTCCCAGGTGCTCCGATCAATGCGGAACCGGTCGATGGCGACCGCGATGCCAGTGCCGACCGCTGAGGCCAGCTCTTGCGCCACCATCTGGAAACCGCACTTCTCGATCACCCGTCTGCCCGCCTGGTTGGTCACCCGGCAAGCAAACAACAATCTCTCATGCCTTTGGTGAAGAAAGGCATAATCGATTGCTGCATGGCAGGCTTCCGTCGCATATCCCTGTCCCCAGTGACGCTCGCCCAGCCAGCAGCCTAGCCAACCTGGTCCGCCACGCCCGCGCATGTCGAGCGTCAGAACGCCGATGGGAGTCGGTGCCGCGTCGAAGCCTTTGCGGCAAATGAGGTGACGCTGACCATGCGGGTCGACCGGCTCGGCGAGCCAGGCCCGCGCGTGCTCGATGCGATAGGGGTAGGGCATGCCGACGAGGTTCCGGGCAACGGCGGCCGAATTGGCGAGTCGGGAGATCGCCGGGGCATCCTCGTCGTTCGGCGGCCTCAGAATGAGCCGTCGCGTCTCAATGGCTGGCCTCACCGCTGCCATCAACGGCCAGCCGCAGGGACTGTCAGGTTCTTCAGTCTCGCTCAGCTCCGACATGGGGCTCTCCTAGCGCTCCAAATGAAATCAGGGGAAGTGGTGCCCCACTCCCCCTGTCACATCGCGCGCTTGGAGCGCGATCCGCTCGGGTCCGTGGGACGCCGGCGGGTCGCTTTCGCTCCATCCGGCTTACTCTGCTGCCACCGCCGTCGGCACAACCGAGACGTAAACTCGGCCGTTGCTCTTCGTGGCGAAGGACACGTTGCCTTCCGTCAGGGCGAAGATCGTATGATCGACGCCCATGCCAACGTTGGTGCCCGGGTGCCACTGGGTGCCGCGCTGGCGAATGATAATGTTGCCGGGAATGACGGCTTCGCCGCCGAACTTCTTCACGCCGAGGCGTCGACCGGCCGTATCACGACCGTTGCGGGACGAACCGCCTGCCTTTTTATGAGCCATTTCAGTCTCCTGTCTGTCGTATCGTCCACTGGCGGAGCCGTTCGGCGCTCAACACCTTGATGGACGGTGGTCGGGTCAGGTTCCGGCAGCAGTGAGCCGGAACGAAATTTCGTCAGGCGGCGTTGATCGCGGTGATCTTGACCGTGGTGAGAAGCTGCCGGTGACCGCGCTTGCGCTTGGAGTTCTGGCGGCGGCGCTTCTTGAAGGAGATCACCTTGGGACCGCGAGTCTGCTCGACCACCTCGGCGACGACGGTGGCGCCGGCAACGGTGGGGGCACCAACGGTGACGCCAGCGTCGGAGCCGACGGCCAGCACTTCGTCGAAGGTGACGGCGGCGCCGTCCTCGAGCTCGATCTTTTCGATGTTGAACACGTCGTCGACGGCAACCTTGTACTGCTTGCCACCGGTCTTGATTACTGCGAACATGGTCGTGCCAGTCCTTCTTCAGATGGTTCTTGGCCGCGCCGCACCTTCCGGGCGCGCGACTGTTTGACAAAAAGAGACTATCCCGGACAATCGACCGGGCTCCCTTTCAGCCGCGTTTTCCCTACACGGAAAGCCTCCGCCGGTCAACGGCGAAGGGCGGCGTTTCCGGTCGTTTGCGGCCGGGGCGTTTCGATCCGGTTGCGCTTCGTGTCAAAAAACCGCTCCCGACCGCTCTGGCCCCTCTTGCCAGCGGCTTTGCCCACGGTTATGGTCCGCGCCGCTTTCGACCGGGATCGCATCCCAAAAAGCACCGCGGAGAGGTGGCAGAGTGGTCGATTGCACCGCACTCGAAATGCGGCATACTCGCAAGGGTATCGGGGGTTCAAATCCCTCCCTCTCCGCCATTTTCCCTCATTGTGCTTGCAGGCCGGCCGGATCGTCCGGCGGTTGATTCTCGGCTTGGCACGCTTGGTGCTTCGTCACGGACGTTGTTGTTCCCCTCTTTCGAGGATCGAGTCGTCCATGGAGCCCGTCAACGGCGCCTTCGATGTCCGCCTGATGCGGACTCTTCTCCTGCTCGTCACCGAGTGCAGCGTGTCGCGCACCGCGGAGATTCTCGGCCAGACCCAGCCGACCGTCAGCCTGGCGTTGAAGCGGCTCCGCGAACTGATCGGTGATCCGATCCTGGTGCGTTCGGGCAGCTCTCTCGTTCCCACCGAACGTGGCCTTGAGCTCAGGGCTACGTTGCAGCGTCTCCTCGCCGATATCGACGCTCTTCTGGCCCCGCCGCCCAGTTTCGAGCCTGAGCGAACCGAACGGCGGTTCCGCATCGCTGCCGCCAACTGTCTGGATGCCGAGTTCCTACCGCGGATTTTTGCCCGGCTTGCCGAGGAGGCGCCGAAGGCGTCCATCGACATTGCAACGCTACCAGGCCACGACGACCTGATGAGCCACCTCGCCGACGGTTCGCTCGATCTCGTGGTCGGCAACTGGCCACGGCCACCGGAGCAACTGCGCCTGGCGCCGCTGCTCTCGACGCCGATCAAGTGCGTGGTCGCCGCCGATCATCGGCTGGCCGGCACCATTGGCTCACTCGGCATGGATCTCTATCTTTCGGAACGCCACCTGTCGCCGTCGGCCGACGTGATGAAGCAGTATAGCCCGATCGATGGTCGCCTGATGGAGCTCGGACTCAGCAGGCATATCGCCGCTTCGGTGCCGGAATATGCCATCGTTCCGCACATGCTGGCCGGGTCCGACCTGATCTTCACGACAGGCGCGCCGTTTGCCGAGCAAATGGCGCAAGGTGGCGATTTCGCCGTCATCGATGCGCCGGCCGAGTTCGGACGCATGGACTTCTATTTGCTCTGGCATGACTGCAAGCACCATTCGCCGGCCCATATCTGGTTCCGGCATCTGGTGAAGGCTTCCGTCTCGGTGCTCCGGGATTCGGCCGATTCGGTGCCTCAGATTCTGCGTGTCGCCGCCGAATGACGTCGCTTCAGCGGCTTGCCCAGAAAGCCCGGTGAAGTTCGGCGGCCTCGTCTTCCAGCATCGGGCCGATCACCTCGACCGTTCGCTGACCGCTTTCCAGCACCAGCCGGCAGGGCAGGTCGAGCGTCGGGTTCTCAGGGTGATTGCCGGTGATCTGCCTCAACTTGCTTTCCGAAAGCCCATAGACGATGCGGCCAATGCCTGCCCAATAGGCAGCTCCGGCGCACATGGCGCACGGTTCGGCAGATGAATAGAGCGTGGCATCGACAAGTTCGGCCGGTCGGAAGCGGCGGGATGCACGCGTAGCCAGAACGCGCTCGGCATGGCCCGTCATGTCTTGATCTGGCAGATAGGCATTGCCCTGCTCCATCAGCAGGGTTCCATCACCGCCGACGAGGACTGCACCGAACGGATGGCTGCCGGCGTCGGACGCTGCCGCAGCGATGTCGAAGGTGAGCCGGAGATAGGTTTCGTGGTCGAGATCGGGAAGCGGCATGGCGATCCGGAAAGAGCTTGGCATCGCTGATCATCTTAGCTGAGATTTTCTGGCGGCAAAGGCGCTCCGCCTCGGTGGCTGCCTATAGTGTCTATTGTGACCGTCATATGGACGCTGCCCCTGAAGCCAATGCAAACTTCCTCAAAACAAGGGGAACAGGACCGCCTGATCGCAAGCGAAGAGGGGTTTCACATGCAGCGCTTTATTCTTAATCGTCGTCAGATGCTCGGAGGGCTCGCCGCCGGGGCCGGGCTTTCGCTTCTGGGCCCAATGAGCCGGGCCTCCGCAGCCGTTTCGGAAATCGTCTGGGCCACATGGGATTCCAACGGTCATCCCGAGTATGTCGCCGCTTTCGAGAAGGCGACGGGCACCAAGGTCAAGCTGTCGTTTCTGTCGAGCGAGGACGCGCAGTTCGCGGCCTTGAAGACCGGTTCGGCGTCCGATTGGGACATCGTCAATCCCTCGCTGAATCAGGCTCGGCGCTACATCAAGGCCGGCGAGCTGATGCCGCTCGACCTCACTAAGGTACCGAACCTTGCGCACATGTACGACGTGTTCAAGGCCACCGACAAGGTCAAGGGCGAAGACGGCCAGACCTATGCCATCCCCTATCTCTGGGGCCTCAACCCCATTGTCTATCGGTCGGACATCCACACCGAGGAGCCGACCTATTCGACGCTGTTCGATCCGAAGTTCAAGGGGCAGCTCGCCATGCGCGACTATGCCCTGGAATCGATTGCCATCGCGGCCCTGTACGTCGGTATTCCGCGCGATCGCGCTTTCCTGCTGACCTCCGACGAACTCGTCGAGGTCAAGAAGGCGCTGATCGCCCAGAAGCCGCTGCTCAGGACCTACTGGCAAACCATCGGCGATCTCACGAACCTCTTCGCCACCGGCGAGGTGACCGCCGCTTTCTCCTGGCGCGTGCCCTACGATGCGCTGAAGGACAAGATGAAGGTGGCGATGGCCAAGCCCAAGGCTGGCATCATGGGGTGGTGCGATTGCTTCGGCATCCCCGCCAGCTTGCCGGAGGAGAAGATCGAGACCGCCTATAAGTTCGCCGATTATCTGCTTGGCGCGGACTACGCCTCGACCATCGCCGAAATCGGCAACTATGCCACCACGTCGTCGATCATCCGCGACACGCTCTCCACCGAAAAGCAGGAAGCCATCTTCATCGACGATCTCTCGGTCATGCAGAACTTCATGTGGCCGGAAGCCCCCGAGAACTACTCGGAGTGGCTGAAGGTGTGGAACGAGGTCAAGGCGGCCTGATCCATCGCCCGCGCCCTCGGCAAACGATAGGGCGGTGCGGGAATTGCTTGTCGAACGAGGTCGGGCGAGGTCGTCCGACCTCGGAGATCGAGGCACGATATTGGTGGAAAGCAGGATGGAAAAGCGAACGGAGCCGGCCTTGTCGCCGCTGCTTCTCGCAATGCGTGGCGTCGTCAAGACATTCGGCCGCTCGACCGCGGTGGACGGCATCGACCTCGACGTTCCCGAGCGGGCGTTCTTGACATTGCTCGGCCCGTCAGGGTGCGGCAAGACGACCGTTCTCAGGATGATCGCCGGATTCGAGACGCCGGACGCCGGCGACATGCGCCTCGACAACACGCCCCTGGCCGACGTGCCGCCCGAACGGCGACCCGTCAATACCGTCTTCCAGTCCTATGCGCTGTTTCCTCACCTCACCGTCAATGAGAATGTCGCCTTCTCGCTGAACCTTCGGGGTGGCATTCCGGATATTCCGGCGCGCGTGCGGCGCGCGCTCGAAGCCGTTCACATGGCCGACTTCGGCGACCGCTATCCGCACCAGCTTTCCGGCGGTCAGCAACAGCGCGTCGCCGTGGCACGCTCGATCATCGCCGAGCCGCGCCTTCTCTTGCTGGACGAGCCGTTGTCGGCCCTCGACCGGAAGATGCGTGGCCACCTCCAGATCGAGCTGAAGGCGCTGCAACGGCGCCTCGGCATCGCCTTCGTCTACGTGACGCACGACCAGGAGGAAGCCTTCGCGCTGTCCGACATCGTGGTGGTGATGAACAAGGGGCGCATTGCCCAGAAGGCCGATCCCCAGACGATCTACAGTCGTCCGGCCGACAGCTTCGTTGCCGATTTCATCGGAAACTCGACGCTGGTGGAGGGGCGGATCCGGGAGTGTCGCGGCGACATGGCGACAATCGTCACCTTGCTCGGCGATATCACGGCGCCTGTTGCCGATGGTCTTGCCAGCGGCGATGTCGCCATGCTGGTCATTCGGCCCGAGCTGCTGGCGACGCAGGGCGAGGGCAAGGCGACCTTCACCGGTACCGTCAGCAACTGCGTCTTTCAGGGCGAACGCAACATGATCCAGGCGGAAGTCGCCGGCGTGTCCTTGCGTTTTGCCGCCGAAGCGCCTCAAGCGGCTGGAGCATCGGTCTCGCTCTGGCTCGACGCCGACCACAGCTTCATCACGAGAATCGCCGCATGACCTTTCGTCAGCGCCATCTCGCTCTGCCGGTGGCGGCGGCGATCATCGCCGGTTGCATAGCGCCGCTGGCCGTTCTCGTCGCCTTCAGTTTCTACGAGGTGGAAGACTTCGATCTGGTCCCCGCCTTTTCCTTCCGGGCCTGGGGCGAGCTTGCCACGTCGACGACCGACTGGTTCCTGATCGGCAAGGCGGTGTTGTCGGGTGTCGCAACTACGCTGTTCACCGCCTTGCTCGGCTATCCGGTGGCGTTGGCGCTGACGCGACTTGCCGCGTCGGCGAAGGGGATCGCCATCATCGTGCTGCTGACGCCGCTTTATACCGGTGAGATCGTCCGCATTTACGCTTGGCGGATCGTGCTCGGTGGGGAAGGGCTGATCAACACGGTGTTGCTGGGACTCGGGTTGATCGACGAGCCGCTGAAATTCCTGCTGTTCTCGCCGTTCACCATCGGTCTCGTCCTTACCTACAACAACCTGCCCTTCATGGTGCTTGCCATCTGGGTGTCGGCCGAGATGGTCGACCGGCGATTGATCGAGGCAGCGCGCGACCTTGGCGCCCGGCCGGTCGACGCCTTCTTCCGCGTGATCTTTCCGCTGACCACGCCGGGTCTCGCCGCTGGCAGCCTCACCGTCTTCGCCCTGTCGGCCGGAGAAATGCTGACGCCCAACCTTCTTGGGGGCACATCTGGCGCCACCGCCATGGCGCTCATCGACAACCTGTTTGGAACGGCCTTCGATTGGCCGCTTGCGTCGGCGCTGGCCCTGGCGTTGCTCGCAACGCTTTTCCTCGTGGCGTCGGCCATGGCCGGACTACTGCTGCGTCTCAAGGGCGCGCGCGCCATGATCGGGAGGACATGATGGGCCGGATCGGCTTCTCGGTACTAATCGTCGCGGCTGGGTTCCTATATCTGCCGCTCGTCGTGCTGGCGGTGTTTTCCTTCAATGACTCGGCATTGATGGCGTTCCCGCTGTCCGGCTTCACGCTCGACTGGTACCGGGAGCTGGCGGAGAACGACAACTTCCTCAGTGGGTTCGTCACCTCTTTCCTGATCGCCCAGCCGGTCGGAATTCTCGCCATGCTGTTCGGGCTGATGGCTTCCCTCGCCCTGACGGCGCCGGGTTTCCGTTGGCGCGGTCTGTTCGCCATTCTCTTGCTGACCCCGTTCCTGGTGCCGAAGAGCGTCTTGTCGATCGCCCAGGCCATGATCATGAGCCGCGTCGGCTTCGAGCGCGGGGCCACGGCGCTGATCCTGGCGCAGTCGCTGGTGGCGCTGCCGTTTGCCACGGCGCTGATCTCGGCAGTTATGGTGCGCTTCGATCGACGGTTGATCGAGGCGGCGCGCGATCTTGGAGCGTCCCCTTGGCAGGCTTTCCTGCGCGTGCTGCTGCCGCAAATCCGGCCGGCATTGTCGGGGGCCTATTCGGTCGGCGTCATCCTGTCGCTGGCCGATCTGACCATCGCCATGTTCCTCGCCGGCCGGACGCAGCCGCTGTCGCTGATGGTCGCCTCGGAGTTTCGGCGCGAGCTTCGCCCCGACCTCAACGCCATGCAGGTGGTTGTTCTGGTGGTAACCGCGCTGCTGGTCGGCCTCAGCGAGGTTTACCGCCGTCGGCGGTTGCGCCGGCTGGCGGCGGAGGCCTGATCTCTCAGCGGGTAAAGGCTGTTTTTCCCGTCAGACGGTCGAGATCGAATGCCGCGACATCGGCAAGCAGTGAGACGAAGGCATCGCCGGCGCGGTCGACGATGATCCGTCCCTTTTCAGCCGTCGCTGCCTTGGCGTTGCCGGCAACCCCCTTGGGATGGAGATCCTGCGCCTGCCAGCCAAAGCCGACGGCGCCCTCGGCGGTCAGCAGGCTGCCGGATGCCTCGATCTCGACGGTCAACGGCACGAAGTCCTCCGCCTTGTCCATGGCGACGAGATCGCCATGAAGATGCAGCATCGCGCTGGTCTCGAGGTCGCCCCCGTGGATGCCGTGAGCCGATTCGGCGGCAGGAATGATGTCGTCGACCGCGGTGATGCGAAACCATGAGCAGGCGACCGCCAGCATTCCGAGTTTCACCCGGATGTCGCGGCAGACGATGTCGATCAGCGCTATCTGACCTCCATGGGCATTGAAGAACACAAGCTTGCGGACACCCGCCCGATGAACGCTCTCGGCGATTTCGAACCAGATGCGCGCCAACGTTTCGCCCGACACGGCGATGGTGCCGGGAAAGGCCAGGTGCTCGTCGGATTTGCCGTAGGGCAGCGGTGGCAGCACCAGCACGTCGGCGTTGGCGCCGAGCTTACCGAGTGCATCGGCAAGCACACCGGCATTGATTGCCGCGTCGACGCGGACGGGCAGGTGTGGCCCGTGCTGCTCGATGGCGCCGACAGGCAGCACGACAACGGTTTTCGAGAGATCACGATTGGCAAAGTCGGCGGTTGAAAGGTTCCACCAGGAGAAGGAGGGCATGGCGCTACTCATTTCGCGGCTTCGGCGGCGAGCGTCGCCTTGGCGATCTTGCCGGTCGGCGTCATGGGCAGGCTTGCCGCCTTGCGGATGACGAGCGGCGTCAGGTCGTAGGGAAGGAGAGGTGCAATCGCTGCCTTGAGGGTGTCGGGGTCGACCGTCTGGCCGGGGCGCTCGGTGACGAAGGCGATGGGTGAGGCTCCTCCCGTCGGGCTGGGAACGCCGACCAAAGCTGCCAGCAGGACGCCAGGCTGGGTGGACAGCGCTTCTTCGACATCACGCGGGAACCAGTCGATGCCATCCACTGTGACAAGTTCGGCGAGGCGACCGCGCATGGTCACGTAGCCATCGGCATCGATGCTGCCGAGATCGCCCGAATGAAGCCAGCCGCCCCGCGTCGTTTCCGCCGTCTTTTCAGGCCGCCCCCAATAGCCGGCCATGAAGCCGCCTCTCAGGCATATCTCGCCAACGGTACCGATCGGCGCGCGCGAGCCAGAGGTGGTGAGGATGGCCACTTCCTTGTCGGGAGTGCCCGGACCGATGCGCACCAGCTTGGTGTCATCCGGTTCGAGTTCGGGAAAGCCGAGCGCAAAGAAGCCTCCGATTTCGCTTTGGCCGAAGCTTTCCACCAGAGGCAGCTTCAGCACGTCGCGGAATGCCTTGCGCAGCGTCGGTGGCACCGGTCCACCGCCCGAGAGGCCAAAACGTAGCGGCGATGGCAGCCGGCCGCGCGCCTGCGACTCCTCGAGAAGCTCGGTCAGCACCACCGGGTTGCCGACAAAGACTGTGGCGCCGGTCCTCTCAAGGGCTTCCCAGCCGCTTGTCTGGGTCCATTTGCCCATGACGTTGACCGTCGCACCGACCGCCATTGGCGGCAGCAGGTTGGCAACGAGCTGATAGGAGCTGGAGAGAGCCGTCGGCCCGAAAGAGCGATCGTCTGCCCGGATGCGCAAGCGCTCGCCGATGCAGCGGGCAGCGGTCACCGTCGGCTCATGGGCGAGGCAGGCACCCTTTGGTTTGCCTGTCGTGCCGGAGGTATAGGACAGGTGGGCGAGCGCCGAGGCGTCTTCGGGATCGTTCGGTAGGGTGAAGCGGGCCGCCATGAGTTCGGGCAAGGCATGGGCGCCGTCCTGAGGACCGTCCATGCAGATGAGATGAGAAACGCATCCCACCGCAGCCGAGGCGGCCTTCACCGGCTCTTCCATGTCGTGCGTGTAGATGATCGCCGTGGGGCGGTGGTCGTCGACATAATAGGCGAGATCATCGGCGTATTTGACGTTCACCAGTGCCGAGATGGCCCCGAGCCGCCACGTCCCCAGCATGGCGAGGAGATAATCCATGCCGTTGTGGGCGAAGATCAGGACGCGATCGCCCGGCAGGATGCCGAGATGAGCCAGAGCCCCGGCCATCCTCTCCATTCCGTCCACGGCCTCAGCGGCAGTGAGCGCCTGATTGCGGTCGACCCAACGGAGCGCGATGGTGTCTGGCGCACGCTCGGCAACGCGGTAGAGCAGATGGTGCATGAGCATGGTCTGGCGGGCTCCCTGGGCGGACAGCGAAATACGCGTCGACCATGGGCAAGCCGGCGGGCGAAGGAAATTCGATGCCCGACATAGAGTTCATTGCGTGCCGCCAATTGACGCCGTGCAAGCGGCTACCGCAGACCTTGGCGCCCTACGGTAGCCAGACCGATGGCATGACGACCTCGGCAACGCCGTTGGCCCTGAGCACATCCGCCGTGGCTTCAACGCCGGCACGCGGCATGGGAGCCCAGGTTGCCGCCGGCCCACGCACACCATGGTGCTGGAAGGCGTTGAGGCGGAGGCGCGTGTCCGGGCCGAGTTCATGCACCAGGTCGGAAAGCGCCGCGATCTCTTCGGGGCGGTCGGTCTCGCCTGGAATCAGCAGGAAACGCAGTTCATAGAGTTTGCCTGCTTCGGCAAGAAGTCTGGCCGAGGCGAGCGACAAGTCGTTGTCGGCGCCGGTAAGCCGGCGATGGCGCGCGGGATCAAAGGCCTTGATGTCGAGCATCACGCCATCGGTAACCGGCAAGATTCTTTGCCACCCTTCGTCGGGCAGATTGCCGTTGCTGTCGATGAACAGCGTCAAATGGGTCAAGTCCGGCGCTGCCCGGATGGCCGTGAACAGATCGATCAGAAAGTCGAGATGCAGCGTCGCTTCGCCGCCGGACACGGTGAGGCCGTTGAGAAAAGGCGCATTGCGGCGAAGAAGAACAAGCACGTCTGCCACCGTCAAGCGCCGAACCATCGGGTTGGCGCGGGTCGGGCAGGCGGAAAGGCAGCTGTCGCAGGAAATGCAAGGGCCCGGATCGTGGACAACCTTGCGGCCGGTCTTCTTCAGGGCGCCGGATGGACAAACGGCCACACAGGCGCCGCAGTCGCTGCAGACGCCGATGGTGTGCGGGTTGTGGCAGGTGACGCAGCGGTAGTTGCAGCCCTGCAGGAACAGCACGAAGCGGTTTCCCGGCCCGTCGACGACCGACCAGGTCAGGAACTTGCTGACGGCAGCGACGCCGTCAGACACCCGAACCCGCCATCAGCTCAAGCCCGACGACGCGCGGTTTGCGATCGAGAATGTGCACGGTCTCGGCCGCTTCGGCACCGAGCGCCGTGGTGTTGACGCGCGATCCCCTAGCCGCGTTGTAGAGTTTGACGTCAGACAGGCGAATCATGAAGCCGGTGACGCGAACCAGGTCGTTGCCGGTGACGTTGGCGGTGAACTCGCGGAAACCGAGCTGCAATGCGCCCTTGGCAAGCTGGAACACGGCTTCCGGGTTGGACCGCACCGTCTCGTCGAGAGTGAGGATTTCCGAGACGCCGGAGAGATAATACCGGTGGTGCGGAAGGAGCGCCTGAACGTGGCTCACCGGATCCGGCTCGCTTCCATAGGGAATGCGAACGCCAGGCGTGGTTCCGGCGTCGCTGGAAAGGCCGGCCTGGGCGTGCAGCATGGCGACGCCCCGCCAGATATGCTCCATCGGCTCGCGATCGACCAGTTCGGCGAGCCGCGCCGAAATGCGGTGGCCGAGTTCGTTGGCGGCGGCGTCGTGTCCGTATCGGCCAGGGCGACCGGCGAGATCCTGCAAGTGATTGACCGCCTCGGCCATGGCGAAGATGCCAAACATCGCGGTGAAGCGGTCCTTGTCGATCCAACCCTCCTCGACAAGGAAGTTCCCGTCGAAGAAGCCCGACTGGCGGAAGAGATAATCGACGCGGGCGCGCATCAGTCGGGCGTTGAGCTGGACGTATCGCGGCAGCTGGACGTCGAGGAAATCGGCTTCGCCAGAGCTTGCCTCGGCCACCTTTTTGAGATTGACGCGCGCGAGTGATGCCGCGCCACCGCGAAGCGGCAGGGCATTGTAGCAGCTGACGATGGCATATCCCGGCTCGTCGAACACCTCCCGGTGGATCGGGTGGTTGGCGATGTGGGGCTTTGAACAGGCGATGATGTTGTCGGTGCAGAGCCGCAGGATGGCGTCGCCGCTCACTTCTGGGTCGTAGAGGAAGGTCAGGTTGGGGGCCACCTGCTTCAGCTCGGCGTCGGCTCTGAGGACTGCCCGAGCGACGCGGTTGTCGGTGGGGCCGATGTCGGCATGCAGGAAGGCGTCCGGCAGGACGCGGTCGATGTAGCGCCAGAAGAGCTTGATCTTGCGATAGAGCTCGTCATCCGAAACACCGGCGCAGAAGGGCAGCAGCAGCGCATCGATATGGCCGATGAACACCGGCATGCCGGTGACCGAGGGGACGTGGTGATAGGCGATCTGCAGCGTGTTGATCGCCTCGTCGAGGGTCTCTGGCTTGGGCAGCTCCAGATGGGCCGAGCCGTTCTTCAGGACGACCTCGTAGTCCGGCAGCACATAGCGCGGCTTATAGGGTGCGTTGCCCTCATACATGTCGCAGATGATGCGCGCGTCGAGAGCGGCGCGCGTCTCGGCGTCGAGCAGCACGTAAGGCAGCATGTTCTCGGCCTCGACCGCCAGCGCATGTTCCTTTTGCTTGAAGCTCAGGGTCGGGTTCTGCGCGATCCGGCGCAGCTGGCTCAGCGTTTCGGTCATGGCGGTTCCTCGTTGTCGGGCGCGAGCATGATACGTCGCTCAAGGAGCGGAGACCATGATCTGGCGCATCAAGCGAAATAAACGAAGGCTTGTCCAGCCGGAGGGTTACCGATCACCTCTCCATGCGTGCCGCTCGGCAACTCATCCGCCGCCTTCGTCCGGGATCGCCAGAAGATGACCGCAGGCCTTGCAGTGGACGGCGTCGGGCTCGTGCCGCATGAGGGCGCATCTCGGGCAGCGGAAGGTGACCTTGTACGGCCGGAACAGCGCCTGCGCGAGGCGCACGAACAGGGAAATGCCGACGATCATGGTGACGATGGAGGTCAGCTTTCCGGCTGTTCCGGGGAGGGTGATGTCTCCGAAGCCGGTGGTGGTCACGGTCGCCACCGTGAAGTAGAGGGCGTCGACCCAACCTTCCATTCCCGAGCCCGGTCTCGCAAAAGCGGTGTAGACGAAGCCGGTGATGACGAAGAGGCAGGTTACAAGGTTGATCGCCGCCCGGCCGACGTCTTCCCACTCCTGATAGCCATGCCGGCCAAGCGAGCGCCAGAAGAGCCCCTTCTGGGACAGAGTCCACAGACGCAAAATGCGAAGGAACCCGAGATTGGCGAGCCAGAGCGGCGCCAGCAGCGTTGCCAGTACGACGAAGTCCACCCAAACCGAGGGGCGTCGCAGCCACTGACGGAGGCTGATGGCCGCCGCCGCTCGAGCCGTCAGGTCGGCGACAAGCAAGAGTGCGACAGCGTAATCGAACCAGAGAAAGACGCCCAGATCTTGCAGGACGGGGCTGAGGATGAAGAAGCCGATGATGATGAGATCGACGGTTGCGACCGCCCATTGGAAGCGGGCCGCAACCGGGTCCGTTCCGACGTAAAGCTGCCGTAGGCGCTGACGCCAGGCTGCTCGATC
Organism: uncultured Pleomorphomonas sp.; assembly: GCA_963665435.2. Lineage (GTDB taxonomy): Bacteria > Pseudomonadota > Alphaproteobacteria > Rhizobiales > Pleomorphomonadaceae > Pleomorphomonas. The sequence goes on along the minus strand of CAXXNH010000014.1, from coordinate 46,437 downwards.
CAGCACTTCCTCGGGCTCTTCGTCGTGACCGTGTCGAAAGTGCAGGAGCGATTCGACGGTGGGGTCGTCGCTGGAATACGTCTCGGAGGTGCCGGGACGTGTGTCCGGAGGCTCGGTCGTCACGATGGATATGATCCTTCCCATGGCGCCTTCGTGAGGCAAAGAGTGGCGGGGATCGTCGCCGCGAATTTCAACACGCGGAATGGCGGCCTGCAATCATGCGAACAACGATCGCTGCATTGGGGCTCGCGTTCCCGCTCGCCGACGGTCATCGCTGGCCATTCGTGACACAGATCGGTTCATTTTCGGAGCGAGCGACGAGCGGACGAGTTGACAAGTGTAGGGATGACAGCCTAGCGCGGCATATGAGCACAGGCCGCCCGCCATGGAAAACTGGCCGATCGGTCCAAACTGGGAGTTTTTCAAGTGTCAGAGACAATTGAGGCCGCCGCGAGTCTTGCCGACCTGTTGATTGCAGCACGCCGCGAAGGAAGCAAGCTCACCGCCGAGGCGGTCGGAAGGCTCGAGCCGACGGACGCTGCGGCAGCCGACGCGGCGCAGTTCGCGGTCGTTGCGAAGCTTGGAGCCATCGGCGGCTACAAGGTGCTTCAGGCTGGCGATGCTCCCGGCAGCTGGGGCGCCATCCTTGCCGATCGTATCTTCGAGGCTCCTGCCGAGGTGGCTTATTCGGTATCCTCGCTCAAGGTCGAGGCCGAGATCGCCTTCGTGTTCGGGCGCGACCTGCCCGGCAAGTCGGGTGGGGCGGCCTACACGGCCGAAGAGGTGACCGAAGCGGTTGCCGGAGCTTTCGCCGCTTTCGAGCTTCTCGAAAGCCGCCTCGCAGATGATCCGCGTCCGTCGCCGCTGCTGGCGCGCGCCGACTTCATGGGTAACTGGGGTCTTGTGCGCAGTTCGCCGGTTGCCGATTGGCAGCGCCTCGTCCATGCCGACGTGGCCGTGCGGCTGGAAGTTGGTGGACGTGTTGTCGTCGATCAACGGGGTGGCCATCCCTCGGGCGTTCCGTCCCATCCCCTGACGTGGCTCGCCAACATGCTGGCCGCATCCGGTCATCCGCTTCGGGCAGGCGACGTGGTGACAACCGGCGCCTTTGGTGGCGGCCACGCCATCGCACCGGGCGAGACGGCGGTGGCGACGATCGAAGGCTTCGCGCCCATTCGGCTCGTGTTGAGAGGGTGAGCACCGGGACGTTCCGGAATGGTAAAGGATAAGCTAATGCCGCCTTTAGATTTTCTTTGGGCGGCATTCAGTGAATTCGACTTTCGTATATGTGGGCGAACGCCTATATGAGGGGCGTCGAACGAGGTGTTCGGCATAACGAAAGGAAAACCGAGATGTTCGCCCAGGCTCCCCTCAACAGGACGTTCCGCGAGTCTCGCGCCGTCGAGCGGGACACCACTTATGTGCGCGGTTTCGGTTCCGAGTTCCGTGAGCGTCAGTATGTCCGTGCCGGTGGCAACCGGGTCTCCGGCCTCTGACCGATAAGCCTTTTGCTTTCGACTGCTCTTGTCGAGCGCCCGGTCCGCGAGGATTTCGGGCGCTTGGGCTTTTGAAGAGGCTCGGTCGGAGACGGCGGCGCCCCTTGCCGGGGTGTGCTGCGAGCGGAATGTCGTGAGGACCGACAAACCGGTGGCTAAAACCGATCCGGTTGAACGAGATCGGCTTTAGGGGCGCGTGAGCTGCTTCCGGGCCTTTGTGGTCAGTTCTGCAGATGTGACTCGAGGAACCACACAGCCTTGTCGAGCGCGCGTGAGTAGGCGGTCAGGATATCGGCCGTGTCGGCGTCTCCTGCTTCGTCAGTCTGGTCGATTCCATCTCGCGCGCCTGTCGCTGCCTTGGCGTAGCGTTCGGTCAGCGCCTTGAGGTGTTCATCCTCGGCCGTGATGTCCGCAGGATAGGCGGGAAGGCGGCTTGCCGCCGCGACACCCTGCAGCGTGCCGTTGGCAATCCCACCCAGCTGAACGATACGCTCGGCCACGGTATCGACGTGACCGTCGATTTCGGTCCGGAACCCGTCGAGCATCTCGTGAATGGCGATGAAGCGCGGCCCCTTCAGGTTCCAGTGCGCCTGTTTGGTCAGCAGCGCCAGATCGATGCTGTCGGCTAGCAGCGCACCGAGAACCTCGATCGAGACCTTCTTGGCGTTCGATTTCAGCGTGTTGTGGGTCTTCATTTCACTCTCCTTCGCTCGTGAATGTCCAAGCCGACAAAGCGTGCTGCCTTGTCGTCGACCGGCCTCTGCCGTCGGCCGCTGATCTCGTCGGGCGAGATGCTCGGATGTGGTTATGGTGGCAAAACTCACGTGGGCTCGGAGGGTTCCTCTCTCAGCGTTTTTACGGAAGAAGTGGAAGGGTTTGCGTGGGGGCGGCGGGACGCGATCCACAGGGCAGGGCGGGCCTTCCTCAGGAAGAATACGGTGGCCGCCTCTGTCGGATTGACCCGACTCACTTCCCGGTGGATACCAGTAATTGAGCTGAGGTTCTCCAGATGCACAATATCTGGAGCTAAGAGGGAAGCCGGTGCAATGCCGGCGCTGCCCCCGCAACTGTAGGCGGGAAGTGGACGATCCAGGAATGTCACTGGTGCGACGCACTGGGAAGACGGATCGGCCGCCAAGACCCGCGAGCCAGGAGACCTGCCCCGGCCTATGAGAAGTTTCCTCGGGCGGGGTGCACCGGTGGATCGTCGTCGATGCATGGCCGGAGCGCGCTTCGTCCCTGTCGATAGCGTTCCCTTTCGTTCCCTGCCCCCATACCGGGTGCAGAAGAGCGATGTCGGAAATCAGTTCAGCCAAACCGCCTCAACATGTCCTCAAGCGTTCGGGGGCACTGGTCCCGTTCGATGCGGGCAAGATCCGTTCCGCCATGGAACGCGCCGGCGCCGCCTCCGGCGAGTTTTCCGGCGGCGAGGCGGAGCTTCTGGCGTTGCAGACGGTCAAGGTGCTCGCCCATCGCTTTGCCGGACGCATCCCGTCGATCGAGGAAATTCAGGACGTCGTCGAGCAGGCACTGACTTCCGCGAATCACTTCGCGACGGCGCGTGCCTATATCGTCTATCGGGAGCAGAGGGCGCGCCTGAGGCGCGATGCCAACACCGTCGTCGATGTCGTCGCGTCGATTGACGAGTATCTCGAACGGGCCGACTGGCGGGTCAATGCCAACGCCAATCAGGGCTATTCGCTCGGCGGCCTCATTCTCAATGTGTCCGGCAAGGTAACGGCCAACTACTGGCTCAGCCACGTCTATCCGCCAGAGGTGGGGCAGGCGCATCGCGACGGCGACATCCACATACACGACCTCGACATGCTGTCGGGCTATTGCGCCGGCTGGTCCCTCCGCACTCTGCTGACCGAGGGCCTCAATGGCGTGCCGGGCAAGGTGGAGGCGGGACCGCCGAAGCATCTTTCGAGCGCCGTCGGCCAGATCGTCAACTTCCTCGGCACGCTGCAAAACGAGTGGGCCGGCGCCCAGGCATTCTCGTCCTTCGATACCTACATGGCTCCCTTCGTTCGCAAGGACCGGCTTTCCTACGACGACGTCCGGCAATCGATCCAGGAGCTGATCTACAATCTCAACGTTCCCTCGCGGTGGGGTACGCAGACGCCCTTCACCAACCTTACCTTCGACTGGGTGTGCCCGGATGACCTGAAGGAACAGGTGCCGGTCGTCGGCGGGGTCGAGATGGATTTCCGTTATGGCGATCTCCAGGCGGAGATGGACGTCATCAACCGCGCCTACATGGAGGTGATGACGGCGGGTGACGCCAAGGGCAGGGTGTTCACCTTCCCGATCCCCACCTACAACATCACCAGGGACTTTCCGTGGGACAGCGAGAATGCGGCGCGTCTCTTCGAGATGACGGCCAAATACGGGCTGCCCTACTTCCAGAACTTCCTCAATTCCGAACTGACGCCGAACATGGTGCGCTCCATGTGCTGTCGGTTGCAGCTCGATCTCAGGGAGCTGCTGAAGCGGGGCAACGGCCTGTTCGGCTCGGCCGAGCAGACGGGGTCGGTCGGTGTGGTCACGGTGAACTGCGCCCGGCTCGGCCATCTTCACAAGGGTGATGAGGCCGGATTGTTCGGTCGGCTCGACGAGCTCCTGGCCATCGGGCGCACCAGCCTCGAGATCAAGCGCAAGACGATCGAGCGACTGATGGACGATGGGCTCTTCCCCTACACCAGGCGTTACCTCGGCACGCTGCGCAATCACTTCTCGACGCTCGGCATCAATGGCGTCAACGAGATGATCCGCAACTTCACCGGCGACGCCGAGGATATCACGACGGAGTGGGGCGAATCCTTTGCCATCCGTCTGCTCGACCATGTGCGGGCACAGATGGTCCTCTTCCAGGAGGAGACGGGGCACCTTTACAATCTCGAAGCGACGCCGGCCGAGGGGACGACCTATCGCTTCGCCCGGGAAGACAAGAAGCGCTTTCCCGCCATTCTGCAGGCCGGTACGCCGGATGCGCCCTATTACACCAACTCAAGCCAGCTGCCCGTTGGCTTTACCGACGATGCCTTCGAGGCGCTCCGCCGGCAGGAGCCGCTCCAGAGCCGCTACACCGGCGGTACGGTGCTTCATCTCTACATGGGCGAGCGCATTTCCTCTGCCGAGGCTTGCAAGAAACTGGTCCGCCGATCGCTCGAAAACTTCCGACTGCCCTACATCACGGTGACGCCGACTTTCTCAATCTGCCCCAAGCATGGCTACATCGCCGGCGAGCATGAGTTCTGCCCGGTCTGCGATGTCGAACGGCTGGCCGAAAAACGTGCCGCCGCCGAGTGATTTCAGTGAGGAGACCTGACGTGAACAAGCCGCTTTCCACCGTCGATACCGCCGCTTCCATCCACCTGTCGGATGACGAGCGCCAGCCTTGCGAAATCTGGACGCGGGTCATGGGCTATCACCGCCCCGTCTCGTCCTTCAACAAGGGCAAGAAATCCGAGTTCGCCGAACGCGCTTCCTTCACGGAGGCCAAAAGCCTGAACCATGTCGATCGCTGATCTCGCGGTGGGCGGCTTTGCGCCGCTCTCCACCTGCGATTGGCCGGGCGAGCTGGTTGCCACGGTATTCTGCCAAGGGTGCCCCTTTGCCTGCCGCTATTGCCACAACACCGACCTGATCCCGCCCGGCCCTGGTGCCGGGCCGGATTTCGGGACGGTCTTGGCATTGCTCGACAAGCGGCGCGGCCTTCTTGACGGCGTGGTGTTCTCGGGCGGCGAGCCGACCTTGCAGAAGGCCCTGCCGGAGGCTGCCGCTGCCGTGAGGGCACTGGGGTTTCAGGTTGGTTTGCACACCGCCGGCCCCTATCCGGACCGGCTCGCCCGGCTGTTGCCGCTTGTCGATTGGGTGGGCTTTGACGTCAAAGGGCCTTTCTCCGACTATGGCCGGATCACTGGCGTGCCGGGGAGCGGCGAGCGAGCGCAGGCAAGCCTCCTTGCGCTCGTGGAGAGCGGTGTTGCCGCCGATATCCGCACGACGGTGCATGCATCGTTGCTGGGGGAGGATGATCTTGCTCGTCTCGACGGCGAGCTTGCTTCCTTCGGTCTCGGCCCGTCGCGGCGACAGCCGTTTCGGGCCGAAGGGTGCCGCGATGCGGAGTTGCTTGCCGGTTGACGTGCCGAGCGGCTTCCTGGAGGTAAGCTACTTGCGGCCAGCGTCTGCCTTGCGGCGAGGGCGGTTCGCCGTCGGGCGTCGTGCCAAACGGTCCGCACCGTTTCCGCCGGCTGAGGTGTGTCCGACGAAGTCGCCGTAAAGCGCGGACACCGCGCTGAGGCGCGCTTCTACCTCGGGACCCAGCTCGGCGAACACCGCGTTGACCATCAGGCCGATCAGGCTCGCCATGGCCGACGTCGCGTCCCAGAACTGATCGAAGTCGGTGCGGACGACGAATGCTTCATCGGCGGCCTCGCGGCCCCAGGTGCAATAGGGGTCGGTGATCAGCGTCACGTGCGTTCCGGCCGCGCGGGCGGCGATGCCGAGATGGCGGGCGAGCCGGGAGTATCGGCGCCCGTCGATGATGACCAAAGCCGCTTCCGATGGAGCGTCGAGCAGGAGGTCGGCGAAGGTGCCGTCGGCGGCGTCCATCAGCTGCACCCCCGGCCTGAGATAGGAGAGGCCATGGGCGAGATAGGCGGCATGACCGCGCTCGGTCTGAAAGCCGACGACGAACACCCGTTCGGCGTGGGCGAGCCGCGCTGCCACTGCCCGGAAAGCGGGGGTTGCTGCCAGCTCGTGATTGGCGACGATCGCCGCGATTTCCTTTTCCAGGGCGCGACTCTCGCCGGCCCGGCTGCGTTCGGCGAAATCGCGTAACCGCTCTCCGATCAGAAAGGCCCGATCGCCGAGATCGCCGCGGAGCGAAGCCTTGAGATCCTTGAAATGGCGAAAGCCGATGGCGCGACAGTAACGACCGACCGAGGCCTCGGAAACGCCGATGCGGCGCGCGACCGAGCCGGCGGTTTCGAAAGGCAGGCTGGCAAGGTCGCTCAGGAAGAAGCCGGCGATGGCCGCTTCCGTCCGTGTGGCGGCGGCAAGGCTCTCTTCGATGCGGCGGCGCAAGTCGGCACCCAGTTCCGCCGGTTCCTTTGCGCCGCGTCTCTCCTTCACGCCCAACTCCCTTTCTCCAATACTGATGACGCTGACAGGGAAATTGCGGACTGTCAATCTTGCAAAAAAACTTGCAGCAGCCTAGGGTCCACGGGCATTTTTCGGAGGTCCCGCCATGACCCGTTCCCTCCCGCCGATCGAGCGTGCCGAGCTGAGACTCGTCCGGTTGCCGCTGATCAATCCGTTCACCATCTCGACCGGTACCATGACCGAGCGCGTCTTCCCGCTGGTGACGCTGTCCGCCGACGGGCTTGAGGGGTATGCCGAAGGCGTTATGGATCCCCTCCCGGATTTTCTCGAGGAGACGATTGTCGGCGCCATGGATCTTCTCGGCGAAACCGTGCTTCCGTCGATGATGGGGCGGTCCTTCGACAATCCCGCGGCCGTGGAGAGATTGCTTTCTCCCTGGCGCGGCAACCGCATGGCGCTCGCCACCGTCGAGATGGCCTTCTGGGACCTGTGGGCCAAATGGCTCGGCCTTCCGCTCAAGACGCTGATCGGCGGTTCGGGCGATGCGATTGACGTGGGGGTGTCGCTCGGCATCGGCCCGATCGACGGCACTTTGTCGCGCGTCGAAAGCCATGTGGCGCAGGGTTACAAGCGCATCAAGCTGAAGATCATGCCGGGCCACGACATCGAACTCCTGGAAGCGGTGCGGCGGGCCTTTCCGGGTATCAGGCTGTCGGTTGACGCCAACAGTGCCTATCGTCTTTCCGATTGGGCCGTTCTCGGCCGGCTCGACGATTTTCGGCTCGAGTATGTCGAACAGCCGCTCGCCCACGACGACATTGCCGATCACGCGACGCTGCAAAGCCGCCTCAGGACACCCATCTGCCTTGACGAAAGCATCCGGAGCGTCGGCCATGCCCGCCGGGCTCTCCAGGCCGATGCGACCCGCGTCATCAACATCAAGGTCGGCCGTGTCGGCGGCATTGCCGAGGCGATCCGTATCCACGATATCGCTACGGCGTTCGATGTTCCCGTCTGGTGCGGTGGCATGCTGGAATCCGGAATCGGCCGCGCGCACAACATCCATCTCTCGACGTTGCCCAACTTCAGGAAGCCCGGCGACACGTCATCGGCAAGCCGATACTTCCATCGCGACATCATCGTCGAAAAACTCGAGACCCGGGATGGTCGGATGCCGGTGCCGGAGGGGGCGGGGATCGGTGTTCAGCTCGACCGCGATGCCCTTGATGATGTCACCCGTTCGGTGCGGAGCTTTTCGGCATGAGCGCCAAGACCACGCAGCCGGTCATTCGCGATCTCAAGGGCATGGCGGAGTTTCACGCCGCCGAAGACTTGCAGCGCGATGTCTGGGGGCCGGACGACAAGATCGATCCGGGCGACCTCATGATGGTGATCCAGGCAGAGGGCGGGCTTGCGGCCGGCGCTTTCATTGAGGATCGTCTGATCGGCTATGTCTTCGCGTTTCCGACGGTGACGCCCGGAGTGCAACACTCGCATCGTCTTGCCGTGCGCGCCGAGGCGCGTGGCCTGGGGCTTGGTCTGAAACTGAAGCTCTACCAGGCCGAATGGTGCCTGGAGCGCGGCATTCGGCTTGTACGCTGGACCTACGATCCGCTCAGACTTCCAAATGCGGCGCTCAACATCGGCCGCCTGGGCGCTACGGCAGCTATCTACCACCGCGACTACTACGGCGAGATGGGGGGCATCAACGCCGGCACCGCCTCCGATCGCCTCCTGGTCGACTGGCGTCTCGATGGCGAGCGTTACGCGCGTTGCCGGACCGGAATGGCCATGCTGACCGCTGCCGAGGCCGCCGCCGCTCATCGGATCGCTTTGCCTGCGGATTTTGGCGGCTTGCTCAAGGCAGATTCCGGCGCGGCCAGTGCCGAACGCCTTCGGGTGCGGCACGAGATCGAGGTGGCCTTCTCTGCCGGCCTCGTCATCGTTGGGGTCGATGCGAGGGAACCGGCCTATCTCCTGGGGCGTTCTCCCTCCAACAGGGCGGCGTGACAGGCAACGAGCGAGCATTGCCTCCTGCGATCCGCTAGACTACATAGATGTTGTGCGAGGTTTTTCTTTCTTTCGATAGATTCCAACAGCTTCACTTGATTGTCGTCCTCCAGATTGTGAGAAGCCATGTCCGTCAGTTTCGGAACGTCGGGCCTCCGTGGCCCCGCCATCGATTTCACCGGCTCCACGACCGCTGCTTATGTTCGCGCCTTTTTGGAAGTCATTTGTTCGGGCGTATCATCGCGGACGGTTTATCTTGGCGCAGATCTCAGGGCATCGAGCCCGGAGATTGCCGGTTTTGCCGCGGCAGCCATTTCCGCAGCCGGCTGGACCCCGGTCTACGCCGGCAACGTGCCGACGCCGGCATTGGCCGCTTACGCGCTTGCTCGCCAGGCGCCGGCAGTGATGGTCACCGGCAGCCATATCCCGGAAGACTACAACGGCATCAAGTTTTATCGCCCCGATGGTGAGTTCCTGAAAGAGGACGAGGCACCGGTGCGCAATCGGGCGGAGGTTCTGCTTGGCGAAGGACTCTCCGCGAATACCGGCGCTTTGCCGCCGGTCGATCCGGCCATCGCGGAGTCCTATGTCGCCCGGTACACCGACGCCTTCGCCGGCCAGCCGCTGAAGGGGCTGCGCATCGGGCTCGATCTCCATTCCGCGGTCGGTCGCGATCTGACGGCCCGCATCATCGAGGGTCTCGGTGCCGAGGTCTTTTCATATCGTCGTTCCGACCACTTCATCGCTGTCGATACCGAGGCGCTTGATCCGGCCGATCTCGCGCGTGCCAAGGACCAGATCGCCGCTCATCGGCTCGATGCGGTGGTGTCCACCGATGGCGACGGCGACCGGCCGCTGGTCATCGACGAGGCCGGCAGGCAGGTGAATGGCGACGTACTCGGTATCCTCACCGCCCGTCGACTCGGCGCGAAGACGGTGGTGACGCCGATTTCCTCGACATCGGCCATCGAGATGACCGGTTGGTTCGAGACGGTGGTTCGCACCCGCATCGGCTCACCCTATGTGGTGGCCGGCATGGCTGCGGCGACGGCTGCACCGGTGGTCGGCTTCGAAGCCAATGGCGGCTTCCTGACCGAAAGCGATATTGCGCTGTCCGGCGGTTCGCTTTCGCGGCTGCCGACGCGCGATGCCATTCTGCCGATGGTCGCCGCGCTTGTCGCCGCTGCCGAGGCAAAGCGGCCATTGTCGGCACTGGTTGCAGAATTGCCGCCGCGCGTCATGAAAGCCGACCGCCTCAAGAAGATCGCACCGGCCGATGGGGCGACGCTTCTTGCCGCTCTCGACGCCTCGCGTGAGGCACGCGTCGCGCTCGATCCGCGTCTCGCGGCGCCGGTGGCGGTGGACCACACCGATGGTCTCCGCTTTGTCCTTCAGAACGGGGATATCGTCCATTTCCGCCAGTCAGGAAACGCGCCGGAGCTTCGCTGCTATGTCGAAACAGACAGCGCCGAGGCGACGGATGCCCTGCTTGGCGACATGCTGGCCGCCCTCAACCGCCATTTCGCAGCCTGAGAGGCCATGATGTCGCAAGGATCTCCGAAGATCGTTCCCGTCATTCTGGCCGGTGGTTCCGGTACCCGCTTGTGGCCGGCATCGCGCGATGCTTTCCCGAAGCAGTTCCAGCCCCTGACCGGCGACCTCTCGACCTATCAGGAAACGCTGAGGCGCGTTGCCGACCCCGAGTTGTTCGATGGTCCTGTTGTGATCACCTCGGACGCTTTCCGTTTCTTTGCCCGTCGACAGGCGGCCGACATCGGAATCAACGCCACGGTGGTGCTGGAACCGGCCCGCCGGGACAGTGCGGCCGCCGTCGCAGCGGCTGCCGCCTACGTCGAGAAGACGCGCCCGGGCAGTGCGGTGCTGGCGCTCGCCGCCGATCATGTGGTGCTCGACGACGACGTGTTCCGCGATGCTGTGCGGCTGGGTCTCAAGGCGGCGGAGGCCGGCAAGGTCGTGGTGTTTGGTCTCGTTCCGACCGAACCGAAGACCGCCTATGGCTACATCCGCCCAGGTGCGGCGCTGGATGACAACGACGACCTCTGCCTCGTCGATGCCTTCGTCGAAAAGCCGAATGCCGAGACGGCGCTCGATTATCTCCGTCAGGGCTACCTCTGGAACTCCGGCAACTTCCTGTTCAAGGCGAGCAAGATGCTGGCCGAGTTCGCCAAGTATGCGCCGGACATCGGTGCCGCCGCTTCTGAAGCCGTCGACAAGGCTTCGGAGGATATCGGCTTCGTGCGCCTTGATCCCGAGGCCTTCTCGGCGGCGCGCAAGACATCGATCGACTACGCGGTGATCGAGAAGACGACCGAGATCGCCGTGGTCAAGGGCCGCTTCCGCTGGTCGGATGTTGGTGCCTGGGACGCCATCTGGCAGGTGAGCGAACACGACGGGGAGGGTAACGCCATCCATGGGGACGGCGTGATCCTCGCCTCGCGCGATTGCTTGGTTCACAGCCAAGGCATCCTGACGACGGTCGTGGGTGCGGAAGGGCTTCTCGTTGTGGCAACGCCCGACGCGGTCATGGTGGCGCCGCGCGAGCAAGCGCAGGCCGTCAAGGGACTGGTCGATGCGCTAAAGGCAGGTGGACGCAACGAGGCGACGCTGCATCGTCGCGACTACCGTCCTTGGGGCTATATCGAAGCGCTGGTTGGGGGCGCGCGTTTTGCGGTGAAACACATCGTGGTCGATCCAGGTGGCGTGTTGTCGTTGCAGCGTCATCAGCACCGGGCCGAGCATTGGGTGGTGGTCAACGGCACGGCGACCATCGAGATCGAAGGTGAAGAGCCCCGCCTTCTCACCATCAACCAGTCGGCCTACGTGCCGCTCGGTGCCAAGCACCGCCTCTCCAACCGGGGCAAGATCCCGCTGGAGCTGATCGAAGTGCAGTCCGGCGCCTATCTCGGTGAGGACGATATCGAGCGCCTCGAGGACATCTATCGAAGAGACTGAAAAGCCGATTGGCTATCAGGTGGGTTTCAGATCATGGGCAAGCGACACGTTTCGGGTCGCTTGCCCGTTGTCTTTTCAGCCCTTCCAGGTCCGGTACCACTCGACGAAGTTCTTCACGCCGGTCGGCACGTCGGTCTGCGGCACATAGCCGGTCAGTGCCTTGAGCAGATCCGGCGCGGCATAGGTCTGGGGCACGTCGCCCTTCTGCATGGGCAAGAGGTTGCGGACGGCCGGCTTGCCGAGCGCCTGTTCGATGGCGGCGATGAAGTCGAGAAGACCGACCGGCTGGCCGCCACCGATGTTGACGATGCGAAACGGCGCCTGTCTCGACAGTGTGTCGATGATGCCCTCGGTCGTGACGCGATTGTCCTCGCCCGGAGCGATCGGCACCAGACGGACGATACCTTCGACCAGATCTTCGACGTAGGTGAAATCGCGCCGCATGTTGCCTTCGCCGTAGACGTCGATCGCCTCACCCTTCTCGATGGCATCGACGAACTTGAACAGCGCCATGTCCGGCCGCCCCCAGGGGCCGTATACGGTGAAGAAGCGGAAGGCGGTGGTCGGGATCTTCCAGAGGTGGGCGTAGGAGTGCGCCATCGCCTCCATGGCCTTCTTGGTGGCAGCGTAAAGCGTCAGCGGCTCGTCGGTCTTGTCGCTTTCTGCGAAGGGAACCTTGTCGTTGGCTCCGTAGACCGATGAGGTCGAGGCGAGCATCAGGTGCTTGACCTCGCATCGCCTGGCGATCTCCAGCACGTTCCAGCTACCGACGAGATTGGCGTCGACATAGGCCTTGGGGTTCTCGAGGCTGTAGCGGACGCCGGCCTGGGCGGCGAGGTGGATGATCACCTCTGGCTCGGCAAGCTCGGCCGCCCGCTGGAGTGCCGCCGCATCCTCAAGCTGGCCGATCACCGCCCGGAAGCCGTTCGACCGCTCCAGGAGGGCATGCCGCGCCTCCTTGAGGCGGACGTCGTAATACTGGGTCATGCCATCGAAGCCGGTGACGAAGTGACCGGCGTCGAGCAGGCGTTTGGCAAGGTGGAAGCCGATGAAGCCGGCGGTGCCGGTGATCAGGAAACGCATCACTCGGCCGCCTTGCCTGTGGTGTCGGCATGCGTGGTTCCGCGACCGACGCTGGTGTAGCTGAAGCCGTGCTTCTCGACCTCGTCGGCACGGTAGATGTTGCGGAGGTCGACCAGCACCGGCGCCTTCATCAGCCCCTTGAGGCGCGGGAAGTCGAGCGCCCGGAACTCGTTCCACTCGGTGACGATGCAGAGCGCATCCGCCCCTTCCGCCGCCTCGTAGGCGCTGCCGACATAGGCGATGCCGTCGATCAGCTTCCTGGCGTTGTCCATGCCCTCGGGGTCGAAGCCGCGCACCTTGGCGCCGGCGTCCTGCAAGGCCTGGATGATGGAGATGGCCGGGCTGTCGCGCATGTCGTCGGTCATCGGCTTGAAGGTGAGACCGAGCACGGCCACCGTCTTGCCGCGCACGTCGCCACCCACCGCCTGTACCACCTTGCGCGCCATCGCCCGCTTGCGCGTGTCGTTCACTGCTACGGTGGTCTCGATCAGGCGGATCGGGCTGTCGTAGTCCTGGGCGGTCTTGACCAGCGCCAGCGTATCCTTGGGGAAGCACGAGCCACCGTAGCCGGGGCCGGCATGCAGGAACTTCGCCCCGATGCGGCCGTCGAGTCCGATGCCGCGCGCCACCTGCTGCACATCGGCGCCCACCTTCTCGCAGAGATCGGCGATCTCGTTGATGAAGGTGATCTTCATGGCCAGGAAGGCGTTTCCGGCATACTTGATCAGCTCGGAGGTGCGACGCTTGGTGAACAGGAGCGGCGCCTGGTTGAGATAGAGTGGCCGATAGACCTCGGTCATCACTTCCTTGGCCCGCTCGTCCTCGTAGCCGATGACGATGCGATCGGGCCGCTTGAAGTCGTCAATGGCGGCGCCCTCGCGCAGGAACTCTGGATTGGAAACGACGGCGACATCGGCGGTCGGGTTGGTCTCGCGAATGATGCGCTCGACCTCATCGCCGGTGCCGACCGGCACGGTCGACTTGGTGACCACCACGGTGAAGCCCTTGACCGCCGCGGCGATCTCGCGGGCAGCTGCGTAGACATAGGACAGATCGGCGTGGCCATCGCCGCGCCGCGACGGCGTGCCGACGGCGATGAACACCACGTCGGCGTCGGCCACCGGACCGGCGAGGTCGGTCGTGAAGGTCAACCGGCCCGCCTTGACGTTGGCGGCGACCAAAGCATCGAGACCGGGCTCATAGATCGGGATCTCGCCGCGCTCCAGCGCCTCGATCTTCTCCGCAGCCTTGTCCATGCACACCACGTCATGGCCGAAATCGGCGAAGCACGTCCCCGATACAAGGCCGACGTAGCCAGAACCAATCATCACGATCTTCACGGCAAGCTCTCCTGAAACGGCGCGTCGTCTGGCCTTCAGTTCGGCGCCGAAGTGGCTCGGTGTCTATTGCTCTACTTTCGGGGCCGTCATTTCACGGCGGACCGTCATTGTCGAGTGGCTTTGGGCAATGTCGCTCTGTCGCTGTGTAGCTTGACCAAACGCTGATGGTCGATGCGAGCCGAAAACGGTAGAGAACGTCTATGGCAAGACGGTCCTGGCACAAAAGCGCCGATACGCGCACCGAAATACTCGATGAGGCAGAGCGCCAGCTGCAGGCGGTCGGCTATGCCGCCATGACCATCGGATCGATCGCCAAGGCGCTTGGCATGTCGCCGGCCAACGTCTTCAAGAACTTTGGCAACAAGTCCGGACTGGTCGACGCGGTCGCGCTTCGCTGGGTAATGGAAATGGACGCGGCCATCGAGACCACGGCCCATATACCATCGGCGTCGAAGAGGCTTCGGGCGATGGCGCACCTTATCCTCAAGACGCATCTCGATCGGGGTGAGACGCCGGCGCGTCTCGCCATCATGATTGGTTTCGGCTCCACTCCGCCGCCAAGTGCGCTCGCTTTCTTTCATCGTTTGCTGCAGCGGCTGGAGAGGTTAATCGAGGAAGGCGTTTCTGCCGGCGAGTTCGCGCCCTGCGATGGCCCCGTCACCGCAGCTGCCGTATGTGATTGTCTGATCACCATTCTCGACCCGGCCGCCGTGTTGCGCGGGCGGAGCATTTTCACGGTGGAGGAGATGACGAGAAAGTGTGATCACCTGATCGATTTCGTGATCCGAGGGCTCGCCCATCGCGCTTGAAAAGTGATAATCCGCCGAATATGGTACTTTTTGCCGGTTCGCTACAGTCGGCGGGCGAGGTCGGGCTTCTTGGATTGTTCACATTGTCGTTCTGGCTTTGCTCGCGGATTGACTTTGAGGTCTGGCGAACGTCTTCTCTGATTCTGTATGCAATCACGACTTTTGGTCGCTATCGCCGGCTGGTCGGAGTTTTCTGGCCCTATCATACGAGCGGTCGATCGTGTGGTCGTCTCTTGGTTGTGTTATGACCGTTCGGGGCGCATATCCCGTCGGATGTTTCGTCTTGTGGGGTGGGGGCGTTGATGAGACCGGCTCGGCTTGTTTCTCTTTTTCTGTCGGTGACGATGCTCGCCGGCTGCGCGGTTGGTCCGGATTTCGAGCGACCCGCGCTTGATCCGGGCGCTGGTTATCTGGGGTCGGGTGATGCCACGGCCGGTCGTGCGACCGGTACGAGCATCGCTTACGCCGCAGAAGTGCCGGGCCGCTGGTGGGAGCTCTTCCGCAACAGGGATCTCGACGCCCTCATGAAGCAAGCGATCGAGAGAAATCCCGATCTGGATGCGGCAAGGGCGACTCTCAAGCAAGCCAACGAAACGGCACTCGCCGCAGGCGGCAGCCTGTTCCCCAGTCTCTCGCTATCCGGTAGTGCAACGCGCGCCGACTCCACCGGTTCCACGAATGTCGGCATCTACACGCTCTATAGTGTCGCGCCATCCCTATCCTATCCCCTCGACATCTTCGGGGGGACTCGCCGATCCGTGGAAGCGGCGCAGGCGGCAGCCGAGGCACAAGGCTTTACCGCCGAAGCAACCTACCTGACTGTGACTTCCAGTCTGGCGAAAGCGGTCATTCAGGAAGCTTCGTATCGCGAGCAGATCGCCGCCTCGCAGGAGGTGATCGCTTCTTACAGGGAGCTGCTCGACGTTCTCAACAATCAGGTGAGCGTCGGTACGGCCGCACGGGCGAACGTCCTGCAGCAACAGGCGGCATTGGCGCAGGCCCAGGCTTCCTTGCCGGCTCTTCAGAAGGCCTTGGCACTACAGCAGAACACCATCGCCGCGCTGGTCGGCGACTTTCCGAATCAATATGCGTCCCGCAAGTTCCGCATCTCGGGTCTCCGGCTGCCGCATGCGCTGCCGCTCAGCGTTCCGTCGGCCCTTGTCGAGCAGAGGCCGGACATAAGGGCGGCGGAGGCGCAGTTGCATCGCGCGTCGGCCGAGATCGGCGTTGCAACCGCCGCCATGTTGCCACAGCTTACACTCTCTGCCTCGCTGCCGTCGTCGGCCGCGGAGATTGGCGATTTGTTTGCGTCCAGCACGACCGGCTGGAGCATCGCTGCCGGTCTCGCACAGCCGATCTTCCGGGGTGGTACGCTTGTTCACAACAAGCGGGCGTCCGAAGCGGCCTATGAAGCCGCCCTTGCCAATTATCGCTCTTCGGTGCTCGCCGCCTTCAGGGACGTGGCCAACGCCCTCCGTGCTTTGCAGCATGATCGGCAGGCACTGGCCGGGTACTTCGCGGCCGAGAAAGCAGCCAAGGAAAGTCTCGACCTTTCGCAGACGTTGTTCAAGGCGGGGACCGCTTCCTACACCGACGTGCTGACGGCGCAGTCGACCTACCAGTCGGCGCGGCTCGCCCGCGCTTCGGCTGAGGCTTCACGCTACCTCGACGCGGTGGCGCTGTTCGAGGCGCTCGGCGGTGGCTGGTGGAACCGGCCGGACAACCTGGTCGCGCTGGCCAACACCGATCCTCAGAAAACAATGCCTTCCGTATCCGGAGAGAAGAAGTGACGAACCTCAAGAAGCTGGCTGGCGGCGTGTTGCTGCTTGGCCTCGCGTTGCCGCTGGTCTCCGGCTGCGAACAGGTGGGCGCCGTGCTGCACAAGGCCGGCGACATGCTGGGTGCCAAAAGCGGTGGCGCGCCAGCCGGTGCGCCCGGTGGCGGAATGCCGGCGGGAATGCAGATGCCGACGCCGGAAGTCGGATTCATCGTCGTTCATCCCACTTCGGCGCCGATCGTCGAGGAAGTGGCCGGAAGGACGGCGGCGTCGGCGGTGGCCGAGATTCGGCCGCAGGTCGGCGGAATCATTGAAAAGAGAGTTTTCGAGGAAGGTTCGCGCGTCAACGCCGGCGACGTTCTCTATCGGATCGATGCCCGGTCGTATCAGGCGACTCTCGACGCTGCCAAGGCCGATCTCGAACGAGCCGAGGCGAGCGTGCCGAGTGCGCAGGCCAAGTTCGACCGCTACCAGGAACTTGCCAACGTCAACGGCGTGTCCAAGCAGGACATCGATGAGGCGCGTTCTGCGCTTCTGCAAGCCAAGGCCGCCGCCGCCGCCGCCGCCTCGGCTGTCCGTACGGCTGAAATCAATCTTGGATATACCGAAGTGAAGGCTCCGATCTCGGGGCTGATCGGTCGCTCCTCCGTGACAGAGGGCGCGCTCGTCACGGCAGGCCAGGCCACGGCGCTTGCCACCATTCGCCAGATCGACCCGATCTATGTCGACCTCAGCGCTTCGAGCACCAGCATGAGCCGCATGCGGGAGACGATCGAGCGCGAGGGCGTTTCCGCAGGCAAGGAAGGACCGAAGGTCACCCTCAAGCTCGACGACAAGACGACCTACGAAGAGGTCGGCCGGATCATCTCGACCGAGGCCAACGTCGACGAAACCACCGATACCGTGACTCTTCGCTCGAGCTTCGCCAACCCGAAGCTGCTGTTGCTGCCCGGCATGTATGTGCGAGCGGCCGTCGAGGTCGGCACGGAAGATAACGTCTACCTGCTTCCGCAGCGGGCCGTGAGCCGCAACGTCGCGGGACAGGCTACCGCCTACTTCCTGACGCCCGAAAACAAGGTGGAGCTACGAATGCTGACCGC
This sequence comes from uncultured Pleomorphomonas sp., assembly GCA_963665435.2. Classification (GTDB taxonomy): domain Bacteria; phylum Pseudomonadota; class Alphaproteobacteria; order Rhizobiales; family Pleomorphomonadaceae; genus Pleomorphomonas. The sequence goes on along the minus strand of CAXXNH010000014.1, from coordinate 28,743 downwards.
CGACCGAGCCCATGGTTTCAGTTGGGTGGTGGACAAGGGCATTTCGGATGGTGATCGGCTGATCGTCGAGGGGGTGCAGAAGATCCGCCCCGGCATGGAGGTCAAGTTCGCCGAGGTAGAGCTCGGCGCCGACGGCCTCATTAAGCCGAAGGCTACTGCGGCCGCGCCGGCCAAGGCGCCCTGATTACCCAATACGGGCCGGTTGGCGGCCACGGCCGCCTTCGGCTCGACCCGTAGCGCACGCGGTGCGCCCATCGATTCCGCTTCTGGATTCGCCCTGTTGCGGCGGACAGACCTCGTCGAGGCAAGGCATGGCCCAGTTCTTCATCAATCGTCCCGTCTTCGCCTGGGTGATCGCCATCACCATCATGCTGGCGGGTATCCTTGCCATATCGACGCTGTCGATTTCGCAGTATCCGGAGATCGCACCACCGACGGTGCGTATCTCCGCTGTCTATCCCGGCGCCAGCGCCGAGACCGTTGAAAACGCCGTGACCAAGGTCATCGAGCAGAACATGAACGGCCTCGACAATCTGGAGTACATGGAATCGTCGTCGACGTCCGACGGTTCGTCTTCGATCACGCTGACCTTTTCCAACGGTACCGACGCCGACATCGCTCAGATGCAGACGCAGAACAAGCTGCAACTCGTTGAGTCGCTGCTGCCCGACGCCGTCATCGACCAGGGCATCACGGTTACGAAGTCGACCAGCTCGTTCCTGATGGCAGTGGGTCTCGTTTCCACCGACGGCAAGCTCAACGGTACCGATCTGGCCGACGTCGTCTCCACTCGCATCGAGGATCAGCTCCGCCGCGTCGACGGCGTTGGCGACCTGATGACCTTTGGCAGCGGCTATGCGATGCGCATCTGGCTCGACCCCAGCAAGCTCAACAAGTTCGCACTGACGCCCAGCGACGTGGCGGGAGCCGTCCGGGCTCAGAACGCCCAGGTTTCGGCGGGCCAGATTGGCGGACGTCCCTTGGCGCAAGGCGCCCAGCTCAACGCGACCATCACCGCCCAGAGCCAGTTGCAGACGCCCGAGCAGTTCCGCAACATCATCCTGAAGACGCAGCAGGACGGGTCGATCGTTCGGCTGGGCGATGTGGCTCGTGTCGAGATCGGTGCCGAGAGCTACGCGGCCGATGCATACTACAACGGCAAGCCGGCGGCCGGCTTCGGCGTCAACCTGTCTTCCGGCGCCAACGCGCTCCAGACGGCGGAGAACGTGCGCACCACACTCGATCGTCTGAAGCCGTCGCTGCCGCAGAACGTCGAGTATGTCTACGCCTATGACACCACGCCTTTCGTGCAGCTCTCGATCGAGAAGGTTGTCGAGACGCTGATCGAGGCGGTCGTGCTCGTCTTCGTCGTGATGTATCTGTTCCTTCAGAATTTCAGGGCGACGCTGATCCCGGTCATTGCCGTGCCGGTTGTTTTGCTCGGCACCTTCGGCGTTTTGGCCGTGATGGGATACTCCATCAATACGCTCACCATGTTCGCCATGGTGCTCGCCATCGGCCTGTTGGTTGATGACGCCATCGTCGTGGTCGAAAATGTCGAACGCATCATGACCGAGGAGAAGCTGCATCCCAAGGCGGCGACGCAGAAGTCGATGCGCGAGATTACCAGCGCCTTGGTCGGTATCGCATTGGTACTGTCCGCCGTGTTCGTGCCGATGGCTTTCATGGGCGGCTCGACCGGCATCATCTACCGGCAGTTCTCGGTCACCATCGTGTCGGCCATGCTGCTGTCGGTCATCGTGGCCCTGGTGCTGACGCCGGCGCTCTGCGCCACCATGCTCACGCCGAGTCATGGCGCCCATCGCGGGTTCTTCGGCTGGTTCAACCGCCGGTTCGACGATTCCTCCTCCGTTTTCCAGCGGACGGTTCGCGGAATCATCGGTCGACCGGTCCGCATGGTGGTGGTGTTTCTGGCACTTGTCGGCGGCGCGGCCTTCATGTTCGACAAACTGCCGAGCTCGTTCATTCCCGAAGAGGATCAGGGCGTGTTGCTGGCCATGATCCAGTTGCCGACGGGTGCGACCATGGAGCGCACCAAGCAGGTGACCGATCAGATGACCGACTATTTCCTGAAGAACGAGCCGGAGGCGGTGGAGGCGGTGATGGGAATCACCGGCTTTTCGTTCGCGGGTTCCGGTCAGAACGCCGGCCTCGCCTTCATTCGTCTCAAGGATTTCAAGGAGCGCACCGACCCCCGGCTGTCGGCGCAGGCCGTCGTCGGACGGGCCATGGGTGCCCTTTCGCAGATCAAGGATGCCATGATCTTCACGTTGCTGCCGCCGGCCATGCCGGGTCTCGGCATCTCCGGTGGCTTCGACATGTACTTGCAGGATAACGCCGGTACGGGCCGCGTTGCCCTTGAAGCGGCTCGCGACCAACTCCTGATGCAGGCGAATCAGAATCCTAAGCTGATGGCCGTTCGCGAGAACTCCCAGGCCAATCAGATGCAGCTGCACGTCAACATCGATCAGGAAAAGGCGACGGCACTCGGCATCAGCCTCGCCGACATCAACTCGATCATCACCACCGCCTGGGCCGGTTCCTACGTCAACGACTTCATCGATCGCGGCGAGATCAAGCCGGTGTACCTCCAGGGGGATGCGCCGTTCCGCATGACGCCGGACGATTTCAAGAGCTGGTATGCCCGCAATGGCTCGGGCGAGATGGTGCCCTTCTCCTCCTTCGTCGAGACCAACTGGTCGTTCGGGGCACCGAAGCTGTCGCGCTTCAACGGTGTGTCGGCGGTGAACATCCAGGGTAGCGCCAACGCGGCCGCCGGCGTCTCTTCCGGCGAAGCCATGAATGAGATGGAAAGCCTGATTGCCAAGCAGGGTGGCGGATACACCGCCGGCTGGATCGGTCTTTCCTACCAGGAACTCCTGTCCGGTGCTCAGGCCAACATGCTCTATGCAGTGTCGTTCCTGGTGGTGTTCCTGTGTCTCGCGGCCCTCTACGAGAGCTGGACCATCCCGTTCGCCGTCATGCTGTCGGTGCCGATCTCGGTGCTCGGTACGCTGTTGGCAGCCAAGCTGTTCGGGCAGTCCAACGACGTCTATCTCAAGGTCGGCCTGCTGACGACAATCGGTCTTGCGGCGAAGAACGCCATTCTGATCGTCGAGTTTGCCCGCGATCTTCAGCGTCAGGGCGAGGGGCTGATCGAGGCGGCACTGCACGCCGCGCGGATCCGTCTCCGTCCGATCATCATGACGTCGCTGGCCTTCATCCTTGGCGTGACGCCGCTAGCCATCGCCACAGGTGCAGGCTCCGCTGCGCAGAATGCCATCGGCATCGGCGTGATGGGCGGCATGATCGCCTCCGTCACGGTCGGATTGTTCTTCGTGCCGCTGCTGTTCTATATCGTCATGCGGACGAGCGAGCGTCTCGGCTGGAACAATCGACCTCCGGAAGACGAGGCGGCGGCCGAGATCTGAGGCCAAAGAAAACGACGAATAGAGAACCCCGGCAGTGTCCGGGGTTTTCTTTTGCGGTAAGCCGCCGGTCCCCGGAGAGGCTGCCGGGTTCCTCCAGAATCGACGTATGTCGCTCGAAAATGCGCGGGCTGCGCACTGGTGCATTTGTGTGATAAATAACCAAAGCCCGAATTGCTTTGGGGAGAATGTCGGGCTCGATTTCTAGAAGAGAAGCCGGAGGAGCTCCATGGAATATCGCAAGCTCGGCCCGAGCGGCACCGTCGTATCGGTCCACTGCCTCGGCACCATGACGTTTGGCGCCGAATCCGACGAGGCGACGTCGTTCCGACTAATCGATGATTTCTTCGCCGCTGGCGGCAATTTCGTCGATACCGCCGATGTCTATTCAGCCGGCGTTTCGGAAGAGATCGTGGGGCGCTGGCTCAAGGCCCGGCCGACCGAGGCCCGGCAGGCTGTCATCGCAACCAAGGGGCGCTTTCCGATGGGAGCGGGCCCCAACGACGTAGGCCTGTCGCGCCGCCATCTTGGGGAGGCTCTCGATGCCTCACTACGCAGGCTCGGCGTCGAGCATGTCGACCTCTACCAGATGCACGCCTGGGACGCCCTGACCCCGATCGAGGAGACGCTCCGCTTTCTCGACGATGCGGTCAGTGCCGGCAAGATCGCCTATTACGGTTTCTCGAACTATGTCGGCTGGCATATCGCCAAGGCGTCCGAGATTGCCAAGGCAAAGGGATACAGCCGACCGGTGACGCTGCAACCTCAGTACAGCCTTCTGGTTCGCGACATCGAGCTTGAGATCGTCGATGCCTGTCTCGATGCCGGCATGGGAATGCTGCCCTGGTCGCCGCTGGGTGGTGGCTGGTTGTCGGGCAAGTATAAGCGCGATCAACTGCCTTCCGGCTCGACGCGCCTCGGCGAGAATCCCAACCGAGGCATGGAAGCCTATGGTCCGCGCAATGCCGAAGAGCGCACATGGGCGATCATCGGGGCGGTCGAGGAGATTGCCAATGGCCTTGGTGTCTCGATGTCACAGGTAGCGTTGGCCTGGCTTGCGGCTCGTCCGGCGGTCACGTCGGTCATTCTCGGGGCCCGTACGCCGGAGCAACTCGCCGACAACCTTCGCGCGGCGGATCTTCGGCTTGCCGATGAGGCGATGGTGCGCCTTACCGCCATCAGTGCGCCGACGCCGCCCGATTATCCGTATGGTATTCAGGGCGTCGCCCAACGCCATCGCAAGCTTGTCGGTGGCCGCTGAAAACTCCGGGGTCGGGCGGGCGAGGTCCATCCGACCCCTCGATTTCATTCCGCCTGCTGGATCGGCCGGCTCTGGGCGAATCCGAGAGCAAGGATCAGCAGGATCATCAGGACGATGGCCGGAATCTGCAGGCTGAAATCGACCAGTGAGTGATCACTTCCGGCGAGTACGACGGCTGCTGCCGCTGCAGGAATCGTCCAGTTCTCGCGTCGCATGGCGGCGATTGCGGTGGTGCTTGCAACAAGAAGAACCGACAATACCAAGGCGATCATGGCGGGAATGCCGAGTTCCGCAGCCAGTTAGAGATAGAGGTTGTGGGCGGCGTCGAATGTCACGTCCGGGCTGACGGGGCGGATTTGACCGCCCGAAAGGCGTCCTCGTAGGTGCCGCCTCCGTAGCCACTCATCGGTCGTGCCGCGATCAGGTCGAGCGTCTGCTCGTAGACCGCCAACCGGACGTCCGCATCGCGATCGACCGTAGCCATGCGCTCGAATAGGATGCCGCTCGTGTTGGCGAGTACGGCGCGCGTGACGAGACCGGCAACGATCAGCATGCCGGCGAGAATGCGCCGCGCGCCGGTCGTTCTGAAGACCGCGATCAGGGCGACGAATCCGGCGCCCAGAGCGGCGACGAACATGCCCATGCGCGAGTGCGAGAAGACCAGTGCCAAGCCGATCAGGGCAAGTGGCGCGACGTTGAAGCCGAGCTGCGTCAGAATGCGGCTGAGCTGCGCGCGCGATACGTCGTCCTCGTCAACGCCGAAGATCAGCGCCACGCCCATGATGGAGCCGAAGGCGGCAAAGGTGGCGAAGCTGTTGCGATTGACGAAGGTGCCGGTGGCATCGTCGATGTAGGCTTCCTTGGGCAAGAACAGCAGAACATCGCCAAAGAAGCTCAGCGAAGCCAAGGCGATGAGCGCATGGGCGGCAATGCCCAGATAGATCACCCGAAACAGGGTCTTCGACCGCCTCTTCTCCACCGCGACCTGCAAGGCCAGCACGAAGAACAGACCATGGGTCAGGTAACGGACCAGCATGTCGAAGGTGGCGCTCGGGCCGACGGTGACCCGCCCGCCAGATCGGTCAAGGGTGCAAGCGCCGCTCATTCGGGTGCGGCGGCGAGACCGAGCGGCAGCAGCGTTACCAGCATCCAGACGATGACCAGGCTGAACAGGATGACCGGAACCGCAAAGGCGGACAGTGGCAAACGCGGCCGAACGTGGCCCCGATAGAGGCCGATGGCGTAGGAAAGGCCCAACACGGCAACGACGACCGCATAGAGCATGAAGAAGAACGCGCGAATGCCGCCCCAGGGCATGGGGGGCCAGCAGCGCCGTTACCACCAAGGCCCATCCGAGATCGTCGTGGCCTTTCGATCGGCGGGACATGCTGCTCCGGTGTACCCTGTGCCGACGGTTGACCACGTTCGGCGAGCCTCCTCGATGACGCCGGCGCTCGAGCGACTTCGCCAATCGGGAGCTAGAGGAGCGATCTTGATAGTTGCAGCCTTCTCGACGGCAAACGTTCGTGCCGTGACGATACTTTGTGTGGTCGGAGGTTCTGTTTTCTTGGCCATACCGGCCGTTGCCCCCTACGACTCCCGGAGCGCCCCGGCCGCTTTCAAAGCCGCCGAAGACCGGTTCTCGACGCCGAGCTTCGCATAGATCTGTTCGAGGTGCTTGTTGACGGTCCGAGGCGACAGGCCGAGGATCTCGCCGATGTCCTTGTTGGTCTTGCCGCGACCGATCCAGAGAAGCACCTCCGCCTCACGCGCCGTGAGACCGAAGCTGGATTTCAGGAGATCGGCTTCGCCTGCTTCGCTGCGGGCGAGCCGGTAGAGACGTTCGCCGGGCCCGGCGGATCCCACCGGCGCCAGGAGAATGGGAGGCGCGCCCGGTATTTCTACCTCGAGGGGGCCTTCGCCGTCGGCCGCGACCGCCTCAATGGCGTCGGCAATCCCAAGATCGTCGATGAGACGGCTTGCCTGGGGCGTCGCCCAGACAACGCGGCCGTCGGCGCCTAGCGCTACGAGGTGACGGCCTGCCGCGTCGAGAGCCGATTGCGCGGAAAGACTGGCGCGGGCATTGGCAAGATGGACCCGGATGCGTGCCTTGAGCTCGTCGAGATTGATGGGCTTGGTGAGATAGTCGACACCGCCGGAGGCAAGGCCGCGGACGATATGCTCGGTCTCGGTCAACCCCGTCATGAAGATAACCGGAACATGGGCGAGCGCGGGCATGGACTTCAGCGACCGGCAAGCTTCGAAACCGTCCATTTCCGGCATCACCGCGTCCATGAGGACGACGTCGGGTGTCACCCGACCGGCGATCGCCAGTGCCTGACGGCCGGACGTGGCAACCAGCACGACAACGCCCTCGGCTTCCATGGCTTCCGTCAGGAAGCCAAGCGTCTCGGGGCTGTCGTCGACAACGAGCACGGTGTCGCGGGTTTGGGTCATGACGAGGTCATTTTCTCAAGTGTAGCGGAGAAGCGGGCGAGGTCGAAGGCGGCAAGATGGGCGCTGAGCGCCGCGATCGCCGCCGGGTCGGCATCCGTCTCGGCGAGCGCGGCGAGCTTGCCTTCCAAACCGCGCACGTAGCCGATATCGGCCAGCGACTTGAGCTCGGCGAGGTCGGCGGTGGAGAATGTCGCCTTGTTCGTGCTCTGCTCCCTGGGCGCGTTACCGGTCGGGGCGTTCGCCTCGACGAAAGTCAGGCCAAGGTGACGGCTCAGCCGATCTAGGAGGTCAGCCAGCGAGAAGGGCTTGGCGAGCAGATCGTCGTGGCCGAGATCGCTGGCTGGCATCGCGCCGTCGCCGATATTGGCCGACAGCATGACGATCGGCGTCCTGACGCCTTCGGTCCGGAGTCGGCTGACGAGTTCCCAGCCGGACATTCCGGGCATTCGGATGTCGACGAAGAGGATGTCCGGCCGAGTCGTTTCCAGGAAGGCGACGCAATCCTCGCCGCTGGCGACCGTCATGACGGCAAAGCCGAGCGGCGCGAGCATTTCCACCATCATGCCGCGATGGTCGGCGTTGTCGTCGACCACCAGAACCGTACGACGCGGTCCGACATAGCCGGTCACCGGGCGATCGCCGTCGACGGCCGCTCCTCCGACCACCGCGCCGAGCATCAGGCGAACGCGGAATGTGGTGCCTTCACCGGGCGTCGAAGTGAAGGCGATGTCGCCGCCCATGGTCTCGACGAGCAGGCGGGTGATGGTGAGGCCAAGCCCGAGACCCGGCACATTGGTCGAAGCCGCCTGCCTGCCGCGCTCGAATGGCTCGAACACGCGCCGCTGATCGTCTTCCGGAATTCCCATGCCGGAGTCCGCCACCGTGAACCGCGCCACCTGATTTCGGTAGTCGACCGTGAGGCTGACCTTGCCGTTCGGCGTGAACTTGATGGCGTTGGACAAGAGGTTGACCAGGACCTGACGCAGACGCTTTTCGTCGGTACGGACCACGGCTGGCAGGTCGGCAGCGCGGCTGGCGCGGAAGGCCAGTCCCTTGGCTTCGGCTTGCAGGGCGAACATGCCCTCGATCTGATCGAGCAGATCGTGGATGCGCACGTCGGTCAGGCGGATGCGGAAGCGACCGGCTTCAATGCGAGAGATGTCCAGGAGGCCGTCGATCAGGCCCGACAGGTGCTCGGCCGAACGCCGGATCACGCTCACGGCGTTGCGCCGGCCGCTTTCAATGGCCGGATCGCGTTCGAGGATCTGGGCATAGCCGAGGACGGCATTGAGCGGCGTACGCAGCTCGTGACTGAGGCCGACGACGTAGCGGCTCTTGGCATCGCTGGCCGCTTCCGCCTTTTCCTTGGCCTTCTGAAGCTCGGCGTCGGTTCGTCTGTGCGCGGCGATTTCCTGAAAGAGAGCCTGGGTCTGGCGGGCGCTTTCTTCCTCGGCGACGGCGCGCGAATCGCGGGCCAGCACGAAGAACCAGACGACGATTCCGATGACCACCGCGAAGACGAAGAACACCACCGCGAGCGTTCTGCCGATCAGAGCCGCCTCCTGCGGATGATCGATCGCCGCCTGACGATAGACGAACCACATGATGAGACCGGACAGGGCCGCCCAGAGGGAGAGTTCGGTCAGGTAGCGGCCGAGGCGGGTGTTGGCGGCCGCGATGAGCGGCCTGGGCAGCAGACGTTCCAGCACGGCTCGGGTCTGTGCGCCGAGCCGCGCCTTTGGCTTGCAGCGGTCGTGGCAGCGGGCATCGAGCGAACAGCAGAGCGAACAAATCGGAGCCTGATAGGCCGGGCAGTAGGACATGTCCTCCGCCTCGAAGTCGTGCTGGCAGACCGAGCAGGTCAGCGTCGGCGCCAGCGCATAGGACGGGCGAGGCTTGCGGGCGAGATAGAAACGTCCTCCGGTCAACCAGGCAATCAGCGGTGCGACGATGAAAGCGACGATGAGCGCCACAAATGGGGCAAAGGCCTCGGCCACCGGCCCGGCGAGGCCGACATGGGCGAGAAGTCCAGCAAGGGTTGCCACCGCCATGGCGCCGACGCCAACCGGATTGACGTCCCAGAGATGCGCCCGCTTGAACTCGACGCCGGGTGGGCTGAAACCGAGCGGCTTGTTGATGAGGAGGTCGGCGGAAATAGTCGATAGCCAGGCGACGGCGACGATGGCGAAGACGGCCAGGGTTCGTTCGAGCGCCTGATAGATGCCGATTTCCATCAGCAGCAGCGCGATCGAGACATTGAACACCAGCCAGACGACGCGGCCAGGGTGACTGTGGGTGAGGCGCGAGAAGAAGTTGGACCAGGCGAGCGATCCCGCATAGGCGTTCATGACGTTGATCTTGAGCTGCGACACCACCACGAAGGCGGCGGTCAGCAAATAAAGCCAGGTTCCTTCCGGCAGCACGTAGCCGAAGGCGACGGCGTACATGCGTGCCGGCTCGGCCGCGTGCTCGACTGGCACGCCGCTTTCCAGCGCCAGCACCGCGAGGAAGGAGCCGGCGATCATCTTGGGAACGCCGAGCACCACCCAACCGGCGCCGGCAAGGAACACTGCCACGAGACGCCGCCGACCGGATCCGGGTAAACGCGCCGGCAGAAAGCGGAGGAAGTCGACCTGTTCGCCGATCTGAGCCGTCAGCGCCAGGATCACCGCGCTTGCTGCACCAAAGGCGACGAGATGGAACCCACCGCCAACTGTGCCATCCCGACCGGGAAAGGTTGCCCAGTCGGCGAAGCTGGCGCCGTCGGAAAAGGCGATGAAGACGAAGGGCAGGATGTTGAGGACGATCCAGACCGGTTGCGTCAGGATCTGGAAACGGCTGATCCAGGCAATACCGTGGGTGACCAGCGGAATCACCAGAAGCGTGGAGATGATGTAGCCGATCCAGAGTGGCAAGCCGAGCGCCAGTTCCAGCGCCGTCGACATGATCGACGCCTCGATGGCGAACAGGATGAAGGTGAAGCTGGCGTAGATCAGCGATGTGATCGTCGATCCGATGTAGCCGAAGCCGGCGCCGCGGGTCAGCAGATCGATGTCGACACCGTGGCGGGCGGCGGTGCGGGCGATCGGCCATCCCACGACAAGCATGGCGAGGCTGGCTGCGACGATGGCAGCTACGGCGTTCACCGTGCCGTAGGAAAGCGTGATGGCCCCCCCGATCGCCTCCAGCGCCAAAAAGGAGATGGCGCCGATGGCCGTCTGGGCGACGCGCTCTTGCGACCAACGCCGGGCCGACTTGGCAGTGAAGCGGAGCGCGTAGTCTTCCAGCGTTTCGTCGGCGACCCAACGGTTGTACTGGCGCCGGATCGGAATGATGCGCTGCCGCGCCGCCATGCGCTCCGTTCCCCTCTTCTGCGCCACCATATGCGGCAAACTGCCCGCTTTTCCGGCAGATGGATCGGCGCGCTCGTGATCATTTCGCCCGTCTGCCGGCCTTCGAGGCCGCTGGCGGTTCTCCTTGCGAGTGGTGTGCAGGGTTCGTGCCGGTTCGGCGGCGGGTTTACGTCAATCGACGTATAGGGTGTCCGGCCGGCTTGGTCGAAAGTCGAAGCGAAGGCCAGATGGGGCAAGGGGCCTCGGCCGACAGACAAAAACGGGGAACCACAGATGTCGCAGATCTTCGATCGGCGTCGCATGACGCTTGCTGCCGTTCTCGGCGCTCTTCTCGCTTCCACGGCGTCCGGCTACGCCGCCGAAGACACCATCAAGGTCGGCGTGCTGCACTCGCTGTCCGGCACGATGGCCATTTCCGAGACGACCCTCAAGGACACCGTCCTCTATCTCATCGACGAGCAGAACAAGAAGGGCGGCGTACTCGGCAAGAAGCTCGAGGCGGTGGTTGTCGATCCGGCGTCCAACTGGCCGCTGTTCGCCGAAAAGGCGCGCGAGCTAATCTCGCAGGACAAGGTCTCGGTGGTGTTCGGTTGCTGGACGTCGGTCAGTCGCAAGTCGGTGCTGCCGGTGTTCAAGGAGCTCGATTCGATCCTGTTCTATCCCGTCCAGTACGAGGGCGAGGAATCGGAGCGCAACGTCTTCTACACGGGCGCAGCTCCCAATCAGCAGGCCATTCCCGCCGTCGACTATCTGATGAACGAGGAAGGCGTGGAGCGCTGGGTGCTGGCCGGCACCGACTATGTCTACCCGCGCACCACCAACAAGATCCTTGAGGCCTACCTCAAGGCCAAGGGTGTGGCCGCCGACGACATCATGATCAACTACACGCCGTTCGGTCACTCCGACTGGCAGTCGATCGTCGCCGACATCAAGAAGTTCGGATCGGCCGGCAAGAAGACCGCCGTCGTCTCGACCATCAACGGCGACGCCAACGTGCCCTTCTACAAGGAGCTCGGCAACCAGGGCATCAAGGCCGAGGACATCCCGGTCGTTGCTTTCTCCGTCGGTGAAGAGGAACTCGCCGGCATCGACACCAAGCCGCTGGTCGGCCACCTCGCTGCCTGGAACTACTTCCAGTCGGTCGACAGTGACGGCAATGCCGCCTTCATCGACGGCTGGCACAAGTTCATCAAGAACGATAAGCGCACCACCAATGACCCGATGGAAGCAACTTACATCGGCTTCAACGCTTGGGTGAAGGCGGTCGAAGCGGCCGGCACCGCCGATGTCGATCCGGTGATCGACACGCTGATCGGCACCACCGTGCCCAACCTTTCCGGCGGCTATGCCACCATCATGCCGAACCATCACATCACCAAGCCGGTGCTGATCGGCGAGATCCAGGATGACGGCCAGTTCGAAATCGTCTCCGAGACGGCGCCGGTGGTTGGCGACGAATGGTCGGACTACCTCGAAGGGTCCAAGGACCTGATCTCCGATTGGCGCAAGCCGATGTCCTGCGGCAACTTCAACGTTGTCACGGGCAAGTGCGGCGGTAGTTCCTGACCTCTGCGCCTCCCGTCCGGGGCTGCCCCTGGCCCCGGACGGACTTTCGCCGACGGGAGCATCCGGCGATCAGGTTGCGTCCATTCAACCGACGGCGGCCGCTCAAGCGGATCGAAACGGATTTGCCATGAATTTTCTGCGCCTCCTTGCCATTCTCTCGGTCTTGGCTATCGGGCTCCAGCCGGCGTTTGCCGATCGTATCGCCGATGCCGAGCTGTCGTCGCGCGTTGCCGCGCTTGGCTCCGGCGGGTTCGATGAGGTTGAAAAGGCGATTGCCGACCTCGCTGCCACCGGTGATGACCGAGTGCCGGCGATCCTCGATCGCCTCGGCGAAGGCGAGTTGATGGCACGCAAGGCCGACGGTGCGGTGTTCCTGGCCGAGAAGGCGGGAAAGGACTATCGCCTCACCGATCCGGTGACCGGCGCCGCCGCCGGGCTGGCGCCCAAGGCGACCGTCGAGAAGATAAGGGTCAACAACCGCCTCCGGCGCGCCATCTCGTCGGCGGTGGGAGCGTTGACGCTGATGAGCCCCGATCCGACGGTGCGAAGGGCAGCGGCCGAGGCCGTGATGAAGTCGGCGGACGTCGCGGCGATTCCGGCGCTAGACCGGGCGATCGCCGAGGAAACGGTGGCCGATATCCGAGCGACGATGCTGGCGGCGAAGGCCACGGCACTTCTCGCCTCCGATGCGTCGGAGGCCGAGAAGATCGATTCCATAGCCGCTATCGCTGATCTGGGCAGTCGCGATGCTCTTGGCTTCCTGTCCGGCTACACGTCCGCCGATGGGGCGGTCGGCGAAGCCGCCCGCAAGGCGGCGGCAGCGATCGAAAGTCGGCTGATGCTGTGGGATGTCGGCCAGAATCTCTGGTACGGCCTGTCGCTTGGCTCGGTGCTTCTGCTCGCCGCCATCGGACTTGCCATCACCTTCGGCGTGATGGGCGTCATCAACATGGCGCACGGCGAAATGGTGATGCTCGGCGCCTATGCCACCTTTACGGTGCAGGAGGCGATCCGCACCTTCTGGCCGGGGCTCTTCGACTATTCGCTATTGATTGCCCTGCCGGCCGCCTTTCTGACCGCCGCGCTCGCCGGCATCCTGATCGAACGGTCGATCATCCGCTGGCTCTACGGCCGACCGCTCGAAACGCTACTCGCCACCTGGGGGGTGTCGCTGATCCTGCAGCAGGCGGTGCGCTCGATCTATGGCGCCAACAATCGCGAGGTCGGTAATCCCTCCTGGATGTCCGGCTCCTTTGCTCTGGGCGACATCCAGATCACCTGGACAAGGCTCTGGATCATTCTGTTCGCGCTTGCCGTTTTCCTGGCGCTGCTAGCCGTGCTGAAGCGTACCAGACTCGGGCTCGAAATGCGGGCCGTGACGCAGAACCGGCAAATGGCCGCTGCCGTCGGCATCCGCACCCCGCTGGTCGATGCGCTGACCTTCGGCCTCGGTTCGGGCATCGCCGGTCTCGCCGGCGTGGCGCTCAGCCAGATCGACAACGTGTCGCCCAACCTCGGGCGCGGCTACATCATCGACAGCTTCATGGTCGTGGTGTTCGGCGGCGTCGGCAATCTCTGGGGTACTCTGGTGGGTGCGCTGACGCTCGGTGTCGCCAACAAGGTACTGGAACCCTATGCCGGCGCGGTGCTTGGCAAGATTATCCTGCTGCTGGCGATCATCCTGTTCATCCAGAAGCGGCCGCGCGGTTTGTTTGCCCTGAAGGGCAGGGCGGTGGAAGCATGATCACGTCCTTTCTCATCGACAGCCTGGATCGGCGAGGGCGCGTTGTCGTGGCGCTGCTCGTCGCGCTGGCCCTCCTGGTTCCGGCAGGCAATCTCCTTGTTCCGCAAGAGAGTGCCTTTCACGTCTCCACCTATCAGCTCACGCTCTGCGGAAAGTACCTGACCTATGCGCTCCTGGCGCTGTCGGTCGATCTCGTCTGGGGCTATTGCGGCATCCTGTCGCTCGGTCACGGCGCTTTCTTCGCGCTCGGCGGCTACGCCATGGGCATGTACCTGATGCGGCAGATCGGCTCGCGTGGCGTCTACGCCGACCCCGTGTTGCCCGATTTCATGGTCTTTCTCAACTGGAAGGAGCTGCCCTGGTTCTGGCAAGGCTTCGACATGGCCTGGTACGCGTTCCTGATGGTGGCGCTGGTGCCGGGTGTCCTCGCCTTCCTGTTCGGCTGGCTGTCATTCCGCAGCCGCGTGACCGGCGTCTATCTGTCCATCATCACCCAGGCGCTCACCTACGCGCTGCTGCTTGCCTTCTTCCGCAATGACATGGGGTTCGGCGGTAACAACGGCCTCACCGATTTCAAGGATATCCTCGGCTTCCCGATCCAGGAGGCCGGTACGCGAGCAGCGCTATTTTCCGCGTCGGCGCTGATGCTTGCGCTCGGCTTCGTCATCGCCTCGGCCGTCGTCCGTTCCAAGCTCGGCAAGGTTCTGATTGCCATCCGCGATGCCGAAAGCCGGACGCGATTCATCGGCTATCGGGTCGAGCGCTACAAGCTGTTCGTCTGGACGCTCAGCGCCGTGATGGCCGGCGTCGCCGGTGCGCTCTACGTGCCACAGGTCGGCATTATCAATCCATCCGAGTTCGATCCCGCAGCCTCGATCGAAGCGGTGATTTGGGTGGCGGTTGGCGGTCGGGGAACGCTGGTCGGCCCGCTGATCGGGGCCGTGGCGGTCAATTTCGGCAAGACCTGGTTTACCGGCGTTCTTCCCGAGGTCTGGCTCTATGCGCTTGGTGCGCTGTTCGTGGTGGTGACGCTGTTCCTGCCGCGCGGCATCGTCGGTCTGTGGGAGACGATGGTGGTCGGACGATCGAACCCGGCAAAGGAAATCGATGAGGCGGGCGAGAAAGCGGGAGAGGCGGCATGACCGGCAAGGCGGAAGGTTCGCTTCTCTATCTCGACGACGTTTCAGTATCCTTCGACGGCTTCAGGGCGATCAACCGGCTGTCGCTGGTCCTGGAGCCGGGCGAAATGCGGGCGATCATCGGACCCAACGGGGCCGGCAAGACCACGATGATGGATATCATCACCGGCAAGACGCGTCCCGACACCGGCGACGTGCTGTTCGACGGTTCCGTCGACCTTACTCGCCTCGACGAGGCGACCATCGCCAACCTCGGCATCGGCCGCAAGTTCCAGAAGCCCACGGTTTTCGAGAGTCATACCGTCGAAGACAATATCGCGCTGGCGCTAAAGGGCAGGCGTGGTGCCTTCGCCTCGCTGTTTCATCGCCGCTCGGTTGCCGAACAGGGGCGCATCGACGCTTTGCTCTCTACCATCCGGCTTTCCGACAAGCGCGATCTTCTGGCGGCTCGCCTGTCGCACGGCCAGAAGCAATGGTTGGAAATCGGCATGCTGCTGGCCCAGGAACCGCGCCTTCTCCTGGTCGACGAGCCGGCCGCCGGCATGACCGACGCCGAGACGGCCGAAACGGCGATCCTGCTCAAGGAGATCGCCAAGACGCAGTCGGTGGTGGTGGTCGAGCACGACATGACCTTCGTTCGCGCCCTTGGCGTCAAGGTAACCGTGCTGCATGAGGGCTCGGTATTGGCGGAGGGATCGCTCGATGCCGTATCGGCCAATCCGAAGGTGATCGAGGTCTACCTTGGGCGGTGAAGGACCGGAAACAATGCTGAACGTCGAAACCGTCGACCTCCATTATGGCGCCGCCCAGGCGCTCAGAAAGGTGTCACTGTCGGCCGCCGCGGGGCGCGTCACGGCCGTGCTCGGCCGCAATGGCGTCGGCAAGACCTCCCTGATGCGGGCGATCGCCGGCTTGCAAGCGATCTCGGCCGGTGCGATTCGCCTGGATGGCGGCGACCTGACGGGGCTGTCTCCCTACGAAAGGGTGCGGCGCGGCGTTGCGATCGTTCCTCAGGGGCGCGAGATCTTTCCTCTCCTGACCGTGGAGGAAAATCTTCAAACCGGGTTCGCCACGCTGAAGCGGGCCGACCGCTACGTGCCCGACATGATCTATGACCTGTTTCCGGTCCTGAAGGACATGCTGCGTCGGCGTGGCGGCGATCTTTCCGGCGGCCAGCAGCAGCAGCTTGCCATCGGTCGGGCGCTGGTGACGCGGCCGCGTCTTCTCGTGCTCGACGAACCGACCGAGGGCATCCAGCCGTCGATCATCAAGGACATCGGCCACGCCATTTCCTTCTTGCGCCGTCAGGGTGACATGGCGATCGTGCTGGTCGAGCAGTATTTCGATTTCGCCAGGGATCTCGCCGACGATTTCGTGGTCATGGACCGCGGCGAAATCGTGATGTCAGGCAATCGCGACAACATGGACGAGGAAGCGGTCCGCGGCAGAATCGCCGTGTGATCGTCGCCTAAGACTGACGCGGTCTTGAAAAGCAGCCCGGAGCGTGCGATTCCCTGCATGGACATCCCGATGCAAGCGGAAGCCCGGGGGCGTTATGCGACTGACTAGCTATTCCAACTACTCGCTTCGGGTGCTGCTGGCAGCCGCCGCGCGCTCGCCGCGCCTGACCACGATCCGGGAAGTCTCCGAGGCCTTCGATCTGCCGCAGTCGCATCTCGTCAAGTGCGTCCATCAGCTCGGGACCTGGGGTTATCTCGAGACCGTGCGGGGCAATCGAGGCGGCTTCCGCCTCAATCGGCCGGCGGAGTCGGTCGTGATCGGCGAAGTGGTGCGCCTTACCGAGGATGGCCTTTCGGTGGTGGAGTGTCTCGACCCTGAGACCAACACCTGCCCGCTGACCGATCGCTGTCGCATGAGCCAGGTGCTCCGCCGGGCCACCGACGCTTTCCTCGACGTGCTCGATCGGTTGACTCTCGCCGACGTGGCCGGCAACGAGGCGGAGTTCAGGGCTTTGCTCGATGGCGCCTCGTCGGCGAAGCCGGTCCGGGGTGCCGCATGTGGCGACGAACTGCTCGTCGCTCGCGCCTGACCGCTTTGCTCGCCCATGGGGCGGCTTTCCCAGACTTACGCGATCTCCGGCGCATGCTGGTGGGTGTGATCTATCAGGATGTCCGCGACGGAAATGGCCGCCAGCTCGTCCCTCATTGCCTGGTAGGCTTCGGTGCATGCGGCGGCGAACGAGCAGTTCCGGCAGGCGGTCGCATCGACCCGTCCGCAGATGCGCATGTCGTCTTCCGGTTCGAACAGGTCGATCACCGACAGCACTGAAATCTTCTCCGCCGGCCGCCCGAGGCGATAGCCGCCGCCGCGTCCTCGACGGCCGACCAGAAGACCGGCGCGGGCAAGCGCATTGCAGGAACGGGTGACACGCGCCTCCGGCATGCCGAGCCGGTTGGCCATTTCCGGAAGCGTCACCGGCTCGCCGTCACCGCAGATCATCAGGATTCGAAGGGCGCCGTGGGTCACGGCGTTGATTTTCATGGCGACCTTCCTCCAAAGGTATATTGACTGTATAGCTTTATATCGCTAGTTCTGTCCATGTCGATTGTCGGAGGGGGAATCCGACGGTCCGCCGGTACCAACCGGCCACGGGGGTCGCAAAGATGATGGTCGTTCACGCCGTCGCTGTCGGTGAATGTCGCCGGAAGCGGGCGGTTGACGCTGCCTGTTCGCCCTCCGGATCGATGAGTTCTGCCCTCCGCCGGCCTGCCGGCGACGCGGCGAGCCCTTGAGGAAGAACACGGCGGTCCGAGCGCGGCAGGCGCTCGCGGACTGCATTCGCTGAGAGGATGTCGACCATCATGTTCGATCAGACATTCGTGGAGTTGTCGCGCTGGCAGTTCGCCGCCACGGCAATGTACCACTTCATCTTTGTTCCGCTGACGCTGGGGCTCACCTGGCTGCTGGTCATCATGGAAACCGTCTATGTGATGACCGGCAAGGAAATCTACCGGGACATGACCAAGTTCTGGGGAAAGCTGTTCGGCATCAATTTCGCCCTCGGCGTCACGACCGGCCTCACCATGGAGTTCCAGTTCGGTACGAACTGGTCCTACTATTCGCATTATGTGGGCGATATCTTCGGTGCGCCGCTGGCCATCGAAGGTTTGATGGCCTTCTTCCTCGAGTCGACCTTTATCGGTCTGTTCTTCCTCGGATGGGACAGGCTTACCAAGCGGCAGCATCTCGGGGTCACCTTCCTGACGGCTATCGGTTCGAACCTGTCGGCTCTCTGGATCCTGGTCGCCAACGGCTGGATGCAGAACCCGGTCGGTTCCATCTTCTCGCCCGAGACGATGCGCATGGAGATGCAGTCGTTTTCCGAGGTGCTGTTCAATCCGGTGGCTCAGGTCAAGTTCGTCCACACCGTCGCGGCCGGTTACACCACCGCTTCGATGTTCGTCCTTGCCATTTCCTCCTGGTATCTCCTGAAGGGGCGTGATGTCGCCTTCGCCAAGCGTTCGTTCGCCGTCGCTGCCGGCTTTGGCCTTGCGTCCTGCCTTTCGGTCATCGTGCTCGGCGATGAGAGCGGCTATGAACTCGGCGACGTGCAGAAGGTCAAGCTCGCCGCGATCGAGGGCGAGTGGGAGACGCAGCCGGCTCCGGCGCCGTTCAACCTGATCGGCTTCCCCTCGCAGGAGGAGAAGGCCACTCACGGTGCGATCGAGATCCCCTATGCTCTCGGCCTTATCGCCACCCGGTCTCTCGACAAGCCGGTGCATGGCCTCAACGACCTGCGCGAGCAGCACCTTGCCCGCATCCGTTCGGGTCAGGAAGGCTACGCGGCGATGATGAAGATCCGCGGCGGCGACGCGACACCGGAGACACGTGCGGTGTTCGACGCCCACGCCAAGGACATCGGCTTCGGGTTGTTGCTGAAGCAGTTCGTCGAGGATCCGGCCACCGCCACCGAAGAGCAGATCCAGGCGGCTGCCGACAGCACCATTCCCAAGGTCTGGCCGCTGTTCTGGGCCTTCCGTTTCATGGTCGGCTTCGGCTTCATCATGCTGGTGATCTTCGCTTCGGCCTTCTATGTCAGCGCTCGACGCAGCCACGAGAAGAACCGCTGGTTGCTGAGGGCTGCGTTGTGGTCCTTGCCGCTGCCTTGGCTTGCCTGTGAGCTTGGCTGGTTCGTCGCCGAGTTCGGTCGCCAGCCCTGGGCAATCGGCGAAGTGCTGCCGACCTTCCTCGGGACGTCTAGCCTCACCATCACCGACCTCATCTTCTCGTTGACCGGCTTCCTGGTTCTCTACACCGGCCTTCTGGTGATCGAGGTCTACCTGATGTTCAAGTTTGCTCGCCTCGGCCCGAGCTCGCTCGGTACTGGCCGCTATCACTTCGAAACTCAGATGCCGGGCTCGGTCCGCGTCGCTCCGGCAGAGTGAGGAAACCACCATGTTCGATTATGAAATCCTGAAGTTTGTCTGGTGGATTCTGGTCGGCGCCCTGCTGATCGGCTTTGCCATCACCGACGGCATGGACATGGGCGTGGGCTCGATTTTGCCCTTCGTCGCCAAGACCGACGCCGAGCGGCGGATTGCCATCAACACGGTCGGCCCGCACTGGGACGGCAATCAGGTGTGGCTGATCACGGCCGGCGGCGCCATCTTCGCCGCTTGGCCCGCCGTTTACGCAGCCGCTTTCTCCGGCTTCTACATGGCGATGCTCCTGGTGTTGTTCGCCCTGTTCTTCCGGCCCGTGGGCTTCGACTATCGTTCGAAACTCGACAATCCGAAGTGGCGCAGTGCCTGGGATTGGGGTCTGTTCGCCGGTGGCGCGATTCCGGCGCTGATCTTCGGCGTCGCCTTTGGCAACCTGCTGCAGGGTGTGCCGTTTTACCTGGACGAAATCCTGCGCGCTCACTATCAGGGGTCGTTCATCTTTGCCCTGCTGCCGCTGCTCAATCCCTTCGCGCTCCTGGCCGGCCTGATCTCGCTGGGCATGCTTGTCGCCCACGGCGCCATCTGGTTGCAGCTGCGCGCTTCCGGTGACGTCGCGGCGCGGTCGCGAGCTCTGGCGGTTCGGTTGTCCCCCGTGGTCGCCGTGCTGTTTGCGGTTGCCGGCGTGTGGGTATGGCTAGGCATCGACGGCTATCGCATCGTCTCGCAGCCGCCGCTCGACGCCATGCCCAACCCGCTCAACAAGCAGGTCGTGGTGGCGTCCGGTGCCTTGCTGGACATCTATACGACGATGCCCATCGCGATGCTGGCTCCGGTCATCGGTCTGCTTGGACCGCTCCTGACCGCCCTGCTGGCGAAAGCCGATCGTCCCGGTTTCGCCTTCGTCACGTCGGCGCTCGGCATGGCGGGCATCATCGGCACCGCCGGTCTCTCGATGTTCCCCTTCGTGATGCCGTCGAGCCTCGACCCGAACTCCAGCCTGACCGTGTGGGACGCCACTTCCAGCCATCTGACGCTCAATGTCATGTTCTGGGCCGTGGTGATCTTCCTGCCGATCGTGCTCGCCTATACCGTCTGGTGTTACTGGCGGATGTGGGGACGCGTCACGGCGGAAGAGATCTCCACCCGCTCGCACTCGGCCTACTGACATAGGAGAACGGACAATGTGGTATTTTGCCTGGATCCTCGGTGTCACGGCCGCAGCTGCAATCGGCGTGATCAACGTGATGTGGTTCGAATTCCAGGACGGTCTCGACATCGACGCGTCCGAATGACACAGCCCGGCGCGGCGGCTCTCCCGCCGCGCCACCGGGGCCGGCGCGGTTGTCCCGCCCCCGTGCCGGCCACCTTTCCAGTCGCGCCCAAGTGAAAGCAGCCACCCTTGCGGTTTTGGTCGGCGCATGGCAATCCGGCTTGTCCCATTCCAAGCTCCGGTCCATTCCTTTTCGCATGAGCAAACCCGAGACCCTTCTCGAAAACCTTTCGGCCAGTGTGCGAAAGGAGACGGCGCTGCTTCTTGCCGCTGCCGTTTTTGAAGGGCTGTTGGGGGTGGGCGCAGCTTTCCTCACCGCCCGTGTCATTGATGCCGCGGTCTTTCACGGCGCCGACCTTGCCGCCGTCCTTCCCACCCTGGCTCTGCTTTTCGCCATCGCCTTGCTCAAGGCGCTCATGGGCTATGCCGGCGCGCAGATTGGTTTCACCGTTTCGGCCAGGGCCAGGCAGAAGCTGTTCGCCAGGTTGCTCGATCATGTCGCGGCACTGGGACCGGTGCGGCTTTCCGGCACCGCCACCGGCGATGTCGCGACGACGCTGACCGATGCGGTTTCCGGTATCGAACCTTATTGGCGGCAGTGGCTGCCCGCGACCGCGACCGTCGCGGTGCTGCCGCTCGCGATCCTTCTTGTGGTCCTGCCGGTCGATTGGAGATCGGCGGTGGTATTTGCGGTGACCTTGCCGTTGCTGCCCTTGTTCATGGTGCTGGCAGGACGCTCGGCCGAGCGGGCCAACCAGCGACAATGGGCTTCGATGGCTCGGCTCGGCGGCCATCTTCTCGATGCGGTTGCTGGCCTCGCCGACCTTGTGCTGCTCGGCGCTGCCAAGCGCGAGGTGGCGCTTGTCGCCAGGACAGCCGACGGTTACCGGCGCGAGACCATGAAGGTCCTGCGCATCGCTTTTCTGTCGGCGCTGGTTCTTGAGTTTTTCGCTACCGTTTCCATCGCCGTGACGGCGGTGCTGATTGGCTTCCGGCTTCTCTGGGGTGAGATCGCCTTTGTGGACGGCCTTACCGTGCTTTTGCTCGCTCCGGCGTTCTATGCGCCGCTCAGGACGCTGGGCACTGAACGGCATGCGCGGATGGAAGCGATTGCCGCAGCCGAGCGCCTTTCCGATTTTCTGGCGCGCCCGGCGTCCGGGCGGTCCGGCAACGAGCCTTTCGCCGCCAGAGAGGCGGTCTCGATTCGCTTCGAGAACGTTTCGGCTGGCTACGGGGATGGGCGTCTTGCCCTCGATGGGGTCAGCTTCGAGGTTCGGGCGGGCGAACAGGTTGCGCTCGTCGGTGAGAGTGGCGCCGGCAAGTCGACGGTACTGTCGTTGATCGCTGGATTCCTGGAGCCCACGTTGGGGTCGATCCTGATCGACGGTCGCCCGCTCGCATCCCTTGATCTCGACGATGTCCGGCGTCACATCGCCTTCCTGCCGCAACGCGCCTTCCTGTTCGACGCATCCGTCGCCGATAACATCGCGATGGGTCGCTCCGGCGATGTCGGGGCCGCGCTGCGGGCGGCCCGTGCCGACGAGTTCGTGGACCGCCTTCCCAATGGCGCAGGTAGCCGGCTTGGCGAGGGCGGAGCCGGCTTGTCGGGCGGGGAGATGCAGCGGTTGATGCTGGCCCGTGCCTTCTTTGCTCCGGCGCCGCTCGTCTTGATGGATGAGCCGACCGCTCACCTCGACGCCGCTACCGAGGCGGTGGTGGGTGAGGCGATCGCCAGACTGTCCGACGGTCGCACACGTCTTACCATCGCTCATCGTCTCAAGACCGTGGAGGCCGCCGATCGGGTATTGGTGCTTTCCGCCGGGCGGCTTATCGAAGAAGGAAAACCGGACGAGCTAAGGGCGCAAGGCGGAGCATTCGCCACCATGTTGGCAACGCTGGATGGCGGAGGCTCGGCGTGAGAGATCTGTTCCGCCTCCTCGGTCTCTATCGGCGACATGTCGGATGGATCTTGCTGTCGATGCTGGTGTCGCTCATTGCGACGCTCGCCAACGTCGGACTGATGGCGGTATCCGGCTGGTTCATCACCGCCATGGCCGCTGCCGGCCTTGCCGGCGTCACGATGAATTATTTCACCCCGGCTGCGATCATCCGGGGGCTGGCCATCCTGCGCACCGGCGGTCGCTACATCGACAGGGTGATCGGACACGAAGCAACGCTGCGCCTTCTCGCCGACACCCGAACCCACCTGTTCGCCAAGATGGTGCCGCTCGCCCCGGCAGCGCTCGACGACCTCCGGTCGGGTGATCTGCTTGCGCGGCTCAAGGCCGACATCGACCGGCTGGAGCTGACGTTCCTGCGGCTTCTCTCACCGTTGGCCGTGGCCGTGCTGACGCTTGCCGCGGTTGGACTGGTGCTCTTCCTGCACGACGGATTGTTGTCGGCATGCGTCATTGCGGTTCTCGCCGCATTCGGTCTTCTGGCACCGGCGCTCGCCGCTGTCGCGGCAGCCGGTCCCGGACGCGCACTGACAGCGCGTTCGGCCGACCTCCGTCGTCTGGTCGTCGACGATCTTTCAGGTCTGATGCCGCTTATGGTCGTCGGCGCGTTCGCCGAGCATCGCGACCGGCTCGTGGAGACGATGGCTTCCCTGGTCGAGGTCGAACGCCGGCTTGCCCGTCGGGCGGCCTTCGGGCAGGCGCTGGGCCGGCTCTCCGGCGATCTGGCGCTGATTGGGGCGCTCGTCATAAGCGTGCCGCTTGTGGCTGCGGGCCGGATGGCCGGGCCGGATCTGGCGATGGCCGCGCTGTTGTCCCTGTCGGCGGCCGAGGCATTCATGGGGTTGCCGGCGGCTTTCCTCGGCGTTGCGTCGACGCTTGCCTCGGCGCGGCGGTTGTTTGCCATTCTCGACCGCAAGCCGCCGGTCATCGAGCAGGCCGCGCCCCGGGAGTTATCCCAACGGCGTGATCTCCGCCTTGAGGGCCTGACGCTCCGTTATCCCGGAGGCGCACGGCCGGCGCTCGATCGCATCACTCTCGACATCCCACAAGGCAGTCGCGTGGCGCTCGTCGGAGAAAGTGGCGCCGGTAAGTCGTCGGTGGCAGCCCTGCTCGCTCGGTTGCGGGATCCTGATGCCGGAGAGATCCTGCTGGGCGGCGTTCCCATCAAGGAACTCGCACTGGCCGACGTTCGCCGGACGATCGGGGTGGTGGCCCAGAAACCGCACCTCTTCACCGCGACGCTTGAGGACAACCTCCGCCTCGGCCGTCCTTCGGCGACGGCTCAGGAGCTCGCCGCCGTTCTCGAGGCCGCCGGGCTGACCGATTTCGTCGCCCGGTTGCCGCAGGGGCTTGCGACGCCGATCGGGGTTGCGGGAACAACGCTATCGGGCGGAGAGGCGCGCCGCGTCGCCATCGCCCGCGTGCTGTTGCTTGCGCCGGACATTCTCGTTCTCGACGAGCCGGGCGAAGGGCTCGATCCGGAGACGGAGGCTGCCGTCCTCGATCGTGTGCTTGACCGGATGGTTGGCCGAACGGTAGTCCTGATCACCCATGCCCGCGCCGCGCTTCACCGCATGGACAGCGTGGTGGAGCTCGACAGCGGCCGGATCGTCGGGAGTCGAACGACCGCCAGCGTCTGACGGAGGATCTGGCGCTTGTGCGCGCATCTCCGTCATGCTATGGGGCGACGAACCCTTTGGGAGAGTTGCATGCTCTTCGGCCACGATCAGCGACGACGACGCGACGAACGCGCTTTTGAGCGTGCTTTCGTGTTTTCCTGCGCCTGATCGGTCGAACTCCTTGGGGGGACTGCGGATCGATGGCGCCGCACCCCGATTTCCCACGGTTCGACATGACCGCCATCGATCTCTCGCTTGCTCGTTCCATCGACGCCTTTGCGCTTGAGGATGTGACCTTTCGCCCAGAGGTGGCCGAGGACGCCGCCGCCATTGACGCCATCCACGACGTGACTTTCGGTCCCGGCCGCTACAGCCGCACGGCGTTCCGTCTGCGCGAAGGCCACGCTGCCGACGGTCCGACGAGCCTCGTCGCCGTTTACAGGGGGAGCGTTATCGGTTCGGTGCGACTGACCGCGATCGCGGTGGGCGAAACGCCTGCGCTGCTGCTTGGCCCGCTTGCCGTACTGCCGGCGCTCAAGAGCCTCGGCGTCGGCAAGGCGCTGATGCGGCTTTCCATGGAGGCGGCACGGCAGCGGCACCATAGGCTGGTTGTCCTGGTTGGCGACTTTCCCTACTACTGGCCGTTCGGCTTTCGCGTCGTGCCGGCAGGGCGGGTGGAGTTGCCGGGACCGGTCGATCCGGCTCGCCTGCTATGGGCCGAGTTGACGCCGGGCGCCTCCGAGGGGGTTGCCGGCTTGGTCAGGGCAATCGGTCCGGCCGTCTGAGGCCGACCGATTATCGGCTTTCGCGCCACCAGAGGCCGCCGAGCGCCAACAGCAGCAAGGCGCCGGCAAGCAATCCCAGATAGACCGGCACGGTTTCGATGCCTGCGACCTCGTAGGCTTTCGACGTCTTGAAGCCGATCCAGCCATTTCCCGAAAAGGTGCTCGCGGCTGGTTGGCGGAGCGCGACCGTGGGAACGTTCAATGGTCCGTCGGCTTCTGCCCGGAGCCGGATCGACGCGCCGCCGGTTGCTTCGGCGATAGACCGCGCCGGTTCCGTTGTTGAAACGAGGGCTCGGAACTCGCGCGGATTGGCGGGACCGACGTGGGCGAGGGCCGTGAGTGTGCCGTCCGTCGCCTTGTAGAGACCGGGTATCGGCGTGGCGATCGTCGCCCCGAAGCGGCCGGGGCCGAGAGGGGAGAGGTCGGACAACCGGCTTTCCGAGCCGTCCGGAAAAGTCACGGTTACCGGTTCGGCGCTGTCCTTCAAGGTGCGCCGTTCGACGGTGAGTTTGCCACCTTCACCGGATAGGCGAAGCGCCTCCTCTTCAAGCTCGGGTTCGCCCATCAGCCAGTGGGCAACGTTGCGCAACAGCTCGGCGTGGGGGCCTCCACCCTCGAAACCGCGCGCCCACAGCCAGACCTCATCGCTGAGCAGCATGGCGACGCGACCCTTGCCCTCACGGGACAGCACGAGCAGGGGCTTGCCGTCCGGCCCCGACATCAACGCGTCGCCACGATTTCGCGGGTTTCGACGAGACGGAACCAGCGCGACCAGCGGGGCGGATCGACGTTTCCACCGGGCAGGTTCGCCGTCACCGGATGGCGTGCGCCAAGAGGAGTGATGGCGGGGCGGAACGGCGTTTCGATCACGTTGCCGTCGGGAATGGCCGGCAGAAGCGGTGCAAGCGGGCTGTCATAGACGCTGTCGGCGTTGAGCGGATCCGGGCCAGCCGCCATCAGCAGGGCCCCGCCGTCGGCGACGTAGCGGGCGATGTTGTCGAAATAGAGAAGCGGCAGCACGCCGCGCTTCTCGTAGCGGTCGAAAATGATCAGGTCGAAGTCGTCGATCTTCTCGTCGAACAGTTCGCGGGTGGGGAAGGCGATCAACGACAGCTCGTCGATCGGCGTGCCGTCCTGTTTCTCCGGAGGCCGAAGGATGGTGAAGTGAACGAGATCGACCGAGGCGTCCGACTTCAGAAGGTTTCGCCATGTGCGTTCGCCGGCATGCGGCTCGCCTGACACCAGCAGGACGCGCAGCGCTTGGCGTACGCCGTCGATGACGGCGACCTCGGTGTTGTTGAGGGGCGATATCTCGCCGGGAAGCGGCGGAGCTTCCACTTCAACAATGTTGTCGCCGGCGTGGGGTATGCCGATGTCGACGGTGCGTTCCTCGCCCGGCGCCATGGTCACCGTGGCCACGATCTCGCCGTCGCGGCGCACGATCACGGGCACCGCCGTGCCATCCGGCGACCTGCCGTCGTCGACGAGGCGAAAGCTGAGGCGCTGCGTCGACCGGACAAGCGCAAACTTGGGGCTGGACGTCAGCTCGATGCGACGATCGTACTCACCTGGATCGCCGGTGACGAGGACATGCACGGGAGCGGAGAACCCGAGCCCGGCGACATCCTTCGGCACGTCGTGGATCCTGCCGTCGGTGACAATGGCCACGCCGCCGATTCGATCGGCCGGCACGTCGGAGAGGGCACGGCCGACATCGGCGAAAAGGCGAGTCCCGTCGGCGTTGTCGGTGGCTGCCGCCGGCACTTCGCGCAGTTCTACGCCCTGTAGGCGGGACAGACGCTCCTTCAAGGCCGCGTAGGCGGCGTCGGTATCGGCCGGCCGGTCCGCCAGCGACTGCGAGGCGCTGCGGTCGGCAACCAGTGCCACCACAGAGGGGAGAGCCTTGCGATCCTCGGCGACGAGCTCGGGCTTCGCCGCGCCAAGCAGCAGGAGAGCGAGGGCAAGCGTCCTGAGGAGTATGCCGGGTCGACGGCGGAAAGCCATCAGGGCGAGAACGGCGAGCGCCATGACGCCGCCGACGACGAGAACCGGGACAGGCAGAAGGGGGGTGAAGGACAGCGACCAGATCATGACGGCCTTATTCCCCCAGCCGTTCGAGGAGGGCCGGCACGTGCACCTGGTCCGCCTTGTAGTTGCCCGTCAGGACGTACATGACGATGTTGACGCCGGCGCGGAAAGCGAACTCCCGCTGGCGAGGGGTACCGGGTACCAGAGGATGCAGGAAGGCGCCGCCTTCGTCCGCCGCCCAGGCGCCGGCAAGGTCATTTCCGGTGATCAGCAGCGGAGACACGCCGTCGGCGGCCCGTACCGGACGCTCCGTGTCGTCAGCTTCGTTCTCGCTATTGTCGGGCGCCTCGACCCAAAGCGGTGATCCTTCGGTCCGGCCGACAAAAGCACCAAGCAGGTAGAAGGACTTGGTAAGCACATGGTCTGACGGTACCGGTTCGAGAGGCGGCACGTCGATCATCGACAACATGTCGCGCAGACGCGCGGTGTTGGGTGACTCGGCCGAGAATTCGGCGTCGTCACGGCTATCGAACAACACGGTACCGCCGTCCTTCATGAAGGCTTCTATGCGTGTCATGGCGGTGGCCGACGGCATCGCCGCCGCTGCGTCGATAGGCCAGTAGATCAGCGGAAAGACCGACAGTTCGTCGTGTTCAGGGTCGACCGCCATCGGTTCGCCCGGCTCCAGCGAGGAATGCGAGGCAATGAAGCGGGAAAGCGTTGACAGCCCGGCCCGACTGGTCTCATCGACGTCGACAATGCCGGTCTCGACATAGGCGAACCGGGTCGTGGAGAGAGCTTCCAGGAGGTGAGTGTCGTCGGCGGCATGGGCTTGAGGCTGGGTGCCGAGAAAGGCGATGCCGATCAGGAAGATGGCGGCCACCGATCCACGCCACCGGAACCCGCCGGCAAGGGCAGTGACGGCAAGCCCATCGACGAGAAGGAGAAGAAAGGCGAGGGCGAAACCGAAGGGGGACAGGTCGATCGCGGTTTCGGCGACGAGGCCGATCCGGTGCACGCCATCTCCCAGGCCGTCAAGGCCAGGGGAGGTGTAGATCATGTCCGATCTCATCGGATTGAGGGCGCGGAAACCGTCATCGCTGCCGTAGAGTCCGGGCGGCGTCGAGCGCGAAGGACGGAGCGTCGCGATGTCCGTTGCGCGGATGCCGGTAACGCCGGTGGTTGGCGCGGAAGCGCGGCCGTAGCCATCGAGAAGGGAAAGCGGTGGCAATATGGTGGCGTCGCCGATCTCGTGCGCTCCTCCGTCGGCCGCGCCAAGGGCTACGGTCCGACGCAGCATCTCCACGAACACGCCCGATATGGGCAGGTTGGACCAGCGCGTGTCGGCGGTGACGTGGAACAGAACCAGCCAGCCGTCGCCGACGGGAGCGGCCGTGACCAGCGGTGTGCCATCGGACAGGCTGGCCCACGTCCGGTCGGCGAGATCGATGCCGGGTTCGGCCAGGACCTGCCGGTTCACCGTCACGTCGTCGGGAACCGCGAGGCCGGCATAGGGGCCGCTATCGGCAAAGCTGCCGAGCGATTGGGGGCGACTCCAGGACAGGGAGCCGCCGAGGGCGCGATCACCCTGACGAAGAGGAGTTGGAACCTCTGTCTCGTCGGACGCAGCGAGCCGGGGACCGGCAAACCGAACGAGCACGCCGCCTTTTTCCATGAAGGCGTGGGCCAGCCCCGCTTCGGTCGCGCCGAA
>CAXXNH010000013.1:0-33778 GCA_963665435.2 uncultured Pleomorphomonas sp. | reverse complement strand
GCGCTCGTGCCAAACCTGCGCTTGGCAAAGTATCAGGACGCGCGTGTTCGTCGGGCGCTCAATCTCGCCTTCGACTACGAGACACTGAAGCGAACGGTTTTCTTCAATCTCTACGACCGTATCGACAGTTTCTACTTCGGGACCGAACTAGCCGCCAAGAACCTGCCGAGCCCGGACGAACTGGCACTCCTGGAGCCACTGCGCGACAAGCTGCCGCCCGCGGTGTTCACCACCCCGTACGCCAACCCGGTTGGGGGTACGCCCGAGGCAGTGCGCGCAAACCTCCGGCAGGCGGTCACGCTGTTCGCCGAAGCCGGCTGGACCATCCGGGACGGCAAGATGCGCAATGCCAAGGGGGAGCCCTTCCAGATCGAGTACCTCACCTTCAGCTCGCTCGACGAACGCTACATCTCCCCCTTTGCCAAGGCACTGGGTCGCATCGGCATCGACCTCGACCTGCGCCTCGTCGACGATGCCCAGTATCTCAACCGCACGCGGAGCTTCGATTTCGACATGACCGTCGATGTCTGGGGCCAGTCTCTGTCGCCGGGTAACGAGCAGCGCGAGATGTGGGGATCGAAGGCGGCCGACCTGCCCGGCTCGCGCAATACCGCCGGCATCAAGAATGCCGCCGTCGACGCACTGATCGAAAAGGTGATCTACGCCGAGAACCGGGAAGCGCTCGTCACCGCGACGCGCGCACTCGATCGGGTGCTGCTTGCAGGCAACTACGTCATCCCGCTCTTCTATTCGAAGAACAGCTTCTACGCCTACTGGAAGCGCTTCGGCCATCCGGAGGCTCTGCCGAAATACTCCGTCGGCTTTCCCGATGTCTGGTGGTACGACCCAGCCGCGGCTTCGGCGGCCGGCCTTTCCCGCTGACGACGTCGAGACGAGGTTCCGCTTTATGGCAGGCTACATTCTCAGACGCCTCCCTCCTGATGATTCCGACACTGATCGGCATCATGGCCATCAATTTCGCCGTCGTGCAGTTTGCGCCCGGCGGGCCAGTGGAGAAGGTGATCGCCAAGCTGCAGGGCACCGACATCGGCGCCACGGATCGCTTTACGGGCGCCGGCGCCGACCTCGGGGGGCAGTCGCCCGACCAGATGTCGGGCGAGGCTATCACCTCGAAATATCGCGGAGCTCAAGGGCTCGACCCCGAGTTCATCAAGAAGCTCGAGAAAGAGTTCGGCTTCGACAAGCCGCCGCTCGAACGCTTCGGCCTGATGCTCTGGAACTATGCCCGCTTCGATTTCGGCGAGAGCTATTTCCGCTCCATTTCGGTGATCGACCTCATCAAGGAAAAGCTGCCGGTTTCGATCTCGCTCGGCCTCTGGATGACGCTTCTTTCCTACGGCATCTCCATTCCGCTCGGCATCGCCAAGGCCGTGCGCGACGGTTCGCGCTTCGACGTCTGGACGTCCTTCGTCATTGCCATCGGCTATGCCGTTCCGAGCTTCCTGTTCGGCATCCTGCTCATCGTGCTGTTCGCAGGCGGGTCGTTCTGGTCGATCTTTCCGCTGCGCGGGCTGACATCCGAGGGCTGGAGCGCCATGGCCTGGCCCGAGCGCATCCTGGACTATTTCTGGCACATGGCCTTGCCGCTGCTCGCCATGGCGACGCACGCCTTCGCCACAACGACGCTGCTGGTCAAGAACTCCTTCCTCGACGAAATCCGCAAACAGTATGTGCTGACGGCGCGCATGAAGGGCCTTTCGGAGCGAAAGGTGCTGTATGGCCACGTGTTCCGCAACGCCATGCTGATCGTCATCGCCGGGTTCCCAGGCGCCTTCATCGCCTCCTTTTTTGCCGGATCGCTGCTGATCGAGACGATCTTCTCGCTCGACGGTCTCGGGCTGCTATCCTTCGAATCGGTGATCAATCGCGACTATGCCGTCGTGTTCGCGACCCTTTACGTCTTCTCGCTGATGGGCCTCGTCATCAACATCCTCTCAGACCTCACCTACATGTGGATCGATCCGCGCATCGATTTCGAGAGCCGGGAGGTATGACGCCCATGAACGCCCTTCCCGCAGCAAGGCGCCCCTGGCTGTCGCCGGTCAACCGCCGCAGATGGCAGAATTTCAAGGCCAACCGCCGGGGCTGGTGGTCGTTCTGGATCTTCCTGGTGCTGTTCGTGGCGACGCTTCTGTCCAACGTCATCGCCAACGACCGGCCTATCGTCGTCTCCTACAAGGGCGAGATCCTGTTCCCAGTGCTGGTCGACTACCCGGAGGAGAAATTCGGCGGCTTCCTCGCGATCACCAACTATCGCGATCCCTTCAATCGCGACGAGATCGAGAGCAACGGCTGGATGCTCTGGCCGCCGATCCGCTATTCCTTCGACACGCCCAACACCGACGCGCCGACGCCCGCGCCCTCGCCGCCCGCCTTCCTGCTGTCACCTGCCGAGCGCTGTTCGGCTTACGCCGAAGGCGTGAATGACAGGGAGTGCGTGTTCGGCAACATGAACTGGCTCGGAACCGACGACCAGGGGCGCGACGTCGTCGCCCGCGCCCTCTACGGCTTCCGCATCTCCGTTCTGTTCGGTCTGACGCTGGCTGTCGTTTCCTCGTTCGTCGGCATCGCCATCGGCGCCGTGCAGGGCTACTACGGTGGCCTCACCGACCTCCTGATGCAGCGCTTCATCGAGATCTGGAACGCGGTGCCGACGCTCTATCTCCTGATCATCGTCTCCTCGGTGATCGCGCCGTCCTTCCTGGTGCTGCTGCTGATCCTGCTCGCCTTCTCATGGACGCATCTCGTCGGCGTCGTGCGCGCCGAGTTCCTGAGAGCCCGCAATTTCGAGTTCGTGCGCGCGGCGCGGGCGCTCGGCGTCGGCAACCTTACCATCATGTGGCGGCACCTTCTGCCCAACGCCATGGTGGCGACGCTGACCTTCCTGCCCTTCATCCTCAATGGCTCCATCACGACCTTGACGTCGCTCGACTATCTCGGCTTCGGGCTACCGGCGGGCTACCCGTCTCTCGGAGAACTGCTCCGCCAGGGCAAGACCAACGTTTTCGCGCCTTGGCTCGGCATCACCGGCTTCTGTGTGGTCGCCGTCATGCTGAGTTTGCTGATCTTCATCGGCGAGGCGGTGCGCGACGCTTTCGATCCACGCAAGACGTTCGAGTGAGGCCCGCCATGACTGATACCACCGGCGGCGCCCTCCTCTCCGTCCGTAACCTCTCCGTCGCCTTTCGCCACGAGCATGGTGAAACGCTTGCCGCCTCCGGCGTTTCCTTCGATCTGAAGAAGGGCCGGACGCTGGCTGTCGTCGGCGAAAGCGGCTCGGGCAAGTCGGTGACGGCCCTGTCGATCGTTCGCCTGCTGCCCTACCCGGCCGCCCGGCATCCCTCCGGCGAGATCCTCTACAAGGGACGCGACCTCCTGAAGGCGGACGAGGCAGAGCTCAGGAAGATCCGTGGCGCGGACATCACCATGGTGTTCCAGGAGCCGATGACCTCGCTCAACCCGCTGCAATCGATCGAGCGGCAGATCGGCGAGATCCTGAAGCTGCACGGCGCCAGCGGCGACGCCAACGTGCGCCGCCGGGTGATCGAGCTATTGAACGAAGTCGGCATTCCCGATCCGGAGACCCGCCTTTCGGCCTATCCGCACCAGCTTTCCGGCGGCCAGCGCCAGCGCGTGATGATCGCCATGGCGCTCGCCAACGCGCCCGACCTCCTGATCGCCGACGAGCCGACTACCGCCCTCGACGTCACCGTTCAGGCACAGATCCTGACTCTGTTGAAGACGCTGCAGGCACGGCATGGCATGGCCATCCTGTTCATTACCCATGACCTCGGCATCGTCGAGCGCTTTGCCGACGACGTGGTGGTGATGACCGGTGGCGAAGTGGTCGAGGCCGGCCCGACGGCGGAAGTGTTCGCCGCGCCGCAACATGCCTACACGCGCCACCTGATGGCGGCGGCGCCCAAGGGCGAGCCACCGGTGGCCTCGCTGGAGGCTCCGGTCATCGTCGAAGCCGAGCAACTGCGCGTCTGGTTCCCGATCAAGGCCGGGTTCCTTCGCCGCACCGTCGGCCACGTCAAGGCAGTCGATGGCGTCGACCTCAAGCTGCGGGCTGGTCAAACGCTGGGTGTGGTCGGCGAAAGCGGCTCCGGCAAGACGACGCTCGGCCTCGCTCTTCTTCGCCTCATTTCCTCGCAGGGGCCCATCGTGGTGCTCGGCCGGCGCATCGACGGGCTCGATTCCCGTGCCATGCGGCCGCTCAGGCGCGACGTTCAAGCCGTCTTCCAGGATCCCTACGGTTCGCTCTCTCCACGCATGACGGTGGCCGACATCGTCGGAGAGGGGCTTTCCGTGCATGAACCGGGCCTCACCTCGGAGGCGCGCGATGCCCGCGTCGTGGAGGCCCTCACCGAGGTCGGCCTCGACCCCGAAACGCGCCACCGCTACCCACACGAGTTCTCCGGCGGGCAGCGCCAGCGCATCGCCATCGCTCGCGCCATGGTGCTGAAGCCCAAGTTCGTCATGCTCGACGAACCGACCTCGGCCCTCGACATGAGTGTACAGGCCCAGGTGGTCGATCTCTTGCGCGACCTGCAGGCGCGGCACGGCCTTGCCTACATGTTCATTTCCCACGATCTCAAGGTGGTCAGGGCGCTGGCCAACGATCTGATCGTCATGAAAGCGGGAAAGGTGGTGGAGGCGGGACCGGCCACCGAAGTGTTCGCGGCACCGAAGGAGCCGTACACCCAGGCACTGCTGGCCGCGGCGTTCCGTTTGGAAGCCGTAACCGGCACAGTCACGGAAACCTAGCCCACACTCTGCAAAAGCTGGCGCCGGAGTTGCGTGGAAACAATGGGATAGCATGTCGGCGAACCAGGTTTCGCCGGCCTCCACTAGAGTGGGTCGAGCGCCGACCGGAACAGCGTATCCTTGTAGCCGCCAGCGGCGATGTCGCGACAAAGCAGTTGCCATTCGCAAAGAGCGCAAGCCGCTTCAAAAGCACCGTCGCGGTAAGCTGAGCGCAAGCGTGCTCGAAGCGGTTCGTCCAGAACGAGACGGTCGCCGGGCTTGAGCGGTCTGTCGAGCAGATTGGAAACAAGGGAGAGCGCTCGCCGGTCGCGCTCGGGCACCGTTGCCTCGTGGCAGTGGGGATGCTCCTCGGTTCGGCAAAGAGGCTCGCAGATGTCGTCGGCGCCTTCGACGATCTCGGCGGTCGCGCCAGCAACGAGCCTGGCGGCGGTGGCCGTCATTCCAGCCACGAACTCCGGCGAATAGCCGAGCCCCTTGTAGGTCAGGAGGCAAAGGAGGTGGTGCCCCCTCAGCCTCACCGTGTTCTCATCGACCACGACCGGCGATCAGCCGGCTGCCTTGCGATCGCGCTCGCGGCGGCGCTCGGCCGACGGCTGGTAGGCGATCCGGGCATGGAAGGCGCAATAGGGAATACCGACCTCCGACTTGCGGCCGCAGAAGAAGAAGTCCGGCTTGCCGGGGTCACCCACCGGCCACTTGCAGGTGCTTTCGGTCAAGGAAAGGATCGTCACCTTTTCGAACACGGGCGGTTCGATCTCGGTGACCGGAGCCATTGCCAATGCCTCTTCGGCCTGGGAGTCCGCCTTGAGAGCCGTGGCGCCAATCGTGATCGGACGAACAGGCGCCGTCGGCCGGCTCGTCGGCTGGGCTTGGGCAACCGGACGACTGGCAGCGGACTTGACGCGCGGCGGAGCGGCAACAGTCGGGCGCGCCGGCTGTACCTGCGGCTTCGACCGGCCCGACAATCCAAGCCGGTGCACTTTGCCGATCACCGCGTTTCGTGTCACGGCGCCGAGTTCAGCCGCGATCTGGCTGGCGCTCAACCCTTCAGACCAGAGCGTCTTGAGGCGCTCGACACGTTCGTCGGTCCAGGACATCTTCTCATCCTCTCTTCGCCGCATCACCCGGGGAATCCCTAGGGACACGCCCGGTCCACCTATTGGCCCGGCAACGCAAAACACATGCGATTGTATCGCTGAAGCGTCCCGCCACGATATCTCGTGGCGACGACATCTAGGCTACAATGGGCGTTCTCTCCGGCGCAATGACCACTGAGTCACGCCCTGCGGCGCTTTACGACTTTTCAACAAATATCGTGGCGTCGGCGTTTCTGTTCAACCACCATCTCTCCGCGTCTGATTCGCTAGAGCCGGAAATGCTTGTCGGACTGCTTCAATTTCGGGCGGCCAAAGTTCAAAAACCTTGACAGATCCGGCGTTTCCCGTGGTATAGAGCCGCCTTGCGAGAGGCCGCGCCGCCGAGAAGCCGGGGGCGCGGCCTGCTTTTTTCATTCGTCGGCCTCGCGCTATCGGCACCGGCGTCCGCAGGAAAACCCCTATCACTGAAAAGGAAACTGTCATGACCGCCCCCGGTTCCACCTCTCCGCTCTATGCGACATTCTCGCGCGCGGACGTGGCCTTCGAACGAGGCGAGGGGGCCTGGCTCATAGACAGCCGAGGAGAGCGCTGGCTCGACTTCGGATCCGGCATCGCCGTCAACGCCCTTGGGCACGCCCATCCTCATCTTGTCGAGACGCTGAAAGCGCAGGCAGAGAAGGTCTGGCATGTCTCCAATGCCTTCCGGATTCCCGATCAGGAGCGCCTGGCCGAGCGCTTGGTCGCCAATACCTTCGCCGACCGCTGCTTCTTCACGAACTCGGGCGCCGAAGCTCTCGAATGCGCCTTCAAGACGGTGCGTCGCTATCACTGGGCGAACGGCCATCCCGAGCGCTATCGCTTCATCACCATGGAAGGCGCCTTCCACGGCCGCACCCTGGCGACCATCGCCGCCGGCGGTCAGGAGAAGTATCTCGAAGGCTTCGGACCGAAGGTCGACGGCTTCGATCAGGTTCCTTTCAACGACATCGACGCCGTCAAGGCGGCGGTAACGGCGGAAACCGCCGGCATCCTGGTCGAACCGATCCAGGGCGAGGGGGGCGTGCGTGTCATTCCGTCCGAGAGCCTCCGGGCGCTCAGGCAGATCTGCGACGACAACGGCCTGCTTCTGATCTTCGACGAGGTTCAGTGCGGATACGGGCGGACGGGCCGCTTCTTTGCCCATGAGTGGGCTGGCGTCACGCCCGACGTAATGGCCGTAGCCAAGGGTATCGGCGGCGGGTTCCCTCTCGGCGCCTGCCTTGCCACCGAGGACGCGGCCGCCGCGATGAAGGCCGGCGTGCACGGCACCACCTACGGCGGCAACCCGCTGGCGATGGCTGTCGGCAATGCCGTTCTCGATGTCGTTCTGGCCGACGGTTTCCTCGAGCGGGTACGCGCCGCAAGCCTCCGCTTCAAGCAGGCCCTGGCTGCCATCATCGATCGACATCCGGACCTTTTTGAGGGCGTGCGCGGCGAAGGCCTGCTCCTCGGCCTCAAATGCAAGCGCCCCGTGGCCGAGATGAACGCCGCCTTCCGCGACCAGCACCTGCTGACCATCGCAGCCGGCGATGGCGTCGTACGTCTGCTGCCGCCGCTGATCGTCAGCGACGAGGAGATCCTGGAAGCGGTGAAGCGCATCGACGCTGCCGCGACCG
The DNA here is from genome assembly GCA_963665435.2 of uncultured Pleomorphomonas sp. GTDB lineage: Bacteria > Pseudomonadota > Alphaproteobacteria > Rhizobiales > Pleomorphomonadaceae > Pleomorphomonas. Next base: position 26,235 of record CAXXNH010000013.1, on the reverse strand, counting down.
CCCTCACCGCAGCTTCTTCCGCCGCCCCTGGGGTGGCCGCCGCCAAGTCGGCCTGAGCGAGACAACAGACATGACCGACCATACTCCGAAGCATTTCCTCGATCTCACCGACCTCTCCGGCGACGAGCTTCGCTCCATCCTTGCCCGCGCCCGCGATCTCAAGTCGAAGGTGAACGGCTGCCGTCCGGGCGTCGGCCCGCTGGCCGGCAAGGTGCTGGCGATGATTTTCGAGCGTCCGTCGACGCGCACCCGCGTTTCGTTCGACGTGGGCATGCGCCAGCTTGGCGGCGAAACCGTCATGCTGACCGGCGCCGAAATGCAGATTGGCCGCGGCGAGACCATCGCCGACACGGCTCGCGTCATGTCGCGCTATGTCGACGCCATGATGATCCGCATTCTCGATGTCAACGCCCTGCATGAGCTGGCCGAGTATGCCACCGTGCCGGTGATCAACGGTCTGACAAAAGTCAGCCATCCGACGCAGGTCATGGCTGATATCATGACTTACGAAGAGCATCGCGGCTCGGTGGTGGGCAAGACCTTCGCCTGGACCGGCGACGGCAACAACGTCCTGAACTCGCTGGTGCATGCGGCGGCCCGCTTCGGCTACACGATGCGCATCGCGACCCCCAAGGAACTCGCCCCGGCGCAGGCGCCGATCGACTGGGCGCGCGCCAACGGCGGCAGGATCGAAGTTACCAACGACCCCTTCGAGGCCGTCGATGGCGCCGATGCCATCTTCACCGATACCTGGGTATCGATGGGCGACGAGGAGGGCGAACGCCGCCGCCATAACCTCCTCACGCCCTATCAGGTGAACGACCGTCTGATGGCCGCTGCCGACAAGGACGCTGTGTTCATGCATTGCCTGCCGGCTCACCGCGGAGACGAAGTGACCTCGTCGATCATGGATGGACCGCGGTCGATCGTCTTTGACGAGGCCGAGAACCGTCTGCATGCCCACAAGGGCATCCTGGCCTGGTGCTTTGGAGCCATGGAAGACTGATGAGCTCTGTCGATCGCCCCCTCATGGCCGCCAGCGGTGATGACGCCGTGTTGCCGTTCGCTGTCGATGCCCTCGACGTGCGAGGCCGCGTCGTGCGGCTCGGGCCGGCGATCGACGCTCTGCTCGGCCGTCATGACTACCCGCCGGCCGTCTCGCGCCTTCTCGCCGAAGCGGTCGCCCTGACCGCCCTGATCGGCACGTCGATGAAGTTCCAGGGGCGCTTCATCCTGCAGACGCAATCCGATGGGCCGGTTGGCATGCTGGTCGTCGACTTCGAGGCCCCCGATGCCCTGCGCGCCTGCGCCCGTTTCGATGCCGACGCCGTGGCGGCGGCCGTGGCGGCCGGGCGTGACCGCCCGGAGGATCTGCTCGGTCGCGGTCACCTGGCAATGACCGTTGATCAGGGCGCCCACATGAGCCGCTACCAGGGCATCGTCGAACTTGACGGCCGGTCACTGGAGGAGGCGGCTCATGGCTACTTCCTGCAGTCAGAACAGATCCCGACCCGCGTCCGCCTGGCCGTAGCCGAAGTGCTGACGCGCGATCCGGGTCGCGAACCGCGCCGTGCCTGGCGGGCAGGCGGACTGTTCCTGCAGTTCCTTCCGGAGTCCTCCGAACGCGCCGGACATCGCGACCTTCACCCTGGCGATGCCCCCGAGGGGGCTCTATCAGCCCGCGAAGAGGACGATGCCTGGGTGGAGGCACAGAGCCTTTCCGGCACGGTGGAAGATATCGAACTGACCGACCCCTCGGTCAGCGCCGAAACACTGCTCTATCGACTGTTTCATGAGCGCGGCGCCCGCGTGTTCGAGCCGCAGCCGCTCGTCGAGCGTTGTCGCTGCTCACGCGACAGCGTCAGATCGATGATCGCCTCGTTCTCGCCAACCGAACGCGTGGACATGGTGGAAAACGGTCGGATCGGCGTGACCTGCGAGTTCTGCTCGACACACTACGAGTTCGACCCGCAGGAGTTCGAAGCGGGCAAAGACTGACGCCGGCAGGCAGTCGCCTTTCAGCGCGCCAGATCTCCGTAGATCGGCAGGCCGAAAGGCTCGCGACGATAGGCGCGGAAGAGCTCCAGACTCTCGAAATGATCGAAGGCGAACTCGGACGCCGAAGGTAGATCGGCGAGCGGAAACCAGCGCTGCTCGTCGCTTTCGTCGTCGGCCGCCCCGACCTTGTCCACCGCATTGCAAAAATGCACGAAGCTTATGTTCTGGCGATCCTCGCCTGGCCGGTCCGGGCGATCGATGATCCGCAACAGTGTCAGGTCGCGCACCCGATAGCCGGTCTCCTCGAGAATCTCGCGTACAGCGCCTTCCGGCAGTGTCTCGTCGCGCTCAACATAACCGCCGACCAAGGCCCATTTGCCGCCCTCGAGCAGCCGCTGGCTGCGCTTGACCAGTAAGACCTCGTCACCGCGCAAGACAATATTGTCGGTCACCGCATGGCGCAGCGCCGCCTCATGGCCACCCTCGAACTTGCATGTGATCACGAGACAGTCCGTCCCTTCAGCCGAAGGCCGCTACTCGCTTCAGGCGGCCTCGGGGCCGCCGATGCTCAACGTGTCGGGGCTATCGGCAGCCCGATGGCGCTCCACTTCAGCCTTGAGGCGATCGGCTTCCCGGCGGCTCTGCCGCGCGGCACGCCGCACATGCCCCTGACCGAACCAGGAGCCGACGCCACCGACCAGCACTCCAAGTGCCAGCACGGCGAAGAACACCACGTAGAGCGGCACCGTGAGCGAGAAGAAGGGTGCCGACGGATTGAACGGGTCGAGCACCAACGTCACCGGCTGATTGTTGACGACAGCCAGCGCCACCACCACGATGGCCAGCGGGCCGAGAACGACGATCCGAAGAAAGGTCTTCACGGGGCGTCACTCCTGCGCCGACCGGAGGTCAGCTTACCTTGCCGTCGTTGAGACGCTCGCGCATTTCCTTGCCGGTCTTGAAGAAGGGCACGAACTTCTCGGACACCGGCACCTTCTCGCCGGTGCGCGGGTTGCGCCCCGTGCGGGCCGGACGGCTCTTCACGGAAAACGCGCCGAAACCACGGAGCTCGACGCGGTCGCCACTTTTCATGGCGTCAACGACGGTGCCGAGGATGGTGTTGACGATGTTTTCGATGTCGCGCTGGTAAAGGTGCGGGTTCTGCGCCGCGATACGCGCAACCAGTTCAGACTTGATCATGGGCGAGAAGCTCCCTGCCGGCTGAGCGAATGGAAAAAATCATTGAAGGCTCGAGCTTTGAGGGTGCCAAACGGACACGAGTCCGTCAAGCCGACCTTCGCTGCTCCATGCCGAAAGATCGATGCCGACCATGCGTCCTACCGCCGCCATGGCACGGTCGGCAAGTCCCAGTCCGGCATAAGGCCGCTCGGGCGACCAGTCGACGAGCTTGAGGTCCTTGTCGACCCCCTTGGCGCTCTCGAGCCACGCGACAGCCGCGTCCTCGCCACCGATCTCGTCGACGAGACGGAGATCGAGCGCCTGCCGCCCGGAGTAGATCGACCCATCAGCCACTTTCAGCACATCGGGTCTCGGAATGCCGCGCCGTTCGGCGACAATATCGACGAACCAAGCGTAGGTGTCATCGACGAGGCGCTGGATCATCTCGGCAGCGCCCGGCTGCTCGGGATAGGTAAAGGGAGACGGTTCTGCCTTGAGAGGCGCCGATTTGATCGTCTTCACGTCGACACCGATCTTCTGCATCAGCGCGCCCACATTGCCGTACTGGAACAGCACGCCGATGGAGCCGGTGATGGACGTGCGCTCGGCAAAAATGCGGTCGGCGGCGATCGCCGTCATGTAGCCCGCCGAGGTGGCAAGCGTACCCATGGTGGCGACCACGGGCTTCTTCTCGGCAATGCGGCGCAGACCGTCGTAAAGCTCTTCGCCGCCGACCGTGGTGCCTCCGGGACTGTCGATGGAAACGATCACCGCCTTGACCGCATCCGAGGAAGCGATGTCCTTCAGCATCTTGCGCTGACCGGCGTCGGCCAGGATCATGCCGGAAACGGTGACGCGAGCGATATGGGCCCCACCCTTGTCAGACAGACCGCCGCTCGCAAAAAGCCCGAGAGTCACCGCGAGGCCGATGGCCAGCACAAGGGTGATGCCACGCCAGACGTACAGGCGCCGCCGCAGCCGTCGCCGCTCCACGATCGCATCCGCATCAAGGGTCATCAGGCACCTCGCCGCTTGCCGGTTCCGATTGTCCTGAGGTAGCAGCCCGCCGATCAACGGGCAAGGCAAACCGACATGGGGCTCCGCTGCCCAAAACGACTCCACCGGAAGTGAAGATAAAGTCTATCCAGACATCGAAACGACCCAAAAAAGAAAAAGGGCGTCGTGTTCAGCGACGCCCTCATTTCTGACCTTGCGATGCCAAGCATCGTTTGAGGTCGGCAAGCCTCGAAGGTTGAGGCCCGTCTTGACGTCCGGACTCTTATCGAGTGGACAGTTACTAATATTGCCCCGATGCTTGCATTCGTCAAGGATACCTTGGGAGCAATGGTAATAATTCGTAGCAAGAAAAAAGGCCCGCAGCGAGCGGGCCTTTCTTCATGTCGTAAAAACAACGGCTTGAGCCGGCTTATTCGCCGTCCTGGCGGGCCTTGAGGGCGGCGCCAAGGATGTCGCCAAGCGACGCACCCGAGTCGGAAGAGCCGAACTGAGCGACGGCTTCCTTCTCTTCGAAGATCTCCAGAGCCTTGATCGACAGGCCGACCTTGCGGGTCTTCTTGTCGAACTGGGTGACGCGGGCATCGAACTTCTCGCCAACGGCGAAGCGCTCGGCGCGCTGATCGTTGCGGTCGCGAGCAAGGTCGCCACGGCGGATGAAGGCGGTGATGTCGGTGTCGACAATCCGCACTTCCAGGCCGGCTTCCTTGACCTCGATCACCTCACAGGTAACCACGGAGTTGCGACGGATCTCGCCAGCCGACTCCATCGGGTCGCCGCCGAGCTGCTTCATGCCGAGGCTGATACGCTCCTTCTCGACGTCGACGTCGAGAACCTGCGCCTTGACGACGTCACCCTTGCCGAACTCCTCGATGACCTGCTCGCCCGGACGGTTCCAGTCGAGGTCGGAGAGATGGACCATGCCGTCCACATCCCCGTCGAGGCCGATGAACAGACCGAACTCGGTCTTGTTCTTGACTTCGCCCTCGACCACCGAACCGACGGGATACTTCTCGAGGAAGGCTTCCCAGGGGTTCTGCAGGGTCTGCTTGAGGCCGAGGGAGATGCGGCGCTTGACCGAATCCACCTCGAGGACCATGACCTCCACTTCCTGGCTGGTCGAAACGATCTTGCCAGGATGGACGTTCTTCTTGGTCCAGCTCATCTCGGAGACGTGGATCAGGCCTTCGATGCCCGGCTCCAGCTCGACGAACGCACCGTAATCGGTGATGTTGGTGACGCGACCGGAGAACTTGGCGCCGACCGGGTACTTGGCCTCGATGGCATCCCACGGATCGTTCTCGAGCTGCTTCATGCCGAGGCTGATGCGGTGCGTCTCCTGATTGACGCGAACGATCTGCACCTTGACTTGCTGGCCGATCGACAGCACCTCGGACGGGTGATTGATGCGGCGCCAGGCAATGTCGGTGACATGCAGCAGACCATCGATGCCGCCGAGGTCGACGAACGCACCGTAATCGGTGATGTTCTTGACGACGCCGTCGACGATCTGGCCTTCCTCGAGGCTCGACACCAGCTCGGAGCGCTGCTCGGCGCGGGTCTCTTCGAGAACGACGCGGCGCGAAACGACGATATTGCCGCGGCGCTTGTCCATCTTCAGGATCTGGAAGGGCTGCGGCGTGTGCATCAGCGGGGCGACGTCGCGCACCGGGCGGATGTCGACCTGCGAACGCGGCAGGAAGGCCATGGCGCCATCGAGATCGACGGTGAAGCCACCCTTGACCTGGTTGGAGATCTGGCCAACCACCTTCTCGTTCTTCTCGAAGGCCACTTCGAGACGGACCCAGCTCTCTTCGCGGCGGGCCTTGTCGCGCGACAGAACCGCTTCACCGAGCGCGTTCTCGACGCGCTCAAGGTAGACTTCCACCGTGTCGCCGACCTTCATCTCGCCGTCGCGAGCCTTGGCGCCGAACTCCTTGAGCGGCACGCGCCCTTCGACCTTGAGGCCGACGTCGATGACGGCGAGGTCCTTCTCGATGGCGACAATGGTGCCCTTGACGACGGTGCCCTCGGCCACGTCCGAAGCGGTGAGGCTCTCGGCGAGCAGTGCGGCGAAGTCTTCGCGGGTGGGATTGAGTTGAGACATTGAAACTCCTGGGGTGCCGGGATCGCCCGGCGGCGTCGGCGGGTAAGAGTGGCCCCGTCCCTCCGATCCGGTGAAACACCTGACCCAGCCTCAGGCTGGGTGCCGACGCGATTTCGACCGAATGGACGAGGATAAACGGCTTCACGGGCGGGGCCAGGGGCTCCGCCCGAAAGTCGGGCTTCTATAGCGGAGGTTTTCGACCGCTTCAAGGCATAAAAAGGCGGAATTTAGCGCCTTTCGCCGCCTCCAACGGACACACGCCGCCCCTCGCGCCAGTTTTCGACGATCGACAGCGCGGTCGCGAGCACTTCGGCCACCCCAAGCGCCGAGGTATCGATGACGATGGCATCGTCGGCCGGGCGCAACGGCGCCTCGGCACGACCGCTGTCGCGGGTGTCGCGAGCCTTGACCTCGGCCAAGATCGCTTCGTACTCGACCGCCCGGCCCTTGGCGAGAAGCTCATCGGTGCGGCGCCGCGCCCTGACCTCGGCACTCGCGGTGACATAGAGCTTCACATCGGCGTCAGGGCAGATCACCGTGCCGATGTCGCGACCGTCGAGCACGGCGCCACGTGGACCATGGGCGAAATCGCGCTGAAAGGCCAAGAGGGCGGCGCGAACACCTGGATGTATGGCCACGCGCGATGCTAGCTCGCCGGCCTCACGGCCCCGCAGATCAGTCCGGCGCAGGTCGTCCGGCGCAAGCTTTTCGGCGACGCTCGCGGCCGCCGTGGGATCGTCGAGATCCTGACCGGCGTCCTGCATCAGTTTGCCGATGGCCCGATAGAGAAGGCCGGTATCGAGATAGGGCAGGTCGAGCTTGCCGGCCAGGCTCTGGGCAAGCGTCCCCTTGCCGGCCGCCGCCGGGCCGTCGATGGCGATGAGCGGCGGTTTCCGCGACGGCTCGAAAGGCACCTCAGACATCGGCAACCTCCGCAGCCTCGAAGGAAGCCCCGAGACCGGCCATCAACGCCTCGAAGGTCGGGAAAGAGGTGGCGATCATCGACGCGTCGTCGACGCTGACGGGATTGCTCGCCACCATGCCCAGAATGAGGAAACTCATGGCGATGCGGTGATCGAGATGGGTGACCACCCGGCCACCACCGGCGACCCGGCCACCGCGAACGGAAAGCCAGTCAGGCCCCTCAGAGCAGGCGACGCCATTGACCCGGAGGCCGGCTGCGACGGCGGCGAGGCGGTCGGATTCCTTGACCCGCATCTCGCCGATGCCAGGCATGCGCGTCTCGCCGCTGGCCTGGGCCGCTGCCACGGCCAGGATGGGATACTCGTCGATCATCGAAGGCGCCCGCTCGGCGGGCACCGTGACGCCCTTCAGCTCGGCATGTCGAACCCTGAGGTCCGCGAGACGCTCGCCGCCGGTGCTCCGCTCGCTCGTCACTTCGATATCCGCGCCCATTTCGAGGAGCGTGTCGATGAGCCCGATGCGGGCCGGATTCATCAGAACGCCTTCGACGGTAACGTCGGACCCTTCGACCAGGGTGGCCGCTACGATCGGGAAGGCCGCCGAAGACGGGTCGGACGGCACATCGATCGCCTGGGCCTTCAGCTCGGGTCGACCGACGAGAGCGATCCGCCGGCCGCCTTCGGGCTCGTCGACAATCTCGATGTCGGCGCCAAACCCCTTCAGCATGCGCTCGGTGTGGTCACGCGTGAACACCGGCTCGACGACCGTGGTGGCGCCAGGCGTGCCGAGACCGGCCAGCAGCACGGCCGACTTCACTTGCGCCGACGGCACCGGCAGACGGTAGGTGATCGGCAAAGGCAGACGAGGCCCGCGCATGGTGAGTGGCAGGCGACCTCCGGATCGGGCGATGACCTCCACGCCCATCTCGGACAAGGGCTCCAGCACCCGGCCCATCGGGCGTTTGATGAGGGACGCATCGCCCGTGAAGGTCACCGCGATCGGCTGGGCAGCGGCAAGCCCCATGGTCAAGCGCACGCCAGTGCCGGCATTGCCGAAATCGATGATGCCGGACGGCTCCAGCAGACCGCCGACGCCAAGACCGCGCACCCGCCAGACACCATCGTCTCCACGGGTCACCGTGGCGCCAAAGGCGCGCATGGCCGCAGCCGTATTCATGACGTCCTCGGCCTCGAGGAGACCGGTAATCACCGTCTCGCCGACAGCGAGAGCGCCGAGCATCAACGCACGGTGAGAGATCGATTTGTCGCCTGGAACACGGACGCGACCCTTGAGAGGGCCGGATTTCCGAGCGATCAGCGGGCGGGCGGTCGCGTGGGAAGCCATGGAGCGGGACACCTGATACCAACCTGCGAAATGCTCTCGCATTCGCTCATCGAGACTGACGGACCTCTCATTGCCTGAGGATCGAGCAATCCGCAAACGGAATGTCGAGAGGTCATTTTCCCAACGACTCCCGGCATGACATCTTTGCCGCAACAGATTGTTGCGGATGCCGGGTTGGCTCTAGCATAGCCAAATGGTCGCGTCACTCGGTCGCCGAGGCCGGCATACGAAAAGGCCTTGCCAAACTCGCCGACCATCGCCACCAATTCACCTTTGACAGAGGCACTGGTTTGCCTATATGTGCCTGCCCGATTTCCCTGACAAACGCGAGGCCGACCGTGGCAAAACCTGAACTTGGGCTGAAGCGTCTTTGCCCCAGCTGTGGCGCGAAATATTACGACCTCAACCACTCCCCCATTCTCTGCCCGAAATGCGGCACCCAGTTCGATGCCGGGCTGGCGGCGCGGGCACGGCCGGCGACAGCCGTCGACGACGAAGAGGACTCCGAGGAGGAGATCACCGAGGTGGGCGCGCTCACGCCGGAATTCGTCAGCCTCGAGGATGCCGAGGATGCCGACGGCGATGATGTACCCGATATCGAAGATCCCGATATCGAGGACGAAACACCGGAAGATGACGTCTTCCTCGAGGAAGAGGATGAGGACGGCGGCGACATGTCCGACCTGATCGGAGATGTCGGCGACGAGGAAGAGCACTGAGCTCTCCCCCTTTCCGGAAAAATAGACAGGCCGGCTGGCGAACCCAGCCGGCCTTTCTTTTGCCAAGTGTCGAGGCACGGAATGACAACCCATTAAAAAAGCTCGGAAATCCGCCTTTTTTCCAAAAAGATGACGGAAAAATCGCTCGAGCCCGAAAAACCTCTTGATCGGCGAGGGAATGCTGAGTATATCCCGCCTCGTCGAGCCGGAACCCACACCGGCGGCGCCTGAAGGCAAAAGCCGGACGGCTTCTTCCGAGACTGGAAACGACACCTGATGGGGCTATAGCTCAGCTGGGAGAGCGCCTGCATGGCATGCAGGAGGTCAGCGGTTCGATCCCGCTTAGCTCCACCAAAAAACTATCTTTTTTAGTTTGGTGTGTGAACGACGCTTTCGCGCGTGGTGCTGCATGTCCGCGCGTCTTCAAGAAGACGAGCATCCCGCAGAACGGCAGCCACGTACGAATCCACTTCCGTCGGCGACGGAAGTGGTGTGTCGTTTGCGACGGCGTTCAGGTTCAGCCACGCCCCTTTCGAACGCCGGAGGCCAGATCAGCCACGAGGCTCGCGACAGCTGGAACGGTGGCGGCGGTCGCCTTGCCGTCCACCAGCGAATCGCGCACCGCGTTCACCAGAGCCGAGCCGACCACCACGCCATCGGCATGCGCGGCAATGGCCGCAGCCTGCTCGCCGGTCTTGACGCCGAACCCGACCATGACCGGAAGCGGCGTATGAGCCTTGATGCGGGCCACCGCAGCGGCAACGTCGCCGGCGGCAGCCGACTTGACGCCCGTCACGCCGAGCACCGAGACGTAGTAGACGAAACCCGAGGAGTTCTTCAGCAGCACCGGCAGACGCTTTTCGTCCGAAGTCGGCGTTGCCAGACGGATGAAGCTGATGCCGGCCCGGATCGCCGGCAGGCACAGTTCCTCGTCTTCTTCCGGCGGAAGGTCGACGACGATCAGGCCATCGACGCCGGCCGCCTTGGCGTCGGCCACGAAGCGCTCCACGCCGTAGATGTAGATGGGGTTGTAGTAGCCCATCAGCACGATAGGCGTCTCGTTGTCGCCTACCCGGAAGGCGCGCACCTGCTCCAGCGTCTTCACCATGGTCTGGCCGGCGGCGAGCGCCCGGATATCGGCGGCCTGGATAGGCGGCCCCTCCGCCATCGGGTCGGAGAAGGGCATGCCGAACTCGATGATGTCGGCCCCCGCGCCGGGCAGCGCCTTCAGGATGGACAGCGAAGTCTCAGTGTCGGGATCGCCGGCCGTGACGAAGGTGACCAGAGCAGCGCGCCCCTCGTCACGGAGCTTTGCGAGGCGAGCGTCGATGCGGGTGACGGGAAGAGAACTCACAGATCGACTCCCAGGATCTTGCCGACGGTAAAGACGTCCTTGTCACCGCGACCGGACAGGTTGACGACGATGATCTCGTCCTTGCCCATTTGAGGCGCGCGCTTGATCGCCTCGGCGACGGCGTGGGCGCTTTCGAGCGCCGGGATGATGCCCTCGACCTTGGTGAGCGTCTGGAAGGCGTCGAGCGCCTCCTGGTCGGTCGCAGGCACGTAGGTGACACGACCGGTGTCGCTCAGCCAGGAGTGCTCGGGGCCGATGCCCGGATAGTCGAGACCGGCCGAGATCGAGTGTCCCTCGAGAATCTGGCCATCATCGTCCTGCAGCAGATAAGTGCGGTTGCCGTGCAGCACGCCCGGCTTGCCACCGTTCAACGATGCCGCATGGCCATTGTAGACGTGCATGCCGTGACCGCCCGCCTCGACGCCGACAATGCGAACATCGGGATCGTCAAGGAAGGGGTGGAAGATGCCGATGGCGTTGGAGCCGCCGCCAACGGCGGCGATGATCATATCGGGCAGCCGCCCCTCGACCGCCATGATCTGCTCGCGCGTCTCGTTGCCGATCACCGACTGGAAGTCGCGCACCATGGACGGATAGGGATGAGGACCGGCAGCCGTACCGATCATGTAGTAGGTCGTCTCGACGTTGGTCACCCAGTCGCGCATCGCCTCGTTCATGGCATCCTTCAGCGTACCATTGCCGGAGGTGACGGGATGGACTTCCGCTCCCAGAAGCTCCATTCGGAAGACGTTGGGCTTCTGCCGCTCGACGTCCGTGGCGCCCATGTAGACTTCGCAAGGATAGCCGAAGCGGGCGCAGACGGTGGCCGAAGCGACGCCATGCTGGCCGGCGCCGGTCTCGGCGATGATCCGCGTCTTGCCCATGCGACGAGCGAGCAGGATCTGGCCGAGGCAGTTGTTGATCTTGTGGCTGCCGGTGTGGTTGAGCTCTTCGCGCTTCAGATAGATCTTGGCGCCACCGAGATGGGCGGAAAGCCGCTCGGCGAAATAGAGCGGGCTCGGCCGGCCGGTGTAGGTTGCGTGCAACGCCTTGAGCTCGCCCTGAAAGTCCGGATCGGCCTTGGCGGCCTCGTAGGCCTGATCAAGCTCGAGGATCAGCGGCATCAACGTCTCGGCGACGTATCGACCGCCGAAGATGCCGAAATGACCTCGCTCGTCCGGGCCGGTCCGGTAGGAATTCAGCGTCGTCGCCTCGCTCATCGTTACCCCTCTTCGTTCGCTGCGCGTGCCGTCGCCACGAAGGCGCGGATACGAGCCTCGTTTTTCTGGCCCGGTGCGCTCTCGACGCCCGACGAAACATCGACGCCGGAGGGGCGCACCCTTCGCACCGCTTCATCGACGTTGGTAGGATCAAGCCCACCGGAAAGCAAGAAGGGCGTCGGCGCCGCCGCCAGCAGCGACCAGTCGAATGTGACGCCCAACCCGCCGGGCCGGGTGGCATCCTTCGGCGGCTTGGCGTCGTAGAGCAAGAGATCGGCGGTCCCGGCATAAGGGCGAGCAGACGCCACATCCTCGGCGGAGCCAATTCCAAGGGCCTTGATCACCGTCAACCCGAGACGCCGCCGCACTTCGGCGACCCGTTCGGGCGTTTCCCGACCGTGCAGCTGAATGGCATCCGGGGCAATCGTCGCAACGAGGTGGTCGAGAAGATCATCTTCGGCATCGACCGTCAGCACGACCGTCTTGGCCCGGCTGCCCACCTGACGAGCCAGCGCTGCGGCGGACTCAGCGGGGAGATGGCGCGGACTTTTCGGAAAATGCACAAAGCCCACAAGATCGGCACCGGCGGAAAGCGCCCATTCCAGGCTTTCCGGCGTGGAGAGACCGCAAATCTTGACAAGAAACGGGGACATCGTAACCACAGCCCGACGGTCGCGACGACGTGGGGTCGCCGCAAACCGCACCAAGAGAGTGCCGCCTCCGTCAGGCGCCGGTAAAGGCGCGCGGAGCAGCGGAGACCAGCGACGGGGTCGAGCCCGTCACCTCATAGACGGCGAGACCGCGATCGTTGGTACCGAAGGCATTGAAGCGGAACAGGCCGTTGACCGAGGACAGGAATCCCTCGGGATTGGTGATGACCGACAGCTGGAAGCGCTGGGCGCCCGCCGTCTTCGTCAGGCCGGCAGCCAAGACAACCGCATCATAGGCGAGCGAAGCGGTGAGTGGCGGCTCGCTGCCGTAAGTAGCCCGGTAGCGACTGGCGAAGGCCGAGAAGCCGGAGATCTCTGGCGAGGGGAACCAGCCGCCGGTAAGCGCCGGGTCGTTGTAGACGGCAGGATCGTTCCAGACGCCGGTTCCGAGCAACTTGATCCGGGAGAGATCGACGCCAGCGCTCCGCAGCGAGCGGGCGATGGCCGGAGCCACCCCGGCACCCTCGGGCACAAGGAGGCAATCGATCTGAGCGGCAACGGCCGCGACCGCCGCCACCGCCTTTGCCTCACCGCCGGCGGAGAAACGCTCGACCGTGATGACGCGCATGCCATAGCGGCCGGCCTCCTGGCGCAACGCCGCCTCGGCAAGGTTGCCGAAAGCACTCTGCGACATGATGGCGGCGATGGACTTTCGGCCCGACTTGGCCGCTTCCGCGACGACACGGCGCACCTGACCGTCGACCAGGAAACCAAGGATATAGACGCCGGCCGCCGCCACGGAAGGATCGGAGGAAAAGGCAATCACCGGCACGGAGGCCGCACGCGCCACGGGACCGACACCGCCCACCTCGGCGGCAAAGATCGGCCCGATGATCAGCTCGGCCCCTTCGGAAATTGCCTGACGCGCCGCCTCGGCCGCACCTTCCGCTGTGCCGCGCGTATCCTTCACCAGAACGGTGAGATCATTGCCGGCAAAATCGTTGAGTCCAAGCGAGGCAGCATTCTGCATCGCCATAGCGAGCGCGGCGCCATTGCCGGGCGCCGTTTTCGGCAGCAGGAGAGCAACACGCACCGTGCCGGTGCCCAGCACCTCGCCCGAGATGGCCGGGCCGGTTGGCGCGGGCAGGAAGCCATCGCCGCTCGGCCTGCTCATCGGAGAACAGGCAGCGAGCGCAGCGCCCCCCATCAGGACGAGCGCGAGACGCCGGCTCAGACCCGCTGCCTCCGAACGCCGGCCACTCGTCTCCGGGGACTCGGCCGTGCCAGCCACGCCGCTCGCAACCATGCCATCGTCACGGGTCATCATCTTACCTTCCGCCGCAAAAGCATCTCGTCCATTTCAATGACAAACGGCCGTAGATGCAACTCCTTACATGCCATTTACCGGTGGAGAGGCGTGGAATCGGCCCGGACGGCTCGATTTTCCCGCCGAAGTGTGGTTTTGGGAGCTAGAAAGCACGGCGTTCAGACGCCCGCCAAGGGAATTTCATGATCAGGCACATCGTCTACTTCTCAGCCCGTTCCGCCGACGATCGCCAGCGAGTCCTCGAGGGGCTTCGCCTGCTCGAGGCCAATCCGCACGCCCTTCTTCTCGAGGTGGAAGAGAATCTGAAGCTCGACAGCCTCGGCAACGAGGTCGACTTCGTCGTCTACGGCGAGTTCGCCGACGCCGACGCCCTTGAGGCCTTCAAGACGCATCCCAGTTACGAGGCTTCGATCGCCGCGGTACGGCCGCTTCGCGAACTCCGCATGGCGGCCGATGTCATTGCCAGAAGAGAGCGGCAGTCGTCATGAGCGAGGCAGGCGGCAAGACCACGACGACAGGTTACGCCATTGACGGCACGGCCTTTGCCGGTAAGCCGGTCGAGCCGGGCCTTTATCCGGTAGCGACGCCGATCGGCAACCTCTCGGACATTTCGCTCAGGGCGCTCGACGTGCTGGCCGGCGCCGACCTCATCGTTTGCGAGGACAGCCGCGTCACCGCCGTCCTCCTCGACCGCTATGGCATCAGAAAACCGCTTGCCATCTACCATGAGCACAACGCCGTTCGCGAACGGCCGCGTCTTCTCGCCATGCTCCGGGGCGGCATGCGCCTCGCGCTGGTCTCCGACGCCGGCACGCCGCTGATATCCGACCCCGGTTACAAGCTGGTCGAAGAGGCCCTCACTGAGGGTATCCGCGTCTTTCCCATTCCCGGCGCCTCGGCCATCCTGTCAGCGCTGGTCGCCGCCGGCCTCCCCACCGACACCTTCCTGTTCCTCGGGTTTCTGCCGCACAAGGCCGGCGCCCGGCGCAATCGGCTGAGCGAGTTCCGGACCGTGCCGGCAACGCTCGTGGTCTACGAGTCGCCGCATCGGGCGGCCGAAACGCTTGCCGACATGGCCGAGGTGTTGGGGCGGGATCGGCCGGCGGCGCTGTGCCGCGAACTGACCAAACGCTTCGAGGAGGTGCGGCGCGGCTCCCTGTCCGAGCTGGCGGAAGGCGCCGAGGCCGATCCCCCGCGCGGCGAGATCGTCCTGGTGGTCGGCGCACCGCTCGGCGAGACGGCTGCCGAAGCCGACCTGGAGGCATTGCTGGCCGCCGCTCTCGAAACCCAGGGCGCGGGTCAGGCCGCCGCCGAGGTGGCCAAGGCCACCGGTCGGCCGCGCAAGGAGCTCTATGCCCTGGCCCTCAAGCTCAAGGCGGTCATCGATGCCGGCGGCGGCGATGACGATGACGCCAGCTCGCCGACGGACAACTGAGCCAGCAGGAGAAATGCGATGCCGCCGGACGACCTTCTGATCGCTTTTCTCGTGTCGACGGCCCTGTTCGCATTCATCCCCGGCCCGGCGATGTTCTATGCTGCGGCCCGTACGCTTGCCGGCGGTCGACGGGCGGGCCTGATGGCCGCTCTTGGCGTGCATGTCGGCGGTTACGCCCACGTGCTTGCCGCGACGATGGGCCTGTCGGTGCTGTTTCATGCCGTTCCCGTCGCCTACACGATCGTGAAGCTGGGCGGCGCGGCCTATCTGATCGCCATGGGGTGGCGTCTTGCCACCGCCAGACATGAGGGTGCGGCCACGAACGGCGAGGCCCGGCGAGAATCGCGGCGCGCCTTCGCCCAAAGCGTCCTTGTCGAACTGCTCAACCCCAAGACGGCGGTTTTCTTCCTGGCCTTCCTTCCCCAGTTCGTCAGTGCGCAAGCCGCTGCGCCGTTGTGGCTCCAGTTTTTAGTCCTCGGCGTGATCACCAATGTCATTTTCTCCCTCGCCGATCTGGTCGCCGTCGTCGCCGCCAGCGGTATCCTGTCCAACCTTCGCTCCTCGCCGGCGTGGGGGAAATGGCTGAAGCGGGCCGCCGGATCGCTGCTCATCGGCCTCGGTACCCGCCTCGCTCTGGAGAGAAGCTAGAAATGGTCGCCGACCGCCGGGCAGGTCATGCGCGCGGCCTCGTGGCCGAAGGCATCGCCGGCTGGCTGCTGCGCCTCAAGGGCTATCGCGTGCTGGCGACCCGCTATCGCACGCCCCTCGGCGAAATCGACATCGTGGCCCGACGCGGCAAGGTATTGGCCTTCGTCGAAGTCAAGGCGCGGCCTTCCATCGAAGCGGGCCTCGAAGCCATCGCCGCCGAAGGCTATCGTCGCATCGAGGCGGCGGCCGATCTTTACCTGGCCCGGCACCCGCAGTTCGTCGACTTCACGCTTCGCTTCGACCTCGTAGTGGTCAGCCCGCGCCGCTGGCCGTACCATGTCGAGAACGCGTTTTCGTGAAGCGCTTTCCCGTTGCGCGCCACCCGGAAGCCGCCCATAAACGACGGCACCCCACTTCCGAAGACGAGTTGCCGCCATGAGCCTTTCCGTCGCCGTCCAGATGGACCATATCGCTTCGATCCGCCTCGCCGGCGACTCCTCCTTCGCGCTGATGCTGGAGGCACAGAAACGCGGCCACAGCCTTTTCCACTACACCCCCGACAAGCTGACGCTCCGATCGGGTCGGGTCACGGCCGCGATCGAGCCGGTGGTGGTGCGCGACGAGCCCGGCAATCACTTCACGCTCGGCTCGCCCGAGAAGACCGACCTTTCGACGCTCGACGTGGTGCTGCTCCGGCAGGACCCGCCGTTCGACATGGCCTATCTCTCCACCACCTACATGCTTGAACGCATTCATCCGGCAACGCTGGTGGTCAACGATCCGGCCGAAGTGCGCGACGCACCGGAAAAACTCCTGGTGATGAACTACCCCGAGCTGATGCCGGAGACGATCATCACGCGGGATCCAGACGAGATCCGAGCCTTCCGTGCCGAGTTCGGCGATATCGTGCTGAAGCCGCTCTACGGCGCCGGTGGTCAGGGCGTCTATCACGTGAAGCCCGAGGACGACAATTTTGGTGCGTTCCTCGAGCTGTTCATGACGCAGTCGCGCGACCCCTTCATCGCCCAGCGGTATCTGCCCGCCATCCGGGCCGGAGACAAGCGGATCATCCTCGTCGACGGCAAGTTCGCCGGCCTTGTCAACCGCGTGCCGGCGGAAGGCGACCTCCGCTCGAACATGGTGCGCGGCGGCGCGGCGGCCACAACCGAGGTGAGCAAGCGGGATCTCGAGATCTGCGAGGCGATCGGTCCGGAACTCAGGGATCGCGGCCTTATCTTCGTCGGTATCGACGTCATCGGCGACAAGCTGACCGAGATCAACGTGACGTCGCCGACCGGCATCCGCGCCATCAAGCGCCTCGGCGGCCCCGATGTGGCGGCGCTGGTATGGGACGCCATCGAATCACATTTCTGAACGCGAGAGATCAGAACTTCTCGTCAGGATAGACGCCCCAGAGCGAAGCTTGGGCGATCCAGCCGGAGAAGCCCTTTCCGTCGAGCCGGCACCATGTGCCGTCGCACTTCTCGACTGGCGCCTGCACTTTCGGCTCGACGCGCGCGGTGACGCGCGTCGTGTCGTCCGGGCCGGCATGCAGATCGAACATCGTATTGTCGGTGGCCCAGGGCGCGACAATGGCCGTTCGCGTACCGGACAGGAGCGAGTGGAACACCCAACCCTCGCCTCCTTCGAAATCGCGAATGCGCCGCCAATTCTCGAATTCCTGGGTGACTTCCACAGGCATGCCGGCGCGAACGTAGCGCCAGATCACGGCCTGATCGCGCGACGGCCCCTGGCGAACGTTGACGGAATCCGACTTGAGGCTGACGAATCGCGGCACAGGAAGTCCCGAACTGCCGACGGTTTGCGCCAGCGTGGGACTCGCGAGCATCAGTCCCGCGGCCAGAGCCGCCGCCGCCCGTCGCCTCGCCGACCCCATCGTGATCTACCTTCCATGCCAGAAAACCCGCCGCGCGAAACGACGGCGCTCCTCGCAATGGTTGCCGGTCGAAGTTAACGTCGCGTCAACGCCGCCGTCGCATGGAATGACCCGGATCGGACCTCAGCCGGATTGACGCCCGGCGACGGCTGACCGACACTTGCCGCGACGGGTTGCCGCGCGCCGGCAGCCTCAAGAAGGACGGAACGAGAATATGGCCGGCAAGAAGCCTTTGGTGGTGGTAACGCGCAAGCTGCCTGACGTTGTCGAGGCGCGGATGCGCGAGTTGTTCGACGTCCGCCTCAACTCAGACGATCGCCCCATGACGCAGGCCGAGCTGGTCGAGGCCAGTCGCATTGCCGACGTGATGGTGCCAACGGTTACCGACCGCATCGACGGCGGCGTGATCGCCCAAGCCGGTCCGAGCCTGAAGCTGATCGCCAACTTCGGCAACGGCGTCGACAACATCGATGTCATCAAGGCGACGGAACGCGGGATCGCCGTCACCAATACGCCTGGCGTTCTCACCGAGGACACCGCCGACATGACCATGGCGCTGATTCTCGCCGTGCCCCGCCACATGGCCGAAGGCATGCGAGCGCTGCAGGCCGGAGAGTGGCAGGGATGGGCGCCGACCGGCATGCTCGGCAGTCGTCTTCGCGGCAAGAAGCTCGGCATCGTCGGCATGGGCCGCATCGGCCAGGCGGTTGCCCGCCGCGCCCTCGCATTCGGCCTGTCGATCTTCTACCACAACCGCCGTCGCCTACCCTCGGACGTCGAAGACAAGCTCTCCGCCACTTGGTGCGAAAGTCTCGACCAGATGCTGAACAGGATGGACATCGTCACCGTCCATTGCCCGCATACGCCGGCTACCTACCATCTCCTGTCGGCGCGCCGGCTGAAGCTGATGCGCCCGGAGGCCTATCTCATCAACACCGCGCGCGGCGAAATTATCGACGAGGCGGCCCTCAGCCGCATGCTGGTTGCCGGCGAGCTCGCCGGTGCCGGTCTGGACGTCTACGAGCAGGAGCCGTCGATCAATCCGAAACTGGTCAAATGCGGTCGAGCGCTGCTCCTGCCGCATATGGGATCGGCCACCATCGAGAGCCGCGTAGAGATGGGCGAAAAGGTAATCGTCAACATCCGCGCGTTCATGGACGAGCATCACCTGCCCGACCGCGTACTGCCGTCGATGCTTTAGCCTCCGGCTGGCCCTTCTCGGCTTCCGTTCCGCTAGAGGCATTCGAGGCGCTTCGTGTCTCGAATGCTGCTTTGGCTTGATTTCGACGTTGGAGAATTCGCTCAGGCCGGAAGCTTCAGGCCGCTGTCGCGGGCGAGTTGGGAGAGGTTGATCGCCGGGCGTGGACCGATGTGGCCGACGCACTCGCCGCCAGCAAGGCAACCAAGGTTGGTCGCTTCGGCAAGCGAGAGACCGCGCGAGCGGGCATAAAGAAAGCCGGCGGCGAACTGATCGCCGGCACCGGTCATGTCGACAAGTTCGTCCACCTGGGAGGCGGGCGCCGAGACCAGTTCATCTCCTTCGAAGGCGAGCGCGCCATCTCCACCCAGCGTCACCGCCGCAGCCTTGCAATCGCGCCTGAGGCAGCTCACGGCCGTATCGAGATCGTGCGTTTCGTAAAGCGCTTTGGCCTCTTCCTTGTTGGCGAAGACGAGGTCGACGGTTCCAGATCGCATCAGGTCCAGGAACTCGGCGCGGAAACGATCGACGCAGAAGCTGTCGGACAGCGTGATCGAAGCAAGGCGACCATGCGTATGGGCAATGGCCGCCGCCTTGCGGAAGGCCTCCTTGGCCGCCGGCGGGTCCCAGAGGAAGCCTTCGAGATAGGTGTATCGAGCGGCGGCCACCGTCTTCTCGTCGATGTCGTCCACCGTGAGGTGATGGCAGGCGCCGAGATAGGTGTTCATGGTCCGCTCACTGTCAGGCGTGATCAGGATCATGCAGCGCGCGGTCGGAGCGCCATCGAAGAGCGGCCGCGTCTCGAAGTGGACGCCCTGGGAACGAATGTCGTGCGTGAACACTTCGCCGAAAGCGTCCGTCGCAACCTTGCCGATATAGGCGGCGTGACCGCCGAACGAGGCGACACCGGCTGCCGTGTTGGCCGCCGAGCCACCGGATGCCTCAACGGCAGGTCCCATCATCTCGTAGATGCGCCCGGCTTCCTCGGCATCGATCAATCGCATCATGCCCTTGGTGACGCCGAGCCTCACCAACGTGTCCTCTTCGGTGGGCGAGAGAATGTCGACGATGGCATTGCCGATGGTCAGCACATCGAAATCGAGGCTCATGGGAAAAATGTCTCCTTTGTCCGACATTGATACGGACGGCTCTTCCATTTGGCCTAGACCATTCCCAAGTGACCGGCAAGCCGCGCCAACACGGCATCACAGAGAGAGCTCCAAGAATGTTGAACGCCGTGCTGACAGCGCTCCGCGACATCCCGACACCACCGTTCCGGGCAGTGCTGTGGAAGTCGATCGGCCTGACGCTCGCTCTGCTCGCCGTCGTCTGGATCGGCACGTTCTCTGCGACCGGCTATCTCGTCGCCAAACTGCCGACCGAATGGCAGACGGCTGCCGATTGGCTGGCCGGTCTGCTCCTGTTCGTCGGCCTCGGCTTTCTGGTGGCGCCGGTGGCGGCGCTGTTCGCAGGCCTCTATGCCGACGAGGTCGCCGAAGTCGTGGAGCGGACACGCTATCCCCTGGACCGGCCCGGCGTGTCTCAACCGTTGATGACGGGGCTTCTTTCCGCTTTGCGCTTCACCGGCTTCGTGGTGCTGGTCAACATTGCCATGCTGCCGCTTCTGTTCCTGCCCGGCATCAACATACCCGTGTTTCTGGTCGTGAACGCTTATCTCCTGGGACGGGAGTACTTCGAACAGGTGGCGATGCGATTTCGCCCGCCGGCGGACGCACAGGCTCTCCGAAGCGCCCATTCCGGAAAGGTCATGCTGGGTGGGCTGACCATAGCCGCCATGCTCGCCATTCCCATCGTCAACATTCTGACGCCGCTCTACGCCACCGCTCTGATGGTTCACGTCATGAAGCTCACGGAGCGACAAGACCGGCTTTGAAGCCTCTCAAACCGGCGGCGTTCCATTGTCGGCCAACACCTCGCCCGCAAGATAGAGCGAACCACAGATCAGAATGCGCGGAGCGGGACCAGACCAGGTGTCGCGAAGATGGGAAAGCGCGGCGTTGACACCGGACGTCGCCATGGCCGTGACACCGGCACCGCGCGCCTCAGAGGCGAGCGCTTGCGGCTCGCGCGCCGCGTCCGAGCCCCGGATGGGCACCGTGTAGACGCGCCGGGCAAGCCCGGCGAAAGCCTCGAAAAAGCCGACGGGATCCTTCGTGGCAAGCATGCCGGCAATGAGGACCAGTGGCCGGGCGACACGTTCCTCGAGATCGGCCATGGCCGACGCGATCACCTCGCCGGCTCCGGGATTGTGCCCGCCATCGAGCCAGATCTCCGCGCCCTGCGGTGCAGCTTCGACAACTGCGCCTGCCGTCAGGCGCTGCAGACGCGCCGGCCATTCGACACGCTCCATGCCGCGCTCGAAGGCCTCGTGTCCCACACGGAAACCGGCCGCGCGCACCGCGGCGATGGCCGTCCCTGCGTTGACAATCTGATGGCTGCCGGGAAGGCGAGGCCTCGGCAGGTCCAACAGGCCGTCGATATCCTGGAACACCAGGCGGCCCTGTTCCTCATAGGCCGTCCAGTCCTGGCCGCCGATCATCAGCGTCCCCGCTCCGACTTCCGCCGCCACACGCTCGACGACGGCCACGATGCCATCCGGGTTCGGCGAGAGGACCGCCGGCGCGCCGGCCTTGAGGATGCCGGCCTTCTCGAAGGCGATCTTTTCAACGGTGTTGCCGAGATAGGCCTGATGATCGAGTGAGATCGACGTGATGACCGACACCGCCGGACAATCGACCACGTTGGTGGAATCGAAGCGACCGCCAAGACCGACTTCAAGCAGCAGCGCATCGGCCGGGCGCTCGGCAAACAGCAGGAAGCCGGCGGCCGTCAAGAGCTCGAACACCGTGATCGCCTCGTCGCCGTTGGCCTTCTCGGTCCGGGCCAGCGCATCGGCGAAAAGCTCGTCCTCAACGAAACTCGACGTACCCGGTCCGTCGGCAAGACGGAAACGCTCGTTGTATCGAACCAGATGCGGCGAGGTATCGGCATGCACCCGGAGACCTTCTGCCTCCAGAATCGCCCGAAGGAAGGCAATCGTCGAACCCTTGCCGTTGGTACCCGCGATGTGAAAGACCGGCGGCAGACGACGCTCCGGATTGCCAAGCGCGCCAAGCAGGCGGCGAATACGGCCAAGCGAGAGGTCGAAGCCTTTCGGCCAACGGGCACTGAATCGGTCGATGATGTCGAGCGGCGTTTCCATGGCAGCGGTCCGGATGCAGGCGAGTCGCCCGAAAGGAACACGCCGCCCTGACGGCGGCGCGACGAACTGGAAAATCGAGGCTGCAGCCCGTCAGGCAGGAACGAGCGCGGCCCCCTTGGCATGGGTGAGCAGGCGAACCAGACGCCCGATGGTGGTGCGTAGCTCGTGCCGATGCACCACGAGATCGACCATGCCGTGCTCGTGGAGATACTCGGAGCGCTGGAAGCCCTCCGGCAACTTCTCTCGAATGGTCTGCTCGATGACGCGAGGACCGGCAAAGCCGATCAGCGCACCCGGCTCGGCGAGATGAACGTCGCCCAGCATGGCATAGGATGCGGTAACGCCGCCGAGCGTCGGATTGGTCAGCACGACGATGTAGGGAAGGCCTGCCTCCCGCAACATCTCGACGGCCACCGTGGTGCGCGGCATCTGCATCAGCGACAGAATGCCTTCCTGCATGCGTGCGCCGCCCGAGGCAGTGAACATGACGAAGGCTGCAGAGCGGGCCACCGCCTCCTCCACACCGCGAATGATCGCCTCGCCGGCGGCGGTACCGAGCGAGCCGCCCATGAAGTCGAAGTCCTGAACCGCGGCAACCACCGCATTGCCCTCGACACGGCCGGCGCCGACCAGAACGGCATCGTCGTTGCCGGTCTTGGCGCGCGAGTCGCGCAAGCGGTCGACATAGCGCTTCTCGTCACGGAACTTGAGCGGATCCTGCGTTACGGCCGGCGTCGAGATGGCTTCGTATTCGCCGTCGTCGAACAGCTGCACGAAGCGCTCCTTTGGCGGCATGCGCATGTGGTAGCCGGAATTGGGGATCACCCACTGGTTGGCTTCGAGGTCGCGGTGAAAAACCATCTCGCCCGTCTCCGGGCACTTCACCCAGAGATTCTCCGGCACATCGCGCTTGGCGGACCAGAGGGAACGGATTTTCGGGCGGACGACGTTGTTGATCCAGTTCACGGAGAGTTTCGACCTTTGCTCGCGGAACGCCGGCCGGCCATGCCGTTCCCGGCGCGGAACCGGCCGCAGCCAAGCCTCGGGCGCCGCCGTTCCTTCGTCGTGGCTCTCATAGCACAGCCTTCCCCGGGACCAAAGCCGTTTCGCCACGGGGCGAAACCGCCAGATCCTCCAGAACCGAGTCGACGCTTTCCAGCGGCCTCAGACCGGGTTAGCCTCGGATCGTTCCAGGAGAACCCCCATGCCGCTACCCATCATCGAGCGCCGCCGTATCGAAGCGGAGATCGTCGGCCACCTTTATCGCGAGCTCGTGGCGCGCATTGGCGAAGGGCCTGCGCGGGACGTGATTGACGTGGCCATTCGGAAAGCCGCGATCGCCCATGGAGAGAAATGCCGTGCCGACCTCGGCCGAATGCCTGACTTCAGGGATTTCGAGGCCATCCTGCCAGACTGGACAGCCGAAGATGCCCTGACGATCGAAGTGCGTGAGGTCGGGCCGGATGTCCTTTCCTATGACGTCACTCGCTGCAGATATGCCGAGACCTACCAGGAGATGGGGCTCTCGGAGATTGGCGCGTTGCTGTCATGCAACCGCGACGCCGCCTTTTGCGAAGGCTACAATCCGGCCATGCGACTTGAACGCACGCAAACCATCATGACAGGCGGCCACCGTTGCGACTTTCGCTATCGCCTCGACCGGAACGAGGACTGATCGACCGCAAGGGCGCATGCCTGCCGGCGCAGTTTTCTCACGGGCGTTTACCTCAAAACCGCCGTTCGTTGAAATTGCCGCCAACATCCGTTGCTGGTCTTGCATCCACCGGCTAAATCGGATGATGAATGAACGGTCAGAAACGATAGTTACATCCACCCGGGCACAAAGGTTTTCTCGGACCTTTGTCGGCGTCGTTTTGCCTTCGGTCGTCCGGCGCGAACAGCGCGGCGCGGAAAGAATGTGATGAAAATCGGGGTTCGCGATATTGCCAGGGAGGCGGGCGTTGCGGTCAGCACCGTATCGCATGTCCTCAATGGGACCGCCTCGATTAGCCGCGAGGTGCGCGAGCGCGTTCTGGCTGTGGCGCGCGAGCTCGGCTATCTCGACCAGCGGCGAGCCAAGGCTACGATCGCCACCATGGAGCGTGTGGTCGTCGCCTTCGACCAGAGCTTTGAGACCTCGGGCGATGCCGCATTCCGCAATCGAGCCCTCTATCAGGGCCTCAAGCGGGAATGCGAGCGCCGGTCGCTCAAGACGACCGTCTATGTTTCCGATGATATCGGTTTTGACGCGGGCAAGGTGGAAGAGATTGCCCGTACAGAGAAAGCCAGCGGTGTCATCTTGATGAGCAGCGGCGACCAGCTGGATCTGGGCGACCTCGTCAAGACGGGGTTGTCGATGGTGATCATGAACGGCGAGGAACGGCTTCGACGCGCCGATGCGGTGGTGCCGGCCAACAGCTTCGCCGCCGGTGTCGCGGTTCGGTACCTGATCGAGGCCGGCCACCGCAACGTACTGATGCTGGGGACAACGGGTCGCGATCATCTGGCGGGACGGCGCACCGGCTTCGTCGAAGCGATCGGAGCCCTAGGCCTTGAACTGCGCGACGCCTTTCTGGCCAAAGAGGACAGTGCGGATGCTGGCGAGGCCGCTTTGGCGGCACGATTGGGCGAAACCGGTCATCTCGGAGGCGCGACCGCCATTTTCTGCCTGTCCGATCCGCTGGCCGAAGGGGCCTTGAGAGCCCTTTCGGCAGCCGGCCTCAATGTCCCAGCCGATGTGTCGGTCATCGGTTGTGACGGCATACGGGAGGCTCGGCCGACCGGTCTTGCCACGGTCAGCGTCGGCTACGAGCATCTTGCCGCGTCTGCCCTGGCGATCATGGAATCCCGGTTGATGATCCCCAAGACGGCCCGCTCCTGCATCCTGGTGGAGTTTGGCTCCGAGCTCATCGTAGGGACCACCGTTGGCCCGCCACCCGGCGAACGCGCACCAAGAAAAGGCGGCGGCACGGCGCCAATACGTGGCAGACGGGTTCGCCGCGGCAGCATCGGCGGGGGAGGGCCGCATGCGCGTCTTGTTCTTAATCGACTCCACTGATCTCAGGCGCTGGCAAGCCGAGGCGATCAACGGCGTGCTGGCTGCCACGGGCGGCAGTGGCGCCATTGCTGCGGTAGCCGGTCCGCCGCCTGCCAGTCTGCTCGATTTCTGTCTAGCCTTCGAGGCACTCGCCTTTCGCTGCCCCCTCAGCGAACCGCTTGCGCGGTTGTCGCCCACCGCGCTCGGCCTGCCCATCGGCGATGAAGGGGCGGATCTCATCGTCGATCTGGCCGCGGCGACCGAGATCTCTCGCGACCGGCTACTGATCAGCGTGAGTGGAACCGGAGTGGCCGCCGGCGCTGCGGACGCGATCATGGCCGGTGAAGAGCCGTTTCTCGACCTCATCGCGGTAACGGGCGATACGCAGCGTCTGGTCGGCCGCTGGCACATCGCGGTCGAAGACCGGCGACAGCTCGGCTCCGGTATGTCCATCACCACCGGCCGGGCGATCGAGATGCTGACGCTGGCAGCCGGGCACATTGCAGCCGGCGCCACCCTGCACGATCTCACGCTGCCGCTTGTCGAAGCTGACCCGCCGCCGCGTCGAGCCGGCAATCCGGGCCGTTTCGCGGCTGCGACGTTTGCACGGTCGCTTGCCAATCGCCTGGAGCGTCTCGTGCGCAACCCGCCAAACTGGGCGGTGGCCTGGCGAGTCGACGAGACCGGTGAGGACGCCCTGCCGATCATTGCCGGCTCTCCCTGGCGACGGATCGCCGATAACGGCGATCGCTTTTACGCCGACCCCTTCATGGTGCGGCATGGCGACCGTACCGTCCTACTGATGGAAGAGTTTCCGTTTGCAACGCAAAAGGGCATCATTTCCGCCATGGACGTTGGCGCCGATGGCCCCATCGGTACACCTCGTCCGGTGATCGAGACCGAGTGCCACCTGTCCCTATCCCTTCGTCTTCGAGGAAGACGATGTGCTCTACATGATCCC
>CAXXNH010000012.1:0-10216 GCA_963665435.2 uncultured Pleomorphomonas sp. | reverse complement strand
CCTGGCCCGTAAACACCGAAGCCGAAGGTTCGCTCCATATCATGGCCAAGGCCGCTGCCAGCAGCACCATCTTCCTCGTCTGCCGGCCGCGCCCCGCCCAAACCGGCGATGAAACCTTGTTTTGGGAGGATGTCGAACCGCTGGTCGCCGCTGCCGTGCGCAAACGCGTTACCGAATTCGAGGCCGCCGGCATCAAGGGGGTCGACCTCTATCTCGCGTCCTTCGGACCGGCGCTAGAAGCCTTCTCCCGCCATTGGCCGCTCAAACGCGGTACACCGCGCCCGCAACCCGAGGAACGCAAGCGGCGCACTCAACACGAGCTGTTCGACGACGAATGGGACCCCTATGCGGCCACGCCGGAGGATGCGCTCGAAACCGCCCGCCGCGAGGTGAAGCAATGGCGGCTGGAGCGTCTGACGCACCGCAAGGCCCGCGCCGACCTCGACCCGCTGACCTCGTGGTTCGTTCCTTGCCTGGGATGCCTTCAAGGCGCCGCAGTTCCCCTACGACGAAGCCCTGCGCCTCTGCCCGCGTCTGCGGCGTCGACCTGGATGCCGATGTCGTCGGCACCCTGGCCGAGAAGAAGGCCGCCAACCTCATCCTGTGGGACAGCGCCATCCGCGCCGGCAAGGGGGCACTCGGACCCGCCGACGGCTCCCGCGCCATGATCGATGCCCTGCACCATGCCGCCTATGCGGGGCGCAAGCGCAGCCTGGAATCGGCGCGCGACCTGTTGGAAAAGGCCGGTATCATCGGCGACCCAGCCCTGCATACGGCACTCGAAGCCGTGCTCGAAATCCTGCCGGTTTCCGCCCACTTCACCGGCATTGAGGACGCGAAGGGGCCAATCAAGGAAGCTGCGTCGGACTTCGAAGCCCTCGAAATGCTCCGTCGCCTCGCCTTCGCCGAACAAGTCGACGAGCCATCGCAGCTTGAACTGTGGAAGGACGCCGATTAGGCGAGGGCACGATGGACCGAAAATTGGCCCGAGGGATGATTAGGAGTTGGGCTCGTCAGAATGACGCGCGTCGATCCTCGGATGCCTTCAATTCAATCATCTTTGAAATCGCTGCCGGTTACGGACATAAACTCCCAAAAAATGAGGTAATAAGATGGTACAAATAGGATGACAATAAAATTGAAAGACCTCCATTCTGTTTTAGAATTCATAGACGCCGGAGGGAAAAATACATCTATATCTAAAATATTGTTGTCTATTGATTATTTTTTCAACGATTATGAAACTATTGCTTCAAAAGATATTGAAGAAAATGAAACCAATTTAGTGTTTACATCAAATTCTTTTATTTTTAAGAGAAGAAATTTTATTTGGAATGAAATGTCCATTCCTGTTTGTATTTCACTTCATGCCCTTGAGAGAATTCTGCATAGATCACGCTATATTACTTCAATAGAAGATTTGAAAAGGGCCTGTCTAGACATAGTCTACAAGAGTATCTTCACAAACCTAATTATTTCCGGGATGGGAATGATGAATGTTCCCATTGTCATCCCGACATGTGACGGACTGCTGCTCGGACTTTCCGACGCATATACTGCGACCGAATACGGGCGGGAAATTAAATTTCAAGACGGTGATGTTTTTCGCGCGCCGAAGCCGAGACACTGGAGAGAGATATTAGGTAAAAAAATCGACCAAAATGCTCCAGAGATCGGAATTAATTTCAGAACATTTATTTCAATTGATGAATTTTCGGCGGAGCAGCAAATCATATTCGAGAGAATGAGGGTTTTTTTTGACGTTTTGTTATCTAAATATCAAAGTTCAGCTTTTGAATATTTATTTTCATCGGATGATGTCGCAATTTCAAATACCGATTACGACGACGAAGCCTTCAACGGCATTATGTACTCACTTCGGGAGGAAATTGCATCGAACTTCAAGCACCTTCCGAAAGACGTTGTTGTCAAAAAGGTCGATCCGATTTTTCCGGATCGTGACCAGGAGGTGGCAACGTGAGCCTCCTGCCGGACCACCGCCTGGAAGACGAAATACTCGCTCGAAGACGGCGACATCATCCGGCTGTTCTATGTGCCGGCGTTGGAGGCCGCGGTCCGGTATCACCGCACGACCGGCTACTTTTCGGCATCCGTTCTGGCCGCCGCGGCCCGTGGCATCGAGGGGTTGTGCCGTAACCACGGCTACATGAAGCTCATCGTCGGCTGCACCTTGAACCCGCCGGAAGTCGAGGCGATCGAGAAAGGGGCCTCGCTGCTCGATACTGTCGAGGCCGCCATGCTCAAGGTGCCCTTCGGCGACCTGAACGGCGATGCCACCGGCGCGCTGGAACTGCTGGCCTGGATGGTCGCCAAGGGTTTCCTGAGCGTGAAGGTCGCCGTGCCGTGTAATGCCGACAAGAAGCCCGTCCAGGGCACCGCCATCTTCCACGAGAAGTCCGGCGTCATCGAGGACAAGGCCGGGAACCGGCTCGCCTTTTCGGGCGGCGTCAACGAGTCCGCGCAGGGCTGGAAGGAAAACTGGGACAGCTTCCACGTTTTCACCGAATGGGACGGCACGGGCGCCCATGTCGATGCCGAGGAAGAAAGCTTCGCCAAGCTGTGGGCGAACACCACCAAGGCGGCCCTGGTGGTCGACGTGCCGACGGCCGTGCGGGATGAGTTGCTGAAGTTCCTGCCACCCGACGACGAGCTTCCGGCCAAGCTGAAGGACGAGAAGGCGCCCGAGCCGGAACCCGAGCCCGAGCCGATGCCCGAACCCGAACCGGAACCGGAGTATGCAACAGGCGACCTGCTGCCTCTGGTGTGGGGCTTCCTGCGACACGCGCCAGCCTTGCCGCATGGGGGCGAACGGATCGGCGAGGCGACCTCGGCCGTCACCCCGTGGCCGCATCAGGTGCGGGCCTTCCACCGTATGTACGATCATTGGCCGCCCAAGCTGCTGATTGCCGATGAAGTCGGCCTCGGCAAGACGATCGAAGCCGGGCTGCTGCTGCGCCAGGCGTGGATGGCGGGTCGCGCCAAGCGCATTCTGATCCTCGCGCCCAAGGCCGTGCTGCGCCAGTGGCAGATCGAGTTGCGGGAGAAGTTCAACCTCAATTGGCCGATCTATGACGGCCAGGCGCTTCACTGGTATCCCTGCGTCGGCCGGCAGGACCCGGTTACGAAGAAGGTGTCGCGGCAAGAATGGCATCAGGAGCCGGTCGTCATCGCGTCGAGCCATCTCATGCGGCGGCGCGAACGTCAGCCTGAACTGCTGGACGACGCGGAACCGTGGGACCTCGTGGTCCTCGACGAAGCCCACCACGCCCGGCGTGAAGCGGCCGGCACCGCCAGCGAAGGCGGCCCCAACCGCCTGTTGCGCCTGATGCAGGCGCTCCGGGAACGCACTCAGGGGCTCGTGCTGCTCACCGCTACGCCCATGCAGGTCGATCCCATCGAGGTCTGGGACCTGATGAACCTGCTCGGCTTGCCGCCTTCTTGGACGCCGCAGGACTTCCGACGCTTCTTCGAAACCATCGGCCACCCCAATCCGTCCCATGCGGATTTCGAACATGCGGCCGGCCTGTTCCAGGCGACCGAGAAATTCTTCGGAACCGTCGATACCGGGGCCGTCCTCCGCTTCGTACCGGGAGAGAGCGCCTTCAAGGCCAATAAGCTGCTCAAGGCTCTGCGCGACAAGGCAGCCATTCCCCGCAAGCATTTCTCGACGGAGGAACGCAAGGTCGCCCTGCGCATCCTGCGCGCCAGCACGCCGATCCGGCACCTGATTTCGCGCCACACCCGCGAATTGCTGCGTCGGTACTTCAAGGCCGGCCTGATCGACACCTCAGTCGCCACGCGCGTCGTCGAAGACCGCTTCATCGACATGTCGGTGAACGAGAGTGACCTTTACGACGCCGTCGAGGATTACATCTCGACCACCTACAACAATGCCGACGCGAACCGGCGCACCGCCGTCGGCTTCGTCATGACCATCTATCGCCGCCGCCTTTCCAGTAGCTTCGCCGCCCTGCGCCACACGCTCGAAGACCGCCTTGCCCGCGTGACCAGGTACGATGAAGAGGACGCGCTTGATGACGAAACCCTCGGCGACGTGATGGATGAGGAGCAGACCGCCGCGGCCAAAGAGTCCGCGCTGGATGACGAGGAACGCTCGGACATCGAACGCCTTCTCGACCACATTCGTCGCCTGCCGACCGATACCAAGGCCAGCCGCCTCGTCGACGAACTGCACGCGCTGCGGAACGCCGACTACGCGCAGGTGATGATCTTCACCCAATACACCGACACCATGGATTTCCTGCGCCAACATTTGGCGGCCGAGTTCGGACAAAAGCTGATGTGCTTCTCCGGGCGCGGCGGCGAGTGGATGGATGGCGCCGGCGAGTGGGTCGTCGGAAAGCGCGATGACGTGAAGCAGCGCTTCAAGGACGGCAAGGCGGAAATCCTGCTCTGCACCGACGCGGCAGCCGAGGGGCTCAACTTCCAGTTCTGCGGCGCCCTCGTGAATTACGACATGCCCTGGAACCCCATGCGCGTCGAACAGCGGATCGGCCGCATCGATCGTCTGGGCCAGAAGTTCCCGGAAATCCGCATCATCAATCTGCACTATCGCGATACGGTCGAGGCGGACGTATATGCGGCCTTGCGCGAACGCATCGGCCTGTTCACGACCTTCGTCGGGCGCCTCCAGCCGATCCTGTCCAAGCTGCCGAACCAGATCACCCAGATCACCTTGGCCAAGGGGGACCGCGACCAGGCCCGCGCCAACGCCATCGCAGACCTGCGCCACCAGGCCGACGAAGCCGAAGAGGCGGGCTTCGATCTCGACGAAATCGCCCCGACGGACTTGGAACAGCCCAAACGGCCCGCGCCGCTCTACGATCTCGCCACCCTGAACCGCGTCCTCGAAAAGCCGGACCTGCTGCCGCCGGGTGTCGACATCAAACCGCTCTACAAGGCCCATGAATTCGCATATTCGGTCCCCGGCATGGCCCATTCGGTCCGCGTCACCACCAGCGCCGATTTCTTCGACGCCCACCCCGAAAGCTGCGAACTGTGGTCGCCGGGAAGCCCGCTGTTCCCACAGGTCGTGGCCGTTGCCGATATCGAAGACGTGATTGCCAATTTCAGGAAAATTTCAGAAATTATTTTTGTCGATAAAAAATAGGACGAAAGAAAAATGAAAAATGAAGGCATAGGAGGTGGAGTTGCCGCACTGTTAACTGTTTTTGTTGGGTTATTTTTTGATTTTACCAGAACCATTTCGATATTTATTTTATCAATATGCGGGATGGTTATCGTAATTGGCATTTTATATTCTGTTTTTAGATCAAAGTCGGACACTAAGAAAATCGAGGCCGCGCGAGAGAAGATACGCAACATCGTCAACCAGCATTTAGACGTTCTCGCCAGAAAACGGTTTCAACTGTTGTCGGAGGACGAGTATGGAGTTCCACAAACCGAGAAGTGGAACAAAGAGGTCCAATACTTCTTCGACAAGTTGATACGTCCCAAACTGACGGACGATGAAGCGAAAGCCATCGCCCCTTTGCTGTCGAGACTGGCGACGGAGTTGGTTGAGGACCCGGCACGCCTACGATGCTTAGAACTTGAGCGTGACCTCCAGTTCGATCCCGACATGTCTCCGATCGACTACGAGCGCTTCTGCGCCAGCTTGCTTGAAAGATCCGATTGGACGGCCACGGTGACGGTCGCGACGGGTGACCAAGGCGTTGATGTCGTCGCCCAAAAAGGCGGGAATAAACTGGTCATCCAATGCAAGTTGTATTCCCAACCTGTAGGGAACAAGGCTGTGCAGGAGGTTGTCGCGGCCAAGGCGCACACACGAGCCAACTATGCGGCCGTTGTGTCGAACGCCGATTACACTCCGAGCGCCCGCCAGTTGGCAGCAACAACCGGCACCATACTGCTCCACCATGCCGACCTCATTAAGATCGATGAGGTTCTGAAGAATGTTGACCCACGAGATGCCCGATTGATTTCGACGTGAAATGAGGTGGCTATCTAGGCCGCACCGGCGAGGGGGGTGAGGATGCCTGACAACCCGTTTCGGTCACTATCAATGGACCAAATCGGCAAGTCGATACTGCGCGCCAAGCGTTTCGCAATGTATGTCGCTCCGGGGATCGATCAGGGCATTGCAGCCGCCCCTCTTGAAGGCTCGAAACGAGTTGGGCCCGGAGAACGTCCGTGTAGTGCTCGACGTGGCCGAGGAAAACTGCCGGGTAGGCTACGGCAATGTCGATGGCTGCTCCCTTCTGGTCGAACATGGCGTCAAGATTTGGGGCTGCCGGGGCTTGAGGATCGGCTTCGTCCTCTCGGACGACGAAGGCTACCATTTCGGCATGCCGCCGCTGATGGTCGAGGCCCCTGGAAAGCTTGCCGGGTGCCCGAATGCCGTCCGCGCAACGCCGGATCAGGTTCGCTTGGTCGTCGAAGCTTTTTCAGACAAGAACGTCCGAACGCCCGAGACGAAGAAGCCGAAGGAACCCCCGCCAAATCGGCAGGAACCTTCACTCCCATTCCTTCCGCCTCCGGTCCCGGGCGCGAAGACACCTTCCCCGGAGGTTTCACCATCCGGCCCCATCCTGAGCGTCGTGACCGCCTCCGAAGTCAAAGCTATCGAGGGAAAGGATCAAAAGGAACCCGGTTCAGGATTTCGACATCAGCCGGGTGGTTCGCGTCTTCACCACGCACATTCACTTCGTCGAGTTGCGCGTTGAGGGCGCGCAGCTACAAGACCATACGATTAAATTGCCCTCGGAATTGCTGGCCGTCGTCCGGGATCAGCCAACGCGCGATCGTTTGACGGCAGCGTTCAAGATGGTCGCCGATGGAAGCGGGCTGAAGGGCGACAAGGTCCGGAGCGAAGCCAACCTGATTAGGAAGCGGCATATCCGCGTTCACCCGACTTTCGGGGGCGTGGCATTGAAGGCTAAAAAGCAGGCGCTGGAAACGGAGGTCGAAAGCCTGTGCAAGACGGTGGAGAAGCACAAGGCCACGGTCAGGGCCAAGTACGCCAAGGAGGTGGAGAAATCGAAGAAAGCTCTGGTCAAAGCCTTTTGGCGGGCGGTCCGCAACTCGCCGCCCCCCCGACCTGTTGGCCCAGATTTCAAGCGAAAAACCCTCCACCGAGGAAGCCAAGGCTTATCTTGCCATGCTTCTCGACCGATCGTTTCCGGACGTCGAGAAGGTCTGCGGTGGGATGAATGTGAATTTAGTGACGAAGGACGTGACCTACGAAACGCTGAAGGACCCAAAATTCTTGGCGTGGATCAAGGAGCAGTTCCCCGCGAACGCCGATCTGAGAAAGCCGATCGAAGAGTTCGATGCCGCTCGGCAGCGGGAAACGAGCATAAAGCAATATTCAATCTAGGTACTCATTCGGGACGTTACGGATCGCTGGGACTCCGACACCGCCCGACCACCCCGCCCCCCCCGGCTACCAACTTGACTATGGGGGGGGGTATGGCTGGGCCTCCCGAAAAGCTAGCCATTGCCCTCCGATGGCAATGAACTGCAAGCAGAACGCTGAACGATTCCGCCTGCTTGCCGCAACCATGTTTTCCGTACAATTTCCGTATAAACGCAAAAAGCCGCCCGGATGAGCGGCTAACCCATTGAAAACATGGCGACCCCAACGGGATTCGAACCCGTGTTGCCGGCGTGAAAGGCCAGTGTCCTAGTCCACTAGACGATGGGGTCGCAAGGACGGGTGACATCTAACCGGCCCGCTCGGCAAAATCAAGTGGAACCGTACGTCAAGCGGCGTTTGACGCTTGCGCATGGTGGAATAGCCAATATGATCCGCCGGAAACCTGCCCCGAAGGAGGATAACGAATGCTCAAGGGTAAAGTGCTCGTCGCTCAGGGTGGCGGTCCCACCGCCGTGATCAACGAATCCATGGTCGGCGCGGTCATCGAATCGCGCAAGTTCAGCTCCGTCGAACGCGTCTATGGCGCCGCCCACGGCGTGCGCGGCATCGTCGACGAGGAATTCATCGACCTGACGCTCGAAACCACCCACAACCTGGAGCACGTCGCCGACACGCCGTGTTCGGCGCTGGGCTCGACCCGCGACAAGCCCGACCTGAAATACTGCCAGGAAATCTTCAAGGTCCTGAAGGCCCACGAGATCGGCACATTCTTCTATATCGGCGGCAACGATTCGTCGGATACGCTGCGCATCGTCAGCGAAGAGGCGCAGAAATCGAAATACGACCTGCGCTGCATCCACATCCCGAAGACGATCGACAACGACCTGCCGATCAACGACCACACCCCCGGATTCGGTTCCGCCGCGCGCTTCGTCGCGCTCGCCTTCGCCGGCGCCAATCTCGACAACCGCGCCCTTCCGGGCGTCTATGTCGCCGTCGTGATGGGCCGCCACGCGGGCTTCCTGACCGCGGCATCGGCATTGGGGCGCAAGTTCGACGACGACGGCCCGCATTTGATCTACCTGCCGGAGCGCACCTTCTCGGTCGACGGTTTCATCCGCGACGTCAAAAGCGTCTACGAGAAATACGGCCGCTGCGTCGTCGCCATCTCCGAGGGCGTCCACGACGAATCGGGGCCAGCCGATCATCACCAAGCTGGTCAACAACGTCGAGAAGGACTCGCACGGCAACGTGCAGCTCTCGGGCACCGGCGCGCTGGCCGACCGCCTGACCGACGCGATCAAGCAGAAGACCAGCATCAAGCGCGTGCGCGGCGACACCTTCGGCTATCTGCAACGCTCGTTCCTGGGCTGCGTCTCCGACGTCGACCAGCGCGAGGCCCGCGAGGTCGGCGAAAAGGCCGTGCAGTACGCCCAGTGGGACAACCGCAACGGCTCGGTCACCATCCACCGCACCGGCTTCTATTCGGTGGAATACCACCTGAGCCCGCTCGACGCGGTCGCCGGCAAGACCAAGGTGATGCCCGACAACTTCATCAACAAGGAAGGCAACAACGTCACCGACGACTTCCTGATGTATTGCCGTCCGCTGCTCGGCAAGGGCATGCCCGATGCCTTCCGCCTGCGCAGCTACATGGTGCCGAAGATCCTGAAAAAATAGGCGCGATCCGCCATCGCGTTCGGCCCGCGGCCCCCGTCGTCAGACGGGGGCCGCGTCGTCGATGAACATCTGCACCGAATCCGTTCCGTTCCAGGAATTGACCCGCAGCCTTCCGGCCACGTGGATCGGCGTGCCCTCGCGGCGCTGAAGCAGCGTGCCGAGATCGTCGTCGGCGCAGCGGAAGGCGATGCCGCGCAGGCGGCCGCCGCCGCGCCCTTCGAGCGCGCAACTGACATGGTCGCCGCCGACCCGCTTGGCCCACGCGACCCGCACCGAGGGCACCACGAAGCGGGGTTCCGGATTGCCGACCCCGAACGGCGCCACGGGTTCCAGCGTTTCCAGAAGTTCCATCGTCGCGCCCCGCCGGGTCGAGCGCGCCGTCCACCCGCAACTCGCGCCGCCCCGCCGCCCGGATCGCGTCGGCACCCAGGCGCTCGTTCAGGAAGGCCTCGAATTCCGGGATGCGCGCGGCCTCGACCGAGAACCCCGCCGCCATCGCGTGCCCGCCGCCGCGGACCAGCAGTCCCTTCTGTCCCGCCGCGATGATCGCGGTGCCGAGATCGACGCCGGGAATCGATCGCCCCGATCCGGTGCCGACGCCGTCCTCGACGGCGACGACGCAGGAAGGCCGGTTGTATCGCTCGGCCAGTCGCCCGGCGACGATGCCGATCACCCCCGGGTGCCATCCCTGCCCTTGCGCGAAGACGACGCCCGGCGGTTCGGGCTCGCACCGTTCGGCCACGGCCGCGAGCGCGGCTTCGAGCACGGTGGCCTCGGTTTCCTGGCGCTTCCGGTTCAGCTCGTCCAGCCGCGCCGCGATGCGCCGGGCCTCGATGTCGTCGTCGGTGGACAGCAGCCAGGCGCCGAGTTCGGATTCCCCCACCCGGCCGCCTGCGTTGATGCGCGGCCCCAGGATGAAACCGAGATGATAGGTGCCCGGCAATTCGTTCACCGCGGGCCACGTCGGATAGCGCGCGCAGGCCCGGATTCCGGCGCTGGCGCATGACTTCGAGCCCGCGCGCGACATAGGCGCGGTTCAGGCCGTCGAGCGGCACGACGTCGCACACGGTCCCCGAGCGCCACGAGATCGAGCAGCCCCATGAGGTTCGGCTCGGGGCGCCGCGCCCCGTAACCAGCCAGCGCCGCGCAATGCCC
>CAXXNH010000011.1:0-10242 GCA_963665435.2 uncultured Pleomorphomonas sp. | reverse complement strand
ACGGCAAAAAGCCGCGTGATTCTTGGGGAAGGACGACCTTAAAGGCGCCCTCGATCCAGCCGAAGGCCGAAAAGGGCTTTGACTGGGCCGGGGTGAAGTGCTTGTCGACCTTCGAATGTCCGCCGCAGATCAAGACGAAAAGCGAATATTCTTGGGTCGTCGCACTCGAAGCCGGCAGGCGTGCGCTAAAACGACAAGAAAGGGAATGCCATGTCCCAAGTTTCGCTGTTCGCAAAGTTTGTTCAAAGCGTGCCGAAAAGCGCAGCATTCGCAGCGACCACGCTTTCACTCGCATTCCTGGCGGCGTCCGCCGGTCCGGCACAAGCCGAAATCGATCAGGATTGGATCAACGACCTTCCCGGCGGGAAGAACATCACGATCGACGGGAAACTCACCGTCAGCGGTTCGACCGCCCAAGGCAAGGCCAAGATCAACGACAAGGTCGTCGAAATCGCCGCCGGCACCCTGAAAAACGGCCAGGTCGTCATGTGGCAGGTGAAGGGCCTCAAGCTATCCACCCTCTACAACAAGCTCGACGTCTTCCCGTTCAACGAAATTTCCATGCCGGACGCCCTGATGGTCCTGGCCCATGGCAATATCAAGTCATACCGGGTGGACCAGCTTCCGGTGAACTGAAGACATTCGCCAAAAAAATTCTCGCCGACAGTGACGCCCTCACCTTTACGGAAGGGGTCAACATCTACGGCAACATCAACCCGAAGAAATTCCCCAAGAACGCGAAACAGGCCTTCGCCCATTTCGGCATAGACGACGGGGATATCCTCCTTGCTGGCAGCATCGGCAATATCTTCACCACCCCGAGCAAACCGTCGGTCGACCTGTACGCGGCCTTGCCGAAATTCTCGTTCCCCAAAGGGCTCAAGAAGGTCCTGAGCGGCAGCCAGAAGCCGACCCTGTTCCTCGGCGCGAACGAAGCGGCAAAATCTTCGGATATCGATGTCCGCTTCGGCATTTCCGACAGCGTGAAAATGTCGGTCGGCAAAAGCGACGTGGATTTCGACGTCCAATTCTTCCTGAGCATGCAAAAGGAAGGCGTCGCTATCAAGGCAGCGCTCCTCAAGGACAAATGGAACGACGCCATGGGCGTCAAGAAGCTCGACCTCGCCAACCTGATGACTCAAATCGGCGTGTCGGCCACCGGCAGCGTTTCCTTCGCGTTGCGTGGATCGATGGATCTCGACGGCAAGGACAACACCCTGGAGATCGCGGCAGCCATCAACGCCGAAACCGGCCTGCCGGACCCGCGGGAATTGCTGTTCTACCTGAAGACCAGGGAATTGGGCCTCGAGCAGTACATGAAGGTGGTCGACATCTTCATCGGGCACATGGGCGACAGCAATCCGATTGCGACGCTAGCCCGGGGGCAAAGGGGCTCTACGACGGCCTGCAGATGGACAAGCTGCCGAAGATCGCCCTGACCGGCCTGAAGAAGAACGAAGGATCTCGAGGTCATCCTGTCCGGCCCCAACGCCTCCGATCCGAGGCCTCAACGTCGGCGGCCTGGGCGCCGTGGTCAAGGCCAAAGCTGATCGTGTGGGGACGACGACGATCGCCGAGGTCGACGCCAAGGTTTTCGACAACCGGCTTTTCCATCGTCGGCGATGCGCATCTCACCGGGATCGGCCCCTTGAAGTTCCCCAACAAGTCGGGCGTCAAGGGCAGCATCGATGCCCTCGCCGGCCTTTCCAAGCCGCCCCACTTCAAGCTGAAGACAATGGTCAATCTGTTGGGGGTCGAGAACAAGTTCGGATATCGAGTTCTCGTCCGAACGCATCCGCCTCGCCGATACGCTCGATCTGGCCGGGCCTCGGAAAGACCGAGATCGTTGCCCAAACCGTCGGCAAGAAGCTGTCGTCGGTCAAGGAATTCGAGATCAGCCGGCAAGGTCCAACAGGATTTCGCCGACAAGGTCGCCGAATACGTCCGCGCCGGCATCAAGGAGGCCTATGAGGACATCGACGACAAGGTGATCGACGCGATCACCGACCAGATCAAGAAGAGGCGACGACTTCTTCTCGGTCAAGGACGTTCTGCTCGACGCCAAGCTTCATACCACCGGTCGCGACGATTTCAAGATCAGCGTTCACGCCGTGCTCGCCGGCAATAAAGAACATTGGACCGCCAAGGCCGAGGGCCCGGATAAAACGCAAATCGCCAAGGCCCTGGCCGACATTTTCAAGGACGTCGGCAAGCAAGCTCGTCGCTTTCAGATTCCCGAAATTCGACAAGGATCTGGTGCGCGATCGCAACGACGAGCTTTACTTCTTACGAGGGCAACGACTGCGATCAGCAGATCGCCGGCACCGCCCCCTATGACCTCGACGGCCATGGGAGTTCTCACACCGTCGACCCCAAGAAGGTGAAGTGGTTCCAGAACGACGAAGCCCGCTCCCTGGCTCATCCGGGAAGCTCAAGAAGGGAGCCACCATCGTCCTCTACGACCGTGAGGACGGAGCCCTGAAGGACGACGTCACGGTCATCAAAATCCTGAAAGACCGCGACAAGGGCGTCTGCATCAACAGCTTCGACCACTCCAAGATCGCCAAGGACGGCTCATGGCGGGTCTTTGTCGATGCCAAGAACGGTCTCGACGGCAAGGTCTCGCGCGTGAAGATCTCGACCAAGAGCAAGGACGCCCTGCCCCCGGACATCATCTTCTACGAGGGCAAGAACTGCACCCAGGGCATCAAGGGTGTCTACAATTCCGACAGCAAGGTCTCCGATGACTGCAAGAAGACCAAGCGTTGCGCGAATGACGAGATCAAGTCGGTCCGCCTGATGGGATGGGAGTGACGACAAGTATGACATCTATGTCTACGATCGCCCGGACGGTGAGGAAAAGGATGACTGGGCAACGGTCTCCGTCGATCCTGCGCAAATGACGACCGGATCGGTTTGCGTCCAAACCTTCGAAGAGGAAAGATCACATCACCAAGGACCACTCGGGTCGAAGTGCACTATTCACAAGCACAACGATCTCGATGGCAAGATCTCGCACATCCGCATAAAACCGTAACGCCTTTCCAGGGCCCCGACCGCCCCCTGGCGGCCGGGGCCTGGTTCTCGAATTGCCCGACATCTCCGTCAGCCCGCGAAAACCGGAGACGGCAACCCTTTTCGGTCCACGGGGCAGGCGAGAACGAAGCCGGCGAAGGGCTGCACGCTTCCGTCGCGAAGCCCGACATTCAACGAGGTTATGTAAAGCACTCCGTTCACGATCGCGACCTTGGAGGGCTTCTCCACGGGCACGGCGATTTCCTGGTCGACCAATCCGTCCGGGGCAAAACGCAGCACCCGCCACCCCCCGGCGTCGGCGATCCAATAGAACCCCTCCTCGTCGACCGTCGCACCGTCCGGATTGCAGTCCCAACGCACCGGCGTCGATGAAGACGCGCTGATTGGTGGGCAGGCCCTCGGCAACGTCATAGTCGAACGCCCAGATCATTGGCTCCCGCGCCGTCTCGGAGACGTACATCGTCTGCCCATCCGGTGAAAACGCGAGGCCGT
The DNA here is from genome assembly GCA_963665435.2 of uncultured Pleomorphomonas sp. GTDB lineage: Bacteria > Pseudomonadota > Alphaproteobacteria > Rhizobiales > Pleomorphomonadaceae > Pleomorphomonas. The sequence continues at coordinate 6,714 of CAXXNH010000011.1, read as the reverse complement.
TTACAATATGGAAACCCGTCCAGCGCCCGCGTACAGGAAAGCGTTGAATCCAGGCGGTAAAGCGCTCCGACAGGCGAATCTCCGGGGCGTGGCCCACCCATGCGCATCGATCCCGCCCAGAAATGCCCCGACGGGATCGCAGGCACCATCGTTCAGCCGGTTTTCCGGCCTGTCCGGTTCGGGATCGAGAATAGGTGAAACCTGTCCGGTTTCGGTGTCGAGAAAGGCGAACCCGTCACGAAGCCCGACCAGCAGCCGGTCTCCATCGCGCGCAAACGGCCACGCATCCGACCGGCTGGCCGACATTCCAGGTTCGCGTGATCTCGGTGGCGGGATCGGTTTCGTGCACGAGACCCGCAAGGATGTCGACCCAGTACAAACGTCCGCTTGCCTGATCGAAAACGATTCCTTCGCCCGCCTGGGCCTGAACGCCGGAAAACCGGTTGGGGTGTCATCCTCCGCCCTTAATGCATGTAAAAACCGCCGTTGACGTCGATCGTCGCACCGGTCACGTGCCGGGCCGCCTCCGAGCAAAGGAACAGACAGGCGGTTGCCGATGTCCTCCGGCTCACTGATGCCCAGCGGAATATTCTTCCGCAATTCGGCGACCCCTTCGTCTCCATGCGCCTGGGACAATCAATGGGGTTCGCACCAAACCCCGGCGCGACCGCGTTGACCGTTATGCCGTACGCGGAACCGGTCCGCGCCAGCGTCTTGGTGATGCCGTACTGGCCGCTTTTGGTCGTGGCATAGGCGACATGTCCCCTGACCGCCCCCTGGTGCCCGACAACCGAACTGATCTGGACGATCCGGCCCCATCGACGCGCCTGCATATGGGGAAAAGCACGCTTCGCGCACAGGAAACCGGATGTCAGATTGGTGTCCAGAATCCACTGCCATTCCTCTTCCGTCGTTTCCGTAACGTCCTTGGCAAGGTCGTCCCCGCGTTGTTGATCAGAATGTCCACGCCGCCGAAACGTTCCTCGATCGTTTTGAACGCCGCGTCGATCTCGTTGGATTTGGTCACGTCGGCCTGCACGGGGATAATGGCCCCCCCCTCCTCCGCAACGGCCAATATCTCGGCCTTGAAATCACTGGCCGGCCGCCGTCCCAGCACAATAGACGGTCGCACCGCCGGCAACGGCAAGGACTCGCGCGATCCCGAAGCCGATCCCGGTCGTGCCTCCGGTCACCAACGCGACACGGTTTTTGACGGAAAAGACGGATTTCAAATCAATCGAATAGGACATTGGGCAACCATGTTGTCAAAGGTGGGTAATAGGCGATCAGCAGCACGACCGCCAAAAGGACGAATACGAAGTTCCAGATCGTTCGTGTGGTTTTCGCCAGCGGCACGTCGCCGACCTGGCAGGCGATGTAGAGGAGCAATCCGACCGGCGGCGTGATCCCGCCGATCATCACACAAACGACCATCAGAGTGGCGAAATGGATGGGATCGATCCCCAGCGCCCCGGCAACCGGCGCCATCACCGGAACGAGAATGACCAGCATCGCCATACCGTCGACGACGAGCCCCAGAATGATCAGAAGCGACGATGATCAGCAGCAGCAGCACATTGACGTTTGAAGTCAGGCCGGTCAGGAACGAGACGAGCGCGGCCGGGAACTGCCCCATCGCCAACAGCCAGCCCAGGATCGAAGCGGAAGCGATGATGAACAGGATCACCGTCGTGCTCTCAACGGCACGGACCATGGCCGGTAAAGGGTCTTGCGGTCCAGCTCGCCGTAATGGAACCCGAGGACGAGCGCATAGAAGACCACGACCGTCCCGGCTTCGGTCGCCGTAAAGACGCCGCCGACAATCCCAACCACGATGATGACGGGCGCGATCAGGGGCAGAATCGCAATGCGGAACGCCTGAAACAGCTCTCGGAACCCCTTCCATTCCTGGCAGGGATAGTCGCGTCGAACCGCATAGACGTAGGCGAGAATCAGAAGGGCAAGGCCCATCAACAGGCCGGGATGAGGCCGGCCAGAAACAGCCGCCCGATCGAAAGGTTGGTCATCGAGGCATAGACGATCATCAACACGCTCGGAGGAATGATCGGCCCGACGGTCGAGGACGCGGCGGTTACCGCGACCGAATAGTCCTCGTCGAACCCCTCCTTGATCATCGCCGGGATGAGAACCTTGCCGAGTCCGGCGGCATCAGCGGTTGCGGACCCGGATATTCCCGGCGAAAAACATACTGGCAAGGACGTTCACGAGGCCCAGTCCACCCGCGCATATGCCCCACGAGCGCCATGCAGAAACGGATAATCCGCGCTGTGATCCCCGATGTGTTCATCAGTTCGCCGGCCAGGATGAACATGGGAACGGCCAGGAACGGGAACTTGTCGAGAGCGTTCAGTGTTCGCTGGGCAACGATTTCGAACGGCAGGAAATCGTGCACGGCGATTCCCAGTGTCGCGGAAATACCCATGGCAAAGGCCAAAGGGGCGCCGATCAGCGCAAGGGCGGCGAGCGACACGAGAAGAACGGGGATCATGACAGCCCCTCGGCATCGGCTGCCTTGTCACCTTTCCGGGTGATTTCGCGCCAAGTGTCACCGGCCCGCGAAAACCAGAATGAAAAAGGCTCCGATCGGCATCGCCAAATAGACGTAGAGATATGTAATTCCGAGCGCCGGAACCAGTTGGTTGCTTTGACTGATGGCCAGTCGCATACCCGTGATCATCAGGAAGACAGCAAACGCCGCAATGATGAGCCCGATCAGAATCGCGAAACTGCCGTCGTAGTGCCACCGGCAGGCAATCGACAAAAAGCAGAAGGGCGAAATGGCTGCCCCGCCACACCATCGCACCGGCCGTCATCATGACCATCCACATCATCATGATCTGGGTCACATCGTTGCTCCAGGGCATCGATATCCCCAATACGTAACGACAGACGATCTGAACGAAACTTAGCCCTGCGATTCCGGCCAGCAGAACGACCCCCAGGTCGATCAATCGCCGATGCAATGTCTCTAACAATTCGGCTTCTCCCGATCGAAAGGAAGAAACGCGCCCGCGGAACGCTGACGAACCGCCGCGAGCGCGTCATTCCCCACTATTCGGCGTCGGCAATCAACTGGATCAGTTTTTGCGCCTTGTCGGCGTCGACCTGCTTCTTCAGATCCTCCCACGCCGGCTTCAGGGCTTCCTGCAAGGGCGCTTTTTCGATGTCGAAAATCTCGAGCCCCTTCGACTTGAGTGTTTCGTAGGCTTCCGCCGCCCGCTTGCGGTATTCGGCATTTCCGTCCTCCGTATAGGCCGCGCCACACGCCGCGAAGGCCTTCTGGGTCGCCTCCGGGAAGCCTTGGTAGATATCCTCACGGATGATCAGGGCCATCATGTTGTAGATGTGGCCGGACTTGGTGACGTACTTGCCGACCTCGTAAACCTTGCTGTTCACCATACCCTCGGCAGGGGTTTCCATGCCTTCGACCAGGCCGGTCTGCATGGCCGTATAGACCTCGCTCCACGGAACCGGAACGGCTTCGGCCTTGAGTGCCTTGAACATCGCCAGCCAAACCGGAATTGGCGGCGACCGGAATTTGACACCCTTGAAGTCGTCCAGCACACGCATCGGCTTCTTGATGGTCAGGAAATCTCGGAAACCATTGTGCATATGGGCGACGACCCGAATGCCGTGATGGGCTTGATCAAAAGATCCCGGATATAGTCCGCGGCTTGCCGGTCATCGCGGCCTCGGTCTGCTCCCACCCCTTGAACATGAACGGCCACATCACGACCCCGATGGACGGCTCCAGATTCGACAGTGTGAGCGACATCCGTCGAGGCCATCTGGATTGCCCCCATCTTGACCTGTTCAAGGATTTCCCGCGCCGTGCCCATCTGCGCCGCGGGCATGTGATTGATTTTGATGTCCGTCTTTCCCTGGACGCAGGCGATGAATGATCCCGCCATGTCGGTGTTGATGGACGCCAGGGATCATGGTGTGTGCGAGCGTCAGGTCCGCAGCCGATGCCGATGTCGCGATAAACGCCGACGCGGTAGCCGCCGCAAGAAAAGTGACCGCTTTCATGGGGATTTCATCCTTCACTGTCCGCTTTGACCGTCGGGGGGATGTGCCTTGCGAAAGGCGCCGTCGTGCCGCGCGGATTTTTTTGTTCCCGGCGTTTTCGTGAACTATAACTTGATCAAGTATGCAATCCGGCAACGGAATATCCGGTAACTCATTCCGGGCCGACGGAGCAGACCGGGATGTTTTAATGCCGGGGTTTAAAGGAATATTTCTTAGATCAAGAGATGCCCGAATTCCATCTTGCGAAGAGCGCGCTCGTTTTCTGCGAAAAGGGGACTGAGGACAATTTGATCAAGTGCGGAGCGATGGAATGGATGGCCGGCGATTCGGAACGGGGCAATCCTGATTGGCGTGGTTGCTGAGGAAAATCCTGCGGAGGCCGTCGTCAGCCCGGCGAGCTGCCGCCCGGCGGAAGCCGTCTCGTCATCTCCGACCTTGTCGCGCCGCTTCAACGTCAGCCCGATGCCGATCCGCGAGGCCCTGCGCCGGCTGGAGGGGGAGGGATCTGGTCGAGACGGTTCCCAATCGCGGCGCCACGGTCCGCCGGGTGGACGTCGACCTGGTGGCGAACATCTACGATATCCGCGCCTGCCTGGAGATGATGGTGGTGGCGCAGAGCGTCGACGCAACTGACTTATGGCCGACCTGCGCGAGACTGGACGTCGGTCGAGGCCCGACTACGAGGCGGCGGTGGCCGACGGACGGTTCGACGACGTGATGGAGTTCAACCGCCGGCCTGCATGGCCGTATCAACGTTCTTCGGACGGCAATCCCGGAGGCGTGCATGGTGCTGGAGCGCGGCAACGAGCCTGATCACGGCGCTCCGCGCCCGCTACGGGTTTTTCCGAGAGCCGGCTGAAGGCTCGGCGATGGAGGAGCACCGCGCCCTGCTCGACGCGCTCCGGCGGGGCGACGGACCCGGCGCCGCCGGGCGTGATCCGCATGCACACGGGTGGCGGCCAAGAAGGACATGTTGGACCGTCTGAGCGAAGTGCGCCTCACCTGAGTCGGCGAGGGCCGGCCAGAGATGCGAGGAGGGGGGGCCATGAAGTATCACCGAGCATTCGGACGTTCGTCGTCGACGGCTTCCGCGCCAACTTCGTGTTCGTGAAGATCCTGACCGACGCCGGCATTCTCGGGCGTCGGCGAGGGAACGATCGAATTCAGCGAGCAGCGCGGTCGCCGCAGGCGATCGAGGAAAAGGCGCCGATACCTGGTCGGGCAAGCGACCCGTTCCAGCATCACCCTGCACCATCGCGAGGCACCTTGAACCGCGATTTCTATTTCCGCACCGGCGTGGTCCTGCGCAGCGCACATCAGCGCCATCGAGGCGGCGCTGCTGGACATCAAGGGCAAGGCTCTCGGCGTCCCGGTCTATGAATTGCTGGGCGGCAAGGTACGGGACAAGATCCGCTGCTACGCCAACGCTTGGTTTACCGGCGCGCGGGAACCCGAGGATTTCGCGGAAAAGGCCAAACGGTTCTCGACCTTGGCTTCACGGCGATGAAATGGGATCCGTTCGGGTCGGCCTATATGCAACTGGCCCCGGACGAGATGCGGAAGGCCCTCCGCTGTATTGCGGCCGTACGGCAGGCCGTCGGGCCCGACGTCGATTTGATGATCGAGGGCCACGGCCGGTTCGATGTCCCCACCGCCATCCGTTTCTCGAACCGCATGGCCGAATTCGATCCCTATTGGTTCGAGGAGCCCATCCCCCCTGAGAGTGTCGAGGCGGTCGCCGATGTCCGGCGGAACGCGAGTTGCGCCATCGCCACGGGCGAACGCTACTACGAAACGGCACGTTTCCTGGAACTGATCGCGGCATCCGGTGTCGATTATCTTCAGCCGGACGTCTGCCATGTCGGCGGCATGATGGAACTTCAGACCATCGCTGCGATCGCCGCTGCCCGCTATATCGCCATCGCGCCACACAATCCCATGGGACCGGTGGCCAATGCCATGGCCCTCCATCTCGCCGCCGCGATTCCGAATTTCCATATCCTGGAAACGATGATGACCGACGTTCCCTGGCGGAAGGATATCTGTCGGGAAAACGTGACCATGGAATCGGGCGCCATGTGCATTCCCGATGCGCCAGGGCTTGGCGTCGACATCGACGAGGAAGCCTGCGCTGCCCATCCATACAAGCCCTACACGCTGCGTCACTATGTCGGCACGCTGACGGACATCCGCCCCCCTGGACAGGAACAGCCGTTCTTCAGCATCAAGAAATAGGCCCATGGACATCGAGCTAAACGACGGCTTTCTGCGCGCCGTCGTCTCCACCCACGGCGGCTGCCTTCTGCGGTTCGAACTGATCGACGGAGCCGTTTCCCTTGCTGCGCCCCTTCGAGGGTGGACCGGCGACCTTCCACCCAACCCGCACGGCGGCGTTCCCGTTGATTCCCTTCGGCAACCGGGTGCGTGGCGAGGGATTCAACGTCGACGGCCGGCAGGTCGAGTTCAGGCCCAACACGCCCGGCGGCGTGCCCTATCTCCATGGCGACGCCTGGCTGGGTGAATGGCAGGCGGACGAAATCACTTCCCGTTCCGCACGGTTGTCGTTCTCCCGCCCGGAAGACGACATCTCGGCCTATTCCTACGTAGCCGAACAGACCCTCTCGCTGCACCAGGGGCGCGCTACACCTTGGCTTCAGTGTAACC
>CAXXNH010000010.1:0-25440 GCA_963665435.2 uncultured Pleomorphomonas sp. | reverse complement strand
GGGTGAACGACGCCCCGGCCCTGAAGAAGGCCGACTGCGGCATCGCCGTTTCCGGCGCCACCGACGCCGCGCGCGCCGCGGCGGCGATCGTGCTGCTGACGCCGGGCCTCACGGTGATCATCGACGCCATCAAGGAAAGCCGGCGCATCTTCCAGCGCATGAACAGCTACGCCATCTATCGCATCGCCGAGACGCTGCGCGTGCTGCTGTTCATGACGCTGGCGATCCTGGTGTTCAACTTCTACCCGCTGACCGCCGTGATGATCGTCAATGCTGGCGCTGCTCAACGACGGCGCCATCCTGTCGATCGCCTATGACAACGTCGAGTACCGGAACCAGCCCGAGGTCTGGAACATGCGCTCGGTGCTGGGGATCGCCACGGTGCTCGGCCTGGTCGGCCCGGTGGCGGCCTTCGGCCTGTTCTACCTCGGCGAGCGGGTGTTCCACCTCGACCGGCCGCATCTGCAGCACGCTGATGTACCTGATGCTGTCGGTGGCCGGGCACCTGACGATCTTCCTGACGCGCACGCACGGGCCCTTCTGGTCCATCCGCCCGGCGCCGGTGCTCTGGGCGGCCGTGGTCGGCACGCAGGTGCTGGCGACGCTGATCGCCGTCTACGGCTTCCTGATGACGCCGCTGGGCTGGGGATGGGCGGCCTTCGTCTGGGGCTATGCGATCGTCTGGTTCCTGGTGAGCGACCGGATCAAGCTCCTCGCCTACCGGTTCCTCGATACGCGAGGCGGCCGGCGTCTCCAGGGGCGGCACGGCCGAGGCGCCCTCCGCCTTGACCACTGGCCACGCCAAGTGAGGCGATCACATGCACCCGAGCCCTCGAGAGGGGGCTCGGGCCGTTCCATACCGACAGGCGGATGACATCATGAAGATCGAGACGAAGGACTTTCAGGTTCGAGAGGGACACAAGGTCGATCTCGACAAGTGGCCGACGCGGGTCGACCGGCTCTACGAGTCCAAGGACGACTACAAGAAGCTGCTGAAGCACGCCGTCCGCGAGCTCAGCCAGCAACAGCAGATGCTCTATGCCGGCAACCGGCACGCCGTGCTGCTGATCTTCCAGGCCATGGACGCCGCCGGCAAGGACGGGGCGATCCGGCACGTGATGTCCGGCATCAACCCGCAGGGCTGCCAGGTGTTCAGCTTCAAGCACCCCAGCGCCGAGGAGCTGGACCACGACTTCCTGTGGCGGACGACGCGGGACCTGCCCGAGCGCGGGCGCATCGGCATCTTCAACCGCTCCTATTACGAGGAGGTGCTGATCGTGCGCGTGCATCCGGAGATCCTGATCAGCGAGGGGCTGCCGGACGCCCTGAAGAAGGAAAGCCACGTCTGGCGCGACCGCTACCGCTCCATCACCGACCCTCGAGCGCCACCTCAACGAGAACGGCACCCGCATCGTCAAGTTCTTCCTGCACCTCTCCAAGGACGAGCAGAAGAAGCGCTTTCTCGCCCGCATCGACAACCCGGAGAAGAACTGGAAGTTCAGCGTCGACGACATCAAGGAGCGGCAGTACTGGGACGCCTACATGAAGGCCTACGAGGCCTGCCTTGCCGCCACCAGCACCGACGCCTCGCCCTGGTTCGTCGTGCCGGCCGACGACAAGAAGAACGCCCGGCTGATCGTGTCCCAGATCATCCTCGACACCTTCGCCGACCTCAAGATGAGCTACCCGACGGTGGACGATGCCAGGCTGAAGGAACTGCAGTCGATCCGGGCGCAACTGGTGGAGTGAGGGCGTTGCCAACCGCTTCCGGTTGCTCTACTCGGTCGTTGACAACTTGAGCAGCGATTGACCGGCGTTGAGTATCAGGCACTTCTTCCCCAAGCTCGCCGATGGCGACCGGGAGATTGACTTCAAGCACCTCACGCCTTTCACCCATTCCCTCGATGGGCATGGGCGCGAGGGTGCCCCCATCGTCCTTCGCGTCTCGTTTCGCTCCCACGTTTTCTCCCGTGCCCACAAGGGCGAGACGCAAGGGCTGTTTTTTCTTGATGAGAACGGCAACAAGCGGATCTTCTGCGAGGATCGATACGCCGCGTCTTTGCAGCTTCCTGCCCTGTGCCTGGGATTGCTTTCATCCAATGCGCTGACATGGGAATCGCGCGACGGAAATGAAAAGTATAATCTGGCTTCCATTGGTGGAACGTTGGTGAGCGGCGCTCATGATACTGTTATATTCTACCTGTTTCCCAGCGACGCCAATGGTATTGATGTAGAGTTTGTCGTTGTCAGCTTCTATCTCAAGACTTGGAACTTCGCCCACGTGAAGCGCCGCGACAAGATCATCCAGCCGATCAAGAAATGCTATTACAACGGCCACAGGGTGCCGAAATAGAAAAGGCCCCCGAAGGGGCCTTATGCGAGTGTGCCTTACCGTGGTATGCCGACCTCTAGGAGGTGCACCTGCAACAGCGACCTTGCGGAAGCCTCGCTACCTGCTGCTGGTCTGTATATAGGGCGTTTTGCCCCGTTTTGTCAATGTGGGGTTGAGATCGCCGGCCTCAATCGCAGCCGATCTCGGCCTGGATCTCCCGCACCTGCTGGCGGCTGTGGCAGACGTTTTCGCAGGGTATGCCGTCGCCATCGCCATCGGCCCGGCGGTAGCCGCCGCACCAGAGTTCGACCGCCTCGCGGCAGCTGCCGACGGTCTTGCAGGTGGCGCCCCGCGCCAGCACGATCGCACTGGTGATGGTAACCGGAGGACGCGGAAAGGCCTCGGCCGTCGATGGGGCGGCCAGAGAGAGCGCGACCAGGGCGAGGGTCCACCGGGAGGGCATGGCGTCCGACCAGAGAGGGATTTCCGCAGAGATACGCCGACGTGGGGCGTGCGTCCATGCCGCCATCGGGCGCAGTCCAGCCATCTCCCGCCCCCCACCGGGCTTGTCCTGTTCTGCCTTCGCAGAGGAGATCGGGCCGATAGGCGAGTTGACCGCCGGGCCGAAAGGCATTGATGTGCCCGGCGGCAGGGATTTCCGGGGCGGGTGCGGTTCATGGTGGGGTTGGTCGACATCAACGAGGCGGTGCAGAACGTGTCGGAGGCGATCTCCAGCGTTCTCGACGTCGACGTCATCATCTCCGACGCCGAATTCCGCAAGGTGGGCGACACCAAGCGGCACTTCAACCGGGAAGTGACGGAGATCCGCGACACCTACGTCATCGGCCACGTGCTGCAAACCGGCGAGACGGCGACCATCGCCAGCAAGTCCGACAGCCCGCAATGCATGGCCTGCGTGGAGCAGGCCGAGTGCAATCTTCAGGCGATGATCTGCGTGCCGATCGAGCGCGAGGGCGCGCGCGTCGGCGCCATCGGCCTCATCGCCATCACCGAGGCGGCGCGGGCCAAGCTTCTGGACAACAGCGACAATCTCGTGGTGTTCACGCGCCGCATGGCCGACCTGATCGTCAGCAAGCTGATCGAGCAGGAGACCGCCGAGAAGCTGACCATCGCCAAGAACCGGCTGACCGGCATCATCGATTCCATCGAGGAGGGCATCGTCGCTGTCGACGCGGCGGGGCGGATCGTCCACACCAATGCGGTGGTCGAGGAGGTGCTGGGCGCCGACGGCGCGGCGCTGATCGGCCAGCCGGTCGAGGCCTTCTTCAGCGGCGGCTACGTGGGCGCGCTGCTTTCCGAGGGCACGGCCTTCACCAACATCGAGCTGCGCGTCGGCGAGCAGGGGCGCGGCACCCACGTGCTGATCTCCGGCAAGCCGGTGGCCGAGGGCGAGAAGAGCGCCGGCTCCATCCTGGCGCTGAAGAAGATGGACGACGTCTACAAGGTGATCAACAACCTGACGTCGTCGCCGCTGGCCACCTCGTTCGACGAGATCGTCGGCGCCAGCCCGCAGATCGCCCGGCTGAAGCGCGAGGCGCTGAGCGTGGCCGCCGCGGGCTCCAACATCATGATCACCGGCGAGAGCGGCACCGGCAAGGAGCTCCTGGCGCGCGCCATCCACCACGCCAGCCCGCGCGCGGCCAAGCCCTTCGTGGCGCTCAACTGCGCCGCCATGCCGGAAACGCTGATCGAGAGCGAGCTGTTCGGCTTCGAGGACGGCGCGTTTACCGGCGCGGCGCGCGGCGGCCGCCCCGGCAAGTTCCAGCTGGCCCACGGCGGCACCATCTTCCTCGACGAGATCGGCGACATGCCCTTGCACCTGCAGCCCAAGCTGTTGCGCGTCTTGCAGGAAAAGACGGTGGAGCGCCTCGGCGGCCACAAGTCCGTCGCCGTCGACGTGCGGGTGATCGCCGCCACCAACCGCGTGCTGGAGGAGCTGGTGGCGCGCGGCGAGTTCCGCGAGGACCTCTACTACCGCCTCTCCGTCATCCCGCTGCACATCCCGCCGCTGCGCGCCCGTGTCGGCGACGTGAAGCTGCTGCTCGCCCACATGCTGCGGCAATATGGCCAGAAACTCGGCAAACCCATCAAGGCCTTCTCGGCCAACGCCGAGGAGGCGCTCCTCGCCTGGCCGTGGAAGGGCAACGTGCGGGAACTGGCCAACGCCGTGGAATACGCCGTCAACATGGAACAGACGCCCTACGTCACCTTCGAAAGCCTGCCCCAGAGGATCCGGGAGGGGGCGAAGGTGGCGGCGGCGGGGGTGTCGGCACCGGCGGCGGGGGTGCTGCGGAGCGCGGAGACCGAGGCGATCCGCAAGGCGCTGGCCGAGTGCGGGGAGAGCCTGGAGGGGAAGAAAAAGGCGGCGGCGATGCTGGGGATCAGTCTGGCGACGCTGTACAGGAAGAGGAAGGGGATGTGAGGGGAGGGGGGTATGACCCGTAGCGGTATCTACGGTTGCATGGTATCTGGGGCAGTAGTGCTGTCCCTGCGAAGACTGTATGGCAGAACCGGCCGACCACGGTGCGTTGGGATAATACAGTACGTGGAGGGATGTATACGGAACTGCCGTGCAGATCATGACTCTCGCATGCGAAGGCGGTTCCTTGTTCAGACGATGACTCCCGAGTTGAATCCAGACCCTTAAATCATCAAATGTCGGGCGCACATGGGTATGAATAAGCTTGAAATATTTCCTGATAATACCAGTGTTCTAATTTCTCTCGAATGGCCGGATATTGCTGATGGTCGTAGTTCATTTGTTTGGCTTAGGCCGAATAACTTGAGGTGGAATGACTTTGGCCACGTCACCTGCGTGACAATAGGCTTCGTTGTGAATGGACAACTTGTGTTCGAGTACAATGGCAAGGCAGCATACATTGAGCCGACGAAGAAAAAGTATGTAGGGGTGGGTAACGCCATCAACCGACTACCGGAGAAAGGTGGGCGAACGATCGCTACCGACAGTCGTAGTGTGATCTCGTTGGCTGACTCGCAAGAGACTTACCGAATGATTATTCGGGAATCTGGCGTCGAGTTAGGTAATAACCTTCTCTTGGCGGCGGGGGACTTGGTCGCGATTAGGAGCAAATCTTCAAGGAAAGACGTGGAGAGGGATGCGATTGTATCGGACGTGTTCCGCTTTTCTTTAGCACGGGAATCAGAAGCATATCACGCCTTCCGAAATGCAGCTCCAATATTGCGAGGTCTCGATCAGGAAGATATCTCGTCGGGCCCTGACGCAGTGACGATAACAGTAGAAGATCAGGGTGGTCAGTCCGTAGAAGTCGATTTCACGTTTAGTCACGAATCTACGATTCCGAAGCGTACCTGTGTAATAATTGGTAAGAACGGAGTCGGAAAAAGTCGTGCTTTAGGTAATATAGCTCGTAAGGCTTTACGCGGTATTCGGCGCAGGGCCAGCAAGGACGCAGACAGAGTCATAGCCAGCCGAATCCTAGCATTTGCCTCCGGAAGCGATCTCACCAACATATTTCCAAGCGAGAATTGGAAGCGACCAGCGACATACTATAAGAGACTGTCCGCAAGCTCTAGCGCGCGCGGTAGGGGTGGAAATACTGCAACTGCCAATATAGTAGAGTTGTTCCGTAACGATAGGCAAATAGGTGTCAAGTCTCGCTTTTCAATCTTTATGGATGCCATCCAAGCCCTTAATAGATCAGAGGAAATCGCATTCAAGTCATCGAATGGAACGGATTTGATCAGCCTAAAGGAGCTGAGAAGTAGCTCCGAGCAGAATAGGCTTCAGCTATTTTATAGTATGGCATCAGGCTCAGAGCCAGGGCGGCTCGTAAACGATCACTTCTATTACCTTAGTACTGGAGAGGTGCGCTTTGTGAAATTGCTGGCACAAGCCTGCACTTATATCGAGAATGGGTCTCTGCTACTTATTGATGAACCCGAAACTCATTTGCATCCGAACTTTATCGCCCGTTTGATGAGCGCTTTGGAGAGGCTTTTGGCCGATACAGGATCTTGCGCTATCGTCGCCACGCACTCCGTCTATGTTGTGCGGGAGGTTTTTCATGATCAGGTGGTTATTGTGGAAAAGAGCGGTGAAGGCCTGATCTCCGTAAAATCTCCTGGTATGCGCACTTTCGGCGCCGATATTTCTTCAATATCTTCTTTTATATTTGGAGAAGAAGATAATTCATTCTTGGTTGAAGACGTAATACGTAGGATAAGAGCCGAAAAGCTTACGTTTGAGCAGGTGCGCGAGAAGTACGGCATGCTCCTTTCGCGGGAAGTTCTAAGCGAGTTGCGTGAAGAAAAATGAAGAAGTTCTCTCACCGCTTGAAAGGGCAATACCACGTTATTTCTGCTGTGGCTGGCAACGCAAGGGTAAAAGGCTCTCTTGCCGTCGGGCCGCGAATGGCTTTTTTCGCTTCTGTTTATAGAGAGTACATGAGGAATCACGGAAATCCGTGGCTGATGAATGGTTACCTCAATGGTTCCGAGTTCGGGGAGACTATGAAGAGGCTCTTTAACTCAAGAGCCAAAGCCGTAGATTATATCAGGACGTTGCGAAGAGAAACGAGTGGAGGGTGCTGCGCTCTATGTGGTTCCCTTAATAGCAGTCAAGTTGACCATTTCTTGCCGCAGCATTTGTATCCTGAGTTTTCGATATTTTTGCCAAACCTATATCCGATCTGCTCGTGCAATCAGTCAAAGGGTGACAAAACTATAGGAACGGTCGCTGGCGAGAGGTTTCTTCATCCTAGGTTTGACAAGAAAATTGGCGAACGTTCACTTTACGTCCGTATACGTTGCCATGACTTTGCGCCGACCTATAACGTAATCATGCGAAAGCCCAAGGGGGTTCGCGACTCAGTAGCCTTTGAATTTCACACCCGTACCCTGATCTCCCGTACTGCTCTCGCCGAGTACGTAAAAAGGGGGTTCGAGCGATTCTGTCGGCGGCCTGGAAACGTGATCCGCTTTCTCAAACATGCCAATCCGGAAAGCAAAGACCATTTAGTTCGTCTGCTCCGAGATGAGATTGACGAGATATGTTGGCAGCACCAGACCAAGAACAGCTGGGAGTCCGTAATGCTTCAAGCCTTAGTTGAGCGTCGTACCGTTAACTGGATATGGAAACGTTTGTCTGCACCGGGTCGCGAGGTGGGAGGCCCCTTGACTGACTTGTAGGGGCGCTTCCGGTAGGTAAAGCCGAAACTCGCTTGATCTGGATGAGTCCAGATCAAGCGGAACCGGTCCAAAGGGGGTAGTGTTGAGGGTCTCCATTCGCGAGATCGACGGTGAGGAGCGGTTCAAGATATTCGGCTCGTCGAGGGGAAGCTGTTTACGGGCGTCTTCGTATTGCGGGATGACCTGCCGCGTTTCATCTCGGTGAGAAGGAGCAACACGGGTGAAGAACGATCCTATCGCGCTGCCTGCTGATCCTGCCGATGCCGAGGACTTTGATGCCACGATCGAGGCGCTGGATCTGGGGCAGCGGGCGCGGCTGATCCGCAAGACGCGGACAGGGCTTGGCCTCACGCAGGCGGAGTTTGCCAGCCGGTTCCGGGTGCCCGTGGGCACCTTGCGCGACTGGGAGCAGGCGCGGGCGACCGCGCCGGATTTTGCCGTCGCCTATGTGCGGGTGATTGGTTTGCATCCGGATATGGTGGCGAAGGCGGTGGCCTAGGGCTAGCTGGGCGCTCTATATCGGCCGATTGCTCTATCCTGCCTGAGGTCCTCGCCTGCGCGAGGATGACAGGTACTCTATATATAACAACTAGATATGCGGCTTGCTGGGGCTCTATCGTGCGGCCCTATTTCGCGGAGGCTGGTCGGTCGCCGTCTGGTCGGACTCGGAAGTAACCTCTTTATATAACATCTGATTTACATCTAACATCATAAATGTTAGGTTGGCGCTATGGTGTTAGAACAGGCCCCTCCTGCGCAGTTGGATACGCTTGCCGAGGCGGCGGAGGCGTATGTTCGGGGGGGCTTTGGGCTGGGGCTGGGCCTCACGCCGATCGAGCCCGCGAATGTTCCGCACTTCGTGCTCGACCGTTACAAGCTGTGGCGGGGGCGGCTGGGTGGCCGGAGCCTGGTTCTCGTGGCCCTCCGCGAGCCTCGGCGAGGCGTGACGGCGGACTATCTCAAGCATCGCGACTTGGTCCGCCGCCAGCTCGGCGTCGATCTCGTCTTGCTGCTGCTGGCCCATGTGCCGAGCGCCACGCGACGCCAAATGATGGAGCGGCGGGTCGGGTTCATTGCGCCGGGCGCGCAGCTTTACGTGCCGGAAGCCTTGCTCGATCTGCGTGAGCGGGCGCCGACGGTCGCGGTTGCTCCGGCCGGCCAGATCAGCCCGACCACGCAGTTGCTGCTCCTGGCGGTCCTCCAGGGTGTCGCCCTTGAAGACGAGCACCTGACCGACATCGCCGGGCGGTTCGAGGTGTCGATCATGAGCATGAGCCGGGCGCTGGACGAGCTTGAGGGTCTTCAGCTTGCCAAGGCTCGCCATGTCGGCCGGCAACGCCGTCTGCACATGCTGTTGGGCGGTCGCGAACTCTGGGAGGCGATCCGGGGGCGATTGCAGTCGCCGGTGCGCAAGCTTCGCAGTGTCGGCGGCAGGGTCGACGAGCATGTTGCCCCACTTGCCGGTGAGAGTGCGCTTGCCCGCTACACCATGTTGGCTCCGCCTCGGGTCGAGACGCGGGCCATTCTGTCGGCGCATTGGAAGGGGCTTGAGGAGAGGCTCGCGCTCGCCCCTGCATTGGCATTCGACGACGAGCGCACCGAAATCCAGACCTGGGCCTACAACCCGGAGATCCTCGCGCGGGATGGCGTCATCGACCGGCTGTCGCTGTATCTCAGTGTTCGGGCGAGTCCGGACGAGCGTGTTGCACAGGCGGCGGAAGAGTTGATGGAGACGTTTGAATGGTGACCGGAATCGATCGCTTCCGCGCGCATTTTACGGGGCACGAGCACCAGTATGTGCTGATCGGCGGGGCCGCCTGCGAACTCATCATGGGCGAGGTCGGCCTCGACTTCCGCGCCACCAAGGATCTCGACATCGTGCTGATCGTCGAAGCGCTGGACGCTGCCTTTGCCGAGCGCTTCTGGGCCTTTGTCGAGGCGGGGGAATACGAGATCAGGCAGCAAAGCCCGGGCAAGAAAATCCTCTACCGCTTCCAGAAGCCGAGGGTCGAGGGCTTTCCGGCCATGCTCGAGCTGTTCTCGCGGTCGCCCGAGGGGTTGCGCCTTGCCGAGGGCTCGCATCTCACGCCGCTGCCGATCGACGAGGCGGCCGCGAGCCTGTCGGCGATCCTGCTCGATGCGGACTATTATGCTTTCCTCAAGTCGATGGTCGGCACGGCGGCCGGTATCCCCGTGCTCAACGAAGCCGCGATCATCCCGTTCAAGGTACGTGCGTGGCTCGATCTCGGCCGGGAGCGCGACGCAGGAGGCAAGGTCGACGAGAAGACCGTCAAAAAGCATCGCAACGATGTGGCGCGGCTGATCCAGCTTCTGAGCCCGGACGCCCGCTACGCTCTGCCCGAGAGTGTTGCGAGGGACATGAAGGCGTTTGTCGATCTGGCGACGGCGGAGGCCGATTACGATCCCCGGCAGTTCAAGGTGAACATGACGCGACAGGATGTGGCCGACCGGCTTCGCGCCGCGTATGGGCTGTGATTGGGCACGATCGTCTTGAGGGGAGCAAGGGTGGAGCTTTGCCGAGAGGAAGCGTCCGCGCCTCCCTCTACCGGCCTCTATGGCGCGGTTTCGGCTGCCTCCAGCAGCAAGGCGGTCGTCTCTGTTGGTGCGGCCAGCATGAGGGCGTGGCCGGCCTGGATTTCGCGGTAGGTCCATTCGCCGCCCTCTTTGGCGGCTTCGCCGTGGCGGGGGTAGCCCATCACGTCGGTGGGTGGGTTGGTGGCGAGGATGTAGGTTTTGGGGAGGCCGGCCGTGCCGCCGTTCTGAAAGCGGACCGGCTGGAGCCAGGTCGCCAGTGGGTGCGGGACGAGGCGCGGGGTGATGCTGGCGATCGCGGCCGCGTCGGTGATGCCCACCAGTTGCAGCGGCGGCGGGGCAAGCCATAGGCCATTGGCGGAGAGGCTGCGGTAGAAGGCGCGGCGATCTTCCGCCTCGGCCGCCGAAAGGCCGGGTATGTGAGAGGCGAAGTCGTCGCCGTCGCCTGGCACGGCCGCATCGAGATAGACCAGCCGCGCGATGCGGCCCCGCACCCTGTCCGCGACGCCGGTGATCACCATGCCGCCGTAGGAATGGCCGACGAGAACAATGCCGTGGAGGTTGCGAGAGACGATCAGCTCCGTGACTTCGGCGATGTGCTGGTCCAGCGAAGCCGTGAGGGAAAGGTCCAGCGAGGGGGAGATGACCTCGTGCCCGTGCGCCTCGAGAATGGTCCGCACATCCTGCCAGCACCACCCACCGAGGTTGGCGCCATGAACGAGTATGAAGATCGATGTCTGGGGCATGGGCAACAGAAGCATCGGCGAGGCGGAGGGTCAATGGCGGTGGCTTGGGAGGGGAGGGAGCGGGCGCTCTATATCGGCCGATTGCCTCTTTCTGCCTGAGGTCCACCTTGAATTCACACGTGAATTCAAGAGGCCTGCGCAAGGATTGTTCGTTTTTGCTGCGGTAGGTTGAAGGCGGCCTCTCCGGCTGGTTTGACGACCCCGGAGAGGCCGGTGGCAGGCGACCGGGCAAGGATCGGGCTTTCACCCGATGTCATCATGGCTCCCTGCCATCTTCCATCATTCGCTTGGAGAGTTGATGGGGTCTCTGGGGGCCGATCCTTGCCGATCAGACCCACGCCCGAGAACAATCCGAAGCTCATGGTGGCCCAACTCGGGAAGGATAGCACACCATGCCGACTTTGAAGAAGGCGCCTGAGATCGTTCTGGGCTTCGACGTCTCGAAGGACACGCTGACCGTCTTCCAGGACCGTTCCCCTTCACTCAATCCGAAGCCCTGCGTCATCGACAACACCGCCGTCGCCATCCGCCGCTTTCTCAAAAGCCTCGGGCGGATCGATCTCGCGGTCTGCGAGCCGACCGGTGGTCATGAACATGTCCTCCTGGTCGAGCTGATGGCCGCCAACATTGCCTGTCATCGGGCGAATGCCTTGAAGGTAAAGGCTTTTATCCGCTCTTTCGGCACCCTCGCCAAGACCGATGCCCTCGATGCCGGGGCGCTGGCCAATTACGGCAAGGACCGCTGGGAACTGCTGTCCCTGTTCCAGCCACCGGCGGCCGACCGGAAGATGCTGACCGACCTGGTGGCGCGCCGCGAAGACCTCGTGGCCATGAAGGTGGCCGAGCAGAACCGCTCAAGGGCGCCAGCCAGCAAGGTCATCAAGGCCTCGTGCGCAAGCATCCTGCGGGCCATCGCGCGCCAGATCGAGGCCATCGAGGCGGAGATCAAGGCGCTCGTCGACAAGTCTCCCCAGCTCCGCGCCGCCTTTCATCAGATGCAGAGCCTGCCCGGTGTTGGACCCATCACGGCCATCGCCCTCCTGGCCCACATGCCGGAGCTCGGCACCTTGCAGCGAAGGCAGGCGGCCTCGCTCGCCGGCGTCGCTCCGCACGCCAATGACAGCGGCCAGTTCAAGGGGCACCGAACCATGCGTGGCGGACGCTCCCAAGTGCGACGTCACCTCTTCATGGCAGCCCTGGCCGCAAGCCACGCGAACGGGCCATTACGCGAGGCTTATCAACGCCTTGTCCAGAGCGGAAAGAAGCGCATCGTCGCCATCGGAGCCCTCATGAGAAAGATCATCGTCATCCTCAATGCAAAGCTGAGGGATCTCAATGCACAACAGAGTTGATGACAATTTATATAGAGGGAACAGTGGGATAAGCCGCCCGCGAAAACCTCGCTGCGTCCCCACAGCCACCTGCGCGGAACACAATGCCCGCAAGTGCGCGCAATCGCTATCCGATTGTATCATTTATATAAATTGTCAATCCTTGCGCAGGCGAGGACCTCAGGCAGGATGAGGCTCGACGCGGATATAGGTCTCCGGCGACGTGGGCTGATGCGGCCCTCGTCGCCTTCTCGCCCCTGCCTGTGCCTCCTCGCTAACCTCTCCTTAACGCATTCTCATTTTGCGAAATCGCGAATCGCTGAAAAACCGTTTTCGATCAGTCGGTTGATCGTTCTCGCTTCTCATTTTGCGAAATTGGACGGGTGATGAGCCGGCTGGGGTGGGCGGAGCGAGGTGGGCGGCGCGGCTGAAGAGGTCGGATCGGGGGCACGTGGTGTAGCGGGAGACTACTTATCGGGCGTGCCGCTGTGATGGGCAGGGCGCGGCCCTTGCCGGGCGGCCGGGGGCGTGGCGGCGGCCGAGGCCGGGAGGCGGTTCCGGAAAGGATATCAGGGTGTTGGCCGAGATGGACGGGCGGTTTGGTGCCGGACGGTCTGGGATTTGGCGCGCCGATTGGGCGGCTTCCCGCCGTCCGGGACGCCTCCGGCGCGGCATAGCCCTTTGGCGTGAGGGCGCCGCGCCGGCCAATTCTGGCACAGGCCGTGCAATTCAGTGTTTGCCGGCAAAGGCGCCGGTCCGACGAGTAGACGTCGAGGAACGGTAGGGTCTGGAGTTCGAGGGGCAAGTCCTCTGGTCGGTCAGGCCAGATGATCTAAAGGGCGGTTCGGGGGAATACGCCAATCATAGGCCTTGTGCCGATGAATTTTCTTGCGCGGCCGGTGTCGATCGGCCGCGAGGCCGGAGGTTTGCGCTTTTTCGGCCGGGTTCAAGTGGAGAGAAGAACATGTGTGCGTTCAATCAACCGAAGAATACTGACGATGCCACCATCAACAAGGTGCGCGGCGCCATCCTGCATCGCGGCTTGTGGATGGGGTTGATCCTGATGGAGGCCAAGAAGCGTGGCCTCGACTGGGAGAGCATCGGCCATCAGGCGATCTTCGACACCGGCTGCCTGCACGGCGACGGCATCAAGGAGCGGATGGGCACCGAGGGCAGCATGGTCTCCTTCGGCGAGACCTTCTTCACCGAGGACGTGCGCAAGATCTTCGAGATCGAGGTGAAGAAGCTCGACGAGAGCGAGTTGGTGCTCGAATACGGCTACTGCCCGCTGGTGGCCGCCTGGAAGCAGATCGGCGTCGACGACGAGGTGATGGCCAAGCTCTGCGACATCGCCATGTCCGGCGACCGGGGCATCGCCAGCCGCTTCGGCGAGTTCGAGTTCGAACTGGGCAAGACCATCGCCGAGGGGCACCCGGTGTGCGAAGTCAAGTTCTCGCGGCGGGCATGACCGACATGACCACCGCCCGGCTCGATGCCCAGACCTACAAGACCTATGTCGACATCCTCAAGAAGGAGCTGATTCCGGCGCTCGGCTGCACCGAGCCGATCGCCGTCGCCTATGCCGCTGCCTATGCCACCGCCGTGCTGAAGACCCGCCCGGAGCGGGCGGAGGCCTGGTGCAGCGGCAACATCGTCAAGAACGTCAAGGGCGTGGTGGTGCCCAAGACCGGCGGGCTCAAGGGCATCGACGCGGCGGCCATCGCCGGCATCGTCGGCGGCGACGCCAAGGCCGGCATGCAGGTGCTGGAGGCGGTGAAGCCGGTCCAGCGGCTGGAAATCCGCCAGCTGCTGGAGGCCGGCTACTGCCGCACCCACCTGCTCCCAGGCGACGAGACCCTGCACATCATCGTCAAGGTGTTCGCCGGCGACGCCTCGGCCGAGGTGTCGATCAAGGGCTCGCATACCAACATCTGCCGCGTCGTCCGCGACGGCGAGGTGCTGGTCGACCGCGAGGTGGCCGTCGGCGAGGCGGCCGACGACGGGGCGTCGGCGCTCAACGTGCGCGACATCATCGACTTCGCCGACACGGTGGAGATCGAGGACATCGCGCCGATCATCGCCGACCAGATCGAGAAGAACACCCGCATCTCCGAGGAAGGGCTGAGCGGCCACTATGGCGTCAGCGTCGGTCGCACGCTCTTGAAATACGCCGGCTCCGACATCCGGACGCGGGCGAAGGCGCGGGCGGCGGCCGGTAGCGATGCCCGGATGAGCGGCTGCGCGCTGCCGGTGATCATCAACTCGGGCAGCGGCAACCAGGGCATGACCGCCTCCCTGCCGGTGATCGCCTATGCCGAGGAACTGGCGGTGGGCGAGGACAAGCTCTACCGGGCGCTGGTGCTCTCCAACCTGATCGCCATCCACCAGAAGACGCTGATCGGCAAGCTCTCGGCCTTTTGCGGCGCCGTCAGCGCCGCCTGCGGGGCGGGCGCGGCCATCACCTACATGCAGGGCGGCGATTACGCGGCCATCTCGCGGACCATCACCAACGCCATCGGCAACGTCGGCGGCATCGTCTGCGACGGGGCGAAACCGTCCTGCGCGGCCAAGATCGCCTCGGCGGTCGACGCGGCGATCATGGCCCATCACCTCGCCGTGGAAGGGCAGGCCTTCTCGGATGGCGAGGGCCTGGTGACCGCCGACGTGGAAGGCACCATCGCCAACATCGGCCAGGTCGCCAGCGTCGGCATGAAGGGGACCGACCTCGAAATCCTGAAACTGATGATCGGGGGATAAATTCTACTCCGGCGGCCATCTGAGCCGACTTTCTGCGCTTCCGGTGCTCACGGACCTCAAGTCCGCTGCGCTCCGGTTCTCGACAGCCGCCCCAGCTGACTCACCGGAGCGAATTTCTAGGCGAAGCCGAGAATAACTCGGGCTCACTACGTAGATCCCGAGAGAACAATTTTCCCATCGAAGAAAAAACCTTAAACGTGGAGTGACATGATGGAAAAAGCACTGAATCTCAAGAAGGTCATCCTGCTGGCTGGCGCGTTGTCGGCCTACTGGATCGGCTCGGGCTTCTCGACCGGGCAGGAGATCCTGCAGTTCTTCGCCAGCTCCGGCACCAAGGGGCTGATCGCCGCGCTCATCTTCATGGTGATCATGAGCGTGTTGACCTATCTGCTGTTCAGCGTCGGCCAGCGGAAGCAGTTCAAGAACCCCTATGACGTGTTCGAACACTACTGCGGCAAGTATGTCGGCCAAGTCTACATCTGGTACAGCGTCGCCCTGATCTACGGCATCATGGTGGTGATGCTGGCCGGCGCGGGCGCCACCATCCACCAGTATTTCCAGGTGCCGACCTATGCGGGCATCTGGATCATCGGCCTGCTGGCGCTCGGCACCACGCTGCTCGGCGTCGAGAAGCTGATCAACATCATCGGCACCATCGGGCCGGTGAAGATCGTGTTCATGGTCATCGTCGGTTGCGCCGGCCTCTACACGCTGTCGCAGCAGCCGGGCCTTCTGGCCGCCGCCGACGCGGCGATGCCGACGCTGGGCTTTGCCCAGGCCTCGTCCAACTGGGCCTGGTCGGGCGCGCTCTACGCCTTCCTGGCGCTGATCGTCAGCATTCCCTTCCAGGTGGCTTGCGGCGCCTCGGCCGGCAGCCTTAGGGAAGCGCGCGTCGCCGCCATCGTCGGCGTCGCCGGCTTCACGCTGGCCATCGTCATGCTGGTGCTGGCCGAGCTGGTCTACCACGACCTGATCGTCGGCGAGCAGGTGCCGACGCTGGCGATCACCAACGCCATCTCGCCGGTGCTGGGCTTCATCTTCACCGCGCTGATCGTGCTCTGCATCTACTCGGCGGTGGCCTCGTTCCTGCTGATGACCGTGCGCAAGTTCGCCGCCGACAAGACGATGAAGTTCAACCTGATCGCCACCGGCCTCGCCGCCGTCGGCATCGTCTTCGGCGGCATCCTGCCGTTCGACCGGCTGGTCAACCTGTTGTTCCCCTTCGCGGGTTACTCGGCCATCGTCTTCGCCGGCTTCATGATCTTCAAGGAGTTCATCGCCCGCAAGTCCGATGACGCCGTCGTCAGCCCGGCCGCGATCGAAAAGGCGAACTGACAGCCCTTTCGCCGACCGTCTCTTCGGGTTCCCCCTGCCGAAAGGCGAGGGGAGCCCGTTGCCGTTTCAGATTGACCGGCTGACGCGGAAAACCCGGCCCCGTCTAGAGCACGTCCGGCGAACCCTGGTTCGCCCACATGCTCTATCTCTTTGTTTTCACGCAACTCCGGACGCAAAACCGGTTCCCACTTTTGCTGGAGTTGCTCTAGTGCACTGACGCGCACAACAGCTTCACCACGCGAGGAGCGACGTGCACTAGATTCCTTTGTTGGCGCAGCGGCTTATCCAATCGGATGCAGGCCTTCGACCTGTAGCATCCGATTGGGCCGGTTCTAGCGGAAGTCCTGCACGGTGAGGGTGTTGGTGTGGCGGTGGCCGCTGGAATACATGGCCAGCGCGACGCTCTGGATCGAGGTCCGCATGCTGTCGAAGGCCTGGAGATACTGCTGCTCCGACATCGGGCCCTGCGTGGCGCCGGCAAGGACCGCCCCTTCGACGAAGAAGGAGATCTCGAACATGCCGTCATGGCCTGAAAAGCGGATGCCGCGCCGCGTTTCGTCGAAGTTGCGGCTGGGATTGGGGAAGGAGAGGGCCATGGTCGGTATCCTGAGGTGAGGGGCGATGCTCAATCGGCGGCGGCGATCGGCCGCGACGACGGCAGGGGCTCGGTCGACCGGTCGCGCGCCGGAAGGATGTCTCGGTCGGCGGTGGGCGCCCGCCCTGGCCAGTTCGGCCTCATCGTCTTCATGCGGCGCCGGTTCCATTTTCTTTGTGGAGCTTGGCGTCGTAGTATGAATTATTGAAGCATAACTTTCTTTTTCTTAGCCTTCAAAAGGCGAATTGTCGAGATCGATATCCGATAATAATATAAAAGTGCCGGCGTCCATTGAAATCTTGAAGATTATTATTACCTTGAGAAAGGGTGATCCTGTTCGTGAATTTGTCCCCGAAACGGCCTCCGGTTGTTTTTATTTTGGGTCGCCCACCGAGGACGCGCGACTTGCAAAGTCCGCTTTGGCAACGCCTTCCAGCGACGAGATGGAACGCGCTTCCGCCCTCCGTGGCGTCGAGGCAACGCCAGACGACGATTGCAACGCGGCGCGTCGATCGGCATTTGCCGGTCGCCCGTCCGCCACTGGAAAAGGACGCCGACCATGGCCAAGGAACAGAAGCGCGGCAACAAGGAAGCCCGAAAGCCGAAGGGCGACAAGAAGAAGGGCGTGACGCCCGACGCCACGGTCTCCTCGCTGATGGCCGGCGCGGCGCGCGACGGCCGCGCGACCAAGGCGAAGTCCTGAGGGCGATGGCATGTCCGACAGCAGAGTGGAATCCGTCGTCACCTTCCGCCACCCGATCAAGCTGAGAGGCTTCGACACGCCGCAGGCGGCGGGAACCTATCGCCTGGTGGCGGACATGGAGGAGTTGCAGGGCCTGTCGTTCATGGCGCGGCGGCGCACGGCCCTCCGGCTCTACCTGCCCGACCTCTCGGTATCGGCCTTGCCGGAATCGGAGGTCGAGATCAGCCAGGGCGAGCTCGACGGGCTGATAGCCCACGACGCCAGCCTCGGCTGAGAGCCTGCACCGAAACTCTACTGGTGTGGAGATCTCCGGGCATCCGCTTGGCCCGAAAAGTCTGCAACTTTTCGGGCGGATGCCTGAGCTTCGGCTTCTGCGCTTCCGGTGCTCACGAACCCCTAGGCATTGGCGGTTCACCGCCAATGCCCTGTCTCTTGCTCAACGCAACTCCGGACGCAAAACCGGTTCCCACTTTTGCTGGAGTTGCTCAAGTTCGCTCCGCTCCGGTTCTCGAAGCCATCGCCATCTGCCTCACCCCAGCGAGTTTCGAGGCAGGCTCTGAACGACACGCGCCGCGCCGAGCGGCGCCCATTTCCAGCGCCGTCCCGCTTGCCTCGTCGGTTGTCGCCGAGGCAAGGGGCGGCCGCCGTCCAGAAGGAACGCGCCATGACCAGGGTCAACCGAATTGCCTTCATCGGCAACTCCCTACCTCGACGGTGCGGCATCGCCACCTTCACCACGGAGCTTCAGCAGGCCGTCGCCGCCGTTCGGCCGCGCCTTGAGACCTCCATCGTGGCGATGAACGATCCGGGGCGGATCTACGCCTACCCCGATACCGTCCGCGTCGAGATCGGCGAGGACCGGCCGGAGGATTACCTCGCCGCCGCCGAGATCCTGAACAGCAACCAGGTGGACGTCGTCTCGCTCCAGCACGAGTTCGGCATCTTCGGCGGCGAGGCCGGCAGCGACATCCTGCCGCTGCTCTCCCGCCTGGCGGTGCCGGTGGTGACCACGCTGCACACCGTGCTGGCCGAGCCCACCGACGCCCAGCGCGAGGTGATGGAGCGGATCGACCGCGTGTCGGCGCGGCTGGTGGTGATGGCCGAAAAGGGCCGCCGCATGCTGATGGACATCTACGGCGTGCCCGCCGACAAGATCGAGGTCATCCCGCATGGCGTGCCCGACGTGCCCTTCGAGGCGCCGGACATCACCAAGCACGCCGAGGGCTACGACAACCGCAAGGTCATCCTCACCTTCGGCCTTCTGTCGCCCAACAAGGGCATCGAAGTGATGATCGACGCCATGCCCGCCATCGTGAAGGCCTGCCCGACGGCCGTCTACGTGGTGCTCGGCGCCACCCACCCCAACCTGATCCGCAACGACGGCGAGGCCTATCGCAAGGGGCTGGTCGCCCGCGTCGAGGCGCTGGGCGTCAGCGACCACGTGGTGTTTCTCAACCAGTTCGTCGACCAGGCGACGCTGCTGCGCTGCATCTCGATGTGCGACGTCTACGTCACGCCCTATCTCAACGAGGCGCAGATGACCTCGGGCACGCTGGCCTACAGCTTCGGCCTGGGGCGGGCGGTGGTGTCGACGCCCTACTGGCATGCGGCCGAGCTTCTGGCCGACGGCGGCGGCATCCTGGTGCCCTTCAACGATCGCGACGCCATCGGCGAGGCGGTGACCGGCCTTCTCGCCGACGACGAGAAGCGGCAGGCGCTGGCGCACGGCGCCTATGCGCGCAGCCGCTCGATGACCTGGGAACGCACCGCCGAGCGCTATCTCAAGACCTTCGAAAGCGCCGTCGCCCAGCGCTCGCAGAGACTGGCCGCGGCCGACGTCCAGACGGCCAAGGCGCGCATGGACACGCGGGCGCCCGAGCTCAGGACCGATTACCTCCAGTCGATGTCCGACGACACCGGCCTCCTCCAGCACGCGGTGGGGATGGTGCCGGACCGCGCCCATGGCTACTGCGTCGACGACAATGCGCGGGGCCTGCTGCTGGCGACGACGCTGGAGCATTTCGGCGAGACCGGCGTGCCGGACCTCGTGGCGAGCCGCTACGCC
This sequence comes from uncultured Pleomorphomonas sp., assembly GCA_963665435.2. GTDB lineage: Bacteria > Pseudomonadota > Alphaproteobacteria > Rhizobiales > Pleomorphomonadaceae > Pleomorphomonas. Next base: position 5,833 of record CAXXNH010000010.1, on the reverse strand, counting down.
GCCTTCGTCCAGCATGCCTTCAACCCCGACAACGGCCGCTTCCGCAACTTCATGAGCTTCGATCGGCGCTGGCTGGAGGATGTCGGCTCGGAAGACAGCCATGGGCGCACCCTGTGGGCCCTCGGCGAGTGCTCCCGCCATGCCGCCGATCCGCCGCGCCGACAGTGGGCGGCTGCCCTGTTCGCCAAGGCCCTGCCGGTGGTGGAGACCTTCCGCTCGCCGCGCGCCTTCGCCTCGACCCTTCTGGGGCTGGCGCCCTATTGCGCCGCCCACCCGCACGACGAGGCGGCCAGTCGGCTTCAGTCGCTTCTGGCTGCCCGGCTGATGGCGTCGATCGCCGCCGCCGAGACGCCGGACTGGACGTGGTTCGAGCGGGGGCTCTCCTATGACAACGCCCGGTTGCCGCAGGCCCTGATCGCCACGGGGCTGGCGATGCGGCAGGGCTCCTTCGTCCGCACCGGCCTTTCGGCGCTCACCTGGCTGCTCCCGATGCAGACGGCGTCCTCCGGGGTGTTCCGCCCCGTCGGGTCGCACTCCTTCGGGGCATTGCAGGTGCCGCCGGAGCCGTTCGACCAGCAGCCGCTGGAAGCGGCCGCGACGATTTCGGCCTGCGTCGCCGCCTGGAACGCCACCGGAAACCTGAAGTGGAAGATCGAGGCCGAACGCGCCTTCGCCTGGTTCATGGGCGACAACGACCTCGCCATCCCGCTGGTGGACATCAAGACCGGGCGCTGCCGGGACGGCCTGCACCCCGACCGGGCCAACGAGAACTGCGGCGCGGAATCGGTTCTCTCCTACCTGCTGGGCCTTGCCGAGATCCGCCAACTGATCCGCAGGCGCAGCACCGATCCGGACGACCTGCCGATCGTCAGGCTTCTGCTGCCGCGCCGGTCGCCAAACGCTGTGCCGATCCGACGAGGCTGACGGAGGCCATCGTGGCCCCGGCATTGGGCGTCGGCGCGGGATCGTGCCGTCGCCTTGTCGGGGCGGCTCCGTTTCGAGACGGCGCGGGGGAGGGCGACCAACGGCCGGTTGACCGGTGGCCTTGCTGCGGATAGGGCGATAGGCCTTCGCTTCGCCTCTCCCGGAGTCGGTCCCAAATGACCACCACCACGCATCTCGCCGTCGGCAGCCTTGTCGTGGGCTTTCTGGTGCTGGCGCTGAAGGCCTTCGCCTACTGGCTGACCGGCTCGGTGGCGCTGATGTCGGACGCGCTCGAGAGCATCGTCAACGTGGTGACGGCGCTGGTGGCGCTGGTCGCCATCCGCGTGGCCGCCGCGCCGGCCGACGCCGCCCATCCCTACGGCCACTACAAGGCGGAGTTCTTCAGCGCCGTGATCGAAGGCGCGATGATCATCGTCGCCGCCGTGCTGATCATGAACGAGGCCTGGAAGGGACTGTTGTCGCCGCGCGCGCTCGACGCGCCCTTCGAGGGCCTGCTCGTCAACGGCTTGGCGACGGCGATCAACGGGCTGTGGTGCTGGGTGCTGATCGTCTGGGGGCGGCGGTTGAAGTCGCCGGCGCTGGTGGCCGACGGCCATCACCTTTTCTCCGACGTGCTGTCGTCGGGCGCGGTGGTGGTGGGCGTGCTCTTGGCGGTGCTGACCGGCTGGTACGTGCTCGACCCCATCCTGGCCGGGCTGGTGGCGATCAACATTCTCCGCTCGGGCTGGAAGGTGGTGATGTCGTCGCTGAGCGGGCTGCTGGACGAGGCGGTGCCCGAAGAGCAGCTGTCGCGGATGCGCACGGTGATCTCCACCGCCACGGACGGCGTCATCGAGGTGCACGACCTCAGGACGCGCCACGCCGGCCGGATGACCTTCGTCGACTGCCATCTGGTGGTGCCCGGCAAGACCACCGTCGACGAGGCGCACGCCAAGTGTGACGCCATCGAGGAGGCCGTGCGCGACGAGTTCGGCGACGTGACCATCACCATCCACGTGGAGCCCGACAGCCACGCCGAAGAGGGGCGGACGATGGTGTTGTAGGCTGTCCGGGTTGATCGACCCTTCAGGCAGGAGGAGGCCGACATGGCGGAGTTCGAAGGCGGATGCCTGTGCGGCGCCGTGCGTCTCAAGGCAACGGGGCGGCCCTACAGGGTCGGCCTCTGCCACTGCATCGACTGCCGCAAGAACAGCGGCGCGGTCTTCCACGCCTCGGCGATCTTCCCCGAGGCGGCGGTGGAGGTTCGCGGCGAGACCTCCGACTACAAGGGCCGCCACTTCTGCCCGCGCTGCGGCTCGTCGGTGTTCGGCGTCAGCGGCGACGAGGTGGAAGTGAGCCTGGGGTCGCTCGACGCCCCCAACCAGTTGACCCCCACCTACGAACTATGGTCCATCCGCCGCGAAAGCTGGCTGCCGCAGCTCTCGCTGAAACACAGCTACGAGCGGAACCGCGAGGGAGAGGGGCGGCATGAGGATTAGGGGAGGGGGAGGAGGAGAGAGGGAGTCCTATATGGGCGTTGCGCCCCTTTCTGCCTGAGGTCCTGCGCCTGAAGCGCAGGATGACGGCTTTATGGTGAGGGGAGATCGTTCGGTGGGCGTGGTGGGCTACGCTATCCGACTGTTTTATATCGATTAATCGTCATCCTGCGCTTTAGGCGCAGGACCTCAGTCAGAAAGGGGCGCGACGCAGATATAGCGCTCCCCTCCAACCTCACCCCTCCAGCCTCACCCCTCCAGCTCTTCCGAGGAGAACCACACGTCGCGGTAGACGGCGAGGGCGGTTTGGTCGGGGGTGCGGTCGGTGGTGCGCCAGATGGAGCGGAGGGTGCGGGCCGCGTCGGCGTTCGCCGGCAGCTTTTGCGGCTTCAGTTCGGACGACGCGCCGACGCAGGGGATGAACCAGGCGCGCATCAAGGGCGTCACGCTGAAGCCGCCCGTTTCGGCCTTGACGAGCAGCGTCAGCGCGATGTCCTCGCTCGGCCGCCAGGGGAAGATCAGCCGTCCCCCGGGGTTGAGGGCGTCGAGCCAGTCGACCGGCGGCGCGGCGACACCGGCGTTCACGTAGATCACGTCGGATTTCGGCAGCGGCTGGGCCGTGGCGTCGCCGGTCACCACCGTCACGCCCTCCATGGGCGCGAGGTTGCGGCGGGCGAGGTCGGCGAGGCGCTCGTCGATCTCGAAGGCGGTGACCGAGCCGGTGGGCAGCACCAGCATCTGCAGGATGGCGGTGTAATAGCCGGCGCCTGCCCCGACGTGGGTCACCGCCTCGCCAGCCTGAGGGGCGACGGCGCCCATCCAGGCGGCGTGCAACGACGGCTCGCCGTTGTTGATGCCCTTGGCGGCGTCGAGCGCCACCAGCACATCCTGGTAGAGATAGGCGGGGTCGGCGCTGGGCGTGTCGACGGGGCGGCCGTGGAAGACGATGCGCCAGGGCCCCGGCGGCGAGAAGGCCTCGCGCGGGATGGTCTCGAAGGCCCGTGCGAGCCGCGGGTCGGACCACTTGCTGGCGGCGCCCATCAGTCGGGCGTAGAAAGTCCTGATCTCCTCGATGCCGGCGCGTTTTGGCATGGCGGGGCCTCGCGTTCTGGAAGGGGTATCCGGGACATATGGGGTCGATCGCCGGGATGGGTAGGTGGCAGGGGGAAGACCTTGCCTTCTTGTCCTATAAATGAGACAATCGCCCAATGATTGAGATCCGCCAAACCGGGCGGTTCGAGGTGTGGTTAGCCCGCCTTGCCGACAGACGGGCACGTTCCCGTATTCTGACGCGGATTGATCGCCTTGCACTTGGCAATCCTGGCGATGTGAAGCCGATCGGGCATGGTATATCGGAACTCAGGATCGACTATGGACCTGGTTATCGCGTGTATTTCGTGCGGCGAGGTGACAGGCTGATCGTTCTGTTGGCCGGCGGAGACAAGCGTACGCAGTCCAAGGATATCGAAGAGGCGATAGCACTCGCTGCGGGACTGGGAGACGAAACATGAAGACAGTCACCAAGCCGTTCGACACTGCCGAGTATCTTCAGGATAGCGACGATATCGCCGCCTATCTGGAGGCTGCGTTCGAGGATGGCGATCCGGCGCTGATCACCCATGCCCTCGGCGTGATCGCCAGGGCGCAAGGGATGACCAAGCTCGCCCGCGATACCGGCCTGGGCCGCCAGAATCTCTACGTGGCGTTGTCCGAAGGCGGCAACCCGACCCTGGCGAACTTCATGGCCATCACCAAGGCGCTCGGGTTGTCGGTCCGGGTGGAACCGAACCGGCACGACGCGGCGGAGTGAGTGTGGGCTAGATGCACCCGCCGATCAGGTTGAATCAACCCGATCGAAAAGCGGCTGCTCCAGCAAATGAATCTGGAGCCTTCGCTAGTGCACCGGTCCAATCGGATGCGACAGGCCAAAGGCCTGCATTCGATTGGATAAGCCGCTGCACCAACAAAGGAATCTAGTGCACGTCGCTCCTCGCGTAATGAATCATCTGTGCGCATCAGTGCACTAGGCGACCAGATGTTTCAATTTGGTCGGCGAAGGCTCTAGGGCCGATATCGGCCTCGCGCCCTGCCGTCCCGAGGCCCCTGCCGTTGCAGAGGGCCTCGGGATAATTATATCGCAAGAACAGAGTTTTAGCCGCCATCCTCCACTGCGCGGGACGGAGAGTTTCCGGCCGGGTGCGGTTTGCGTGGCAAGGCTTTCCGGCCGGCTTGTTCGGTGGGCGCCGAGCACGGCGCGCTTGAGAGGCATGTCTTGCGGGCGATCCGCTTGCCTTTACATCAGGGTTCCAACTGGTACCCTGAAATCAAGATAATCTGGCGCCGGAGGCAAGGCATCGATGACATACAACCGACTGGCCCTTTCGCGCGCTCCCTCCTGCGTCACCTGCGGCACGCAGTTTCCGGAAGCGAAGCGGATGGACGTCTGCCCGGTCTGCAGCGACGAGCGGCAGTATGTCGGCTGGGAGGGCCAGCGCTGGACCACCTCGGCCGCGATCGCCGCCGAGCACGAGGTGCGCTTCGAGGACTGCGCCGGGGTGACGACGCTGTCGCTGACGCCGGGCTTCGCCATCGGCCAGCGCGCCTTCCTGATCCCGCAGGCGGGCGGCATGGTGATGTGGGAGTGTCTGCCCACCGTGACCGACGCCGCCGTGGCGCGCATCGCCGAGCTGAGCGCGGACGAGGGCGGGGTGCAGGCCATCGCCATTTCGCACCCGCATTTCTACTCCGCCGTGCTGGAGTGGAGCGCCGCGCTGGGTGGCGTGCCGATCTACCTCAACGAGGCGGACGAGGCATGGGTGCGCTTCGACAGCCCCTTCCTGCGCTTCTGGGGACGGCGACCGCTTCACCCTGACCGACGCCATCGACCTCGTGCACCTGCCCGGCCATTTCGACGGCAGCTCCGGGCTGTTGTGGAAGACCGGGCCGCGCCCCGGCGGCAGCCTGTTCACCGGCCGACGCGCTGATGGTGGCCATGGACCGGCGCTTCGTCAGCTTCATGTGGAGCTACCCCAACATGGTGGCCGCTGGGCCCCAAGGCGCTGGTGCGGCTGGAGCGGCTGGTGGCGCCGCTGGCGTTTTCCGACATCTACAGCTCGTTCGCCGGGCGGGAGATCGTCGGCGACGCCAAGGCGCGGGTGGAGGCGTCATTTGTTCGATACAAGGCGGCGCTAGAGGGGTAGCGGGGAGAACCGCGCCGGGGCCTCGGGCTCGGCGAAAAGGGTCCGGAGCATGTTCGGCCGCAAAACCGGTTGCCGCCTTGCCGGACTGCCGCAGGAGAAGACCATGAGCCCGACGAAGCGTGGATTGCTTGTTTGCCTCTTCGTTCTCGGCGGGTCCACGCTTGGTTACGCCGCCTGCCTCACATCGGTCACCGAACTGAAGGCCGAGGGCGT
>CAXXNH010000009.1:0-31652 GCA_963665435.2 uncultured Pleomorphomonas sp. | reverse complement strand
GTGGATCGCCGGCTCGCCCGCCCCCGGCCCGGTATCGAGCGGCTGATCGACGAAGCCCGTTCGCAGGGGCTTGCCGTCGTGCTGGCCACCACGTCGAGCGTCGAGAATGCCGAGGCGCTGATCCTGGCCAACTTCGGTCTCGACGGTCTCGAGAAGATCGCCGCCATCGTCGGCGGCGCCGGGGCTGTGCGAGCGAAGCCGGCGCCGGACGTCTATGAGCTGGCTCTCTCCAGGCTCGGCCTGTCGCCTCGCGCCGCGATCGTGTTCGAGGACAACGGTCCAGGCCTCGCCGCCGCGACCGCGGCCGGCATCCGCACCATCGTCACGCCCAGCCGCTATGCGGGCGACGACGACTTCAGTACGGCCTTCGCCGTGCTGTCGCACCTCGGCGATCCCTTCGAGCCCTATCAGCATATTGCCGGTGTCGGCGACGAAGGCGGCACCGACATGGTGACCGTGGCGGCCTTGCAGCGCTGGGTGTCCGACGACGACGATATGCTCGGCCTGCTGACCATCGGCGGCAAGCCGGTGTACTGACGCATCCGCGTGGCTCGGTGCGGCCATTATAGGTCGCCTGGCAAATAACGCCGCCCTACAGCCCCACCGGAAATCCCTTGAACGGCTTGATCTCCTTCAGGACGAAGGTGGTCTGCATTTCCTTGATACGCGGCAGGCGACGGATCACCGTCATGGCGAAGTCGGCATAGGTGTCGAGGTCGGGCGAGACCACCTGCAGCAGGAAGTCGGCGTCGCCCGCGATGGAGTAGCAGGCGATCACCTCGCGCAGGCGGGCGACGCTTTTCGAGAACTCCTCGGCCTCTGCTTCGCTGTGGCTGTCGATCTTGACCCGGATGAAGGCCAGCACGCCGAGACCGATCTTCTGACGGTCGAGGGCGGCGCGATAGCCACCGATGACGCCGCTCTCCTCCAGATGACGCACCCGCCGCCAACAGGGTGACGTCGACAGACCTACATTTTCGGCGAGTGCCTGGTTGGAGAGGCGGCCGTCCGTCTGGAGGGTCTCAAGAATCCTGACGTCGACCGGCTCGAGCGGTGAGTTCGGCATATCCAACCTCGTTCTCGTGTCTATTCGGTAGAATCTACCACATTTACCAGATCCGTCGCAAACTCCGGTAGGAAATGCCGTTCCGCCGTGGATACCCTTGTCGGCAGTGTTCACGTGTTCCGGAGTTGTCATGTCGCCCGACAGTCGCCTCGCCATCGTCGTCAATCCCGAGCTGCCGGTGGGCCTGCTGGCCAACACGGTCGGCGCCATCGGCATCGGTCTTGGCGCCCGTCTGCCGTGGCTCGGCAATCGCCCCCTCACCGATGCTGAGGGTCGGATCATCGACGACAGTTCCATTCTGCCGGTGCCGATCCTGGCGGCGGCGCCCGAGGCGATCCGGGCGCTGATGCTGAAGGCCATGCCGCGCGGCGACGACAGCGCGCTGGTGGTTTTTCCGGCCTTCTCGCGGTCGCTGCACGACTATCGCGAGTATGAGGCGATGCTGCCTGCGAAGCGCCTCGCCGACGAGGCGATCGACGGCCTCGGCCTGTGCGGGCCGGCAAAGTGGGTGAAGTCGCTGACGGGTTCGCTGCGACTGCTTCGCTGATCGCTCAGCGGAACGGCCGGCTGAGGTAGGGCGATCCCCTGAGGCCGAAGCGCCAGGGCCGGTCGGCCGCCTTGGTGATGCCGATGCGCGGGCCGGCGATGATGTCGGGGGTGCCCTCACGCGGGATCAGCTCGAAGGGCGGCGCATCGAGCGGCAACCCGTCATGGGCGATGGAGATGCCGAGCGCCTCGGTCAACCGGCCGGGGCCGGACGCGAGAAGGCGCGGCGCGGCCGTGCGCCGCCGTTCCGCCATCACGTCGAGGCCGACGGTTGGCTCGATGGCCCTCAGCAGCACGGCGGCCCCGTGGCCCGCGGGTCCGGTGACGATGTTGACGCACCAGTGCACACCATAGGAGCGGTAGACATAGACGGTCAGCGGCGGGCCGAACATGGCCCGGTTGCGCGGCCGCTCGCCGGCAAAGGAGTGAGACGCGGGGTCGTCGGCCTCGTAGGCTTCGGTCTCGACGATGACGCCGCCGATGCCCTCGACCAGAAATGTCGCGCCAATCAGCCTGGGCGCCAGCTCCACGGCAGGGAGGGAAGCAAAGGCGGCGATCACGTGGCCTTCCGGGGCTTGAGGCTATGAGCGAGGCCGGCGACGAGGCGATCGGCGACGAAGCGGATGCGCCTGCTCGGCTTGAGATCTTCGTGGTAGGCGAGCCAGAGCGGCAGCGCAAAGCCGACATCCTCGACCGGCAGGCGCACGACGCGCGGCTCGGCGTCGGCGATCGGCGCCTGCGCAAAGCCGATGCCGGCGCCGGCGATGACCATCTGCCAACCGACGACGTGGTCGTCGCAGCGGATGGGGAACCACTCGCGCGGCACCGGCAGGCCAGCGCGGGCAAAGCCCTGCAAGAGATCGTCGCCCCTGTCGAGACCGATGACGTCGTGGTCCAGGAGATCGACCAGTCGGGCCGGCGTACCACGCCTGGCGAGGTAGGCGGGCGATGCGTAGACGGCGAGCGGAACGTCGCCAATGCGTCGGCGGATCAACTGGGGCTGGCGCGGCTCGTACATTCGCAGCGCGATGTCGGCGTCGCGACGCAACAAGTTCTGCGTCTCATCGCTGGCGACGATCTCGATGTCGACGTCGGGCTCTTCGACATGCAGGGCCGCGACGATCTCGGGCAGCAGGTAGGCCGCCACCATGCGGCTCGCCGTGACGCGCACCGTGCCGGCGAGGCTGTCGCCGGAGCCGCTTGCCTTGCGCTCCAGGGCGAGCGCCGCTTCGCCCATGCGGCGGGCATCCTCGATGAGGTCGAGGGCGGCCGGCGTCGGCTCAAGGCCGCGCGGCTGTCGACGGAACAGCGGCGTGTCGAGCGTTTCCTCAAGCTCGCGGATATGCCGCCCAACGGTCGGCTGGACGAGGCCGAGACGACTCGCGGCGGCCGACAGCGAGCCGGTATCGACCACGGCCAGGAAGGAGCGAAGGAGGGTCCAATCGAGCATTGTCATGCAAAAATGAATGGCATCATGAAAAATATAGCGAATTGCTGTGCGAAATAAAACAGCCTATTTCGGAATTCGGGTGGGTTGAGGTGACGGAACGCCGAAGAATGCCCCACAGCAAACACTCGCAACGACATTCGCATTTCGAGGTTATCATGGCTGGACATGTTCTCGTCCTTGGCGCCCTGGGCGGTGTGAGCCGGGCGGTCGCCGAAGAGTTCCATCGCCAGGGCTGGCAGGTGTCGGGCCTCGTGCGTCGGGGACGGGCCGGCGACCTGCCGGACTGGGTCTGGCCGGTGGAGGCCGATCTCAACGATCCCGAGGCGGTGGCCAAGGCGGCGAGCTCGCCTGTTGACGTCGTCTTCGACGGCCTCAATGCGCCCTATCATCGCTGGGCCGAACTGGCGAAGCCGCTTTACGATGCCGCGCTCGCGGTTGCCGAGCGTCTCGGCGCGCTGCATCTGTTTCCCGGCAACGTCTACGGCTTCGGCGAGAGGATGCCCGATCGGCTGACGCCCGATCTCGTCGCGGCGCCGTCCTCCGAGAAGGGGCGCATTCGCGTCGAGATCGAGAAGAGCTTCGCCGAGGCAGCGCGCGCCGGCCGGGTTCGAACCTGCATCCTCCGCGCCGGCGATTTCTTCGGCCCGACCATCACCGGCCAGAGTTGGCTGTCCGCGTTGATCGCTGCCAAGGCGGAGCAGGGCGTCATTCGCGCGCCCGGTCCACAGAATGTGCCGCACGCCTGGGCCTATCTGCCCGATCTTGCCCGCGCCTTCGTACGGTTGGCCGAACAGCGCGATCGCCTCGGCCCGTTCGAGGTTTTCCACTTCGAAGGGCACACCGCGTCGATCGCCGACATCGCCGAAGCGGCCGGCGTCGTCCACCATCGGCCGATGCGGGTGCAACGCGTGCCGGGCTTCGCTTTCACGCTGCTCGGCCTGTTCGATCCGGTGATCCGCGCCTCGCGCGAGATGGCCTATCTCTGGCGTGTGCCGCATCGGCTGACCGACCGACGCCTCGAAATGATTACGGGGCCGCTCGTGGCGACCCCGCTATCAAAGGCACTGGCGTCGATCGGCCGCTAAGACCTTACAGGAGCTCGCCTTGCACGGCGAAGCAGGCGACCTTGGCGTTGCCGCCGGGGGCCTGCAACAGCTTGGGTTGGTCGACGTCGCAAGGCTCGTAGGCGAAGGGGCAGCGCGGATGGAAGGCGCAGCCCTTGGGCGGACGCAGCGGCGACGGCAGTTCGCCGGTCAGGCGGATGCGCTCGCGCCGCTTTTCCGGCTCGGTGGTCGGCGTCGCGGAGAGCAGAGCGCGCGTATAGGGGTGGCGCGGCGTGTTGAAGATCTCGTCGACCGTGCCGAACTCGACCGGGCGTCCGAGATACATCACCATCACCTCGTCGGCGATGTGGCGCACCACGGAAAGGTCGTGGCTGATGAACAGGTAGGCGAGGCCAAACTCCTGCTGCAGGTCCATCAGGAGGTTCAGCACCTGCGCCTGGATCGACACGTCGAGGGCCGAGACCGGCTCGTCGAGCACCAGGATCTTCGGGTTGAGCATCAGAGCCCGGGCGATGGCGATGCGCTGGCGTTGGCCGCCGGAGAACATGTGCGGATAGCGGTCGTAATGCTCGGGGCGCAGGCCGACCTTTTCCATCATCGCCCGCGCCTTGGCCTGTCGCTCGGAGGCGGACAGCGAGGTGTTGAGGCGGAGCGGCTCTTCCAGGATGGTGCCGACCTTCTGGCGTGGGTTGAGCGAGCCGTAGGGGTCCTGGAAGACGATCTGCACGGTGCGGCGCAGCTCATGGCTCGGCGTCCGGTCGAGGTGGACCGGCTTGCCGTCGACGATCAGGTCGCCGGCGGTCGGCGGCTCGATCATGGTGACGAGGCGGGCGAGCGTCGACTTGCCGCAGCCGGACTCGCCGACGACGGCCAGCGTCTTGCCGGCGGTGAGCTTGAACGAGGCTTCCGACAGGGCGCGCACGGTGGCCGGCTCGCCGAACATGCCGCGCTTCAGGCTGTAGTGGCGGGCGAGGTGCTGGGCCTCGAGAACGACGGTGGGAGGGACTGGAACGTTCATGCCGAAATCCTCCGGTCGAGGATGGCGGCCGGGCCAGGATGACCGACCGGCTTGCCCTGGTTGAGCGGATAGTGACAGAGCGCGTAGCCGGCGGCCTGCCCCTGCGTGACCGGCACCTTCTCGACGCAGCGTTCGGTGGCGAACTCGCAACGTGGGCTGAACAGGCAGCCGGCGGGGCGGTCGTACTGGCCGGGCACCACGCCGGGGATCGACGGCAGGCGGCGGGTGGTCGCCCGCTCGGGCAGCGCCGACAAGAGCGCCGCCGTGTAGGGGTGATGGGGATCGGCGAACAACTCGGCGACCGGCTGCTCCTCCACCTTCTGCCCGGCATACTGAACCGAGACGCGATTGGCGGTTTCTGCGACGACGCCCATGTCGTGGGTGATCAGCACCAGCGCCATGCCGGCGTCGCGCTGGAGCTTGGCCAGGAGGTCGAGGATCTGCGCCTGGATGGTCACGTCGAGCGCAGTGGTCGGCTCGTCGGCGATCAGGAGCTTGGGATTGCAGGCGATGGCCATGGCGATCATCACGCGCTGGTTCATGCCGCCCGACATCTGGTGCGGATAGGTGTCGAGGCGTTCGGCCGCCGAGGGGATGCCCACGAGCTCCAGAAGCTCCACGGTCCGGTCGCGCCGGGCGCGCTTGTTGAGGCCGAGGTGGACCTTCAGCACTTCGCCGATCTGCCAGCCGACCGTGTAGCACGGGTTGAGCGAGCTCATCGGCTCCTGGAAGATCATGGCGAGATCGTTGCCGATGATGCGGCGGCGCTCGCGCGGCGAGATGGTGAGGAGGTCCTTGCCGTCGAACATCATGCGGTCGGCGGTGATGGTCGCCGTCCACGGCAGCAGGCCCATCAGCGCCAGCATGGACACCGACTTGCCAGACCCGCTTTCACCGACGATGGAGACGATCTCGCCGGGGTCGACGGTGATCGAGACGCCATCGACGGCGCGGAACTGGCCGCCCACCGTGCGGAAATCGACCGAGAGGTTGCTGATTTCGAGAATGGGCATCACGACCTCTTCAGCTTCGGATCGAGGGCGTCGCGCAGGCCGTCACCCATCAGGTTGATTGCCAGCACGGTGATCAGGATGGCAAGGCCCGGGAAGGTCACCACCCACCAGGCGCGGGTGATGAACTCGCGCGCCTCGGCCAGCATGGTGCCCCATTCCGGCGTCGGCGGCTGGGCGCCCATGCCGAGGAAGCCGAGGGCGGCGGCGTCGAGAATGGCGCCGGAGAAGGAGAGGGCGGCCTGAACGATCAGCGGCGCCATGCAGTTCGGCAGGATGGTGACGAACATCAGCCACAGCGGGCCGGCGCCGGAGACGCGGGCAGCCGTGACATAGTCGCGGTTGCGCTCCGACATCACTGCGGCGCGGGTCAGGCGCACGTAGTGGGGCTGCGCTACGATGGCGATGGCGATCATCGCATTGGTGAGGCCGGGGCCGAGGATGGCGACCAGCGTCAAGGCCAGCAGCAGCGAGGGGAAGGCGAGGATGATGTCCATGATGCGCATGATCACGGTGTCGACCCAGCCCCGGAAGAAGCCGGCGAACATGCCGATGATCACGCCGCCGATGAGCGACACCGAGACGACCACCACGCCGATGAACAGCGAGAAGCGGGAGCCGAAGATCAGGCGCGACAGGATGTCGCGACCGAGCGCGTCGGTGCCGAGAAGGAAGATGCCCTCGGCGCCATGGGTCAGCGGCGGCGCCAGAAGCGCGTCGCGGAACTGCTGGTCGGGATCGAAGGGGGCGAAGAGCGGCGCGGCGAGCGCGACGAACACCAGCGCCACGAACAGCACGAGGCCGGCGACGGCACCGTGGTTTTCCGAGAAATAGCGCCAGAATTCCTTGAGGCGCCCCGGACGGACGGAAGCGGAGACGGCGGTCATCGGGTTACCTCTGGTGCCGGATCTTGGGATTGACGAGGCCGTAGAGCATGTCGACCACGAGATTGACGCCCATGACGATGAGGGCGATCAGCACGAGGCCCCCCTGCACGGCCGGATAGTCGCGCCGGAAGATGGAATCGACCATCCACTTGCCGATGCCCGGCCAGGAGAAGATCGTCTCGGTCAGGATGGCGCCGGCCATCAGCACGCCGATCTGCAGGCCGATGGTGGTGATCACGGGGATCAGGGCGTTGCGGAGCGCATGCACGGCGACCACGCGGAACGGGCTGAGCCCCTTGGCCTTGGCCGTGCGGATATAGTCCTCGCCGAGAACCTCCAGCATGGCCGAACGGGTCTGTCGGGCGATCACGGCGAGCGGAATGGTGCCCAGGACGATGGTCGGCAGGATGAGGTGGCTTGCCGCCGACTGGAACGCCCCTGCCTTGCCGGACAGGAAGCTGTCGATCAGCATGAAGCCGGTCACCTTGGGGAAGAAGAACATCAGCGAGATGCGGCCCGACACCGGCGTCCATCCGAGAATGCCCGAAAAGACGATGATGAGCAGCAGGGCCCACCAGAAGATCGGCATGGAGTAGCCGACCAGCGCGGTGGCCATGGCCGTATGGTCGAACCAAGAATTGCGCTTCGCGGCGGCGATCACGCCGGCCGGCACACCGAGCGCGACGGCGAAGATCACCGCGCAGATCGACAGTTCCAGGGTCGCCGGAAACAGCGTGAAGAACTCGGTGAAGATCGGCTTCTTGGTGGAGATCGAGGTGCCGAAATCGCCGTGCATCAGGTCGTTAAAGTAGTAAATGAACTGCTTCCAGAGCGGCAGGTCGAAGCCGAAGCGTTGCATCAGCTCCGCGTAACGCTCGGGCGTTATGCCACGTTCGCCGGCCAGCAGGAGCACAGGGTCGCCCGGCAGCAGGCGGATGAAGAAGAAGGCGACCAGACTGACGCCGATGAAGGTCGGGATCAAAAGGCCGAGACGTCGGAGGATGAAACCGAACATGGTGCGGGGTCAGTCCTGACTCGAGAGTTGCTTGACGAAGATGTGGGTCGGATGCGTTTCATGGCGCCCGTCCGGAGTCCAGATCGGAGCTTGCCGGACGCCGCTGTCTCGCCAGCCGGCCCGCGTGTAGAACCTGTGCGCACGGTCGTTGCCGGCCGAGCACTGGATTGCCGCGTCGCGAATGCCGCGCCGGGCAAGTTCCGCCTCGGTGGCGGCCAGCAGTCGATCAGCAAGGCCCGTGCCGCGCGCCTCCGAGGCGACGTAGAGCTGGTCGATCTCGTTGCCTTCGATCGCGGCGAAGCCCTGGATGCGGCCGTTTACCTCGGCGACGAGGCAGCCGGCCTCGAGCGGCCCGAGGCGAAGGTCGAAGCTTTCCAGCGATCGCTCGGCAACCACAGTCGGCGGAAGGACCGCCCCATGGCCATCGTGCCAGGCGTCGTGCCAAAGCCGAACGACCGCTGCGCGGTCTTCGGAACGATATGGACGAAGGATGGGCGCGTTAGGCATGGGGTTTCCAGTAGCCGCCGAAAACCTGGGCCGCAAGCGACAACGTCGATATTTGACCATTTTCGCGGCATGAAACTGCCACGATTTCCGCCACTCTACATGGTTTCACGCATGAGACGCGATCAATGCGACGCCGTCCGGCCCGGTCTCCAGATGCGAAAACGGTTCCGGAGATTTCTCCCCGGAACCGTGTCCGTCTTGAGGGTGTCGCTTACTCGGCGAGATCGACACCGTCGAAGCGGTGCGATCCGAGCGGATCGACCTTGTAGTCGATCACGGCCTTGGACATCGGCACGTAGGTGGTCGAGTGGGCGATGGTCGCCCAGGGCGCTTCCTTCTTGAAGACGACCTGCGCGTCCTCATAAAGCTTGGTGCGCTCAGCCATGTCCGACACCGCGGCGGCCTTGGTCACGAGGGTGTTGAATTCCTCGTTGCACCAGTTGGCACGGTTGGAACCGCCAACGCCCGAGCAGCCGAGCAGAACGGCGAGGAAGTTGTCCGGGTCGCCGTTGTCGCCGGTCCAGCCCATCAGCAGGGCGCCGTCGCGCTCCTTGTCCTGGCTGCGCTTCAGGTACTCGGCCCACTCGTAGGAGACGATCTCGACCTTGACGCCGACGTTGGCGAAGTCGGCCTGGATCATCTCGGCCATGCGGCGGGCATTCGGGTTGTAGGGACGCGACACCGGCATCGCCCACACCTTCATGCTGAGGTCCTTGACGCCGGCCTCGGCGAGCAGCTTCTTGGCCGCTTCCGGATCGTAGGGGTCGTCCTGGATGTTGTCGTTGTAGGACCACATGGTCGGCGGGATCGGGTTCTTGGCTTCCTGGCCGGTGCCCTGGAAGACGGCGTCGATGATCGCCTTCTTGTTCATCGCCATGTTGAGCGCCTTGCGGACGCGCACGTCGTCGAAGGGCTTCATCATGGTGTTGTAGGCAAGGTAGCCGATGTTCAGGCCGGCCTGGCTCATCAGCTGGACGCTATCGTCAGACTGCAGGGCCTCGACGTCGGCCGGGTTCGGGTAGGGCATCAGGTGGCATTCGCCGGCCTTCAGCTTCTGAACGCGGACCGAGGCATCCGGGGTGATGGCGAAGACGAGGTCGTCGATCTTCTGCTTGCCGCCCCAGTAGTCTGCGAAGGCCTGATAGCGGATGACCGCGTCCTTCTCGTAGGCGACGAACTGGAACGGGCCGGTGCCGACGGGAAGCTGGTTGAGGTCGGGCTGCTTGCCCTCGGCGGCCAGCTTGTCGGCGTATTCCTTCGACATGATGGAGGCGAAGTCCATCGCGAGGTTGGCGAGCATCGGCGCGTTGGCGGCCGTCAGCGTCAGCTTGACGGTGTAATCGTCAACCTTCTCGATCGACTTGACGAGGTTCGGCATGTCCATGCCGGTCCAGTACTCCCAGGCGCCGCCAGCGTAGGCGTACCAGGGATCGTTCTTGTCGTTCTGGCGCTGGAAGGAGAAGATCACGTCGTCGGCGTTGAAGTCGCGGGTCGGCGTGAAATACTCGGTGGTGTGGAACTTGACGCCCTTGCGAAGATGGAACGTGTAGACCGTGCCGTCCTCGGAGATGTCCCAGCTCTCGGCGAGGCCGGGGACGACGTTGGTGGTGCCGCGCTCGAACTCGGTCAGTCGGCTGTAGACCGGCTTCGACGACGCGTCGAAGGTGGTGCCGGAGGCATACGGCGCCGGGTCGAAGCCTTCCGGGCTGCCCTCGGAGCAATAGACGAACGTCTTGGCGTGGGCGGCGCTGGCAAGGCCTGCCACGAGCATGGTGGCCGCCAGAAGGCGGGACATCGTTTTCATAAGGTATACTCCCCTGTTGCCGAGCGAGGTCGGCGAACCCCGTGCCTGGCCGGACGGTCTTCTTTTGACTTTTCCCCGTCGGCCGGCGAGCCTTTATCCGAACCGACAATTGACCGATTGGCAAGCGTTTTTTCCCGTCTGGTCAGAAATGTGGCATCCGGCCTGCCCGGAGGTTGATCGTCTCCCGGTTTCATCCGGACGGATGACAACCGTGAATCCGAATCGTTCCCGAGGGTGGCTCGTCAAACCCTTCGGCCGGCGATAGGATCGGGCCAGAACGGGGGAGGATGTGCATGGCGGACGGGGTCGAGGCCGAACTCAAGGTGGCTGTGGACGCGACTGGCGCCGCACGGCTGGCGCGTCTTTCCGCTTTGCCGGGTCTGACCGTGGCCCCCAAGGGCGACAAGCGGCTCGTCAGCACCTATTTCGATACGCCCGATCTCGCCTTGCGCGCCAAGGGCATCAGTCTTCGTCTGCGACGGTCGGGCCGGAGCGGCGAACAGACGGTGAAGTTCTCCGGCAGCTTCTCGCTCGGGCTCGCCGAACGGCCGGAGTTCAACGTACCGTATGGCGGACGCGTGCCCGACCTGTCCCGCTTGCCCGACGAGGCGGCGGTCGAGCTGACGAAGCTCGTCGACGGGCGGCCGCTGGTGCCGCTGTTCTCCATGCGCGTGACGCGGCGGCGCTGGGAGATCGTGACGCCGGGCGGCGATCGGGTCGAGATGGCGCTCGACCGGGGAACGGTGACCGCCGGCAGCCGGCGCGCCGATATCCGCGAAGTGGAGCTCGAGCTTCTTTCCGGCGACCGTCGGGCCCTGTTCGAGGTGGCGCGTCCGGCGCTGGCGGGCGTGGCCTTTCATTTTTCGACCGAGGCCAAGTCCGATCTTGGCTATTCTCTGCTCGAAGGCGAGATCGGCCCGGTCGAACCGACGACGGCGATGGACGCCGACCTTGATGACGACATGTCCGTCGAAATGGCGTTGCAGCAGGTGCTGAGGTCCTG
Organism: uncultured Pleomorphomonas sp.; assembly: GCA_963665435.2. Classification (GTDB taxonomy): domain Bacteria; phylum Pseudomonadota; class Alphaproteobacteria; order Rhizobiales; family Pleomorphomonadaceae; genus Pleomorphomonas. The sequence goes on along the minus strand of CAXXNH010000009.1, from coordinate 20,282 downwards.
CGCCACCCAGATTTCCGCCAACGTCGCGGCGCTCAGGGTCTGCGAGGACCCCGAGGGCGCCCATCAGTTGCGGGTGGGGTTGCGGCGTCTCCGCACGGCACTGAAGGTCTTCGCGCCGGTTATCGCGCCCGGCGTGGCCGAGCCGCTGGCCGTCGAGGCGCGCCGACTGGCGATCGAAGTGGCGGCAACGCGCGACATGGACGTGTTGATCGACGAACTGGTGGCGCCGCTCGACGGCGGCGACGACATGGCGGCGCTGATCGCCCTTCTCGAGAAGCGGCGCAAGGCAGCGCGTACCCACCTCGCCGGCGTTCTGGCAGATCGGGCCACGGGCGATTTCCTGATCGATCTCCTTGCCTTCACCGAAGCGCGCGGCTGGTTGTCGATGGACGACATCGGGCAGAGCGTGGAACTGGCGGCGCCGGTCACGCCCTTTGCCGAGCAGGTGGTCTCTCGCCTGAGGCGCAAGGTCGAGAAGCTCGGCCGCGATCCCGAGGCGCTGTCGCCCGACGAGCGGCATGATCTCAGGAAGAGATTCAAACGGCTACGTTATGCATATGATTTCTTTGAGCCTTTGATGCCGAAGTCGACGCGCCGCAAGTTGCTGCCGCGCGTCAAGGCGGCCCAGAATGTGCTGGGCGTGCTCAACGACATTCACATGGCGCATCTCCTGCTCGACGATCTTCATGCCGCAGGGCCGAAGGCGGGCGCGGTGGAGCGTGCGATCGGGTATTGCCTCGGCTGGCACAGCGCACGCGCGAAGGCCATCTGGCAGCGGCGTTCCGACGATCTGTCTCTGGATTGACGGCCGCATTGGCGGAATTATGCGGTTTACATGTCAGTAAAAATACGTGAGTGTCGGCTTGGGCGTGGGGCGTTTTGCACCCGGGGAGCTGAACTCGGCTTTTGACGCTCGTCCTAATCAAGAGATTCAAGTACCGAATCCAGAAGCTCCACCGAAAAGATAGATCGTAAGTGGTTCGTTTTGCTCTGATATTCGCGTCGCCGGATTTGCGAGGCGAAAGGCGCAGAGCGGACCTGAGGGAGCATCGACATGAGCGAACGCATCGTCATCACGCAGGACATGATCCGTCTCTATGACGAGTATACCCACCTGACGCTGGATCGCCGCGGCTTCATGGAGAAGTTGGCAAAGCTCGCCGGCTCGGGCGCGGCGGCGGCGGCCATCGTGCCGCTGATCGAGGCTCGGCAGGCCCAGGCGGCCATGGTCGAGGCGACTGACAGTCGGCTCGACACCTCGGCGGTCGAGTTCCCCGGCGATGGCGGAACGATGAGGGGCTATCTCGTCCGTCCCACCCTGGTGGCCGGGCCGCTGCCGGTGGTGATGGTGATCCACGAGAACCGTGGGCTCAACGGCCACATCGAAGACGTCGCCCGCCGCCTCGCCCTGGAAGGCTTCATGGTTCTCGCGCCGGACTTCCTGTCGCCGGCCGGCGGAACACCCGCCGACGAGGACAAGGCGCGCGAGATGATCGGCGCGCTCGACAGGATGAAGGCCGTGGGCAACTCGGTGGCGGCCGCAACCTTCCTGCGCGGCCATGTGGGCGGCAACGGCAAGGCCGGCAGCGTCGGTTTCTGCTGGGGCGGCGGATTGTCGTTGCAGACGGCGGTGGCCGATCCCGATCTTGGCGCGGCGGTCTCCTACTACGGCGCCCAGCCGGTGGCCGAAGCGGTGGCGGCCATCAAGGCGCCGCTCCTGTTGCATTACGCCGGGCTCGACGATCGCATCAACGCCGGCATTCCGGTGTTCGAAGCGGCGCTGAAGGCGGCAGGCAAACCTTATGAGATGCACATGTATCCGGGCGTCAACCACGCCTTCAACAACGACACATCGGCGGCCCGCTACGACAAGGCGGCGGCCGATCTCGCCTGGCAGCGCACGGTCGACTTCCTAAAGTCCCACCTTGCCTGAAGCTGGCCGTTGGGCGCGAAGGCCAAAAATATGACAAATCGGGACTTGGTCCCGCAGCAAATCCCTATATAAGCGGCTGAGCAAGGAGCTCATTTTCCATGTCGCCGACTGCCGCGGGCGTTCTTTTCAAGCTCGCCTCGACCATCGCCTTCGCCATAATGCTGACCCTGATCAAGCTGGTGTCCGGCCGCGTGCCGCCAGGGGAAATCCTGTTCTTCCGCTCGTTCTTCGGCATCGTCCCGGTTATCGTCTACCTCGCGGTTCTCGGCGTCTTTCCCGCCTCGCTGGCAACGGCTCGCCCGTTCGGCCATGTGCGTCGTTCGCTGGTCGGAACCGCCTCGATGTTCTGCTGGTTCACGGCGGTCTCCTACCTGCCGCTGCCGGACGCCACGGCCATCAGCTATTCCGGGCCGCTGTTCGGCGTCTGTTTCGCCGCTCTTCTGCTGCATGAGCGCGTCCGTGCGTTCCGCTGGGGCGCCGTCGGCATCGGCTTTCTTGGCGTGCTGATCGTGCTCTCGGAACAGATGGGTGGTTTGAGCGCGGGCCTGCAGGGTGACCGGGCGGTCGGCGCGGCCTGCGCGCTTGGCTCGGCCATGCTCGGGGCGGTCGCCGCCGTCACCGTGCGCGAATTGACGGCGACCGAAACCACCGGCGCCATCGTCTTCTACTTCCTGGCCTGCGGTTCGGTGTTTTCGTTCGTGACGCTGCCTTTCGGCTGGGTGGCGCCCGACCTTTCCGATGTCGCCATGCTGATCGTCGCCGGCCTGTTCGGCGGCGTCGGACAGGTGCTGATGACGCAGTCCTATCGCCTCGCCGAAGCGTCGGTGATCGCGCCTTTCGACTACATCAACATGATCTGGATCGTCATCATCTCCTACATGGTGTTCGGCGACGTGCCGACAGCGGCGGTGCTCGCCGGTTCGATGGTGGTTATTGCCTCCGGCGTGTTCGTCGTCTGGCGGGAGCGGCGTCTCGGTATCCTCGAAGCCAAGGCCAAGGCGCGGAGTGCCGATACGCCGACTTGATTTACTGGCCTCAGTCGCCGGCGGGCCTCCGGCCCTTGGCTTTCGCTTCGCTTTTCGTCTTTCGGGGCTTCGCCGCGAAAGACCCGCTCCGCGCGGCGCCGCTTGGCGCCGGAAGCCGCGATGCGGCTTCGGTTTTTGGGTGGCCTCAGTCGCCGGCGGGCTTCTAGCCCTTGGCTTTCGCTCCGCTTTTCGTCTTTCGGGGCTTTGCCGCGAAAGACCCGCTCCGCGCGGCGCCGGAAGCCGCGATGCGGCTTCGGTTCCGGGGCTTCATCGGCGCGTGTTGCTTGATGGTTGGCCCTGCGAGGGACGGGATGGCGTTGACACTTTTCGAGGTGCGGGCCAAAGAGATGCAGCAGGGTCCGCGAGCAAAGGCTTCTGCGTGAGAGATATCCGATGAGCGAAATTGCGAGCGGCAAACGCGAAACGGTGGACGTTGCGATCGTCGGTGCCGGCCCCATGGGGCTCGTCACGGCCCTCATGTGCGCTCGTGCCGGCCTCAAGGTGGCGATCTACGAACGGCAGAGCGATTTCTCCGCTTCCCCCGCCTGGAACGGGACGGGCGTTCTCGCTCCCGACTGCGAGGCGGACGCCGCCGACGCCACGATCGTCGATCTCGGGCGCCGCTCGACCGAGCTGTGGCCGACGCTGGCTCCCGGCCTGATCACCAATGGCGCCCTAGTGCTTGGCAACCGCCGCCAGACGACCGCGCTCGACGACTATTCCACGTTCGTGCTCAACTACGACTGGCTCGACGAGGAGCTGATCGCCGCCCTGGAGCCGGCGCTCGCGGGCATCTACAACCGGGGCATGTTCTTTCCGAAGGCCGCACACGCCGATCCGCGCGTCCTGTTCAACGGCCTCAAGGACGTGCTCGAAGCCGGCGGCATCCGGATCCGTTTCGACTGGGTCGGCACGATCGAGGGATTGCACGCCGAACGCATCGTCGACACGCGTGGTCTGGGCGCGCGCGACCGTTTCCCCGAACTTCGCGCCGTCACGGCGGAAATGGCTATCGTGCGCAGCCACAAGATCGAGCTCAGCCGCCCGATCCGACTGCTGCACAACCGGCATTCGCTCTATGTGACGCCGCGTGGCCAGGGCATCTACGTGATCGGCGCCACGACGGTCGATGACGACCGCAGTGGCGTGTCGGTGCGGTCGGCCGGCGAACTGATGATGCACGCCGTGTCCCTGCTGCCGGCCTTTGCCGACGCGGAGGTTCTGGAGCTGCGCGCCGGGTTGATGCCGGTGTTGATGAACGGCGTGCCGAAGGTGGTCGTTGGCGAGCGGATCATCGCCATCAACGGCTTGTTCCGCTATGGCTGGATGGTAGCGCCGGCCATTGCCGAGGACCTGTTGCGCGTGATCTACACGCAGGCGACCAAGGTCATCCACGCCAGCCGGCCGCAGCGCCACTGATCCCGCCTTTTCCTGTTTCCTGACGGACCGCCCATGCTCGACCGCTTCTACCTCATCATCGACCGCGCTGCCTGGTTGCCGCGCCTGCTTCCGCTCGGTCTGAAGCTGGTGCAAATCCGCACCAAGGCGCCCGATATCGAGACCCGGCGCAAGGAAATCGCCGACTCGCTCGCCCTCTGCAAGGCGGCTGGCGCCATCTGCGTGGTCAACGACCACTGGCGGGAGGCCATCGAGTTCGGCGCCGAGTGGTTGCATCTCGGCCAGGAAGATCTCGATACCGCCGACCTCAAGGCCATACGGGCCGCCGGCATTCGCTTCGGTGTCTCCACCGCCAACCGGGCGGAGCTGGATCGGGCGTTGGCCGTCGATCCGGACCATGTGGCGCTCGGGCCGATCTGGTCGACCGTCTCGAAGGACGATGCCGCGCCGGCGAGCGGGCCGGAGCTGCTGACCGAATGGAAACGCATCGCCAGGAAACCGCTGGTGGCGATCGGCGGCATCTCGCTCGACCGGGCGCCGATCTGCTGGGACGCCGGGGCCGACAGCGTGGCGGTGATTTCCGATGTCCTGTCGGCGGCGAGCCCCGAGGCCCGGATGACCGAGTGGCTCGATGTGGCCAAGGCTTGGGAGGCGCGGACATGACGGCGATCGCGGTCACAATCGCAGGTTCGGACTCGGGCGGTGGCGCGGGCATCCAGGCCGACCTCAAGACCTTTTCGGCGCTTGGTGTCTATGGCGCTTCGGTAATCACGGCGTTGACCGCGCAGAACACGCGGGGCGTAACGGCCATCCATGAGGCGCCGGCCGATTTCGTCCGTGCCGAGATCGACGCCGTCTTCTCCGACCTGGCCGTCAACGCCGTGAAGATCGGCATGCTGGCCAGCCCCGAGCTGATCCGCACCGTTGCCGTCGGACTCAGGGCTTACGACCAGAGCCGTGTCGTGCTGGATCCGGTGATGGTGGCGACCTCGGGCGATAGCCTCCTGAAGGCGGAGGCGGTGGCGACATTGCGTGAGGAGTTGTTCCCGCTTGCCAGCCTGATCACGCCCAACCTGCCGGAGGCCGGCAAGCTGCTGGGGCGAACGGTCGATGAAACGCCGGACGACATGCTGGTTGCGGCGCGCGAGCTGCTCTCCCTCGGCCCCAGGGCTGTGCTCATCAAGGGCGGTCATGGCAGCGGGGCGGAAAGCGCCGACCTCTATCTCGACACCGATGGTGCGCACTGGCTGACGGCGCCACGCCATGCGACGCGCAACACCCACGGCACCGGCTGCACGCTCTCCTCGGCCATTGCCGCCGGCCTCGCCAAGGGGCTCGACATGTCCGCCGCCGTCGCGGAGGGCAAGGCCTATGTCACGGCGGCCATCGTCGCCGCCGATCGGCTGGAGATCGGCCACGGCCACGGCCCGGTCCATCATTTCCACGCCTGGTGGTGAGCACGAGCAGTTGATGGCGCTGATCCCGGGCGTTTTCAATCACTTGTCGCCATTGGAGGCCGCGTTCGCAATCAAACCTAGACGAAGGTACTAGCCTTGCTCGGCGACGCTCCGTAATATCCCGCTCCATTCGGCGGAACATAAGCGGGCAACGGCCCGGCATTGGGAGTGCGTGAACATGGTCGCGGAGCTGGATCCTATCTTCAAGCGTCTGGAAGCCAAGAAGGCCGAGCTGGCCGATCTCCCCATGCGCAAGCTGTTTGCCGAGGACGCCGGTCGTTTCGACCGCTTCAGCGTGCATCTCGACGACATGCTGCTCGATTTCTCGAAGAATCGCCTCGATGCCGATGCCTTCGCGCTGTTGATCGAGCTCGCCAAGGCCGCCGGCGTCGCCGAGCGTCGCGACGCCATGTTCTCCGGCGCCATCATCAACACCACCGAGAAGCGCGCCGTGCTGCATACGGCGCTGCGCAACCGCGCCAACACGCCGGTCATCGTCGATGGCAAGGACGTGATGCCGGACGTCAACGAGGTGCTCGGCCGCATCAAGGACTTCGCGGAGGGCATCCGCTCCGGCAAGATCGCGTCCTCGACCGGCGCCAAGTTCACCGACGTCGTCAACATCGGCATCGGCGGCTCCGATCTCGGCCCGGCCATGGCGACCATCGCTCTGTCGCCTTATCGCGGCAATGGCCCGCGCCTGCATTATGTCTCGAACGTCGACGGCGCTCATATCTCCGATACGCTCAGCGAGCTCGATTCCAAGACGACGCTGTTCGTCATCGCGTCGAAGACCTTCACCACCTCCGAGACCATGACCAACGCCGGCACCGCCCGCGAGTGGATCAAGCAGAGCCTCGGCGAGGCGGCGGTGGGCGCGCATTTCTGCGCGGTGTCGACGGCGCTCGACAAGGTGGCTGCCTTCGGCATGGACGTGAAGCGCGCCTTCGGCTTCTGGGACTGGGTCGGCGGCCGTTATTCGGTGTGGTCGGCCATCGGCCTGCCGGTGGCGATCGCCGTCGGCTTCGACAACTTCGTCGCCTTCCTCTCCGGCGCGCATGAGGTGGACAACCACTTCCGCACCGCGCCGCTCGAGAAGAACATTCCGGTGATCCTCGGCCTTCTCGGCGTCTGGTATCGCAACGTCTGGGGCTTCTCGACTCACGCCGTACTTCCCTACGACCAGCGCCTTTCGCGCTTCGCCGCCTATCTCCAGCAGCTCGACATGGAATCGAACGGCAAGGGCGTCCGCACCGATGGCACGCCGGTGCCGCGCGCTTCCGGTCCGATCGTCTGGGGCGAGCCCGGCACCAACGGCCAGCACGCCTTCTATCAGCTGATCCACCAGGGCACCGACGTCATCCCGGCCGACTTCCTGGCCGCCGCCGTGCCGCACGAGCAGGTGGGCGACCACCATGCCAAGCTTCTGTCCAACGTTCTGGCCCAGACCGAGGCCCTGATGCTGGGCAAGACGGCTGAGGAAGCCGCCGCCGAGCTGAAGAAGGCCGGCAAGTCGGATGCGGATATCGCCGCGCTGGCGCCGCACAAGGCCTTCCCTGGCAACCGCCCGACCAACACGATCCTCTATCGGACGCTCGATCCGAAGACGCTCGGTCGCCTGATCGCCATCTACGAGCACAAGGTGTTCGTGCAGGGCACCATCTGGGGCGTCAACTCCTACGACCAGTGGGGCGTCGAGCTCGGCAAGGAACTGGCCAATCGTCTGCTGCCGGTTCTCAAGGGCGAGGCGGAGCCGGCCGCGAGCCAGGACGTGTCGACCAAGGGACTGGTTGCGGCCATCAAGGCGCTGCGGAAGGATTGAGCCTTCTGATGGAGCCGGCGAGCGGATTCGCCGCCGGCTTTTCCCGTGCCGTCGTTGCCGCGAGGCGTATCGGCGCGGGTTTTCCGGTATTGTGTAAAGTCGGCCGGTGCCAACGCCGGCCGATTGTGTATATTTCAACAAGGGGAAAGCTGGCCGGCGCGGCATCGTCCGACGCTTTGGCCGAACCGCCGTGCAGCCGATGACAGCCGGCGGCGTCACGGGGGCGCCGATCTGGAGGAAGGTATGTACGAGTTTCAGGAGTACGAGAATGGCGCTGCGCTTGCCGATGCCTTGACCGTCGAGGTCGCCGGTGCGCTCGCCCACACGATCCGCCTGCATGGCAAGGCGGCGCTGGCGTTGTCGGGGGGCAAGACGCCGGTGCGCTTCCTGGAAGCGATGTCGCGCTACCGCATGCCCTGGAACGACGTCGTGGTGACGCTGGTTGACGAGCGCTGGGTTCCCGAGACGCACGAGCGCTCGAACGCCGGCCTTGCCCGCCGCCATCTCCTCAAGGGGCCGCTCAGCAATATCGAGTTCGTGCCGCTCTACCGGCCGGTTCCCACGCCCGAAGAGGCCGTGGCCGAGGTTGGGAAGGTGATCGCCGATCTGCCGCTTCCCTTCGCCGCCGTGGTGCTCGGCATGGGCGAGGACGGTCATACCGCCTCGTTCTACCCAGGTGGCGACAACCTCGCCGCCGCCAACTCGCCCGATTGCAAGGCGCAGGTGATGGCGATCAACGCCAAGGCCGCGGGCGAGCCGCGCATCACCCTGACCCTGCCTCTGCTGCTGGGCGCCGACGAAATCTTGCTTCACATCGAAGGCGCCGAGAAGCGCGCCGCCTTCGAAAAGGCGGTGGCCGGCGACGACGTGCTGGAGATGCCGGTGCGAAGCCTTCTCAAGTCGGAGAAGCTGGTCAAGGTTCTCTGGTGCCCCTGATTGGCATCGAGCGATTTGCGGATAGGCGGCCCGGTTTCGACCGGGCCGTTTTGCATTTATGGGCGATTGCGTGCTTTCACCGACCGCAGCCAGGACGAAAATAGGCAGCCCTGTCATAAAACTGAGAAGCTGTCGGGACAAAAGGAGGCATTGGGATCAGCGAATTGCCGTCGATTCCCGCCTCGGAGAAGATGCGACGCGCATCTTTGTTTGCCATGACCGACACCAATACTACTCGAAGCCTCAGAGCGTTGTTCCTGTCGGACATTCATCTCGGTACGCGTGACTGCCAGGCGGATCTTCTGCTGGACTTCATGCGCGTCCACGAGGCGGAGACGATCTATCTCGTCGGTGACATCGTCGACGGCTGGAGGATGCGCCGCTCCTGGTTCTGGACGCAAAGCCACAACGACGTGGTGCAGAAGCTGTTGCGCAAGGCCCGCAAGGGGGCGCGCGTCGTCTACATCCCCGGCAATCACGACGAGTTCCTGCGCGACTATCTCGGAACGCACTTCGGCGGTGTCGAGGTGATGGATCGCTGCCTGCACGAGGCGGCGGACGGTCGGCGGTTCCTGGTGATCCACGGCGACCAGTTCGACGTGGTGGTGCGGCATGCCCGCTGGCTCGCCTATCTCGGCGACTGGGCTTATGAGACGGCCCTGTGGATCAACACATGGCTCAACAGGGCAAGGCGTTTCGTCGGGCTGCCCTACTGGTCGCTGTCGGCCTGGGCCAAGCTTCGGGTCAAGAACGCGGTCAACTTCATCGGCGCCTTCGAGGACGCCCTGGCGTATGAAGCGCGGCGGGTCGGCGCCGACGGCGTCATCTGCGGCCACATCCACCACGCCACCATGCGCGACATGAACGGCATCGCCTATGTCAACACCGGCGACTGGGTGGAAAGCTGCACGGCCATTGCCGAGAACCACGACGGCAGCATGGAGATCATCCGCTGGACCCGCCTCGAGCACGAACGGCAGCAGCCCTTGATGCTGCCGCGCGCCGAGGCCGCGGAATGACGCGCATCACCGTCGTCACCGATGCCTGGCATCCGCAGGTCAACGGCGTCGTCCGCTCGATCGAGCGCACCAATGCCGAGCTGATCGCCATGGGCGCCGAGGTCACCATGGTAACGCCGGACCTGTTCCGGACGCTGCCGCTGCCGAGCTACCCGGAAATCCGGGTCGCCATCTCCACCTACCGCCGCGTGGCGCGCGAGATCGAGCGCGGCCAGCCGGCCTATGTGCACATTGCCACCGAGGGGCCGCTCGGCCTCAAGGCGCGCAAGTGGTGCCGTCGCCACGGCATGCCCTACACGACCAGCTATCACACCCGGTTCCCCGAGTATGTGTCGGCGCGGCTGCCTGTGCCCGAAGCCTGGCTCTACGCGCTGGTGCGTCGCTTCCACAATGGCGGCGCCGGCTGCATGGTGGCTACCGACACGCTGGCGGCCGAACTGTCGGCCCGGGGCTTCCGCAACCTGATGCGCTGGGGACGTGGCATCGATGCCGACCTGTTCCGCCCTCGGCCGGGAGAGGCAGGGGAGTTCGATCATCTGCCGCGACCGATTTTCATCAATGTCGGACGCGTCGCCGTGGAGAAGAACCTCGAGGCCTTTCTGGCGCTCGACTTGCCGGGCTCCAAGGTGGTGGTTGGCGATGGGCCGCAACGGGCGAGTCTCGAACGTCGCTACCCGAACGTTCACTTCGCCGGCGTCAGGATCGGCGAGGAGCTCGCCCGCGCCTACGCGTCGGCCGACGTCTTCGTGTTTCCCTCGCGCACCGATACCTTCGGCAATGTCCTTCTGGAGGCGCTGGCCTCGGGCCTGCCGGTCGCCGCTTATCCGGTGATGGGCCCGCTCGACATTCTCGGCGACAGCGATGCCGGCATTCTCGACGAGGATCTGCGAGCAGCCTGTCTCGGCGCTCTCGCCATCGATCGGCAGGCGGCGCGTGAACTCGCGTTGTCCTTCACCTGGCGGCGGTCGGCGATGCAGTTCCTCGACAACATCCGGCTCGCCAACGGCGAAACGCTGGATCAAGCGCCCCTCGTTCCGGCGACGGCATAGCGCACTCCGACGAACCCTGGCTCATCGGGCGGTTTGGTTCTTTGCCTGAAATTTCGGGTGACGAACTGTGACTCGCACTTTGCTAGAGCGAGCTTGGCTGGTCTAGTTCCGAGCGGTTGGTCAGACGGTCATGTCCACGAGGTTGCCCATGCCGGCCGGGGGCGGGGCGGACGCAGCCGACTCTGCGGCCTTGCTCAGAAGGTCGGCTGCCGATTGGTCCGACTTGAGCGCCATCTTCATCACGGCCATGCCGAGGTCACTCTTGGTACTGGCCTGAAGCATGGTCGAGGCTGTCGCCGCAATGTCCATTTTTCGATACTCGCGCCAGTTGGATGTTCCCGTCGGTCAAGTAAGCGCCCGAAAGATTGACAAGCTGTTATTCGAAGAAGCACCGAACGCGCGACGGTCTGAACGCAACGGGGTGAGATGAACTCCGGTTCACTGGACCGACGTCGTTTTGCCGCCAACAGGCAAAGCGACTTGCGCTTTGCTGGGATGGTATGTGCTTAAGAGAACAGCGCCTGCCGTTCGGCCTTGGTCATCTTGGCGAAAGGATCGTCGGAGTCCTTGCCCTGACGCACCGTGTCCGACACTTCCTTCAGCGCCTCTATGGCCGTGTCGACGGCTTCGGAGGCGATGGCTAGCGCTTCGTCGGTCGGTTCGCTCTCGGCTTCCGGCTCGGCGGCATCTTCCGGCAGGGCTTCTTCGCCCTCTACGGCGTCGAACTCGATACCGTCGGCGAGGGAGGCAGCGTCTTCCGGCAGATCTTCTTCGGCTTCGACAGAGTCGAACTCAATGCTGTCGGCGAGGGTTGCGGCGTCTTCCGGGAGATCCTCTTCGGCCTCGACGGCGTCAAACTCGATGCTGTCGGCGAGGGCTGCGGCGTCCTCCGGGAGATCTTCTTCGGTCTCTACGGCGTCGAACTCGATACTGTCGGCGAGGGCTGCGGCATCTTCCGGCTGGTCCTCTTCGGCCTCGATGGAATCGAAGTCGATGCTGTCGGCAAGCGCTGCGGCGTTTTCCGGCGTATCGTCGGTCGGAATGGAGTCGAAGTCGATCTGGCCGTCGGCATCGACCACCAATGGAGCCGGAGCCTGTCCAAGCCCGGCCATGGCTTCGATGCGGTCGAAGTCCATTTCGTCGATGGCGTGACTGGCAACGGCATCGAGAAGCGCGCGGTCGGCGTCGGCATCCTCGACCAGCAGGTCGTCGACGATGTTCTGCTCGACGCCCTCGCCAGCCAGTGCCGGACCGTTGAGAAGGTGGGCGTCGGGGCGGGTGTCGTGGGCGTTGACGGCAACGCGCTGGTCGGCAGACGAGCTTTTGACCTCGTCTTCGTCCATGCCCCAGATATCGATCATCGCGTTGATGCGATTTTCGAGATAGCGCAGAACCTGCACGACCTTCTGCGTACGCTGGCCCGTGAGATCCTGGAACGAGCAGGCCATGTAGATGTTGGTGGTGAGGTTCTCGACCTCGTCGCAAAGGGCGTTGTCGACGCCGGCTTCGCGCATGGTCCAGGCGAGTTCCTGAATCTTCTCGGCCGAGCCAAGGATTTCGGACGTGGCGCCCTCGGTCTGCTCGACGATGGCGTCGAGCTCGTTGGATGCGCGGTCGAAGCGGCTGAGGGGCGAACGACCGTCGCTCTTGATCTGGGCTATCTCAAGCTTGGTGCGCTCGATGGCGTCCTTCATCTCGCCGATATCGAGACGAATGCGATCGGCATCCGGCCGACGCTCGCGCTTCAGCAGCGTTTCGAGACGGCCAATGGCCTCCATCACCACATCGGTATCTGCCGACCGGTGGCGCCGCGCGTATTCGAAGAGGAACCACCGACCCTTCTCCGTCTCCATGACGGCGGCTTCGATGGCCTCGTAATCGGATTCGCGCAACGGCGAGAGGGCTTGCGAATTTTCCATATTTTCGCCGCAGACCCCTTTGTAGACTAATCGGACCAAGCTACAGGTAAAGTGCCGGCCAGATACAGGCAAGCGATTCAATCGGGCGAGACGTCATCATCGCCGCGAATCCTTCACAACGAGTTTATTCCGAGTTGCTCCGTTGACAAGATTGATCGGGCGAATTGCCCCCGCCTATTTGATGAGCGCCTTCTATGCCATCGCTTTCTTCGTCAATGGAGTGCTGACCCCATTCTTTCCGGTCCTCCTTCAGGTGAAGGGGCTCAGCGGCGAACAGATCGCCTTCGTGCTGGCCACGCCGCAGGTTATGCGCATGTTCACCATGCCGGTGGTCAGCGGCCTGTCCGACCGGGCCGGCGACCGGCGTCACGTGATGGCCGGTGTCATCACGCTGACCCTCGGCTTCTCCATTCTGTTCGGCATCGCCAATGGCGACATCGCGGTGATGGCGGTCGGCTCCATTCTGCTGGTGCTCTCCTACTGCGTCGGGCCGCTCGCCGACGCCTTCGCCATGATCATGGATCGTCACGGCCTCGGCGAATACGGCAAGATGCGTCTTTGGGGCTCGGTGTCCTTCATTCTGGGCAATGTGGTCGGCGGCTATGCCATGGATCACTCCGGGTCGACGGCGGTCTATTTCCTGCTGCTGTTCGGCTTTGCCATCGCCATTCTGGCGACCGTCGCCATCCCGCCCGCGCCGCCTGCCGTCACGCAGTCCTCGGCGGCAGCGCTCACCGTGCTTCGCAAGCCTGCCTTCCTCGCCGTGCTGCTGGGGCACGCCGTCAACCAGGCGGGGCATGCCGCGCTCTACAGCTTTGGCACCATTCTCTGGCGGGGCAACGGTTTCTCGGATTTCACCATCGGCATTTTCTGGGCGATCGGCGTGATCGCGGAAATCATCCTGTTCGCCCTGGCCGGTCGCTGGTTCCGCGCCGTGTCTCCGCTGAAGCTCATGGCCGGCGGCGCCGCGATCGGCTGTCTCCGCTGGCTGCTGTTCTCGCTGGACCTGCCGCTCCTGCCGACGCTGGCGTTGCAGGTCATGCATGCCGGCTCGTTCGCGCTCGCTCATATCGGGCTGATGCGCTTCCTGCGCGAGGTGGTGCCGACCGAGCGCGCCGCCTCGGCGCAGGGCACCTTCGTCATCTTCAACGGCCTTGCCATGGCGCTCGGCACGGCGCTGGCCGGGCGGCTGGTGCCGACGCTCGGCTCGGATACCTATGTCGTGATGGCGATCTTCCCGCTTGTCGGCCTGATCATCCTGACGGCTGCCGGTGGCGGCGCCCGGCGTTTGCCGTCACACGATGCGACGAGGACCGTCAGCGTCGCCGCTGGCGAAGCCACGGCGCGCTGATCGGAAAATCAGCCCCAGAGATCGGGGTAGGGCGGGTGGACGATCGAGCCGGAGAACATCAGTCCCGGCGTGCGGTCGCGGGCCAGCAGGAGCGGACCGTCGATATCGGCATACTGGGCGCGCTGGGCGGCGACGAAAGCCGGCGCCATGGCCAGCGAACTCGACACCATGCAGCCAACCATGACGATCAGCCCTTCCTCCTCGGCGGCGGCGATCATGTCCAGCGCCTCGGTGAGACCGCCGGTCTTGTCGAGCTTGACGTTGACGGCGTCGTAGCGACCGACGAGCCGCTTGATGTCGGCGGTGGTGTGGGCGCTTTCGTCGGCGCAGACCGGCACCGGTCGCTTGGCTTCGTCGAGATACTCGTCGGCGCCGGCCGGCAGCGGCTGCTCGATCATGGCGACGCCGAGTTCGATGCAAGCCTCCATCATTTCCGGGAACATCTCCGGCGTCCAGCCTTCGTTGGCGTCGACGATGATGCGGCTGCGCGGCGCGGCTCGGCGAATGGCGACGAGACGCTCGCGACCGCCGTCGCCGCCGAGCTTGACCTTCAGCGTCGGCCGATCACTGGCCGATCTGGCCGCTTCGGCCATGGCCTCAACGCTGTCGAGCGAGATGGTGAAGGCCGTGTTGACCGGCTCCAGCGGCGGCAAGCCCAGGAGGTGGGCGACCCCGCGCTGGGTCGCCTTGGCCTCGAGATCGATCAGCGCGCAATCGAGCGCGTTGCGAGCAGCGCCGGGGGGCATGGTCTCGCGCAGGGCGAAGCGGTCTCCGCCCTTCTCGATGAACTCGCGGACGTTCTCGATCTGCGCCGTGACGCTTTCGACTGTTTCGCCATAATGGGCATAGGGAACGCCTTCGCCCCGTCCCGACACGGCGTCCTCGGTGATGGTGGCCTCCACGACGACCGCCTCCGTCTTGGAGCCGCGGGAGATGGTGAAGGTGCCGGCGATAGGAAACCTCTCGACGGCTATGCTGAGCTTACGCAAGGCGACCTCACATTGGTTTCCGCACGGGCGGGGCGGCTTCGACGGATGCCGCCGGCGCTACGCCGGAAAGCGTCCCATCATGGGGACCGAACAACTGTCCGTTTCGGTCAACTTTGTCCATCAGTTGGTCCACGGACGCTCGGCCTCGGCGGCCGATCGCTCTCCAGACTAAAGATATCAAGGCCAAATGGGAATCCTTAAAGGGGCGACGCTAGGTCGAAACCCTTATCTTTGGTCTAGCTGGCTGGCCTTGCGCTCTGTCAAAGCGGTGCAACGTGTTCGAGGCTGGCGTCGGCGGGCGCCGCTGATGTATCGTGGTTTTCGTATCGGAGTCGATCCATCGGACCTGATCGACGGGATGCGCGTGGCGCATCCGGTGCGACGAGGGTGCTCAAGGAGTGGTGGCGTGCGGTCGGCAGATGGAGCGCGGGACGATGGGACGGTGCTCGGCATTGCCGGCGACTGGACCGTGGAGACCATCGGCAAGGTGCTGCCGTCGGTCGCGGACAAGGTGGCGCCCGGCCGGCACCTGGTGTTCGACGGCAGCGAGCTCGGGCGGTTCGACACCGCCGGCGCCTGGGCGCTCATCGGGTTGATGCGCCAGCAGGAGGCGGCAGGCGGTTCGTCCGAGCTCAAGGGTTTCTCCAAGCAGGCGACGGCGTTGATTGCCGAGATCGATCCGCTCGGCCGCGAGCGGCTGCCGGAGCCGGCGCGCGTCAACCCGGTCACCTGGACGCTGGAGGAGGTCGGTCGCGGCGCGGCCGGCATCATCGATGACGCGATCCTGTTGCTGGCCACGCTGGGTGAGGCCTCGGCCGCCTTGCTCGATGTGATGCTCCTCAGGCGACGCATGCGTTGGGCGGCCCTGTTCAACAACATTGGCCGCGCCTCCATCCAGGCGGTGCCGATCATCGCCCTGATGAGCTTCCTGATCGGCATGATCATCGCCCAGCAGGGCGGCTTCTATCTGTCCACCTATGGCGCCGACATGTTGGTGGTCGATCTCGTCGGCGTGCTGACCTGCCGCGAAATCGGCGTGCTGCTCACCGCCATCATGATCGCCGGTCGCTCCGGCGCGGCCTACACCGCCGAGATCGGCTCCATGAAGATGCGCGAGGAGGTTGACGCGCTGAAGGTGCTGGGCCTGTCGCCGGTCGAGGTGCTCGTACTGCCGCGTCTGCTGGCGCTGGTCATCGCGCTGCCGATTCTGACGCTGGTGTCCGACCTGGCGGCGCTGGCCGGCGCCTGGGTGGTGGGGCTTTTCTACATTGGCATCCCCACCGATGTGTTCATCGGTCGCCTCAAGGCGGCCCTGACGGTGACTTACGTGCTGATCGGCCTTGCCAAGGCGCCGTTCATGGCGGCGATCATCGGTCTGATCGCCGCCGTCGAAGGCATGAAGGTCAAGGGATCGGCCGAGTCGCTGGGCGAGCACACCACGGCGGCGGTGGTTAAGGCCATCTTCATGGTGGTGGTCACCGACGGCGTTTTCGCCATGATCTTCGCGACGATCGGAATCTGACGAATGAGCGGCGAAGCGCAGCGGGATGACGAGGAACGGGAGGCGGTGATCACCGCCCGGGGGCTCGTGGTCGGTTTTTCCGGCGAGCCGATCCTCGAAGACCTCGACATCGACGTCTGGCGTGGCGAGATCCTGGGCGTCGTCGGCGGCTCGGGCACCGGCAAGTCGGTGCTGCTCAGAACGATCATCGGCCTCAACCGGCCATCGGCCGGCAGCATCGAGGTGTTCGGCAAGGATTTCGAAGGCATTTCCGGCCAGGAGAGGCAGGATATAGGTCGGCGCTGGGGCGTTCTGTTCCAGCAGGGCGCCCTGTTTTCCTCGCTGACCGTGCAGCAGAATGTGGCGGTGCCGCTTCACGAGCACATGCGACTGCCCGAGAAGCTGGCCGACGAGCTGGCGCGGCTCAAGATCGAGATGGCCGGCTTGCCGGCCGATGCCTGCGCCAAGTATCCGGCGGAGCTTTCGGGCGGCATGATCAAGCGCGCCGCGCTGGCGCGCGCGCTGGCGCTCGATCCTGACATCGTCTTCCTCGACGAGCCGACGGCCGGTCTCGATCCGATCGGCGCCGCCGAGTTCGATCAGTTGATCCTCAAACTGCGTGACACGCTCGGCCTGACGGTGTTCATGGTCACGCACGATCTCGACAGCCTGGTCACCATCACCGACCGTATCGCCGTGCTCGGCAATCGTCGCGTTCTCGTCGATGGGACGTTCGCCGAGCTCAAGTCCTTCGACCACCCATGGGTGCGCGCCTACTTCAATGGCCCGCGTGCCGAGCACTTTACCTTCGGATAGGAAACGCCATGGAATCTCGGGCCAACTACGCGGTGATCGGCGCCTTCGTTCTGGTCATGCTGACGCTTGGCCTCGCGTTTCTCGGCTGGCTCGGCAACGCCGGGGAGAGCCAGCGGCAGGGCGAGGTACGCGTGGTGTTCTCCGGGGCGGTGACAGGGCTTTCCACCGGTTCGGGGGTGCTGTTCAACGGCATCAAGATCGGCGAAGTGCGGGAGCTGAGGCTCGACGAGAAGGACCCGCGCACCGTCATCGCCATCATCCGCGTGAACCGCGACGTGCCGCTCAAGACCGATACTCGCGCCATGTTGTCCTATCAGGGGCTGACCGGTGCCGCGACGCTTCAGCTGGAGGGCGGCTCGCGCAACGCGCCGGGGGTGTTCGACGTGGCGCCCGACGGTATGCCGACCATGCTGGGCGAGATCTCGCCCTTCCAGGACATTCTCGAAAGCGCCCGCAACGTGCTGACGCGCGCCGACAGCGCCATGGCGGCGATCGACGACTTCATCACCGAGAACGGTCCGGCCTTCAATCGCACCGTCAACAACGTGGAGAAGTTCTCGGCGGCGCTCGCCGACAACTCCGAGAACATTTCCCAGGCGATGGGCTCCATCTCCTCGGCGGCCGACTCCATCGGCGACATCTCGCGCGACCTCAAGGGCGCGGCCGCACAGGTGACGCGTATCCTCGACGCCGTCGATCCCAAGCGGGTGACGGAGATCACCGAACGTCTCACGGCTTCGTCGGAGCAACTGACCGCCGTGCTGGAGCGCGCCAAGGTGATCGCCGACGGTATCGACCCCGAAGCGGTCAACGGCGTCGTCAACAACATCGCCGACGCCGCAAAGACGCTCGACGAGACCGTGGCGCAGGCAAACGCGATCCTGTCGGCTGTCGATCCGCAGGACGTCGACCGTCTTGTGGCAAGCATCACCGCAACCTCCGACGAGTTGCGCGCCACGGCTGCCCGGGCCGACGAACTGCTGGCAGCGGTCGACACCGAGAAGGTGCGGTCGGTGGTGTCGGCGGTGGATACCGCCTCGCAGAACATTGCGGCGGCGTCCGGTTCGCTCGGCATGGTGGTCGATGACGCGCGCCAGACGCTTGGCGCGGCCCGTGGCGTCGTCGAGGCGGTCGATCCGGCGAAGGTTCGTTCGACGGTGACCGATGTCAGCGACTTCGCAGCCACGCTCAAGGGTTACAAGCCGCAGCTCGACGCCATCATGGCCGATGTCAATCGCGCCTCGGCCAGTCTTGCCAATCTTGGCGACACCATCGATGCGCGGACGCCCGACGTCGACCGCATCGTGCGTGACACGCGCACCCTCGCCGAGCAGTTGAACGGCATCGCCGCGCGGGCCGACGGTGTTCTCCAGAAGGTGGACGGCTACGTCACCGGCGATGGACAGGGCCTCGTCGCCGAGGCGACGGCTGCGGCCAAGTCGATCCGCGAGGTGGCGGACAAGCTCAACGCGCAGGTCGGGCCGATCACTGCCAATGTCTCGAAGTTCTCGGGCCGTGGGCTCGACAGTTTCGTGGCGTTGGCCGAGCAGGGGCGGCAGGCCCTCGCCAGACTTGACCGCGTGCTGCAGGGCGTTGAAAAGAATCCGCAGCAGTTCATCTTCGGCGGGCAGGGTGTGCCCGAATACGCGCCGCGCAGATAGGAGGCGATGTTGGTTGCTGTTCATCCGGGACGGCGGATTGTTTCCGCTGCGACGCTCTGCCTCACGTTCGCGCTCGCTGGCTGTTCGACGCTTGGCCTGGGGGGGACGCCGGAACCCAATGCCATCTTCGATCTCTCGGCCCCCAAGGCGTTCGACGGCGCCGCGAAGCGGTCCTCGGCCCAGATACTCGTGCCGTTGCCCAACGCCAGCGACGCCTTGTCCTCGGGGCGCATCGTCGTCCGCGCGGCCGGCGGATCGATATCCTACCTGCCGGGCGTCTCCTGGTCGGACGAACTGCCGCCACTGGTCCAAACCCTCGTGGTGCGCGCCTTCGAGAACTCCGGACGGGTCAAGGCCGTTGGCAAGCCGGGCGAGAGCCTCGCCATCGACGATCAGGTGATCGTCGACATCCGGGCCTTCGAGCTGGATGTCACCGGTTCTCCCGCGGCGCACGTCACCCTCGGCGTCAAGCTTCTCGACGAGCGCACGGGCAAGGTGAGGGCGAGCCGCGTCTTCGACGTCAGTCGTCCCTCGGCGTCCGACCGGCCGAAGGATGCCATCGTCGCCATCGATCAGGCCGCTTCGGCAGCGGTGTCGGACGTGGTGGTCTGGACGGCGGCGGCTCTTTAGGCCGCTTGTCGCATCACCAGCGGAGGAAGCGCCGGCCGAGCAGGAAGCCGATCGCCGTCACGATAGCTATGGCGATGGTGTACCAGGTCGCGACAAACAGTGGGCTGTCGTCGGGGCAGTGCCAGGCATAGATGGCGGCCGCGATTCCTCCGGCCGAAAGGCCCGCCACCGCGCCGGCAATGCCAGGGCTTTCCGGGGCGCCCTGGCGGACCGAATAGAGCAGGGCGGCAAGAGGCGCGACAGCAAGGGTGGGCACGAAGACGAGGCAGAAGGCCCAGTGTTGCCCTTTGAGGCTCGTCTCCCAGGCGTCTTGCGGCAGGACGGTCAGCTCGGTGGCTATGCCCGCGATCAGGACCAGCAGCGGCCAGAACAGCGAAAGGATCGCCGAGCGGAGGGATAGCCCGGGCTTGCCGATGAGAAAGGCGAGGCGGGTGGAGGTGATCGCCAGCAGCAGGGTGAGGCCAAGCTTGAACAGGACTCGCGGCGTCTCGATCGCCGAGACCATGTTGTCCCGGATGCCGTAGGTCGACAGCAGCAGGCCGGCCGAGACCGCCAACCCGATCGCCAGCGCGACCGCGAACACGTGTCCGAAGCGGGTGCGCACCTTCGCATCCTTCGCCAGCAGTTCGATCAGGTCATCCGTTTGCACGTCCGTCGCTCCGATAGAGGGCTGCCAGCCCTTTCAATGCTCTATGCAGCGCCACCCGCACGGCGCCTTCCGTCATCTGCAATCGCTCGGCCGTCTCGCGAATGCCGGCGCCACCGAGCGAGATGGA
>CAXXNH010000008.1:0-116110 GCA_963665435.2 uncultured Pleomorphomonas sp. | reverse complement strand
GCGGGTCATGTGGTGATCATGCTGCAAGAGCGCACCATGGCCGACAAGATGGACAAGCAACTCACCCATCGCGGCGCAGCGCGGTCCGTCACCGGCCTTGCCGCCATGCTGGCGCACGAGATCAAGAACCCGCTCAGCGGTATCCGTGGGGCGGCGCAGCTTCTGGAACAGTCGGCCGACGATGGCGACCGGGCGTTGACGCAGCTGATCACCGACGAGGCCGACCGCATCGTCAAGCTGGTCGACCGCATGGAGGTTTTCTCCGACGAGCGGCCGATCGAACGCGAGCCGGTCAACATTCACGCCGTGCTGGAGCATGTGAAGCGTCTGGCTCTCAGCGGCTTTGCCCGCGATATCCGGCTCGTGGAGGAATATGATCCGTCTCTGCCGCCGGTCTACGCCAATCGCGACCAGCTGGTGCAGGTGTTCCTCAATCTCGTCAAGAACGCCGCCGAGGCGCTGACCGATACGCCGGACGCGGAAATCGCGCTGACGACGGCCTTCCGGCCGGGCGTGCGTCTATCGGTGCCGGGTACGCGTGAGCGCGTGAGCCTGCCGCTCGAGTTCTGTGTGCGCGACAACGGCCCGGGTGTGCCTGAAGAGATCCAGACGCACATGTTCGACCCGTTCGTCACCACCAAGACCAACGGCACGGGCCTTGGCCTCGCCCTGGTCGCCAAGATCGTCGGCGACCACGGCGGCGTCATCGAATGCGAAAGCCAGCCGCGCCGCACCACCTTCCGTCTCCTCCTTCCCGCCTACGTCGACAAGATCGCGGACTGAAAGGGTCTTCTCCGATGCCTACCGGCAGCATACTCGTCGCCGACGATGACTCCGCAATTCGCACGGTGCTGAACCAAGCCCTGTCTCGAGCGGGCTATGAAGTGCGCCTCACATCCAACGCGGCCACGCTGTGGCGCTGGGTGAGCCAGGGAGACGGCGACCTCGTCATTACCGACGTGGTGATGCCCGACGAGAACGCCTTCGACCTGCTGCCGCGCATCAAGAAGGCACGCCCCGATCTGCCCGTGATCGTGATGAGCGCGCAGAACACCTTCATGACGGCGATCCGTGCGTCCGAGAAGGGCGCCTACGAGTATCTGCCCAAGCCGTTCGACCTCAAGGAGCTGATCTCCATCGTCGGCCGGGCGCTGGCCGAACCCAAGGGCAAGCAGCGCCTTGACGTTGGCGAGGATGGCTCGGAAAACATGCCGCTGGTTGGCCGTTCGCCGGCCATGCAGGAAATCTATCGCGTTCTCGCCCGCCTGATGCAGACCGACCTGACGGTGATGATCACCGGCGAGAGCGGCACCGGCAAGGAGCTGGTGGCGCGGGCGCTTCACGACTACGGCAAGCGCCGCACCGGCCCCTTCGTGCCTATCAACATGGCGGCCATCCCACGCGACCTCATCGAAAGCGAGCTTTTCGGCCATGAGAAGGGCGCCTTCACCGGTGCGCAGGCCCGCTCCGCCGGTCGGTTCGAGCAGGCCGAGGGTGGTACGTTGTTCCTCGACGAAATCGGCGACATGCCGATGGATGCCCAGACACGCCTGCTTCGCGTGCTGCAGCAGGGCGAGTACACCACCGTCGGCGGTCGTACGCCGATCAAGACGGACGTGCGCATCGTTGCCGCGACCAACAAAGACCTCAGGCTGCTGATCAACCAGGGTCTCTTCCGTGAGGATCTGTTCTTCCGCCTCAACGTGGTTCCGATCCGCCTGCCGCCGCTTCGCGAGCGTATCGAGGACATTCCCGACCTCGTGCGGCATTTCTTCACTGTCGCCGAGAAAGAGGGGCTTCCGTCCAAGCAGATCGAGTCGGCGGCGGTCGAGCGTCTCAAGCGCTATCGCTGGCCGGGCAATATCCGCGAGCTGGAAAACCTCGTTCGTCGCCTTGCCGCCCTCTATCCGCAGGACACCATTACGGTGAACCTGATCGAGGCGGAACTGGCGACGCCGACGGTGACTCTGGTGGAAGAGGAGACGCAGGCCGACGAGGATCTGTCTGAGTCGGTGGAGCGCTTCCTGGCCAAGTATTTCGCCGAGTTCGGCGACAACCTGCCGCCGCCCGGCCTCTACCACCGTATTCTCAAGGAAGTGGAATATCCGCTGATCGGCGCGGCGCTGGCGGCGACGCGCGGCAACCAGATCAAGGCGGCCGAACTTCTCGGCGTCAATCGCAACACGCTTCGCAAGAAGATCCGCGATCTCGACGTGCAGGTGATCCGCAACTCGCGTTGATCCTCGGCTGAGGATCAATCGGGCTGACGCAGGCGGGTGGGGATGCAGGTCTCCATCCGGCGAAGCCTTGTGGCGAGATCAGCTGCGGCTGAGTGATGACGCGTCCCACGGGGTACTGGTTCGGGCGAATGTCGGTCTCGTAAATCGGGAGCGACTTGATCTGGTTGGGTGCGGCCCTTACGAGACGAGCGTGAAGTCCATCAGCATCCCCCATTGGGGCTGGCGCAATCGAGTTGATGGTTGTTTCGGTGCAATTCTGGCGGGTATATCGTGCAAATGGGAAAGGCGCCGACCAAGGTCGACGCCTTTGTTGACTCCGCCGCTATTTCCGCCCGATGCGGTGCATTCCTAGAGTTCTTGCGCCAAGTTGACAGTTCTAGTGAATTAGTCCGATAATATAGCGGACCGTTCGCCTGACGATGCTGGTTCTCTGGCAGGGGTCTATAAGTTCCAGCTCGTAGTCATATTGACTCTGGTCTGGGAATGACCTTCTCTTCGGCTTAGGCTGCATGAAAAGTTGGACGTATTGGTCAGGGGTCATGGCGTTTCTCCCTTGTTTCGTCATCTAGATACGGCTATCTATGAATCGGTTCAATCCTTCAAGATTGCAACTTGGCATGCAGAAATGAAACACATCCCCTGGGACTCGTATCAAATCTTCCTGGCGGTCGCCCGCAGCGGCAGCCTCAGCGCCGCGGCGGAGCGCATTGGCCTTTCCAGCGCCACCATCGGCCGGCGTATGCTGGAGCTGGAGCGGCAAATGGAGTGCGGCTTGTTCCTCCGCAGCCAAGCCGGCTATTCGCTGACCGGCGGCGGGCAGGCGCTGCTCGACCATCTCGTCGGAATGGAGGCGGCGGGACGCGAAGTGGAGATCTGGAACGCCGGCCTGTGCGGCGCCGTGCGCGTACGCATCTGCGCCGGTAGCTGGTGCGCTCGCTTCCTGGCGCGCAATCTCGACGTTCTTGTCCAGCCAGGTGATCGGCATGGCATCGATCTCGGCATCGGCGAGGAAAGGGCATCGCTCGCTCATCGCAGCGCCGATATCGGCATCCGGGCTTTCGAGCCGGAAGAAAGCAACCTTGCCGCCGTGCGCCTGCCGGAGGTTGCCTATGCCGTTTACGCCGCGACCGACATGCCGGACGGCGGCGCCGACCGCTGGGTCGCGGTGACGGAGGAGGCCGCGGTCTCCCGCTACTTGCGCTATCCGCACGAGAAGTGGCCGAACAATCTGATTGCCACGGTCAGCCGGGCGGAAGGGCTTCGCCACTCGATCCTGTCCGGGGCCGGGGTCGGCGTGCTGCCGTGCTTTGTCGGCGATGCTGATCCGGAGCTTCGGCGAGTCGGCGGCGAGGTCGCCGAGCTTCGTCACAAGAGTTGGCTGGTCATGAACAACGAGGACCGGCATCGGCCCGAGATTCGCGCGGTGGTCGATCGCATGACCGCCCTGTTCCGTCGTCATGCTGCTTTGTTCGAGGGGCGCGGTGAGCGCGTCGTGGCCTTGTCAAATGTGCGCGATGTGGCCACATAGGGCTCCAGTTTTCGGAGCAAGGCATGAGTGAGGCACCGCAGCATTTCGACGTGGCCGTCGTGGGGGGAGGGCCGGCTGGCCTTGCCGCTGCCACGGCCGTTGCCGACACCGGCGCGCGCGTGGCCCTGGTCGCGCCGCGTCCGGGTGTCGATGACTGGCGAACCACGGCACTGTTGGGCGGCTCGGTCGCGTTCCTCGAACGGCATGGTGTCTGGAGCGGGCTCGAAGGCGTTGCCTCTCCGCTCAAGAACATGCGGCTTGTCGATGCCTCCTCTCGCCTGTTCCGCGCTCCAGACGTGACGTTCGAGGCGCGGGAGATCGGTCGCGATCTGTTCGGCTACAATGTCGCAAATGGCCCGCTGGTCGCAGCACTGTCGGACGCTGTGGTCGCGCGGGCCGACCGCATCGTTCGTTTTGAAGCGCTGTTCCAGATGCTCGATCAACGAGGGGAGGCCGCGCTCCTGGGGCTTTCTTCGGGCGAAACCATCGCGGCCTCCTTGGTGATCGCTGCCGATGGCCGCAACTCCGGTGTGCGCAAGGCCGCCGGCATCGACGTGAAGTCCTGGAGCTACCCTCAGGAAGCTTTGGTGTTGGCGCTTTCGCACAGCGAGCCGCACCGTGAAACCTCAGTCGAGTTCCACACCGAGGCCGGCCCGTTCACTTTGGTTCCCCATGGGCCGGGTCGCTCATCGCTGGTTTGGATGGACCGCCCCGAGGTGATTGCGCGTGCAAACGGTCTCGACGACGCGGCGCTTGCCTTGGAGATCGAGCGCCGTTCCGGCTCCGCCCTGGGCGTCATTACCGTGGATAGTCCTCGCCAGCGCTGGCCGATTTCGGGTTTTCAGGCGAAGCGACTGGCTTCGGGCCGCGTTCTTCTGGTGGGAGAGGCGGCGCACGGCTTCCCGCCCATTGGCGCCCAAGGTTTCAACCTGACGCTTCGAGATATCGAAAGAGTAGAGAGCATTGTCCGGGGGGCGATGTATCCGTCGGGCAGCAAGCGGCTCGACGGTGAGAAAGCGGCTCGGGACTACGACAAGGCGCGTCGTTTCGACGTATCCGGGCGCGTTGCCGGCGTCGATCTTCTCAATCGTTCCCTGCTGAGCGATGTCCTGCCCATGCAGATTGCGCGTGCCACGGGATTGATGCTGGCCCGCGATCTTGGGCCGGTCCGGCGACTTCTGATGCGCGTGGGTCTCGGTGGACGGTAGCGGCCCAGACGACGTGAGCAGCTGAAGACGGACCTTTTGGCCTGTCCTACGGCTCTTTCGTTGCCGCTAGAAACGCGGCATTCACAAGTTCCGTCATGCGGGCCGAAGCTCGGCCCGCAGGATACCTATCCTATGCCGGGATCACTCCGGTTTGGGCTGCGGCAACACCGGCTGCGAAGCGTCGCGTGGCGTTGCTCCATCCAGCAGATCCTTGGGATCGCCAGACTTGGCGTCGGATGCCTCTCCGTCGGCATCCGGCGGCAGGTCGATGGCGTCCGGATCCTTGGTGTCCACGTCCGCCTTGCCTGCGGCGGCTTTCTCGCGCTCGATCTTGCGCCACTTGGCGACGTTGCGGTTATGCTCGGCGAGGCTGGCGGCGAAGATATGCCCGCCGGTGCCGTCGGCAACGAAGTAGAGGTCCTTGGTATTGGACGGATTGGCGACCGCCTCCAGCGCGGCGCGTCCCGGGTTGGCGATCGGTCCGGGGGGCAGGCCGTTGATGTGGTAGGTGTTGTAGGGCGTCTGCTTGTCGATGTCGGCGCGGCTGATCGGCCGGCCGAGCGTGCCGGCGCCTCCGACGAGACCGTAGATGATCGTCGGGTCGGACTGCAGGCGCATGTTTTTCTCAAGCCGGTTGAGGAAGACCGAGGCGACATGCGGACGCTCGTCGGCCTTGCCCGTTTCCTTTTCCACGATCGATGCCAGGGTGACGAGCTGCTTGGGCTCGGAGAATGGCAGGTTGTGGATACGGCTGGCCCAGACCTGGTCGAGCACCTTGGTATGGGCGGCCTTCATCTGCTCGAGGATCTGGTTGCGGGACGCCCCCCGCGTGAAGCTGTAGGTCTCCGGCAGCAGCGTTCCCTCGGCGGGCACGGCGGCGATGTCTCCGGTCAGGAACTCGTTCTGCTTGAGCCGGTTGACGATCTGCTGTGAAGTCAGCCCTTCGGGGAAAGTGATCTGGTGCAGGATCGCCTTGCCCGAAACGAGCATGTTCATGACGCCGCTCATGCTGATGCCGGCCGGAAAGGAATACTCTCCGGCCTTGAGGCGCCCCTGCTGCTGGTAGGCGCGCACGCCGCCGATGAAGATATAGTGGCCGAGCATGTCATAGGGGCTTTCGATGACCCCCTCGGTCTCCAGGATATCGGCAATGCGGGCAAGGCCGGAATCGGCGGGAATGATGACGACCTTGTCCTCAGCGAGCGGCCCGGGCTTCTCGAACTCCGCCTTGCCCCAGTAGAGCAGGGCCCCAGCAGCGACGACGCCGAGCACAAGCAGCGTCACCAGAGCGTTCATGACGACGACGATCGGGTTGCGGGCCCGGCGCGAACGCGGCAAGGGCGGCGCCTGCTCTGGCGCCAGCGCTTCACGCGGGCTCTTGGGGTTCAGCCGCGTTTTCATTTCCTGCGTGGTGTCGGCTGCGTCCTGCCTGTCGTCCATGGGTCCAAGTCTCTTCATGGGGGCGCGATCCGCCACTTCCGCCCATGAATGTGGCAGCAGCGCGGAACGGTGGCCGTCAAGGTGCCGTTCGTGTGGGGCGTGGCGTCTTTCAGGCCCGTTCGGGCGAGCTTCCAAGCAACACGCCGACTCCTGCCTTGGCAAGCGCCGCTTTGGCGATTGCCACAGCTTTTGCCTTCCGAATCAAAAGGCCCGCCGGACGATAGATCCGGCAGGCCTGATTTTCCGTCCTCAGCGCCGGTGGCCATCGCCGCCGACTCGCTTACCTGAAGCGCCGCCCCTGGGGCGACGTCAGAGGCCATGCGTCAGCCCTCGAAGGCCTTGACGATCAGCGAGGCGTTGGTTCCACCGAAGCCGAAGGAGTTGGAGAGCGCGTAACGCAGCTTCTTCTCCTTGGCCTTGTGGGGCACGAGGTCGATCGAGGTCTCGACGTTGGGATTGTCGAGGTTGATCGTCGGCGGCAGGATGCCGTCGCGCACGGCGAGCGTGGAGTAGATCGCCTCGATGGCGCCGGCGGCCCCGAGGAGGTGACCGGTCATCGACTTGGTCGAGGACATGGCGAGAGTCTTGGCCGAGTCGCCGAACAGCCGCTCGACGGCGCGGACCTCGATGCCGTCGGCCATGGTCGACGTGCCGTGGGCGTTGACGTAGCCAATCTCATCCGGCGAAATCTTGGCGTGCCGCAGGGCGGCCTTCATGCAGCGGAACGCGCCGTCGCCGTCCTCGGACGGAGCGGTGATATGGTAGGCGTCGCCCGACATGCCGTAGCCGACGATTTCGCCGTAGATGGTGGCGCCGCGCTTCTTGGCGTGCTCCAGTTCCTCGACGACGACAACACCGGCTCCTTCGCCCATGACGAAACCGTCGCGGTCGCGGTCATAGGGGCGCGAACCCTGCTCGGGTCGATCGTTGAAGGTGAAGCAGAGCGCCTTCATCGACGCGAAGCCGGCCAGCGAGATCCGGCAGACCGGGCTCTCCGAGCCGCCGGCGATCATCACGTCGGCTTCGTCGTTGGCGATCAGGCGCGCGGCATCGCCGATGGCATGCGAGCCGGTTGAACAGGCGGTGACCACCGACGAGTTCGGACCCTTGTAGCCGTGGGCGATGGAGATGTAGCCGGCGGTGAGGTTGATCAGACGGCCGGGGATGAAGAACGGAGAGACGCGGCGCGGCCCCTTGTCGCGGAGCGTGTAGCCCGCCTCGACGATGCCGTTGATGCCGCCGATGCCCGAGCCGACCAGCACGCCGGAACGCGCCTGATCGTCATACTCGGTCGGCTTCCAGCCACTGTCCTCGACCGCCTGGCGGGCGGCTTCCAGCGCGAAGATGATGAAATCGTCAACCTTGCGCTGGTCCTTCGGATCCATGGCGAGGTCGGGATTGAACGTACCGTTGGTGCCGTCGCCGCGCGGAATGAGGCCGGCGATCTGGCAGGCGATATCATCGACGGGGAAGGTGTCGATGTGGCGAATGCCGCTTTTGCCCGCCTTGATGGCGGACCAGTTGTGCTCGACACCGCAGCCGAGCGGCGTGACCATGCCGAGACCGGTGATGACGACTCGTCTCATTTGGACGAGAGCCTCCCTGTTGGTCGTCTCCGCCGGGTCCGTCGCCATGAGGAGGACACGCGCGAGCGGGACGCAGTTGACGGAGCGAAAGGACCGTTCAGCTGGCCTGGGCCGAGCGAGAAGACTGCCGGCCTCGCAGCCGGCACCGGTCCCGCAAACGCGTTGTCAAGCAAAGAAAGCAGTCCCTCGGGGAGGAACTGCTTCCCAGCCGAACGCGTCCGGAAATCAGGCCGTCGCCTTCTCGAGGAACTTGACGGCGTCGCCGACCGTCAGGATCGTCTCGGCGGCATCGTCGGGAATCTCGACGCCGAAGGCTTCTTCGAAGGCCATGACCAGCTCGACGGTGTCGAGGGAGTCAGCACCCAGGTCTTCGATGAAGGAGGCTTCGAGAACCACCTTGTCGGCGTCCACGCCGAGATGGTCGATGACGATGTTCTTCACCTTTTCAGCGACTTCGCTCATGTTCACGGATCCTTGTTAGTCCAAATCCATTGCCGAACGGGACGTCGGCCGCTCGCCGCCTGCCTCGCGTTTGCGATGCCATGGCGACGGTGACCGGCTACCGAAGGTGTCGAGCATGTCGGTGCCTGACGGCACTCCCCCGGTTGGTCCGATCGCCCGCCCCCGAGGGTAGAACGTGTCCGCACCCTTCCGGAAATCGTGGCGATCTCAACCTATGCTCGTGCTCACGACCTTCGGGCGGGTCCTCGGACGGTTCCCGATCAGATCGCGGGCTTGGTAACACACTTCGCCCCTGCTGACTAGCGGCCCCCGGAGCATTTCCCGCTCGAACAAAATCGTCCGATCGGGAAGGAAACACTCCGGAGTCAATCGTTTGGGCCTACTCTCGCAGCTCGGTTCACTTCAACTCGAGCCGAATATGCCCGGCGGAACCGCCGATGATCGCGAACGGTTTTCCGACCATTCGCGAAACCTCAAAAAATCAGGGCCTTGCCGGGAGTTTCGCCCGGCCGGCCATCAGATCATCGCCATGCCGCCGTTGACGTGCAGCGTCTGGCCGGTGACGTAGGCGGCCTCGCGGCTCGCCAGATAGACGCAGGCGGCGGCGATCTCGTCGGCGGTGCCGAGCCGGCCCATCGGCACGTTGGCCAGCGTGCCTTCCTTCTGCTTGTCATTGAGGGCGTCGGTCATCGCCGTCTCGATGAAGCCGGGCGCAACGCAGTTGGCGGTGATGCCGCGCGTCGCAACCTCGGCGGCCAGCGCCTTGGTCATGCCGATCATGCCGGCCTTGGCGGCCGCGTAGTTGCCCTGACCGGGATTGCCGGTGACGCCGACGATCGACGTGATGCCAATGACCCGGCCGAAACGGCGCTTCATCATGCCCTTGATCGCCGCGCGGGCGAGACGGAAGCCGGAGGTCAGGTTGACCTCGATCACCTGGTCCCAGTCCTCGTCCTTCATGCGCATGAACAACCCGTCGCGGGTGATGCCTGCGTTGTTGATCAGAATGTCAACCTGGCCGAGGGCGGCTTCGGCGTCGGCGAACAGGCGGTCGACGTCCGCCCGGTCGGACAGGTTGGCGGGAACGACATGCGAGCGCTCGCCCAGTTGCCCGGCCAGTTCCTCAAGGGGGGCGACTCGCGTGCCGGAGAGGGCCACTTTCGCACCCTGTGCATGGAGCGCAGTTGCAATCGCACCGCCGATGCCGCCGGAGGCTCCGGTGACCAGTGCCGTCATTCCAGTCAAGTCGAACATGGCTTCCCACCTCGTTCTTGCGTCCGTCCGGTTGTCGCCGACAGCCCGCTTGACGGCCTGACACCACGTCGGCTGCGTCGAGTCAAGCGTGAACGGCTGGTTTTCCCGCCTTTGCCATTCACTTTGCCGCACAATCCGCCAAAGACTGCTGACGGGGATTGGGGCAAGCGGACCTCATCTTAAGGGGATGGACAAGGAGAAAACCATGACCGGAGAGACGCACTTTTCAACCGTATCGATCATCGCCCTCGGCGTTGCCGACATCGGCCGCGCGCGCGCCTTTTATGAAGCGCTCGGTTTTGTGGCCGGCCCAGGCTCTGGCGAACAGATCGTCTTCTTCCAACTTGGAGGGCTCGTTCTCTCGCTTTACCCGAGGGCGCTGCTCGCCGAGGACGCCGAAGTGGAGAATGACGGCCAGGGCTTCGACGGCATGACGCTCGCCCACAACTATCCGTCCGAAGAGGCGGTGGACGCCGCGATGGCGCGAGCGCTCGCCTCGGGCGCGACGCTGAAGAAGAAGCCGCAGAAGGTCTTCTGGGGCGGCTACTCCGGTTATTTTGCCGACCCTGACGGTCATCTTTGGGAGGTTGCCCACAATCCCTTCGTGAAGGTCGACGATCATGGCATAGTGACGCTTTGAACCCGCAAGAAGGAGTGTCACCGATGGCCGTGGATGGAAAGACCGACGACGACATCACCCGCATCCTCGAGGAGACGCGGACAATCGCCGTGGTCGGCGCCAGCCAGAACCCGTCTCGCCCCGTCTATGGCGTCATGGGGTTCCTGATCGGGCGCGGGTACGAGGTGTATCCGATCAATCCGGGCCTCGCCGGCCAGGAGTTGCAGGGGAGGACGGTCTACGCCAGCCTTGCCGACGTGCCGGCCGAAATCGACATGGTGGACGTGTTCCGCAACGCCGAGGCGGCCGGCGACACCATTGACGAGGCCCTGGCCCTGGCGGTGCCGCCGAAGACCATCTGGTTGCAGCTCGGCGTCATCAATGAGGCGGGGTTCGAGCGAGCCGAAGCGAAGGGCGTCAAGGTCGTGATGGACCGTTGTCCGGCCATCGAAGGGCCGAGGCTCGGCGTCTGAGGTGCAACAGGTTGCCGGCGCGGGCGGCCCCTATCGTCCGCGCCTCACCTTGCTCGCCCGCTCCTTGCGCTCTCGGTCCTTCCGCGCCTTGGCCGCGCGCATGGCGGCTGCGCGCCCGAGCGGCCGCCCGGCGCTTCCTTCAGAGATCATCTCGAAACGCAGGGCGCCGGCAAAAGGCGCGGCCTCGATGAGGCGCACCTCGACCGTATCGCCAAGGCGGTAGGTCTCGCCGCTCCGCGATCCGATCAGAGAATGCCGGGCTTCGTCGAAGGCGAAGTAGTCGTCGCCCAGCGTCGAGATGGGAATGAAGCCGTCGGCACCCGTCTCGTCGAGGCGGATGAACAGCCCCGCCTTGGTGACGCCGGCAATGCGGCCTCTGAAGACTGCGCCGACGCGATCGGCAAGCCAACCGGCGATCAGCCGGTCGATGGTTTCCCGTTCGGCCTGCATGGCGCGTCGTTCGGCGGCCGAGATATCCTCGGCCACGCGCGGCAACGCATCTTCGGCGCCATCCGGTAGTCCGTCGTCACCAACGCCGAGCGTGGTGATCAGCCCGCGATGAACCACAAGATCGGCGTAGCGCCGGATCGGCGAGGTGAAATGGGCGTATTTCCGGAGATTGAGGCCGAAATGGCCGATGTTGACCGGTGAGTATTCGGCCTGGCTCTGCGAACGCAGCACCACTTCGTGGACGAGATAGGCCTGCGGCGTACCGTCCACCCTCTCCAGGATACGGTTGAACAGATCCGGCTCGATGTGTCCCTGCTTGGCCAGCTTCATGTCGAGCGTCGCCAGGAACTCGCGCAGCGACTCCAGCTTGGCGAGCGAAGGCTGGTCGTGCACGCGATAGAGCAGTGGTGTCCGGCGCTTTTCCAACGTTTCGGCGGCGGCCACGTTGGCCTGGATCATGAACTCCTCGATCAACCGGTGGGCGGTCAGGCGCTCCGGAGTGACGATGCGGTCGACGGTGCCGTCGGGCTTCAGCAGCACCTTCCGCTCGGGAATATCGAGTTCCAGCGGCCCCCGGGCGTCGCGGGCCGCGGCGAGAAGGTCGTAGGCCGCCCAGAGCGGCCTCAGTGCGCCGTCGAGGATCGGCCCGGTGCGATCGTTCGGCGCGCCGTCGATCGCAGCCTGCGCTTCGACATAGGAGAGCTTGGCCACCGAGCGCATCATGATGCGGTGAAAGCCGTGGCTCTTCTTGCGCCCCTCGGCATCGAACACCATGCGTACGGCGAGAGCGGGCCGGTCGACGCCCTCCTTCAGCGAACAGAGGTCGTTCGAGATGCGCTCCGGCAGCATCGGGATGACGCGGTCGGGAAAATAGACCGAGTTGCCGCGCTTCAGCGCCTCACGATCGAGGTCGGTCCCTGGCCGGACGTAGGCGGCGACATCGGCGATGGCGACGGTGACGACGTAGCCGCCGGCGTTTGCCGGGTCGTCGTCGGCGACGGCATGGACGGCGTCGTCATGGTCCTTGGCGTCCGGCGGGTCGATGGTGACGAGGGGCAGGGCGCGCCAGTCCTCGCGGTTCGACATGGTCGCGGAGTTCGCCGCATCGGCCTCGCGGATCACGGCATCGGGGAAAACGTAGGGAATGTCGTTGGCATGGATGGCAATCATCGACACCGCTTTTTCCGAGCGGAGATTGCCTACGGTCTCGCGTACCCGTGCGCGACTGAGGCCGAAGCGACCGGAGCGGATGACGTCGACGGAGACGAGGTCGCCATCCTCCGCCGTACCAAGGTCGGCCGCGTCGATGACCAGCTCCTCATGCTGTTTCTTGGAAATCGGCAACAGGCGGGCGCCACCGTCCGTGACGCGCACAATCCCAAGCACGCCTTCCGGCTTCTTCTCCAGCACCTTCATGACGCGAAGACCGGCCTTGGCCAAGCCTTCGTAGCCGTCCGGCAGCTCGACGACGCGGGCCAGTATGCGGTCGCCGAGGCCAGCCGCCGGGCCATGTTCGCCGCGTCTGCGGCGCATGGCGACGACAATGAAGCGAGGCCTTGGACCCCGGTCGGGGTCCCATTCTGCCGGTTCGGCGTAGAGATCGCCGTCGCGATCGCGACTGACGATATCGCAGGCCAACACCGCAGGGAGAGAGCCAGGCTCCGCGAAGCGGCGATGCCGACGCTCGATCAGGCCTTCGCCCTCGAGTTCCTTCAGGATGCGCTTCAGGACAACGCGCCCCTCTCCGTGCACCTCGAAGGCGCGAGCTATATCGCGCTTCGTTCCCTTGCCGGGATGCTCCGAAACGAAACGGAGGATTGCCTCACGGGTCGATGTGACTGGTTCGTCGGTTGGACGGGGCTTGCGAGCCAAACGGATCTTCCCTGTGGCTTGAGAACGTGGCGACATAGACCACAGATGGAGATGCAAGGCCAGCCTCGCAAACGGGCGGCGGACTCATGAACTTGGAAGCGCGTTATCAGGAGCGGCGGGTGCGGCCACGCTTTTGCGGCGCCGGCACGTCCGAGCTCCAGACGATCTCATCGCCCTCGACGATACCGGGCGCGGTCGGCTCCGAGGCGAGACAGACGCGGCTCCGGCCCGTGGCCTTGGCAAACTCGAGGGCGCTGTCGGCGGCCGCAAAGGCCTGCGTAAACGTGATCGCGTCCGTGACCTCGGTGATTCCGGCCGATGCCGTCAGGCTGACCGGCTTTTCCAAAGTGCCGAAGTTGCCGCCCTCGACTCGAGCGAGAAGCGCCAGAACCTGGGTCTTGGCTTCGGCGACCGTATAGCCGGCCGCAAGCACGGCGAACTCCGTGCCGTCGGTGCGATAGATGCTGCCGAGATTGCCAAGCTCCTCGGCGATCATGCGAGCGGCCCGGATCAGGACTCGGTCGCCGACCACGTGACCGTATCGTTCGTTCACAGTCTTGAAGCGGTCGAGCGATACGAGAATGAGGAGTCGGTTCCCCTCCGATGCGGCGTCGTAGTCGATGGGCAGGGAGGTGCGGTTCCTGAGGCCCGTGAGACTGTCGGCGAGGCTCTTCTCGTTCAGCTTCAGCTTGGTGCGATAGTGCTCGAGCCGCGTCGCTCCGATGTACACTCCGATCGGATAGGCGACCAGAGCGACGACGGCGATCGTGATCGCCCAACCGCGCAGCAAACCGATCCAACCATGAAAGGCGAGCAACTGCAGGCCGGAATCGACGACTATTGCAATGACGAAGCAGATCGCGGCGAAGCGGAGTGCAAGGTGTCTGACGTCGCGCTCGGACTGGACGGGCCTGTTGAGGAGCGTCCGCAGGATCTCACCGTACATTATCGCTCTTCTACACCGTTGAACGAGGCGAAGGACGTCATCGTTCAACAGTATAGGGAGAATGTAAGGATTCGGCCAACCAAAACGATAAAAATGTAAATGATCGGCTGCGGGAACGATCCTGCGGAGGAGCCCCCCGAGCTCTCGCTCAGGTGGGCTTTGCCCTTGGTGCCTTGGGCTTGGCCGCCGCCTTCTTGGCGGCTCCGCCCGCCGCCTTGGCTTTCGCGGGGGCTTTCTTCTTGCCGTCGGCCTCGCTTCCGGCGGCCGCTTTTGCGGCCTTCGGTGTCTTGGCGGATTTGGCTTTCGGCGCCTTGCCGGCCTTGTCGGCGATCAGGGCCACGGCTTCCTCCAGTGTCACCGACTGAGGATCCTTGCCGCGCGGCAGGGTGGCGTTGATCTTGCCCCAGGCGACATAAGGTCCGTAGCGCCCGTCGCGTACGGTGATCTCGCCGCCGGATGCCGGATGCTCCCCGAGGCTCTTGAGAGCGGCCGGCGTCGCGCGCGTCCTCCCGCCCCGTTCCTTCTTCTCGGCGAGAACCGCGACGGCACGGTTGAGGCCGACGTCGAACACCTCGTCAACCGACGAGAGGTTGGCGTAGGTGCCGTCATGGCTGACGTAGGGACCGTAGCGACCGATGTTGGCCTCGATCGGCTTGCCGGTTTCCGGATGGTCGCCGACGTTGCGCGGCAGGGAGAGTAGCCGGCAGGCGCGTTCCAGGTCGATGCTTTCGACCGTCCAGTCCTTGGGGAGAGAGGCGCGCTTCGGCTTGCCTTCCTCGCCGAGCTGGACATAGGGGCCGAAACGGCCGGAGCGCAGCGTGACGTCGAGCCCGGATTCCGGATCGGTGCCGAGCAGCTTGACGCCCCCCTCGCCAAGGGTGGCATCCGCCTCGCCATCGCCGCCGAGCTGGCGGGTATAGCGGCATTCCGGATAGTTGGAGCAGCCGATGAACGAGCCGAAGCGACCAAGCTTCAGCGACAGGCGGCCGTTGCCGCAGGTCGGGCAGGAGCGCGGATCGGAGCCGTCGCCGCGATCGGGGAAGATATGCGCGGCGAGGTCCTCGTTGAGGGCATCGATCACCTCGGCGACGCGGAGTTCCTTCACCTCGCCGACGCGGGTGTTGAAGTCGGTCCAGAAGCGGCGCAGCACTTCGCGCCATTCGGCCTCGCCGGCCGAAATGCGGTCGAGGTCTTCCTCAAGGCTGGCGGTGAAGTCGTATTCGACGTAGCGCGTGAAGAAGCTTTCGAGGAACGCGGTTACGATCCGGCCCTTGTCGGAGGGCACGAGCCGCTTCTTGTCGATCGTCACATACTCGCGGTCGCGCAGCGTGGCGAGCGTCGCGGCATAGGTGGAGGGGCGGCCGATTCCGAGCTCTTCCATTTTCTTGACCAGCGTCGCCTCGGTGTAGCGCGGCGGCGGCTCGGTGAAGTGCTGGCTGGCCGAAACGGATTTGCGCGCCAGAGCGTCGCCGACGGAGAGCGGCGGAAGGCGGGAACCGTCCTCGTCCTCCTCGTCATCGCGGCTTTCCTGGTAGAGGGCGAGGAAGCCATCGAACTTCAGAACCGAGCCAGTCGCTCGAAGGCCGGCCGAGGTCGAACCGCTCCCGGCGGTGATGTCGACAGTGGTTCGCTCGAAGTCGGCGCTCTGCATCTGGCTGGCGATGGTGCGCTTCCAGACCAGTTCGTAGAGGCGCGCTTCGTCAGCCTCGAGGTAGCTGGCTACCGTGTTGGGCAAGCGGGCAAGGTCGGTCGGTCGGATAGCCTCGTGCGCCTCCTGGGCGTTCTTGGCCTTGGTGGAATAGAAGCGCGGCTTTTCCGGCAGGTAGCGCTCGCCGTATTCCTTGACGATCACCTGGCGGGCGGCATTGACTGCCTCCGGGGCGATCTGGACGCCGTCGGTACGCATGTAGGTGATGAGGCCGACCGTTTCGCCGCCGATATCGGCGCCCTCGTAAAGGCGCTGGGCCACCTGCATGGTGCGCTGCGCCGAAAAGCCGAGCTTGCGCGAGGCCTCCTGCTGCAACGTCGAGGTGGTGAAGGGCGCGAAGGGATGGCGCTTCTGCGGCTTCTGCTCGGCGTGGGTTACCGAGAAGCTGGCGCTGTTCAGGAAGGCGCGGATCTCGTTTGCCGTGACACCGTCCGTCACATCGAGACGGCCGATCTTCTTGCCCTTCCACTCGGACAGACGCGCGTCGAACTCGTCGCCGGCCGGATTGGCCAGGCGGGCGAGGACCGACCAGTATTCCTGGGGCTTGAAGACCTCGATCTCGTTCTCGCGGTCGCAGATCAGGCGCAAGGCCACCGATTGCACCCGACCGGCCGAACGGGCGCCCGGCAGCTTACGCCAGAGGACCGGCGACAGCGTGAAGCCGACGAGATAGTCGAGCGCGCGGCGGGCGAGGTAAGCCTCCACCAGCGGCTGGTCGACGTCGCGCGGCTTGGCCATGGCATCGAGCACGGCCTGTTTGGTGATCGCATTGAAGACCACGCGCTGAATGGTCTTGCCCTTGAGCGCACCGCGCCGGGCGCCGAGCACCTCCAGCACGTGCCAGGAAATCGCCTCGCCCTCGCGATCAGGGTCGGTGGCGAGAATGAGCTTGTCGGCGGTCTTCAGGGCGGCGGCGATGTCGGCCACGCGCTTGCCGGATTTGCCGTCGACCTCCCAGCTCATGGAAAAATCGTCGTCGGGGAGGACGGAACCGTCCTTGGCCGGAAGGTCGCGGATGTGGCCGTAGGAAGCCAACACCGTGTAGTCGCGGCCGAGGTACTTGTTGATGGTTTTCGCCTTGGCAGGCGACTCCACGATCACGAGGTTCATTAAGGTGCGCCGGACAATTTCTGGAAAAAAGCTCCGCCCTCTTTAAGTGCGACCTCCGGATTAAGCAAGGGTCGAGCCAGAGATGCCGTCGGTAGCATGCGGTTCGCCCTCGCGCCGGCGCTTGGTGTCAGGAGGCGTTCCTCCGCTCAAGGCTGCGTCGATCGCGGCTCTTCCGGAAATGGATTCCCTTCAGAAACGGCAATTTATGGGTGTGTTGTACCCGCGGCTATTCAACGCACCAGCGAGACCAGTTGGCTGCCGTGCCGCTCGATGCGCCCGGCAAGGTCAAGCTCGAGCAGGATCACGGATACGGCGGAAGGCGTCAGCCGCGTGTGCTGGATGATGTCGTCGATCGAGACGGGCGCCGGGCCGAGCGCGCCGATGACGGAGGCACGGCTTTCCTGGCCAATGCTGTCGGGGTGCGCGTCCTCCCGGTCGCTTTCCCGAAGCTCCAGGAACAAGGGCGCATCGCTTTCCAGCATCGGCCGAAGCACGGCAACGACGTCCTCGGCGGAACGGGTCAGCGTGGCGCCGTCGCGGATCAGGCGATTGGTACCTTCGGCGCGCGGATCCATCGGCGAACCGGGCACGGCGAACACCTCGCGGCCCTGATCGAGCGCGTAGCGGGCGGTGTGCAGCGTGCCGGAGCGAGCGGCGGCCTCGACCACGACGACGCCCAAACTCATGCCCGAGACGATGCGATTGCGGCGCGGGAAATCCTTGGCGCGAGGATTCCAGCCGAATGGCATTTCGGTCAGGATGGCGCCGCCCCGACCGACGATCTCCTCCATCAGAGGGCCGTGCTCCTCGGGGTAGACGTGATCGATGCCACCGGCGATCACCGCCACGGTGCCGGTGTCGAGTGACGCCCGGTGGGCGGCGCCGTCGATTCCACGGGCGAGACCGGAGACCACCACGAAACCGGCTTCTCCAAGGCCACGACCGATGCGCTCGGCCATCTTGTGGCCGATCAGGGAGGCGTTGCGCGAGCCGACGATCGCCGCGGTCGGCCGGGCGAACAGCTCGCGAGAGCCGCCGCGTATGGTGACGAGCGGCGGCGGCGCGGCGATCTGGCGCAGATAGGCCGGGTAGAGGGGCTCGGAAATGGTGACGAGCCGGGCGCCATGGGCGAGCGTTCGCTCGATCTCGGCTTCGGCTTGCGCAACCGAGGGAATGGAAAGCTTGGCCGACCCGCCGCGTCGGGCGAGCGCCGGCAGCGCACCGAGCGCCGCTTCGGCCGAGCCATAGTGGTTTATCAGGCTGCGGAAAGTGGCTGGACCGACGTTCTCCGAGCGGATGAGCCGCAGCCAACAGATGCGTTGGTTGTCGGAGAGTTCGACCTCGCGTCCCGTCCCGGTCATCCCTTGTGTCCGATCTTGCCCTCGGTGCCCGAGAGCAGGCGGCGGATGTTGGCGTGGTGCTTGATCCAGACGATGACGGTGAGAAGGGCGAGCACGGCGGCCAGCACGTTGTACCCGAGAGCCCAGAGTGAAAGCGGCACCACCACGGTGGCGACAAGGGCGGCAAGTGAGGAGTAGCGGCTGAAGTAGGCGACGGCGATCCAAACGCCCGCGAAGATGAGAACTGCCGGCCAGAACAGGCCAAGCAGTACGCCGATGTAGGTGGCGACGCCCTTGCCGCCCTTGAAGCCGAGCCAGACGGGGAAGAGGTGGCCGAGGAACGCGGTTACGCCGGCGAGCGTGGCCGCCTCCGGCACGGCTGGCATCAGCGCACGCACGATCAGGACCGCTGCCGTTCCCTTGATGAGGTCGAAAAGCAGCGTGGCGGCGGCCAGCTTCTTGTTGCCGGTTCTCAGAACATTGGTGGCGCCGATGTTGCCGGAACCGATGGCCCGCACGTCACCGAGGCCGGCGGCCCGCGTCAACAGCAGACCGAAGGGAATGGAGCCAAGGCCGTAGCCGACAAGCGCGGCGACGAGGTAAGCGACCCAGGGAGAGGCTGACTCGAACATGATGCCCTCGGCGATCTTGAATGATGGTAACCGGTTACCGGGTGTGCGTCACTCTGTTTGGACCTCAGCGCTCGAACACCAGCGAACCGCCGACATAGGTGCGGCGGACGCGACCGGTAAAGCGGGCACCGTCGTAGGGCGTGTTTTTCGCCTTGGAGAGGATGTCCTTGGCGTTGAGCACCCACGGCTCTTCCGCGTCGAACACGACGACATCGGCAGGCGCCCCCTTCCGGAGCGTTCCGGCGTCGAGGCCGGCGATCTCGGCCGGGCGCGTCGACATGGCATCGATCAGCCGCAGAAGCGTCAGCGATCCTCCATGCACCAGCCTGAGACCGGCTGACAGGAAAGTCTCGAGTCCGATGGCGCCGTCGGCGGCTTCCGCGAAGGGTAGGCGCTTGGTTTCGACATCCTGCGGATCGTGGTTGGAGACGATGACGTCGATGGCCCCGGTTTTTACGGCTTCGACGAGGGCAAGGCGGTCTGCTTCGGCGCGCAGCGGCGGCGACAGCTTGAAGAACGTACGATAGGCGCCGATGTCCATCTCGTTGAGCGTCAGATGCGCAGCCGAGACGGAAGCGGTGGCGGCGATTCCGCGGTCCTTCGCCCAGGCCATCAGTTCGGGCGACTCGGCGGCGGACAGCAACGACGCATGATAGCGGCCGCCGGCAAGGCGGGCGAGGCGGAGGTCGCGGGCGAGCATAATGGTTTCGGCTTCAGCCGGAATGCCCTGCAAGCCGAGCCGGACCGCCGTCTCGGACAGATTCATGACGGCAGCGCCTTTCAGCGTCGCGTCTTCGGGGCGGTTGCAGACCAGGGCGCCGAAATCCTTGGCGTAGGTCAGCGCCCGTCGCAGAACCTGCGCGTTGGCGATGGCGCCGCGCCCGGACGTGAAGCCCACGGCCCCGGCCTCTCCCAAAAGGCCGAACTCGGTGAGTTCGGCGCCAGCCTGTCCCTTGGTCAGCGCTGCCATGACGCGCACGCGCACGGCTGACGTCCGGCGCGCGCGCGTCGCCACGAAGTCGACCAGGGCCGGATCGTCGATGCAAGGATCGGTGTCCGGCATGGCGATGAGCGTGGTGATTCCGCCGGCAGCCGCCGCCCGTCCGGCGGAGGCGAAGGTCTCGCGATGCTCGTGGCCGGGCTCGCCGACATGGGCGCGAAGATCGACGAGGCCGGGGGCGACGACGAGGCCGCGACAGTCGACGACCTCGGTGTCCTCGGGGGCGCCGTTGTTGCTGGCCGACGGACCGGCGGCGGCGATGCGACCGTCGACCATCAGTACGGCGCCGGGACCATCGATGCCTTGCGAGGGGTCGACAACGCGGGCATTCGCCAGCAGCAGCGGGCGGGACTGTGCCATCCGGCTCATGGGAAGGCCTCCCCACCATTTCCTCGTGCGTTCACGACCGCATCGAGCACGGCCATGCGGATGGCGACGCCCATTTCCACCTGTTCTCTGATGAGACTTTGCGGCCCATCGGCGACAGCCGGGTCGATTTCGACGCCTCTGTTCATCGGGCCGGGATGCATGACGAGGGCATCGGGCTTGGCATAGGACAGCTTCTCCTCGTCGAGACCCCAGTAGTGGAAGTACTCGCGGACCGATGGCACGAAGGAGCCTTGCATGCGCTCGCGCTGGAGGCGCAGCATCATGACGATGTCGGCATCCCGAAGCCCCTCGCGCATCGATGTGAAGGTTTCGAGGCCCATCTCGCGGAAGGCGCCGGGCACCAGGGTGGACGGCCCGACGAGGCGGACGCGAGCGCCGAGGGCGGTCAGCAACAGCACGTTGGAGCGGGCGACTCGGCTGTGGGCGACGTCGCCGCAGATGGCGACGACCAAGCCGTCGATGTGTTGCTTGTGGCGACGGATGGTCAAGGCGTCGAGGAGGGCCTGGGTCGGATGCTCGTGGCTGCCGTCACCGGCGTTGACCACGGAGCAGTCGACCTTCTGGGCGAGCAGGGCCACCGCGCCCGACGCGTTGTGTCGCACGACGATGACGTCGGGGTTCATGGCGTTGAGTGTCATCGCCGTGTCGATCAGCGTCTCGCCCTTCTTCACCGACGACTGGCCGACCGCCATGTTCATCACGTCGGCGCCGAGCCTCTTGCCAGCCAGCTCGAAGGACGACTGCGTGCGCGTCGAGTTTTCGAAGAAAAGGTTGATCTGCGTGCGACCAAGAAGGCTGTCGCTCTTCTTGGAAGGTTGCCGGCCGAGCTCGATGTTGGCTTCGGCGCGATCGAGAAGGTCGACGATCTCCGGCGGGGAAAGACCCTCGATCCCGAGGAGGTGCGGGCGGCTGAATCCGTAGGGATTGGCGGCTTTCGTTATCATAAGCCCCCCTGATAGAGGCGTTTTATGCCCTCGGCAAGGGCAGGGAATCCGAGTGAACAGGAGAATCCCCGTCATAGACGAAGGCGGTGGTCCCAAGTGTGCGGAAGCCCGGCCGCTTGGAACGGCCGGGCCACGGGTATCGGTTGGACGCGAAAGCTCAGGCGGCGTCGATTTCGGCGAGGAAGCTTTCCACCTTGTGTCCGAGGTCGACCGAGGATGCCTTCAGCGAGGTGACGGCGTCGAGCACCGTCCTCGCTTCGGAACGCGTGGTGGCGGCGCCATCGCTGAGCTCAACGATGGTGCGTGACAAATCGCTGTTGCCGCGCGCGGCTTCCTGCATGTTGCGGGTGATCTCGCCGGTGGCGCCGGTCTGCTGGGTGACGGCGGAGGTGATGCTGGCCGAAACGCTGTTCACCTCTTCGATGATGGAACCGATCTCGGCGATGGCGTTGACGGTGTTGTCGGACACGAGCTTGATCTCATCGATCTTGCGCGAAATGTCTTCGGTGGCCTTGGCCGTCTGGTTGGCGAGCGACTTCACCTCTGCGGCGACGACGGCAAAGCCCTTGCCGGCTTCGCCCGCCCTTGCCGCTTCGATCGTGGCGTTGAGGGCGAGCAGGTTGGTCTGCTCGGCGATGGCGGTGATCAGGCTGACAACCTGGTTGATCTGGTCGGTCGCGGCGAGCAACTGGCTGACTGTCTCGCGCGTCTCGTGGGCCGAGGCGCGGGCCTTGCCGGCGACGGCCTGAGACGTCCCGACCTGGCGGGCGATCTCGTTGGTCGACGCCTCAAGCTCTTCGCAGGTGGCGGCAACGGAACGGACGTTGCCCGACGCCTGCTCGGCGGCGGCCGCCGCCACGCCGCTGCTGCGTTCGCTGCCTTCGGCGGTAGCCATCAGTTCTTCAGCCGATCCTTCGAGCCGCTGGGCAGCGTCGACGACCGTGCCGATGGTTCCCGAGACCTCGGAGCGGAAGCGTTCGATCAGCGCCTCTGCGCGCGCGGCCCGGCGTTCGCGTTCCTCGACAGTGGCGCGTTGGCTTTCCTCCAGGCGATCCCTTTCCTCGGCATTGGCGCGGAAGACGGCAACGGCGGCGGCCATATGGCCGATCTCGTCGTGACGGTCGAGGCAGGGGATATCGGTCTGGAGATTTCCTGCGGCCAGCGAGCGCATGGCGGCAGTCATCGCCGTGACCGGTTCGGCGACGATGCGCTTCAGGACCAGCCCGAGCGCGAGCAGCAGAATGACCGTTGCGGCGATGGTTGCCAACAGTGCGGTGATTCCCAGTCGGTTGAGGCTGGCGTAGGCCATGTCGCTGTCGACGGCGACGCCGACATACCACTTGACCGGCAGGCCCTCGATGGCGACGAAGCTGGCGACGTGGCCGCGGCCGGCAAACGTCGTCTCAACGATGCCTCCGGCGGTCGGCGTCGACAGACCGGCGAAGGCGTCCGACAGGGGCTTGCCCACAAGGCTCGCCTCGGGGTGAACGAGAATCTTGCCGTCCGAGGAGACCAGAAATGCCTGGCCGATGCCGCCGAAATTGGATGCCTTGATCCGCTCGATCAGAGCGTCGAGCGCAAAGTCGCCGCCGAACACGCCGACCATCTTGCCGTCGGCACTGACGGGAACGCAGGCCGAGATGACCACCTTGTTGGTCGCCAGATCAACATAGGGTTCGGTCAGCTGGGTCGACATCGCCTTGGCGGTATCGATGTACCAGGGGCGCTTGCGCGGATCGTAATCCCCGGGCATCTCGGCCTTGGGCGAGATGGTGAAAGCGCCGTTCTCCTCGCCGAGATAGACTGACAGGAACTCCGAACTCAGCGTCTTGCCCGAGAGAACCACACCGAGCATGTCCCTGGAGGCGCCGATGGCGTCGGCGGCTTGGGTTGCGATCAGAAGACGACCCTGAAACCAGTTGCCGGTACCGGAAGCGACGCTGGCGCCTGTCGTTTCCAGAGTGCGCGCGACATTGTCTCTCAGATCCTGGCGCTCCAGCACGTAGATGGTCGTGGAGAACAGGGCAAAGCTGGTGACCACGATGAGCGATGCAATGAAGACGATGCGATGCAGGAGCTTGGCCCGAGTATTGATGAGGGTCATGTCAATTCGACTCTTGGCTATTGAATGACGGAACGCTAGTCGCCAACCCATTTAGGAAAGGTAACTTCTGGGGCGCTTTGTTGCCTGTTTGGAAAGTATCGACGTTCACATGGATCGGAATAAACTTGCTGCTTTGAGTGAACTTATTTGGTTTTACTCGCCGGGTTGGAGTGGAGCACGCGTTTCCGAGCCAGCGCCGAGGGAGGCGCGCAGGGCAGTCATTCGAAAACGCCTCTGGCCTATGATAAGGCCGAGGGTGTAGCGACTGGCGGATCGGACATCCGCCTGTTCGAGCAGCGGCCTGCCGCGATCCTTTCCGTCTCCGATCGGTGTTGTCGATGTTTCTCCCGCAGCCGGGTTCCGGCCTCCGCGCCAATGCGATCCTCTGGGCCGTTCTCCTGTCGGCATCCGTGGCGATCAGCGTTGCCTTGGAGATGGCAAACCTGCCGGCGGCGTTGCTGCTTGGCCCGATGCTCGCCGCGATCCTGCTGGGCTTCAACGGTCGAGCCGTTGCCATGCCTCGGTCGGCCTTCATGATGGCTCAGGGCGTGGTTGGCACGATGATGGCGCGGGCGATGCCTCCGACCGTGCTCGGCGAGATCCTTTCGGTGTGGCCGATCGTTCTGATCGGCGTTGCGTCGGTGGTGTTGACGGCCAATGCGATCGGCTACGTGCTCGCCCGCTTTCGCGTGCTGCCGGGAACGACCGCCGTCTGGGGCGCCTCACCGGGGGCGGCTACCGCAATGGTGATCATGGCCGAGGCCTATGGCGGCGACACGCGGCTTGTCGCCGTGATGCAGTATCTCCGCGTGTTGATCGTCGCCACCATG
Organism: uncultured Pleomorphomonas sp.; assembly: GCA_963665435.2. Taxonomy (GTDB): domain Bacteria; phylum Pseudomonadota; class Alphaproteobacteria; order Rhizobiales; family Pleomorphomonadaceae; genus Pleomorphomonas. The sequence continues at coordinate 91,974 of CAXXNH010000008.1, read as the reverse complement.
GCGTCGCTGGCCGCGCGCTTCTACCTCGATGCCACGATCACCGGCGGTACGGCGGCCGACTGGTTTCCGCCGACTGATTGGGTGAACCTTGCAGGCACCCTGGCGGTCATCGCGGCCGGACTCGTCCTGTCGCGCATCTTCAGGCTGACGACGGGCGCCATGATCCTGCCGATGCTGTTCGCCATCGGTTTGCAGGGCGCCGGCCTGCTCACGGTCGAGTTGCCACCTGCGCTGCTCGCGGTTTCCTATGCCGTTTGCGGCTGGGCGATCGGTGGCCGGTTCAACCGGGACATCATCGCCTATGCGGCAAGGGCTTTGCCGACGATTCTTCTTGCCATCGTCGCTCTCGTTGCCATCTGCGCCATCTACGCCGGCGTCCTGTCATCGGTGACCGGCGTGGACTTTCTGACGGCCTATCTCGCCACCTCGCCGGGCGGCGCCGACTCGGTTGCCATCATCGCCGCCTCGAGCAATGTCGACATGTCCTTCGTGATGGCCATGCAGACCATGCGCTTCTTCATGGTGCTGTTCACCGGGCCGTCGACGGCGCGCTTCATCGCGGCTCGCGTCAGTCTCCGGGACGTTCCTTCCGGCCGATGACCACGGCGCGCGCCGCCGCGAGGCGGGCAATCGGCATGCGAAACGGCGAACAGGAGACGTAGGCGAGGCCGGCTTCCTCGCAGAAGGCGATGGAGGCCGGATCGCCGCCGTGCTCGCCGCACATGCCGAGGCCCAGGTCGGGGCGTGACTTCCGGCCCCTCTCGATGGCGATGCGGATCAGTTCGCCGACACCGTCGCGATCGAGGCTGACGAAGGGGTCGCGAGCGAGCACGCCCTTCTGCAGATAGGTTGGCAGGAAAGAGGCTGCGTCGTCGCGGCTGATGCCGAAGGTGGTCTGGGTGAGATCATTGGTGCCGAAGGAGAAGAAGGAGGCCGACTGGGCGATGTCCTCGGCCATCAGCGCGGCGCGCGGCAGCTCGATCATCGTACCGACCTTGTAGTTCACCGGGCGACCTGCTGCCTCGGACACCTCGACGGCGACGCGGGCGATGATTGCCTTGACGTAATCGAGTTCCTTGCGGGCGGCGACGAGCGGCACCATGATCTCCGGCACGACCGGTTGGCCGATCTTGTCCGACGCGGCAATGGCCGCCTCGAAGATGGCGCGAGCCTGCACTTCGGCGATTTCCGGGAAGGAGACGGCGAGGCGGCAGCCGCGATGGCCGAGCATGGGGTTGTATTCTTCCAGATTGGCAATGCGCCGACGCAGCACCTCGGGCGACACGCCAGCCGTCTGGGCGAGCTCCGCCACCTCCCGCTCCGTGCGCGGCAGGAACTCGTGTAGCGGCGGGTCGAGGAGGCGGATGCAAACCGGCTGTCCCTCCATGATCTCGAACAGTTCGGCAAAATCCTGGCGCTGCATCGGCAGGATCTTTTCAAGCGCCGTCCGGCGACTCTCGGGCGTTTCGGCGAGAATCATCTCTCGCACCGCGGAGATTCGCGAGTGCTCGAAGAACATGTGTTCGGTGCGGCAGAGGCCGATGCCCTCGGCGCCGAACTGGCGGGCAATGCGCGCCTCGAGCGGCGTTTCGGCGTTGGCGCGCACTTCGAGACGACGGATGGCGTCCGACCAAGCCATGATCTCGGCAAAGGGGCCGGACAGTTCGGGCTCCTTCATAGGCACGCGGCCGGCCATGACCTGTCCGGACGAGCCGTCGATGGTGATGACGTCGCCGGCTCGAAGCACGCGCTTTCCCACGGTCACGATGCCGGCCACGGGGTCGGCCTTGAGGGCGCTGACGCCGACCACGCAGGGTTTGCCGAGGCCACGGGCGATGACGGCGGCGTGCGAGGTCATGCCGCCGCGAGCGGTTACGACGCCGATCGCCGAGTGCATGCCGTGCACGTCGTCGGGGCTGGTCTCGGCGCGCACCAGAATCACCTTGATGCCGCGCTGACGCGCCTTCTCGGCCTGTTCTGAGTTGAAGGCGATCTCGCCGACGGCGGCGCCGGGGGAGGCCGGCAAACCGGTGGCGAGAATGTCGCGCGGCGCGTCCGCCTCGATGGTCGGATGCAGGAGCTGCTCCAGCGACGACGGATCGATGCGCTCGATGGCCTCCTCGCGGGTGATCAGGCCTTCGTTGGCCATGTCGACGGCAATCTTGAGCGCCGCCTCGACGGTGCGGCGGCCGGACCGCGTCTGCAGCATCCAGAGCTTGCCGCGTTCGATGGTGAACTCGAGATCCTGGATGTCCTTGAAGTGCCGCTCGAGCTTCTGGCAATAGCCGATGAACTCGCGGTAGGTATCCGGCATCAGCATTTCGAGCGAAGGCCGGTCGGAGCGGCTGGCGAGCCGGGCGGCCTCGGTAATATCCTGTGGCGTCCTGAGGCCGGTCACGACTTCTTCGCCCTGAGCATTGAGCAGGAATTCGCCGTAGAGCTGTCGCTCGCCTGTCGAAGGGTTGCGCGTGAAGGCAACGCCGGTCGCCGAGCGTTCGTCCATGTTGCCGAACACCATGGCCTGGACGTTGACGGCGGTGCCGGAGTTCGAGGAAATGCCGTGCAGCTTGCGGAAGGTGGCGGCGCGCCGGTTGCTCCAGGAACCGAATACCGCGCCTATGGCGCCCCAGAGCTGTTCCAGTGGGTCGAGCGGGAAAGGTCTGCCGGTTTCGTCGGCGATTATTTCCTTGAAGCTGGCGATGACCTTGCGCCACTCGTCGGCGGTGAGCTCGGTGTCGTTGTAATAGCCTTCGCGTTCCTTGAGGTCGTCGAGGATCTCCTCGAAAGCCTGGCCGTCCACCCCCATCACGACTTCGCCGAACATCTGGATGAAACGCCGGTAGCTGTCGAGCGCAAAGCGGGCGTCGCCGGATTCGATCGCCAGCGCCTCGACGGTCACGTCGTTGAGGCCGAGGTTGAGGACGGTGTCCATCATGCCCGGCATGGCGGCGAGCGCGCCCGAACGGACCGACACCAGAAGGGGGCGTTCGGGGTGGCCGAACGCGCGTTTCGTGCGCCGGCTGAGAAGGTCGATCGCGGCGTTCACCTGCCGCTCGAGGTCGGATGGATAGCGATGGTCGTTGGCGTAGTAGTGCCGGCAGACCTCGGTGGTGATGGTGAAGCCAGGGGGGACCGGCAGGCCCAGACTGGCCATCTCCGCGAGATTGGCGCCCTTGGTCCCGAGGAGGTGGCGGAGCCGGATGCCACCGTCCGCCACGCCTTCGCCGAAGCTGTAAACCCACGTCGGCATGCTGCCGCTTTCCAGTTGCGTGTCGCGAGTATCCATGACCTGCCTATAGCACGGAAAACAGGGGCGCGCGTCCGTTGAGACGCTCACTCGTTTCGCCTGCGAGGCTACCGCGCCGCTTCGATTTCAAGCGCGAAGGGCGTGCCCTCGAACGCGTCCGCCCCCCGCCCGATGGCATCGATCGCCGTCACCATGCGACCGTCGCGGCGGAGCAGGCGATCGGCGATTTCCACGATGCGCCGGTTGGGTGTCGCCGACGGTGCGCGCTGCCGCAAAAGCGTGGCGAGGGCGGCTTCGTCGCGCCAGGGATTGAGTGCCGAGACCAGCGTGTAGGCGGCGGCCGTCGATCTGGATATGCCTGCAAAGCAGTGGACGACGAGGGGTGTGGTCCGGTCCCAGTCCTTTACCCATTCCAGCATCTGCGCGACGTGGATCTCTCCGGGCGGCGTCATGCCATCGACCGTTTCCACGATGTCGTGCATGGCGAGAAACAGGTGGTTCTCGTGGCTGATCGTTGCTGGCAGGCGCATGGGCGTGCCGGCGTTGATCAGGGTGATGACGTGGCGGGCGCCGGTAAGCGCCACCGTTTCTTCAAGCTTGGTGAGTGAGCAGACATGGATGGTCGTCGCGGTCATCGCTGGCTTTCAAGCTGTTGGAATCTGTTCAGGAAGGCCTCTTCCGCCGAAACGGTGGGCAGCGGGACGAGGCCGAGCACGGGGCCGGCCGGAGTTTGGCGCCCGATGCCGCGTGGAACGCCGAAGATGCGTTTCGCCTCGTCGGCGGTGAAGCCGGCAAGTTCCACCGCCTCGAAATAGGCCGAGATGAGGTCGGCCTTCTTGGCTAGCTTCTTCAGGCGCTCGGTATCGTGTTTCTCAACCCCGAAACGCCGGTGGATGGCATCGGCAAGACGCTTCTCGACCACCTTGTAGTCGCCGCCCATCACGGACTTGAACGGCGAGATCATGTCGCCGATCACATACTCCGGGGCGTCGTGCAGCAAGACGACGAGGCGTTGGCAAACGGTTAGCTCCGGCTCCAGAAGGCCGGCGATGTCCTCGACGACAAGACAATGCTGAGCCACGGAAAACGCGTGGTCGCCAAAGGTCTGGCCATTCCAGCGGGCGACGCGGGCGAGGCCGTGGGCGATGTCGGTTATCTCGACGTCGAGTGGGGAGGGATCGAGAAGATCGAGCCGCCGTCCCGACAGCATGCGCTGCCATGCACGGGGTGGAGAGCCGGCTTTGTCGGCCATGTATGTCAGTCGTCCGGTTTGGATGCGTCGGGCTTTTGAGTGTCGGGCCAGCCGTAGTCGGCCCAGGCCGGAAGCGCAACCGAAACCGGCAGCCCGTCCACGGTGATGGTCTCGTTCGCCGTCTGCGCGTCCCGGACCCGGTCGAGCCTCAGGATGGCTATTCCTTGATTGCCGCTTGCCGACCCGAGATGCCCGGCGACCCGGCCTCCAATCAGGATTTCCGCGCCTGCCTGGGGCATGTCTCCATCGACCGAGAGCACGACCGGCCGGCGGCGAGCGGTGCCGCGAAAGCGCATCCGGCTCACCACTTCCTGGCCAACGTAGCATCCCTTGTCGAAATCGATGCCGTGGAGACTGTCCATGGCGAGGTCATGGGGGAAGGCGTCGAGAAGCGGCAGGTCGGCGCCGGCCTCCGGTACGCCGAGCGCCACACGATGCGCTTGCCAGGTGGCCTCTTCGGCGTTGGTGGCGACGGTTCCCTCGGCTGCGTAGAGGCGCCAGCCAAGGTCCGGATGGCGCGGATCGACGGCAACGAGACCGGTGTCCGGCGGTGTGCCGATGCCGGCATAGACGATGAACTGTGACGCGCTGATCGTCACGTCGGCGCGAAGCTTGAACATCGTCAGACGCTTTCGGAGCTCGGCTTCGCCCGTCGCTGGGGTGTCGAGCAGAAATCCGCCATTATCCTGACGGACAACCAGAAAATCCGTGATGATCTTGCCCTGCGGGGTCAGGAGCGCGCCGAAGGCGGCGGTTCGTCCGTCGGCGGCTTCGGTGTTCTGCGTGATCATCCGGTCGAGAAAATCGGAGGCCTCTGGACCGGTGACTTCAACGAGGCTACGGCTTTCGAGGCGGCAAAGGAAGGAATCGGCCATGTCGGATCTTTCCGGGGAGCGGCGGCGCGTGATCGCTACGTAGTTTCCGATTGGTATCCGGCTGCCGGGGGCGAGGCAAGCCTGGAGCCGTTGTCAAAGGTGTTTCCGGCCGTTCCGGCGTTGCGCCGGCGAGGCTTGGTCTAGGAGGGCGCCGACATAGCGGGGACGGGCAGCGACGAACAGAGACCGAAGCGACGAACGCGCTGGTGGGTACGTGCCCTTCGGTTCGCGGCGATTTTGCTCGTCGCAGCCGGGATTGCGGGCGCTCTTCTCGTTTGGCGTCTATCGCAGGGGCCTCTTTTCCTGCCGTTTCTTGCCAGCCGGATCGAGGCGACCGTTATGGCTGCATCGCCCGATGTCCACGTCGATGTTGGACTTGCGGGTGTCAAGCTCGGCGACGATCTCAATCCGGAACTGATCGTCCGCGATATCCGACTCGAACGACCGAACGACATCCTGGTTTCGGTCAACGAGATGCGGATCGCTGTCCGATGGCCAAGGCCGGTTGCCAACGATGTTCCCGTCGAAGGCGTTGTGCTGGATCATGTCCTGGTCAGCGACATCGGTCCCGAGATGAAGCTGCCGCCGATGGACAAGGTGGTTCTGGCGGTTCGGCGAGCGATCACCGAAAACGGATTGCGCTTCTTCGAGATTCGCTCCTTCGGCTTCGGCGTCGAGCGACCTGGTAAGGCGCGACGCGATGTCGTGTCCGATGTGTCGGTGACCGGAACCGTCAAGGACGGTCATCTGGTGGAAGCGCAGGCGATCGGCCTTGGAACCAGCGGGGCCGTATCTCTACGGCTTACGTCCGATCTGCCTCCGGCCGAGGATCCCCTGATCGTCAAGGTCGAGACGCGCGGATTCGATCTGGCCGATCTTGCCGCGGGGACGGGGCGCACCGGTCTCAACCTTTCGGGGGCGGTCAGCCTGGCCGGAGCGGTCACGGTCGATGCCGACAAGGGGTTCACGTCGGCCACCTGGCAGGTGGTGCTCGGTTCGTCACTTCGCTTCGGCGACAGCGAGTTGGAGGCCCTTGCCGCGCCGATCCGCCTCGACTTCGACTGGGACCCGGAACAGGGGCTGATAACGCTCAATCCGTCTCCGGTGGTGCTCGAGAATGGCTATCTGCTCGCCCGTGGTCAGGTCGTGCCGCCGCGTGGCGACAAACCGTGGACCTTCGACTTCCGCTTCGAGGGGCAGGATGTGCTGAGCGGCATCCGGACCAGCGACGGGCGTATTGCGGGCAGCTACGATCAGGCTGAGTCCCTGCTGGTCATGGACGATATGCACGTCGAAGGGGCCGGCATCAGCTTCACGGCCGCGGCCCGCGCGTCGCATCGCGACGGCGCTACGTTCGCGGTGCTTTCTGGTGTGTCGCCACGCCTTCCCGCCGCCGCTCTCAAGGCGCTCTGGCCTATCACGGTGGCCCCAGACGTACGCAGCTGGATCGGTACGCATATCCATTCGGGTCTCATCACCAACGCGACGGTCGATCTCGTCATGCTCGGCGACGTGCCGTTGGGCGGCGGGGTCGTCGCCCCCGAAGCGTCCCTTGCCTTCGACTTCTCGGAAGCCGTGTTCACGCCGTTCGACGATGCTCCCATGATCCGTGACGCTGTGGGGCACGGTAGGCTGTCTGGAAATCACTTCGAGGTTACGGTGGACAGCGGCTGGGTCGATCTGGGGCAGGGGCGTCGCCTCGAACTTGGGCCGACGACGTTCGCGGTGCCGGTGGTGGATGCCAAGGTCCCGGACGGCGAGGTGACGTTGCGTCTCTCCGGCCCGGCTGCGGCTGCCGTCTCTCTCTGGAATCGTCTTCCGTTCGCAGAGGAGGCCGACTTCTCGCCCGATCCGGCCAAGGCCGCGGGAACGGCGAAAGCCGATCTCTCAATCCGCCTGCCGCTCGCCGAGGAGATTGCCGACACCGACATCGTCTATGGCGGCCGGATCGATCTCGCCGGGTTCTCTCCCGGTACGCCGATCAACGGCCGCGCCGTCACGCGCGGGGATCTCGCCATAGAACTGCACGATGGAGCAGCGCATCTCAGCGGCAAGGCGCTGATCGATGGCGCGCCGGCCGATGTGTTCCTGACGTTGCCGCTCTCCGGCGAGGGGGAGACGAAGTCGGTCGTGAAGCTCGATCTCGATGCCGCTGCGGCCAAGAAGTACGGCCTCGATCTCGGAGAGATGTTCAAGGGCAAAGTCTTGGTGGAGATGGCCGACAATGGGACGTCGCGCCGTGTGTCGGTCAACCTTGCCAATGCGGAGATCAATCTGCCGCTGGTCGGCTTCCGCAAACCGATTGGCAAACCCGGTACGCTGATCTTCGATCTGGCGGCGAGCTCCTCCGGCACGAGCATCACCAACCTCGCCCTGAAGGCCGGTTCTGCCCAGGTGGAGGGGCAGATCGCCCTCGACGGCAATGGCAACTTCATCGGCGCCAATCTCGCCAAGTTCAATTTCTCCGCCGCCGATCGTCTGACGCTGAAGGCTTCGATGGGCGAAAACGGTCTCAAGGTTGCGGTGAACGGTTCTCAGCTAGACGCGCGCGCGCTTGTCGGCAGCATTCTCCGGCGGACGACCGGAACCGGTGTTCCAAGCGACATGCCGCTGGTCTTGTCCGCGGCCATCGCCAACGTCACCGGCGAGGGTGGCGAGCAGCTCGATGGACTCAATCTGACGGCCGCTATTGCCGGAGGACGGATCAACGAGTTGTCGCTGACGGTGCAGACCTCGGGCGGCGGTTCGGCGTCGGCGACGGTGCGTCCGTCCGCTGATGGACGCGATATAAGGGTCGAAGCTGGCGAAGTCGGCCGTCTCCTGCGTTTTCTCGGCGTTTATCGGCGAGTCTATGGCGGGCGAGCGACGCTGACCGGATCCATCGACGATCGGGGCATCCTGGGTGCTCGGATCGATGGCAATCGTTGGAAGGTGGTGGAAGAGCCGGCGTTGGCCCAGCTCTCGACCGCATCGCGCGACGGTCCGACCGAGGGGCTTTCGACGGCAGATATCGGCCGGCTCGTCTTCGACATAAGGTTCGGAAATGGTGTTCTCTCGATCGGCGAGGGATTCATCCGAACTGGCACGGCCGGCCTCACAATGGCCGGCGACGTCGATTTCTCCAAGAACGCCCTGCGTCTTGCAGGCAGCTATCTGCCGGCCAACCAGCTCGACAGCGTGTTGGCGTCCATTCCCCTGCTTGGGCAGACGATCTTCGCCGGTGGAGGCCGCTCCGGCCTGCTTGGCGTCTCCTATCGCCTCAGCGGTCCGATCGATGCACCTTCGCTGTCGGTCAATCCGCTGTCGGCCATCGCTCCGGGCATCTTCCGCCGCCTGTTCGAGCTGAAATGATGGCGAGAGGAAAGACCGGCGTGGGCGCATTGTGCTCGCCGTGACTTGCTCATCTTTCCTATTGACCGAGTTCGACCCAACGGTTTCAACGCCGGGCGCCTGATGTTAAGCTTAACGACATCGTCGCGATGCTGGCGGTGGGCGGACAGGCCGTCCCTCGCTTCGGGGAGCATCGTTCGATCTTGGGAAAACAGAGTGAAACCGTGCCGATCCTCTGAAGACGTCCGGATCGGAAGGACACGTGCGAATGCTTGGATCGGGTCGAGCGTTGCATGCATATCTCGTTGAGTGACCCAACCGGGGATTGGCCGTCATGTTCATCCTGCTGACCCTCCAGATTGCCGCCTTTTCCATATTCCCGCTCTATTTCACGACGCTTTCAGGTCCGATACGGCAGGTCCATTTCTACGTTTACATATCCCTTGTTCTGCTGATCGGTGGCTTCTGGGGCAACATCTACTCTCTCCAGGTTGCCGACGGCGTCGTCGTCTCGGGTGGAAACCTCTGTTATGGCGCCTTCATGATGACGGCGGTCATGTTCGTCTGGATCGAGAGAAATGCTTTCATCCTGCGTCACCTTGTTCGATTGGTCTTCGTCGTCGATGTCTTCAACATCATCATCTCGTTCCTGACGCAGTCAGTCCTGAAGGCGGACGGCGTCATCAATCCGCATAACGTTCCCCCGGCATTGTTTGAGGTCTCGACGGCACTGATCGCGCTCGGAGGCGTTCTCATCGTCACCGAACTTTTGCTGCTGCTGTATATATTCGAGCTGACGAAGAAGAGAAAGCCGTCCCTCCCGATCGCCGCGGCGATCTATATTCTTTCCTTCGTCCTTGTCCTCATCCTCGACGGTGTCGCTTTTCCGTTCATCGCTTTCGGAGTCAACGCTCAGATTGCCGCGATCGTCTTCGGAGGTCTTGCGGGAAAAGTGCTGATAGCCGCCGCTTTCGGCATTCCGCTTGCGCTGTTCGTGCTCTGGAAGCGACAAGCTTTCGTCGGTTACCTCGAGGCCGATACGGTTCGCTGGCGCCTTTTGGCATCCAGCAGTTCCGCGTTGATCAAGGAAATGGCTCGGAAGGATCAGGACGTCCGGCGCGGCGACGTCGTGTTCAAAAACTCGACCGATGGTCTCGCCATCGTCGACAGCACGGGGGGCATGCTCAAGGCCAACGCGGCCTTCCGGCGAATGCTGGACATAGGCGGCAGCGAGGATGATCGGCAATCCAGTCTGAAGGACGCGTTCTGGAGCGACGGCAAGCCGATTTCTCTTCCGAAAAGCCTCACGGACATGTGGCGCCGCGAGGTCATGTTCGGACCGGACGGGAGCCGGCCGGGCATCCTGTCGATAACGCCCGCTGGCGAGGATGCGGAGGGTGGGGAGACCTATGTCTACTCTCTGATCGACATTACCGAGCAGAAGAACACGCAGGAAAGACTGGAGTATCTTGCTTCGCGCGACCAGTTGACCGGCCTGGTCAATCGTCGCGCGCTCGATCAGAGGCTTGCCGGTCTGCACGATACGCCTTTTGCGCTCATCATCGTCGATCTGGACCACTTCAAGGACGTCAACGACAGTTATGGGCACGGCGCTGGCGATCGCGTTCTCAAGGTGGTTGCGAGCCGCCTCGATATCATTCGGCGAGATCACCTGAAGCCGGAGGATATTCTGTGCCGCATCGGCGGCGATGAGTTCGCGCTTCTCATCCATTCTGGCGATGGCGACTTCATAAATGGCATCATCGAGAGGATTCAGCAGGCTCTCGGGCAAACCGTTCGCATCGACGATGGATTGGAAGTGTTTTCCTCTGCGACGCTCGGCGTCAGCTACAAAGCCCGCCCTGGCGACCGCGACGCTCTCCTGGAGGCGGACGCGGCCCTCTACGAGGCAAAGCGGAACAGGCGAGGCTCCGTTGGCATCTATGAGGACAGGCTGACCGCCGACAGCCAGAAGAAGATGAAGCTCGGCGTGAAGCTGAAGAACGCTTTGGCGGACAACATTCTCGAGGTCCACTATCAGCCGCAGTTCGACGCCGTGAGTCACAGGCTGTGCGGTGTCGAGGCCCTCGCGCGATGGACCGACCCAGAGCTTGGCGTGATCCCTCCTTGCGATTTCATTCCAGTGGCTGAGGGAACCAGTCTCATCGAAGCGGTGGGCGAGTATGTTCTTGAAAGAGCTTGTCGCGACGGCCAGGAGTGGCTTCGGCGCGGTTATGCGCCCATCACCGTGTCGGTGAACATCTCAGCCAGCCAAGTCAGGTTTGGCAGCTTCGTGTCCGTCCTGTCGAAGACATTGGCCGAGACAGGCTTCCCCGCCCACAATCTTCAAATCGAAATAACGGAGTCGTCCTACATCGAGCGAGAGAATGAGGTCACCCCCATTCTCAAGGAGTTGAAGGACATGGGAATCAGCATTGCGATCGATGATTTCGGTACGGGGTACTCTTCCTTTTCCTATCTGAGGGAGATGCCGTGGGATTGCATCAAGATCGATCGAAGCTTCATCACCAATATTCCCCGCGACGCCCAACAGTGTGGCTTGGCCTCGATGATCACCAGGCTTGCGAAGGTGATGTCTTTCAAGGTGGTGGCTGAAGGCGTGGAAACCAGCGAGCAGCTGGACTCGCTGACCGCATGGGGGTGCGACCTGATCCAGGGCTACTATTTCTCAAAGGCACTTCCGAAGGATGGCCTTGTTTCCATGTTGCCACGTCGCGACGAGGGCGACGATCTGATTCAATCAGACCGAACAGCGTCTTAGCTCATTGTTGTGCCGCAGCTCCGGAGGCAGGATCGCCTCTCGCTTCTGCTGAAGTTGGTCGAGGCTTTGCGTCGCGGGTGGGCACCCCAGCTGGAAGCCGGGGTGCTGTAGATGTTGTCGAGACTACAGTCCGCCGATCAGACCGGCTTCAGGAGCATGTGCTTCTTCTTGCCGAGCGACAGCTTGATGACGCCGTCGTCGTTGAGGCTCTGGAGCGTCAGCACTTCCTTCGGATCGGTGACCGTGCGGTCGTTGACCTTGAGGCCTCCACCCTGGGCGGAGCGACGAGCATCGCCGTTGGAGCCTGCGAGGCCGGCCTGAACGAAGGCCGTCAGTACGCCGACGCCGGCCTCAAGGTCGGCCCTGGGTACCTCGACGGTCGGCAGATCGTCCGCATGGACGCCTTCCTCGAAGGTGAGTCGAGCCGTTTCGGCCGCCGCTTCCGCCGCTTCACGGCCATGGACGACGGCGGTCGCCTCGGTGGCGAGGATCTTCTTGGCCTCGTTGATCTCGGCGCCGCCGAGCGCGCCGAGACGGGCGATCTCGGACAAGGGCAGGCGGGTGAAGATTTTCAGGAAGCGGACGACGTCGGCATCCTCGGTGTTGCGGAAATACTGCCAGAAGTCATAGGGGCTGAAGAGGTCGCCATTCAGCCAGACGGCGCCGTTGGCGGTCTTGCCCATCTTCTGGCCCGAGGATGTGGTGAGCAGCGGCGTCGTCAGCGCGTAGAGCTGCGGGCCGCCCATGCGGTGGCTGAGGTCGACGCCGTTGACGATGTTGCCCCACTGGTCGGAGCCCCCCATCTGCAGCACCGTGCCATAGCGCCGGTTGAGCTCGACGAAGTCGTAGCCCTGCATGATCATGTAGTTGAATTCGAGGAACGATAGCGACTGCTCGCGATCCAGGCGCAGCTTGACGCTGTCGAAGGACAGCATGCGGTTGACCGAGAAGTAGCGGCCGACGTCGCGCAGGAACTCGACGTAGTTGAGCTTCATCAGCCAGTCTGCATTGTTGGCCATGATGGCGTCGGTCGGGCCGTCGCCGTAGCGCAGGATGCGCGAATAGACCTTCTTGATGCTGGCGATGTTGTCGGCGATGGTCTCCGGCGACAGAAGCTTGCGCTGGTCGTCGCGGAAGGAGGGGTCGCCCACCATCGATGTGCCGCCGCCCATCAGGCTGATCGGCCGGTGGCCGGTCTCCTGCAGCCAGTGGAGCATGGTGACGGTGATGAGGTTGCCGATGTGGATGGATGTGGCCGTGGCGTCATAGCCCACATAGGCGGTGATCGGACCCTTCATGCACTCGGCGTCGAGACCCTCGGGGTCCGAGATCTGGTGGATGAAACCGCGCTCGTCGAGCGTGCGTAGGAAGTCCGACTTGAAGCCGCTCATCTTTCTGTACCTTTGGTTTGTCCGCGGACCGGAATTGACGTATCAGTCCGCTGGGCTTCCTATCAGGATCGAAACCGGATTTCACGGGGTATGAGGTCAAAAATGTCTGGCGATTCGGCCATGTGGGCACTCGGATTGATGAGCGGTACGTCGATGGACGGCGTCGACGCGGCGCTGATCCGCACCGATGGAGAGGGGATCGCCGAGTTTGGGCCGACGCTTTTCCAACCTTATGGGGATGAGGAACGGTCGGTTCTGCGGGCGGCGCTGAAGGATGCCGTCGGCATGTCCGCCCGCGAAGATCGCTTCGGCCGGCTTGCCGAGGCGGAAACCGTCGTCACCGACGCGCATGCGCATGTGGTGGCGGTGCTGCTGATTGCTGCCGAGAAGAAGGGCATCAGGCCGGAGGTGATCGGCTTCCATGGCCAGACGGTTCATCATGCTCCCGATCGGGGCTTTACCGCCCAGATCGGCGATGCCGGCGTGCTGGCCGAGCGTTTCAACCTGCCGGTCGTCCATGACTTCCGGTCGGCCGATATTCGCGAAGGCGGGCAGGGGGCGCCGCTCGTGCCGGTCTACCACCGGGCGCTGGCCCGGAAGGCGGGGCTCACTCCGCCGGTGGCCTTCCTCAACATCGGTGGTGTCGCCAACGTCACCCTGATCGGCGAGGATGGCGAACTCATTGCCTTCGATACCGGACCCGGCAATGCGCTGATCGATGACCTGGTGTTCAACGCCACTGGTGCTCGTTTCGACGTCGATGGCGCCATAGCCGCGCAGGGACGAGTGGATGAGGTGGTCCTCGAGCAGTTGATGGATCATCCGCATTTCGAGACGCCAGCGCCGAAGTCGCTCGACCGCAACACGTTCCGCGCCGACGCGGCTGCCCGTTTGCCGTTCGCCGACCGTGTGGCGACGCTTACCGCCTTCACGGCCGAAGGGGTCGCGGCCGGTCTGCGTCTCGCCGGCGCGCCCATCCGGACCGTCATCGTCTCGGGTGGCGGCGCCCGCAATCCGGTGATGGTGAAGATGATCGCCGAGCGTTCGGGTGTCGAAGTGGTGCCCGCCGGCAAGGTCGGGTTTGACGCCGATTTCGTCGAGGCGCAGGCCTTTGCCTATCTCGCGGCACGCCGCCTGAAAGGACTTCCGTCGACGTTCCCGGCCACCACGGGGACACCTGTTCCTGTGGTCTGCGGCGAAATCGCCTGAGGTTCGGGCGGCGCGCGTTCCAGCGAAGCGGGTGTCGCCGTTATTGTTGTCGCAAGGTTTTGCGGAAGCGACTCCGCGTGAAGGATCAGCCGGATACCGCGCATGCTCGCCGAGGCCTTTCTGTTCGCCGTTACCCGCCTCATCTCGCCCGGAAGCCGCGCCAGCGCCGTCCGGGATGCCATTGGCCTTCGGGCGCGAGCCAGTCGGCGACATGCCGCATGGGCCGAACACGAAGCGCGGACGCGAGCGGCGATCGACCATGCCATCGATGGCGTCGCCGTGCGTCGCACGGCGGTGGTCCTGGGGTCGGGATTGCTCCGGGACGTGCCGATCGCGCGGTTGTCGAGCATGTTCAACAAGGTCGTGCTGGTGGACATCGTTCACCTGCCGACGGTCCGACTGAAGGTGTTCCTTCGCCGCTATCCCAATGTCACCTTCCTTACCCGGGACATATCCGGCTATGACCGGCTCGCCGAGCAGTCGCGGATCAAGCTTGCGACCGGACAGGAGGATCTTGGCGTTCGCCTCGATCCCCTTGGCTTTATCCGCAAGATCGACGAGGTCGATCTCGTGATCTCAGCCAATGTGCTGTCGCAGATCGCGGTGGGCGCGGCGGCTCGCTTGCGCGCCAAGGATGGCAATGCGCGGATCATGCCCGATGATGCGGTGACGCAGTTGGTCGCCGGCCATCTCGACGGGCTGGCGCAATTGCCCTGCAAGACGGTCATCGTCACCGACGTCGCCTACGTGCGGCGGCGGCGCGACGGTGTGATCATAGAGAATCGCGACCTTCTGTGCGGCGTCACTCCGCCGTTTCCCTTCGACACTTGGGATTGGCCCGTGGCGCCTTTCGGGGAGGAGGGCGCGGAAGAGGAGCGCATTCATCGCGTGATCGCCGCCGAGGATGTGGCCGTCGATCTTTAGGGCCGCCTGGTGAAATGACTTTGCAGGAGAGGCTCCATCTCATTTGTGAAGACGCCCTTCCGGACGCAAGCCGGTGCCCGTACTTGTTGCCGATACTCTAGAAAGTGGCCGCGGCCGGCTCGATCCACCAGTTCGGATGCTCGTGCGCAAGCTTCAGCGCGGCCCTCTCTGCCGAGGTCTTGTCGTCGAACAGGCCGAAGCAGGTTGCGCCCGACCCTGACATGCGGGTCAACCGGGCGTCCGGCAGATCGGCGATGGCGGTGAGCACCTCGCCAATGACCGGAGCGATGATGCGGGCCGCCGGCTCGAGGTCGTTGCGAGTCTCAGCCGCCAGGAAGTCTGCGAGCCGCCGCACGGTATCGAAGGCAGTCAATGGGGGCAGCGGCGGATTGTTGCGACGCTCAAGGGCCCGAAATGTCGCGGGCGTCGACACACCGACGCCTGGGTTGACCAGCAGAAGGCCGAACGAGAGGTGTCCGGTCGTGGGCACGATGCGTTCGCCGACGCCGCCGACGCGGGCGGGGCTGCTCACGATGCACATCGGCACGTCCGCCCCCAGTGACAGCGCAAGCGCGGCGAGGGCATCGGCCGGGACGTCATGCAGCCGGCAGAGGGCGCGCAGTGTGGCCGCCGCGTCGGCCGAGCCTCCGCCGATGCCGGAGGCGACCGGCAGGCGCTTGGTCAAGCGGATGGAAAGGGGATCCGTCCGCCCCGTGATCTCTCGAAAGCCGTTCAGCGCACGCTGAACGAGATTGTCGGCGTCGGTGGAAAGACCTGCAGCCATCGGGCCGTCGACGAGGAAGCGGTCCGCCTTGCTCGCCGCCAGCTCCACGCTGTCGCCGACATCGGCGAAGGCGACGAGCATGTCGAGATCGTGATAGCCGTCGGGCCGACGTCCGGTGACGTGCAGCGCCAGATTGACCTTGGCGCGCGCCTCTTCGACAATCGGCATTGCCGTCAGTCCCCGGTGCGTATCAGGGCGTTGCCCGGTCGGGCTTCGGCTCCACCACCTCGGCAGCCTTGCCGACGTGCGTCGCGGTGAGACCGTGCTCGATCTTGGCCTCGATCTTGGCCAGGTCTTCCGGTTCGGGCTTGCTGGCCTTGGCGTGGTTCCACTGGAAACGGGCCTCAAGCCGACGACCGACCCGCCAGTAGGCGTCGCCAAGATGGTCGTTGATGGTCGGATCGGACGGCATCAGCGAAACCGCGCGCTCCAGTTCTTCGACGGCCTGATCGTAATCGCCGAGCTTGTAGTGAGCCCAGCCGAGGCTGTCGACAATAAAGCCGTCCGACGGGGCGAGGCTGACGGCCTTCTCGATCAGTCTCATGCCTTCCTCGAGGTTCATGCCCTTGTCGATCCAGGAGTAGCCGAGATAGTTGAGCACCAGGGGCTGGTCGGGCCTGAGCTCGAGGGACTTCTTGAAATCGGCCTCGGCCTCCGGCCAGCGGTCGGTCCGCTCGAAGGCGATGCCGCGATTGTAGAACACCTGCCAATCCTCGGCCTGCGGCTTGTTGCCGATGGCTCGTATGGTTCGCGTATAGACGTCGGCCGCTTCGGCGAACATCTTGCGCGTCCTCAGGATGTTGCCGAGGCCGTTCAGCGCCTCCTTGTCCTTCGGGTTCTTGCGAATGACGCGCTTCAGAGTGGCGCGCGCCTCGTCCACCTGATCCATCGCGTTGTAGTCGAAGGCAATCATGATGTCGGCGTTTCGCCTGAGGGGCGAGTGGGCCGGCACCTTGTCGAGAATGTCGATCGCGTCTGCCGGACGATTCAGGCGCTCGAAGTTCTCGGCGAGCGTGATGCGGCTCATGTCGTCGCCGGGATCGAGCGCCAGCGCCAACTGCAGGAAGATGACGCCGAAATCGTTGGCGTCCTCGCGAACCACGGCCGAACCGAGGCCCGAGAGGATTTCCGCAGCCCCTTCGTTGACGTTGCGGGCACGTGGGGCCGGACGCCGCTTGGCATTGATGATGGCCGCGACGTCCTTGAGCAGGGGATGCCCGGGCGCCGATGCCAGCGCCTTGTCGATGGTGGCCTTGGCGGTCTCGAAGTCGCCGTTTCGAGCGAAAGCGCGCGTCGCCGCGTCGATCACCGACACCGGGCCGTCGTCGATGGCCAGCGCCGCCTTGAACTCTTCGGTGGCCACCTCGCCGCGACCCGCGACCGAGGCGATGAGACCGGCGTGATAGTGGCGGAAGAAAAGGTACCACTTCTCGCCATCGAGCTTGGCGAGGCGCGCAAGCGCCTCGTCGGTCCTGCCTGCGCCCTGCTCGGCCCAGGCAGAGAGAATTTCCACTGCCAGCGTCAGGAGCGGTCCGGAGCGTGCGTGTTGAAACGACGCGATGGCTTCGTCCCAATGGCCGGACTGAAAATCGTCGAGGCCGATGGTCATGGCGGCGATCGGGCTGTCCGCGTCGAGTTCTTGCAGCCGTTCGGCAAACGCACGGACTTCCGTCAGCTCACCGGCGGCGATGTAGAGCGACAGCGCACGTTCGAGCAGGAACTTGTCGTCGGGTGCGTCGAGGAGGGCCGAGGCGAAGTAGTCGGCCGATGCGCGGTAGTCGGCGATGCTGCCGGCAAAGCGGCCGGCCAGATAGTTGCCCTCCAGCGAGGAGGCGACCGGCAGTCCGCTATCCGGCTGCTCCGTCGCTGTCGCCATGCCGCGTGCCATCGCCGGCAGGGGACCGACGAAGGCGAGGGTGACCAGGGCCGCTCCGAGGAGGGATCTCATGGCGAGGCGTCGGAGGGTCGGCTGGCAAAGCATCATGTGCGAAGCATCCCGTCGTCGGTTTGTGGCAGCGCGCAAACAATAGCGGCGTTCGAGTTGCCTCGCCCGCCGACTCCACTCAAAGGCAAAATGGCGGCAAAGGCATGGCGCTTCAAGCGTGGCGTGTCCTTCATCGCCAATAAAGTCGGTCAGAGCCCTTCGCCATTGCATTCCAGTCGGCAAAGTTCGAAATGAAGCATCGACACCCCGAATGCCGGATGCGCCTTCCGATGAATGTGGCTTTCACGCTGGTACTGCTTCTCGCCTTGGGCGCCTGGCTGGTTCGCTGGCGAGGCGCTCGCCTCCGGAGCGACATCGACTCCATCGTTGGCAATTACAGTCTTCTAGTCGGGCTCGGCGTTGTCGCGGCGCTTGCCGCCACCGGTCGGCTGGCCTTCGCCGCGGTTGGCGTGGCGGCTCTGATCGCCCTTTATCGGGCGGGCCTGTTCCGATCTCGGCGGGATGGACGACGCGGGCAGCCGGTATTTCGATCGCCGATGGTCGAGGTCGTTGTCGATGGCGAGGCCATCGGTGGTCGGGTCAAGGCGGGTTCCTATCGCGGACGGGACCTCAACCGCATGGGGGCGGCCGAGCTGTCCGATCTCCATGCGGAGACGGCAAGGGATCGCCGCAGCCGCGCCACTCTAGAGATTTACCTCGACCGCCGAATGCCCGGATGGCGTGAGAACATGCAGGGCGAGGCCGCAGCGGGGAGCCGTCGAGCGACGAATCCGAGCGCCATGAGCGAGCAGGAGGCGTACGAGATCCTTGGGCTTCAGCAGGGCGCCGGAGAGGCCGATATCCGGGCCGCCCACCGCCGGTTGATGAAGCGGGTGCATCCCGACCAGGGCGGCTCCACATTCCTGGCGGTACGTATCAACCAGGCCAAGGACCGGCTTTTGTCCAAACATGTCTAGCTCCCGTTACGCAAAACAGTGGGTGCCGTTGACTGACTCTGCTTGCCGTGCCGCCTGAAAGGCGAAGAGATACCTTGCGGGTTGTGCACGGGTCGCTCCGACCGCCGACAGGGCGGTCAGAGCCTGATTGTGAAACAGGCGAAGTCGTTCTTCTTGAGGGCCGCACAGGCTCTATTGGCGGCCTTTTCGTTTTCGAAACCGCCGAAGCGGGCTCTCACCATCGTCGAACCACCCTTCTTCACCGGTTCGGCGAAGGGGTTGGCGGCGGCAAGCAGCGGAGCTGCCGACTTTGCCTTGTCGAGAAGGTCCATCGCGGCGGCTTCCGAGCCAACGGCGCCGATCTGGATGAACCAGCCGCTCCGACGGCGGTCCGGCGACGCATCGGTCATCACGACGGCGGCCGGGGCGGCGGACGCGACCTCGACGGTCTTGGGGGCGCGGCGCGAATGGGCGTCGACGCGGGCGACAAGATCGGCCATCGGGTCGCCCTGTGGCGCGGGACCGATGTCGGCGAATGCTTCGGCGGCGGAGGACGGCAAGTGGGCGTTGGCCAGGCTCGACGGCAGCGTCGCCGTTGCAAGGCTGACCGGTTCGGGCGAAGGGGGCAACGCCGGCGTCGGAGCTTCGGCGACCTGTTCGGGCGCGGCCGGAGCAACCGGGGGCACCGGCACGGCGGGTGAAAGCGAGGCGATGACAGCCGGATCCGGGTCGACGGCGTCCATTCCGGCCATCATCGGTCGCGGCAGAGGCTTGGGATGGGGCGGCAGAGCCGACGCCGTGGCGGCGGCCACCTTCGGCGCATTCACGATGGCGGCCACAAGCTCGTCGTCGTAGCCGCGGGAGCGCGAGGCCTTGGGCAGGTAGGTGTTGATCAGTTGCACCATGTGGGCGTCGCGCTGGGCGGCGGTCTTGCCACCGAAGACGACGGCGACGATCTTGCGTCCGTCGCGTTTCACCGAAGTGACGAGATTGAAGCCGGAGGCATTGACGTAGCCGGTCTTGATGCCGTCGACGCCGTTGATGCGGCCAAGCAGGTTGTTGTGGCTGCCGATCGTCCGTCCACGGAAGGTGTAGGAGCGGATCGAGAACAGCGGATAGTATTGCGGGAAACGGACCTGCAGCGCGACGCCGAGCTTCATCATGTCGCGCGCCGACGTGTACTGACCCGGATCGGGAAGGCCGTTGGCGTTGCGGAAGCGGGTGTTGGTCATGCCGATGGCGCGGGCCGTGCGCGTCATGCGATCGGCAAAGGCCGGCACCGAGCCGGCGACATTTTCAGCGATGACGGCAGCGGCATCATTTGCCGAGCGGGTGATGAGACCCTTGATGGCGTCTTCCACGGTGATCGTCTCGCCGGCGCGCAGACCAAGTTTGGTCGGTGCCTGACGTTGGGCGAGAGCGGAGACGCGCATTGGTGTCGAAAGCTTGAAGCGACCGCGATTGAGCTCTTCGAACAGGACGTAGAGCGTCATCATCTTGGTCAGGGATGCCGGGTAGCGCCGGGCGTCCGGATTGGCCTGGTAAAGGACCTTTCCAGTGGCCGTATCGACGACGATGGCCGCATATTTCGAAGGAACAACCTGGCTCGGCACCCCTTTCGCCGCGACTGCGGCGGTGGACACGCCGGCCACGACGAGCGCGACCGCCGCCGGGGCCACCATTTGGTGCAGAACCTTTGAGACCAGACTACGCAAACTCGACAATGGACCGCCCTCACAACGCCAACTCACGGGCTTCGCTCCTTGCTCTCCGGCAGGATCCGAACCCCATTCGACCTGTTCTCTCCAATCCCGTGCGCCCAACGGGCAACGGTTGCAAAATTAGCGGCAACGCGGTTACGGAAGCGTAAAGTTTGAATCGACTTTTCCAGATTTGCACCGTCCCGAAATTGGACTCTGCATTTTTTGGGGGTGTCGGGCCGGTGTGAAGCGCCGTCATGCGAAAAGCAGGGGGCTGCCAGCGATTCACCAATTGCATCGCGTCTTGACCTAAGCGAAACTCCTTACCAAATAGAGACGTACAGGGCGGTTGAACGCTCACAAGTGCGTGGAGTTCCGGCCCTGAATCCAGATTGGAATTGCGCCCCCGTTGTCCCTGATTCAATATGACCCCAAGGCCCGCAAGATCGGGGCAAGCAATCGGAGGGAAAACGTGGTCGAGGCGGTTCAGGTTGGCGTGACGGGAATGGTACCGGCGGACCTTGCTTTCGGTCTGCCCGACGCTCTTTGCGTGGCCGACCGATGGACCGTGGGGTGGATGGAAGACAAGACGCGCCGTTCGGTCCTGTCGGCCGACGACGATGACGGGGAGAGTGGGAACGGGTCTGACTCGGGAGCCGGAGTAGCATCCAAGGTCCTGACCAAGACCAAACGACCGAGCATGTATCGCGTTCTAATCCTGAACGACGATTACACGCCGATGGAATTCGTGGTGCACATCCTGGAACGTTTCTTCAACAAGGGGCGTGAAGAGGCAACCCAGATCATGTTGCACGTCCACCATCATGGGGTGGGGGAGTGTGGTGTCTACACCTATGAAGTCGCCGAGACCAAGGTGACGCAGGTTATGGACTTCGCCCGCCGCCATCAGCATCCGCTTCAGTGCGTCATGGAAAAAAAGTGAGGGTCCATCGTGCCATCCTTCTCGCGCAGTCTCGAAAAAGCCCTTCACCAGGCCCTCGCATTCGCCAATGAGCGCCGCCAGGAGTACGCGACGCTCGAACACTTGCTTCTGTCTCTGGTTGAAGATCCCGACGCCGCCGCTGTCATGCGCGCCTGCTCGGTCGATCTCGATGTCCTGAAGCGCAATCTCGTCGAGTATATCGACACCGAACTCGACAACCTCGTGACGGAGCTTGGCGAGGAAGCGAAGCCCACCGCCGGTTTCCAACGCGTCATCCAGCGCGCGGTGATCCATGTGCAGTCGTCCGGGCGAGACGAGGTGACCGGCGCCAACGTGCTCGTCGCGATCTTTGCCGAGCGCGAAAGCCACGCCGCCTACTTCCTGCAAGAGCAGGACATGACACGCTATGACGCCGTCAACTACATCAGCCACGGCATCGCCAAGCGCGCCGGCATGAGCGAGAGCCGGGCCACGCGCGGCGTCGACGAGGAAACGCCCTCGCAGGAGACGCCGCCAAACGGCGGGCAGACGGCCGAGAAGAAGAAGGCCGACGCGCTCGATGCCTATTGCGTCAACCTCAACGAGAAGGCGCTGAAGGGCAAGATCGATCCGCTGATCGGGCGGGCGGACGAGATCGCCCGCACCATCCAGGTGCTGTGCCGCCGTTCGAAGAACAACCCGCTCTATGTCGGCGATCCCGGCGTGGGCAAGACGGCGATCGCCGAGGGGCTCGCTCGCCGCATCGTCGACGGCGACGTGCCGGGTGTCCTCAAGGACTCGACCATCTTCGCTCTCGATATGGGCGCGCTTCTGGCCGGAACCCGCTATCGCGGCGACTTCGAGGAACGCCTCAAGCAGGTGGTCAAGGAGATCGAGAACTATCCCGGCGCCATCATGTTCATCGACGAGATCCACACGGTGATCGGCGCGGGCGCGACCTCCGGCGGCGCGATGGATGCGTCGAACCTTCTGAAGCCGGCGCTGTCCAGCGGCACCGTTCGTTGCATCGGCTCGACCACCTACAAGGAGTATCGCCAGTTCTTCGAGAAGGATCGGGCGCTGGTGCGCCGCTTCCAGAAGATCGACGTCAACGAGCCGACGGTCAACGACGCCATCGATATCCTGAAGGGGCTCAAGCCGTATTTCGAAGAGTTCCACAAGGTTCGCTACACTCAGGACGCCATCAAGTCGGCGGTGGAGCTCAGCGCGCGCTACATCAACGACCGCAAGCTGCCGGACAAGGCGATCGACGTGATCGACGAAACCGGCGCCAGCCAGATGCTGCTGCCGGAGGGCAAGCGCAAGAAGGTGATCGGCGTCAAGGAGATCGAGGCGACGATCGCGACCATGGCCCGCATCCCGCCGAAGTCGGTGTCCAAGGACGACGCCGAGGTACTCGAGAGCCTGGAGACCAACCTCAAGCGCGTCGTCTACGGTCAGGACAAGGCGATCGCCGCCCTGTCGTCAGCGATCAAGCTGGCCCGCGCCGGACTTCGGGAGCCCGAAAAGCCGATCGGCAACTACCTGTTCTCCGGTCCGACCGGCGTCGGCAAGACCGAGGTGGCGCGTCAGCTCGCTTCGATCCTGGGCGTTCCGATCCTGCGCTTCGACATGTCGGAGTATATGGAGCGGCATACCGTCAGCCGGTTGATCGGCGCGCCTCCGGGCTACGTCGGTTTCGATCAGGGCGGTCTTCTGACCGACGGCGTGGACCAGCATCCGCATTGCGTTCTGTTGCTCGACGAGATCGAGAAGGCGCATCAGGATCTGTTCAACATCCTTTTGCAGGTGATGGACCACGGGAAGCTGACCGACCACAACGGCAAGCAGGTCGACTTCCGCAACGTCATCGTGATCATGACGACCAACGCCGGCGCCGCCGATCTCTCCCGCGAGCCGATTGGTTTCAATCGGTCGCGTCGCGAGGGGGACGACACCGAGGCGATCAACCGCATGTTCACGCCGGAGTTCCGCAACCGCCTCGATGCCATCATTCCGTTCGGCGCTCTGCCGCCGGAAGTGGTTCGCTCTGTGGTTCAGAAGTTCGTCATGCAGCTTGAGGCCCAGCTGGCCGACCGCAACGTCACCTTCGAACTGGACGACGCGGCGATCGAATGGTTGGCGACCAAGGGCTACGACGAGCACATGGGCGCCCGCCCGCTCGGTCGTGTCATTCAGGAGCACATCAAGCGTCCGCTCGCCGACGCGGTATTGTTCGGCGTGCTCAAGAAGGGCGGTACCGTCAAGGTGTCGGTCGAGACCAACGAGACCGGCGAAGTCGGTCTCAAGCTCGACTGCCTTCCCGATCCGGCGCTGAAACGCAAGGTCGAGGAGG
Organism: uncultured Pleomorphomonas sp.; assembly: GCA_963665435.2. GTDB lineage: Bacteria > Pseudomonadota > Alphaproteobacteria > Rhizobiales > Pleomorphomonadaceae > Pleomorphomonas. The sequence goes on along the minus strand of CAXXNH010000008.1, from coordinate 68,322 downwards.
TCGATGCCAAGGTTGCCGATGCGCCCGTGCCGCCGAAGCGCAAGCGCAGCCCGAAGCAGAGTGCCAAGGCCGAGTGATGATAGACGGCTAACGGCCATATTCCGATGAACAGGCGGCGCGACCGAGAGGTCGCGCCGCTTTTTCGTTCAGCGGGCGAAGAAGGTCGTGACGCCGTCCTTGAAGACCTTGTCACCGGTGGACCGCATGTGGTCCCGGTTGGGAATGTCGAGCACGTCCGCGTCGGGAATCATCTGGGCCAACTCGGCGGCCGATCCGGCGACCGCGTCCTTGGTGCCCACGGCGACCAATGTCGGTACGGCGATGCGTTCGGTCTCGCTGGTCTCTACGGGGCGGCCATAGCCTCGTATGCAGGCGGCGAGTGCTTGCCTGTCCGACCGGGTCTGTTCGGCGAACTGGCGGTAACCGCGACCAACCGGGTCGGCGACATCTTCGAGTGTCGGAGCGAGAAGGGCTGCTGCGATAGGCTCCCGGTCGAGACCGGCCTTCGCCATGGTGCCGCCGATGCCGCCGAGCACCAACTGCTCCAGGCGGTCGGAGTGGCGGCTTGCGAAGTCGAGCAGGATGCGGGAGCCCATCGAATAGCCGATGGCCCTCACGCGTGGAAGAGCGAGGTGATCGATCAGCGCCAGGACGTCTCCCGCCATTTTCTCGAGACGATAGTCCTCGGGATCGTGAAGCTTGACCGAGCCGCCGTGTCCTCGGTTGTCGAGGGCGATCGCCCGGTAGCCTTCCTGAACGAGCCTGTCGATCCAGCCGGTATCGAGCCAGTTGACGTGGGCATTGGAGGCAAAGCCGTGGACGAGCACGACCGGCTGGCCGCTCCCCTGGTCGACATAGGCGAACTCGCCATCGGCGGTCGAAAAACGCGTCACGAACAAACCTCCCTTGCCCCGTTGGCGCCAATACGCAAAGTCCCGCCGCTTTCGCTGCAAAGGGACTGTTCTTGCTGTCATCTTGCCGGTATGCTTCCTGAAGTCAGGACTTTAAACAAGGGTATCGTGCATGGCCGACGCTTTCGTTCCTCATTTCGCCAACGACGCCGGGGTGACGACCATCCGGATTGGCGCGAAGGAATTCATGTGCATCGGCGCCAAGCCGCCCTTCGACCATCCGCATATCTTCCTGGAGATGGGAGATGACGCCGAGGTGGTCTGTGCCTATTGCTCGACCGTCTATCGCTACGATCCGTCGCTCAAGGCGACCGAGTCGGAACCCAAAGACGCCGCGTGGCAGCCGAAAGCGGCCTGACCCACGCCAAGGATGGAGCTATGCCGGATCACTTACCGGTGGTGGTGGTCGGGGCCGGAATAGCCGGCCTCACTTTGTCGTTGTGTCTTGCGCGAGCCGGCGTGCGGGTCATCGTGATCGACAAGGCGCAAGAGTTGAGAGAGGTGGGGGCGGGCCTCCAGCTTTCGCCCAACGCGTCATCGATTCTCTTTCATCTCGGTCTGGGCTCGGCGCTCGATGCCACCGGCATTCGTCCGGAGGCTGTGAGCATACGTGACGGAGCGAGTGGTCGCCTCATTCTGCGCATGCCGCTTGGAGAGGCGATGGTCGAGCGCTACGGTGCGCCCTATATCGTCATCCACCGCGCCGACCTGCAAGGCACGCTGCTGGCCGCCGTCGAGCAGGAGCCACGGGTCACGCTGCATCTCGGCGTCCAGATCTCGTCCATCGATGTGGATGCGGGCGGCGTCGTGCTCGAAGGGACGGAAGCGGATCAGCCGGTTCGCTTTGCGGGAAGTGTTCTGGTCGGTGCCGACGGCGTCCGTTCAACTGTACGCGAGACGGTCGTTGGCGGCGGTCCCGCCCGATATACCGGACGAACCGCCTGGCGAGCCACCTTCAAGGCGGAGGGCTTCTTCTCCCAGTCTTTCCGGCACAACGAGACGGGCCTTTGGCTCGGTCGCCATGCGCATCTCGTCCATTACGCCATCGATGCCGGGCGCGAGATCAATCTTGTTGCCTCCATCGACGACGCCTGGAACGAAGACGGTTGGGACGTGCCGGGCGATCCGGCGCAGATCCAGGCGGCTTTCGAGGGATGGCCGGAACCGGCGAGAAAGCTGATCGCCATGCCGGACAGCTGGCGAAAATGGGCGCTTTGCGAGGCGCCGCGCGATACGCCATGGACCAAGGGGCGGACAGTGCTGATCGGCGATGCCGTTCACGGCATGCCACCTTTCGTGGCGCAGGGCGCAGCGATGGCGATCGAGGATGCGCGCGTTCTGGCCGGGGTGCTGGCGTCCGGCCTGGGCGATGACGTCGAAGACCGGCTTGGCGTCTTCGCCGAGGGACGCAAGGCCCGTACCGACAAGGTGGCGGCGGCCGCGCGGCGCAACGGCGTCATCTATCATCTTGGCGGAGTGCCGGCGAAGGCGCGCAATCTCGGCATGCGCCTCATCGGCGCCGAGCGGCTGGCCGACAACATGGATTGGATTTACGGCTGGCGTCCGCTAGAAGGCTAGGCCCTCTTTCGGACAGCCCGCATGACATTGTTCTCCGACGACCGTTTCGACCGGCGCCGCGTCGCCGGCCTTGCCGCTGCGATCGGGGCGATCTCGGCGGTTGGCACCTCGCTTTCGCTTGGCATGCCGCTTTTGGCCGTCATCCTCGAGCAGCGCGGGCACTCAAGCTCGGTGATCGGCCTCGTGACGACGGCGGCCGGCGTGGCGGCGATTCTCAGTACGCCGTTCGTGCCGAAGCTGACGCGCCGGTTCGGCGCGGCCTGGGTGCTGTTGATCGCCGTCGTGCTCGGCACGCTCACCTTCCCGCTGTTCTACGTCTTCGATTCGATCGCCGTGTGGTTCGTGCTGCGGTTCGTCTTTTCGCTCTGCCTGAACACGGCGTTCATCGTCTCGGAGTTCTGGATCAACGCGCTGGCGCCAGCGGAAAAACGCGGCTTCGTGATGGGCCTCTACGCCACCATCTTGTCCATAGGATTCGCGGTGGGGCCGGCGATCCTCAGCCTTGTCGGTTCTGAGGGATGGCTGCCTTTTGCCATCGGCACGGGCCTGATGGCACTCTCGATCCTGCCGATCATTGCCGGCTTCCGGGCCGATCCGCCGATGCACGAGGGCAAGGGAGGAAATTTCCTGCACTTCCTCACCGTGGTGCCGCTCGCCACCTTCGCGGCCTTCACGGTCGGCGCGGTCGAATCGTCGGTGATGAGCTTCTCGCCGGTCTACGGACTTCGTCTCGGTTACAGCGAGCAGGTGGCGGCGCTTCTGGTGATGGCCGTGGCGGTCGGTAATATCGTCGCCCAGTTGCCGCTCGGCATGCTGTCCGACCGCATGGATCGGCGACGCTTGCTGCTCTATATCGCGCTGGGCGGCATCGCCTCGGCCGTGCTTGTTGCCGCCGTGTCGTCGAACATGCTCCTTCTGATGGTCACGATCGGCCTTTGGGGAGGGCTGGTGGCCGGTCTTTATGCCGTGGGGCTGACCCATTTGGGCGCGCGCCTGTCCGGAAGCGACCTCGCATCGGCCAATGCAGCCTTCATTTTCATGTACTCCGTCGGCATGCTTGCCGGGCCGGCGGCGACCGGGATCGGAATGGACGCCATGGGGCCGCAGGGGCTCGTCGTGGTGACGGCTCTTATCCTCGTCGGCTACGCCGTTTTTGCCTTTCGCCGTATCCGCAAGGTCCCCGAACCTGGCGTCGAAGGTTCGACAAGCTCATCTTGACTTTCAGGCGCTTTCGACTAGGGTGCGCGCCGAACGAACGACGCTTCCCGCGTGGGGCGTCCAGCCGCTTTGGCTGTCACCGTCAACAAGCACAAGGAATCGGATGCCATGGCCAAGGCAACGACCATCAAGATCCGGCTCGTCTCGACCGCCGACACCGGGTACTTCTACGTCACCAAGAAGAATTCCCGCACGATGACCGAGAAGATGACCAAGACCAAGTACGACCCGGTCGCGCGCAAGCACGTCGAGTTCAAGGAATCCAAGATCAAGTGATCCGGTTCGGCCGGACGCGCCGCAGGGCGCCCGGCCTGGACGAAGATCCACGCAAGAGGCACCCGACCGGGTGCCTTTTTTTTTATCAAAAGAAAACCTCCACCTATGGTGGAGGATTGGATGGGTTCTACACCGTATAAAAGAAACCTCCGTGCTTGGGCCACGCAGTGGGTCAAGAACGGAGGTTATAGTGGACGATAACCATCTATCCCACTCGACATGGGACTGCAAATATCACCTGGTTTTTGCAAGCAAATACAGAGTGAAAAGGCTTTATGGAGAGTTGCGCCTGGAGTTGGTTGAGCAATTCCGTAAACTCTGTCTCCAGAAGGGCTGTCAGATCGTAGAAGGGCACATGATGACTGACCATGTGCATATGCTGATATCGATCCCGCCGAAGTATTCCGTCTCGCACATCGTCGGGTTCCTGAAGGGCAAGACGGCTATTTATGTCGCCAACAAATATGCCCGAAAACGCAAGTACCGTGGCTATCACTTTTGGGCGCGCGGCTACTTCGTATCCACCACCGGCTACAATGAACAGGTCGTTAGACGTTACATCAGGGACCAGGAGAAAGCCGACAAGGCGTCAGATCACAACGATCTGTTCAAGCTGAACCCCTGATGTAACAAAGCCACTTCTAGTGGCTCAAGCGCAGCGTCCCAAACCTCCGCCTTTGGCGGAGGTTCGTGATTTGCTTTTGGGCACAGGAAGGGAATCGGCGCTCGCCGATGCTGCTGCGGACACTTTTGGGCGTCGGGCTGCCTATAGTCCGCCGCCTGAGTTTCCAGGACGCCGCAGATGAACCCCTCATATCGTTCCGCCCCGATCGGCGCCTCCCAGGCGCGCCGGGCCACCGTTTTTGCTCTGGTCGCCGTATTTCTCGACGTGGTCGGCTTCGGCTTGATCATTCCCGTGTTGCCTCGTCTGATTGAAGAGGTCGGGCATATCGGGCTTGATGACGCGGCTCGGATCGGCGGCTGGCTGTTTGCCATGTTCAGTCTTGCGCAGTTCGTGTTTTCGCCGCTCGCCGGTGCTCTGTCCGACCGTGTTGGACGAAGGCCGCTCTTGCTGTTGGCAATTTCCGGTCTCGCCGTCGACTATGTCGTTCAAGCCCTGTCGCCAACGATACTCTGGCTTTTTGTCGGTCGGTTGATCGCCGGTGTCTGCGGTTCTTCGTATGTCATCGCCGGTGCTTGCATCGCCGACGTCAGCTCGCCCGAGAATCGCGCCCGCTCCTTTGGCCGGATGACGGCAGCCTTCGGTCTCGGCTTCGTGCTGGGACCGGCGATCGGCGGGCTGCTCGGCGAGTTCGGCACCCGCGTGCCTTTCTGGTGCGCGGCGGTGCTGGCCGGCGTCAACTTCCTGTTCGGTGTCTTTGCGCTGCCGGAGACGCTTCCTCACGAGAACCGCCGCGCCTTTCACTGGCGCGAAGCCAATCCGCTCGGTGTACTTTCGGTGTTCGGTCGATACACCGGGGTGTTGCCCTACGCCTTGGTCCTGACGATCTTCTTCTTCGGCACGTCGATCTATGCGGCGATATGGGCGTTCTGGGGCATGGCCAAGTATGGCTGGCCCGGCACCACGGTCGGATTGACGCTGGCCGCTTCCGGCATCACGGTGGCACTCATGCAGGGGCTCGGCACCGGGCCGGCGGTGGCTCGCTGGGGTGAGCGGCGGATGGCCGTGGTCGGCCTTGCCGGTGCGGCGGCGACCTGCGTCGGTTTTGCCCTGTCGCCGACGACGGCCGTTGTCATCGTGATGCTGGTATTCAATGCCGTGGAGGGCTTTGTTCATCCGATGCTGTCGGCGCTGATGTCGAAGGCCGTGCCGGAGGATACTCAGGGCGCATTGCAGGGCGGTATCTCCGCCCTGATGAACCTTGCCATGCTGGCCGGCGCGATCTTCTACACCCAGGCCTTCGGCTACTTCCTCTCGGAAGCCTCGCCGATCCGCAGCCCGGACGTGCCGTTCTTCATCGCCGCCATCCTGATGCTGACTGCCCTGAGTCTTTTCCTACGGCAATCGAGACGGACGATCGGATAGGCGTCACTCGCCCGTCTTCGGCTCGGGAGAGGCGGGCTCCGTCGGGGCCTTGTCGGCAGGGGGCGTTTCGGTCTTTGCCGGGGTGTCGACCTTCGGCTGCTCGACTGAGGCGCCATCACTTTCCGGCTTTGCCGGAGGGGCCACGGTGGGTTCATCCTTGGTCGGAGGCGTCGTGGCGTCGGGCGCACTGACGGATGGTGTCGGCGTCTTGGCGCAAGCCGTCTCGGGCAGCAGTTCCAGGTGGACGATCTTGCCGCTCAGGACGAAGTCGCCGTAGTCGAGGCGCATCTTTGAGGAAACGCCGTTCTCCCACAGATCGAATGAAATCGAATAGTCCGGCGGCTGGTCGCCACCGGCCTCGGTTCCGAAATAGGAAACCGTCACCGGCCAACGCCGGAAGTTGCCGATCGCCTTCTCGCTTTCGTCGGGCGGCGTGGTCCGGGGGGAGCCGATGACCGTCGACGTGTGGAACACGTGCTGGCCGCCGTCCGAGCCGTCGTAGATGTCGTCGGAGAAGACGGTTGTGCCCTTCTCGGCCTCGGCGATCGTCTTGATGAGCTGGGCGGTCGGGAACATCACCGGCTTGTCGATGGTGAACTCGGCGTCCTCGGTCAGCTTGAGCTTGACGTCGACCTTGTCGCCATCACGGACGGCGGTTCCGTTGACGTCCTCTGTCTGGACCTCGTTGACGAAGGTTTGCGAGCGGAAGTCGAAGCTTCGGCCGTCGCCGCTTTCGAAGTTCCGGTTGCGCAGGTCGGTGATCGCCGAATTTCCCTCACTGTCGCCGGTTTCCAGCACGAAGCGGAAATTGACCGTATATCCCTGGCAGGCGTCACCGGTGAACTCGTAGACCATTCGTCCCTTCATGTTGACGGCGAAGTCGCTCATCTGGGTGTTGCTCTCGAGAGCGAGGTCGTAGGCAACGCGGTGCGGCACCAGACCGTCGGCAAGCGCCGGCGCGGCCGACGCCGCAAAGACGCAGGCGATCGCCGCCGATCGGAAAAGCGAGTTCATCATGGGGATCCCCGACGTCTCAAAATGGCTTCGTTGAGTATCTGTATATGGAAAGGACTCGAAGGGTACCACGTATCCTCTTCGACAAGTCCAAACTCCAAAAGGCAGTCTCTAGGAAAGCGGCGAGAGTGCACGCCTGCCGAAGCGGGACGATTGTTGCGTGAGTTGAGTGAACTGGCCGTTAAGGGTCGCTGGCGCAAAGTGTTCTGATTGTAACTTCAGCATATGCGCGTGAAATGATAAGATCCGAAATCGTCATCGTTTTGTCCGCCGCGATACTGGCTGGCTGCACCCATGTCGATGGCTCCGGCGATCGACCGGTATGCGTTACGGTGCGTCATCATGATGGCGCCCGACATGAAGTCTGCGATTTCGACGGCCGCATCGAGCTGCGGATCCTGACGGCGGGATCTGCCAGACCGAGCTCTCGACAGCTTCAGCAATCCCTCGCGACGGCGTTGCCCGAGCTGGACGCGCGAAAGGCTGCGGCTGTCCGCTGATCTGCATTGGCGAAGAGGTGGGGAGGAGTTGGCCTCCCCACTTGGCTTCAGCGCTTGTGAGGCGTACACGCGGTGGGGACGAGGCTATAGTGCTCTTCCTCCACGGTGCGGACGGTCTCAAGGTAGACGGCCGGCGCACGAACCTGGCGAACGGTCTGGCCGGCTGCGATGTAGCCGATCCCGAGGTCTTGCTCCCCAGCCAGAAGCTTCCCCTTGGTGTTTACCTGTTCTACGCGCGGATAGTATTTCACGACCCAGCACTGGTCGCGGTTGGGAACAACCTCACGATTGATCTCACGGGAAAAGGCGCTGCCGGACGTGATCGCAATTGCAAAGCACGCCGCCAGCATAGCGGGGAGACGCATATTAACCTCCATGTTATAGGTTTTTGCCCTTAGGCGTACGCATTTTAGAAAAAATCTCTCAAAAATAGAACTATGTGTCTGGATACAATTTCTAAACATAGGAAATTGTTTTAGTTAACTGTTATGGTTAATTTGCTCTCTGTCTGTATTCTTCATCTCTCTTGGTAGGGCGGCGTTCTACTCACTGAGTTGCGACGGCGGCCACGATGGGGCATGAAACCGGTGCCCAGAGCGCTCGCCGATCCGAAGGAAGCTTCGGTTGCAAGGCGAAGGTTTCGGCATCACGTATTGAAGCAGCCGCTTTTCGATCAGGTTGGTTCAGCCGATCGGCGAGTGTTCCCATGTGGAGGTTTCCGAAAATGACCAGTTCCGTCGAATCCGCGCTCAATGGCCTTGGCTTGACGCTGCCGGAGGCGATTGCCCCCGTCGCCAACTATGTGCCTTACGTTCGCACCGGTAACCTGCTGTTCGTCTCGGGGCAGATTTCCAAGACGGCGGCCGGTGAGGCCGTCAACGGCAAGCTCGGGGTCGATGTCGACGTGGCTGGCGGTCAGAAGGCGGCCGAGCTTTGCGCCATGAACATTCTGGCGCAGGTGAAGGGGGCTGTCGGCGATCTCGATCGCATTGTACGCATCGTCCGCCTCAACGCCTTCGTCAATTCAGCTCCGGACTTCACCGATCAGCCACAGGTCGTCAACGGAGCGTCAAATCTCTTCGCTAATGTGCTGGGCGAAAAGGGCAAGCACAGCCGCACAGCGGTCGGTGTCGCCGCCCTGCCGCTCGGCGTTGCGGTGGAGATCGACGCCATCATCGAGGTTTCCTGAGACAAATGACGGATTTTTCCTGGCTGACCGCCCGCCCGATCGCCCATCGGGGGCTGCACGATTCGAAGGTCGGGCGTATCGAGAACACGCTCTCGGCTTTCGACGCTGCCGCGCGGGCGGGGTTTCCGATGGAGATGGATGTCCATCTTTCCGCTGACGGCGTCGTCTACGTCTTCCATGACGACGCGCTCGACCGCCTGACCACTGGCGCAGGCCCGGTGGAGGGCCGGACGATGGCCGAGCTCAAGGCGATTCCCATGGTCGGCACCGAAGATCGGATCCCGACGCTGCGGGAGGTGCTCGATCTCGTGGGGGGACGGACCGGTCTCGTCATCGAGATCAAGAGCTACTTCACCGAGCGGCAACGGGACCTCGTGGAGGCGACGGCCCGCGAGCTTGCCACCTATGGCGGGCCGGTGGTGGTCGAATCCTTCGATCCGCGCCAGATTCAGGATCTTGCGGAGATCGCGCCCGAGCTGCCGCGCGGCATCGTCGCCGACGACGCGTCCAGCGCCAAGGACTACAACCAGTATCGCTTCGTCCGACAGGACGAACTGGCTACGCTGTCGCATCACTCCTGGTCGAAGTTCCAGTTCGTGAGCTACTGGGTCAAGCTTCTCGGCAATGATGTCAGCCGCCGTGTTCGCGACGAGTTGGCCCTGCCGATTACGGCATGGACGATCCGCAAATCGGAGGAGCGTCAAGCGGCGACGGATTTCGGCGCCCAACTGGTGTTCGAGGGATTCGACCCGGACGCCTGACGCTTTGTTTCCCCTGGCGAGAGGCGCCTTTGCTGGCGCCTCCCATTCGGTCAGGCCGTCAGGGCAGCCTTGTTGTCTTCGAAGAAGCTGGCGAGCGTGCGCGGCTTGCGGCCGGTCAATTCCTCCACGGCCTTCGACGGCTTGGAAAGCAGGCCGGCGCTGTTGGTCGCGTCCATGGATAGCGTCAGCTGGATCACGAAATCCGGGACGCCTGCGGCTTTCATGCCGCCTGCCAGGGCATCTGGCGACAACCGGACCACGTTGATCGGCTTGCCAAGAATTCTTGAAGCCAGGCTGGCGATCTCCTCGGTGGTCAAGGCTTCGTCGCTCGTGATGTCGTAGATGGCTTTGTCATCCGACCAGGGCAGCGTCAACGCCGCTGCAGCGGCGCGGGCGCAATCCTCATGGGCGACGCTGGAAACCCGCGTGCCCGGCGTTTCGGAGGTGTACCAGGTGCCTTGCTTCAGTACTGCCGGCAGGCTCATGAACAGGTTCTCGTGGTACCAGTGATTGCGCAGGATGCGATAGGGCAGGCCGCTGTCGAAGATGGCGGTTTCCGTGCCCGCGTGTTCGCCGGCGAAGAAAAGCGGATGGTTGGCGCCATGCGGATTCGGGGCCGAGGTGTAGACGATACCCTTGACGCCCACGTCCTTCGCAGCTGCAACGGCCGCCTTGTGTCCCGCAAGGCGGCTTCCGATCGCGTCCGTCGACACGATGAGCAGCCGATCGATACCCGTGAAAGCCGGGACGAGTGTTTCCGGCTTGCTGAAGTCGACAGCCTTCACTTCGACGCCACGCGCGGCCAAGTCGGCCAACTTGCTCGGCTCGCGGGTGCCGGCGACGAGACTGGAGGGCGCAACGCCGAGTTCGTCGAGAAGGTGTTTGACGACGCTTCGGCCAAGTTTGCCGGCGGCGCCGGTGACCATCAGTTTCTCGCCCATGACTGCTCCTTGTTACTGCCTGACTACATTGTCTTATTCTGAGATCAGGCCTAAGATAGAGCCCATATTCCAGCGGACAAGACGGCAGTTTGCCCTGCGTTAGTTACTTGGAGGGAACCGGTGACGACGGTGATTTCAGGCGAGGTCGACGCCATGCTCGACGGCTTTCAGCGCGCTCTCGGGGACGAGCCGAGTTTCGACAACTGCCCGGTTCGTGGCGTTCTCGATCGCATCGGCGACAAGTGGAGCACGCTGATGGTGCTGACGCTGGCGCTCAGGCCGCATCGCTTCGGCGAGCTGAAGCGTGCCATTCCCGACATCTCCCAGCGCATGCTGACGCAAACGCTGCGCGATCTTCAGCGCGATGGCTACGTGGCGCGAAAAGTGTATCCAACCACCCCACCGGCGGTCGAGTACAGGCTGACCGACCTCGGCCGGTCGTTGACGGTGCCGCTGGCCGGACTCGTCGACTGGGCGGTCAGGACGCGCGGCGAGATCGAGGCGGCGCGGGCCGCCTTCGACCGCGAGAACGTGTGAGGGTGCCGCTTACCCGGCCAAGGCGGCCTTGAGCTTCTCGGCCTGGCTGGCGAGCAGTGCACCGTCGGCCATCTTGCCGGTGTGTGGGCGGAGCGGAGTGCCGATGTAGCGCGGCACGACGTGGAAATGCAGGTGGAAGACGGTCTGGCCGGCCGGCGCCTCGTTATACTGCATGACGACCGCGCCATCGGCCTCGAAGGCTTTTATGGCTGCCTTGGCGATCTTCTGTGTGACCTTGACGACTTTGGCGAGCACGTCCGGATCCACGTCCAGAATATTGCGCGCCGGCGTCTTGGGCAGAATCAGCGTGTGACCGTCCGACTGCGGCATGACATCCATGAAGGCGAGGGTGTCGTCGTCCTCGTAGACCTTGTACGAGGGAATATCGCCGCGCAGAATCTTGGCGAAGATGTTGTCGGCGTCATAAGAGGTCATCGTGCTCTCCCGAAAGGACTTGTCGGGGCGAAAAGTGGTCCCTCGCGTCCGGCCGGTCAATCCCGTTCCTGCAATGGGCCGCGACGGAAAGGTCCCAAACCTTCAAGAGCCGTCTCGGCATTGAGTACGGCTCGCTTTTCGCGGACCAGATAGTCGGCGACTGCCCGGCGGAAGCCTTCATCGGCGATGTAGTGGGCCGAGCGGGTGGTCTCCGGCAGATACCCGCGCGAGAGCTTGTGTTCGCCCTGGGCGCCGGCCTCCACCACCGCAAGGCGGTGCTCGATGGCATAATCTATGGCCTGATGGTAGCAGACCTCGAAATGCAGGAAGGGGTGGTCCTCGATGGCGCCCCAGTTGCGCCCGTAGAGCCGATCGGAGCCGATCAGGTTGAGAGCGCCAGCGATGTAGTGGCCGGCGCGACGCGCCATGACGAGCAGAACGCGGTCGGCCATCTTCTGAGAGAGCAGAGAGAAGAAGAGACGGTTGAGATAGGGCGTGCCCCACTTGCGTGCGCCCGTATCCATGTAGAAGGCAAAGAACGCATCCCAGTGGGCTTCCGTCAGGTCGCTACCGGTCACCCATTCGACGGTGATGCCGTCCTGAAGCGCTTCCCGCCGCTCGCGTTTCAGCGCCTTGCGCTTGCGGGAAGCGAGGCGGCCGAGGAAGTCGTCATAGCTTTGATAGCCGTCGTTGCGGAACTGGAACTGCTGGTCCAGCCGCTCGAGCCACCCCTCGGCGGCAAGAGCGGTCGCTCCTTGCTCGTCGACGAAAGTGACATGGGCCGACGACAGCTCGTAGCGGTCGGCGACAAGCTTCATGCCGCGCGCAAGGGCTTGGCGCGTTGCCGCGTCGACGGCGAGTAGACGCGGACCGATGACCGGCGTGAAGGGGACCGAGGACTGGAGCTTCGGGTAGTACTGGCCACCGGCTCGCTCCCACGCGTCCGCCCAGCCATGATCGAACACATACTCGCCGGCCGAATGCCCTTTCAGATAGGCGGGCGTAGCCCCAATGAGGTGACCACTCTCGTCTTCGAGCAGCATGTGGCTCGGTAGCCAACCGGTTTCGGCCGAGGCGCAGCCCGATTCTTCGCAGGCGAGCAGAAAGTCGTGGCTCACAAACGGGTTGTAGGGGGAGGGCGATCCGTCGCCTCGCCAGCGTATGGCACCGCGTGGGCCGGTTTCCCAGCCGGGGTTGGCAAGGCTATCCCAGGCGGCCTTGTCGATGGTCGCCAGTGTGTCGATGGTCCGCAGCGAAAGCGATTGGGGCATGAATGGGCGAGTCTGCGCTCGATAGGGGTTTGTCCTTAAGATAGCCTCGCCCCGTGCGTCGATGCAAATCCTGGATTTCCCGGTTTGCCTGCTTGAGGCGGCTGAACTAGGGAAACGAAGGATTAACGGGCGGCGTTCTATCTAGAATTGTTGCCAATGACGGATTTCCCGACGTGCACAGAAGTCAAAAGTTGTCGAAGGGGGAAATGGCGGAGCTGATCGCTCGCCTGCGCAACCCCAATGTCAGGGTCGGTGAGCAGCGGCGAGCCGAACGCCTGAACTGTCATTGGCCGGCTCTCGTTCAATCCGATCCGCGCGATGTTGCCTGCATTGTCGAGAACATCAGCCATAGCGGCTGCCGGGTTCGCACCGTCGGAAAGCTGTTCGAACCAGGGGATACGGTGATCGTCCGCATTCCCTCGCAAAAGATGGTGCTGGATGGCGTGATCGCCTGGGCACGCGCCGAGGAGGCCGGCATCCAGTTCAGCTTCGGCGATGAAAGCCACAATCTGACGGTCTGAGGTCCTTCTGGAAGAGCTCGCGGTCAGTGCTTGTGGCCGTAGACCGCTTCCGGGTCGAAGCGGCGTTCACCTCCGACATGCTCGAGCCGCACCGGACCGTCAGCCGCCTTCTGGCCGAGAGGCACGCTCCGGTAGAAGCAGGAAACCTGACCCGTGTGGCACGTCGCGCCAGCGCCGTCCACTCGTACGCGCAAGACCAGTGCATCCTGGTCGCAGTCGGTCAGGAGCTCCACGACCCTCTGCACGTTGCCCGAGGTGGCGCCCTTGTGCCAGAGCTCGCCGCGCGAGCGACTCCAGTACCAGCCCTCGCCGGTTTCGATGGTCAGTGCGAGGCTCTCGGCGTTCATGTAAGCGACCATCAGAACCTGGCCGTTATCGGCATCGACGGTGACGCAGGCGATGATTCCGTCCGCGCCAAAGCGCGGGGTCAGCACGTTGCCGGCCTCAAGCGACGCCTTGTCGCCGGGGCGGGGGAACAGTCTCGTCTCGGAGGTCATGTTTCGATCACTTGCTGTCGCCGCGCACCATCATCATGAAGCGGGCCTGTTCGCTGGGGTCGGTCTTGAAACAACCGGTGAACCGGGCCGTTACCGTCGAGGCGCCGGGCTTCTGCACGCCACGCATGGTCATGCAGAGATGCTCGGCCTCGATCAGGACGGCCGCGCCGCGTGGCTTCAGAACCTTGTCGATGGCGTTGCTGACCTGGGCGGTCATCGTCTCCTGCGTCTGCAACCGCCGCGCATACATCTCGACGATGCGGGCAAGCTTGGACAGGCCGACGACGCCGGTCGTGGGGTAGTAGGCGATGTGCGCCTTGCCGATGAACGGCACCATGTGGTGCTCGCAGTGGGAGTAGAAGGGGATGTCGCGGACGAGAATCAGCTCCTCGTAGCCGGCGACTTCCGTGAAGATGCGATCGAGCACCTCCTCGTCGGTCTGGCCGTAACCGGAGAACAGCTCGGCATAGGCCTTCACGACGCGTTTCGGCGTGTCGCGCAGCCCTTCGCGCTCGGGGTCCTCGCCGGCATAGGCGATCAGCGTCCGCACGGCGGCCTCGGCTTCTTCTCGGCTGGGGCGGTGGGTCTTGCGAGAGCCGGCGGTGAAGATGGCATCGTCCATGCTAGGTCCTTCCTGGGGCCGTGCGCCCGAGCGGCGGCGACCGCGACAGCCCTGCGTCGTTGCCGCGCTTGGCGGCGGAGCCGTCTCAGGCCTATATACGCGCCAGGGACGGGAGTTCAAAGTGGCAGGCACTCCACGGGGCGATAAGCCCGGTTTGCCCGCCGAAGGGGTCAGCATGCTCGACGAGATCTACAACGCGCGCATTCTCGATCTGGCGGGCAACATCGGTCGCATTGGTCGACTGGCTGCGCCGGAGGCCACGGCGACCCGCCATTCGCGTCTGTGCGGATCGAAGATCACGGTCGACCTTCGGGTCGAGGGAGATGTCGTTGCCGACTATGCCCATGAGGTGAAGGCTTGCGCGCTTGGGCAGGCGGCCGCCGCAGTGATGGCCAAACATGTCGTGGGCGCCAAGACGGCCGAACTCAGGCAGGCGCGGGACGGGATGCTCGCCATGCTGAAGGAGGGCGCTCCGCCGCCGAGCGGTCGCTTTGCCGAACTGAGCTGCCTGGAGCCGGTGCGCGATTTCAAGGCGCGGCATGCCTCGACCATGCTGGTGTTCGAGGCGGTCGTCGCCTGCCTCGACGATATCGCTGCAGCGCGTGCTGGCGGCTGAGGGACCAATCATGTGCGGATGCGGAAAACGGCATGACGACGAGGCGCACGGCGTCATCTCGAGTCCGTCCCCACGGCGGGCGACGCCGGGGCGGCTTGTCGGCCGTGCGCTGATCCGCGTCTACCAGGTCGTCTTGTCGCCGCTGATGGGGCAGCAGTGCCGCCATCTTCCCACCTGTTCCAGCTATACCGACGAAGCGATCGGTCGCTTCGGTCTGTGGGCTGGCGGATGGATGGGGCTTGCCCGCATCCTTCGCTGCAACCCTTGGGGCTCGTCGGGTTTCGATCCCGTGCCGGAGACGATCGACCCGAGATATCGATGTTGGCGGCCCTGGGCCGGCGCCCGCTGGACAGGCGCCCACATCGATCCCACGACCCGGCTGAACTGACGATCACTCGGCGGCTTGAGCGCGATGGCCCGATACCTCCGCACCGGCGCTCGGCGACATTCGGGCGTAGATCGGAATGCAGAGAAGGCCGATCACCGCCAGCGCAAGGAACGCCGGCACGAAGTCGCCGGGCAGCACGGCCATGTCGCCGCGCATCGATCGGGTGATTTCGAGGGCGGCTGCGCCGACCGCCACACCAAGGGCGGCCGAGATCTGTTGACCGACGGAAGAGATCGACGTGGCGTGGCTCATGCGCCGGTTGTCGATCTCGGCGAAGGCGAGACCGTTGAGAGCGGTGAACTGCAGTGAGCGGAAGAAGCCGCCGATCAGCAACACCGTGAAGATCGCGGCATGTGGCGTGTTCTTGGTGAAGGAGACGATGGCGAGCAGGAAGACGGTGGTGAACAGCGTGTTGACCATCAGCACCATCCGGAAGCCCCAGGCCCGCACGATGCGTGGTGCGGTGAACTTCATCAGCACCGCGCCAGCGGCGGTGGCGAAGGTGAGCATTCCGCTTTCGAAGGGCGACATGCCGAAGCCGAGTTGCAGCATCAGGGGAAGAAGGAAGGGGATGGCGCCGACGCCGATGCGGAACAGAAGACCGCCGAGCACGGAGACGCGGAAGGTTGGCAGGCGGAAGAGCGACAGATCCATCAGCGGCTCGGGCGTCCGCAAGGCATGGCGACCGTAGCCGTAGAGCGAGGCGGCGCCGACGATGATGAGAGCGAAGTCGATCCAGGACGGCAGCACGCCGATGCCGCTCGCGGCGATGCCGAAGACGAAGCCGGCGAGCCCGATACCGGAGAGGATGAAGCCGCGCGTGTCGAGCGGCGGAAGGTTCTCTTCCTTGTAGTTCTGGATGAAGATGCTGACGAGGATCAGGCCGACGACGCTGATCGGTATGTTGATCCAGAAGATCCAGCGCCACTCGAAATAGGTCGTGATGAATCCGCCGAGCGGCGGCCCGAGCACGGGGCCGATCATCGCCGGAACCGTCAACCAGCTCATGGCGCGCAGATAATCCGACTTCTTCACCGAGCGCAGCATCACCAGCCGTCCGACCGGTACCATCATGGCGCCGCCGGCGCCCTGCACGACGCGGGCGGCGACGAAGCCCTCGAGCGACGAAGACAGGCCGCAGAGCACGGAGCCGGTCACGAAGACCATGATGGCCAGGCGAAAGATGGTGCGGGCGCCGAAGCGGTCGGCGACCCATCCCGAGATCGGCAGGAAGACGGCGACCGAAATGAGGTAGCTGGTGAAGGCAAGCTTCAGGGAAATCGGATCCACGCCAAGGTCGAGGGCGATTTGCGGCAGCGAGGTGGAGACCACCGAGCTGTCCAGGTTTTCCATGAAGAGGGCACAGGCGACGATCAGCGGGATGAGCATGTTTTTCTCGTATTTCGCCCGGGTTATCGCCGAAGTCGGGCCACGGGTCGAGAGGACGCCGTTCACATGTCGGAGAACATGACTGTCATGCAGGTGGAAACGATCTGTCGCCTTTGATTTCCGGGGCTTCGTGGACTAAAGTCCAATTCGTCGGCGCGGTCTCCACGCCGACACCATTCTCGGGGCGGGGCGAAACTCCCCACCGGCGGTAATGGCGGCGAAAGTCGTCTAGCCCGCGAGCGCTCCAGCCTCACGGCGGGAGGTCAGCAGATCCGGTTGGATTCCGGAGCCGACGGTATAGTCCGGATGAAAGAGAAGGGTGTGCTGAAAATCCCGTTCGCGGCCGGCTTCAGCCGATCGCGACCGATTGTCTCCATGACCCATCGCCCTGATTCCGCGTCGTTCCTTTTTCTGAAGGACCCGTACCTTGAATCAGAGCCCGAACAAGACCCGGTCGTTTCCCGTGCTCGGGGCGACCTACATGGTGGCCGCCGGCGTTGTCTTCGCCGCCATCAACGTGCTTACCCAGTGGGTGACAGGCACCTATCACTTCTCTTCGCAGGCGCTGGCCTTCTGGCAATACGGACTGTCGCTCGTCTTCTTCCTGCCGATGCTCCTGAAGCTCGGGGCAGGGGCTTTCCGCACCGCCCATCCTGTTGCGCATGTCGTCCGCGTCATTTTCGCGACGCTTGGCGTGCAGTTCTTCGTTGGCGCATTGGCGGCCGGCGTGCCGATCGCCCAGGTGGTGGCCATCGACATGACATCGCCCTTCATTGTGATCGTGGCGGCCCGGCTGATCCTTGGCGAGCACATCGGCCCTCATCGCGCGCTGGCCACTGTCGTCGGCTTCGTTGGCGGCATGCTGATTCTTGCGCCTTGGTCGGACAGCTTCTCGGTCTACAGCCTGTTGCCGCTTGGCGCGGCGGCGATGTGGGCGGGCTCGTCGGTGATGACCAAGCAGCTCGCCGCCGTGGAGCGGCCGGAGTCGGTGACCGTTTATCTTCTGGCGCTTCTCACGCCGATCAACGCCGCCTTCCTTTTCACCTCGACCGGGTTCGATGCCGGGGCGGCCTTCGCGCTTCCGGGGGGCACGGTGCTCTGGGTGATCGTAGCGCTCGCCGCACTGACCGCTGCCGCGCAGTATCTCCTGACGCTCGCCTACGCGCGCGCCGACGCGTCCTACCTCCAGACGTTCGACAACGTGCGTTTGCCGCTCAACACGCTGGCCGGCTGGCTGGTGTTCGCCTACGCGCCCGATGGCTACCTCTGGGTGGGGGCCTTGATGATCGTCGGTGCGTCGCTTTACCTCCTGCGCGCGGAGACCGGAAAGCCGGTTGACGCCGATCCGCTGCCCGCCTGATCCGGAGGCGATCGACGGAAAGTGTCCGTCTTCCAATTCTGCCCGTATGGCCGGTGGAGCCGCTGTTCCACCGGCCATGTTTTTACCGAAAGCGGTGTGAACAACCGGCGTGCAGTGGCAACCGGCTTTGCATGTGTCGCTCTTTCGTGCGAAAAGTCCGTTTCTGTCAGCGGGTTTTCCCGCAGTTCTACGGGCTTAATATCATGTCGGTGCTCAAGTCGATCCAGAACGCCGTGCCGCCGATCCACCCGGAGGGGCACAAGTTCATCCTGGTTTTCCTGGCGGGCACCGTGCTGCTCGGCTGGCTGTTCGAGCCGTTGTTCTGGATTGGGCTTGCCCTCACCATCTGGTGCGCGCTGTTCTTCCGCGATCCCGTGCGGGTAACGCCGGTGTCGAACTCGCTGGTCATTTCGCCGGCGGACGGTCGGATCTCCGCTGTGGGGCTTGCCGTGCCGCCGCGCGAGCTCGGCCTTGGCCCGGAGCCGCTCCTGCGCATCTGCGTGTTCATGAACGTGTTCGACGTCCATGTGAACCGCGCGCCGGTCACCGGTCGCGTGGTGCGCATCGCCTACAAGGCCGGCAAGTTCCTCAATGCCGAACTCGACAAGGCCAGCGAGGACAACGAGCGCAACGGCCTCATCATCGAGCGGCCGGATGGTCGCGTCGTCGGCGTGGTTCAGATCGCCGGCCTGATCGCGCGTCGCATCCTGTCCTTCACGCGCGAAGGCGAAAGCCTGACCGTTGGCGACCGTTTCGGTCTGATCCGCTTCGGTTCGCGCGTCGATGTCTACCTTCCGGCAACGGCGACGGCGCTGGTCTCCGAGGGGGCTCGGGCGATCGCCGGCGAGACGGTGCTTGCCGATATCGACGGCACGACCAAGTCTCCCTTCGTGCGCGTAGCCTGAGGCGGATATAGATGCCTGGACTTTTCCCGCCGTTCGATCCGGATCCGGAAGCTGTTGAGCGTCCTAGGCGGCTGAGCCGCATTCCGATCCGCAGTGTGATCCCCAACCTCGTGACGCTTCTGTCGCTTTGCGCGGGGCTTACCTCCATCCGCATGGGCTTCGAAGGCCGTTTCGACATGGCGGTCTATGCGATCCTGATCGCCGCCGTGCTGGACGGCCTGGACGGCCGGCTGGCCCGCTATCTGGGCGTTACCTCGAAGTTTGGGGCGGAGCTCGACTCCCTCAGCGATTTCCTGAGTTTCGGCGTCGCGCCGCCGCTGCTTCTGTTCGTGTGGAACTTCCACGACATCAACTCGTTCGGTTGGGTGGCGGTGGTGTTATTCGCCATCGCCGGCGCCCTTCGCCTCGCGCGTTTCAACACCATGCTGGGCGAGGACAAGCCCGCATGGCAGGCCAACTTCTTCACCGGCGTTCCCATTCCGGCCGGTGCGCTGGCCGTGCTCCTGCCTGTCTATGTCGATCGCGTCGGCATCGACGTGCCGCAGGCCGCGGCGCCGGCGGTGGTCGCCTATGTGGTGCTGATCGCTGCCTTGATGGTCAGCCGCGTGCCCACCTTCTCGGGCAAGAAATACGGCGGTCTCCGGCGGGAGTGGGTGGTGCCGATCCTGATTGGCGTCGTCATTCTGGCCATGCTTCTGGTCAGCTACCCGTTCCACGTTCTCAGCATTCTGACCATTCTTTATCTCGCCTATATTCCCTTTGGTTGGCGCTCCTGGAATCGGCTGGCGCGCACCCACGGCACCAAGGAAGACGAGCTGACGCTTGACGTCGGCGGTCCCTTTCCGGACGACGAGGCCACGCCCTGAGCCGGTCTTGCCGCCGATCCGCTTTTCCGGCGCCTGTCGCCGGCCGCCCGGCAACCAGACGAGGTGATGCGACATGATCGACAAGACCTATCCCCGCGACATGGTTGGCTATGGCCGCAACCCTCCCGACGCGGCCTGGCCTGATGGCGCCAACATCGCCGTTCAGTTCGTCGTCAACTACGAGGAAGGCGGCGAGAACTGCATCCTGCACGGCGATGCCGCTTCCGAGGCTTTCCTGTCGGAGATCGTCGGCGCCCAGCCCTGGCCGGGCCAGCGGCACGCCAACATGGAGTCGATCTACGAATACGGCTCACGCGCCGGCTTCTGGCGGTTGCACCGGCTGTTCACCTCGCGTGGCGTGCCGGTGACGGTCTACGGCGTCGCCACAGCGCTTGCCCGCGTTCCGGAGGTGGTCGCGGCCATGAAGGAGGCGGACTGGGAGATTGCCAGTCACGGCCTCAAGTGGATCGACTACAAGGACTACACCAAGGAAGCCGAGCGCGAGCATATGCTCGAGGCGATCCGCATCCACGAGGAAGTAACGGGATCACGCCCCCTCGGCTGGTATACCGGCCGCGCCTCGATCCACTCGAACGAGCTGGCGATCGAGGAGGGCGGATTCCTCTATTCGTCGGACTCCTATGCCGACGATCTGCCCTACTGGGTCGAAGGTCCCAACGGGCCGCACCTCATCATTCCGTATACGCTCGACACCAACGATATGCGGTTTGCGACAAATCAAGGCTTCAACTCGGGCGATCAGTTCTACACCTACCTCAAGGACGCGTTCGACGTCCTCTATGAGGAAGGCCGGAACGGCAGTCCGAAAATGCTGAACGTCGGCTTGCATTGCCGCCTCGTCGGACGACCGGCCAGGGTCGCCGCGCTTCAGCGCTTTCTGGACTACGTTCTGTCGCATGATAAGGTCTGGGTACCGCGCCGCATCGACATCGCATGGCATTGGATCGCCCAGCATCGACCCGGGAACTGAGAGCGGATCAAGAAAAAAGAACCAAGACCGGCGGCGCCAGGCAGCAAGAAGGGCGTTTTGGACCACTGGAAAACAAACCAAAGAAAAACAGTTCTTTCGGCGATCGGCGGTCTCTCGTCCGGTCGCCGCGACTTTAGGCAGGAGGCTCGAAAGAATGAACACCCCCCGTGTATTTCGTGCATTGTCGGCGACGCTGATCGCCGGCTCGATGCTGGCGGTTCTGGCGACGCCATCGCTCGCCGAGGTCGTCATTCGCCGCGGTAATGGCGGCGAACCGCAGACGCTCGATCAGGCGCATATTTCGATCGACGTCGAGGGCTTTATCGTCCGCGACATGTTCGAGGGGCTCACCATCTACGATCCGCATGGCAAGGTCATTCCGGGCGTTGCCGAAAGCTGGACGCTGTCCGACGACGGAACGGTCTATACGTTCAAGCTGCGCGCGGACGCCAACTGGTCGGACGGAAAGCCGGTGACGGCCGATGACTTCGTGTTCGCCTACCGCCGGATGGAGGATCCGAAGGAGGCAGCCGAGTACGCCAACATTCTGTACCCGATCAAGAATGCCGAAGCGATCAATGGCGGCAAGGCGGCGGTCGACACGCTGGGCGTCAAGGCCATCGATGCCAAGACGCTTGAGATCACGCTCGAGCGTCCAACTCCCTATTTCATCGAGCTGCTCGCCCATTACGCAGCGCTGCCGGTTCCAAGCTGGACCATCGAGAAGTTCGGCGGTGAGTGGGTCAAGCCGGGCAACATCGTCTGCAATGGCGCCTTCTGCATGACGGAGAACGTGCCCAACGACCACATCACTGCCGTCAAGAACGACAAGTACTGGGACGCGGCCAACGTCAAGATCGACAAGATCATCTATAATCCGTCGGAAGACCAGGCGACAACCGAGCGTATGTTCGAAGCCGGCGAGCTTGATCTCGTCTACAACTTCCAGACCGACCAGATGAAGTTCCTGCAGGACAAGCTGGGCAAGGATCAGGTTCTGGCCTTCTCGGACCTTGCTTCCTACTACTACGTTTTCGATAGCCGCAAGCCGCCGTTCGACGATGCTCGGGTTCGTCAGGCCTTCTCCATGGCCGTCGATCGTGAGTTCCTGTCGGAGAAGATCTTCTCCAACACGCAGATGCCGGCCTATTCCTTCGTGCCGCCGGGCATTTCGGGCTATGAGTCGGCGACCGTCAGTTGGGCCGACCTCGATCAGCTCGACCGTGAGGACAAGGCCAAGGAACTGCTCAAGGAAGCAGGCTACGGCGAGGGTGGCAAGCCGCTCAAGGTCGACATTCGCTTCAACACCAACGACAACCACAAGAAGGTCGCGACCGCGATCGCCGACATGTGGAAGGCGATCGGCGCCGAGGTGACCATCCAGAACCTCGACGTGAAGTCGCACTATGCCTACCTTCAGGAAGGCGGCGCCTTCGACGTGGCGCGCGCCGGCTGGACCGCGGACTATGCCGATCCGGAGAACTTCCTGAACCTGCTGATCTCGACCAATACCAGCTTCAACTACGGTCATTGGAAGAACGAGAAGTTCGACGAACTGATGAAGGCCTCCTACGAGGAGCGCGATGCGGCGAAGCGGTTGCAGATTCTGCACGATGCCGAACGCATCGCCATGGACGAGCAAGCCTTGGCGCCTCTGATGGTCCATGCGTCCACCTGGCTCGTCTCCAACAAGGTGCAGGGCTTTGCTCCCAACCCGTCCAACGAGCATCTGACCAAGTTCCTCTCCTTCAAGTAAGGATGTCGGCAGCGCGCCGTCCCTCTCCGTGTCAGGAGAGGGATGGTATCCGAACGTGGTGGTGCTTTCCCCTTGATGGGGAAGCGTCACCATTCGGGCTATCGGGCTGTCCGTTCGCGGACCATGTGCCGGTGCGTTGCTCTCGCCTTCCGTGACCAATCCAACGGGGACGGGTCCATGTTACGTTTTGTCCTGCGACGGCTGATGTCGGCCCTGCCGACCATCTTCATCGTCGTCACGCTTTCCTTCTTCCTGATGCGCGTCGCGCCGGGCGGGCCGTTCAACCTTGAACGTCCGCTTGAGCCGCAGGTTCTCGAGAGCCTCAAGCGCGCCTTCCTGCTCGACCGTCCGCTGATCGTGCAATACGGGCACTATCTGTGGAATCTCTTGCACGGCGACTTGGGGCCGAGCTTCATCTATCGCGACTTCACCGTGGCCCAGCTGATCGCCAACAGCCTGCCGTATTCGCTGACCCTCGGCGCCTGGGCGCTCATGGTCGCGGTGTTCGGCGGCATTGCCATCGGCTCCTACGCTGCGCTCAAGCAGAACTCGTTCGTCGACTATGCCGTCATGAGTATCGCGAGCTTCGGCATCACCGTCCCGAACTTCGTTCTCGCGCCGGTCCTGTCCTTCGTGTTCGCCGTGGTGCTCCACTGGCTGCCCGCCGGCGGCTGGGGAAATGGTGGCCCGGCCAACCTGTTGCTGCCGGTGATTTCGCTGGCGCTGCCGCAACTCGCCGTCTTCGCGCGCATCACCCGCGGCTCGATGATCGAGACGCTCAGGGCCGATCACATTCGTACCGCCCGCGCCTACGGCTTGCCGACACGCGTCGTGGTGATCGTTCACGCCATGCGCGCCGCCTTGGTTCCGGCCGTCAGTTACCTCGGTCCGGTGGCCGCTGCCGTTCTGACCGGCTCGGTGGTTGTCGAGACCGTTTTCGGGCTGCCCGGCGTTGGTCGCTATTTCGTCCTCGGCGCTCTCAATCGCGACTACACGCTGGTCATGGGCACCGTCGTGCTGATCTCGGTGTTCATCGTGGTGTTCAACCTTATCGTCGACATTCTCTATGCCGTTCTCGATCCGAGGGTCCGTTATGAGTGAGATGACGCAAGCCCTCAACGAGCCGACGGTGGCGGTGCAGGGCACCAGCCTGTGGGCGATGGCCCGCCACCGATTCGTCCGCAACAAGGCGGCGATGGCGAGCCTCTTCGTGCTGATCGTAGTTTCGGTGTTCAGTTTCGGCGGAACCTGGGTGTACCCCCACAAGTACGACCAGATCTTCTCGTCCTACGTGGCGGTGCCTCCGTCGCTCGATCCCTACCCACTCGAAGACACGCTGCAGCAGGTGATGCAGACGGCCGTCGAGCGGGCGCGCCTCAGGCTGGACTCCTTCGATGCCGAGGGCACCAGCTACACGGCGCGCATCAGTTCCGACAAGCCGGTCGATCCGCGCGCCACGCGCTATCTCGATCGTCCCGACGAGTTCGACGGCGCCGAGATCGTCTCGACCCTGGATGACGGCAAGACCGTCGAGGTCAAGGGCAAGATCAACGGGCAGTATTTCCCGTTCGGCACCGACCGCAACGGCCGCGATCTGCTCCCGCGCATCATGGTCGGCGGGCAGGTGTCGATCACCGTCGGCCTGCTTGCCACCTTCGTGTCGCTGATCATCGGCGTCACCTACGGCGCCGTGTCGGGCTATGTCGGTGGCCGCGTCGACAACGTGATGATGCGCTTCGTCGAGATCCTCTACTCGCTGCCGTTCATGTTCTTCGTGATCATGCTCGTGGTGTTCTTCGGCCGTCATTTCGTGCTGATCTTCGCGGCGATCGGCGCCATCGAGTGGCTGGACATGGCGCGCATCGTGCGCGGCCAGACGCTGACGCTGAAGCGGCGGGAGTTCGTCGAGGCGGCGCATGCCATGGGGCTTTCCAACTGGCAGATCATCCGCCGGCACGTCATTCCCAACACCATCGGCCCCGTCGTGGTGTTCGTCACCGTGCTGGTGCCGAAGGTCATCCTGCTCGAGAGCTTCCTGTCGTTCCTGGGGCTTGGCGTACAGGAGCCCATGACCTCCTGGGGATCGCTGATCGCCGAGGGTACCACCGGCATGCAGTACGTGCCGTGGCTCTTGATCTATCCGGCCTCCTTCTTCGTGGTGACGCTGTTCGCCCTCAACTTCATCGGCGACGGTCTGCGCGACGCCCTTGATCCGAAGGACCGCTGACATGGCCGATACGCTTCTCGATATTCGCGGCCTCAACGTCCGCTTTTCGACGCTGACCGGTGACGTCCACGCGGTGAAAGGCATCGATCTCACGGTCGCCAAGGGTGAAACGCTGGCCATCGTCGGCGAAAGCGGCTCGGGCAAGAGCCAAACCATGATGGCCCTCATGGGGCTGTTGGCGTCCAACGGCCGAGCCGAAGGGTCGGCCAAGTTCCAAGGGGAAGAGATGATCGGCCTGCCGCTCGGCAAGCTGAATCGTATCCGTGGTGCAAAGATCACCATGATCTTCCAGGAGCCGATGACCTCGCTCGATCCGCTCTACAGGATTGGCAAGCAGCTCGCCGAGCCGATGATGCGCCACCGAGGGCTTTCGGCCAAGGCGGCGCGTGCCAGGGCGATCGAGCTCTTGGAACTCGTCAAGATCCCCGATCCGGAGCGGCGCGTCGACAGCTATCCGTATGAGATGTCCGGTGGCCAGCGCCAGCGCGTGATGATCGCCATGGCGCTCGCCAACGACCCGGAGCTGCTGATCGCCGACGAACCGACGACGGCGCTCGACGTGACGATTCAGGCGCAGATCCTGGAGCTTCTCGCCGAGCTGAAGCAGCGGATCGGCCTTGCCATCGTGTTCATCAGCCACGATCTTGCCATCGTACGCCGCTTCTCCGACCGCGTGGCGGTGATGCGGACGGGAGAGGTGGTGGAAACCGGCGCGGTGGAGGATATCTTCGCCAACCCGCAGCATCCCTACACCCAGATGCTGCTGGCCGCCGAGCCGACGGGCCGCAAGGCTCCGCCGGCCGACAATGCGCCGGTGCTGCTTGAGGGCAGGGACGTCGACGTCCGCTTCTCGATGGGCGGCGGCTTCATGGGCGGCAAGAAGCTCGACATCCACGCTGTCGATCACGTCGACATCCGCCTCAGGGAAGGCCAGACGATCGGTATCGTCGGCGAAAGCGGCTCGGGCAAGTCGACGCTGGGGCGGGCGCTCTTGCGTCTCAACCACGGCACGGGCGCCATCCGCTTTGGCGCTGACGACATTTCCGAGGCGAGTCGCCAGGAGATGCGCCGACATCGCCGGCAGATGCAGCTCGTCTTCCAGGATCCGTTTGGGTCGCTCAGCCCGCGCATGACGGCCGGGCAGATCGTGACCGAGGGGCTGCTGGTCCATGAGCCGCAGCTCACCAAGAAGGACCGCGATCTCCGCGCCATCAAGGCGTTCATGGAGGTTGGCCTCGACCCGGCGACACGTAACCGCTATCCGCACGAGTTCTCGGGCGGACAGCGCCAGCGCATCGCCATCGCGCGGGCCATCATCCTGAAGCCGCAGGTGGTGGTGCTGGACGAGCCGACGTCCGCCCTCGACCGCTCGGTGCAGAAGCAGATCGTCGAGCTGCTGCGCGACCTGCAGGCCAAGCATGGCCTCAGCTATCTGTTCATCAGCCACGACCTCGCGGTCGTCCGGGCGCTTTCGGACTACATCGTCGTGATGAAGAGCGGCAAGATCGTCGAGGAAGGGTCGACCGACCAGATCTTCGACGCGCCGCGAGAGAGCTATACCCGAGAGCTGATGGCCGCCGCCTTCGGCAAGTGATCGCGAACGGACAGGGACATCCAGAAAAGCGAAGGCCGGGCGCTCTGCCCGGCCTTTTGCATGTGGATTCAAGCGTGTGGTTGGAGCGCGCGGGGCTTCAGCCTTCCGCCGACCGTGCCTGCGTTTCCTTGATGTCGGTGAACCGGATCTTCGGCCACTTTTCCTTGACGTAATTGAAGGCATAGCCGGAGGTGGCGAGGAGGACGGGGTCGCCGTCGACGTCCTCGGCCATGGCCGAACGATTGCCGTTCTGGAAGTCGCTCACGTCCTGCCGTTCGCCGGCCAGCCAGCGGGCCATGTTGTACTGGCTGACTTCGAAGCCGACCTCGAGGCCGTATTCCTGGTCGAGGCGGCCCTGCAGCACGTCGAGCTGCAGCGCGCCGACGAATCCCACCAATGCCGGCGAACCGTCGACGGGGCGGAACACCTGCACGACGCCTTCCTCGGCGAGTTCCTGCAAGGCCTGCTTCAGCTTCTTGGCCTTCATGGCGTCTTCCAGCCGGACGCGACGGAGAATTTCCGGCGCGAAGCTCGGAACGCCGACAAAGGTCAGGTTCTCGCCCTCGGTCAGGGTATCGCCGATTCTCAGCGTGCCATGATTGGGAATGCCGACCACGTCGCCCGCCCAAGCCTCGTCGGCGATCTGGCGGTCCTGGGCGAAGAAGAACTGCGGCGCGGTGAGGCCGATGGTCTTCTGAGTCCGGACGTGCTTGACCTTCATGCCGCGATTGAGCTTGCCCGAGCACAGGCGCACGAAGGCGATGCGGTCGCGGTGGTTGGGGTCCATGTTCGCCTGGATCTTGAAGACGAAGGCGCTCATCTTCGGCTCGTCCGCCTTGACGACGCGGCTCGATGCCGCCTGGTCGCGCGGGGAGGGGGCATAGGCTGCGAGGCCGTCCAGAATGTCCTTGATGCCGAAGTTGCGCAGCGCCGATCCCCAGAACACCGGGGTCAGATGTCCCTCGCGGAACGACTGGAGATCGAAGGCGTTGGTGCCCTCGGCGGCCAGATCGATGCCTTCGCGAAGCTCGGTGAGATAGCGCTGCTCAAGCAGCGCATCCAGCTTTTCGTCGCCGATCTCGTCGTGGTGGTCGTCGCCCTTCTCGTTCATCAGGCGCGTCTGGCGACGTTTGAGGTCGTAGGTACCGATGAAGTCCTTTCCCGAGCCGACCGGCCATGTGATGGGTGCCGTGTCCAGGGCCAGCGTCTTCTCGATCTCGTCCAGCGTCTCGAACGGGTCGCGCGCCTCGCGGTCGAGCTTGTTGACGAAGGTGACGATGGGAATGTCGCGCATGCGGCAGACTTCGAACAGTTTGCGCGTGCGATCCTCGATGCCCTTGGCGGCGTCGATCACCATGATGGCGCTGTCGACGGCGGTTAGCGTGCGATAGGTGTCTTCGGAGAAGTCTTCGTGGCCGGGTGTATCGAGCAGGTTGAAGACGTTGCCGCCATATTCGAAGGTCATCACCGAGGTGACCACGGAGATGCCGCGATCGCGCTCGATCTTCATCCAGTCGGAGCGGGTGCGGCGGTTTTCGCCGCGAGCGCGAACCTGGCCCGCCATCTGGATGGCGCCGCCGAACAGCAGCAGTTTTTCCGTCAGCGTCGTCTTGCCGGCGTCCGGATGAGAGATGATGGCGAAGGTGCGCCGTCGCTCGATCTCGCGGTGAAGCCGCGCTTCGGCGGAGGAGGATTCAAGGCTGCTCATCTCATGGTTCTCGCGGCGGTCCCGGAAAGGCCGCCAAACCACAACGCGGCGGATCGTTTGTCAACCGTTTCGGGCGATTTCTTCGCCATCTTCCGACACGCGAGGTTTACCGACGGCGGTTTTGAGAAAAGCGTGGATGTCCGCCGTGTCGAGCAGCGTCTCGACGTCCTTGCGGGCGCGATCGCCGACCTTGTCCAAGAGAAGGTCGCGCGCCGTGTCGACGCGCCAGACGAGGTCGCGGAGCGCCATGGTGGCCGTGCGGCTGGCAGAGGTCCAATCGGTCGCCTCGCCCACCAGGGCGCGGGCGACGCTGACGATCGCCGAATCGCGCGTGAGTCGGCAACCCTCGCTTCCCGACGCATCGACGCCGGCCAGCACAAGCTGCATCAGGCGCAGCAGTGCACCACTGTCGTCGGTCGTTCCCGGCTCTTCCGGCGGGAGATCATGGGCAAAATTCGTCCACGGCATCGGAGTGCGGCGTAGTCCATCATCGGCGACTGAGGGGCGTCGCTTTCGTTGTTCTGGGGCGGTGTGCCTTGCGGCGTCCGTCATCTTGGCGCGATCGCGTAACCAACATATTGGCACGGAAAGCCCGGCTGCGGCAGGTCGCAGCGCGCCTTTTGGCGACGGTTTTACTAATATACCCTTAAGCCTATGGTCATTTATGACGTGCGTAAAAAGGGCAGGGTTTCCTAGGCGCCGTGATCCGTCGCGTCCATCGGTCCTCATTCGAACCTCGCGCACGGCATCCGATGGGAACCTTTGCCGGCGCTTGACAGGGGGATTTCGATCGGGTACCAGAACGCCGCAGCCGACGAAGCGCCGCTTCGCCGCCGCCTCCGAAACCGTCGGAGTCCCGCTGGGGGATAATTTAACGGTAGAATGACGGACTCTGACTCCGTTCGTCTTGGTTCGAATCCAGGTCCCCCAGCCAATCTTCTTTTCTAATAGATGTCATGGCCTTAGTGGCCATTCTCGTAGCCCGTCAGGGCGTTGGTTGGTCGGGCGCGCTCAGCAGTTTCTCCAGCCTGAGTGGCTTGTCGGACAGCTTGAGTCTGTTTCCGTATCGGTTGCCCAGCGGCGATGTCGCGGGGAGGTGGCCTGAGACCACGAAGACGATGGTGGCGGGGTCTCGGGCGAGCGCTCGTTCGGCAATCTCCCAGCCCGCAGGCTCGTTGCCGAGATGCAGATCGGTGATCACGGCGTCAAAGGGCCGCTCTTTCTCCAGGGAGTCGAGCGCCGTGGCCGCTGTCCTGCGAAGCTGGATCGCGGCTCCGGCTTTGGACAGTAGTTCGGATGCCTGCGCGGCATCGGCCGGATCGTCTTCCACCAGAAGAATCTTTCGCCAGGGGAGGGGATGCGCGGGTAGCTCCTGGGTCTTGTCGCTGCGCGGCAGGATGAGTCGGACGGTGGTGCCGACCCCTTGCTGTGATTCGATCTGAACATCGCCGTTGGATTGCCGGATGAAGCCGTAGACCATTGCAAGCCCCAGCCCGGTGCCCTTGCCGTCGGCCCGGGCGCTGAAGAACGGCTCCATGGCGTGGGCGAGGATGTTCGGCGCCATGCCGAGGCCTGTGTCCTCAATCGTGAGGATGGCGTGCCCATCATCGGACGGCGCGAGAGCGATGGTGATTCTTCCGCTGTCGGGAATCGCCTGGGCGGCATTGAGGCAGATGTTGATGATGGCGCTTTCCAGCTGTCCGGCGTCGACGCGAACGAAGAGCTCCTCGTTGGCGGGCAGGACGCTCAGGCTGATATTGTCCCGTAGTGTCAGGTAGATCAGGTCGGTCAGCCCCTCGACAAGTTCGTTGAGCTCGACCAGTTCGGGGTCGAGATGCTGACGACGGGCGAAGGCGAGCAGCCGTTGGGTGAGCGACGTGCCGAGCTCGACGGCGCTGGCCATCGACTGGCGCAGCTCACGGCTGCGCTCGGGCGAGGCGGCTTCCAGCATGTGCACGCTGCTGGAAATGGTCGAGAGTATGTTGCCGAAGTCGTGCGCCACCTCGCCGGAGATTTTGGCGAGTCCCTCGATGCGCTGGATCTGCAGCATGCGATCCTGAAACTGCCGGCGCTCCGTGGCGTCGGAGAAGAGTACCACCGCGCCGCCGTCCGGCAGGGACCGATCGCGGCGCTCGATGGTGCGACCATCTGTGGCGGTCAGTTCGGCGTAGTCGGACGCGGTCGTGGTGGAGCGCCAGCCATTGGCCTCGAGCAGGTGGTCGAGGTTGACCGGTCCCGCAAGGCTTGATGGCGGCACCTCCAGGACGTCCGCGAGGCGGTCGTTGGTGGCGGTGATGCCGCCTCCGGGAGCAAGCACGGCGACGCCGTCGGACATGCCGAGCACCATGGTTTCCCAAAGGGCTGTTTGGCGGATTCGCTGGCGATGGGCTCGGTCGAGCCGTATCGCGTTGGCGCGAAACACCCGAAAGGCGCGGAGCAGCTTTCCGATCTCGTCGCCCTTGCCATAACTGCGCGGCAGCGAACTGGCGCGATCGCCGGCGGCAAGCCGCATCATGCCGTCGGCAATAGCCGAGAGGTTGGCGGTGACGTAGCGGGCAACGAACTGGGCCGTGAAGAGGGCGATGGCGGTGCTGATCAGCATGACGACCAGAATCGTGCTCTTGGCGACCGAAATCATGGTCGTCGTGCTGGTCAGTTCGCTGGCGATTTCCCTTTGAGCCGTGGCGGTGACGGCTGCGGCGTAGGCACTGACGGCTTCCGCGCCGATGCGAATGCGCACCAAAGCATTGGCCGCCGCGATGCGATGGGCGAGTTCTCTCCGGCGGAGCTCGAAGAGCCCGTTGTCCCCTTGGGCGAACGCAACCAGTCTGTGACGCGCTTCCCGGCCGCTCCCGGTGGCGACGGGCGATAGCCTCTGGGTGAGGCCGTGGAACTCGCGCTGAAATTCGCCAAGGCCGATCAGGTTCTCGGCCCGGCCGGCTCCGAGGAGCGTGGACGCGATGCGCTGAAGGGTCAGCCACTCGCCGCCCTCGTAGAGGGACTGGCCGACGGTTGCCGATCGAAGGGCAAGACGACGCTCCTCGTGCGCCACTTCGGCGTTGAGACGGAGGATGCGGTCGAGCAGCGCGGAACGGGATTGGGTCGCCGCGAGAAGATCGAAAACGGCGCGGCGCATTTTCTTGAGATCGGCGGCGATCCCAGGCTGGAGATCGGAGCGGTTCTCGATGTTGGCGATCAGCGCGATGATGTGCTCGCCCTCCTGGTGGACGCGGAATGGGCTGTCGAGGGCCAGGAGGAACGGCATGCGCGTTGCGAGATCGGCCGCGTCGCTGGACAGGCGGAGCGCGTCGTCGACCTCCGTCAGCGTGCCGGTGTTCAGTGTCTTGAGGCGGCTCTGGCCGCTCTCAAGCGTGATCCAGGCCACGGCGCCCGCAAAGCAGGTCAGCAAGGCGAGGACGGCCAAGGCGGATTGCAAGCGGGTGCGAACGGACAGGTTGGGGAGCGCTATCACGGTTCGCTCCGGGAGGTCGTCACGAAGATGTAGCCCTGGCCCCGGCGTGTCTGGAGATAGACTGGCTTGGACGGGACGGCTTCGATTTTGCGGCGCAGCCGCAGGATCAGGACGTCGATGGTTCGGTCGACATAGGTTGACAGGTCGCTGCCGAGCTCCTGGAGGAGTTCGACGCGCGGGATGATGCGATCCCGGTTCCGCACCAGATATTCCAGCAGCCGGTACTCGCCGTTGGTGAGCGGGATCTCGTCGCCTCCGGCCGCGATGAGTTCGCGCCGGGTCAGGTCGAGCGTCATGTCGCCGAAGTTTGCCAGTTGGTGGCCGGAACGATCGGTGGCTGGCGTCTTCCATCCGGACCGCCGAAGTACCGCCCTCAGGCGGGCAAGGAGTTCGCGCGGGTTGAACGGCTTCATCAGATAATCGTCGGCGCCTGTCTCGAGCCCTTCTATGCGGTCGGTTTCTGTTCCCCAACCTGTCAGCATGACGATCGGGATACCAAGCCGGGCACGGATTTCCATCGCCAGTTCCAGCCCGGACTCGCCTGCGAGATTGAGATCGATCAGCGCGAGATCGAGTCTCGGTGGCGGGGCGAGTCGGCGGTAGGCATCGGCGCTGGGAAGCGGCAGCGTTGCAAAGCCGTTCTCGCCGAGCAGGGCGGTCATCGTGCTGCGCAGCTCGTCGTCGTCGTCGATGATCGCGATGGTGGCGCCATCGGCGGCTGGGAGTTCGTTTTCCTCTGTCATGGCCCATCAATCACCGATGTGCGGCGTCTCGGAAATTCGCCGTCAGTCGCGGTGCTCCGCTTTGAGGGGAGATTTCGCTGGCTTTGAAATATTGTTCATACAAAACCGGGCGATCGCGGTCATTCCTCGACCATTGGGGTCTGGTCTCGGAACCGGCCAGCGTGTCACGGTTTGCGAGCCCCGGACGAGGACCGGGTGAACGGGAGGAAAACATGATCCGCCTTTGCACTGTCAGCGCCATCGCGCTGGCGGCCGGTTTTTCTGTATCCGCAGCCGGCGCCGCCTCACTCAACGTCGTCTGCTCGAACGAGCAGGCCTGGTGCGATCTGATGGCACAGAACTTCAAGATCGACACCGGGGTCGACGTTGCCATGGTTCGCAAGAGCACCGGCGAGGTGCTGGCGCAGATCCGCGCCGAAGCCGGCAACCCCAAGATCGACGTGTGGTGGGGCGGTACGGGTGATCCGCACATGATCGCCGCGGCCGAGGATCTGACCGAGCCATCCGGCGTCGATACCTCCGAGTTGCTTGGCTGGGCCCGCAACATGGCGGACATGACCGACGGCAAGGCCATCGGCGTCCACGTCGGCCTGCTCGGTATGATCTACAATACCGAGGTTCTCGAGGCAAAGAAGCTCGATGCGCCGGCCTGTTGGCGCGACCTCGCCAAGCCGGAGTACAAGGGCGAGATTCAGGTGGCCAACCCGAAGTCCTCGGGCACGGCCTACACCGAGCTTGCCACGCTGGTGCAGCTGTTCGGCGAGGACGAGGGCTTCAAGCTGCTCGCCGAGATCGGCGCCAACATCAACCAGTACACCAAGTCCGGTTCTGCACCGGGCAAGGCGGTGGCGCGTGGCGAGACCACGATCGGCATCGGCTTCATGCACGACATGGTCAACCTGAAGAAGCAGGGCTTCCCGGTTCAGATCGTCGCGCCCTGCGAGGGAACCGGTTACGAGACCGGGGCCGTCAGCGTCATCAAGGGCACGCCGCATCTCGAAGAGGCCAAGAAGTGGGTGGAGTATGTCATCTCGGCTGATGCCCAGTCGGCCGGCCTCGAAGTTGGCGTCTACAACATCCCCTCGAACCCGGGCGCCAAGACCGATCCGGATGCGCCGGACATGGCTTCGGTCAAGCTGATCGACTACGACTACAAGACCTACGGCTCGTCTGAAACGCGCACCCGGTTGCTCGAGCGCTGGGATGCCGAAGTGAAGAACGCCGGCGGGCAGATTCAGGAATAATCGGTCGTCGTTCGGCCCGCTCCCACACAGGGGCGGGCCGAAGTTTCCTTTCGGGATGAATGGCATGAAACGCACGGCGGGGCTCTGGCTCCTGATCGGCCTCATCGGCTATGCCCTGTTGCCCTGGTATCTTGTGGGCGACGCCGGTTTCTGGCGCTTCGGTTGGCTGGCCGATCCGTTTCTTCTTGGACCGTCGGCTCTTGTGTCCTTGTTCCAGGGGAAGTGGTGGCTGGCCGCGCCGCTGGTTGGCCTGGCTGCCGTCGGGATGACGCTCTGGTTTTGCAAGGCGCAACTCGCCGTGGCTCGCGGGCTCGTCGGTTCAGGTGCGCTTGGTCTTCTCTTGATGCTGGCGCAGGGCTTGCTGATCCTCGGTCAGGGGCCACGTTTCGGTTTTCCGCCGGGTGCGAGCCAGTCCGGCATGGGGGGCGGCGCCTTGGTTGTTGCCGCCGCGCTCCTGTTCGTCTTGACGACGGGTATCTCGGGGCTCGGCAAGGGGCGGGGCGATGCCTTCATCACCGGGCTCGTCGGCGCCATCGTGGCGTTGGTCGGCCTGTTCGTCTTCTATCCGATGGCATTCATCCTGGTGCGTGCCTTTGAGCTCCGCGATGGTGGCGGCTTCGGTTTCGGCGAGTTCTTGCCGCGTCTGTTTTCGCCCGAGATCTGGAGCGGAGCTTGCGTGGTCGGGGCCGGCTGGTGTGGGCCGGCCGTGAATTCGGTCGTCCTGGCGCTGGCGACGGCCGCCGGAACGACCCTGCTGGGGCTTGCCTTCGCGCTGATCGTCACGCGGACCGAGTTCCGGGCCAAGAAGCTGCTGCGGGTTCTGTCCATCCTGCCGATCATCACGCCGCCTTTCGTGATCGGCCTTGCCCTGATCCTGCTGTTCGGGCGTGCGGGTACGATTACGGTCGGCCTCCATGAGCTCTTCGGCATCGAACAAACCCGCTGGCTCTACGGTTTCTGGGGCGTGTGGCTTTCGCAGATGCTGTCATTCACGCCGATCGCCTTCCTGGTGCTGATCGGCGTGGTGGAAGGCGTCAGCCCCTCCATGGAGGAGGCGAGCCAGACGCTCGACGCCGATCGCTGGCATACCTTCCGCTACGTGACCTGGCCATTGATGCGTCCGGGCTTGGCCAACGCCTTCCTGCTCGCCTTCATCGAAAGCCTCGCCGACTTCGGCAATCCCCTCGTGCTTGGCGGCAACTTCGACGTTCTGTCGACGGAGATCTATTTCTCGATCGTCGGCACCGTCGCCGATCCGGCCCAGGCGGCCATCCTGTCGGTGACGCTGCTTGGATTGATGCTGGCGGTCTTCCTCATTCAGCGTCAGTGGGTCGGCAAGAAGAACTACGCCACTGTCACGGGCAAGGCCGATTCCGGCCGCAACGCGGCTCTCAATCCTCTGCTGCGCTGGACCTGCTATGGGGTTGCCATCCCTTGGGCGATCTTCACCGCGATGATCTACGCGCTGATCATCTTCGGCAGTTTCGTAAAGCTTTGGGGCTACGATCACAGCTTCACGTTCGAGCACTATGTGCGTGCCTTCAAGATCGTGGTCCGCAACGGCGTGCACTTCGTCGGCTCGGCTTGGGATAGCTATTTCACCACGCTGTGGATCGCCGGCATCTCGGCGCCGCTCACCGCTGCGGTGGGGCTCGCCACGGCCTATCTTCTGGTGCGGCAGAAGTTCGCCCTCAAGAGCGCGTTCGAGTTCTCGACCATGCTGTCCTTCGCCATTCCGGGCACGGTGATCGGCGTCGCCTATGTGATGGCCTTCAACTTCCCGCCGGTCGAACTCACGGGAACGGCGATCATTCTGGTCATCGTCTTCGTCTTCCGCAACATGCCGGTGGGCGTGCGCGGCGGCATCGCCGCCATGAGCCAGCTCGACAAGTCGCTCGACGAAGCGTCGATCATGCTCGGGGCGAACAGCTTCACCACCTTGCGCCGGGTCATCATGCCGCTGATGGGGCCGGCGATCCTCGCGGCGCTGACCTACAGCTTCGTGCGCGCCATCACCTCGGTGTCGGCGGTCATCTTCCTTGTCTCGGCGCAGTACAATATGGCGACGGCCTTCATCGTCGGCCGGGTCGAGAATGGCGAATACGGTATTTCCATCGCCTATGCATCGGTGCTCATCGTCACCATGCTGGCCTGTATCCTCTTGATGCAACTGATGATCGGTCGCCGCCGCCTGCGTCGTTCCGATCGCGTTGAAGCCCTTTGATCCGGGAGCGTTCCTCCGATGTCTGAAAAAGGTTCCGTCCAGTTCGAAGGCGTCAGCAAGCGCTTCGGTGAGGTTGTGGCCCTGAAGCCGCTCGACCTCGATATCCAGCCGGGCACGCTGGTGACGCTGCTCGGTCCGTCCGGCTGCGGCAAGACCACCACCCTGCGGCTCATTGCTGGTCTGGAGAGCGCGTCCGAAGGGCGCATCCTGATCGGTGGCACCGACGTTACGCATCTCTCCGCCACCTATCGCCGCGTGTCGATGGTCTTCCAGTCCTATGCGCTGTTTCCGCACATGACCGTGCTTGAGAACGTCGCTTATGGCCTGACCGTCAAGCGTGTGCCGAAAGCCGAGGCGCATGCGCGCGCCGAGGAGGGGTTGGCGATGGTTGGCCTTGTCGGCTTTGGCGGACGACTGCCTTCCGAGCTCTCCGGTGGCCAGCAGCAGCGTGTCGCCGTCGCACGCGCCGTGGTCCTTGAACCCGAGGTGCTGCTTCTCGATGAACCGCTCAGCAACCTCGACGCCAAGCTCCGCCGTCGGGTGCGCGAGGAAATCCGTCAGATCCAGCAACGGCTTGGGCTGACGGCCATCTATGTGACCCACGACCAGGAAGAAGCGATGGCCGTTTCCGACCGGATCATCGTCATGAAAAATGCCGAGATTGCCCAGGAGGGGACGCCGGAAGATCTCTATGAGCGCCCCGCCTCCGCCTTCATCGCCGACTTTATCGGCGACGCCAATCTGATCGACGTCGACGTGGCCGTGTCCGGAGCGGGGACCTGCGTCGATCTTCTCGGGAGACGGATCGAGCTGCCTCTGGCCACGACAATCCGAGGGGCTGGAAAGCTGGTTCTGAGACCGCATCAGATGACGATCTCCAACAAGCCGGCCGCTTACTCGCTGCCGGCCGAGGTCACCTACGCCGCGTATCTTGGAAGCCAGATCCAATACTCGCTCGAAACCAAGGCCGGGCTTCTATTTGCGTCGGTGGCGCCCCGAGCCAAGCCCTTTACGGTCGGTGAGCACGTTCACGTTGGCTTCGATCCGGCCGATCTTCGGGTCGTTCCGGCATAGGAGCCTGCCGAGCGAGGCCCCCGTTGTCCGTGACGCTGTGGGGCTCGGCTTGCCCATGGGGCCTCATACCCGCGCCTGATAGAGGGGCGCCGGTTCGTTGACGATCCGGCCGGTTTTGCCGTTGGCATTTCGGCGAACAGAGGCGGCGCAGGTGTGCCGCCTCTGTTCGCCGATGCGATTCATCTGACCTTTAGATTCAGCATGTTACAAAGGCGCGAAAGGAGTCCCCCGACATCGCCTGATCGGAGAGATGCGGCCTGCGTCGCCGCGTCGGTCTTTGCCTGGAGAGCCTGGGGAGCGACGTGGGTGGCGTGAGCGAGTTTCTCGATATTCCGACCCTTCTCTACACGGTCGCGGCGGCGAGCCTGTGCATCTGCGTCAGTCTGATCGTGACATGGTCATCGGTACGCGGCGAGATCTATATCCTGTCATGGGCGGCGGCCTATGGCCTTGCCATCCTGACCATGGTTCTCGTGGCTTTGCGCGGGCTTGTGCCGCATTTCCTGTCCGTTACCGTTGCCGACGCTGTGCTGTTGGCCTCCTTCGGTTCGCTCTGGTTGGGCTACCACCAGTTTGCCCGTCTCGACGGCGGCAGGGGGTGGTGGAGAGCGGGGTTTGGTGCGCTGATCTGGGCGGCGATGGCCGCCGCAACGCCCCTACTGGACAACATGAACGCCCGCGCGGCCGTTCTGTCGGGCATTGAACTGGTATACCTGCTCTTCATCGTTGTTGACCTCGTTCGCCACTATCCCAAGGAGCGCTTGCCTTCGGTGGCGCTGACGGCCGTGGTCGTCGGGATTCACGCCGCGATGCAGATCTACTGGGTCGTGGTGATGATCGTCGCGCCGCTCGAACCGACCGCGATCGTTCTGCCCAACAGTCTGGCCATGGGGCTGAGATTCACCGAGTCATCGCTTTTTGTGGTCTTTCTCGGCCTTTTGCAGTTGGTTGTGATCGGGCAACGGTCGGAGCGACGCTACCGGATCGCGGCTGAGACCGACTCTCTGACCGGGCTGGCCAATCGTGGACACTACTTCGACAGGACGGAAGATGCTCTGATCGGAGGCAAGGAGCGCGGTGCTCTGATCCTGTTCGACATCGATCACTTCAAGTCGATCAACGATACTCACGGGCACCCCGTCGGGGATCGTGTGCTGATCGAGTTCGCAGCGATCGTCCGGGCGACGACGCCGGCCGGAGGCATCGCCGCGCGTATCGGCGGCGAGGAGTTCGCGCTGTTCCTGCCGGACGCAACCACGGACGAGGCGGTCGAGATCGCCGATC
Source organism: uncultured Pleomorphomonas sp. (assembly GCA_963665435.2). Taxonomy (GTDB): domain Bacteria; phylum Pseudomonadota; class Alphaproteobacteria; order Rhizobiales; family Pleomorphomonadaceae; genus Pleomorphomonas. The sequence continues at coordinate 30,163 of CAXXNH010000008.1, read as the reverse complement.
GCGTCCGCCGAGCGACCGCCAACCTTCGTGTTGCTGCGGCCACGGGTACGGTTGGCCTGACCGTCAGTTGTGGCGTCGCCGGTGTTCGAGAAACCGGATCGGACCATCAGGCTTTGCACGCGTCGGCCGATCTGGCGCTCTATGACGCCAAGGGCGAGGGGCGCGATCAGGTCTCGATCCACCGATCACGCTGAGTGCAGCTTCAGGCTGGCGCTTGCCGTGGGATCTGGCCGATAATGCTCGGCGCAGGTTTTACGAGATGCAAGGGCAGGGCGTTCCATGATCGAAGTTCGGATTCAGTTGCGGGTGGATGCCGACACGCGCATCGGCCCAGGAAAGATTTCGCTTCTGGAGGCGATCGCTCGCGTCGGGTCGATATCGGCTGCCGCGCGGGAGATGGAAATGACCTATCGTCGCGCGTGGGAGCTGATCGACCACATGAACAAGGCTTTCGGCCAGCCACTGGTCGTCGGTCATACCGGCAGTGCCGGCGGGGCGTCGCTCACCCCGCTGGGGACCGATGTGGTTCGTCGCTATCGGCTCCTGGAACAAATGGCCAAGGACGTTGCCGCGCCACACCTGGCTGCGCTCGATGCGGAGATCGTCACGCCCACGGCGAACGCCGGCTCGGCTGCTGAATTCGACTAAAGAATACTTGGACGGTTTCGTTGGCTCGCCAATTATGCTCTTGAAAGTATAATTCGGCTCCGCTTGGTCGTTTGTGCGAAATTTCCCGCATTTTCGGCCAAACAGGCGCTTCTTATTGGTATATATTCTTTCGGGTCCGGTGCGAATTCAATTATGTCGGTGAAAACATAATAGTATAGGTTCGTATTTTTTCTGATTTGCTTGAAATGATGACTTTCGGCAAGGATGGTTCAGGCGGATGTGGTCGTCACGTCGCCAACCATCTTTTTGGCAAGGCCGAAATCACGAGGCATTTGGGGACCTCCGGATCGGCAGTTGGAGGAACAGCCATGCCTAAAGTCATTCGCATCAATATGACGGATCTTTCGGTCCGCACCGATGAAGCCCCGGAAGCCTGGGCCGGTCTTGGCGGGCGCGCCCTGACGTCGACGGTCGTTGCCGCGGAAGTACCGCCGACCTGTCATCCGCTCGGCCCCAACAACAAGCTCGTGTTCGCCCCTGGCCTCTTGTCTGGTACCGCCGCCGGCAACGCCGGCCGCATGTCGGCCGGCGCCAAGAGCCCGCTGACCGGTACCATCAAGGAAAGCAATGCCGGCGGCACGTGCGGCCGCATGCTGGGCCGCCTCGACATCAAGGCGATCATCATCGAGGGGCAGCCCGCTTCCACCGATACCTGGTACCAGATCCGCATCAGCGGGGAAGGCGTGGTCATCGAGCCGGAAGCCGAGACGGTCGGCATGAACAACTTCGCCGTTCTCGAGTCCGTTGCGCGCCGCTATGGCGAGGACAAGGGCGTCATCACCATCGGCTCGGCCGGTGAGAACCTGATGATGATCTCCAACATCTCGACCCGCGATCCCGAGGGCAAGCTGCGCAGCTTCGGTCGTGGCGGTCTCGGCGCGGTGATGGGCTCCAAGCGCATCAAGTTCATCACTATCGACCAGGAGGGCACCCGTCCGGTTCCGCTGGTCGACTCGGCTGCCTTCAAGGCCGCCAACATGGTGTTCACCAAGGCGCTCAAGGACCATCCGGTGTCCGGCCAGGGCCTTCCGACCTACGGCACCGCCGTGCTGGTCAACATCCTGCACGAGATCGGCGGCCTGCCGACCCGCAACTTCACGTCGGGTCAGTGCGACCACCACGACATGATCTCGGGCGAGCACATGTACGACACGATCGTGGCCCGTGGCGGCGAGCCGACGCACGGCTGTTCGCTCGGCTGCGTGATTCAGTGCTCTCAGGTCTACAACGACAAGGACGGCAACTACCTGACGTCCGGCTTCGAGTACGAGACCATCTGGGCCTATGGCGCCGACTGCCTCATCGATAACCTCGACCTGATCGCCGAGTGCGACAACGTCATGGACGATCTCGGCGTCGACAGCATCGAGACGCCGGTGATGTTCGGCGTCGCCATGGAGGCTGGCATCCTCAAGTTCGGCGACGGAACGGAAGTGCTGCGCATGCTGCGTGAGGAGATCGGCAAGGCCACGCCGCTCGGCCGCATCCTTGGTGGTGGTACCGGCCATGTCGGCAAGACCTATGGCGTTGCCCGCGTGCCGGTGGTCAAGAACCAGGCCATTCCGGCCTACGACCCGCGCTCGGTCAAGGGCATCGGCGTCACCTACGCCACGACGACGCAGGGGGCCGACCACACGGCTGGCTATGCGGTTGCCACCAACGTGCTCAACGTCGGTGGCAAGGTCGATCCGCTGTCCAACGAGGGGCAGGTCGAACTGTCGCGCAATCTCCAGATCGCCACGGCGGCCATCGACTCCACCGGCCTCTGCCTGTTCATCGCCTTCCCGGCATTGGACATCGCCGAGTGCCTGCCGGCCACCGTCGACATGCTCAACGCCCGGTTTGGCACCAAGCTGACGATGGACGACGTGGTCGGCCTCGGCAAGACGGTGCTCAAGCTCGAGCATGAGTTCAACCTGGCGGCCGGCATCGGGCCGGAGCAGGACCGTCTGCCGGAGTTCTTCGAGCTCGAAGCCATCGCCCCGCATAACGTCAAGTGGGACATGGAGCAGAAAGAACTCGAGACGTTCTGGAACTTCTAGGTCGAAACGGCCATGTGGGTCACGGTCAAACTCTTCGCGACCTTTCGCGAGAACCGCTTCAAGGAAGCCCGGCGGGAGTATCCGGCGGGAACCACCGTTGCCGACGTGGCGACGGAGCTTGAAATCGACCATGGCCTGATCGGCATGATCTTCATTTACGGGCGCGCGGCCGAACTCGATCGCGTGCTCGAAGAAGGCGACGTTCTGGCGCTCTTTCCCCTCCTCGGAGGGGGCTAGGCTCGTTTCCTCCTAGGGGCGTTTTAGTCGGGAAGCCTGCGCCCCCAACGCGTGCTTTTCGTTGGAGTTGCTGGAACGAACGTGGAGGAGGCCCCGACAAGGGCCTCCTCAGCCGTTTCATGAAATCGGCATGATGGGAGGGCGACCTTGCTTTCGAATGTGGAACTCCAGCGCTACAGCCGGCATATCCTGCTGCGGGATGTCGGCGGTCCGGGGCAACACAAGCTCAAGGCGGCGCGTGTCCTGTGTGTCGGCGCCGGCGGGCTCGGCTCGCCGGTAATCGAATATCTCGCCGCGGCCGGGGTCGGCACCCTTGGACTTGTCGACGATGACAGGGTCAGTCTTTCCAACCTGCAGCGGCAAGTGATCCATTCCACCGCGAATGTCGGCAAGCTGAAGGTCGAGAGTGCGGGCGAGCGCATCGCCGCCATCAATCCTCACGTCAAGGTGGAGCCCCATCCGTTTCGGCTCGATGCCGGAAATATCGTGGATCTGGTAAAGGCTTACGATATCGTCGTCGACGGGACCGACAATTTCCCGACCCGCTTTCTGATGGCGGATACGACCTACGCTTGCGGCAAGCCGTTGGTCACGGCAGGCGTCCTGGAGTTCTATGGCTCGCTGACGACGCTCATGCCTTACGAGGCGGATGCGAACGGTCAACCCAATCCGAGTTGGCGTTGCCTGATGCCCAGGGAGCCCGAGACCGCCGCGCTCACCTGTTCCGAGGTCGGCATTCTCGGCAGCGTCGTCGGGGTGCTCGGCACGCTTGCCGCCTGCGAGGCGCTGAAGGTGATCACCGGCGTTGGCCAGCCGCTGATCGGCCGACTGCTGATGGTCGATATCCGCGACATGGGTTTCGACACCGTCGAGTACTATCGAAACCCGACGTCTCCCGTCTTCGGACCAGCGTGAGGTGATCGCATGAGCGGCCGGATCGAACTCATAGCCTTCATGGGGTTGCGACAACTGTTCAAGGATCGCGGCTGGTCGATTCCGCATTTCCTCGAGATCGAAACCGACATGGCGGGCGAGGACTTTCTGCGCTTCGTCTCGATCGACGGTGACAGCGTGGAGTCGTTCATCATCAACCGGTCCGCCATCGCCATCGAGGATGCCATCATTCACCCCGGAGACCGTGTGGCGCTCGTGCCGCCGGGGGTGCCGGGGCCGCATCGCCTGCTGCTTGGCATCCATGGCCAGACGAAGCCGGAGCAGCCTTTCGGCCTGTCCTTCGCAAAAAGCGAAGATGGCGGGGAGGACGAGGAGCAATGAGCTTCGACAAGCCGGAGCTTCTGGCGCGCTCTGTCATGACCACTTGCGTCAACTGCGAGCAGTGCCGCGAGTTGATGGAAGACGCGCCGTGCCAGTATTTCCCACGCCTTTTTCATCTCGCCGACCGTGCCAAGTCGGGCGGCAAGCCGGTGTCGGGGCAGGATCTGGCCGAACTCGTCGACCTTTGCAATGCTTGCGGCCAGTGTCCCTGCCGACCGGTTCAAAACGATATCCGCAGAGCCAAGGACGCCTTCGTGGAGCGGGATGGCCTGCCGTTGCGGGTTCGCTTTGTCGAGAACGTCCAACTGGTAGGGCGGGTTTGCGGCACCTTTCCCAGACTGGTCGATGTCGTCATGAACAATCCGGTGTTCGGGCGGCTCGCTCGGCGGCTGGTCGGCGTCCACCCGGACCGGAAGATGCCGTCGTTTCCTCGTGATCGCCTGGCGCGGTGGCTTGCCCGGCGTGGCCTGGACCGCCCAAGGCGTGTTGAGGGGCGCAAGGTTGCCTACTTCGTCGGCTGCACCGCCCGCTACATGTTCCCAGAGGTTGCCAAGGCAACCATCGAGGTGCTGGAGAAAAACGGCGTCACGGTCTACGTGCCGGAGCAGAAGTGCTGCGGCATGCCAACCTATCTCGAAGGCGACAAGCCGTTCACCCTCGATCTTGTCGAGGCCAACTTGCCGGTCCTTCAGCAATGCGTGGAAGACGGCTACGACATCGTGACGGCCTGTCCGACATGTTCGTTCATGTTCAAGTCGGTGCTGGCCCGAGACGCTCAGTTCTCGCCGGCCTATCGCGATCGCATCCGGGCGCTGGGGAGTGAGTGCGGCGGCGATACCGGGGCAATCGCCAGTGTGCTCACCGATGAAGTGTCCGGTCCGTCCGGCCGGACCAGCAGCGTTGCGTCCGAGTTTCTCGCGCCTTGGGTGATCAACTACAATCTCGGCCTGCACGCGGAGGCGGATCGCGGGGACGTGGGCTATTTTGCCAGCCGGGACGCCTTCCCGCGGATCAAGGTTGCCGCGCATGTTTTCGAGCTTGGCGAGTATCTTGGCGCCCTTGATCGTGAGGGCGCCCTGCGCTTGCCGCCGATGAAGTCGTCCCTGAAGCTCTCCTATTTTGCGCCCTGCCATCTGCGGGAGCAGAACATGGGCCGTCCGTGGCTACATCTTCTCGAAAAGGCGCCGCAGGCCAATGTCTCGCCGGTTGGGGAGCCGATGGATTGCTGCGGTCTCGGCGGAATCATGGGGTTCAAGACGGACTTCCATGCCGCTTCGCTGGCCATGGGGCGCGGTCTGGTCGACCGGATAGGGGCGGCAGCGCCGGACCGGATCGTCACGGAATGTCTGGCCTGTCGAATGCAGTTCACCCAAATGCAGGAAAACCCGGTGTCTCATCCCGTCGAACTGCTGGCTCAGGCCTATCGTGCCGAAGATGACGGGCGCGTTGCCGGCGAGGCCGGTTGTCGGGCAAAGTCAGGCGGCGGTTCGTGATGGAACGACGGCGGAGACTGGAGGCTGGGTCATGGTGCAGTTGAGTTCGGACGCCTTCGCATTCGGGGGCGATCTGATGCCGGTCGAAGATGCGCTGGCGTTGATCGCCGCCAGGGTTCCGCCGGTCACCGAGACTGAAAGGGTGGGCCTGATCGACGCCGACGGTCGTTTTCTCGTTACCGACCTGATCGCCCCGATCGACCTGCCGGTATTCGACAATTCGGCGGTCGATGGTTATGCCGTTGCTTACGCCGATCTTGCTGCCGATGGGCCTACAGTGTTGCCGGTTGGCTCCAGGGTCGCGGCGGGCCAGGCGGCGCTCGATGCCGTTGCCCGGAAAACGGCGGCTCGCATCTTCACCGGCGCCCCAATGCCGCGGGGGACCGATACCGTCTTCATGCAGGAAGACGTGACCGTCGGCGACGACGGTCGCGTCGAGTTGCCGCCGGGGCTCCGCAAGGGCGCCAACTGCCGTCCGCGAGGGGAGGATATCGCCCTGGGAAGCGTGGCCGCGCCGGCCGGTCGCCGCCTCGAACCACGCGACGTCGCGCTGCTCGCCGCGCTCGGCGTTACCTCCGTCGAGGTTCGCCGCAGGCCGCGCGTCGCCGTGTTCTCGACAGGCGACGAGTTGCGGGATCCGGGGCAGGCACTGGGTGCGGCGGCGATCTACGACTCCAATCGTTTTTCCCTGCAGGTCATGCTCAAGCGTGCCGGATGCGAGGTGACCGATCTCGGCATTCTTCCCGACGATCGCGGCGTCACGGCCGAGCGCCTTGATGCGTCCGCCCGGTCCTACGATCTCATCGTGACGTCCGGCGGCGTGTCCACCGGCGAAGAGGATCATGTGCGGGCCGCCATCGCCGCCAACGGCTCGATGGTTTTCTGGCGTCTCGGGATCAAGCCCGGGCGACCATTGGCCATGGGCATCATAAATGGCACGCCGCTGGTCGGCCTTCCCGGCAATCCGGTCGCGGTATTCGTCACTTTCGCGCATGTGCTCCGGCCGTTGGTGACCGTGCTGGCGGGCGGACAGCCGGCGCCGCTCGTCGCCATGACCGTGCTTTCCGGCTTCGACTACAAAAAGAAAGCCGGTCGGCGGGAGTATGTTCGCGTGTCCCTCGAACGCTTGGATGGGGGGACGGTGGCGATGAAGTATCCGGTCGATGGCGCCGGTGTCCTTACGTCGCTGACCCGGACCGACGGGATGGTCGAACTTCCCGAGGCGTGCACGGTCGTCCGGATCGGCGATCCGGTTTCCTTCTATGCCTACAACCAGCTCAACTGACGGTAGATCGCAGAGGTTGGCCCGATGAACCTGCCGATCAAGAACGACGTCCTGAACTGCCGGTCGACGACCGGAGCCGTCTCCGATTGCGAGCGGTGTTCCTCCACGTCAAGACCTCAGACCTTGGGGCGCAGCGGCTGTCGCTCGATGCATCACGGCGACATTCTGGCGGTGCGCTCGCGGTTTCTTTCCACGGGCTCGGTGCCCGATGGCGTACCGACGCCCCTCGTTCGGTCTTGGCAGCGGAGCAGTCAGTTCGGTTTCGCGTCTCCGACGCTGGCTCGGCAACGCGACAGACTGGAAGACGCGGGATTGAGAAGCCTCAAGGAACGCAACGCCGATCTGATCGCGGCCTCGATGGAAGAAATGGCCTCGCTCGCCAACGAGCTGAGCGCATTGGGTGGCGTCGTGATTCTTACCGATCCCACCGGTATCGTATTGAGCAGACTGGGCGAGGGCGGTTTCTCCGACGACGCCGATCGACTGGGCCTTAACGAAGGGGTCGACTGGTCCGAACAGGCGATCGGAACGAATGCCATAGGCACCGTGGCTCTGGAGAAGGTTGGTCTGTCGATCATTGGCGCCGAGCATCTTTTCTGTCTCAACACCTCCCTCAGCTGCTCGGCGGTGCCGATCCTCGATCCGTCGGGCCATTTGGCCGGCGTTCTCGACGTGTCGACCTCCTTTACCGTTCCTCACGACCATCTGCTGCCCTTGCTCAGACGCGCCGTGATCGAGATCGAGCGCCGCTTGTTTGACCTACGCTTTCATGGGCACGCGCAACTTCGTTTCCATTCCAGCCAGTATCTGTTCGGGGGCCCGAGAGACGGTGTGCTGGCCTTTGACGAGGACCGCCTGATCGGCGCCAATCGCGCCGCGCTGGAGCTTCTGGGGCACGATTGGTCGGCCGTCGGCCGAGCTCGCTTCCAGCATTTGTTTGCGGCCGGTTACGATGTCGCCGAACAAACGGCGGTGGCGGGCGAGTGCAGGCTCCGGTCAACCGACGGTGAAGAGTTTTTCGCCCGTTTGCAGTTGCCGCGCCGGCCGTCATGCGGGGCGGCTCCGTCAGCTCGGCCTAGCCCGAAAGGGACGTCCGGTGACGAGGCGGATGGCCAGGAAATGCGGCCGCATCTGGCGCTTGAGAAGATCCTGGATCGGGCGGCACTCAGGTTTCGTCGGATGAAGGTTGGCCACCTTATTTATGGCGCCGACCTGACGGACGAGTGTGGAGAAGCCACACTGATCGTCGCCTCCGGCCGGTATCGTTGCTTTGCCTCGCACGAGGGCAGGGAGCTGACCCTGTTCACGCTCGGCTGCGGCGATGCGCTGCCGCTTCGAGCGGATATGGCGGTGGAAGTCACAACCGAGGGCGAAGCAGCCGTGGTTCCGCGTGCGCTGTTCCAGAGGCTGGTCCGCGATTATCCCGAGTTCGGTCGGTGCGTGCTGTCCGTCATCGAGACGCTTCTCGGTCGGTCGTTGTCGATGGTTGGCGATATGGCTTTCCGAAGCGTACGCTACCGTGTCATCCGGCATGTGTGCGCACTTGCCGAACGCGACGGTCGTGAGACGTCGGCGGGAACCGTCATCGATCCGGCCCCGACCGGCGATGAGCTCGCAGCGGCCATCGGCGCGGCGCGTCAGTCCGTCTCGACTATTCTCGCCGAACTCACCCGATCGAGCGACATTCTCCGCCCAACGCCGCGCAGCCTCGTTGTCCGCGACATCGAGCGCCTTCGCACGGAGCTGGCGCGCGCGGCGTGACCAGAATCCCCGGGCAAGCGGTGACGCATTCCCCAACGAGGCAGCCTGCGATCCGGGATGAATGCCGGAGTCGGTGCGAAGAGCTATGCCAATCGGAATACCGGACTCGGGAAGAAAGCTTACCAAACCCGAGTTGTCGCCTAGGTGACAGCCTTTCCTCAGGCTCCAAGATAAATGGGGTGAAGGCGCGGGTATAACGGCCATGCTGGGAGAAGCATCCTGCCGAACATGAGGGCTGTGGGAGGACGGTTGTGCTCGGCCTAGTCCAATGTGTTGTTATTTACGGAATTCTGTTAGGATGCGGATATGCTTCGTGTGACATTATTCGAAAGTCCATGTTCCTAAACTGGCAGAATACAGTGATGAACGTCGTATCGGGCTGCTATCCGTGGAATAACACTTTGTTTTATCCGGAAAGATACGTGGAATAACGCATGCAGCAGGACGCGGTGCCCATTTCTTCAATCTTGTCATTGCTTACGGGCGATGGCGGGAACTTCTTGGGCATCATTCTTCTGTCGCTTCAGGTCACCATCACCGCCGTAACCTGCGCCGGGCTCGTCGGATTGCCCTTGGGCGCCGGCTTGGCTCTGGTCCGCTTTCCTGGGCGCACGGTGATCATCGTGCTGGTCAATACCATGATGGGCTTTCCTCCCGTCGTTGCCGGCCTCGCCATCTTCCTGCTTCTTTCGCGCTCCGGACCACTTGGCGATCTGGGTCTGCTCTTCACGCCCAAGGCGATGATGATCGCCCAGTTCGTTCTGGTCCTGCCCATCATCGTCGCGCTGACCCGGCAGACGATAGAGGACCTCTGGACGGAGTATCAGGACCACATGACGTCCCTTGGCGCCGGTCGGCTGCGCTCCATTCCGACGCTGTTGTGGGACGCTCGTTTCTCGCTGGTGACGACGCTGCTCGCCGGGCTTGGGCGGGCCAGCGCCGAGGTCGGCGCCATTCTGATCGTCGGCGGCAACATTGCCGGCTTCACCCGCACCATGACGACCTCGATCGCCCTCGAGACGTCCAAGGGAGACCTGCCGCTGGCCATGGCGCTGGGCGCCGTTCTCATGAGTCTCACCTTGGTCATCAACAGTCTTGCCTTCGGCATTTCGCGCGTTGGCGCACGGTTTTCGGGGAAAAGCTGATGCGCGATACAACGTCCATGCTGCCGCTGATCGTACGCGACCTTCGATTGGAAATGGACGGGCGGACCTTGCTCGACGTTCCGCTTGCTCGCATCCAGAACAGACAGCGCAATGTCATTCTCGGGCCAAACGGGGCCGGCAAGTCGCTGTTTCTCAGGGTCTGTCATGGGCTTATTGCCCCGACATCGGGGCGGATCGAGTATACGCTTCCCGTTTCGGCAACCGAGATCCGGCGCAAGCAGGCGATGGTATTCCAGAAGCCCGTGATGCTTCGCCGATCGGTTCGAGCCAATTTCACCCATGCGCTCGCCATGGCCGGTGTTGGCTGGTACGAGCGCCGACGCATGGCCGACGAGGCCATGGCCCAGTTCGGCCTCTCGGGCCTTGCCGACAGTCCGGCCCGCGTGTTGTCCGGTGGCGAGCAACAGAGGCTTGCCATTGCCCGGGCCGCGAGCCTCGGTCCCGATCTCTTGTTCCTGGACGAGCCGACGTCGTCACTCGATCCGACGGCCAGCCGCCAGATCGAGGACATGTTGGATGTGTTGCACGAGCGCGGCGTCACGCTCGTTCTGACGACGCACGATCTGGGGCTCGCCCGCCGCTTCGCCGACGTGATCTTCTTCTTTCACAACGGTCGGCTCGTCGAAGAGAACGCTGCCGAGCGCTTTTTCACCCAACCCGAAACCGAAGAAGCCAAGGCCTTTCTGGAACATCGCCTGTTCTGGTGAGGTTGCGTCACGCTTTACGAAACTGGAGAAACCCAATGCTGCGTCGTACCTTCGTCACCGCTGCGGCGTCCGTGCTGGTCGCCATCGGCATGTTGTCGGCGGCCGAGGCCGAAGACAGATTCATCACCGTTGCCTCGACCACGTCGACCCAGGACTCGGGGCTGTTCGACGCGCTGTTGCCGGCGTTTACAGCAAAGACCGGCATCACCGTGAAGGTCATTGCGCAGGGAACCGGCCAGGCCCTTGATACGGCACGGCGCGGTGACGCCGACGTCGTGTTCGTCCACGCCAAGTCGCAGGAGCTGAAGTTCCTCGAAGACGGCTTCGGCGTGAAGCGCTACCCGGTGATGTACAACGATTTCGTGGTGGTCGGTCCCAAGAGCGACCCGGCCGGCATTGCCGGCGGCAAGGACGTTGTCGCGGCCTTCAAGACGATTGCCGACAAGAAGGCGCCTTTCGTCTCCCGTGGCGACAAGTCCGGCACCAACTCCGCGGAACTGAAACTCTGGAAGGCCGCGGATATCGACCTGCCGGCGGTGCGGGGCGAGTGGTACCGCGAGATCGGCCAGGGCATGGGCGCGACGCTCAACACCGCGAATGCCATGGCCGCCTACACGCTGTCGGATCGCGGCACCTGGATCGCCTTTGCCAACAAGGGCGATCTCGGCATCGTCGTGGAAGGCGACAAGAAGCTGTTCAACCAGTACGGCGTCATGCTGGTGAATCCCGCCAAGTTCTCGACGGTGAAGGCCGACGATGGTCAGGCCTTCATCGACTGGCTCGTATCGCCGGAGGGACAGTCGGCGATCGCAGCCTATCGTATCGACGGTCAGCAGCTCTTCTTCCCGAATGCCGACGATCCCAATGCCTGAGGGGCGCTCCTGAACGACCAAGAACAGAGACGGCCGGGCTATTTGGTACTTCCGGCCGTTTCGCAAGGACATTGGGACCTGTCGGCCACCCGGTGACAGCGTTCCACAGAACAGTGGCGGTAGACCATGCAGCCCAGACTCGTTGACGACTTCGGTCGAGCGATCACCTACCTCAGAGTGTCCGTAACCGACCGGTGCAATTTGCGCTGCGGATATTGCATGGCGGGTGAGGTTTCGTTCTCGCCGCGACGGGACGTCCTGACTATCGAGGAGTTGGAGTTTCTGACCTCAGCCTTTGTCGCCTGTGGCATCCGCAAGGTCAGGATCACCGGTGGCGAGCCACTGGTGCGCAAGGGCGTCTTGCACCTGTTCCAGGGGCTGTCGCGCCATCTTCGCAGCGGAGAGCTCGATGAGCTCTGCGTGACGACCAACGGTGTTCTGCTGTCGAAATACGCACGTGACCTCGCCGATTGCGGCGTTCGTCGGGTGAACGTTTCGCTCGATAGTCTTGATCGCGATCGGTTTGCCGAGATCACGAGCGGCGGCGATCTCGATGCGGTCCTGAAAGGGATCGATGCCGCCCGCGAGGCCGGTCTGGCGGTCAAGCTCAACGCTGTCGCCCAGAAAGGTTACATCGAGGGAGATGTTCTCGACCTCATCCAGTTTGCTCAGGACCGCCAGCTGGATGTCTCGTTCATCGAGACCATGCCGCTCGGGGAGGTCAAGACCAGTTGCGCGGATCGCTACCTTCCGCTGGCCGAGCTGCGGCAACTGATCGAGGGACGTTGGACTCTCACCGATATCGATGTGACGACAGGCGGCCCGGCGCGGTACGCCCGCATCGATGAAACCGGCGGTCGGATCGGGTTTATCACCGCCTTGAGCGATTGTTTCTGCGAGACCTGCAACCGCCTCCGGCTCAGCGCCACCGGGGCGCTCTACACCTGCCTAGGTCACGATGACTTCACCGATCTCCGCGCGATCATTCGCCGAGAGGGCGGAGCGGTCGGTCTTGAGGGCGCCATTCGAGCCGCCGTCGCGGGCAAGCCGCGCTCCCATGAGTTCGGCACCAGTCCCGGCCGGGAGCCTGCGCTGAAGAGATACATGTCGGCTTTGGGCGGATGAGATATCCTGGCGCTCAAGGGAAGTCCTGAGACGCCTTTTCCCGAGAGTCCAGTCCGGCGCAAGGGCTGATACGGACTGTCTATCCGGCAGCTCCGCGACTATCGCTTATGACTTCAGCAACTCGCATCCCTGTAGGATCGCCGACGCAGGGGGCTTTTGAACATGACCAACGCCGCGCTCGATCTTCGGGAAATGGTTGTGTTTCTCGCGGCGACCGGCGTCGTGCTGCCCTTCATGCACCGTCTGCGGATCAGCCCGATCATCGGCTTTGTCGGCATCGGGCTGCTTCTCGGACCGGGTGGCCTCGGGCGGATTTCGCATTTCGTGCCGGGCATCGAGTATCTGCTGATTACCGACCGGGCCGGGATAGCCATCCTTTCGGAGCTCGGTCTGGTCTTCCTGCTGTTCATGATCGGCCTCGAACTGTCGCTTGATCGCCTCTGGGCAATGCGCGTTCGCGTCTTCGGTCTGGGCGGCGCCCAGATGATCGCCACTGCCGGGGTCATGATTGGCCTTCTGCTGCTGATCGGCCTGCCGCTCCCGGCGGCCGTGGTGGTCGGTTCGGCTCTTTCCATGTCGTCGACGGCCATTGTCATGCAGCTCCTCGCCGAACGCGGAGCAGTCGGCAGCCGTCTCGGTCGCTCGGCGCTGTCGATCCTGCTTTTCCAGGATATCGCGGTCATTCCGGTACTCGTAATGACCCAGGCCTTTGGCAGCGCGGGCGAACAGTCCGTCGGACTCGACCTCGCGCTTGCCGTCGTCAAGGCCTCGCTGGCCGTGGCGGTGATCATGGCCCTTGGGCGTCTGCTACTTCGCCACCTGTTTCGCATGGTGATCGCAACGGGCATCCGCGAACTGTTCCTGGCCCTGGTTCTCGTCACCGCGATCGGAACGGCGGTTCTGACCGAGACGATAGGTCTCTCGCTGGCGCTCGGAGCCTTTCTGGCTGGTCTTCTTGTTTCCGAAACCGAGTATCGCCATCAGATCGCCGTCGACATCGAGCCCGTGAAGGGGCTGCTGCTCGGCGTTTTCTTCGTGTCCGTCGGTCTCGGCATCGATCTCGATCGTGTGGTCGCGGCGCCTTTTCTGCACTTCGGCGCGCTGATCGGCTTTCTCGCGGTCAAGGTCGCCATCCTGCTGGTTGTTTGCCGCGTTGTCGGATTGCCGAAGTCCGTGATGGCGGAGTTGTCTCTGCTTCTTGCCGGCGGCAGCGAGTTCGTCTTCGTCGTGGTCGGCTTGGCCACCGGCTTCGGCCTGCTGACAAACGAGGTTAGCAGCCTGATCGTCGTGGTCGTCGGCCTGTCGATGCTCTCGTCGCCGACGGTTGGAATTATCGCGCGACGCCTTGTGCCACGCCTGTTGCGCAACGAGACTCCGGTTCCGGACTTGCCCCCTGAAGGAGAGGAAGGCCACGTCGTGATCGCTGGTTACGGTCGCGTCGGCCGAGCGGTGGGCGGAGCACTCCGTGAAGCCGGTATCCCGATCGCCGCGGTCGATGCGGATGCGCTCACCGTCGGGGCCTTGCGAAATGCCGGTGTCGCCATTCACTGGGGCAATGCCATCCATCGCCCCTTGCTGAAGCGACTGGGGACGGGCAAGGCGGCGGCTCTCGTCGTCACCATGAACGACACGGTGGCGGCTGCCGACGTTGTTCGCGTCGCTCGGGCGGAGTGGCCCGATCTGCCCATTTTTGCCCGTGCCCACGATGCCCAGCATGCCAAGCTCTTGCTGGAGTCCGGAGCCTCCAAGGTTGTTCTGCTGCCGCTGGAGGCGAGCTTGCAGCTCTCCGAGGCGGTGCTTTCGGCCGTCGGCATCCCCGAGGATCTGGCTCACGCGATCACCAGTGCCGAGCGAGATCGTCAATTGTCGGCTCTTCTGCCGCCTGCCGGGCGCTGAACGCTCTGAATCGGCTACGTCATTGGGCTTGGTAAGCCAGCTTTTGCACAGAATGGGCGGAGGTGGTGAACGCCCCTATCTTGAACGCTTTCCTCCGGTGGTCGATAGCTTTGCTCAATAAACAAAACTGGGCAGGGGCGAAGCGAACATGTCTCAAGGTCGCGACGGGTTTACCACGGCATTCGGCGCACTGATGGCCACCCTCGGGTCGGCCGTCGGGCTGGGCAACATCTGGAAGTTTCCATCCTTGACCGGCACCAATGGCGGTGCCGGTTTTCTTTTGGTCTATCTCGCGGCGACCATTCTGGTTGGCCTGCCGGTGATGATTTCCGAGATCATGCTCGGCCGAACCGCGCGCGCGGACGCGATCACCAGCTTCGAGAAGCTGGCGCCGAGGAACCAGTGGTGGTGGAAAGCGATCGGATGGATGGGGTTCGCCGCGGCGCTTCTCATCATGGCCTTCTATTCCGAAGTCGCAGGCTGGGTTTACGCCTATATCTTCAAGTCGCTGACCGGCGAGATCGCCACCACCGACCCGAAGGCGGCCGAGGCGGTGTTCGGGCAGATGGTCGCCGATCCGATGTCCTCGCTTGTCTGGCAGTGGGTCGTGCTCGGTCTCACCGGGTTTATCATCGCCTTCGGCGTTTCCAAGGGTATCGAGGCCGTGACGCGGCGGTTGATGCCGTTGCTGTTCATCCTGCTGCTGGTTCTGTGTGTCCGAAGCCTGACGCTCTCGGGAGCGGGGGACGGGCTGGCGTTCCTGTTCAGTCCCGACTTCGCCAAGATCACGCCGACGGTGATGCTGACCGCGCTGGGGTTGGCCTTCTTCAAGCTGTCGCTCGGCATGGGCACCATGCTGACCTACGGCAGCTATTTCAGGGAAAACCAGAACATAGCCGCCACGGCGACCCGGGTGATGTTTGCCGACCTGTCGGTGTCGCTGCTCGCCGGCATAGCCATCTTCCCGGCGGTGTTCGCCTTCGGCTTCGAGCCGGCGGCCGGCCCGTCGCTGGTGTTCATGACCATTCCCGCCGTGTTCACCTCAATGCCGGGCGGCATCGTGTTCATGACGCTGTTCTTCGTGTTGACGGCCATCGCCAGCGTCGGCGCCATCCTGTCCTTGCTGGAAGTGGTGGTGGCCATCCTGTCGGAGCGTTTCGGCCTGCCGAGAAAGGCGGCGGCGATCAGCACCATCGCCATGATTGCCGTGCTTGGCGTTCCGGCGGCGCTTTCCCAAGGAGCGATGTCGGACTTCAAGCTGTTCGGCCTCAACGCTTTCGACCTTTTCGACTTCCTGAGTTCGAATATCCTGCTGCCGGTTGGCGGTATCCTGATTTGTCTGTTCGTGGGCTGGGTCTATGGCCTTGCGGCCCCCGAGAAGCGGCTCGCCGAGGCGGGCACCCCGGTTCAGCGCGTGGTCATCAGGAGTGTGTTCTTCCTTGTCCGCTTCGTGGCGCCGGTTGCCATCGCCATCGTACTGTTGAACGGCCTGGGCGCGTTCTGACGAGGGCGTCTTCGCCGATCGCAAAGTGGCTACGGAGTATCACTCATAGGGAAACAGGAGGGGCGAGGCGTACCGTTTTCCCATTGATTTGGCTTGTCGTTCCGGTTTTCGGAGAGTAGGAGCCGCACCGTCACCGTTGAGGCGCCGGCGGTCGGGGACGGGCGTCTTGGCTCGCGCAACCGTCACCTCCTGAAAGCAAAGTCATGCATACGAACAAGCTTGTCGTCATCGGCGTCGGGCACGTCGGCTCCTACGTCTTGGCCGATGCCATGAAGACCGGATTGTTTGCCAGGATCGGTGTCATCGACATCCTCAAGAATGTCGCTTTCGGCGAGGCGCTCGACCAGGCGCAGGCGACGGCGCTGACCTACATGAACAACGTCGACGTGACCGACGGCGGCTACGAACAGTGCGCCGATGCCGACGTTATCATCGTCGCGGCGGGGGGAAGCGTCGTGCCCGATCCTGCCAATCCCAAGGCGGAGCCGGACCGCGCCCAGCTGACCCGCGCCAATCGCTGTGTCATCCGCGAGGTGATGGCCGGGATCACCCGCTACACCCGTGATGCAATCGTCATCCTGATCACCAATCCGCTCGATACGATGGTCTACATCGCCGAGAACGAGTTCGGCTATCCGCGCGGGCGCGTCTTCGGTACGGGCACCATGCTGGACTCGGCCCGGCTGCGTAAACTGATCGCCAACACCTACGGCATCGACCCGAAGTCGGTGACCGGCTTCATGATGGGTGAGCATGGCCGGACGGCGTTCCCCGTTCTCAGCCACGTCAACGTCAGCGGCATCCCGTTCGGCGAGCTGGACCGGCACTTCGAGGCCAGGGAAGACATTCGCGATCCGGATGTCGTCAAGGCGCGCATTGTCTCCGCCGCCTATGAGGTCCTGAACGGCAAGGGCTGGACCAATGCGGGCGTCGCCCAGGCCGCCATCACCATGGCCAAGGCGGTTCTTCTCGACGAGCGCAGCGTCTATCCCGCTTCCACGACGCTTCGGGGCCAATATGGCTATGATGGCGACGTGGCGCTCAGCATGCCATGTCTGATCGGCCGCGACGGCATCCTGAAGCAGATGCCGGTCGAGCTGAACGATTGGGAAAAGAAGAAGCTGGCCGAATCGGCCGAGTATATCCAGGCGACCATGAGGGACGCCGAGACTGGGCCGACGCGCTGAGAGGGGAGCGCCGTCCCGCCGTGTCGTTGGCGAGGGCGGCGCCCAATGCGGCTTTCTCAGCCTGTGCTGAGCTTGCGCCCCAGCCGATCTTCGACCGATGCGATCTTGGTGGCGAGACGGCTGGTTTCTCCCTGGCGATAGTCGACCTTCAGCGCCACCTCGACGCGCGGGCAGTCGGCCCGCATCGCCTCGAAGCATTCGGTCACGACGGCCATCACTTCGTTCCACTCGCCTTCGAGGATGGTCCCCATCGGCGTGAGCTGGTAGGCAACGCCGCTCCTGTCGATGATGTCGAGCGATCGGGCAACATAGGGGCTGAGGCTTTCGCCCTTGCCGACGGGATACATTGCAAATTCCAAGAGGACCATCTGGGTTCCTTTCGCGGTCGGTTTTTCTCGGCCCTCACGCCGCGTGGCGCATGAAGCGGCGGGGCGGTAGTCCGACGTGCCGGCTGAAAGCCGTGCTGAATGTGCTGGCCGATCCGTAGCCGATCCGTCTTGCCACCTCGTCAAGCGCCATGCCACCGCCGCGCAGCAGGGTCTTGGCGAGCGCCATGCGCCAGGACAACAGGTATTCCATTGGACGAACTCCGACCAGACGGACGAAGCGGTCGAAAAAGGCGGAGCGCGACAGGCCGGCTTCGCGCGCCAGTTCCGGCACTGTCCAGGGGCGTTCGACGTCGCCATGCATCTGGCGGAGCGCGATGGCGATGCGGGGATCGGCCAGCCCACGCAACAGGCCCGGTCTGGCGTCTTGCGGCGGCGCGGCGCGGAGCGCTTCGATCAGCAGGATTTCCACCAGACGCTCGAGAATGAGGTCTCGGCCGATATCATCGCGCGCCGCTTCCTCGCCGACGAGGCGAACCAGCTGGGTAAGTCGCGGAACGTCGCGAATGTGGATCATGCGTGGCAGCAGCGAGACGAGCAGGGTGGCGTCGGGCGAAGCAAAGGTGAAATAGCCCCCGAATTGCCGCACGTCCGGTGGTCCCTCGGTGCGACCGTGCCGGATTTCTCCTTCGGGCGGCGGGGCGCTCTTCGGATCCATGCGCACGACGGGGGCGGGCTCCAGTCCCGACATGGTGAAGGCCGGCGTGGCTGGCAGGAGGACGAAGTCGCCTTCCTCCAGGATGACTGGCGCCTCGCCGTCGACGGCGAGGCGGCATCGGCCTTCCGTCACCGCGCAAAAGCCGGGCTGGCCGAACTCAGCATATCGGACCGCCCAACGGCCGGCCCCGCTGATCCCCTTGGAGTAGATGGCCTTCGGGCTAAGAAGCCGGATCACTTCAGACAACGGATCGGTCAAACTGGACTCCTGCCAATGAAATATGGACTTTCGATCGGCGATAATCCTGATCATGCCCGCTACAACGATCCTGTCAACGGCAAACACAGGAGACCGACATGAAAACCGCGTTCATCACAGGCTGTTCGTCCGGCTACGGACTGGAGATCGCCCGTCACTTTCATGCCCAGGGCTGGGCCGTCATCGCCACCATGCGCCGTCCGCGCGAGGATCTGTTTCCGAAGTCGGATCGCATTCGCATTCTTCCGCTCGACGTTACCGTATCCGACAGCATCGCCGCCGCCGTAAAAGCCGCCGGACCGATCGACGTTCTGGTGAACAACGCGGGCATCGGTGTCGTCGGCGCCTTCGAGGCAACGCCCATGGCGCACGTTCGCAAGGTGTTTGAGACCAATACGTTCGGTGTGATGGCGATGACGCAGGCGGTCATCCCCCAGATGCGCGCGCGTCGATCCGGCGTGATCGTCAACGTGACCTCCAGCGTGACGCTGACGCCGATGCCCTTGGCCGCGGCCTACACGGCCAGCAAGCAGGCCATCGAGGGCTTTACCGGGTCGCTGGCCCATGAACTCGCGGAGTTCGGGGTGCGGGCAAAACTGGTGGAGCCCGGTTATGCGCCGACGACGCGCTTTGCCGAGAACACGGACATTTCCGTCATGGATCTCATTCCGGAAGCCTACGCGGAATACGCGCATCCCATCTTCGCCGCCTTTGCCAATCCACCATTGACGACGAAGGAAAGCGATGTGGCCGAGGCCGTGTGGCTGGCCGCGAATGATACCACCGGCCGACTGCGTTATCCGGCAGGTGCCGACGCCGTCGCCTTGGCCCGGCAGGGCGTCTGAGTGGTCCGTCACTCCACCGGGCGGAGGATCGGCCCGTGGTCTATGTATCGTCATGGGCTCAAGTAACGGCCTCCCGGTTGCCCGGGAGGCGAGGGTGCTTGGTCGGGCGTATCAGTCCAGCTTGATGACGGCGCAGCCATAGGGCTCAAGCGGAAGCGGGTCGCTGACCGGACGGCCCGTCAGAAGGTCGATACCGGAGGCAACGCCGGCGACGGTTGCCGGTTCGGCGTCCGTGTTGAGGACGAAGAGCAGCTTGCGATCCTCAGCCTCACGCATGGCCACCTCGATCTTGGGCGGCAGGTCGGGAACGAGAGGCACGACGTCGGCAGCGGCGAACAGCTGGTCGGCAAGGCCTTCGACCAGTGTTTCCGTCAGATATGTGCCGACGTAGACCGCCCGTCCTGCCCCGACCTTGCGACTGGTGATGGCCGCGCGGCCGGCAGAGAAGCGGTTGCTCCAGCGGCCGATGGTCTCGACGTCTTCGTCGATCTCGAGCAACTCGTAGAGGTGGGCGGTTTCGTGTTCGCGATTGCCAAGGGTAAACATGTAGCGGCGTTCCGTCGATCCGGCGGGATGCGTCGTCGCGGGCTTGTAAGATGCCGCTTCACTTCCCTGGAGCGCGAACAGCCCGTCGGCTCCCGGCTCGGCGACACGTCCGAACTCCTCCACGCGAACGCCGCACAGTCTGGCAAGTCCGGGCCCCGGAGCCATGGTGCGGATGACGTGGTTGTTTATGTCCCGCGTGCCGGTCATGGCTCCGACCACTAGAGTGCCGCCCGCCTTGACGAAGGCTTCCACCCGTTCGTCCCATTCCGGCTTCCACATCACCCAATGAGGAATGTAGAGCAGCTTGAGACGCGAGAGATCGTCTTCGGGATGGATGAAGCCGCAGGCGATGCCGTTGTCGTAGCAGTAACGGTGCAGTCGCGTCGCGTCCTCGAACGGGCTTGGCAGGCCGATCGGGTAGGTCTGGTGGGCCTCCTGATTGTCGAAGTCGGCGCCGGCGATTCCGACGTCCATGCGCACCGATGTGCCGAGAAGATCCTGCTTGATCCGGGCGATATCGGCGGCAAAGCGGGTTGCCTCCTCATAGCGGCGGCGGGGCATGTCGTCGTGGTCGAGGATGCCCATCCAGTAGATCTCGGCGCCGAAATGCGCCGGGCGCCAGCGGAAGAACATCAGGCCGTCGGCGCCGCGCGCCACCGAGCTCATCGCCATGCGGCGCATCTCGCCCGGTTCCGGCGTCATGGTCGAGAAGGTCGGCTGGCTACCGAAACCCGAAGCCTGCTCCGGGACGATGAAGTTGCCCGTGAAGCCGCGACAGACATCGAGGTGCAAGGCCTGCGTTGCCGCGTGACCGCCAGTCCGCTGCATCTCGTCGTAGAGCATCGGGTAGATGTCGAAGCCGAGAAAGTCGAGGTCCTGACCGAACTGTCCGCGGAAGTCGATGTCGACCAGACGACCGAGGTTGTGGAAGACGAACCAGTTGGGATTGGTGGCGCGAAGGATTTCCACCTGATCGTGCTGGAAGGCCGCCGTGGCGGTCGCCAGGAAGCGGTGGAAGTCCTGAACATGGCCGGGCGAGGGGTGGCCGGGAGCGCCCGAAAGCGGCAGCACCACCTGGTCGAAGCTGTCGTAGGCGAGCGCCCAGAAGTCGCCGCCCCAGGCAAAGTTGAGGTCGGCGATGGTCTTGTAGCGTCCGCGCAGATAGCGGCGGAACTCGCGAGCGGTCGCTTCCGAGTAGGAGGTCGAGACGGTGGTGTTGAGCTCGTTGTCGGTCTGCCAGCCGATGACATGCTGGTTGTCGCGGTAGTGTTCGGCCAGCGCCCTGGTGATACGCCGGCTGTGCTGGCGGTAGACCGGGCTGGCCGTGTCCGCGTGCTGGCGCGAGCCGTGGCTGGCGGTGCGGCCGTGCTCGTCGACGCGCAGCACTTCCGGATAGGTCGCCGTCAGCCAGCGCGGTGGCGTCGCCGTCGGCGTGCAGAAGATGGTGTTGACGCCCTGTTGGCCCAGGATGGCGATCGCCCGATCGAACAGAGAGAAGTCGAAAACGCCTTCGCTTGGCTCGAGGATGTGCCAGGCGAACTCGCCCATGCGTACGGCATTGAAGCCGGCGGCCGCCATGCGCTCGGCGTCGCGTTCCCAATAGCTCTCGTCGACATGCTCGGGATAATGCGGGGCACCAACAAGGAAATCGTCGAGGGCGAGCGGGCGCCAAACCGACAGCGGCGCCTGAGATGCGAGTTTCATGTGCTGAAGTCCTTGTCAGATCTTGGTGACGGGCTTGGTTGCGGAAAGCGTCTTTCCGTTGGAATCGAAGAGATAGGCGGCGCCGGCGTCGAAGCCGACCGTAACAGCCGCGTCGGGCGCGAACGGTTGTATATCGCCGATCTGGATGGTGAACACGCCTGTGCCGCTATCTGATCCGGAGGTCGAGAGGGAGCCGGCGTCGGCATAGACGATGGTTTCGCGGCCGAGATACTCGGTCAAGTTCACGCGCGCCGGAAAGCTGTTGCCGGCGTCCGGATCGCCGATGCGGAGTCTCTCGGGCCGGATCCCGACCGTCACGCTTGAACCGGCGGCCGGTGTCTCGACGAGATCGTCGAAGTCGATCTTGAGGTTGTCGCCGCAGACCACCGTGGCGCTGTTGCCGTTTGCCGAACTTACCTTGGCGGCGACGAAGTTCATGCGGGGCGCGCCAAGGAAGCCGGCGACGAACAGGTTTACGGGGTTGGTATAGAGGTCGAGCGGCGCGCCCACCTGTTCGATCCGACCGCCGTTGAGGACGACGATGCGGCTCGCCATGGTCATCGCCTCGACCTGATCGTGCGTCACGTAGATCATGGTGGAGCCGAGCCGGGCGTGCAGCGTGGAGAGCTCCACGCGCATCTGGGTGCGCAGCGCCGCGTCAAGGTTGCTCAGTGGCTCGTCGAACAGGAAGACGTCCGGCGAACGGGTGATGGCGCGACCGATGGCGACGCGCTGGCGCTGGCCACCGGATAGTTGCTTGGGGTATTTCCGCAGCTGCTCCTCAAGCTGCAGGATCTGGGCGGCCCGGGCGACGGCGGCGTCGATTTCCGCCTTGGGGCGCTTGGCCATTCTGAGACCGAAGCCCATGTTCTCCTCCACCGTCATGTGCGGATAGAGAGCGTAGGACTGGAAGACCATGGCAATGCCCCGGTCGCCGGGTTCGAGGTGAGTGACGTCGCGCCCCTTGATGTTCAACTGGCCGGAGGTGACGGTTTCCAGCCCGGCGATGGTCTTGAGCAAGGTCGACTTGCCGCAGCCGGACGGTCCGACCATCACGATGAACTCGCCCTCGTCGATAGTGAGGCTGATGTCCTTGAGGGCGTGGAAGCCGCCATAGTGCTTTTCGACGTTCTGTATTTCGACGCTCGCCATAGGAGCCATCCTTCAAGTGGTGTTGTCAGCCCTTCACCGCGCCCATGGTCAGGCCGGCGATGAAGTGGCGTTGCATCAGGAAGAACATTGCGACCGGCGGGATCGCGACCATGATCGTCGCGGCCGCCACGAGGTTCCAGGCGGAAACCCATTCGCCGCGCAGGTTGTTGAGGCCGGCGGTCACCGGTTTCACGGCGTCGCTTTGCGTCAGCACGATGGCCCAGAAATAATCGTTCCAGACGAAGGTGAAGGTGAGAATGGCCAGTGCCGCGAGCGCCGGGCGAATCAGCGGCACGACGACGTGCCACAGCGTCTGCCAGGGGGACGCGCCTTCGGCCCGGGCGGCCTGGAACAGCTCGTCCGGCAGGGCGGCGATGAAGTTGCGCATGAACAGCGTCGCGAACCCGGTCTGGAAAGCGGTGTGGAAGATGATCAACGCGAAGAAGGTGTCGTAGAGGCCGATGCCGACCATCAGGTCGCGCACCGGGATCATCATGATCTGCGCCGGCAGGAAGTTGCCGCCGACGAAAAGCGCAAAGACCAGCCTGTTGCCCGGGAAGCGATGGCGCGACAGCACGTAGCCTGTCAGGGTCGACAGGATCAGGACGCCGAGAACGGATGGCAGGGTGATGATCAGGCTGTTGGCGAAGTAGCGGGCCAGCGCCGTCTGCTTGAACACGGCCGTATAGTTCTCGACGAGATTGAACGACTTCGGCCATCCCCAGTAGTTGCCGGCCATCACCTCTTCGAAGGAGCGGAGCGAGGTCAGCATCACCGTGACGAGCGGCAGCAGCCAGAGGATAAGCACCGCGGTGACGAGGGTGACATAGGCGGCGCGAGCCGAACGGTTGGTTTCCGGAATGGGACGGGGGTACATCAGGCGGTCTCCTGTTCCGGCCGGAGCAACGTGCGAAGGTACCAGACGATGAACACCGCCATGATGGCGAACAGCACGGTGGCGATGGCGGCGCCGTAGCCGAAGCGGTAGGAAAAGATCGACTGCTCGTACATCTGGTAGGCAAGCACGGTGGACGATCCGAATGGTCCGCCGGAGGTCATGACGGCCACCATGTCGAACGAGCGCAGGGCGCCGATGACGGTGACCGCGAGCGCAATGAAGCTCACCTCGCGAAGCTGTGGCAGCACGACATGCAGCAGCATGGCGGAACCTCGGGCGCCGTCGACTCGGCCGGCTCCGATCAGGTCCTCGTTGAGGTTGTTGAGGCCGGCAAGGAACAGCACCAGACAAAAGGCGACCTGTGGCCACAGGGCGGCGATCACCACGGCGAAGCTGACCAGATGCTCGTCGGACAGCAAGGCGGGGGCGGTGGCGCCGAACCAACCGTAAATCAGCGACAGCAGGCCGAAGGTCGGGTCGTAGACCCAGGTGAAGACCACGCCGACGGTGACCGAAGCGAGCACCAGCGGCACGAAGAACATGGACTTCAGGAACTTCATGCCGGCGATCGCCTGGTTCAGCAGCAGGGCGAGCGCCAGGCCGAGCGGCGGCGCCAGCATGAACATGCCGAGCCAGATCACGTTGTTCTTCAACGAAACATAGAACTGCGGATCTTCGGCGAGTTGCTCGTAGTTGGCGAGGCCGACCCACTGCATGGGGCCGACACCATCCCAATCGAAGAAGGAGACCCAGATCGTCTGGACCGAGGCCAGAATGATTACGATGCCGAACAGCAGGGCGCCGGGCAGGATGAAGAGAGTGGGCGCCAACCAATACCGGTGGCGCCGCCAGAGGCGGATCATCTGGTCATTCCCGTCGAGTTGTGTGACCGATGGAGAAGGCCTCGGGCGAGGTGTCCCCAGGGGGGAGGGACATTGTCCTCGCCCGAGACAAGCGATCGGGAGGAGTTCGCGATCGCCTGGAGCTCGCTATCCCTTGAAGATCCGCTGACGCGTCGCTTCCAGTCGCGCGAGGATCTGATCGCGACGCTCTGGCTTGACCATGAATTCCTGGAAGCCCTTGAGGCCTTCCTGCGCCATGTCAGGGTCGGTGTCGCGGTCGTAGTACTGCGCGGTGCCGACGACGGTCTTCATCGACTCGACGGCGGCATTGATCAATGGATCCTTGCTCGGCGGGCAGTCGTTGCGCGGCGGCACGGCGCTTTCGACCTCCAGGAAGGCGGCCAGGTTTTCCGGCTTGTAGAAATAGGCCAGGAAGTCGCGGGCGTTTTCCTTGTTCTTGCCGTTCTTGGGAATGTGTACCGAGTTGAGGGAGAAATCCTCGTAGCGCGGCATGGCCTTGTCGATCACGGGGAAGGGCGCATAGGCGATCTGATCGACGTCTTCTGGCGGGAAGCCATACTTGATGAAACCGCCGAGGTCCATCATGGCAGCCTTCTTCTGCGCCAGCGCTGCTGCCGCCTGTTCCCAGCCCGAGGAGGTATGGTTCGGTGTGAAGAGGTCGGCCCGGATCAGTTCCTCCCAGCTATCGAACACCGGCTTCAGGGAGGCGTCGGTATAGGGAAGTTTGCCGTCCGTCAGGGCCAGGTGTTTCTCAAGGCCGCTGATCCTGAGGTTCATGTGGTCGAACCAGCCGGCGGCCGGCCACATTTCCTTGGTCCCCATGCTCACCGGCACCATGCCAGCGGATTTGGCCTGCTCGGCAAGCGCCATCAACTCCTCGATGGTGGAGGGCGCGGCCCAGCCATTCTCCTCGAACACGTCCTTGCGATAGAACATGCCCCAGAGGAGGCCGCCGAGCGGCAGGCCGTATTGCTTGTCGTCGACGGTCAAGGCGCCGGTGGTGGCACCGAGGACGTTCTTGTAACCCTCGCGTTCGTAGAGGTCGGAGATGTCGTCGAACAGGCCGCGCTTGACGAAGGCCTTCATGCGATTGCCCGAAAACCAGAAGCAAACGTCGGGCGCGCCGACCACCAGATAGCTGCGGATGGCCGTCTTGTGGGCCTCGTGGTCCATGTTGTTGATGGTGACGGCGACACCGGATGCTTTGGAATACTCGTCGACGAGGCGCTGCAACACGGCACGCTGATCAGCATTGCCGATGTTGGAAATGATGGTCAGTTCCTTGGCCTGGGCAATGGCCGGCCGGGCCAGCATGCCGCCGGCCAGCACGGCGCCGGTGCCGAGAATGAACCGGCGGCGCGTCGTGGCGAGCTCAATGCCGGTCGTGGATTCAGTTTTTCCATCCATATCAATCTCCTCCCGAGACATGACGAGGCGTTTTCGAACGGATATCCGTTCGAAGCTCAAAGACTGCAGAGCTGTTGTTTCTGACCTCCGGGCGCGGAAACGCCGCGCGGGCAACCTCTCCCCGATTGCCTTATGGACTCTGATAGCCTAGTTTCGGCGAGGTTCCAACAGTTAATTTAAGAAATAAACAAACGAGGACATCGTGCGGGGCAACTCCAGTACATCGCGGGCGCTGAACCGCCGGCTCATTCTTAATCTGCTGCGCCGCCACGGCCCCGTCTCGCGCGCGGAGATTGCAACCATCACCGGCCTCAGTCCGGCTGCGGTGACCTTTGTCGTCGCCGAACTGGTGGAGGAAGCGCTGATCGTGGAGCGGGAGGCGGTGACCGGCGCCACCGGTCGGCGACCGGTCCCGATCGACATCAACTACGAGGCCCATCTTGCCTTCGGCTTCAAGCTCAACGCCGACGGAATAGACTGCGTGTTGACCGATCTCGCGACGAACCCACTCGCCACCTGGCACGCCCCGATCTCCGACACGAGCCCGGAGGGCATGATCAGAGCGATTTCGGAAGCGATGCCACAGATGCTCTCGGAAAGTGGGCGTCAGCAGGCCGAGGTCATGGGGATAGGGGTTTCGATTCCCGGCGAAGTCGATGTTCGCAACGGTATCTGCCGCCGCAGCCCTCGCTTTGGCTGGCGCGATCTGCCATTCGGCCAGTTGCTGGGCGAACACGTGCACGTACCGACCTGGATCGACGACGACATCAGCGCCTTCGCCGTTGCGCAGAAACTGTTTGGCGCGGGGCGCGACCGTCGGAATTTTGTCGCTCTCGCAGTGGGCACGGGCATCGGCACCGCGCTGATCATCGACACGGAAATCTACCGCGGCGCCAGGAACGTCGCCGGCAGGTTCGGCCATATCACGTCCGTTCCCGGCGGTAGGCTTTGCGAGTGCGGGCGCCATGGCTGCCTGATGGCCCATGCCGCCGAGCCCTACATGCTGGAAACGTGGCGGGAGAGGCGCGGTGGCGCCCCGGTATCGCGGACGGAGTTCGCAGGGGCGGTCGAAGCGGGCGTTCCTGATGCGATTTCCATTCTTGATGAAGCGGGAACGCGCATCGGCCGGCATCTTGCCGATCTGGTCAACCTGTTCGACCCCGAAGTCATCGTCGTCGGTGGCGAGGCGGTCCAGTTCGGCGAGGCGCTCCTTGCGCCGATCCGACGGGCGATGGAGGAGGGGGTGTTCATGTCGAAACCCGAACTCTTGCCCGACTGGGTGCCGGGCTCATGGGCGCGCGGCGCGGCTGCGCTGGCAACCCAGGGCATTTTCGACTTCGAACGGTCTCCCAGCGGCTGAGCGTCGTCAACGCAAAGAAAGCCCCGCGTGTCCGGCACGACCGGAACGATGCGGGGGAGGGAGTTGGCCGAGGCAAGCGCCCGAAGGCGGGGGTGAGATGTCTCGGCGTGGCGTCAGGGCTGATAGGCGATCAGGGCGGCCATTTCGGTGATGCGCGGATCGCAACGGTCGCCGCCAAGGCGCCCCTCGGGATCGGCGCGCTCCTCGTTGCGGCTTACGAAGTCCTCAGCGGTGAATCGAAGAATGTCTCTCGGGGCATCGCCGCTTTCGATGAGATAGTCGCGATACTCGTCCTCCAGTTCGTGCAGACGGGTGGTCATGGCTTCTCTCCGTTACGTTTGAGCGGATTGGCTTTCGCAAGGGCAACCTGCGAAAGCCGTTGCGGTTCCATGAGGTGGGCAGGCGGTTGCCGGCTTGGGCTCAGGGCAGGGCATAGGCGATCACATAGTCGCCCGCCTTGGTGCCGATGGACCCGTGACCGCCTGCGACGATCACCACCATCTGGCGTCCGTCGTCGAGGGCGTAGGTCATCGGTGTCGCCTGTCCGCCCGCCGGCAGGCGAGCCTGCCAAAGCTCGCGACCCGTCGTGAGGTCATAGGCGCGCAGATAGTTGTCGACCGCTGCGGCGAGGAAGGCGACGCCGCCCTTGGTGATCATCGGGCCGCCGATGCCCGGCACGCCCAGCTTGAAGGGCAGTGGCAGGGCGGTCATGTCGTAGACCGTGCCGTTGCGGTGCTTGTAGGCGATCTTGCCGGTGGAAAGATCGGCCCCGGCGACATACCCCCACGGCGGAGCCTGACACGGAATGCCCAGAGGACCAAGGAAGGGGCCCATCACCACGCCGTAAGGCGCGCCGTCGTTGCGGTTGAGACCCTGCTCGCTGCCCTTCTCGCCCTCACCGGGCGCCGGGATGTCGGCTCGCGGCACAAGACGCGAGGTGAACGCGAGGTAGGTCGGCATGCCGAACATCACCTGTCTTTCGGGGTCGACGGCGACGCTGCCCCAGTTGAACACGCCGAAGTTCCCCGGATAGACAAGGGTGCCATTCAGCGACGGCGGGGTGTAGCGCCCCTCGTAGTTGAGCTTGTGGAAGCGGATGCGGCAGGCGAGCTGATCGAACATGGTGACGCCCCACATGTCCCTTTCCTGAAGCGGCGGGGGCGAGAACGACAGCGCGGAAACCGGTTGGGTCGGCGCGGAAAAGTCCTCGGGAATGGCGCCTCCTGGGGCGGGCACCTCCTTCACGGGAAGGATGGGTTCGCCGGTTCGTCTGTCGAGCACGTAGATGTCGCCTTGCTTGGTCGGGCCGACGAGTGCCGGAACGGTGGTTCCGTCGGGCTTGCTCAGATCGAGAAGCGCGGGTTGGGCGGGAACGTCCATGTCCCAGAGGTCGTGGTGGACGGTCTGGCGAACCCAGCGGTCCCGACCGGTTTCCACGTCCAGCGCGACGATCGATGACGAGTATTTCTCGACGCTGGCGCTGCGCCCCATGCCCAGTTGATCCGGCACCTGGTTGCCGAGGGGGACGTAGACGAGCCCCAGATCCTCGTCGACACTGAACACCGACCAGCTATTGGGCGAGTTCGTGGTGTAGGTCTGGCCGGGCGGCAATGGCGCGGTTTGGCTCGGATTGCCGGAATCCCAGTTCCAGACAAGGGCGCCGGTATCGACGTCGAAGGCGCGGACGACGCCGGACTGTTCCTCCGTCGAGTAGTTGTCGTTGACGGCGCCGCCGATGATGATCTTTCGCGCCGCGATAACCGGGGGCGATGTCGAGTAGTAGTAACCCTTTGGGGTGTGCTTCATGCCGGTTTCGAGGTGCAATTCGCCTTGATCGGCAAATGTGGTGCAGACCGAGCCCGTCCGGGCATCGAGAGCGATCAGGCGGGCATCCGAAGTGGGCAGGTAGACACGCTCGGCACAGGGGGCGTCGGCAGCCGCGGCCGTGTCGCGATAGTAGGTTACGCCACGGCAGGTCTGGTGCTGGCGGCTCGGATTGAAGCCGACCTCAGGATCGTATTTCCATTTCTCCTTGCCGGTGGCGGCATCAATGGCGATCGCCCAGTTGTGCGGGGTGCATAGATACAGCGTGTCGCCGATCTTGAGGGGCGTGACCTGATAGGTGGTCTCGCCGACATCCTCGGGCTGTTTCAGGTCGCCCGTCTCGAAGCGCCAAGCCTCCTTGAGTTTGTCGACGTTGTCGACCGTGATCTGTGTCAGGGGCGAATAGCGCTGTCCAAGCGGCGTTCGGCCGTATTGCCGCCACTCGCCATCGGGTACGTCGCTCTGGTTGACGGCGACCTGGCTGCTCTTTTCGGGAAGACGACCGGCGAGATCGTGCGGGTCGGACAGCATCGACCAGCCCGCGACGCCCGCCGAGACGATGCAGACGGCGGCCAGGGCCAGCGCTGGCGGACGACCAAGGGCGGGAGATGTCAGGCCTCGGTCGAGGTGCGACCGAACAAACGGTGTCAGCAGCCAAAGGCCGAGAAGGACCAGCAGTCCGCCGCGTGGGCCAAGCTGCCACCAATCGAAGCCGACCTCCCAGAGCGCCCAGGCCAGCGTACCAAAGAGCGTCGCGGCATAGACGGTGAGAGCATGAGCGCTTCGTCGGAAGAGAAGCAAGGCGGTTACCAGCAAGCTGGCGCCTGCCAGCAGATAATAGGCGCTGCCACCGAGAAGGACGAGGTAGACGCCGCCTCCCAGAAGAAGCAGACCGAACAAGGCGGTCAGAAATACGCTGAAGATTACCATTTATGACCTGTCCCAGCTGAAGTGTCATTCCAATGACGCGCCAGGACAGCGTTGGTTCCCGCAAAAATCACATCCCTGCAGGAGTGGAACAAGTTCGACGCCGCCGCGTTTGA
>CAXXNH010000007.1:0-326047 GCA_963665435.2 uncultured Pleomorphomonas sp. | reverse complement strand
GGTCGGCGTTGGAACGCGTCCGATTTCGTTGGCCGCCAGATCGGCGCCGACCTTTGCTGCCGCGATTTTCGTTCCGCCGATGTCGAAGGCTATGGCCATGCGTTCCTCTCCGAGATTCGGGCCGGAGGCTATCATCAAACCGGCGGAAAAGGCGATCGAAGTTGACTGTCGCAGCGGCTTGCCATCTGGTCTCGCCGCGTCGCGCCGGATAGGTGCCTCATCGTGTTATCCTGATGAAATAACTATACAAATATCCCGTTTTGCCGCCTGATGTATGATTGACGACGGCCCCTCGTTGATCCAGCCTGTCACGGTCTCTGGCGCTGCGCGGCCACACTTGGTCGGCCGTATGCCGAAGAGGGTGGAGAAGCGCTTGCATCTTGGGTGCGTTTCTGTATATGAGTATATTATAATATAAACTCTTGACGGAGATGACCGATGACTCTTGATCGCGCCGTTCTCGCCTTCGCCGGTAGCGTGCTGCTTGTGTCGCTGCTGCTCACCTATTTCGTCTCACCGTATTTCGTCTGGCTGACGGCTTTTGTCGGCTTCAACCTCATCCAGTCGGCCTTCACCGGGTTCTGTCCGGCGGCAATCGTGTTCCGCAAGCTCGGAATCAAGTCCGGCACCGCCTTCTGATCGGGAGTTCGTAATGCGCCTCTTCCTAGCCGGGCTCGTTTCGCTCAGCCTCGTCTCACTGGCGGAGGCGGAAACGTTCGTCGTCCAGCCGGTCGCCGTCCCGGAGTGGAAGGCGGTCTATGGCCGCGTCGAGGCGCGCGACAGTCTCGCCGCCCCGCGCTCGCGTCGGCGGCACCCTGGTGTCGCTCGATGTTTCCGAGGGCGACACGGTGAAGGGGGGGCAGCGCATCGCCGTCGTGCGCGACGACAAGATCGACTTTCAGATCTCGGCCCTCGATTCCCAGTTGAAGGCGCTTGTCGCGCAGCTTCAGAACGCGGAGGCCGAACTCGCGCGTGGCCAGACGCTGGTCGACAAGGGAGTCACCACCAGCCAGCGGTTGGACCAGTTGCGCACTCAGGTCGATGTGTTCCGCAACCAGATCGCCGCTGCCGAGGCGCAGCGACAGGTCGTGGTTCAGCAGGGTGCCGAGGGGGACGTGCTGGCGCCCAGTGACGGCAAGGTCCTGACCGTGCCGGTGACCAAGGGGTCGGTGGTGATGGCCGGCGAGACCGTCGCCAAGTTGGGCGGCGGCGGCTTTTTCCTGCGCCTTTCGATCCCCGAGCGTCATGCCGACCTGCTTGAGATGGGCTCCTCGCTCGCGGTTGAGACCGCGAACGGCGCCCTGGAGGGGCGGCTTGCCAAGATCTATCCGCTGATCGAAGGCGGCCGCGTGACCGCCGACGTCGAAGTGCCGGGGCTTCCCACCGAGTTCGTCGATGCCCGCCTTCTCGTCCGCGTGCCAGTCGGCAAGCGCCTGGCCATCCTGGTGCCGGCTTCGGCCGTCGTCAGCCGGTCCGGCATCGATACGCTGCGCGTCATCACGGATGGCGTGGAGAGCGACCGGACCGTGGTGCTTGGTGAGCGCAACGGCGACGATGTGGAAATTCTGTCCGGCCTCTCTGCCGGCGATGCGGTGGTGCTGCCATGAAACTCGGTATAGCCGGCCATCTCACCCGTGCCTTCATCGGCTCGGCGCTGACGCCGCTGTTTCTGCTGGCCGCCTTCGCGGTTGGCCTTGTCGCGCTCGTCACGCTGCCGCGCGAGGAAGAGCCACAGATTTCAGTGCCGATGGTCGACATTCACGTGTCGGCGCCTGGCCTGAACGCCGAGGATGCCGAGAAGCTGATCACCGAGCCTCTCGAGACCATCGTCAAGGCGATCAACGGGGTCGAGCACGTCTACTCTCAGACCTACGACGAGCAAGTCCTCGTCACCGCGCGTTTCCTCGTCGGGACATCAGCCGACGCGGCAGTGCTGCGCGTGCACGATCGGATCAGAGCCAATCTCGACCGCATACCCGTGGGAATCGCCGAGCCGAGAATCGTCGGTCGCGGCATTGATGACGTCGCCATCGTTACCCTGACACTGTCGCCGAAGCCGGAAGTGGCCGGCTCGGTGACTTCCGCCGATCTGACGCGCGTCGCCCATGAACTGCGGAGCGAGATCGCAAAGGTCGAGGATGTCGGGTTGACCTATCTGGTCGGCGAAACCGGCGACGCAATTCGGATTGCGCCCGATCCGGATCGACTTGCCCTTTATGGCGTGACGCTGCAGCAGCTATCGGCCAAGGTCACCGCCGCCAACAGGTCGTTTCCTGCCGGGACCGTGCGCAAGGACGGCAACGAAATCCAGGTAGTGGCCGGTGAAACGCTGCAGTCGCCCGCCGAAATTGCAAATCTTCTGCTGACGACCCGCGACAGCCGGCCAGTCTACGTGCGCGACGTCGCCGACGTCTCCTTCGTTCAGGATACGGCCGACCATTATGTCTCTACCGTCCGCAAGGCGGCCGACGGTTCGCTGGAACGTTTGCCCTCGGTGACCCTGGCGGTCGCCAAGCGGGCGGGCGCCAACGCGGTCACCGTCGCCCACGACATTCTCACGCGTGTCGAAGGCCTCAAGGGCAACCTCATTCCCGACAGCCTCTCCGTCGAGGTGACGCGCGACTATGGCGAGACCGCCAACGAGAAGGCCAACGAGCTTCTCTTCCATCTAGGTCTTGCAACGCTGTCGATCATTGTTCTGGTCTGGGTGGCCATCGGTTTCCGAGAGGCCGTGGTCGTGGCCGTGGTGATCCCGGTCACCATCCTGCTCACCTTGTTCGCCGCCAAGGTGATGGGCTACACGCTCAATCGCGTGTCGTTGTTCGCGCTGATCTTTTCCATCGGCATCCTGGTGGACGACGCCATCGTCGTCATCGAGAACATTGCCCGTCATGCCGCCATGGGCAAGGGCATCAGTCGCCGGGAAAGCGCGGTCGAGGCTGTCGCCGAGGTCGGCAACCCGACCATCGTCGCAACGCTGACGGTCGTGGCGGCGCTCCTTCCGATGCTGTTCGTTTCCGGAATGATGGGCCCCTACATGAGCCCGATCCCGGCCAACGCGTCGGCGGCGATGATCTTCTCCTTCTTCGTGGCGGTCATGGTGACGCCCTGGCTGATGCTGAAGGTGACTGGTGGCGGGTCGGCTCATCACCATCAGGGCGACAGTGCCGGCGGCGTGCTGGGCAAGGCCTACGCGGCCGTGGCCCGGCCGATCCTGGCAACCAAGGGAAGGAGTCTTGCCTTCCTGCTGGCGGTGGGCGTGCTGACGCTCGGCTCGCTGAGCCTCTTCTACACCAAGCACGTCACCGTGAAGCTGTTGCCCTTCGACAACAAGGCGGAGCTCGCCGTCACCATCGACCTGCCTGAGGGATCGTCGGTGGAGGCGACGGATGCCGTTGCCCAGGCCGTGGCGAAGGTGGCGCTCGACCTGCCCGAGGTGGTGTCGGTCCAGACCCACGCTGGTGCCGCGGCGCCGTTCAACTTCAACGGTCTTGTTCGCCACTCCTATCTGCGCGCCGAGCCACAGCTCGGGGATGTTCAGGTCAACCTGACGCCCAAGGGCGAGCGCGACAGGGCGTCGCACGACATCGCCCTGGAACTGCGCCATCGCGTCATGGCGCTGCCGGTCCCGGCAGGTACCTCGCTCAAGGTGGTGGAGCCGCCGCCCGGACCGCCGGTGATGGCGACGTTGCTGGCCGAGATCTACGGTCCGACCGCCGACACGCGACGCCGGACGGCCGAGAAGGTCGAAGCCGCCTTCCGCGAAGTTCCCTTCATCGTGGACGTCGACAACTCCTTCGGCGAGCCGGCCAAGCGGATGCGGGTCACCATTTCCACGGACGATCTCGACTTCTTCCACGTTCAGGAGAGCGACGTGTTCGACACGCTTGCCATCCTGGGCGGCTCGTCGACGGTCGGTTACTCGCACCGTGGCGACGGGCGCGCGGCCATTCCCATCGTCGTCGCGCGGCCCAAGGGCCAGAAGGTGCTCGACGAGACGGCGCTCACCACCCCTATTCCGGCCAACGTGTTGCCGGGCGATCGCGGCGTCGTCGAGCTTGGAGATGTCGTGCGAGTGAGGGAGGAGAGTGCGTCCTTCCCGATCTTCCGCCATAACGGTCGCTTCGCGGAGATGGTGACGGCCGAGCTTGCCGGCGCCTATGAGGCGCCACTCTACGGCATGCTCGCCGTTCAGGAAGCGCTTGACCGCCAGGACTGGACGGGGCTCGAGAAGCCGGTCATCGCCCTGCATGGCCAGCCGGCCGACGAGGGCAAGTCGACCTTGCTCTGGGATGGCGAGTGGGAAGTGACGTGGGTGACCTTCCGCGACATGGGCGCGGCCTTCGCCATCGCCGTGCTCGCCATCTATATCCTCGTGGTGGCGCAGTTTGGCTCGTTCAAGCTGCCGCTGGTGATCCTGACGCCGATTCCGCTGACCTTCATCGGCATTCTCGGCGGGCATTGGCTGTTCCATGCTCCGTTCACCGCGACATCGATGATCGGCTTCATCGCGCTCGCCGGCATCATCGTGCGCAACTCGATCCTGCTCGTCGACTTCATCCGGCACGCGCCGCGCGAGGTGACGGTCAAGGACGAGGAGGGCGTGCCGCACACCGTGCAGCGTCCGCTCGCCGACATTCTGATCGAGGCTGGCTCGATCCGCTTCAAGCCGATCCTGCTCACGGCGCTCGCCGCCATGATCGGCGCGGCGGTGATCCTGACCGATCCGATCTTCCAGGGGCTCGCCATCTCGCTCCTGTTCGGCCTCGCGTCATCGACGCTGCTCACCGTGCTGGTCATTCCGGCGATCTATAGGTTGCTCCGGAGCTGACAGGCGTTGTTGCCGGCGGCTTTTTTCGCTATTGGCGGGCGGCGCTCCCGTTCTCGATGAAACGGGGGCGCCATTCTCCGGAAAGCGATGCCGATGACACAGCCCTTTTCCTTCCGCCTCCTTGCGACCGATGGTCGGGCGCGCCGTGGAGAGATCGTCACGCCGCATGGCGTCGTCCGCACGCCGGCCTTCATGCCGGTTGGCACGCTCGGAACGGTGAAGGCGATGTTCATGGACGACGTGAAGGCGACCGGCGCCGACGTCGTGCTTGGCAACACCTATCACCTGATGCTTCGGCCCGGCGCCGAGCGGGTGGCAGCGCTTGGCGGGCTCCACAAGTTCTCGACCTGGGACAAGACCATCCTGACCGACAGCGGCGGCTTTCAGGTGATGTCGCTCGCCAAGCTGAGGAAGATGGACGAGCGCGGCGTCACCTTTCAAAGTCATATCGACGGCAGCCGACACGAACTGACGCCGGAACGCTCCATCGAGATCCAGGGGCTGCTGGGATCCGATATCCAGATGCAGCTCGACGAGTGCGTCCGCTTGCCGGCCGAGTCCAAGGAGGTCGAACGCGGCATGCGATTGAGCCTCAGGTGGGCCGAGCGGTCGCGCCGGAAGTTCGAGGCGATGGGTGGCCCCGAGAAGGGGCAGGGGCTTTACGGCATCGTCCAGGGGGGCGACGTTCCGTCGCTCCGCGAGGTGAGCGCCCGCGAGCTCTCCGCCATGCCCTTCGAGGGCTACTCGGTCGGCGGGCTTGCCGTTGGCGAACCGCAGGCGGTCATGCTGCAGATGATCGACGTCGTCGATCCGGTCCTGCCGCGCGACAAGCCGCGCTATCTGATGGGTGTCGGTACGCCCGATGACATCATCGAGAGCGTGGCCCGTGGCATCGACCAGTTCGACTGCGTCATGCCGACGCGGGCCGGCCGCCACGGTCTTGCCTACACCCGCTTCGGCAAGCTCAATTTCAAGAATGCCCGCCACATGGACGATCCCCGACCGATCGACCCGACATCGGACTGTCCGGCAGCGCGCGATTACTCGCGTGCCTACATCCATCACCTGGTGCGTACCGGCGAGGCGCTTGGCGCCATGCTGCTCACCTGGGTCAACGTCGCCTATTACCAGTCGCTGATGCAGGGTATCCGCGATGCCATCGAGGCTGGCCGCTTCGAGGCGTTCAAGGCGGAGACCAAGGCCGCGTGGGCGAGAGGAGAGACGGAATGACCCTGTTCGATCGCCTCGCCGAGTCCTGCGCCGACGATTGGCGCGCCTATGTCGAGCATCCCTTCGTGGAGATGATGGCGGCCGGTACGCTGCCGGAGGCCGCTTTCCGGCACTATCTCGTCCAGGACTACCTGTTTCTGATCCAGTTCGCCCGCGCCTATGCACTTGCCGCCTACAAGGGGCGGACGATGGAGGAAATGCGCTACGGCCTCGATGGTCTCCGGGCGATCCTCGATGGCGAGATGGCGCTGCACGTCAAGTATTGCGAGGGCTGGGGGCTGACGCCCGCCGCCCTTGAGGCATCCGAGGAGGATATGCCGACCACGGCCTACACCCGCTTCGTGCTCGACTGGGGCGTGCGCGGGGATCTCCTCGATCTCCACGTCGCGCTCGCGCCCTGCATGATCGGTTACGGGGTGATTGCCCGTCGGCTTGCACGGATCCCCGGGGCGCTTGACGCGAGCAACCCTTACGCGCCTTGGATCGCCGAGTATGCCGCCGATGGCTACCAGCAGGTGGCGGCCGCGACCATCGAGCATCTCGATGCGCTCTCCGGTGGCGCGATGGGAGACGTGCGCTTTCGCCAGATCGCCGGCATCTTCAGGCAGGCAAGCCGGCTAGAGGCGGCCTTCTGGCAGATGGGGCTCGACAGGGGCTGAAGTGTCACTTGCCGGTGGCGAGCTGGGCGGCTGCCCTGGAAAACAGGCCCGCAGCGGCGGCCTCGTCGATCGGCTTGTCGCCGTTGAGCGTCACCGACAGGCAGTGTGTGCGGCCGTCCTTGCCGGTCAGCGCAGCCGTCAGGTTGAGGACACCTGTTTCGCTGCCGCCCTTGTAAGCGACGCGCTGCCACGAACCGGGGCGAACCGGGCCGGGATTGATCTGGAAGACGTCGAGATCGGAGAGCGCGACGGCGAGGCTGCATAGTCGCCGGACGGGAATCATCCATTCGAGGCCGGGCGTGTAGGGGCTGGACGCCGCGGCCATCGAAGGCAGGTCCCGATCGGACAGCTGCTTCAGGATGGCCTTCCGATCGTCGGCCGAACCCGAAATGTAGGCATCAGCCAAGGGCTTCTCGGCTTTCAGCTGGAACAGGGCCCGGGTGGTCAGCAACGTATCAAGGCCGAGCACATCGGCGGCCCGCTCGGCTCCGACGACCCGGATCAGCAGGTCCGTTGCCGTGTTGTCGCTTCGGGCGATCATCTCGGCCGCGAGCGTATGGAGCGTGAAGGGCGATCCGGCGGGATAGAGGCGGAGGTCGCCCGATGGCAGCGAACGGTCGCTCTCCGCAAGGCGCACCACGTCATCCCATCGGCTGTGTCCGGCTGCGATGTCGTCGGCGAGAACCTTCAGTACGCCAAGCTTGAAGGCCGAGCCGACGGCGAGCGGCCGGTTGGGCTCTCGTTCCAGACGAGCCGTTCCCGAGGTTTCGACCACGTAGGAGACGGTATCGGCGAGGCCGGAGAGCTTCTGCAGGGTTTCCTCCAGCGAAGCCGTAAGCGCTACGGGCGGCTGGAACAGCAAACCGTCGATCAGGCCGTTGCTGTCCAAGGTCATCTTGGTGGGAATCGAGTGGGTGTCGGTCTCAATCGCGTAGTCGTCGCCGTCCTGAACGATCGCGCGGGGCGTCCCGAGCGAGCCGACCATCTGCTTGACGATCCTGGATACTTCTCCGGCAGGCACCGCGGCGAGAAAGGATTGGGAGAGTTGGGTGCTTGCCTGCTCGGGGGCACTGAACAAGCGTTCCAGACGGGCGATTTCCGCTTCGCCGGCGATAGCGTCGGTCACAGGACTCACCAGTAGAGTTATTTGGACGAGGAACGAAACCGCGAGCGATTTGCTGTGGATCATGGTTCGGACAGCTTAACCTTGCGTCGAAAAAGAACAAGCGATCGGCCGCGCTTCATCTCCGTGCTGGACGTGACAGTTTGTTCCCATTATGTTCCGACGAATTCCACGATTTGGAGGTGACGATGGCTGACGATGGTTTCAAAGAGTTCCTGCGCGAGCTGACGGAGCCGCTCGGCGGCGTCACGTTCCGCAGGATGTTCGGCGGACTTTCGATCTATCAGGACGGTTTGGTGTTCGCCCTGGAGATCGACGGCAGCCTCTATTTCAAGGTGGACGAGGAAACGCGGGAGCGCTTCATCGCGGAGGGCTGCCCTCAGTTTGAGTACACGACCAAGGGTGGTCGGACGGCTCAGATGCCCTACTGGAGGGCTCCGGAGCGGCTTTACGACGAGCCCGACGAGTTCATCGAATGGTGCCGCGCCGCAGTCGCCGTCGCTCGCCGCAGCGAAGCGATCAAGGCCGAGGAGAGGTCGCGCAAGGCAAATCGCAAGCGCAAGGGGGCGGCCGATACGCTTTGATACACTTCGCCATCTTGGTGAGAAGATTCGGACGAGGCGGAGTGCTAGGAGTAGTTGAAGACCAAAGGTCTGCTTTCCAAGCTTTTCTTCATTTGTCGAGTTTTCCTCATGTCGATCAAAGATGCCCTGTTTCGCTATGCAACGCCCCTGACCACCTGGCTGTTCTTGATCTCCCTGGTCTCCGGCGTCGCGCTCTTCTTCGGCCTTGGAGCGCAGTATTTCCGCGAGATGCACGAGA
Source organism: uncultured Pleomorphomonas sp. (assembly GCA_963665435.2). Taxonomy (GTDB): domain Bacteria; phylum Pseudomonadota; class Alphaproteobacteria; order Rhizobiales; family Pleomorphomonadaceae; genus Pleomorphomonas. The sequence continues at coordinate 317,382 of CAXXNH010000007.1, read as the reverse complement.
TCCTGTCGATGCTCCTGATCGTGCCCTTCGGGCTGCACGTGTGGCGCAACTGGCGGACGCTTGCGAACTACTTCCGTCGGTCGGCCATGTGGATTTCGACGGTCGTCTGCCTCGCCGCCGCGGGCGCCTTTGCCTATGAGGGGGCGGGCGTCTCCTCAACCAATCCCCGCGCCGTGGTGTTCGGCGCACTCAATAATGCGTCAGTGACGGCGCTGGCCGCGCTTGCCCACGCCGACGAGGCAACGGTAACCGATCGGCTCAAGGCGATCGGAGTCGAGGTCAAGTCGGCCGAGGATACGGTGGCGGGACTTGCCGAGGCATCCGGGCACGACAGTTTCGAGCTGTTGGGCGCCGCGTTGGTGGCCCCCGCGGCGACAGGCCAGCCGGCGCCGTGAGCCCCTGAAAGCCGGCAAACTCGACCAAAGGGGAGGTTCGTCGCGAATCCTCCCCTTTTTGCTTTGTGCCCGCTGGGAAGTTTGCTATGGAGACCCCGCTTCGAGCATCGGAGGCGATGGTCGGCGCGGTTGGATCGCGGGCGTGGTGGAATTGGTAGACACGCTGGATTTAGGTTCCAGTGGCGAAAGCCGTGGGGGTTCAAGTCCCTTCGCCCGCACCAGATCGACCCGCCGAGATCGAGGGTGATGCGGTCGGTGTACGGTACGCCTCCGTGGCGTCCCGCCGGTGGTGAAGACAGAATTGAACCGCTTCTTCGGACCGGGCCGGCAGGGAGAACCACCGGAACGGTCTCTGGGGCGTTCTCGGGATCAGAGACGAAAGAAAACATCCATGCAGGTGACTGAAACCTCGACCGAAGGCCTGAAGCGCGAGCTCAAGATCGTCGTCACGGCCTCCGAACTCGCTGAGAAGCTCGATGCTTACCTCGAGGACCTCAAGGCCCGCGCCAGGATTCCCGGCTTCCGTCCGGGCAAGGTTCCCAAGGCGCACCTCAAGAAGCTCCATGGCAAGTCCGCCATGGCCGAGATCGTCAACAACGTGATTGGCGAGACCTCTACCAAGGCTCTTGAAGAGCGTTCCGAGAAGGCTGCCATGCAGCCGCAGATCAAGCTGTCCGATGAGGATGCCGAGAAGATCCTGTCGGGTGAACTCGACCTTGCCTACGACCTCTCCTACGAGATCGTTCCCGAGTTCGAGCTGGCGCCGGTCGACGGCATCGCCATCGAGCGCCCGGTCGTCGAAGTTGCCGATTCGGAAATCGAAGAGCGCCTGACGCAGATCGCCGAGGGTGCCCGCTCCTATGTTGCCCGCGAGGAAGGCGCCGCTGCCGAGAATGGCGACCGGCTGACCATTTCCTACCTTGGCAAGATCGATGGCGAGCCCTTCGACGGCGGCGCCGACGAACGCGCCACCATCGTTATCGGCCAGGGTCGGTTCATCCCCGGCTTCGAAGAGCAGCTGACGGGCGTCAAGGTTGGCGACAAGAAGGTCATCGAAGTGACCTTCCCTGAGGGTTATCAGGCCGAGCATCTTGCCGGTAAGCCGGCCACCTTCGACGTCGAGGTGTTCGAGATTGCCGCCCCCGGCGAGCTGAAGCTCGACGACGACTGGGCCAAGACGCTGGGCATGGACAGCCTCGATGCGGTGAAGGACATCGTCAAGCAGCAGATCGAAGCCCAGAATGGTGGCCAGACCCGCCAGAAGGTGAAGCGCCAGCTGCTGGACGCTCTCGACGCGCAGTATTCCTTCGAGCTGCCGGCTACGCTGGTGGAGCAGGAATTCAACGCGATCTGGGGTCAGGTCGAGGCGGAGATGAAGTCTGCCGGCAAGACCTTCGAGGACGAAGACACCACCGAGGAGAAGGCCCACGCCGACTATCGCAAGATCGCCGAGCGCCGCGTTCGTCTCGGTCTCGTGCTGTCGAAGTTCGGCGAGCGCGAGAAGGTTCAGGTCAACGAGCAGGAGCTGCAGCGCGCGCTGATCGAGCGTGCCCGTCAGTTCCCGGGCCAGGAAAAGGCCGTGTTCGACTTCTATCGTCGCGATGCCAACGCTCTCGCCTCGCTGCAGGCGCCGGTGTTCGAGGAGAAAGTCGTCGACGTTCTTCTCGGCCTGGTCAAGGTCACCGACAAGACAGTCACCAAGGAAGAGCTGTTCAAGGACGACGAAGAGCCGGCCGTCTGATCGGTCTTCACAATCCTTGCAAAGCTTTCGCGGCCGGGGCGGCGACGCCCCGGCCGGTTGCGTTTTGAGGAGAGCAGCCTTGCGCGCGGTTTCGACCGCTTGCAGAGTTTGCCGACGATGCATAAGTGGCCTTTATGGGGATATCCCCATGCATAGGCGGGTATGGAAAGCCGTACACCATGCACCGAAAATTCAGAGGCTTTGGTGTAGCCAAGCGTCTGGTTGGGATGTAACGATCACGGCAAGAGTGATTTGCTGGCGACGCCACCGCTGTTCCACGCAGCCCCGAGACGGGGCGGGAAGGGCGGTTCGTCCGTCGAACGCCGAGGGAACGTATGAAGGATCCTGTCGATTTCACCATGAGCACGCTGGTCCCGATGGTCGTCGAACAGACGAATCGCGGCGAGCGCGCCTATGACATTTTCTCGCGCCTCCTCAAGGAACGGATCATCTTCATTACCGGCGGCATCGATGACGGTGTCGCGACGCTGGTCAGCGCCCAGCTGCTCTTCCTGGAGTCGGAGAATCCCAACAAGGAGATCTCTCTCTACATCAACTCTCCCGGCGGCTATGTGACGGCGGGTCTCGCGATCTACGATACCATGCAGTTCATCCGCCCGAAGGTGGCGACGCTCTGCATCGGCCAGGCTGCGTCCATGGGGTCTCTGCTGCTGTGTGCCGGCGAGCCCGGCATGCGCTTCTCGTTGCCCAATGCGCGCATCATGGTGCACCAGCCGTCGGGCGGCTTCCGTGGTCAGGCGGCGGACATCATGCTGCATGCCCAGGAGATCCTGAAGCTGAAGCGTCGCCTCAACCAGATCTATGTCGAGCACACCGGGCGCGATCTTGCTGCGGTCGAGGAAGCGCTGGAACGCGACAACTTCATGGACGCCGAGGCTGCCAAGACCTTCGGCCTCGTGGACGATGTGATCGCGAAGCGGGCGGTTCCCGAACAGGCCTGAGGAAAGTAGGTTTGCCGGCGCCGCAGGCGGCGGTGCATCAAGATCGGTACGTTAAAGCTATCTTGAGTCCTTTGAGCGCAGCATGCGCATGTGGCGGTTCCGGCGGATACGGTCACTGAAGAGGGTTCGAGAGGAAGGTTCGGTTCGACACTCGCCCGGAGCGGGGTCGGATCGTCCGTCAACCGAGCGGGAATGATTGGATGACCAAGGTTAGCGGCGAGTCGAAGAACACCCTCTACTGTTCGTTCTGCGGCAAGAGCCAGCATGAAGTCCGCAAGCTCATCGCGGGACCGACGGTGTTCATCTGTGATGAATGCGTTGAACTCTGCATGGACATCATCCGTGAGGAGTCGAAGTCCAATCTCGTGAAGTCGCGCGACGGCGTTCCGACACCTTCGGAAATCCGCAAGGTGCTCGACGACTACGTGATCGGTCAGGACAAGGCCAAGAAGGTGCTGGCTGTGGCTGTCCACAACCACTACAAGCGCCTCAATCACGCGTCGAAGAACAACGATGTCGAGCTGGCCAAGTCGAACATCATGCTGATCGGCCCGACGGGTTCGGGCAAGACGCTTCTCGCCCAGACGCTCGCCCGCATCATCGACGTGCCGTTCACCATGTCCGATGCGACGACGCTGACCGAGGCCGGTTACGTCGGCGAGGACGTCGAGAACATCATCCTGAAGCTTCTGCAGGCCGCCGACTACAACGTCGAGCGGGCCCAGCGCGGCATCGTCTACATCGACGAGGTCGACAAGATTTCGCGCAAGTCCGATAATCCGTCGATCACCCGCGATGTCTCGGGTGAGGGTGTGCAGCAGGCCCTCCTGAAGATCATGGAAGGCACTGTGGCCTCCGTGCCGCCGCAGGGTGGCCGCAAGCATCCGCAGCAGGAGTTCCTGCAGGTCGACACCACCAACATCCTGTTCATCTGCGGTGGCGCTTTTGCCGGTCTTGAGAAGATCATCTCGGCGCGCGGCAAGTCGACCTCGATCGGCTTCCAGGCGCAGGTCACGGCTCCCGAGGATCGGCGCACCGGCGAACTGTTCGCCAAGGTCGAGCCGGAAGACCTGCTGAAGTTTGGTCTGATCCCCGAGTTCGTCGGTCGTCTTCCGGTGCTCGCTACCCTTGAGGACCTCGACGAGGCGGCGTTGGTGATCATCCTCACCGAGCCGAAGAATGCCCTGGTCAAGCAGTACCAGCGCCTGTTCGAGATGGAGAACGTCAAGCTCACCTTCCAGGATGATGCGCTGTCCGCCGTGGCCCGCAAGGCGATCGATCGCAAGACCGGCGCCCGTGGTCTGCGCTCGATCATGGAAGGCATCCTGCTCGAAACCATGTACGAGCTGCCCAACCTCGAAGACGTGACGGAAGTGGTCATTTCCGGCGAGGTCATCGCCGGCAAAGCCAAGCCGATCTATGTCTACGGCGAGCGCCTCGACGACACGGGCACGGGTGCCTGATAGCTTTCCTTGGGTGGCGGCCAGAGCGTTCGCCGCCCATTTTCCCGGCCTGGCCGGCCGGGAGCGTCGTGCGTCGGGTCAATGACGCTTTCGTGTCAGGACCTTGAAAGCACAGTCGCCGCGATACATGTATCCGCTTACGCGGCGGCGACGGAAACGGGAACGGCGTCTGGCCTTGCGCCCATCAAGGGGCGGACCGGACGGCCACGTAGCGGATCACCTTCTCCGATCCTCTCACCCGTTGCCGAACTGGGGCACTCCGACCTTACGGTTGGCAGCCCTTGCCGAAAAACGCGTGCGACGGACGCCGGCGCCGATAGGCTTGGCCGGCGGGCCACCAGAAAGGAAACCACTCCATGGCCGCATCCACTCCAGCGACCGGCGCCGAACGGGACGTCTTTCCTGTCCTGCCGCTTCGTGACATCGTCGTTTTCCCGCACATGATCGTGCCGCTGTTCGTGGGGCGCGAGAAGTCAATCCGCGCCCTCGAAGAGGTGATGACGGCCGACAAGCAGATCCTGCTGGCCACTCAGCGCAACGCATCCGACGACGATCCTGCTTCCGGCGACATCTACACGGTTGGTACGCTCGCAACGGTGCTTCAGCTTCTGAAGCTGCCCGACGGCACGGTGAAGGTGCTTGTCGAGGGCGCTCGCCGGGCGGAAGTGATCAATTTCATCGACCGGTCCGACTATTTCGAAGCAGAGGTTCGGCCGATCGAGGAAGTGGAGAGCGATCGCGTCGAAGTGGAGGCGCTTGCCCGCTCGGTGCTGGTCGAGTTCGACAACTACGTGAAGCTGAACAAGAAGGTGTCTCCTGAGGTGCTCGGCACCATCAAGGAGATCGACGACTACGCCAAGCTCGCCGACACCATCGCCAGCCACCTCGCCGTAAAGATCTCCGAGAAGCAGGAAGTCCTTTCCCTGAAGTCGGTGGTCGAGCGGCTCGAACGCGTGCTCGGGCTGATGGAGAGCGAGATCTCCGTTCTGCAGGTGGAGAAGCGCATCCGCAGCCGCGTCAAGCGTCAGATGGAGAAGACGCAGCGCGAGTACTACCTCAACGAGCAGATGAAGGCGATCCAGAAGGAGCTGGGCGACGGCGAGGAGGGCAAGGACGAGCTTGCCGAGCTCGAGGAGCGCATCAAGCGCACCAAGCTGTCGAAGGAAGCGCGCGAAAAAGCGACGGCCGAGCTGAAGAAGCTTCGCCAGATGTCGCCGATGTCGGCCGAAGCCACAGTGGTGCGCAATTACCTCGACTGGATCCTGGGGATTCCCTGGAAGAGCCGCTCCAAGACCCGCGACGACCTCGCCTATGCCGAGGCGGTTCTGAACGAGGACCATTTCGGCCTTGAGAAGGTCAAGGAACGCATCATCGAGTATCTGGCGGTGCAGAGCCGGGCCAACAAGCTGAAGGGGCCGATCATCTGTCTCGTCGGTCCTCCCGGCGTCGGCAAGACCTCGCTCGCCAAGTCGATCGCCAAGGCGACCGGCCGTGAGTATGTGCGCATGTCGCTCGGCGGCGTGCGCGACGAGGCCGAAATTCGCGGCCATCGCCGCACCTATATCGGCTCGATGCCCGGCAAGGTCATCCAGTCGATGAAGAAGGCGAAGAAGTCAAATCCGCTGTTCCTGCTCGACGAAATCGACAAGATGGGCATGGACTTCCGCGGTGATCCGTCGTCGGCCTTGCTCGAGGTTCTCGATCCCGAGCAGAACCACACCTTCATGGACCACTACCTCGAGGTCGAGTACGACCTTTCGGACGTGATGTTCGTGACCACTGCCAACACGCTGAACATCCCCGGCCCGCTGATGGACCGCATGGAGATCATTCGGATCGCCGGCTATACCGAGGATGAAAAGGTCGAGATCGCCAAGCGGCATCTGTTGCCGAAGTCGATCGCCGACCATGGTCTGAGGGCAGGCGAGTACGAGATTACCGACGATGCCATTCGTTCTGTGATCCGTCAGTACACGCGCGAGGCCGGCGTCCGTAACCTCGATCGCGAGATGATGTCGCTCGCGCGCAAGGCGGTGACCGAACTCCAGAAGTCGAAGGGGGCGTTGAAGTCCGTCACGGTGACGCCGGAGAAGGTCGAGCAGTATCTCGGTGTGCCGCGCTTCCGGCATGGCGAGGCGGAGGGCACCGATCAAGTCGGCGTCGTCACCGGTCTTGCCTGGACCGAAGTCGGTGGTGAGCTGCTAACCATCGAAAGCGTGCGCTTGCCCGGCAAGGGACGCATGACGGTGACCGGCAACCTGAAGGACGTGATGAAGGAGTCGATTTCCGCAGCGGCGTCCTACGTGCGCTCGCGGGCTGTCGATTTCGGCATCGAGCCGCCGCTGTTCGACAAGCGCGACATCCACGTGCACGTGCCGGAAGGCGCGACGCCGAAGGACGGCCCGTCGGCCGGTATCGCCATGGTCACCTCAATTGTGTCGGTCATGACCGGCGTGCCAGTGCGCCATGACGTTGCCATGACCGGTGAGATCACGCTGCGTGGTCGGGTGTTGCCGATTGGCGGCCTCAAGGAGAAGTTGCTCGCAGCTCATCGGGGCGGCATCAAGACGGTGATGATCCCCGACGAGAACGCCAAGGATCTCGCGGACATTCCCGAGAACGTCCGGAACGTCATGGAAGTCATTCCGGTCGCTCATATGGATGACGTGTTGAAGGTGGCGTTGGTGCGGCCGCTCGAACCGATCGAGTGGGACGAATCGAAGCAAACACCCCCCGCGCCGGTGGCCGAGGGTGAAGCTGGCGATTTGGGTGTGATCACCGCGCACTGAACCAACGCGGGACACTTGTCCAGCAAATTACCGACCCGGGCCGCCAAAGCCCGGGTCTTTTTCGTCTTCGGCCAAAAAATCGCGCATAAGCGGTCTTTCCGCACTTGATTTTCCCCGGAAATCCGGGAAACGTGCCGCCGGGGTGACGGGCTAACTCCTATATGGCAAGTCCGCTACCGACAGAGTCAGACAAAGGGACACGACATGAACAAGAACGATCTGGTCACGCAGGTCGCCGAGAAGGCGTCGCTCAACAAGGCGCAGGCCGGTGCCGCCGTCGACGCGGTCTTCGCGACGATCACCGAGGCGCTCAAGGCGGGCGACGAAGTTCGCATCGTCGGCTTCGGCAACTTCGTTGTGACCGAGCGCGCCGCCTCGGAGGGCCGCAACCCGCAGACCGGCGAGCCGCTCAAGATCGCTGCTTCCAAGCAGCCGAAGTTCCGCGTGGGCAAGGGCCTCAAGGACGCGGTCAACGGCTGACGTCCCGAATCGGCCTGTCCCGAATCCGGGGCGGGCCGACGTGACTTTGAACGGCGCGGCCGGTGACGGTCGCGCCCTTTTTATCAAAAGAAAACCTCCACCTATGGTGGAGGATTGGATGGGTTCTACACCGTATAAAAGAAACCTCCGTGCTTGGGCCACGCAGTGGGTCAAGAACGGAGGTTATAGTGGACGATAACCATCTATCCCACTCGACATGGGACTGCAAATATCACCTGGTTTTTGCAAGCAAATACAGAGTGAAAAGGCTTTATGGAGAGTTGCGCCTGGAGTTGGTTGAGCAATTCCGTAAACTCTGTCTCCAGAAGGGCTGTCAGATCGTAGAAGGGCACATGATGACTGACCATGTGCATATGCTGATATCGATCCCGCCGAAGTATTCCGTCTCGCACATCGTCGGGTTCCTGAAGGGCAAGACGGCTATTTATGTCGCCAACAAATATGCCCGAAAACGCAAGTACCGTGGCTATCACTTTTGGGCGCGCGGCTACTTCGTATCCACCACCGGCTACAATGAACAGGTCGTTAGACGTTACATCAGGGACCAGGAGAAAGCCGACAAGGCGTCAGATCACAACGATCTGTTCAAGCTGAACCCCTGATGTAACAAAGCCACTTCTAGTGGCTCAAGCGCAGCGTCCCAAACCTCCGCCTTTGGCGGAGGTTCGTGATTTTATCAAAAGAAAACCTCCACCTATGGTGGAGGATTGGATGGGTTCTACACCGTATAAAAGAAACCTCCGTGCTTGGGCCACGCAGTGGGTCAAGAACGGAGGTTATAGTGGACGATAACCATCTATCCCACTCGACATGGGACTGCAAATATCACCTGGTTTTTGCAAGCAAATACAGAGTGAAAAGGCTTTATGGAGAGTTGCGCCTGGAGTTGGTTGAGCAATTCCGTAAACTCTGTCTCCAGAAGGGCTGTCAGATCGTAGAAGGGCACATGATGACTGACCATGTGCATATGCTGATATCGATCCCGCCGAAGTATTCCGTCTCGCACATCGTCGGGTTCCTGAAGGGCAAGACGGCTATTTATGTCGCCAACAAATATGCCCGAAAACGCAAGTACCGTGGCTATCACTTTTGGGCGCGCGGCTACTTCGTATCCACCACCGGCTACAATGAACAGGTCGTTAGACGTTACATCAGGGACCAGGAGAAAGCCGACAAGGCGTCAGATCACAACGATCTGTTCAAGCTGAACCCCTGATGTAACAAAGCCACTTCTAGTGGCTCAAGCGCAGCGTCCCAAACCTCCGCCTTTGGCGGAGGTTCGTGATTCGCCCTGTTTCCCATTCCCAAGGCGATATGGCCGGCGATCTTGCAATCGGCCGTCCGAGTGGGTAGAGCAGGGAACCTTCAACCGCCGTCGCGCGGTCGGGGGGCGGTTAGCTCAGTTGGTAGAGCGCCAGTTTTACACACTGGATGTCGGCGGTTCGAGACCGTCACCGCCCACCATCACTCCTTTGACAGATGAAGCCATGAACGCTCTCGGACGCCGTCTACGTCTGTCTGCGTCACTGAGGCCATGCCCGGAATTGAGCGGGCCCTGTCACGCTGCCGATATGGCCGAGGCTTCGCCTTCTTCCAGTATGCGCGCGACGTCGTCCGCCGGCACGGGCATGCCCAGAAGGAAGCCCTGCACGGTGTCGCAGCCCTCGGCCCGCAGGCGCTCGAACTGCTGCTCGCTTTCCACGCCCTCGGCGGTGGTCGCGATGTTGAGATTGGAAGACAGGCTCGCCACCGCCCGGACAATGGCCAACGATTCATGGTCGCCTTCGCCGAGATCGGCAACGAAAGACCGATCGATCTTGATGCGATCGAAGTGGAACTGGCGAAGATAGCCAAGACTTGAGTAGCCGGTGCCGAAGTCGTCCATGGCGATGCGAACGCCGATTTCATGCAGGCGTTGCAGGATGGCAATCGTCATCGATGTGTCGGCGATCAGCACGCGTTCGGTGATCTCGATCTCCAGGCGGTGCGACTCCAGGCCGGACTCGGCGAGCGCCGCCACCACTTGGTCGGCGAAGGCTCTGTCGCGGAACTGCACGGGTGAGACGTTGACGGCGATGCTGATGTTGCTGGGCCAGGTTGCGGCGTCGCGGCATGCCTGCTCCAACACCCACTGTCCCATCGGCACGATCAGGCCGACTTCTTCTGCCAGCCAGATGAAGTCGTTGGGCGGAACCATGCCTCGCGTTGGATGGTTCCAGCGCAGAAGCGCCTCGAACCCGATGATCTCGCGGTTGTCCACGCTGAACATCGGCTGATAGTGAAGGCAGAGTTCCTCGGAGGCCAGTGCGCGGCGAAGTTCCAGCTCCAGCAAGCGTCGCGTCTGGGAGCGTAGGCTCATCTCGTCGCGGAAAAAGCGATAGACGCCTCGGCCGTCGGCTTTCGCCGTGTAGAGCGCCATGTCGGCATTCTTGAGCAGCGTGTCGGCGTCGGTGCCGTCTAGGGGGGCGACGGCTATGCCGACGCTGGCCCCGATGATGATTTGCTGGCCGTCGATCTCATAGGGTTCGCCAACGATCCGGACGATGCGGCGGGCGAGATCGGCGGCGCTTTCCGGTTGCTGGACGGGGCCGAGCTGAATGATGGCGAACTCGTCGCCGCCAAAGCGCGCGGCAATGTCGTTCTGGCTGATGCACGACCTCAAGCGGTCGGCAACCGCCTGCAGAAGCGCATCGCCAACCGGGTGACCGAGCGTGTCGTTGACGTTCTTGAAGCGATCGAGATCGATGCAGAGAACGGAGACGCTTTCCTTGCCGGTCAGTTCGGACAGCGCTTCTTCGAGGCTGTCGCGGAACAGCAGCCGGTTGCCGAGGTCGGTCAAGGCGTCGTGGCGCGCCATGTGACGGATCTTCTCCTCGACGCGGCGCCGGGCCGTGATGTCCTCGTGGATGGCGACCCAGCCGCCGCCGGCGATGCTCTGAATGCCCAGCGCGAGAATGCGGTCGTCGCTCGTTTCGTGTACGAAGTGGGTCGTTCCGCCGAGACTGGAGCTCGTCTCGGCCAGAACCTCGGATACTGGTGCGTAGATGCCGCCATCCCGAAGAGCCTCGGCGAAAATCTCGTGGTAGGTACGGCCGCGCAAGGTGTCCTCGGGCGGCAAGCCGTACATGTCGCAATAGATGCGATTGCAGATGATGAGCCGGTCGGAAGCGTCGAACATCGATAGGCCCACGGGCATGTTGGCAACCGCCGCTCTCAGGCGCTCCCATTCCCGTTCGGCGTTGCGAGCGAACTCCCGACTGTGAATCAGGGCGTCCCGATAGCCGGCGAGGGCGCCCACGAGCACGCCGATCTCGTCGCGCCTTGGTGTCGGATCCGGAATCGGGGTCGTGTGATCACCGATCGTCAGCCGTCGCATGGCATAGGCGATGTCGCGGAGCGGTCCCGACACGTTCCGCCGAACCCAGAGGATTGCCCCCAAGGCCGCCAGACTGGCAATGATCAATGCGATCAGCGATTGGGTAATGGCCCGTGACACAGACGTGGAGGCTCGCGCGGCGGCGTCCTGCGACAGGGTCTTGGCATAGGCGATGAGGTTCTCGAGTTCGCTGACCGCCGCCTTGTACTGAAGGCGCGTGGTACCGTTGGCATACTCTGTTGCCTGTTCCAGCTCGCCGCTTTCAATGGCGTCGTTCACCTGGTCGAGCGAGGAGAGATAGATGTCCCAGGCTTGCGCGAAGATGGCGAACAGGCGCTCTTCCTCCGGCGAGCTTATGGTCGCCTTGAAGTCGGCCGAGGCCTGGGTGAGTTCGAGGCGCGTTTCATCGAGGCTGGCGTCGATCTCGGCCAGGTTGTGATAGTCGATCACCTGAAGGCGCCGCATGACGACCAGGTTGTGCTGAAGGGCGAGCCGGCGCAGTTTCTCCAGCAACTCGACCTGAGGGAGCCTTACCTCGCGGATCTCGGTGGTGACGTTGTTGACCGAGATTACCTGCACGACACCGAGCGCGCTGACGGCGGCGATCAGCAACAGGACAAAGATGATCGCTCCGGACAGTTTGGCCCGGATGCTTGCGTTCTTCGCGCTGCCGATCGGCTCGTCATGCCAACTCATAGGTCTCGGCTTCTCCTTTCGAGTGCCTCGACGAACTCAGTGAAGATAACTGAAACGCTTCCAGAACCCATATTGGTCCCGAAACCGTACGTACGACTCGTATATCTGTTTGAAATGCGGATTGGCGGCCATCTCCTCATCGGCGACCTTGCCCCAGGTGGCCTCGAAGGTAAGCAGAAGCTCCGGTGACCAGCGGCGGAGCTTTATCCCTCGCTTCTTGATCTCCTCGAGGGCTTCGGACTGCATGATCTCGGCTCGGCCGATGGCATCCATCATGACCGCGGCGCAGACGGTCTCGATCGTCTGCTGTTGTTTCTCCGTCATCGAGTGCCATGTGGCCCCGGAGAAATACAGCTCATAGAGTGTCGATGGCTGGTGCCAGCCCGGGAAGTAATAGTACTTCGAGACATTCTGTAGGCCGAGGGTCAGGTCCATCGACGGCAACGAATACTCGGCCGCCTCGATCTCGCCCTTTTTGATGGCGTCGAGGATGTCGCCCGGAGCCATTCTTACGACGTCGGCGCCGAGCCGGGCGAGCACCCGCCCGCCAAGGCCGAAGAACCGGATGCGCAAGCCCTTCAGGTCGTCGACGCTTTTGATTTCCTTCGAAAACCAGCCGGCTCCCTCTGGCGGAAGCACCATGCAGGGCACATTGTGGATGCCGTGACTGGCAAACAGCTCACGCGATAGCGTGAGGCCGCCTCCTTCCATGAACCATGCCATGAACTCCATGGTGTCTGGTCCGAAGGGAATGGAACTCAGAAGCTCGAAGGCGCTGTCGTGGGTGGCAAACTGACCTGCGGTGGACCAGGCGGCAGCAAGCTCGCCGGTTGCGACCCGGTCGACCGTGCTCGACGCTGGTGCCAGGTTGCCGGGTACATGGAACACAAGCTGCACTTCGCCGCCCGTCAGGCTGTCCACCTGCTCGCTCAGGCGACCTGTGGCTTCAGAGAATAGCTTGAGTGACAAGGGGAAGGTGCTGGCGACGTGGATCACCTTTGCGTCGCCTGCATGCGCAGACGCCACGAGGCTGGCAAAAAATGCCAGTCCGGCGATCGCCAACTGCCTGATCATTCGTTCCCCCGAAACGCACAACCCCTGCAACCTTGCAGATGAATATATGCGAATAACGCTAGATAATAGTTAACTTGCGGAGCATGGGGTAGTGGCTTTTTCGAATAATGCGAGGAAACGCTGCTTCGCAACGAAAAGCAACTCCCTTTCAACTTCATCCCCGAAAGGCGTCACTCCTCACGCTCGGGGCGCATGCTCAGCTGGTTTCACGTTCTGCGAGTTCAATCGGTGAACACGATTTCTGGGTATTGGACTGCCCTCGTGCGTCGACTTGTCTGTTCGTTGGAGGGGCGCGCTAGCTCTTTGTTGATCGGTATGTGGCTTGGATGGCTTGGCCTTTGCCGGCAATTTGATAGGCGGGAAGAAAACCTGCCTCGCATGAGCCGAGGAAATCGAGTATCAGTCGGTTGCTCGCCCTGGTAGGGACCATATGGACGCGAACGTAACACTGATCGCAGCATTCGGCGCCGGATTGCTCTCCTTCGTGAGCCCCTGCGTGCTGCCGCTCGTTCCGCCTTATCTCGGTTTTCTGACCGGTGCCTCGATCGAAGAGCTGACGGGTGAAGAAATGAGCCGGCTGGCCGCAAAGCGGCGAGCGGCCCAGGTTTCGCTCTGCTTCATCCTCGGGTTTACATGCGTTTTCGTGACGCTTGGCGCCACAGCGTCGGTGTTCGGCCAGCTTCTTCGCCAATGGTCCGAAGTGCTCGGCATCGTCGCCGGCCTCTTCATCATCGCCATGGGGTTGCATTTCCTCGGCCTGTTCCGCATCGCGCTGTTCTACCGTGAGGCCCGGTTCCATGATTTTCGGATCAGGGCCGGCCTTGGTGGTGCGTTTCTGCTTGGCCTTGCCTTCGCCTTTGGCTGGACGCCTTGCATCGGTCCGGTGCTCGCCACCATCCTGTCGGTGGCCGGAAGCCGCGATACCGTCGGCGACGGTGCGCTGCTGCTCGCCGTTTACTCGCTGGGCCTGGGCGTTCCATTTCTGATCGCCGCGTTGTTTGCGGCAAAGTTTGTGCTGTTCATGCGCCGTTTTCGTCGGCACTTTCCGCTGGTCGAGCGAGCTATGGGCGGCGTGCTGGTCATTACCGGCGCGCTGTTCCTGTCAGGCGGCATGCAGCGCGCGTCGTTCTGGCTTCTGGAAAACTTTCCGGCCCTCTCCACTATCGGCTGATTCCGTGGTGGGCCGGGTAGGGCGGCCACAACGGCGGCTTTTTGGAGAGATCGGTCTGCGACCGGCCAAAAGCCACTTTCCCCTCCGCCCGGAATTGATCTAGAAGCACAGACCCGCCTGCCGGCGCGGGGCGAAAACCGCCGGCTTCCACGACCACACTGAGGTCAAGTCCATGAGCAACAACGAGTTCCACAAGATCAAGCGCCTCCCGCCGTATGTCTTCGAGCAGGTCAATCGGCTCAAGGCTGCCGCGCGAGCTTCGGGCGCAGATATTGTCGACCTTGGCATGGGCAATCCCGACCTGCCGACGGCGCGCTACGTGGTCGACAAGTTGATCGAGACGGTGCAGCGGCCCGATACGCATGGCTACTCGGCCTCGCGTGGCATCAACGGCCTTCGCAAGGCGCAAGCGGCCTATTACGGGCGCCGCTTTGGTGTGAAGCTCAACCCCGATACTCAGATCGTGGCCACGCTCGGCTCCAAGGAAGGCTTTGCCAACATGGCGCAGGCGATCACCGCGCCGGGCGATGTCATCCTCTGCCCCAATCCGTCCTATCCCATCCACGCCTTCGGCTTCCTGATGGTTGGTGGCGTCATTCGTTCGGTCCCCGTCACGCCAGGGCCGGAGTTCTTCCATTCGCTTGAGCGCGCGGTCGCCCACTCCATTCCGAAGCCGCTGGCCCTCGTCCTGTGCTATCCGTCGAATCCGACGGCCGAAGTGGTCGATCTCGACTTCTACAAGGATGTGGTGGCCTTTGCCCGCAAGCACGAGGTGTTCGTGCTTTCCGACCTTGCCTACTCGGAAATCTACTTCGACGGCGTCCCTCCGCCGTCCGTGCTGCAGGTGCCCGGCGCGATGGATGTCTGCGTCGAGTTCACCTCGATGTCGAAGACCTTCTCCATGGCTGGCTGGCGCATGGGGTTTGCCGTGGGTAACGAGCGGCTCATCGCTGCGTTGTCGCGCGTCAAGTCCTACCTCGACTACGGCGCATTCACGCCCATCCAGGTGGCGGCGACGGCTGCGCTCAACGACCCGGAGGCCGATACCCATATCGAGGAGGTTCGGCAGACCTACAAGCGCCGCCGCGATGTCATGGTCGAAAGCTTCGGCCGTGCCGGCTGGGAGATTCCGGTTCCGCGCGCCTCGATGTTCGCCTGGGCGCCATTGCCGGAGCGATTCAAGCCACTTGGCAGCCTGGAGTTCTCCAAGTTGCTGATCGAGAAGGCCGAGGTGGCCGTCGCCCCCGGTGTCGGCTTCGGCGAGCAGGGGGATGACTATGTCCGCATCGCCCTGGTGGAGAACGAGCAGCGTATTCGGCAGGCGGCGCGTGGGCTCCGTCGATTCTTCGACATGGCCGACGAAACCATGCATAACTACGCTCCGGTCGAGCGTAGCCGCTGATCGGCGCCTCTTCCCGGCAGACCTCCGGCAATAGACGCATCGCGATTTTGCGGTGGAGCTGCGAGAGAACAATAGCGAGGGCATTTCCGGCGACCCGGCTCCTCGGGAATGCCCCCTCAGACAGAGAGTATCGAAAAGTACCATGGGTAAACCGCTTCGCCTTGGCATCGCCGGTCTCGGGACCGTCGGCGCGTCCGTCGTCCGCATCGTCCAGTCCAACCTCAGCTCGCTGACGCTGAGAGCAGGGCGGCCGGTGACGATCACGGCCGTGTCGGCGCGGAGCCGCAACCGCGACCGGGGCATCAATGTGGATGGGTTTGCCTGGTACGACGACCCCGTGGCCATGGTCGCCGATCCGAACGTCGACGTCGTGATCGAGCTGATCGGCGGCGCGTCCGGGGCTGCCGAAGCCGTGGTGCGGGCCGCGATTGCTGCTGGCAAGCCGGTGATCACGGCCAACAAGGCGTTGCTCGCCCGGCATGGCGTCGAGCTCGCCCGTCTCGCCGAGGAGGCCGGTCTGTCAATCGGCTTCGAAGCGGCGGTTGCCGGCGGCATTCCGGTGATCAAGACGCTGAAGGAAAGCCTTGCCGGCAATACCGTCACCGGTATCGTCGGTATTCTGAACGGCACCTGCAACTACATCCTGACCCGGATGGAGAAGGAGCAGTTGTCCTTCGAGACCTGCCTGTCGGAAGCGCAGCGGCTCGGCTATGCCGAAGCGGATCCGACCTTCGACGTCGGCGGCTTCGATACCGCTCACAAGCTCGCCATTCTGGCGAGTCTTGCGTTCGGGACGGAGATCGACGCCGATGCCATCTATGTGGAGGGGCATCACCTCTATCTCGCTGGAGGACATCAAGGCCGCGGAGGAGCTGGGCTATCGCATCAAGCTTCTCGGTGTTGCCCGGCGCACGGATACGGGCATCGAGGCGCGGGTCAACCCTGCCATGGTGCCGAAAAAGTCGGTGGTGGCTCAAACCTCCGGCGTTCTCAATGCCGTCGCCTTCGACGGCGATGCGCTTGGAGAGGTGGTGCTTGTCGGTCCAGGCGCCGGTGGCAGCGCTACGGCTTCCTCGGTCATCGCCGACATCGTCGACGCAGCGCGCGGGCACCGCACGCCTGTGTTCGGCCTGCCGGCGAACGAGTTGATGCTCTATCAGAAGGCCGAGATCCAGGCCCACAAGGGCGGCTACTACGTGCGTCTTTCCGTCTACGATCGTCCGGGGGCCTTTGCGGGCATCGCCAAGAGCATGGCCGATCGCGACATATCGCTCGAATCCATCGTTCAGCATCGTCGAGGCAACGACGAACTGCCGCCCGGTCACACCGGTGCTCCGCAGCCGGTGGTGCTCATTACCTATGCCACGCGCGAGACGGAGATCCGGGCGGCGCTCGCCGCAATCGAGGCTGCCGGCCACATTGCCGAGAAGCCGACGCTGATCCGCATCGAGAGTTTGTGAGCCCCTGTCGGACCTATGTTGGTTTCCAGGCCCATATTAGGGAATGCTGCTATCGACTTTTTGCATGTCTGACGGTGGAACAGTCGAAAAGAGCCGGTAAACGGCGGTATTTCGCCAAGTATCGAGATGGTGCCTAGGTCGCGGTATGGTTAATTCATCCGCGGAACATCCGTATTGCGTCCTATGGCGCATTGACCTCCATCGCCTGTTCTTCCTACCTCGCTAAGGTATCGACCGGGTTTCCTCCCCGTTCGCGCGCGGCCACAAGACCTCCCTGAGCCGCAGCGACGAACTTGGTCGACTGTCCGAACCGCGGGTTGTTTCATGTCGCAAAAATTATCCAATTCCCTCGACCGTATTCTGACTCTGGAGATCGTTCGGGTTACCGAGCGCACGGCAATGGCCGCAGCCCGCCAGCGTGGCCACGGTGACGAGCGTGCCGCCGACCAGGCGGCCGTGGATGCCATGCGTTCGGAGCTGAACCAACTGCCGGTCCAGGGCACGATCATGATCGGCGAGGGCGAGCGAGACGAAGCGCCGATGCTGTATATCGGCGAAGAGGTTGGCAGCGGCAAAGGGCCGCGCGTCGATATCGCCGCCGATCCGCTCGAAGGCACTGCGATGTGTGCCAAGAACCAGACCAACGCGCTGGCCTGCATCGCGATCTCCGAGCAGGGAGGTCTCCTGAACGCTCCCGACGTCTACATGGACAAGATCGCCATCGGACCGGGATTCGCTCCCGGCCTTGTCGACCTCGACGCCACGCCGACCGACAATATTCGTGCGCTCGCCAAGGCCAAGGGGGTGCCGGTGTCGGCGATCACCGTCTGCATTCTCGATCGGCCCCGTCATGCCCGACTGATCGACGAGGTGCGCGGCCTTGGAGCCTCCATCCGGTTGATCGGCGACGGCGACATCGCCGGCGTCATTCAGACAGCCGACCCGGAAGAGACCGGCATCGATATCTATCTGGGCGTGGGCGGGGCGCCGGAAGGCGTGTTGGCGGCGGCGGCGCTGCGGTGTCTCGGCGGCCAGATGCAAGGCCGGTTGATGATCAATCGCCCCGACCAGATCGAGCGTGCGCGGCGCATGGGCATCGTGGACGTGACCAAGAAGTACGCCATGGAGGACATGGCCCAGGGTGACGTGCTCTTCGCCGCGACGGGCGTGACCAAGGGCAATCTGCTTGACGGCGTGCGTTTCAAGGGCGGCAAGGTCATCACCGACACGGTGGTCATGCGCTCGTGGACCGGCACCGTGCGTCGGATCAGGGCCGAGCGCATCGACCGCGATGGTGAAACCATCTGACATATTGAAGGCGCGTTCGGAGGGGCGCCTAGTCGGCGCCCCTTTTCGTTTCAGCCTCTTGTTGCTTCCACTTCGGCGGCGATTCTGCGCAGGGCGTCGACCAGGACCTCCGACGTCTGTGCGCCGGAAATGGCGAACTTGTTCTCGACGATGACCGTCGGTACGCCGGTGATGCCGATGCGACCGGCATGGGCGATGTCGGCCTTCACCGCGTCGAGGTCGACGCCGTCCTCCAGCTTCATCGTGACCTCGTCTTCATCTAGACCGACTTCCTCGGCAGCTGCGACGAGGGTCTCAGCGTTGGTGAGATCTGCACCTTCCTCGAAGAACAGTGAGAACAGCCGCTCCAGCATGGGGTCGCCGAGGCCTTCCGCCGCTGCCCAGCGAACAAGGCGGTGAGCGTCGAGCGTGTTGGGCGTCTTCTCTATGAGGTCGAAGGCATAGGTGATACCGACATCGGCGCCCAGGCTGAAGAGGCGAGCGTGCGCTTCGTCCAGGGCATCGGCGCTACCGAACTTGCCGATGACATACTCCTCGCGCTCTATGCCGTCCTGGGGGATGGTCGGATCGAGCTGGAACGGCCGGTAGCGAACCTCTATGTCGAGGTCGTCAAGGTCGGCGATCGCCGCGTCGAGTCGCCGCTTTCCGAGGAAGCACCAGGGACAGACGACATCGACGATCACGTCGAGGTGGAGTTTGGTTTTCTGCATGGGTACTCCCCGGAGTGGTTGCCCCTGATGGGTGGCGCTTCAGCCACCCTACCACCGATTACGGACGAGGGCGGACACGGACTCGACCATTGTTTCATGGCAGAGGGATGCTTTGCCCCTTTACATAACGGCCGGTTATAGAGGGCCCGACGTGATCGAGAACCGCATCAAACATAGGCATCTGAGTTCCTTTGTGGAAGTCGCCCGCGTGAAAAGCATCGGCAAGGCGGCGGTGTCGCTGTCGATCAGCCAGCCGGCGGTATCGAAGACCATTCGGGAACTTGAGGAAATCCTGGGTGTCGAGCTGTTCGACCGCAGTCATCGGTCCGTTGTCCTGTCCTATTACGGCGAGGTATTCCTTCGTTTTGCCGGGGCGTCCATTGCCGCGCTGCGCCAGGGTGTCGAGTCGGTCGAACTGGCGTTGAAGCAGGGCGCTTCGATCGTTCGCGTTGGTGCGCTTGCCTCGGCCTCGTCACGCGTTCTGCCTGAGGGGGTGACGCGATTCCTCGGCTCCAGCGTTGGAACCACGCCCACAATCATAACCGCAGACAACGTGTCCATCCTTGGTCAGCTGAAGGCCGGAGAACTCGATTTCGCCCTGGGGCGCATGGGTTCGCCCGCCGATATGGTCGGGCTTGCCTTCGAACATCTCTATACCGAGCGGGTGGCAGTGGTGGCGCGGAGGGAGCATCCCCTGTTCGCCATGGGAGGGGGGCTCGGTCGCCTGTCCGATTATGTCGTGCTCGTGCCGCCGCCCGGCTCGATCATCCACGACCATGCCGTCGAGCTCCTGATCAGGCTCGCCGTAGGGCCGCAGCTGCGACGGGTCGACACGGTGTCCACCGTGTTTGGTCGGGCTTTCGCCACGACAACCGACGCCATCTGGATCGCCCATTATGGCGAAGTGGTCGGTGACCTTGCTGCCGGCACGCTGCGCGAGTTGCCGGTCGATACCTCGGATACCTTCGGACCGCTGGGACTCATCGTCAGGTCGGGGACGCCGCTTTCATTGGGCGCCGAGATGATGATGGCAGCCATTCGCGAGGTTGCTGCCGAAGTGCGGGCGGAAGGCGAGCGATAAGCCTGCCATCAGCCGGCCCGGATCAGCCGCACCGCTTCATCTCGCCCGAACAGATAGAGCAAAAGCCGAAGAGCTTCCCCGCGTGCCCCCTCCAGGCCTGCATCGCGGGCGAGGAGCAGGGCGGCGTCGTCGCGGGCGGTTTCCATCAGCGAAGCATGATGCTCGGCGCGTACGAAGCGGAAGCCGGGCAAGCCACTTTGCCGGGTGCCGAGCAACTCACCGCCACCACGTAGCTTCAGGTCCTCCTCGGCGATGCGGAAGCCGTCTTCGGTGTCACGCATTACCTTCAATCGCGCCTTGGCCGTCTCGCCGAGCGGCCCCTTGTAGAGAAGTACGCAGGACGAAGGCTTTTCGCCGCGCCCGACCCGGCCTCGCAACTGGTGCAGTTGGGCAAGGCCGAAGCGCTCGGCGTGCTCTATGACGATGATGGTCGCGTCCGGCACGTCGACACCGACCTCGATGACGGTGGTCGCCACCAGGATATGCGCCTCGCCGGCCTTGAAGCGCGCCATGGCGGCGTCCTTCTCGGCCGCCTTCATGCGACCGTGGACGAGGGCCACGTCCTCGCCGAAGTGCTGGCGGAGGTCGGCGTAGCGCTCCTCGGCGGCGGCAAGGTCGATGCTCTCGCTTTCCTCGACCAGAGGGCAGACCCAGTAGACCTTGGCGCCTTCCTGGCGAATGGCGGAGCCTATGCGCCCGACGATCTCGCCGATCCGCTCTTGCGGTACCGTGACGGTGGCAATCGGTTTGCGGCCGGCCGGCTTTTCCGTGAGTCGGGAGACGTCCATGTCACCGAAATAGGCGAGCATCAGCGTGCGTGGGATGGGGGTTGCCGTCATGACGAGCAGGTCGGTCGTCGGCCCCTTTGCCGATAGCGCCAGCCGCTGGTGGACGCCGAAGCGGTGCTGCTCGTCGACGATCGCCAGAGTCAGATTGTGGAACTCGACCGCCGTCTGGAACAGCGCGTGGGTGCCTACGACGATGTCCACTTCTCCGGATGCGATCCGTTCCAGCGTTTCGCGGCGGCCTCTCGCCTTGTCGGCGCCGGTCAGCAGCGCGAGCCGCAGGCCGGCCGCTTCGGCCAGGTTCGACATGGAGCGCGCATGCTGGCGGGCCAGCAGCTCGGTCGGTGCCATCACCGCCACCTGACCGCCAGCCTCCACGGCGGCCGCCGCGGCGAAAAGAGCCACCATGGTCTTTCCCGAACCGACGTCGCCCTGGATGAGGCGCACCATGCGCGAGGGCGCCGAGAGGTCGGCGACCGCGTCGGCGATGGCTGCTTCCTGGGAGGCCGTCAGGCGAAAGGGCAGGGCGACGCGGAGGCGGTTGGCGATATCGCCTGTTGGCAGGCGTGGTCGGCTCGCCACGCCCTTGAGCTGTCGGCGCACCAAGGCGAGAGCTAACTGGTTGGCGAGCAGTTCGTCATAGGCGAGGCGCGTCAGTGCCGGGCTCGGCTCGTCGGTTTTCTCTGGCTCCTCCGGCTTGTGAAGGTATCTCAGAGCCTCAGCAAAGGTCGGCCACCCCTCGCGGCGAAGATGGGCGTCGTCGAGCCATTCGGGTAGCGGCGGCAGTCGCGAAAGCGCTGCGTCGGCAAGGCGAGCGATCAAGCGGCCGCTGACGCCCTCCGTCATCGGGTAGACAGGCTCGAACCGCGGCAGCTTGTCGGCCTCGGCCTCCAGCACAACGTGGTCTGGATGGCTCATCTGGAGCACGCCGTTGAAGCGCTCGACGCGGCCGGAAACGAGCACCGTCTCGCCCAGGGGATAGAGCTTCTCGAGCCAGCCCTTGTCGGCACGGAAATAGGTGATGGCAAGCTCGCCGCTGTCGTCGTGGACCGAGATGCGGTAGGGCGCTCGCGACTGCGGTGGCGTCGGTCGGTGACGGTCGACATGGACGCGCAACGTGACGATCGCGCCCTCAGGCGCCGACTCGATCGGCGCCTCGTGGCTGCGGTCGATGAGCCCGGTCGGAATGTGGAACAGCAGGTCGAGCACCACGGCGTCGCGCGCGGTTTCACCTCCCGGACCGACAAGCTTCTCAAGCTTGGGCGCGGTGCGCGGCCCAACACCGGGGAGCGAGGTGAGTGGCTGGAAAAGCGGATTGAGGAGATCGGGACGCATTGGAGGATGTTAGGGCATCCGCCCGAAAAGTTGCAGACTTTTCGGATGGGCGGATGCCGAGGGGAGTACCCATCCGCCCGAAAGTTGCAGACTTTTCGGATGGGCGGATGCCGAGGGGAGTGCCCATCCGCCCGAAAATTGCCGACGTTTCTGGTGCAGACCCTGACGGCGGCAAAAAACGGACGCCCGAAGGCGTCCGAAAATGTGGCTGGCAAAAGCCGCCGGCTTCTTTCAAATGCTACCGACAAAATTCATGGTTGCTCGACGGAATGAATGTCGCAACCAGAGCTTTCTTAGCCGTGCGGCATGAGAGTTTTGTGACGACCGGCGCGCAGCGCGGATCAGCCCGACACTCGCCGCTGCTCGACAGCGCCGGTGCGAGCGGCTATGTCGGAACAATCCCTTGTTCCATTGCGTTCAGCTCCAATGATCGTCGACAGCCACTGCCATCTCGATTTTCCCGATTTCGCCGGTGAGGCGGATGCACTTCTTGCCCGTGCCGCGGCGGCCGACGTGCATGTCATGGTGACCATCGGTACGCGTGTCCGCGACTTCGACAAGATCCGGGCGATCGCGGAGGCCCATCGTCAGGTCTACTGCACGGTAGGAACCCATCCGCACGAAGCCGAGAAAGAAGCGGACGTCGGCGTCGAAGAGCTGGTGGCGCTAGCCTCCCATCCCAAGGTGATCGGGATCGGTGAGGCTGGACTCGACTACTTCTATGATTCCTCGCCTCGGGACGTACAGGCCGAGGTGTTTCGTCGGCACATCGCCGCGTCCCGGATCACTGGCCTGCCGCTCTGCATCCACTCGCGCGATGCCGATGACGACATGATCGCCATTCTGGAGGAGGAAACAGGGAAGGGCGCCTTTCCGATCCTGCTCCACTGTTTCTCGTCCGGCCGCGAGTTGATGGAACGGTCGGTGGCGCTCGGCGCCTTCATTTCCTTCTCGGGAATCCTGACGTTCAAGCGATCCGACGAACTCAGGGCTATCGCCCGCGACGTGCCCGCCGACCGTTTGCTGGTCGAGACCGATGCGCCCTATCTGGCGCCATTGCCGTGGCGCGGCAAGCGCAACGAGCCCGCCTATGTGGCGCACACGGCCAAGGTTCTTGCCGAGGTCAAGGGGGTTTCCCCGGCAGAGATGGCAGAGACGACGACGGCCAACTTCGCCCGGCTGTTCGCCAAGGTGCCGCGCGAGGTGTTCGCGTGATGACCGGACGCATGCGCTTTACCATTCTCGGCTGTGGCGCGTCGCCCGGCGTGCCGCGCATCGGTAACGACTGGGGCGCCTGCGATCCCAACGAGCCGCGCAATCACCGCCTCAGGTCGTCTCTGATGGTCGAGCGGTTCGGTGAGGGCGGCGGCGTTACCCGCGTCATTGTCGATACTGGCCCGGACTTCCGCCAACAGGTCTTGCGGGCGAGGGTCGGCGAGGCCGATGCGGTGCTCTACACTCACTCCCATGCCGACCATATTCACGGCATCGACGAGCTCAGGCAGTTCTTTCACAACAGCGGTCATCGTGTGCCTGTCTACGCCGACGAGGCGACCGCGGCTCGGCTGAAGGACGCCTTCGGCTATTGTTTCGAAACGCCCCTGGGGTCCGGCTATCCGCCCATCGTGGCCGAGCATCGGGTCGAGGCCGGCGTGACCTTTTCAATTGAAGGCCGGGGCGGCGTGATCGGGATCATGCCCTATGCTCAGACGCACGGCGATATCGTCAGCATCGGCTATCGCTTCGGCTCGCTAGCCTACTCCTCCGATGTCAGCGCCATCCCCGAGGAGAGCTGGCCGCTGATCGAAGGCGCGACGGTGTTTGTCGTCGATGCGCTTCGCTACAAGCCTCATGTCAGTCACTTCTCGGTGGACCAGGCGATCGAGGCTGGTCGTCGCGTTGGGGCCAAGCTGACCGTCCTTACCCACATGCACCATGACCTGGACTATCGTACGCTGGCTTCCGAGCTTCCGGCCGGTGTCGTTCCATCTTTCGACGGCATGGTGATCGAGAACGACGCGGTGGTTGGCGCCTCCTTCTGAGGAAGGCACCGTGACGTTACGGAAAGTTGCGGATGAATCCGGACTTTTGTGGCGCGTTCAATTTGCCTGAATCGACCGTGAAGAAATTGTGTCGTGTTTTCCAGTCTCTGCATGGCTGGCTTGCGCGGCCGCTTCTAGCCTCTCTACGACGAAAGTCTATATAAACGAGCGAGGCGATGGGAGCTGCCCCCCCTCCGGGGTAGCCAGGTTTCCCCGCCGATCCGTATCGTTGAGAGAAGTGAATGCCATGTTTGGTCCGCTAAAGAAGGTTGCCCGTGCCTTTCGTGTTCCTTCGACCGAGGAACGTGAGCTGCAGTACCTTAGCGGCGCTGGCGACCGTATTGAGCTTGAGTACCGCCAGCGTGAGATCGATCGCGGTTTGTTCCGGCGCGGTCCCTACGGGCTTTGACGAGGAGCCGCCCGTCCTGAATGGACGGATGACATATGGGTGCGATGTGCCAGGCGCTCCGGGTCCGAAAGGCCGGGGCGCTTAATCGTGTCGGGCTGGTAGTCGTTGCTTGACGGTCTGCAAGTTTATCTGAATCCGATCTATAGTTATTCTTCACGTCGGGTTTCGTCAGGCGCATGGCGGCGTTGCGGTATCCGCGCTGGTACGATCAGCAAAAATAGCTATGTTGTGTCTTGCAAGAGCAAGAAATGAACGCCGGAACGATGATGATCCCGGCGGCACCCAAGAAAGGATGCAGCTATGTTTGCCAACCTGAAGAAGGCTTTCCGGTCCGTCACCGCCTCCGCGCGCGAAGCGGCATACCTTAATGAGGCTGGCGATCGCATCGATCTCGAGCTTCGCCAGCGCGAAGTCGATCGCGGTCTGTTCCGCCGCAACCGGAACCTGGGTCTCTGACCTAAGAGGCTGTTAGAAAACAACAAAGCGTCGGCACGATTTGGCGCTGAAGCAAGGCCGGCGGAGGATGGCCGGGCAAGCCCCAGGGCCTGGATCTTTCGCAAAGCCGTTCCTGACCTGACGACGAGCGCCCGGTAGGCTTGATTGCCCGGGCGCTTTTGTCGTTTTGGGGGTAGCCATTCTACCAATCGTCGCCCCTTCTCCCAGAGCTCGACGTGCGTGCGGTGACGCGTTAATCGCTCGTTAAGATGTTGCCCCGGGGGAGAAGTGAAATGAAGTTTTCCTGAAACCCAAGCAAAGAAAATGTGTTGAGACCAATTCGCAGGACGCATGCGCGTCATGCAACATTCGATCTGGTCCAAAGAACAGAATGTATTATCTTCATGACTGTCAGGACAGAGGAACGGATCGCTGGGTCCTGAAGAAAAACCGGCGGTTCGTGGATCGAAAGGAAGAAACAATGTTCACTCATCTGCGCAAGGCCGCCCGGGCCCTTCGCCCCGCCACTGCCGCCGAACGCGAGCTTGCCTACCTTAACGAGGCTACCGACCGTATCGACCTCGAGTATCGCCAGCGCGCCGTCGACCGTGGGATGTTCCGCAATGCCGGCTTCTGAACGCCGCCACATCGATCCCGTCATCGGGATCGCTCGCCAGCTACCCCGGACCATGAGCCGAAGGCTCGAAGACGGTCCGGCCCCGAGAGGTCTGTGAAACCCGGCCACCGTGCCGGGTTTCTCTTTTTCCGGTCATCGCAGAACCGGTCAATCCGCGGTCTTGGCTTCTTGCCAGAGAGCTTCCATTTCACCGAGCGTGGCGTTTTCGGGCCGTCGTCCGGCCTCCTCCAGCTTTCGCTCTATATAGGAGAAGCGCTTCCTGAATTTCTCGTTGGTCGCTCGTACCGCCGCTTCCGGATCAATGTCGAGATGGCGGCCAAGGTTGGCGAGGGCAAACAGAACGTCGCCGAGTTCAGACTCGATTGAAGCGCGCACGTCGGCTTTCTTGCGCTCCTCCTTGTCGGCCCGATCCATTTCGGCTTCCAGTTCGTCGAGTTCCTCGCGAATTTTCGCTAGAACCGCGCGCGGGTCGTTCCAGTCGAAGCCGACCGTCCCGGCCTTGTGCTGCAGCTTGACCGCCCTCTGCATCGGCGGCATGGCCACCGATACGGCATCAAGCAGGCTCTTCGGCATTTCGCCGCCATGGCGTGCCGCCTTCTCGGCCTTTTCCTCGGCCTTGATCCTCTCCCACAACCCCTTGACCAGGTGCGGTGTACGCGCCTCCTCCGGTCCGAACACGTGCGGATGGCGGCGGATCATCTTGCGCGTGACTGCCTCCACCACGTCGGGGAAGGCGAAGGCGCCTTCCTCTTCGGCTATGCGGGCATGGAACACGACCTGCAACAGAAGGTCTCCCAGTTCGTCGCAGATGTCGTGCCGGTCTCCACGGGCAATCGCCTCGGCGACCTCGTAGGCTTCCTCGATGGTGTAGGGCGCGATGGTCTCGAAGGTCTGCTCGAGATCCCAGGCGCAACCTCCCTTTGGATCGCGCAGCCGGGCCATGATGTCGATCAGGACGGAAATGTCGCGTCCGGGCTGCATGGCGGAGACTCCTTGGCTGTGCGGGAAGGGCGGCGCGAGACTTCGCGCGGTGGGGCGGCGGAGTCAACGCCAAACTCGCGGCGATGCCGCCGTGTCAGTTTGCGCTATGGGAGGCGAGGAAGGCCGGGAGAGCGCCGATATCCGCGAGACAGGCGTCGGCAATCGGTTCGAGCGTCGCCGCATCCCCGGTTCCACTCAGAACGCCGATGACGAGACCTGCGCCGGCGCTGCGTCCCATGTCGATGTCATGGCTGTTGTCGCCGACGACGGCGATCTCCGACGATTTCAGGCCGAGCGCCTCGGCAAAGGCGAGGGCCATGCCGGGACCCGGCTTCACGCCGTGGCCACTGTCATAGCCAGCGACAAAGGAGATGTGATGGGCGAGGCCGAGGTGATCCAGCATCAGGCGGATGGATGCCTCGTTGTCCGAGGAGGCGATGCCGAGCGTCAGGCCCAAGGTCCGGAGCGCCGAGAAACAAGCGTCGAGATCGCCGATCGGGACCGAACGGGTTGCCGAGGCGGTGAACAGCGCGTCGAGTTGACCGGCGAGGTCGTCGAGAGGCAGGGGGCTTCCAGCCTCCACCCAGGCTGCGGCGATCTCGACGGTGTGGGCGGCGGCAAGCAGGCTGCCGGGACGGGTGATCATGCTTGCCCTGTCCATCCCCCCCAATGCGAGAAGGCGGCTGGCAAGGAGTTCGTCACCGGCCGCCGCAATGTCGGCAGCGGCAAGATTGATGGGCCCCCAGGTCCGGTGGTAATCGAGAAGGGTGCCGTCCTTGTCGAACAGCACGGCGCGGATCGGCATGTCTGGTCCTTTCGGGAGGGCTCGTGCGGGCTTGCTTAAAGGGAGCTCCGGGCGACGGCAACCTCCGCGTTTCAAGGAGAAGCGTTATATGGTTCAGGCGGCGGTCACCACACTTGGCTTCGATGCCGACGATACGCTTTGGCAGAACGAACAGTTCTTTCGCCAGACCGAGGAGCGCTTTCTCGAACTGCTTGCCGATTTCGGTGATCGTTCGGCGCTTTCGAGCCGACTGTTCGCGGTCGAGAAGCGCAACATCCCGATCTATGGTTTCGGCATCAAGGGGTTCGTCCTGTCTATGATGGAGACGGCTCTTGAAATCAGCGACGGCCGTCTGGATCCCGGGATAATAGCTCGCGTCCTGACCATGGGGCGCGAGATGCTCAACCACCCTGTGGAACTGCTGCCGGGAGTGCGCGAGACTCTGGAGGCGCTGGCGGATCACTATCCGCTTGTTCTCATCACCAAAGGCGATCTGTTCGACCAGGAGCGCAAGCTCACGGCGTCCGGCCTTGCCGATCTGTTCAGCGCCGTGGAAATCGTTTCCGACAAGTCCGCCTCCACCTATGCTCGCGTGTTCGCGGCCCGTGGCGACGGGGCGAGCAAAGGACTGATGGTCGGCAACTCCTTGCGCTCCGACATCTTGCCGGCGCTCGAGGCCGGAGCCTATGCCATGCACATCCCGCACGATCTGACCTGGACCTACGAGCACGTCGATGAGCCGGTCGAACACCCCCGTCTTTTCATCGAGAAACACATTCGAAACGTCTTCGAAGTGATTGAAAAAATTAATCTAAATAGCTCTGGTTTGAGGATCTGATTCCGGAGGCTGATGTGGTGAATCCGGTGGCTCTCGTCGGGTGCATTTCACTTCGTGCATTGAGTCATGCGGCGCGGCTATCCGTCCGCGCTTTCGCGTAAGTATACCAAAGTCGCGCTTTTGCCTTTGCCAAATGCCGCGCCCGTGGTAGAGACCACCGCCAACTTCATTCGGTGATGAGTGCTTGCTCCGAGTCGCGAAACGCGATTCCGGACAGGTGTATTTTCATTTCGTCGCCTGCGAGCCCAAGGAGTTGGTCATGGCCTCATTCTTCGTTCCCTCCGCCGGTGGCGATCACGCGCTGACATTCGACGACGTGCTGCTGATGCCGGGGCACTCCGAGGTTCTGCCGGCGGACACCGACGTTCGCACCCGCCTGACCCGCACCATCGAGCTGAACATTCCGCTCTTGTCGTCGGCCATGGACACGGTGACGGAGGCGCGGCTGGCCATTGCCATGGCACAGGCCGGCGGCATCGGCGTCATTCACCGCAACCTCGACGTCGAGACCCAGGCCGAGCATGTCCGGCAGGTCAAGAAGTTCGAGAGCGGCATGGTGGTCAACCCGGTGGTCATCGGCCCCGAGGCGACCCTGAAAGACGCGCTCGACCTCATGAAAGGCCACAACATCTCCGGCATTCCCGTGGTGGAGAACGCTGGAGACGGTGGCCGCACCCACGGGCGTCTGGTCGGCATCCTGACCAACCGCGATGTTCGCTTTGCCTCCGATCCCAACCAGCGCGTCTACGAGCTGATGACGCGGGAAAACCTCGTCACCGTGCGCGAGGGCGTCAGCCACGACGAGGCGAAGCGCCTGCTTCACCAGCATCGCATCGAGAAGCTCCTGGTCGTGGACGCCGCCTACCAGTGCGTCGGCCTCATCACGGTCAAGGACATCGAGAAGGCGCGTCTGAACCCGAACGCCGCCAAGGACGATCAGGGGCGTCTGCGTGTCGCTGCCGCCACCACCGTCGGCGACAAGGGACATGAGCGGTCGCAGGCGCTGATCGACGCCGGCGTCGACGTGCTGGTGGTCGACACCGCCCACGGTCACTCGGAGTATGTTCTGAAGGCCGTCACCAAGGTGAAGAAGCTGTCCAACCATGTGCAGGTCATCGCCGGCAACGTGGCGACGGCCGACGGTACCAAGGCACTGATCGACGCTGGCGCCGACGCGGTCAAGGTGGGCATCGGGCCCGGCTCGATTTGCACCACGCGTATCGTCGCCGGTGTCGGCGTGCCGCAGCTCACGGCCATCATGGAGGGTGTCTCGGCCGCACAAGAGGCCGGCGTGCCGGTGATTGCCGACGGTGGCATCCGCTTTTCCGGCGATTGCGCGAAGGCGCTGGCGGCCGGCGCCACCGCCTGCATGATCGGATCGCTTCTGGCTGGCACCGACGAGAGCCCCGGCGAGGTCTATCTCTATCAGGGCCGCAGCTACAAGAGCTACCGGGGCATGGGCTCGGTGGGCGCCATGTCGCGCGGATCCGCCGATCGATACTTCCAGGCGGAAGTGCGCGACCAGCTGAAGCTGGTGCCCGAGGGGATCGAGGGGCAGGTGCCCTACAAGGGGCCGCTTGGTTCGGTCGTCCACCAGCTGGTGGGGGGCATCCGGGCCGCCATGGGTTACGTTGGCGCCAAGACCATTCCTGACCTGCAAGAGAAGAGCCGGTTCGTGCGCATCTCGTCGGCCGGAATGCGCGAGAGCCACGCCCATGACGTGACCATTACGCGCGAAAGCCCGAACTACCCCGGCGCCGCCTGAGACACCGGTTTCAGGAGCAAGTTCGCAGCATTGATCAGCGGCCGCCGGGCTTGCCCCCGGCGGCCGTCTCATTCATATGTCGGCGACGAGACTAGACGGGCAACCGAGGGATATCGAAATGAGAGACGGCGGCAGGATCGCGGCGGCGATCGAGGTGCTGGAGGATGTCGAGCGCACACGGCGTCCGGTTCAGGATGCGCTTAAGGACTGGGGGCTCAGGCACCGTTTTGCTGGGTCCAAGGATCGCAGCGCCATCGGCAACCTGGTGTTCGACGTGCTGCGCCGCAAGGCATCGCTCGCCGCCATCATGGGCTCCGACAGTCCGCGCGCCCTGGCTCTTGCCGCCGCGGTGCGTCTTTGGGGGCGTAGTGTGCCCTCGCTCGATACATTGTTTGCCGAAGACAAGTTCGCTCCGCCGCGGCTTACCGACGACGAGCGCGGCTCGCTTGCCGAGGGGGCCGTTCCCGCTGACGCGCCGGACTGGGTGAAGGGTGACTATCCGGAATGGCTGGCCGGTTCGCTGGCGCGCGCATTCGGTGATCGCGTGGTCGAGGAAGGCGAGGCGTTGGCCGGGCGGGCCGACGTCGACCTTCGCGTCAATACGCTCAAGAGCGGGCGGGAGCAGGTGCTCTCCGGGCTCACCCATCTCAAGGCCGAGCCTTGCCGCTGGTCCCCCGTCGGCATCCGTATTCCGGCCGTCGATGGCGATCTTCGACCCGGCCACGTGTCTTCCGATCTTGCCTACAAGAAGGGCTGGTTCGAGGTTCAGGACGAAGGTAGCCAGTTGGCGGCGCTCGTCGCCGCGGAGGGCGGCGGCCGGCAGGTGGTTGACCTTTGCGCCGGGGCTGGCGGCAAGACGCTGGCCTTGTCGGCCGCGCTTGGCAATCACGGCCAGATCTACGCCTATGACAGCGACAAGCGCCGCTTCGGCGACATTCTCGATCGCATTGATCGCTCCGGCAGTCGCAACATTCAGATCCGCGAACCACGCCGCGATCAGGATGTGCTGGTCGACCTTGCCGGCAAGAGCGATCTCGTGCTGGTTGATGCGCCATGCACCGGTTCAGGCACGTGGCGACGGCGGCCTGACGCCAAATGGCGTCTTGCGCCCGGGGCGCTCGAGATTCGCCTCAGGGAGCAGGCAGCGGTGCTCGACAATGCGGTCAAGCTGGTGAAGGCCGGCGGTCGTATTGTCTACATCACCTGCTCGGTGCTGCCGGAGGAGAACGAGGAACAGATCTCTGCCTTCCTCGCCCGCACCCCCGATTTCGCCCTGGGGGACGCGGCCGCCGCTTTCGCCTCGGTGACCGGAACGGATGCGCCGAACCTCGCCCGCCTCCACCTCGAAGGGAGAGACGGGGCGATGCTGCGTCTGACACCGGCGCTGACCGGCACGGACGGCTTCTTCGTCGCCATCCTCAACCGGACAGGCTGATTGTTTTCAGGCGCTGGCCGGTTCGGCCGCTTCCGGGGCTTTACGGTCTCCGGGGCGGAGCGAACCGGTGAGCAGCAGGCTGATGAACAGGACTGGGATCAGAAACATCAGGCCGACCCGGATTCCAAGGAACTCGGCAAGACCGCCGATCACCAGGGGGCCCGCCAGGAAGCCGAGAACGTAGATCGCCGAGAGTATGGCGACGTTGCCGGCTGCCGTTCCCGGTATCGAAGTGACGGCCGTCACGGCCATCGGGAAGGCCGTGGATATGCCAAGACCGATCATGCCGAAGGCGACGGCTCCTACCCAGAAGTTGCTGGCCACGGACAGCAGCAGGGCTCCGCCGAGGGCGATGGACACGAAGAGCCGCCCCATCGCAACCATGCCGAGGCGCTGGCGCAACGTATCCCCCATAAACCGGCCGGCCGACAGCAACGCTGCGAAAACGGCATAGCCATAGCCCAGCATGGCGGTCGGCGTACCCGCTTCGTCGCGCAGGAAGATGCCCGACCAATCGCCCATGGCGCCTTCGGTGACGGCGAAGCCTATGCTGAAGATGCAGACCAGGAGCAGGGCTCTTGGGGGAATGGCAAAGAACGAGGGCGATGGCGCATCGCTCCCCGCCGGCTTGATCGGCTCCGCCGCCGGCAACTTCAAACCGGCCCAGACGGCAATCGGCAGAACGACCACCACGGACAGAACCAGTGCTTGGGTGACCGACAATCCCAAGGTGGCCAGTGTGGCGCCGACGAAACTGCCGACGCCGATGCCGACGCTCCAGCAGCCGTGGCAGGTGCTCATGATGAGGCGTCCGGCTTCTTGTTCTATGCGCGCCGCTTCGACGTTCATCGCGAGCTCGGCCAGCGCCAGCAGAGCGCCGCAGGAGGCGAGAATCAGGAACAGCGAGGGAATGTTGAAGGCCAAACCCGGCAAGGTCAGGATCAGCAGCATGCCGGCGAAGGCGGAAATCAGTAGATTTCGGGCGCCGACGGCCTCGCAGATCCGGCCGGCAAACGGCAGGATCAGCAAGTTGGAGATCGGCATGCCCAGAAGGGCGAGCGCGAGTTGCGCCGGGCTGAGGCCAAGGCCCGCCTGCACTTCGGGGATACGCGACAGCCAGTTGCCGAAGACGAGCGGCTCCAGGAAGAACATCAGCATGATCAGGCGGACTTGGGTCATCGTATCACCGGATGAAATGACGAAGCTTTAGAATCGATTCAATCGAACCTTTAGCGCCAAATCCGGGCCGACGCCAGATGGGAAAGCGCCGTGGGAAGGCGTCCCTTTCACATTGGCAAATCAGTGGGGCTGAAACTGCCGGCCGGCGGATCTTTTTATGATCGCGAACGCTCAGTCTATGGCGACAATGACGTGCCCGGCGTCGAACAGGGCAAAGGCGGGGGAGCCTTCCTCCAGCGACAACGTCTGGGCCGATCGGGCGGTGATCGAGGAGGCGATGGATTTGCCGCCACCGACGTCAAGCACGACTTCGGCGTTGACGGTACCAACCTCGATGCGGGCGATGCGGCCAGCGATGCGGTTGGCGACCGAGACGGCTGGCGGCTCGGTCCCCGGGGCGATCATCACGAAGGGTGCCTTGATGAGAACGATGGCCTCGCGACCGACGACCAGCCCCAGGTCCCTGAGGCTGCCTGCGGTCACGGTGGCGTGGATGGTGGTTTCTCCTGAAACGGCCACAGCGACGTCGGCATTGAGAGCGTCGGAGTCGATGGAGACGATGGTGCCGCGGAGCACGTTGCGCGCCGATGTTCGCATGAAGTAGCCCGAAAAGAGGTTGAGAGGGGAAATGCCACTGCCGTCGAGGTCCGGCTCTATCAGGCGGACCACGCGGGCCATCTCCGCCTCCATGCGGCGATAGGCCTCGATCACCTTGGCGCCGGCCGGCGTAAGCGTTGCGCCGCCGCCGGCCTTGCCGCCGGTGCGGGTTTCCAGCATGGGCTGACCGAACAAGTTGGCGAGCGCGTCGAGCCAGTCCCAGGCCGCCTTGTAGGTGATGCCGACCGCCTTGGCGCCGGCCGAGATGCTTCCCTCGCGGGCAACGGCCTCCAGCAGGCGAATGCGATCACCGTTGACCGATGACGAACCGTCGCTTCTGAGGGTGATCGAGGCATTGATGGGCATCGAGAGGCGTTCCTTCATTACGGAAGCCGCCAGACCGATCGCGGTCCGGCGGCCAGCCGTTGTCTCTTCTATCCCGATGCGAAGAGGAGGGGAATTCCCTGCCTTACTCGGCAGCCAGTGCCTCCCTGATCCGGCGGATGGCCTTGGCGCGCGCCTTCTCGTCCGCCGCCTTCCCGACTTCGGCCTGGATGTCGAGGAGGAGTCTCTGAAGATCGTTGTGCCAGTCGGTGTGTCCGGCCTGCTTCGGCTCGAGACGCGGTCTTCTGGCCGTATCGAGTATTTCGACCGCCGCGCCGTGGCCGATCCGGAACGACGCGTCCAGGCGCGGATCGACGAGACGCTCGTAGGGCAGGCTGTTGGCAAGCCGGGCTCTGAGGCCTCCGATCGCCTTCTCTTCGCCATGTACCATGAACACGGTGCCGGTGATCGGCAGGCGCTTCTTGAGCCAGGCGGCAAGCTCCGGTCCATCGGCGTGACCGCTGTAGAGATCGAGTTGGC
The DNA here is from genome assembly GCA_963665435.2 of uncultured Pleomorphomonas sp. Classification (GTDB taxonomy): domain Bacteria; phylum Pseudomonadota; class Alphaproteobacteria; order Rhizobiales; family Pleomorphomonadaceae; genus Pleomorphomonas. The sequence continues at coordinate 283,167 of CAXXNH010000007.1, read as the reverse complement.
GGATGCGGGCGCGGACTTCGATCTGCTCGCCTTTCATGCGGACCACGGGAGCGCCATCGGAGAGCAGGCGGCCCAGTGTGCCGGTCGCCTGATATCCGACGAGCAACACCGTCGCTTCCGGACGCCATAGCCAGTTGCGGAGCCGGTGCCGGATGCGGCCTGCCTCGCACATGCCGGACGCCGAGATGACGATGTGGAAGCCGTGCATCTGATCGAGCGCCATCGACTGTTCGACGCTTTCGGTGAACCGCACATGAGGGGATGAGAAGGCGCGGAGCAGAAGATTGCCATTGTCGAGGCTTCTGGCATAGGACCGGAAGACTTGGCTCGCCCGGTTGGCGAGCGGGGAATCGATGATGATGGGGCAGGGCGGCAGTTCACCGGTCTCGACCAGATGGACCAGATCGGCCAGAAGCTCCTGCGTACGTTCGACGGCGAAGGACGGGATCAGCAGTACGCCATCCGGATTGATCGCGGCCTTGACCTCGGCCTTGAGCGCGGCACGGCGACGGGCTTCCGTCACTTCCTGCCGGTCGGTGTCGCCATAGGTCGATTCCATGACCACGTGGTCCCAATCCGTCGGAGCCTCCGGGCTGGGCTGCAGGAGCTTGTTGTCTGGCCCGAGGTCGCCCGAGAACAGGATTCGTATCGGTCGCTCGTCGTCAGTCGTCTCCAGCTCGACCGACGCCGAACCAAGCAGATGGCCGGCGTTCCACAGGCGGAACCGAAAGCCGGGCGCCGCCTCGCGCCATTCGCCGAGCTCTGTCGCTCGCATCTGCCTTACAGCTTCCATGGCGTCGAGCAGCGAGTAGATCGGCGTCACTTCGTTTCGGCCGCGACGCTTGTTGCGTCGATTGAGCTGCTCCACCTCCATCTCCTGGATGTGGGCGGAGTCGGGTAGCATGACCTTGCAAAGGTCGACGGTCGGCGCCGACGCGAAGATTGGGCCGGTGAAGCCGTCCTTGACGAGCTTGGGCACGAGGCCGGAATGGTCGATGTGAGCGTGCGTCAGAATCAGCGCGTCGATAGTGCGGGGATCGAAGGGAAAAGCGCGGTAGTTGAGTTCCTTCTCGGTCTTGGAGCCCTGAAACATGCCGCAGTCGATCAATATGCGATGCCCGCCGGATTCGACCATGTGGCAGGAGCCGGTGACGGTTTCGGCGGCACCGTGGAATGTGATGACGGGCAGGGTGGGCATGGGAACACCTCGAAGAAACGACCGGATCGCTTGCCGGCGCTTCCCTGATACTGGGGTGTTCGTGTGGCTTGGCAAGGGCGTTGGGCTGCACCTTAAGGCCAACATCGCCCTGTTAGGCTTTACGGAGCCTTAGCCTCCGTGTGGGAAAATAGGAGCATGTCGCGGAAGTTCTCATCCGCGTCTGGAGGACGAAATGGCAACCGCTCCAAGAAAAAACCGCGACGAAGCGGAGCCCAAGGCCGTGACGACGCGGCCCAGCCGCATCGCTCACCTGCCTTTCCCCCTATTCTCCGCGCCGATGGGCATCGGCGGTCTTGGACTCGCCTGGCGCGAGGCAACGGCCCATTTTGGCGCGCCAGCCTTTCCGGGCGAGGCGCTGCTTTCGGTCGCCGCTCTGGTCTGGGCGCTGCTCACCCTTTTGCACATCTGGCGCGAGATCCGCCATCCGCGAGCGTTGTTCGCCGATCTCGCCCACCCGGCGCGTGCCGCTTTTGCCGGCGCCTTCACCATCGGCCTCATGATGGTCTCGGCCATGCTGATTCCGATCCAACCCGGTGCTGCTTTCTGGGCCTGGACGGTCGCCGTGGTTCTGCATCTGCTGGTGGCGCTCATGACCGTGCGCGGTTTGATGCTGACGCCCCGCCACGACCCCATGTCCTTGATGCCTCCGACGCTGATTCCGCTGGTCGGCGTGCTGCTGGCTCCGGTGTTTGGCGTGCGACTGGGCGTTGTCATGCCCTCGTGGCTGCTGTTCGGAATCGGCATGATCTTCTGGCTGACGGTGCAGCCGCTGTTGTTTCAGCGCATCGCCGCAGGTCCGGCCTTTCCCGAAAAACTGAAACCGACGCTCGTGATCTTCCTGGCGCCACCCTCGGTCGCCTTCTTGTCGCTCGTGGCGCTGGAAGGAAAGGTCGACTGGCCGGCGCTTGCGCTATTCGGCTACGCCGCCTTCCTGGCGATCGTGTTCCTCACCATCCTGCCGCGCTTCCTTAAAGCGCCGCTTGCTCTGTCCTGGTGGAGCTACACCTTTCCGGCGGCGGCCTTCACCGTGGCGTTCTTCACCCTGGTGCGCGCCTACCCATTCCCGTTTGCCGATTGGCTGTTGTGGGCGCAACTCTCGATCGCCACGCTCCTCGTGCTGGTGGTGGTGCTGGCAACGCTTCTTGGTCTCGCGAACGGCAAGCTGTTCGTTTCCGACTGAGCAGCCATGTCGGGCGAACTCCATCGTTGCTTATAGGTAATTGAACGGATAAGGCTGCAGGGAGCCAACAGGCGTTCCCGGAGCCCTTCATGGTCAAGTCCATCATCATCGATACCGATCCGTCGCCCGACGATGCCGTCGCCTTTCTGATGGCGCTCGGCTCGCCAGACGAACTCGAACTTCTGGCGATCACCACCGTCGGCGGAAACGTGCCGCTCTACCACACGACCCGAAACGCGCTGAAGGCGCTCGAGCTTGTGGGACGAGAGGGCGACGTACCGGTCTATGCCGGCGCCGCCGGCCCCATGGTTCGCACGCTGGAGACGGCCGAGTACGTGCACGGCGAGACCGGGTTCGAGGGGTATGACCTTCCCGAGCCGGTCGCGACGGCCGCCGAAGGGTTTGCGCCGGACAAGATCGTGGAGCTTGTCATGTCGCGGCCGGAGAAGACGGTGACGCTCTGTTGCCTCGCACCGCTCACCAACATCGCGCTCGCCATGGCGAGGGAACCGCGACTTGCGGGGCGTCTCGAGAGCATCGTGCTGATGGGGGGCGCGCGATCGGAGGGCGGCAACGTCACGCCGGCCGCCGAGTACAACATCTATGTCGATCCGGAAGCGGCGAAGAAGGTGTTCGAGTGCGGCGCGCCGATCGTGATGATTCCCCTCGACTGCACCCATGCGGCGCTCACCAAGAAGCCGCGCCTCGACAAGCTGCGCGCCAAGGGCGGACCGCACATGGAGGCCTTCTACCACCTTCTCGAGTGGAACAAGCGCTTCGACGAGAAAGCCTGGGGCATGGACGGCGGACCGCTGCACGACCCCACCGTTACCGCCTATCTCCTGAAGCCGGATCTGTTCAAGGGGCGCCTCGTCAACGTCGAGATCTCCTGCGACGAGCTGACGCGCGGCATGACCGTCGTCGACTGGCATTCGGTGACGAGCCGGCCGAAGAACGCGCTCGTCCTGACCGAAGTCGATGCGGACGGCTACTTCGATCTGGTGATCGATCGGCTCCACGCCGCACGAAAGGGCTGAACGAGCGCCTTCGACCGACTGACGTCAGGCAGAGGAGCGGGCTGCGATCCGGCGGATCAACGCCAACGCCTCGCCGGGCGGCCTTCGTTCGACGCGGCGATATTCCCGCCCGTCGAGCGTGCGTGCGATGAGGCCTGCGTCGATCATGGCGCGGCGGATCAGGGCATGATCGCCGAAACGGTGGTTGTTGCGGATGATCCTGCTGACGTCGAACTCGTTATAGACAGCTCCTGCCTCGAGGTGCGACCAGAGCACCCAAAGCGCAAGGCTTTGATGGCTGTAGCGCGAGGGCCAGCGCAGGAACAGTCCCTCGTCGTCGAAGTGCCCGGCTACGCGCTCGACCAGAGCGTGATCTATCGGCTCTAGGACCGGGGGCGGCTCGGCAAGGCGATCCCCAGCCTTTGAAGCCGAGCGAAAATGCTGGAAGTTTCGATAGCCGCCGGCCCGCGCCAGCATGTTGAGCAGTTGAACGTGGCCGGGCTTGCCTTCGATCTGGGCGAGCTCGCGGCCGAGCGCTCTTGCGAGCGCCGACATGTCGGGTACCGTCAGCGGCAGGATGTCTCTGGACATGACCTATCCTCGCGCGTGCCGATCATTGCTGACTGTCGCTGGTCGCTGACTTGCGGCGGGGCACGTGAGGAGTGTCCGTCGACTTCCGAAATGGAATGGCAGGTTTAGCTTCCCCTGAGGGGACAGCGACGCCTCGGTGAACTGCCGACCGAGGTATTGTTTAACTCCGATCGTCCTTGGAGACAAGCTGTCCACAACTGGCGTCCCCGGCCCGCTGGGATTGACGGTTGGCGGCTAGACTTGGCTTGGCATGATGCCGGCCAGCTGATCCGCGCTCATTGGTCGGCCGAGCGCGTAGCCCTGCAATGTTTGGCAGCCGAGATCCCGAAGAATGTCCGCCTGCTCGATGGTCTCGACACCTTCGGCGACAATGCCTATGCCCTGCGTGCGACCAATCTCCACGATCGAGCGGATGAGTTGGCGCTGCGAACCGGAGGTCGCGACCTCGGCGGTCAGTTGGCTGGCGATCTTGAGACGCTTCGGCTGCAAGCGCATCAGGCTGACGATAGATGCATAACCGGTACCGAAATCGTCGATCTCTATCTCTATGCCGAGTTGCTTGAGGCGGTTGATGTTCTCGGCGACGATGTCGTCGCTGTCGTCGAGGTAGATTGCCTCGGTCAGTTCGAAGGCCAGCATTCCGGGTTCGATTGCCATTGCCGCAAGCTTTTCGATCAGGCGCTCGTCGCGGAGCCTGCCCATCGAGACGTTGACGGCCACTCTCGGCACTTGCAGGTCGGCGGAGATCCAGCGAAGACGCTGGGCGAGGGCCATTTCCAGCACGATATGGTCGAGCACGGGCAGGACATTGATCTCATCCGCAGCTTCGAGGAAGCGGGACGGTCCGATCAAGCCTGCCGTCGGATGATTCCAGCGGATGAGCGCTTCCAGGCCAACGACATCGCGCGTCGAAGCATCGAACTGTTGCTGATAGTGCGCGGTGAACTGTCCCTCTTCGATGCCGGTCAGTATTTCATCGGCCAGGCGTTTGGCGCTGACGACCTCGGCTTCCAGCGCACGGGTGAAAAACTCGAAGCGATTGCGGCCAAGCTTCTTGGCTCGATAGAGCGCGATGTCGGCGTCGATGAGAAGCTTGCGGGGCTGGCATTTTCGCGGCTCCGAGCAGGCTATGCCGATCGACAGTCCGCTTCGGCACCGAACCTCTCCGAGGTCGATTGGGTGGCGGAAGCTTGCAATCAGCTCTTCGGCCAGCGCGCTGGCCAACGCTTCCGGCTCGTCGCTGATACACACTGCAACGAACTCATCGCCGCCGATGCGCGCCACGAGGTCGTCGGGCCGGAACACGGCGCGCATGAGATCGGCGGTATGCTGGAGCAAGTGGTCGCCAGTTGCGTGACCGTAGGCGTCGTTGACCTGCTTGAAGCGGTCGATGTCCATATGAAGAATGGCGATCCGGCCGAGTGGTTCTCCGGTGTCGGAGCTCAGGTGGCCAAGGCGTTCCATGAGATGGCGGCGGTTGGGCAGACCGGTGAGTTCATCGTGCAGCGAGGTGTGCCGGACAAGCCGGTTTGCCTCCTCAAGCTGGGAGTTTCGCGCCTCGGCAAGTCGTTTGGCTTCGCTGAGCTCGTCGAGATTGCGTCGACGCTCGGCATAGAGGTGACCCGTAATCAGGATCGGCAGAACGACGAACGTGCCGATGAGGGCGATCATCAGTCGGAAGCTGATCGTGTTGGGCGGTGCCGGCCACCCACCTTTCGGTGTGGCGGCAAGCTGCCAGGTTCCGCCGGGAATGCTGACGGTCGCGATCAGAGGGTCATGCTCCAGAACCTCCTCCGAGCCGAAGAAGATCTCTCCGGCGGCGCCTTTCCCGTCGCGCCCGCGCATGGTCAGGTCGAGATCGAAACCGGGGTCGGTCAAACCGCTGTTGCGGTAGAGGCGCTCGAGATCGATCACAGCCGATACGATGCCCCAGAACACGGGCGGCCCGGCCGGCCGGTCGACCATTACGGGATAACGACCGATGATGCCGACGCCTCCCTGAACCAGTTCGAGCGGGCCGGCCAGAACGAGGCGACCAGTCGCCTTGGCGCGCTCGACAGCCTCTCTCTGGGCGGGCGTCTTCGTGTAGTCGAGGCCCATGGCCTGCTCGTTGCCGACAAGCGGATGAACCATGGTGATGACCATGTCCGGCGCGGCGGCGATCAGACGAAGATCCGACCCTGCCGCGAGGAGGTGTTCGACGAGCGTGTTGAATTCGGTTCTGTTGAGCTCCGGGCGCGTGGCGAAGGCGGCTACAACCGCCCTGCCGATCTGGATGTCGCGGTTGATATTGCCCTCGAGGCGCGCCCGAATGACGGACAGGCGGTCTGCGACCGCCGCCCGCGCGTGTTGTTCGAACAACTGATGGTTCTGGTAGTCGGCAAGCAGGCCGAGCATCCCGGCGGCGACGAGAGCGACCAAGGCTGGCAAGCTCGCGGGGCGGAGAACCAACCGGTTCACACGGCGCAAAATCCGAAGCAACCCGCCAGAAGCCATCGTCTGCGTTCCAGAAGTAGACGTTGCTACCTTATAAGCCAGATTTTCCTTTTGTAATTCTTACTTGTTCCGTAAATGCTTCTCTTGGTTGAGGATTTCACAGAATACCCTATCTGTGACGTATCAACCGAGCCATTCGGTCAAGTCATCCAGTGCCCGACGGCAGATCGCCTGTCGTTTTGCTATGGTCTTCTCGTTGCCCCGTAGTCGCCGACCGGGCTCTTTGGGCAACTCGACGGGAGGAAAGAGGCCGAAGTTGACATTCATCGGCTGGAACGAGCGGGGGGCGCCCTCGGCTTCCATGGAGATGTGACCGCCGGTGATGTGACCGAGAAGAGCGCCGAGCGCTGTGGTCGGTGGCGGAGGAACCGCTGCCGCGCCAAGCCGTTCGGCTGCGGCGAAGCGACCGGCCAGGAGGCCGATGGATGCCGACTCGACATAGCCCTCACAACCGGTGACCTGGCCGGCGAATCTGAGATGGGGCGCTGCCTTGAGGCGAAGCACCTGATCGAGCAGACGCGGGCTGTCGAGGTAGGTGTTGCGATGGAGACCGCCGAGCCTGGCAAATTCGGCTTTCTCGAGCCCTGGGATCATCCTGAAGACGTCGGCCTGAACACCGTACTTCAGTTTCGTCTGGAACCCGACCATGTTGTAGAGTGTGCCGAGCGCATTGTCCTGGCGAAGCTGAACAATGGCGTAAGACTTGACGGTGGGGTCGCGTGGGTTGGTGAGGCCGACCGGCTTCATCGGTCCGTGACGCAGTGTCTCACGGCCGCGCTCCGCCATCACCTCGATCGGAAGGCAGCCGTCGAAGTAGGGCGTCTTCTCGAAGTCCTTGAACTCGGTCTTCTCGCCCGCAAGGAGCGCATCGATGAACGCTTCATACTGCTCGCGATCCAGCGGACAGTTGATGTAGTCGGCGCCGGTACCGCCCGGGCCGGGCTTGTCATAGCGCGACTGGAACCAGGCCTTGTCCATGTCGATGCTGTCGAAGTGAACGATGGGCGCGATGGCATCGAAGAAGGCAAGCGAAGCGGCGCCGGTGGTTGCGCGGATGGCTTCGGCCAGGGCTGGCGAGGTGAGCGGGCCGGTCGCAACGATCGTGCTGCCCCAGTCCTCTGGCGGCAGACCATCCACCTCTCCCTCGGCGACCGTGACAAGCGGATGAGCACGCAGCGTCGCGGTGATCTTGTCGGAGAATCCGTCGCGGTCAACGGCCAACGCACCGCCGGCAGGTACCTTGTTGGTGTCGGCGGAAGCCATGATCAGTGAGCCGGCGCGTCGCATTTCCTCATGCAGCAAACCGACCGCGTTGTTCTGGTGGTCGTCGGACCGGAAGGAGTTGGAGCAGACCAGTTCGGCGAAGCCACCGGTCTTGTGCGCCTCGGTTCCGCGCTGAGGGCGCATCTCGTGCAAAACGACCGGGATGTCGCGGGAGACGATTTGCCAGGCGGCTTCCGAGCCGGCCAGGCCAGCGCCAACGACGTGGATGGGGGAATGAGGCTGATTGATCATGGCGGGGGGATAGCATGTCCGAGGGACGCATGCAGCGTTTTTCCGGAGGTTTGCCCCGACGAACAAGTGGATCTGTAAAGCCTCGAAATGCAAACGCCCACCGGGGGAGGAGATCCGGTGGGCGCTGCAATTTTCTGTAGACGGCATGGGAGGAGGTATGCCGCTACAGCTAACCTGCGATGCGGGAGGAGAAGCATCGCAGGACGGTCGTAGCAAGGGAGGAGGATTGCCACGACCAAACCGACGTTGCCCAGGGAGGAGGAAGGGCAGGCCGGTACTCACAAATCCGGCGAAATGGTCCTGGGAGGAGGAGGGGACCATCATCGCCTAAGGGAAAGATGGGGGAGGAGGACCATCTTTCCAAGACACCGGCCGGAGGGAGGAGGAACCGGCAGGGTGTCTATCAGGGTCGCCGCGGAACTGGGAGGAGGATAGTTCGGCCGGCGAGCCTAATTTCGTGGTTCAGAGCGTGGCCTTGCGGGCAACGTTCGAGATTTCACCGCGGGAGATGCCCAGGTCGGCAAGCTCGCGGGTGCTCAGACGGGAGAGCTCGCGATAGGTCTCCTGGTACTTGCGGTAGGAGCGGAGCTTGTTGACAACGGTGTCCAGCATTTCGTTCATCCATTCGGGTTGTGAGGCGCTGCGCTCTTCAGTCTGTTGTCTGCTGCGCTTCGCTCTCGACACCCCGATAATTAGGCGAACGAGGCATGCAGGGCTAGAGGGTGACCTGCATGTCAGGAATGCAGTTTTCGCACGGCAGCATTCGTAGCTCGAAATGAACTTCGCTGACGGGTCTAAATGCGGCTGAAATACGACTTTCGACGGAGCCTCGGTCGCATATTTGCCGTCATTTGGCTTCCATGATGTTGTTTTTGATGGAATAAACTCAAAAATTGGCAAATGCTGCGATGCAACATAAACCTTGCCTGAAACCGGTCGAAAGAATTTTTGAATGTGCCGGGCGGTTATGGGAGCGGCTATGAGGTTTGGAAAGTCTCAAAATTCTCTACGCAAATATGCTGACCGGTCTGAAACGGTTTTCCTGGACGCTTGTTTTGGGGGCTGGAGCCGGTTGAATCGTTTTCGTCCGCCGATTGCGTATCCATGGATGATCGTCGGCTGATGACAGCGATGTCATAGACGATACTGCTGAGGAGGCCTATGGCGCAGCCTGTGCGGCGAGCGGGAGTTTGTTGAGCGGTACGATCCTGTGCGGGAAGACGCTCCGCCGTTCCTCTTTGATAGAGGGGCGGAGGCTGTGAATCTCCGGCGGGGAGTTATTGCTCGACGGACACTCGTACGTTCGAGGGTCCATATTGCCTGACCAGGGCGAACAAAGCCTTGGCGTTGTCCGGATGCAGGCGCACGCAGCCATGCGAGGCGGGCTTGCCGAGGCGCTTGATGTGAGGCGTCGCGTGAATCGCATAGCCTTTATGGAAGAAGATGGAGTGCGGCATCGGCGCGTTGTCGTATTTGCGAGAGTGCCACATGACGTGCATGCGATAGGGCGTCCAGAATCCGGTGGGCGTGACATAGCCGCGTCCCGCCGTCGATACCTTCCAGACGTGCGCGACCTTGCCGTGGACGAGAACGGTCATGGTCTGAGAGGATATGTCGACGCGGATCTGAACCTTCGGTCCCAGAGCCTGCCGCGTCGTCGGCCCCGCTCCGAGCGCCTCGGCGATGTCGGCGGCGGGCGGGAGCGTCATGGCCAACTCGTCGGCGCGGTCATTTGAAGACAGCGACGGCCGCATGGGAATGCCATCGAAGCCCGATCGGTCGTCCGTCGCGGCGTGGGCTGGTGCCGCAACGGTCAAGCATAGTGACAGTCCCAACAGGGCGAAGGCGCGATACATGACATCCCCCGTGAAGATCGAGTTACTATTGCACGCAAGGGTTAATTCATTATGGTCATGAACGTCTTTGTGAAATTCGTTGTTTTGTAGCCTTTTGGGGACCGATGGCCCGCCGTTCCCCGTGATCGGGTTTCAGTTCGCTTTGGGCTGTCGGCCACTTCGCGTGCCGTGTTCAAGGAGCAAGGAATGTCCGTTTTCCTCGTTGGCCTCGTTCTCTTCATTGGTATGCATTCGATCTATATCGTGGCGCCCGGTGTGCGGGCGGGGGCGGTTGCCCGCATCGGATACAACCCTTGGCGCGGAATCTACTCGCTCGTTTCTCTCGCAGGCCTGCTGTTGCTGATCTACGGTTACGGGCTCGCGCGTCAGGATCCCGTTCTGCTGTTTGAGCCGCCGTCCTGGGGACGCGTGTTTGCCTTCGTGCTGATGATGGCGTCGCTGCCGTTGCTCGTGGCTTCCTTCTTTCCCACGCCGACGCGCATCGGTCGCTTCGTTCGCCACCCGATGCTGATGTCGGTGACGCTGTGGTCGGTCGCCCATGCGTTGGTGGTCGGCACGCTCGTCAGCGTGTTGCTCAGCGCCGTCTTCTTTATATGGACTCTGGCTGCCCGTTTTTCCCTGATCGCGCGGCCGATGACGACCGCGCCCGCCAAGGCGCCGAAGCCGCTGAACGACTGGATCGCCTTGGTGGTCGGACTTGCGGCATGGGCGGCGCTGATGTTCGGGCTGCATGAGTGGCTGATCGGCATGCCGCTGCTGTAGGTGCTCGGGCGTCGTCCACATGAAGAGGTGGCGTCCTTGTGAAAAAGGCTGTAAACGGCGTCGATGAGTTGCGCTGGCACAGTGTGGCGCGAACCGTGTATGGGTGGCGGCCGGCAGGGTCGCGAGCCGATAGTTGGATAGAAGATGTCTGATATTTTCGACGAAGTCGGTGAAGACCTGCGCCGCGACAGGCTGACCGGGCTGTGGAAGCGTTACGGCTGGGTCCTCTACGTGGTGGCCGGACTGATCGTCGCGGGGACCGCTGCCTGGCGCGGCTATGATTATTGGGCGACCAGTCGTGCCAACGCGGCCGGTGATGCCTACTCGCAGGTGCTGGCCTCCGCCAAGGCCGGAGACCACAAGGCGCTTGCCGAGTCGCTTGCGGTCTATGCCAGTGATGCCCCCAAGCAGTATCAGGTGCTTGCCCGCTTCCGTGCCGCTTCCGAACACGCTGCCATGGGCGAGACCGACAATGCCCTCGCTGCGTTCGAGGATCTTTCCAAGGCATCCGGCGTCGACCAGCCGCTTCGCGATCTCGCCGCGGTCCGTGCCGCGCTGATTGCCGTTGATCGGGAGAGTCTCGATCAGATCAAGGCGCGCGTTTCCAGCTACAACAACGACATTTCTCCCTGGCGCCACGCAGCGCGCGAGATCGTCGCCCTCGCGGCCGTTCGTGCCGAGGACTGGAAAACCGTCGGTGAAGAGACCCGGAAGCTGACCGACGATCCCGCGACGCCGTCTGGCACCCGCAATCGGGCGCACATTCTGCAGGATCTGGCGATTTCGCAAACGGGTGATGCCGACAGTGGAGCGGCCGGATGACGACTCTCCTGCGCCTTTCCTCCGTGGCCTTCGCATTGGTCGTCACCGTGACGCTCGGCGGTTGCGGCTCGGACTCGGCGATGGACTCTTTGTCTTCGTTAAATCCCTTCAAGAAGGATCAGCCGGTTGCCGAGGGCAACCGTACTTCGATCCTGGCCGTCTCGGACCCGACGCGCGGCGTCACCAATGGTCGGGCCAGTATCGGCGCGGCGACTGCGCTAACCGCCTGGTCTCAGCCCGGCGGCACTTCGACCAACGATCCTGGCAATGTCGCGGGCTCCTTGAAAGGCGTGCATTTCTGGTCGATCAGGGGCGGCAAGTCCGGCTTCGGCAATGGCATGATGGGGCTTTCGACCAGCAAGGGACGCGGCATTTCGGCCCGTCCGGTGGCGGCCGACGGCATCGTCTACGTTTATGATTCCGCTGGCGTCGTTTCGGGCTTCAAGGTGGCCAATAGCGGCGCCGTCTGGCATGTCGGCGTCTATCCCTCCAGCTCGAGTGATCCCGTCGGCGGCGGTGGTCTTGCCGTGGCGGGTGGTCGCGTCTACGCCGCGACGGGCTATGGCGAACTGTTGTCGATCGATGCGGCGACCAGCTCGATCCTGTGGCGCGTAAAGCTCGATGCGCCGGCTCGCTCCGCTCCGGCGGTCGGTGGCGGCAAGGTGGTGGTTACCGCCCAGTCGGGTGCGGTGCAGGCCTTCGACGCGGCGACGGGGGCTGCCGGCTGGCGTGCCTCTACCGAGGTGTCCGGCGCTTCTTTGGCAGGTGCTGGCAGCGCGGCGATTTCCGCCGATACCGTCGTGGTGGCCGGATCGACAGGGCAGATTCAAGCTTTTGATCTCGCCACGGGCAACCTCAAGTGGCAGGCTTCGATCACCGGTAGCGGTTCCATCTCGGCGATCACGGGGTTGCGGGATGCTTCGGCAAGCCCGGTGATCCATGGCGACGCCGTCTATGCAACGGGCATTGGTGGCGCGTTGGTCGCCCTCGACCTGAAGACTGGCGATGTTCGTTGGCAGCAGTCGATCGGCAGTGCCGAGACACCGGTCGTGTCCGGTGGCAGCCTGTTCCTGATCGATCTCGAGAACAGAATGATCGCCATCGATCTCAAGACCGGCAAGGTGATCTGGGCGCAGACGCTGCCGCTCCGGCCGTCGTCGAGCCGCAAGGGTTCGTGGGCCGGACCGGTGATGGCCGACGGCAAGCTGTGGGCGTCGTCCAACGATGGACGCATTGCCTCGGTGGATGCGGTCACCGGCGCGCTCGGCGCCACTACCGAGATAGGTTTCAGCGGCGCCATTGCGCCGATCCTGAGCTCTGGCAAGATGATGGTTCTCGCCGGAGACGGTACGCTCATCGCCGTGAACTGATCGCGGCGCCATAGGATAGAGGACGAGCGGCGGCGGATCGGTTGATCCGGCGCCGCGATGTCTATTGAAGGAAGACTCGATCATGCCCGCGCAACCGACCGTTGCTCTCGTCGGCCGCCCGAATGTCGGCAAGTCCACCCTGTTCAATCGCCTCGTCGGCAAGAAGCTGGCGTTGGTCGATGACACGCCGGGCGTCACGCGTGACCGGCGTGTCGGCAACGGCCGGCTTGGCGATCTTGTCTTCCAGGTGATCGATACCGCGGGTCTCGAGGAGGCCAACCCGGAGTCGCTGGAAGGTCGGATGCGCGCCCAGACGGAGATGGCGATCCGCGAAGCGGATGCCATCCTGTTCCTGTATGACGCTCGGGCGGGCATCACGCCGCTCGACAAGCATTTCTCCGACATGATCCGTCGCATGGACCGCGAAGTGATCCTGATCGCCAACAAGGCGGAAGGGCGTGGCGTCGAGCCCGGATTGATGGAGGCCTACGAACTCGGCCTTGGTCAGGCGATTCCCATTTCGGCCGAGCATGGCCAGGGCATGTCCGATCTCTACGACGCGCTGCGCGACGCGCTTGAGGGGCGTCTCGGCTTTGCCGAACCCGATAGCGAGGAGGCGGTGGTCAACCTCGACGTTGACGAGGAAGGCAATCTCGTTCGCCCGCAGGAACAGCGGCCGTTGCGCATCACCGTCACCGGCCGCCCCAACGCCGGAAAATCGACGCTGATCAACCGGATGATCGGAGAGGATCGGTTGCTGACGGGCCCCGAAGCGGGCATCACGCGGGACTCCATCTCGGTCGATTGGACCTGGCGTGATCGCGAGGTGAAACTGTTCGACACCGCCGGTCTCCGACGCAAGGCTCGCGTTCAGGAAAAGCTCGAGAAGCTGTCGGTTGCCGACGCGCTCAGGGCGATCAAGTTCGCCGAAGTGGTCGTCGTACTCCTCGACGCCACGATCCCGTTCGAGAAGCAGGACCTGCACATCGTCGACCTGATCGTCCGTGAGGGCAGGGCGCTGGTGATCGGCCTCAACAAGTGGGATCTCGTCGAAGACCGTTCCGCCAAGCTCAGGGAATTGCGCGAGGAATGCGAGCGGTTGCTGCCGCAGGTGCGCGGTGTCGAACTGGTGACGCTTTCCGGCCTCAACGGCCAGGGCATCGACAAGCTGATGCAGGCGGTTCTGCGCGCCAATGACGTCTGGAACACGCGCATCTCCACCGGCCGCCTCAATCGCTGGCTGACTGGGCTCATCGAACACCATCCGCCACCGGCTGTGGCCGGTCGCCGCCTGAAGATCCGCTATATCACCCAGGCCAAGACCCGGCCGCCGATGTTCGTCATCTTCGGGTCGCGGCCCGATGCCATGCCGGAAAGCTACATGCGCTATCTGGCCAACGGGCTCAGGGAAACCTTCGAGATGCCCGGCACGCCCATCCGGGTCCAGATGCGCTCAGGCGAAAACCCCTATGACAAGAAAGACTGACGGGAAAGCGGCAGTCACGTCTTGGTGACATCTGCGCGAAGTCGTTGAACCCCGGGGTTCGCGGTAAGAGTGTTCCCATGCCTTCCGTGTAGATCGTCCGGCATGATGCGGGGCGGTTTTTCTTGAACGTTTCCTTCTTCACCAAGGGCTATTTTCATGCTCCTCGAGAAACTCAACTGGCGTTACGCTACCAAGAAGTTCGATCCGTCGCGTACGGTGCCGCAGGACAAAGTCGACCTGATCGTGGAGGCGGCGCGGCTGGCCCCGACGTCGAGCGGCCTTCAGCCCTACGAACTCCTCGTCATCACCAACCCGGATATCAAGGCGAAGGTACTGCCGATCGCCAGTGGTCAGGCGCAGGTTGTGGAAGCCTCGCATCTGCTGGTTTTCGCTGCCTGGGATACCTACACGGCCGACCGCATCAACGAAGCCTTCGACTTTGTCGTCGAAGAGCGGGCACTCGATGGCGAGCGGCTCACCAACTGGAACGCCTACCGGCAGAGGCTGCTGTCGGCCTACGTGCCGCGCGATGCCCGCACCAACTTCGAGCATGCCGCGCGCCAGGCCTACATCGGCTTCGGCCTTGCCATCGCCCAGGCGGCGATGCTGGAAGTGGATGCCACCCCGATGGAGGGTTTCGACGCCGAGGCTCTCGACGAGCTGCTTGGGCTTGGGGCACGAGGTCTCAAGTCGGTCACCATCCTGCCGCTCGGTTATCGCCAGGCCGACAGGGATTGGCTGGTAAACCTCAAGAAGGTGCGCCGTCCGAAGGACAGGTTCGTCACCGAGATCAACTGAGGCGATTTCGGAGTGGTTCGGGGCGTCCTTCGTGCCCTTCTCATGTATGGGCGCCCGGTGTTCGTGGCGAAGTTTAGGCAAGCTATTCGACGGCTTGATCGAAGCCACCAAAAAGCCCGAATAATCTGTTGATGTGAAACGGTAAATTTGCTCGTCACGATGGCTGTTGACGGGGGCTGGGCACCATGGCTTCCGCCGTCAGAATCGGCTAGAACGAAGCATATCCGGCAGGTCCGGTTTCAAAGGACGATGCGTTGTCCGGCCGGGCGGTAAAGACGTAAAGACAATCCCTGCCTCCTTCATGTCATTTGACTGGGTGGCGGAGTAGTTCAGGAAGTTTAAGCCATTGGCTGAAGAGACGAAGACACCCGACGGCGCCGAGCCGACCGACATCAAGCCGGTGTCGATCATCGAGGAAATGAAGCGCAGTTATCTCGATTACGCCATGAGCGTGATCGTGTCCCGCGCCTTGCCGGATGTGCGCGACGGCTTGAAGCCGGTGCATCGTCGCATCCTCTACTCGATGAGCGAAAACGGCTACGACTGGAACAAGCCGTATCGCAAGTCGGCGCGCGTGGTCGGTGACGTCATCGGTAAATACCATCCGCACGGTGACAGCTCGATCTACGATGCCTTGGTCCGCATGGCGCAGCCCTTCTCGATGCGGCTGCCGCTGGTGGACGGCCAGGGCAACTTCGGCTCCATCGACGGCGATAGCGCGGCCGCCATGCGTTACACCGAGGTTCGCCTCGAGCGAGTGGCGCAGGCGCTGACGGACGACCTCGACAAGGACACCGTAGACTTCAATCCCAACTACGATGGGTCCGAGCGGGAACCGTCGGTGCTTCCGGCGCGCTTCCCCAACCTGCTGGTCAACGGCTCCGGCGGTATCGCCGTGGGCATGGCGACCAACATCCCCTCGCATAACCTCGGCGAGGTGGTGGATGCGACCATCCGCCTGATGGACAATCCGGACGCCGACATTGAGGAGCTGATGGAGGTGCTGCCGGGCCCCGACTTCCCGACCGGCGCCATGATCCTCGGCCGCTCCGGAATCCGTCAGGCGTTCATGACCGGTCGTGGCTCCGTCGTCATGCGCAGCCGCGTCACCATCGAGCAGGTTCGCAAGGACCGCGAAGCGCTGATCGTCACCGAGATTCCCTATCAGGTGAACAAGTCGGTGATGGTCGAGAAGATCGCCGAACTGGTGCGTGAGAAGCGCGTCGAGGGCATCGCCGACCTTCGCGACGAAAGCTCTCGAGACGGCATTCGCGTCGTCATCGAGCTGAAGCGCGACGCCGTCGCCGACGTGGTGCTCAACCAGCTCTATCGCTTCTCCCAGCTGCAAACGTCCTTTGGCGTCAACATGGTGGCGCTGAACGGCGGCCGCCCGCAGCTGATGAACCTCAAGGACGTGCTGTCTGCCTTCATCGCCTTCCGCGAAGTGGTGGTGACGCGGCGCACCCGCTTCCTGTTGGGCAAGGCGCGCGACAGGGCTCACGTGTTGGTCGGTCTTGCCATCGCCGTCGCCAACATCGACGAAGTGATCGCCGTCATTCGCAACGCGCCCGATCCGGGCACTGCCCGCGAGCAGTTGATGACCCGTCGCTGGCCTGCGGCCGATGTCGAGGCATTGATCCGCCTGATCGACGATCCGCGCCATGAAGTGAATGACGACGGCACGTACAATCTTTCGGAAGAGCAGGCGCGGGCGATTCTCGATCTTCGCCTGCAGCGCCTCACCGCGCTCGGCCGTGACGAGATTTCCGACGAGCTCAACCAGTTGGCCGACGAGATCAAGGGCTATCTCGAGATCCTCGCCTCGCGCGATCGGGTGCTGGAGATCATCCGCAATGAGCTCGTCGAGATCAAGACGGCCTACGCGACGCCCCGCCGGACCGAGATCGTCGAGTCCGACGCCGACATGGAAGACGAGGACCTCATCGCCCGCGAGGAGATGGTGGTCACCGTGTCGCATGAGGGCTACATCAAGCGGGTGCCGCTGTCGCAGTACCGGGCGCAGAACCGTGGTGGCAAGGGCCGCTCGGGCATGGCGACCAAGGAAGAGGATTTCGTCACCCGCCTGTTCATTGCTTCGACACATGCGCCGGTGTTGTTCTTCTCCTCGCGCGGCATCGCCTACAAGCTGAAGGTCTGGCGCTTGCCACTGGGCACGCCGCAGTCGCGCGGCAAGTTCATCAAGAACATCCTGCCGCTGCAGGACGGAGAGCGCATCACCTCGATCCTGGCGCTGCCGGAGGACGAGCGGAGCTGGGCGGATCTGGATGTGGTGTTCGCCACCCGTCTTGGCACCGTGCGCCGCAACAAGCTCAGCGATTTCACGCAGGTCAACCGCAACGGCAAGATCGCGATGAAGTTCGACGACGAGACCGACGGCATCGTCGGTGTCGAGACCTGCACCGAGGATGACGACTTCCTTCTGGTGTCGGCGCTTGGCCAGTGCATTCGCTTCCCTGTTGGGGATGTGCGTGTCTTCAAGGGGCGCGATTCCACCGGTGTTCGCGGCATTTCGCTTGCCGATGGCGACGAGCTGATCTCGATGACCATCCTGCGTCATTTCGACGCCAGCCCGGCCGAGCGCACCGCGTTTCAGAAGCAGTGGGCGGCTGAGCAGCGCGTGGCCGGAGACGAGGAGGCCGACGTCGAGGACGTGGTCGTCGACGAAGCCGAGGAGGAGGGTAACGGCATCGACGCTCTGTCTCCCGATCGTTATGCCGAGATGATGCTGGCCCAGCAGTTCGTGCTGACGGTCAACGAGCAGGGCTATGGCAAGCGCTCGTCTTCCTACGAGTTCCGTATCTCGGGCCGTGGTGGCAAGGGCATCAAGGCGACCGATCAGAGCAAGCTCGACGAGATCGGCAAGCTGGTTGCCGGCTTCCCGGTGGAGCCGACCGACCAGATCATGCTGGTGTCCGACGGCGGGCAGCTGATTCGCGTGCCGGTCGGGCAGGTCCGCATCGTCTCGCGTGCTTCGAAGGGGGTTCGCATCTTCAACACGGCCGAGGGCGAGAAAGTCGTGTCGGTCGAGCACATCTCCGACATCGGCGAGGAGAGCAGCGAGGAGAATGGCGTCGAGGAGTGATCTTGACGTCGTTGTCCCGGAAAAAAGTCAGGGCGCAAGACGGTGGCCAAACGTCTTGCGCCCTTGCCGCATTCTGATCAAGGCGCGAGAAAGCGCCCCGCTTTTTCTCTCACTCCACGATGGTCAGGCCGGCTGCCACGGTGGTGACGGTGACGCCGATGCCGTACCGCGCCTCTCTGGCGCACACTTGCAAACCATCAATGGTCTCGACGGCGCAGCTGGTGAGATTCGCCATCTGATCGCCTCGGCTGACTTCCGGATAGAGGGGTTCGGTAGCGCCGATCGACAGAACGGCCGCCGAAAGCCCAGCCATGACGAGGGCCATCTTCCTCAAACGCGGTACACGATGCTTCGTCATGTCAGTCCGCCTTCCTGCGCGAGACTACTGTAAGGGGACAGTTTCGGGCGGGATCGTTACGCGGCAGTTAACGTAATCTGGCGCATTCGACGTATCCGGGTTAATGCTTAACGAGTGGTAAATACGACCAAGTGCCTAAGCTCCGCCAGCAAGTCGAACGCACCTTCCGGCAGTGGCGGCGCAGTTGTTAACAGCCTGCGAACCGGCTATTCAGGTGATCATGACGACAGCTCTTTACGCCGGCTCGTTCGACCCGGTCACCTACGGCCATCTCGACGTGATCGAGCGCGCTTCGCGCCTGTTCGACAGGCTCGTGGTAGCCATTGGCATCCACCATGAGAAAAAGAGCGAGTTCGATGCCGCCGAGCGCGAGGCGATGCTGCGCGATCTCGTCGTCCCGATCGCCGAGCGGACCGGGGGGGAGATAGAGGTCGTCACCTTCGCCTGTCTGGTGGTCGACATCGCGCGCCGGCATCAGGCGCGCGTCATCGTGCGCGGCATCCGAAACAGTTCCGACCTCGACGTCGAGGTGGGCATGGCGGGCATGAACGCGGCCATGGCGCCGGAAATCGACACGGTTTACTTCGGGGCGTCATCGGGCGTTCGCCATGTCGCATCAAGCCTCGTCAAGCAGATCGCCAAGTTGGGCGGCGATGTCACTGCCTTTGTTCCGCCGCAGGTGGCGGAGAAACTCCGCGCCCGCTACCCGGCCGCGTGACCGGCTACAACAGGAAACAGGGAGATCGATGTGATCCGCAGAACCTTTCTCGCGGCGCTTGCCGCCACCGGCATCATGCTGGCGAGCGGCGCTAACGCCGCCTCGCCCGACAACACGCTGATCCTGGAAACAAGCAAGGGCAAGGTGACCATCGAACTCAGGCCCGACCTTGCGCCCAAGCATGTCGCGCAGATCAAGACGCTGGTCGGCAAGCACTTCTACGACGGCATCATCTTTCATCGGGTGATCGAGGGCTTCATGGCCCAGACCGGCGATCCGACCGGTACCGGCATGGGCGGCTCCGATCTTCCCGACATTCCGGCCGAGTTCTCCAAGGCGCATTTCGGACGCGGGGCCGTCGGCATGGCGCGCGCCCAGGACCCCAACAGCGCCAACTCGCAGTTCTTCATCATGTTCGATGACGGCGGTTTCCTCGACGGCCAGTATACCGTCTGGGGGCAGGTGACCGACGGGATGGACGTGGTCGACAAGATCAATCGCGGCGAGCCGCCGGCAAACCCGGACAAGATCGTCAAGGCGCGTCTTGCTTCCGATCCGAACTGACCGATCGAACTTTCCGCCCGGCCGTGATAAGAGCGCTGCCGGCAACAAGACCGAAAGGAGGCCCGCGTGGCCGATATCAAGGATCCTGAGAACACCCTCGTCATGGAAACCAGCAAGGGCACCGTCGTCATCGAGATGCGGCCCGACCTTGCGCCCAACCATGTGGCCCACATCAAGAAACTGGTCCGCGAGAAGTTTTACGACGGCATCGTGTTCCACCGCGTGATCGAAGGCTTCATGGCCCAGACCGGCTGCCCGCATGGCACCGGTACCGGTGGCTCGAAGTATCCCGACCTGAATCAGGAGTTCAACGCCGAGCCTCACGTGCGCGGCACGGTGTCCATGGCCCGCGCTATGAACCCCAACTCGGCCAACTCGCAGTTCTTCATCTGCTTCGACGACGCCCGCTTCCTTGACAAGCAGTATACTGTGTGGGGCAAGGTCATCGAAGGCATGGATAACGTCGACAAGATCAAGCGCGGCGAGCCGGTGCGTGATCCCGACAAGATCATCTCCGTCGTCGTGGCTGCCGACGCAGCCTGAAGATACCGGTCATTTGAGTCTGCGCCGACGGAGGTTTCTTCGTCGGCGTTTTTTGTGGGAGGCGGCCATTCTTCCCGTGCCCGAGCACGCCACTGGCCCATTGTTGGAACCGCTGCGCCTGGCTCTTCGAGGGATTCTGGCGCGCTTGCCGGCACCGATCGCGGAGTTCCTGCTGTTCGGTCTGAAGCAGGCCTGGTCGTGTCTGTTCGGCGGCGTGATGCTGTCGGCGCTGATCATCACCAAGTACTTATGGTCGGCGGATTGGCCTGTTCATCGCTACGACTTTCTTTTCGCTTTTGCGCTGACGGTCCAGATTCTCATGCTTGCCTTCAGGCTCGAGAGCCTTTCCGAGCTGAAGGTGATTGCCGTCTACCATGTGGTCGGCACGGTCATGGAAGTCTTCAAGGTTCATATGGGCTCGTGGAGCTATCCGGAGCCGGCGGTGATGGCGATCGGTGGCGTTCCGTTGTTTTCCGGTTTCATGTACGGCTCGGTCGGCAGCTACATGGCGCGCGTGATCCGCGTCTTCGACATGCGCTTCACCAACTTCCCGGCGCGCAACTGGACGTTCGCCCTGTCATTGGCCATCTACGCCAACTTCTTCGGACACCATTTCATACTAGATTTCAGGTGGTTCCTGTTCGCGGCGACGGTTCTTCTGTACGGGCGCGTGCGGATCTATTTCACGGTCGATCAGACGCCACGCTGGATGCCGCTCGTCGTCGCGGCGATTCTGAGCTGCTTCTTCATGTGGGTGGCGGAGAATGTCGGAACCTTTACCGGCACCTGGCTCTATCCCGGTCAGGCGGCCTGGCACCTGGTTTCATTCGGCAAGATGGGATCGTGGTATCTGCTGCTGTTCGTGAGCTTTACCCTGGTGACGCTCGTCCTGCCGCCTCGCCCGCCGGATGATCGGCGGGCGGCGGAAGGCGAGGGACGTCAGGCGAACAGATCGACCAGCCAGTAGGAGCAGGCGGCGATGGCGGCGCCGGCCGGCATCGTGATGATCCAGGCGATGACGATGTTGCCGGCGATTCCCCAGCGGACGGCCGAAACGCGTCGCGCCGCGCCGACGCCGATGATGGCGCCGGTGATCGTGTGGGTCGTCGACACCGGTATGCCGAAATGCGTGGCGATGAACAGCGTGATGGCGCCGCCAGTCTCGGCGCAAAAGCCCTGCATCGGGTTGAGGCGGGTGATCTTCGAGCCCATGGTGTGAACGATGCGCCAGCCGCCCATCAGCGTGCCGAGCGCCATGGCCGATTGGCAGGCGATCACCACCCAGAACGGCACGTAGAACTCACCACCGAGATAGCCTTGCGAGTAAAGCAGCACGGCGATGATACCCATCGTCTTCTGCGCGTCGTTGCCGCCGTGGCCCAGCGAGTAAAGCGAGGCCGAGACGAACTGCAGATGCCGGAAGGTCTTGTCCACGGCAAATGGCGTGCGCTTCACGAAGGTCCAGGAGACCGCGAGCACCAGCATCAACGCCAGGAAGAAGCCAAGCGCCGGCGACAGGAAGATGGCTCCCGCCGTCTTGATAAGGCCGGCCCAGACGATCGAGCTGAACCCGGTCTTGGCGAGGCCCGCGCCAACCAGGCCGCCGACCAGGGCATGCGAGGACGACGAGGGAATGCCGGCAACCCAGGTAATGACGTTCCAGACGATCGCTCCCATCAGAGCGGCGAACACGACATGTGGCGTGACGATGGATGGATCGATGATGCCCTTGCCGAGCGTCGTTGCGACGTGCAGACCGAAGAACAGGAAGGCGATGAAGTTGAAGAAAGCTGCCCAGAACACCGCGTACTGCGGCCGGAGCACGCGCGTCGACACGATGGTGGCAATCGAGTTGGCGGCGTCGTGCAGGCCATTGAGGAAATCGAACAGCAGAGCGATGCCGATCAGGCCCATGAGCAACGGAAGGGCGAGCGTCTCCATCAGACGTTCTCGATCACGATGCCGCTGATTTCCTTGGCGACGTCCTCAAACCGATCGAGCACCTTCTCGAGCTCGCCGTAGATCTTGCTGCCGATTATGTAGCCCATGGCGTTGCCGGCACCGTGTCGCCGATAAAGGTCCTTGAGGCCGTTGTCATGCAGGAGGTCCGAGTGGCCTTCGACGCGCGTGACCTCTTCCGAAAGAGCCGTCAGACGCGGGGCGTTGGAGCCGACGTTCTTGAGGAGCGGGATGGCCTCGGAGACCAGCTTGGACGCCTGGATGATGTCGGCGCCCATGTCGCGCATGCCTGGATCGAAGGCGCGCTGCTCGAACAGCAGGATCGTTTTCACCACGCGGTGCATGGTGTCGATGGTGTCGTCCATCGACTGAATGAGGTCCTTGATGTCGTTGCGGTCGAACGGCGTGATGAAGCTCCGCCGGACGGCCAGAAGCACCTCGCGGGTAATGCCGTCTGCCTTGTCTTCGAGGGCGACGATCTCGGCGATGCGTGCATCGCGGTCCTCACCTGACAGAAGGGCGTTGAGCGAGTGGGCGGCGCTGACGACGGTTTCGGAATGCTGTGCGAACAGATCGAAGAATTGCTCTTCGTGCGGGAGGAGCTTGCGGAACCACTCGAGCATGGTCGGTCCTTGTTTTCTGGACTTTTCGGGACGCGGTTTATCCGATGACTCCCCCGTGCGCTAGTCGCAGTTCCCCAGAAGGGCGGTTTTTTAGGCGGATATCCATTGTGTCCTTCACACGGAGGCAGGCAGGGCTGCGTTCCGAGGCTCTTTGGGTCGAGAAAACTGCTCGCGCTTGGTGCGCCGTTTTCGACGCTCCGCAGCTTCGCCTTTCGATATGCTCGGCCATCCGAGTTGACCGCTTGGCCCCGAGTGATCTCGCGGGACCGTTGCCTTTCGCGGCGGTCGTGCCTATTCAGAGTCATGCAAGTTTCAGCCTTTGATTTCGATCTGCCGCCCGAACGGATTGCCCTGCGCCCAGCCTCTCCGCGTGACGCGTCGCGCCTGCTGGTGGTGAAGCCGGGCGAGCCGTTCGAAGACCGGCATGCGCGCGATCTCGCCGAGCTTCTGTCGCCGGGTGACGCGCTGGTGTTCAACGACACCAAGGTCATTCCAGCCCAGCTCGAAGGGCGACGGGAGCGCGAGGGCGCCGAACCAGTCCGCTTCTCCGCCACCTTGCACATGTGCGAGGCGCCGGATCGCTGGCGCGCCTTCGTGAAGGGTGCGCGCAAGCTGCGCTCGGGCGACCATGTGGTGTTCTCGGGCGTCGATCCGAGCGCGCCCTCCCTGGGCGCTTTCGTGGCGGAGAAGGGGGACGACGGAGAGGTCACGCTGGTCTTCGACCGCGCCGGCCCGGATCTGGACCTGGCGTTGATGGCGGTCGGCCATATTCCTCTTCCGCCCTATATCGCGGCCAGGCGAGCCGAGGATGAGCGCGATCGGGCCGACTATCAGACGGTTTATGCCCGCGAGAGCGGCGCGGTTGCCGCGCCGACCGCCGGCCTTCACTTCACGCCGGATCTTTTCGATCGCCTGGATGCGCGCGGCATCGGCCGGTATTTCGTGACGTTGCATGTGGGCGCCGGCACCTTCCTGCCGATGAAGGTGGACGATACCGAAAACCACAAGATGCATTCCGAGATCGGTCACGTCTCGGCGGAAACCGCCGATGCGCTCAACGCCGTTCGCGCGCGTGGGGGGCGGGTGGTGGCCATCGGCACCACGTCGCTCCGGTTGCTGGAAAGCGCTGCTGGCGAGGACGGCCTGATCCGGCGGTTCGCGGGGGCAACCGATATCTTCATCACTCCGGGTTACCGCTTCCGCGCCGTCGATTTGCTGATGACCAACTTTCACCTGCCGAAGTCGACACTGTTCATGCTGGTATCGGCCTTCTCCGGTCTCGACACCATGCATGCCGCATACGCTCATGCGATTGCCAATGGCTACCGCTTCTACTCCTATGGCGACACGTCGCTGCTCCATCCCGTGCCAGAGAGCCGGCTGTCGAGATAGGTCCAAATCTCGCTTGTGACGACACAACAAAAAAGGGGCGCCTGGAAGCGCCCCATAACCGGTCTCAGGTGTTTGAAAACGCTCAGTAGCGGCGCATCAGCGCCACGAGGCGCCCCTGGATACGGACCCGGTCGGGTCCGAAAATACGCGTCTCATAGGCCGGGTTGGCGGCCTCGAGCGCGACAGAAGCGCCTTTGCGCCGAAGCCGCTTCAGAGTCGCCTCCTCGTCGTCGACCAGCGCCACGATGATGTCGCCGGAGTCGGCCGTATCGGACTTCTTGATGACCACGGTATCGCCGTCGAGAATGCCGGCCTCGATCATCGAGTCGCCACGCACCTCAAGAGCGTAATGCTCGCCGCCTGCCACGAGGTCGATCGGCACGTGGAGGATATGAGACTGGTTCTGGATGGCGGCGATCGGCACGCCAGCGGCGATGCGTCCCATCACCGGCACCGGTACCGTATCGCGACTGTCGAGCGAAGGCGCCGAGACGGAGGCGGGTGGAGCCTTGCGGCCACCGTCGCCTTCTATCACCGACGGTGCGAAGCCCTTGCGCGCCCGGCCAATGCCCGGCTGCATGGTCTCCGGCAGCTTGATGACTTCCAGCGCTCGCGCTCGATTGGGAAGCCGGCGAATGAAGCCGCGCTCTTCCAGCGCGGTAATGAGACGATGAATGCCGGACTTCGACTTGAGGTCGAGAGCATCCTTCATCTCGTCAAAAGAGGGCGGAACGCCAGACTCTTTCAGACGCTCATGAATGAACATCAGTAGTTCGAGCTGTTTGCGCGTGAGCATCGTCTGGTCCCCGCTGGTCGGCCGGCGCGCCGAAACGCGAATCGGTACAAATCACGAACAGAGTTAACATGTTCCGTGTGTGTTCCGCAATGATTATCGCCGTGCCAGGAGCAGCATAATCAGAGAGATAAGGGGCATACGCGCATGATGCTGCTGTCGATCGGCGTCGAAAGCTCTTGGGAAGAGGGGTGAGTGTCGTGCATGGAGGCCGAGAATGTAGCCAACCCCGTTTGGACTTCCTCCATTTCGGCCGCGTTGACAGGGATTGCATCCAGATCGTCGCGGCGGCGAGACTGAGGAAGCCTTTCGTGTGAGATTTGCGTCTTGTCGCAGTGCGTTGCGCTGGGGCGGGGCTGCTCGATGCGAGTGAACCCGCGCTTGCTGCGGTTGCGATCCTTCAGGGCTTTGAAGTCGCTGGATGGCAGATCGACGAGACCTGCGACCGGGCGAGGGAATCGCTCGGTCGCTTTGCATTTGTGGCTGACGGATTGCGGTCGAAACGCCGCAGGACCGTTCAGCTTGCGGCGGCGGCTTGGCGGCGCCCGAAGCTTGCAAGGCAGATGGCGCCGAGAACGCCGGAGGCAAGCGAGCCCAGGAGGATGCCGATCTTGACGTGATCCTGAACCGACGGGTCGTCAAAGGCGAGCAACCCGATGAAGAGCGACATCGTGAAGCCGATGCCGCACAGGAGCGCCGTTCCGGCCATCTGTCCCCAGCTGGCGCTCGCCGGAAGGTGAGCGACACCCAGTTTGACCAGTACGGCCACCGTCCCCATGACGCCGATCAGCTTGCCCAGCAGCAATCCGCCGGCGATGCCCATCGTCAGAGGTTCGGCAAACACGCCCATCGACAGGCCAGCAAGGGAGACCCCGGCGTTGGCAAAGCCGAACAAGGGCACGATCAGGAAGGCGACCGGCTTGTGGAGGGCATTCTCCAGTCGATGAAGTGGCGACTCTGCACGGTCTGCCTCCGGGGTGCCCGGCGTCGGCTTGAGCGGAATGGTCAAGGCCAGCATCACGCCTGCCAGGGTAGCGTGGACGCCGGAGGCGAACACGAGCACCCACAGCCCAACTCCCAGAACCAGATACGGCCAGAGTGCCATTACCTTGGCCCGGTTCAGACCGTAAAGCGCGGCGAGGACGACAGCGGTGCCGCCGAGCGCCCAAAGGTTGAGGTCGGCCGTGTAGAACAGCGCGATGACGATGACGGCGCCCAGGTCGTCGATGATGGCGAGCGCAGCCAGGAAGATCTTGAGGGAGCTCGGGACCCGGGAGCCGAAAAGCGAGATGACGCCGAGCGCGAAGGCGATATCGGTGGCGGTTGGAATGGCCCAGCCTCTCAGCGACGACGGATCGCTCCAGTTGAGGGCCACGTAAATCAGGGCGGGAAACAGCATGCCGCCGGCCGCAGCGGCGCCGGGAAGGATACGCCGGCTCCAACTCGACAGCTGGCCGTCCAGCATCTCTCGCTTGATCTCCAGTCCGACCAGCAGGAAGAACACCGCCATCAAGGCGTCATTGATCCAGTGCTGGAGGCTTAGGGGCCCAAGATAGATGTGAAGCGCATCGAAATAGGTGTCGGCAAAGGAGGAGTTGGCCGTCAGAATGGCCAACGCGGCGACAACCATCAGAACGAGACCGCCAGAAGCTTCTCCATCCAGGAACCGGCGAAGCGTAGACTGGATGTGCTTCGGTTCGATCGGCAAAGACATAGATTATCACTCCAAAAGCTGGAAGTTGATCAAAGGTCTCCGTCGACTTCGGGTTCCCCGTAGCGCACGCAGCACACGCTATTCGTGCCCAAAGCTATCGCAGTGCGCACCATATTTCCACGTAGATAGCTATCGGCAAGGGCTTCAACAACAGGCGCTGCCATCAGCCGACACCGTACCGCGAGCGATCATCTGCTCAAGGCGAAATCAGCGGCTTCGATCTCGGCTTCGCCTTCGTTCAAGCCACCGCTGAAGCTGGCGGCGGTCATGCCTTGCCCCGCGTCGGGAAAATGGTAGACGGCGTTGGTGGACAGCGGACCGCCGCCGGAGTGACCGATGGCCCGTCCCACTCCGTTCATGCCGCCGACCATCAGGCCGAGGCCATAACCGCATGTCGTCCAGGGACGGCCTTCCAGGGCTCCTCCCAGCGGCAGGTAACGTTCCATCTCGCCCAACATGGACTCGCTCAGAAGCGCCCCGGTGACGAGGCCATGAAGAAGCAGCGCGGCATCCTCGGCCGTTCCCATCAGGCACCCATGATAGACCCATCCTGGATGGTAGTTGTCGGCACCGCGCCAATGGACGCGCCGGAACTGTTCGCGGGTGGTCGCAAGCTCCAGGCTTTTCAAGCCGAGCGGGCGGCTGACGGTTTCCTCGACAAGGGCGGCGAGAGACAGCCCCGAGGCCGCCTCGATCCTTTCCTTCGCCAGCATGTAGCCGACGTTGGAATAGGCCCAGCTCTGGCCGGGGGCGAACAAGAAGCCCTTTGCCATGGTGGCGCCGAGAAGCCTGTCGCGTGGCCACGGAGGCTCGTCGGCGGCAACTGCACGGTGATAGTCAACAAGCGACGCGTAGTCCGGCAAGCCGGCGGTGTGGTTCAGCAACTGCCGAAGCGTGTAGCGCTCGCCGGGGATCTCGCCGTCCAGATCCACCTTGCCACTTTCGTGGAGTTTCAGGGCGCAGATGGCGATGACGGTCTTCGTGAAACTCCAGTAGGGAAACAGCAGCGACGCCGCGCCCCGCGAGGCCCGGGTGCCATCGGCGGAGATTCGGAACGAGTGGATGGTCTTTGCCTGCATGACAATTCCCTACCAATTCGATCGCGTTCCGTCTTGCGGTTTGGCGTCAGCTGCCTCGCTGCACCAGAGCATTGAGCGTGATGTGCCCCTCAAGCATCGCGTCAGGGGCAAGCAAGCGAGGCGCACCCTGTCCGGTCGATGTCAGACGACGTTTCGGCCAGTCGATGCGGGCACAACCGTTTCAGCCCTCGAAGCCGTTGCTGATCCAGCGGTTGGGCAGGGATGTCGGGTTTCGGAAAACGCGATCGGCGGGAAGCAGCGCTTCCTTGGTCGGGAGATGGTCAGTGTTTTCGAGCCAAAACGGATGCGGGGGAGCCGTTGGTCGCATTCGCGGGGCAGCGAGAAGAGTCGGGGGAAGGAGACCGGTATCCGTGCGCAGATTCCAGCCGAGAACGGCTGCGCCTTGGGTGGAGAGCGTCAGCTCGGCGACATCGGTTTCAAGGCGCAGCACGGTCATGTGGGGCCTCCTCAGCTATTGGGAAGATCGCTGAGGAGGTCGGCTGCGAGCGCGTGGTTAGGGTCCAGCTTCAGGGCAGCCTGAAGATGCTCGCGGCCGGTTTCCTTGTCGCCGAGGCCGATGGCCGCTTCGGCGAGCATGACGTGGGCGGAGACGCGACGACGAAGCTGAAGGTCGTCATCGAACAGCAGCATGGTTGGCAGAGAGGTGGCGAAATAGTCGATCTTCGCCGGCGTCTCCATCGTCTCCTCGGCATAGGCGCGGAGTTCGCCCAGCAGTTTCTCCGCGTCATCCTTGCGTCCGAGCGCCAGAAGCGACAGGGCGGAGAAGAAAGTCTTCTCCGAATAGGCGCGCACCTCCATGCCCAGGAAGTCGCCGGCGAACTCGGCGGCCAGGGTCAGCCAGCGGCTTGCCTCTTCGGTGCGGCCGGCGTCGGTGAGCGCCTTGCCCAGCCAGTAGTGGACGTCACTCTGGTTGGCGAGGAGATGACGCGCCTCGCCGAGCGAGTGCGGCGGATGGAGAGCTGCCTCGAACTCGGAGACCGCCTTACCGGCGTCACCGGCCGCGAGCGCCTTGCGGCCAAGGCCAAGGTGACCGCGTACCCATTGGTCAAGCGCGAGGCCCTCGCCGCCTTCCCAGGGCTGGAACAGGCGACCGGCAATCAGTGGGGCCGACTTCTCAGGCTGGCCTAGCTGATTATAGAGCGCGGAAAGCTCGACGCTGAGATCGTCGCGGCACGCCACGAGATCGAGCCGGCCTTCCAGTTCGGGGAGGCGTTCGGCCGGCGAGCGGCCGATGCGCTTCCAGAGCTGATCGCGCTCGTAGACGAGGCGGGCGTCGGACGGCGCGGCAGCCAGCGCCTTGTCGTAAGCGGCAACGGCCTTCTCCACCGAACCCTCGATGTTGAAATAGCCGATGCCGAGGTTGCGCCATGGGATCGACCACGAGGGGTCGCTGGCAACGGACTTCTCCCACATGGCGATCGCGTCGGCATGGCGGCGGCGATCGTAGAGGAGGTTGCCGAGATAGCAGGGTGCGCGGCCATCGCTGGGATTCATGGCGATTGCCGTTTCCAGCGCGGCGATGTCTTCGAGCCGGGACGGGAAGCAGTAGTCGGGCGATGCCTTGGCAGCGGCGGCCAGATAGGGCTCCGCCGACGTTCCAAGCCGGCTGGCGAGAAGGGCGGCATGGTAGTGAAGAAGCGGCGATGCGCTTTTGCCGCTGGTGGCGATACGGCTCTCGATCAGCGATAGCGCGTCGGCAACGAAGCCGCCTCTCGCCGCCTCGATGGCGACGTCGAGATAGAGCTGATCGTCGCCGTCGAACGACTGCCCCTTCAGTGCGCGGGCGCGGGCATCGAGCGGGTCGCGGGCCAGCGTTTCGGCGACAAGGGCGAGGCCTTCATCGATCCGACCGATCCTGACGAGCAGCGCTGCGCGAAGGTTGCGAGCGACGGAGTTTTCGACGTCATGACGGAGCGCTTCCTCCACATGGCTCAGCGCGTCGGCAAGGGCGCCGCGTGTCCCGTCGATTTCCGCCAGCGCGAGATGTGCCGGGCCGCGCCAAGCAGCGTTCCATGTCGCCTTATAGAGAGCATCGTAGGCGGCATCGGTCTGGCCGAGATAGCGCAGGGCAAGGCCGAGATGATAATGCGCTTCGCCGGTCGACGGGTTCGGATTGCGCCGTGTCAATCGCTCGACCGCCTTGCGCAAGCAGGTCTCTGCGGCTCTGAACTCGCCCCGCCTCAGGTGCCAGATGCCGAGTGCCGTGTTGCATCTGATGTCACCTGGGTCGCGACGAAGCGCTTCGCGCCAGTAGATGTCGGCGGGGCGTGTTGCGTGGCGGTACTGGTCGAGATGGACGCCGGTCATCCATAGCTCGTCGGCGCTTTCGATCTCGGCGGGCGGCGGCGGCTCCGTGGCCGGTGGCGGAATGGTCACTTCGCCCCGGTCAACCGGACGGCGTTCGACCAGACGGGTGCCGTCCTTTTCGACGGTGACTCGGACGTCGGCGCTGTCGATGCCCATGGCGAGGTCGACAGGGAAGAGGAGCGGTACGGTCGGATCGAGATCGGCGAAGCGGTCGGCAAGAGTTCGGGTACCGACCGAGACGGTAATGCGCGCGCCGGCAACGGCCTCGGTCGCCTGCACGCCGACCGTCAGCCTGGAACCCTCGTACTTCAGGCCGATGGCGGCCTTGAGGGTTGCCGCGGCTGCTGCTCCGATCTGACGGATCGGGTACCAGTATTGCGAGAAGGTTTTGGTCTCGCCGGGCACCAGGAAGGAAAAGTCGGGCTGGTTGTCGGTGTAGACGCCGGCCATGATCTCGATATAGGGCCAGCAGACGCCGTTCTCGTCGGGCTCGGTCAGGTTTCTGTCCCAGGCGTAGCCGAAGTCGTGGTTGCCCCATGTCCACTGCTTCTTGCCAGGGGATATGTGATGGTTCGCGACATGGACGATTCCCGCATCGACGGCATGATCGTACCCACCGAAGAAATCGTCGCGCGAACCAAGGCACATGTAGCTCGTCGGGACCGGAATGTTGGAGTACCAGCGGAGGTCATTGGGGGCATAGCCCTGCCGGGGCACGAACTGCGCCGGCGTTTCCTCGGGCGGTACGCCGTTCTTGGCGCGCCCGGCGTAGTCGACGCCGTAATAGCGCCCCTCGCAGCCGGGAAAGACCGATGTCGCGCGTTTGGCGTGATCGGCGATGAAGTGGACATCCTCCGGGAAGAAGCTCTGATAGTCCCCATGAACCTCCGTGGCGACATTCGCCCACCACAGGAAGGTCTGGGTCAGCTCGGTGCGATTGTGCAGGCGAACGGCAAGTTCGAGGTAGGCCTTGCCAGGGCCGAGGCGTACGCCGTGCATGCCCTTCATGCGATTCATCGGTTCGTGCTCGGACAACCAGATCACACGAGATCCGTCGGATTCCTCTACGATTTCCCAAGCTGTCGGCATGTAGGTGCTGGGCCGGTGATGCTGGGGCCAGTTGAACTCGATGCCGCCGGACAGCCACGGGCCGGCCAGACCGACGAGTGCCGGCTTGATGACGCGGTTGCGATAGACGAGGTCGTAGCCGTTGATCTTGTCGACGACGGCGTAGATGCGGCCACCGAGCTCGGGGAGAACGGTGACGCGGAGATACTCGTTCTCGATATGCAGCGCCGTCCAGCTCTTCTCGCGGAGCTCGGGGGCGATGCGATCGAAGAAGGGTAGCGGATAGACGCGGCCGCTCGACCCCTGGAAAACACGCTTTTCAAGGAACATCGGATTGCGATCGGCGGGGGCCGGCTCGTAGGTCGGGATGACGAGCGGCGTCGACCATGCCCTGACCGGCCCAGCGAGCGTCGCAGGCGCTTCGGGGAGTTCGACTTGTTTCATGGCGCGTTCCTTCCCATCCCGGAGCTGGGGATCTGTCGTTGTCGGAACGCTAGGCGTCGGCCCCATTGGCGTGAATAGCGGTAACGATGGACATCATGGAGGATACTCTGATAGCGTCATGCCATGTTGGAGGGTGGCGAACAGCGGATCAAAGAGGGTTTCCCGGGGCAGAGGTCAGTCGTGCTGCCGCGTCCCGTGGTGTCCGGCTGGCTGGATGGCCAACCTCTGATCGAGTTGCTGCCGAGCGACGTTGGCCACTATCCACGCGCCCAATGGCACTTCGTTGAGCGGCCGGACGGCATTTCCCAGGCGGTGCTGATCTATTGCACCGACGGTTGCGGGTGGGCCCGTGTCGGCGACGTCAGCTTGCGCATTCGTCCGGGACAGGCTCTGGTCGCGCCGGCAGGGGCGGCGCATGCCTATGGCGCCGCCCCTGAAGACCCATGGACGATCTACTGGGTGCATCTCGATGGCGCCAAGGTGGCCATGCTGCCCGTTCTGCTGGAGCTCGATCCAGAGGAACCGCTGCTGAATCCCGGGCGCGATCCGGCCATCCCGACGCTGTTCGAGAAGATGCTGTCGATCCTCGGGCGAGGCTATACGCCGGACAATCTGCTGTCGGCTTCGATGGCGCTGGGGCAGCTCGTCACCCATCTCGTGGTTCTTCGCCACAGGTCGCCCAACCGCGATGACAATCTCGACCAGCGCATTCGCCGCGTGATCGATGTGATGCAGGGCAATCTCAGCCGGTCGTTGAAGGTCGACGAGTTGGCGCGCGAGGCCAACCTCTCATCGTCGCATCTGGCTGCGGTGTTCAAGAAGCGAACCGGCTTCACCGTGCTCGACTTCTTCATTCGCCTGAAGATCCAGCGCGCTTGCTTCCTGCTCGACACCACAGACCAGTCGGTCAAGACCATCGCCGCCGATCTCGGCTTCGACGATCCCCTGTACTTCTCCCGCTGCTTCCGGCGGGTGCACGACAGTTCGCCAACGCAGTACAGGGCGTTGCGAAAGGGATGATGGGGTTCGTTTCTGTCGGCCGTGGTCAGGATGCAAAGCGCGGTTTCAGGAAGGCGGCCAGTTCTCCGATGAAAAGAGAGAGCAGGCGAGACTGTGATCGGCTGACCGGATGGATGGCAAAGAACGAGGCCGGATCCGGCTCGAAGGCGTCGAGAACGGTCACGAGCCGTCCTTCGTCGACATGCTCCTGAACCTCCCAGAGGGACTTCTGCGTCAGGCCCAGGCCGGCCAACGCCCAGGTCACCGGCAGTTCGGAGCTGCTGGTTGCAAGTCGCGCCGATACCCGCACGATCCTCGACGCTTCGCCGCGCCCGAAGCGCCAGTCGGCGTGAAAGTGGTCGCCGGCATTGAAAATCAGGCAGTCATGCGCGGTGAGGTCGTCGGGCTGCTCCGGAGTGCCGCGCGCCTTCAGGTAGTCGGGGCTTGCGACGGTGACCCTGCGGGTCGAGGCCAGCAACCGGCCGGTGAACTCCGATTCGACGGCGGGACCACCTCGGATGGCGATATCGAAGCCTTCCCCGACCGATATCGACATAGCGATCCTCCAGCACCAGCTGGAGGCGGATCTCCGGATAGCGGGTGACGAACTCGCCGACGAAAGGGGCGATCCAGCGCCGGCCGATCGGCATTGGCGCGGTAATCCGCAGCGTTCCCCTGGGAGTGGACGACAGGTCGCGGACGCGCGTTTCAAGGTCGTCTATGGCGGCAAGGATCGGCTGCATTTCCGAGAGGTAGAGCCGCCCGGCCTCGGTCAAGGACTGGCGTCGCGTGGTCCTGGCGATCAACCGAACGCCGAGCCGGGTCTCGAGACTGGTCAGGCGGTCCGAGACCACCGAGACCGAGAGGCCGAGGTGTCGCGACGCCGCCGACAGGCTGCCATGTCTTACGATGGCCGCCAGAGCCGCCATTTCCAGGTCTGTTCGCAACTCGATCTTCCGAATTTTCCGAATGGTCCTTCCGATATCACATGTTTATTCCGGACAAAATCAAACCTAGGTTGGCGCTTCAATGATCGATTCCGGGACGTCCCGCGTGATCGCCAGCCTGATTGGTCCCGATGAACACTGCCGCCAAGACGTCCCTCTTCAGCGCCGCGACAATTGCCGAGTTCGCGCTGGCCATCGGCGCCTTCGCCATTGGCACCGGCGAGTTCGCCGCCATGGGCTTTCTGCCTGATGTCGCCAATGGCTGGCAGGTCACGGTGCCGGCCGCCGGACGGATCATCAGCGCCTATGCGCTCGGTGTGGTGGTCGGCGCGCCGCTGATCGCCGTGGTCGGCGCGAAACTGTCGCGCCGCGTTCTGCTGCTGATCCTGATGGGCATCTTCGCCCTGGGGAACCTTGCCAGCGCACTGGCGCCGAGTTTTGTCAGCCTGGTCGTTCTGAGATTCGTAAGCGGCTTGCCGCATGGCGCCTATTTTGGGGTCGCCGCGCTGGTGGCGGCGGGCATGGCAGGCCCCGACGGGCGCGCCCGCGCCGTCGGTCGCGTCATGCTTGGCCTGACCATCGCGACGCTTGTCGGTACGCCGGTTGCGACATGGGCGGGCCAGGCGCTCGGCTGGCGCGTTGCTTTTGCCATCGTGGGGGTGCTGGGCCTGATGACGGTGGCGATGGTTTCCGGTTGCGTTCCACGCGATCGCCCGACGCCTGGCGCGAGCCCGTTGCGGGAACTGGGCGCCTTGCGCGAGGTGCAGGTCTGGCTGACGCTGGCCATCGGTGCGACGGGCTTTGGCGGCATGTTCGCCGTGTTCAGCTACATCACCCCGACGCTTGTCAACGTGTCGCACATTCCGGAAAGCGCCGTGCCCTTCGTGCTCAGCGTGTTCGGCGCCGGTATGATCGCCGGCAACATCGTGGGGCCGAAGCTGGCCGACCGAGCGCTGCTGCCGACGATCGGCGGCTTGATGGCCTGGAACGTGCTGGTTCTGGTGCTGTTTACCGTGGCGGTGCGCCAACCGGTGATGGCGGTCATCGTCGTCTTTTTCATCGGCACCGGCTTCGCCGTGGTGCCCACCCTGCAGACCCGCCTGATGGATGTGGGCAAGGATGCCCAGACGCTGGCGGCGGCGCTCAATCATTCGGCCTTCAACATGGCTAATGCGCTCGGCGCCTGGCTGGGAGGCGTTTCGATCGCCGCCGGTTACGGCTGGGCCTCGACCGGTTGGGTGGGAGCGGCGCTCGGCTTGGTCGGGGCAGCGGTGTTCGTCGTCTCGCTGCTTCTCGAGAAGAAGACGCGAGCCTCCGATACAAAGCCGGAGCACCCGGCAGTCTGAGGGGGCTTTCCTCCTCGTCCGGGTCACCGCCGTGCAGTTGCGGCGGTGGTTGCGTCTGGTCCCAGTCCGGCAATCCGGCAACGCTGATCTGCGAGCGGGCTGGTTGTGGATGGTTTTCTGTTCGTTGAAGACACGGGAAGCTTGCGCCTTGCTCGCCGTGGCCATCCAATCGGTGATGGCGATCGGATCGGGTCCGGGCCTGGCCCGCGACTGCCGACGCAACAAGGGACGCGTCTGGAGGCTTTCGGTCTCGGGCGCGGGGAGGAGTTTGATGATCAACCGGCAATGGGCGCCCGGCGTTCCCCAATCGGCTTGCTTCCATCTCGATTGTCTGTGGCAGCCGTCCGAGGATGATCCCGCCGGTCGTTTCGTGTTCGAACTCCGCAACATTGGCGCTGCGTCGGTCGAGGGGTTTCGTCTGGCCTTCACCACGCTTCGGTTCGTCGAGCGCGATCCGTCGGCCGACAACGTGCGTCTGCTTGACCGGCGGGGATACTTCCACGAGGTCGCGCCGCCCGACGGCTTCCGTCTCGTTTCCGGTGGCGTGTGGCGCTTCTCCCTCGGTGGCATCACAGGGGAGCCGCAGCATCGCGGGGAGGGGATCGTATCGGCCTACCTGACAGAGGCGGATGGAGAGAGGCAGGCGGTTGCGGTCGGCGATCTGAGGCGAGCGTTATCCGAACAGCGCGTTGCGTCCGGCGCGGCTTCAGCCTCGCCCTTTGCGCTGACGCCTTGGCCGGCCAACGTGGAGCTCACGCCATCGGATCGCATACCTGGCTATCTGGTGCTGGACGATGGCGCGACGGCAGAGGAGCTGTCGGCCGTTTCCTCTGTGGAGGCCCTGTTCCGCCGACTGTTTCCGACCGAACCCACGCCTTTCTCGTTGATGGCGCTGCCGGGCGATCTTCTGTTGCGCTTTGCGGTCGATGCGTCGCTTGGCCGAGAGGCATACCGACTGGATTTCGGCACCGACGCCGTTCTGATCACGACGGCCGATGCTGCCGGGCGGCAATATGCTCTGACGGCGCTCGGGCAGCTTTTGCGGGGTGCGCGGGCCGGAGACGGATTCCGCTTTCCGGCTGGTGGTCACATTGCCGATCGGCCACGCTTTGCCTGGCGCGGCTGCCATCTCGATACCGCCCGCCGCTTCTTCCCCGTCGGCGATATCGCCCGCTTCCTCGACTGCCTCGCCTATCTCCGGATCAACGTCTTCCACTGGCATCTCACCGATGACGAGGCCTGGAGGCTGGAGATTGGCGGCTTTCCGCAGCTGACCTCGGTCGGATCGCATCGCGGGCCGGACGCTCCATTGCCGCCGCAGCTCGGCGACGGTGCGCAGGCAAGTGGCGGCTTCTATAGCCACGCCGACGTGCGGTCGCTGGTTTCCCATGCCAGCCACCTCAATATCGAAATCGTGCCGGAGATCGATATTCCCGGCCACAGCACCGCCGCTCTTGCCGCGCTGCCGGCGCTAGCCGACCCGGACGAGCCGGCCGGCGCCTATGCGTCCGTTCAAGGGTTTGCCAACAATGCCCTCAACCCGGCGATCGACCTGACCTGGACGATGCTTGAGGCCGTGTTCGATGACCTCGCGACCCTGTTTCCGTCGCCTTACCTGCATGTCGGCGGCGACGAAGTGGCGCACGGGGCATGGCAATCCTCGCCTCTGGCAGTCCGCCTGATGTCCGATCTCGGCATCGACAGCGCCGAAGCGCTGCAGTCGCACTTCATGCGCCGGGTTCAGGCATTGTTGAGGGCGCGCGGTCGCCGGCTTGCCGGCTGGAACGAGGTCGGCAACGGCGAGGGTGTCGAGGCTGAGGGCACGCTTCTCACCGTCTGGCAGAAGGCGGCGATCGGCGCCGGCCTCGCGCGGCGCGGCTACGACATCGTCATGGCGCCGGCCGAGGCCTACTATCTCGATATCGCCCATTCCGATGGCTGGGACGAGATCGGCATGAGCTGGGCCGGGGCCACGTCGCTGGAGACGGCCTATGCCTACGAGGTGGGGGACGACATTCCCGCCGAGCTTCTGCCGCGCCTCAGGGGCATCCAGGCCTGTCTCTGGACCGAACTGGTCGACAGTCGCGTCCACTTCAACCACCTGGTATTCCCGCGTCTTGCCGCCGTCGCCGAGGCGGGGTGGACGCCGGCGGCAAACAAGAACTGGGAGCGGTTCGCCGCGCTGAACCGCTTCTGCCCGAGTATGTGACGATCTACTCGGTTGGCGCGTGCAGCAGCGGTTTCAGCAGCCCCTTGTAGACGCTGCCATCCGAGCCGGGGATCGGGATGGCGCCGACGGCGCGCGTGTAGAAGTCCACCGGGCCGGCCCAGCCAATGGCCGCGTAGCCGTAGCCGCGCTCGCGCATGGCCAGCAGCGTCCTGAGAAGCAGCGCCTTGCCGATGCCGAGGCCTCGCGCCGCCTCGTCGACACCGGTTGGGCCGAAGAAGCCGAGGGCGACCCCGTCATAGCAAGCAAATCCCAAGAGCTTGCCGTCCCGCACCGCGATCAGGCAGGCATTGGGATCGCGCGAGAAGGCGACCTGCGTTTCGCTGACCCAGCCGGCGCTGAAGCGGGAAGCGATCCAGGCGCGGATGGTGTCGAGTTCGGGCGCCAGCGCCCGGCGTATGACGATGCCCTTGTCCGCCAGCTGCCTGTCGAGGTCAGCGTCGGCTACGACATCGTAGAGCTTCACCAGAAGGTCCATGGTTGCATTCTCGTCTTGAAATCGGGCGGCCGACAGCGACCTTACGATGGCTGTATCAGCGCAAAGAGCTAGGCGTCCAGAACCATCCTCGTTCGGCCTTGCAGGAAGGCACGCGGCGGTTCGCCGAACTCCTCCCTGAAGCTTGCCGTGAAGGCGCTGGGCGAAGAATAGCCGAGCGTCAACGCAACCTCGGTGACGCTCTCGCCCCGCTCCAGGCGCTCGATGGCGGTGAGCAGGCGAAGGCGGGCTCGCCAGCGGCGATAGGTCAGCCCGGTCTCGGCGGCAAACAACCGCTCCAGGGTGCGTGTGCTGGCGCCGACGAAGCTCGCCAGTTCGGCGAGAGGACGGCGATCCTCCGGGTGTTCGCCGAGGTGGCGGGTAAGGCGGACCAAGCGAGGATCGCGACCGCCGGGCAAGTTCAGCGGCGCCTCGGCGAGGCGGTCCAATTCATCGATCATCACGCCGCAGAAGCGCAAGCGTCTCGTCTCGTCGGTCTCCTCTACCAGAAGCTTTTCCAGTCGAAGCGTCAGCTCGCGCATCAGCGGCGTCACCGCGAGCACGGCGCAGCGATCGGGACGCAGGGCGCCGGTTCGCACGGCATGGGACGGATCGACGAAGACATGCCGTACCTCCGCCCGCGTCTCGCTCGCCACCTGATGGCGCGTTCCTCCCGGTATCCAGACGGCGTGTGTGGGAGGAACGATCCAGACGCAATGATCGCTGACGATGCGCAACACCCCTTTCTTCGCCCAGGCATACTGGCCGCGTGGGTGCGAATGTGGGCGAATGATTCGACTGGCGATCAGCGTCTGGCTGCGGATCAGCAGCGGGCGAGCGGGATCGAGGATGTAGGAAACGGGCGACGGTTCGAAGAATGGCGTGTCAGAGATATTTCTTGGCATGATGATATATTAACGCCAGCGTCGCCTTTCCGATAGGGTGCCGTTCCATCAGACGCATCGAAGGATATCATCATGTTCTCGCCCGGCCAGCTGACCCTCAGGCATCTCATTCTTGCCGCCGTGATCCTGGCCGCCGCGACTCTCGTGTTCGTGTCCCCGGCTGAGTTGGGGCGGTCGGGTAGCCTTACGCTCGCCATCGTCCTCGTCACGCTCGGGCTTTGGGCGACGGCCTTGGTGCCGAACTATTTTGCCAGTCTCCTGCTTTTCGCCGCCGTTCTGATCGCGGGCCTGCAACCGGCGCCCCTGGTGTTCTCGGGGTTCGCCTCGGCGGCGGTGTGGTTGATCATTTCCGGCTTCGTCATCGGCGCGGCCATCAACGCGACAGGGCTCGACAGTCGTCTTGCCGGCATCATCGCCCCGCTTTTGACGAGCAGCTATCCGCGCCTGATCGGTGGGTTGATGCTCGCTTCGATGCTTCTCGGGTTCCTGATGCCGTCATCGGTGGGGCGCGCGGTGGTGATGATCCCGATCGGCATGGCGTTGGCCGATCGCTGCGGCTTTGCAAAGGGCTCGAACGGGCGCATCGGCATCGCCGCGATCCTCGCCATCGGCTGCAACATGCCGAGCTTCGCGATCCTGCCGTCCAACATCCCGAACATGGTGCTGGCCGGCTCGGCCGAAACCATCCTCGGCATCCGCCTCGGCTATACCGACTATCTGTTCCTGCACTATCCGGTGCTGGGCATCCTCAAGGCGATGGTCACTGTGGCGTTGGTTCTGGCGCTTTTCCCTGCCAAGGTGGAAGCGCCGCTTGGCGCGACCTTGGCGGCGGCCACATCCGGCAAGACGGGGCAGGGCAAGGTGATTGCCAT
Source organism: uncultured Pleomorphomonas sp. (assembly GCA_963665435.2). Lineage (GTDB taxonomy): Bacteria > Pseudomonadota > Alphaproteobacteria > Rhizobiales > Pleomorphomonadaceae > Pleomorphomonas. Next base: position 243,599 of record CAXXNH010000007.1, on the reverse strand, counting down.
CCTGATCCTGACGCTCGTCTTGTGGATGACCGACAGCCTGCATGGCATCAATGCCGCCTGGGTTGGGCTCGGCGCTGCCGTTTTGCTGCTGTCGCCCGGTATCGGCGTGGTCAACCCGCCGGCCTTCAAGCAGTCGATCGACTTCGGCCTGCTCCTGTTCGTGGCCGGTGCTTTGGCGCTCGGCGCTGTCGTGGGGGCTTCCGGCCTCGGTGCCAAGCTGGGCGCCTTCCTGACCTCCGTGTTGCCGCTCGCACCGGGCAACGATGCCGCCAACTTCTTCTCGCTGACCTTCATGTCCTTCTTCACGGGTATGTTCACGACGGTGCCAAGCGCGCCGGCCGTGCTGACGCCGATGGCCGGCGATCTGGCCACGCTAACCGGCTACGGTGTCATGACCGTACTGATGACGCAGGTGGTGGGGTTTTCGACCGTGATGTTCCCCTACCAGGTTGGACCGCTGGTGGTGGCGATGCAGCTTTCCGGTGAGAAGCTTGATCATCTCGTCAAGGTTACGGTGCCTCTGGCGCTGATTACCCTCGTCATACTGGTGCCGATCGACTTCCTGTGGTGGAAATTGCTCGGCTGGCTTTGACCGTATTCTCTTGAGAATGGGTCGCGACTTCCCAAATCTCCTTGATAGTGCCAGGGGGCTGGCATTCTCAGGGAGACGCCGACATGCACTCCACGCTCGCAAAGGCTTTGATCGCCGCCACGCCGACAGCGCTTCTCGCAACAGGCCCGGTCGATGCCGCGCCGGAAAACGCTGGGCCCCACCCGGCGACAAGGCAGTTGCCTTTCCAGTCGCAGACCGTGGCTCGCTTCGATCTGCCGTGGGCCATCGCCGTCATTGATGCCGACCGGCTGATCGTCACCACCAAGCCGGGCAGGATGTTTCTGGTCGATCACAAGGGTGGGGAGCCCATCGAGGTGTCGGGCCTGCCGAAGGTGGCGCATTCCGGACAGAACGGCTTGCTCGACGTGGCGCTGGCGCCCGATTTTGCCGACGACCGGCGCATCTACTTCACTTATGTCGAACCGGGCGAAGGCGGCAGCTCGCTGGCGCTTGCACGGGCGATACTGACCGAGCAACAGGGCAAGGCGCAGCTTGACGACCTCGAGGTGGTCTGGCGGCAGATGCCGAAGGGCAAGGGCGGTCAGCCCGGTGGAATCCTCGCCTTCGCACCGGATGGCCAATCGCTGTTTCTGACCTCTGGCGATCGGATGCGCCCCCAGACGGCGCAAGACCCCGACCTTGCCCTCGGCAAGGTGCTGCACCTGACGCTCGATGGCAAGCCGGCGACCGGCAACCCGAACGCGGATGCGGGCGGCGTCCGTGCCGAGACCTGGACGACTGGCCATCGCAACCCTTACGGTCTGGCGTTCGCCCCCGATGGACGTCTTTGGCTTCACGAGATGGGGCCGAAGGGCGGAGACGAGTTGAACCTCATAGAACCGGGCGTCAATTACGGCTGGCCGGTGGTCTCCTATGGCGACAACTACAACGGCACGCCGATTCCCAGGCCGCCGACACGGCCGGAGTTCCGGGAGCCGGCTCTCTATTGGACGCCGGTAATCGCGCCTGCCGGGCTCGCCTTCTACGACGGCGACCTGTTCCCGACATGGAAGGGGGCGGCGCTGATCGGAGGACTGAAGACCCAGACGCTATCGCGGGTGACCATCAAGGGCGACGCCGCCCATGAAGACGAGCGCTTTGCCATGCAGGGCCGCATCCGCGACATCGCCGTGGCTCCGGACGGCGCGGTATGGGTGATCGAAGACGCGAGCCCGGGGCGGCTTTTGCGTCTCAGTCCACGCTGAGGCGCTGGCCGCTTTCGGCATCGAAGAGGTGCAGCGCATCGGTGTCCAGCGCAAGCGTGACGTCTGTGCCGGAGGTCGCCCGAGTGCGCGGCGACAGGGTTGCGACGAGGCGCTGGGTGCCGATGCTGCCTGAAAGGATCAGCTCCGGACCGGTGAGTTCCACGACTTCGCAGCGAAGCGTCAGCGGCAGGCCGCCTTCGGCGTCGGCACGGAAGCATTCGGGCCGGATACCCAGCTTGATGTCACGCCCCTGCGGCACCTTGGCGAGCAGGGCGGGCGGCAGTGGAATGACGGTTTCGCTGCCGGCGACCAGCAGGCCATGGTTGGTGGCGAGAACATCGAGAAGGTTCATCGGCGGCGCGCCGACGAAGGTCGCGACGTAGAGCGTGGCCGGCCGGTTGTAAATCTCTTCCGGCGTTCCGAGTTGTTCGATCTGGCCGTTGCGCATCACGGCGATACGGGTGGCGAGCGTCATCGCCTCGATCTGGTCGTGGGTGACGTAGACCACCGTGGTCTTCATCATCTGATGAAGGCGCTTCAGCTCGGTGCGCATTTCCATGCGCAGCTTGGCGTCGAGGTTCGACAGCGGCTCGTCGAACAGGAACAGTTTGGGGTTGCGCACCAGTGCCCGTCCGATGGCGACGCGCTGGCGCTGTCCACCGGAGAGCTGGCTTGGCCGGCGGTCAAGGAGAGGCTCGATTTGCAGGAGGCGCGCTGCCTCGAGCACGGCCTTCTCACGCTCGGCCGTCGGCACCTTGCGCATCTCAAGGCCGAAGCCGATGTTCCGGCGCACCGACAGGTTCGGGTAGAGCGCGTAGGACTGGAACACCATGGCGATGTCGCGGTCCTTGGGATGGACGCCGATCAGCGAGCGGTCGTTGAGGCGGATGTCGCCTCCCGTTGGCTCGGCGAGGCCGGCGATGATGTTGAGCAGCGTCGACTTGCCGCAGCCGGACGCACCAAGCAGCACAAGGAATTCGCCACTCTCGAGCGAAATGTCGATGCCTTTCAGCGTCTCGACATCGCCGAAGGACTTGCGGATATGATCGACGACGAGGGCGCTCATTGGCGGTTCTCCGGCGAGGCGTAGCGGCGGGGGTAGGTGGAAACGGCGAGCGAGGCGGTGGCTGTCCCCGCTGCGAGGCTTTCTTCGAGCGATTTTCCGGCGGCCAGCGCCGCCAGGAAACCGGCATTGAACACGTCGCCGGCTCCGATTGTGTCGATCACCGTGACCTTCGGAGCCGCGACCTCGATAAGTCCGGCACTGGACGCGGCCATGGCCCCATGCGGACCGCGCTTGACCACTGCGACCGCGCCGTCCGGCATCAGGTCGAGCATGGCGCGTGCGGCGTCACGGACGTCGTTTCGGCCGGTGATCGATGTGGTCTCGACCTCGTTGAAGAGGGCGATCGACGAGCGGGCCAGCCATCCCTTGGCCGAGGCGACAACCTCAGACGTCCAGCCGGCCGGTGGCCAGCCGGTGTCGAGGGCGACGCGGATGCCGAACCGGTCGGCCCAGTCGTACAGCTGGTCGTATTCTCCGGCCAATCGCGGCATCAGGAACGGCCCGGCGAAGAGCGCATAACCGGCGCGATGAGCTTCCCCGTCGAGGGCGGCCAGAACGTCGGCGGCGCCGTAGTGCGGCAGGTGGCCGAGCGTGGTGAAGAAGGTTCGCTCGCCATCGGGGTGGGTGATGCCGACGGAAATGGTTGTGTTCTCTTCATGCACACGCCAGCGCCTGGACTGATCGCCGAACTCTTCGGCCAGCCATGCGCCGAAGCGATCGCTGCCAATGCTGGCGGCCAGAGCGAACGGGACGCCGAGCGCCTTCAGCGCCAGCGCCGAGTTGCCGGCGCAGCCACCGACGCGCAACTCGTCGTGGTCGACGATGATCTCCGTGCCCGGTTGCGGCCAGGGCGTGGCCGGACCGAGGATCAGGTCGACGTTGACGTTTCCGATGACGGCGATCGGCTTCACTTATTCGCTCCGGGTGATCTTGTTCGAGCGGACGGGGGTGCCGGCATTCTCGACACGCTCGGCGGCGAAGGTGACCATCAGGGTCTGGGCGGCCGGCAGAAGCGCGAAAACGGCTGCCATGCCGGTGGCCGGCTTGACGGCAACGGTGACCGCGCCGGGCACCGGCGCTTCGCCGGACGCGTCGAAGATCACCACCGGCGCGCCGGCGGCGAGGATCTCACTGGCCATGCCGGCAATGAGCGGCGAGGTCGGGTCCTTGGCGCGGAATAGCACGGCGCCGATCTCCGGCGACAGCATCTCCATCGGTCCGTGACGAAGCTGGCCGCCCTCGTGCGAGAAACAGGGCCGGCGGGACAGCTCCGTGAAACCCAAGGCGATCGCCTCGGCAACGCCCTGCAGGCTGCGGCCGGAGGTGACGACGGTGCGGACATTCTTCAGGGCGGCAAGCGTGGTGGATACGTCGGGCGTCTCCGGCGCCCCCAGCACGGCGAGCGCCGGCTGGGGATCGGCGCCGAGCGCCGAGAGAATGGCAAGATGCAGAGCGAAGGTCAGCGTCAGGCTGCGTGTGGCGGCGAAGGCCAACTCCGAGCCACCGGCGGCGACTAGCGCCGGGGCGGCCTTGCCGAGGAAGGAGCCGCCTTCAAGAGTCAGGGCGAAGGTATCGGCCGTGCCGCCGGTTTCCTTGAACCAGCGAACCACTTCGGCGCTCTCGCCGGACTGCGAGGTGACGAAGACGGTGCGAGCGGCGATCGGCAGAGGCGCGGCGAGCTGTTCGGAGACGGGAAGAGAAACGGCGTCGATGCCGAGGGCACGATAGTAGGGCTCGACGGCGCGGGCAACCGCGTGCGAACCGCCCATGCCGAGCATCAACAGACGCCCCGTCTTCTTGAGCGAGGCGGCCGCGCGAGCGGAGACCTCTCGGTTCTGTTCGAAAGAGGCGAGGGCATCGGCGTGCTGGCGGGCCATTTCGCGATCGATGGCGATGAGGCTTTCGGGGCGAGGAGCGGTCATTTTCATTGTCCTTTGGGTTCAGCCCTTGACGCCACCCGAAGTGAGGCCGGAGATCAGCGCCCGTTGCATGACGATGCCGACCAGCATTGGCGGCAATGCTGCGAGCACGCCTGCCGTGGCGATCAGGCCGTAATCGGAGACGCGGCCGCCGGCCAGGTCGGCAATGGCGACGGTGAGCGTCTTGGCCCGCTGGTCCGAGGTGAACAGCAGGGCATAGAAGAACTCGTCCCACCCCAGCAGGAAGGCGAACAGGGCCGAGGTGGCGACCACCGGCAGGGCCAGCGGCAGGGTGATGATGCGGAGCGTCTGCCACAGGCTGGCGCCGTCGATCACCGCCGCCTGCTCGATTTCGCGCGGGATGCCGTCGAACCCGGATTTCATCAGCCAAGTGGTAAAGGGGGCGAGAATGGTGAGGTAGACGAGGGCCAGGCCGAACACGCTGTTGAGCAGGCCGAAGTTGGCGAGCGCCATGTAGAGCGGCACGGCAAGCGCCACCGGCGGCAACATGTAGGTCGCGATGACCAGCGACAGCGACCAGCCCACGGACGGCGTGCGCGACACGGCCCAGCCGGCCGGCACGGCGAGCGATACCGCTGCCACGGTGGCCATGCTGGCCACCATCAGCGAGTTGCGGAGGCTGGCCATGAAGGCGGCGCCCGCGCTGTTTTCTGCGGTGGAGAGGAGCGTGGCGTAGCGCGAGAAGTCCATGGTCTCCGGCCACCACCTGAGTGGCTTGGCGGCCAGATCGGCGGCCGGAGAAATGCTCATCACGAACAGCCAGAGAAGCGGCGCCAGGATGATCGCCGCGAGCAGCAACGCGGCAACGTGCAGGAAGAGGCGAAAGAGTGGGCTCTGGCGTTCCATCAGGCGGCGCTCCCTGCGAGCTTCTTCACGATGGTGCCGTAGGCGACGGCGAGCACCGTGATGATCAGCGTGACGATCAGAGCGAGCGAGGCGCCCGAGCCCGCTCGCTGGAAGGAAAAGGCCTCCTGGTAGACGAGGATCGACATGGTACGCGTCGAGTTGGCGGGGCCGCCGCGCGTCATGACCCAGATGATGTCGAACACCTTGAAGGCCTCGATGGTGCGCAGCACCAGCGCCACCAACAGCGGTCCGGCTAGATAGGGCAACGTGACGAAGCGAAATCGCGAGAAGGCGTTGGCGCCGTCGACGTAGGAGGCCGCGACGACATCGCGCGGAACGGCCTGCAAGGCGGCAAGTGCAATCAGGGCCACCAGCGGAAAATTCTTCCAGCAGTCGGCGACGATCAAGGCCGTCAGGGCGGTGCCAGGCTCGCCGAGCCAGGAACGATAGTCCGAGAGGATGCCGAGCTGGGTCAACGCCGCGTTCAGAGCGCCGTATTCGGGATTGTAGATCAGCCGCCAAAGGGTGGCGTTGACGACGGTGGGCAGCGCCCAGGGAAGGATCAGCAAGGCTCGCAGCAACGTGCGGCCATGGAACTGCTGATTGAGCAGGAGCGCTGCTAGCACACCGAGCAGCATTTCCGTCGTCACGACAACCACAGCGAAGAACGTGGTCGTGAAGAGGGTCCGGCCGAAGGCGTTGCCGGACAGGAGCCGGACGTAATTGTCGAAGCCGACATAGCTGCCGGACGTCCCCACCAGCTTGGCGTCGGTGAAGGAGAGATGCACGGTGTCGGCCAGCGGCCAGCCGATGACGGCCAGCATGACGATGAGGAGCGGCAGCATGAGTAGCCACGCCCGGGTTGTGATCCAGGTGCCGGACATGCGGTGTCCTCGTCGGATAACTGAAAAGGCAGGGGGGACCGGGCGCCCAGGGCGCCCGGTGCGATCATGCGCTCAGAGGCCGCTGTTTTCGGCGGCGGTCTTCAGCGCGTCCTCGGGGCTCGACTGGCCGAGCAGGGCCTCCTGGATCGCCTGCTGAAGGGCGACGGAGATCTCCTGATACTTCGGCGTGGTCGGGCGCGGGTACATGACGGCGAGGCCGGTCTTGGCGGCGGCGATCAGCTCTTCCTGGCCCTCGGTGACGGCCGGATCCTCATAGGAAGAGGCCCAGATCGGCAGGCTGAGCTTGGCGTAGGCATTCTGCGTCGCCTGCGAGGTCATGAAGACGACGTACTTCCACGCCTCGTCCTGATGCTTGCTGACCGTGGTGACGCCGAGGCCCATCGAACCGTTGACGGCCGATGCCTCGCTCTTGCCGGCAACGCCCGGCGCCGGCACGACGCCGACCTTGCCGGCGACCTTCGAGTCCTTCGGGTCGTTGGCCATGTTGTACATGTAGGTCCAGTTGAGGGCGAAGGCGGCGTCGCCGTTCTCGAACACCTTGCGGACGTCTTCCTCCAGGAACTCCTTGGAGTTCGGGTTGGTGATCCCGGAGTTGTAGCTGTCGACCATATACTTGAGGGCGTCGAGGCCGCCACCCGACTGGAAGGCAGGCTTGCCATCCTTCAGGAAGTCGCCACCGAAGGCGCTGACCAGCGTGGTGTAGTCGCAGATGGCGGCTTCCGCTTGTGCCCAGCTCCAGGCGATCGGCGAGGCGAGAATGCCCTTGTCCTTGATGATCTTGGCGTCGGCGGCCAGTTCTTCCCAGGTCTTGGGCGGGTTGGCAATGCCAGCCTTCTCGAGGATTTCCTTGTTGTAGAAGAGATACTTGGTATCGAGAATCCAGGGCATGCCGTAGAACTTGCCGTCATACTTGACGGTGGTCCAGGCGCCCGGCAGCACGCCGGCCTTCATCTCGTCGGTGATCTTGGAAGAGACGTCGACGAGGACGTTGTTGGCGGCGAACTCGGCCGGCCAGATCACGTCGAACAGCACGACGTCGTAGGCGTTGCCGGCGCCCTGGGCCAACACTGTCTTGTCGTGCAGGCCTTCATAGGGCACGAACTCAAGATTGACCTTGATGTCGGGGTTGGCCTTGGTGAAGGCCTCGGTCATGGCGCGGACATCGGCCTCGCTATAGGCGGCCTGGGCCATGAAGAGCGCGTTGATCTGGGTCTCGGCGAAAGCCGGAAGGGAAAGCGGCGCCGTCAGAAGCGTCGCGGAGAGGAGTGTCCTGCCGAAAAACCTGTTCATTGTGGGCTCCCTTTGGTCGGTGACTACGCGGAAGGGATCGCGGCAGCACACAGCCGCCACGATCGGTCGTCTGGTGGCCCGAAGGCCTCTGGCTTGGAGCGTCGTCACGCCATTTAAGCGGACTAGCGTTCCCCGGAACTCTGCGGTTCCTTATTAAGTCAAATTGCTTGACTTATTCGTGGGCGAAATATCAACTGCTGTCAAGATGGATTTGGGCATGAACGAACAGCGGCCGATCCGCGCCAAAAGCGGCGCCAATATCGAGGGGACCAGTGCGCACAACCGGCGTGTCATCATCGACGCGCTCCGGGTGAACGGCGCCTTGTCGCGTGCCGATCTTGCCCGTGCCACCGGCCTGACGAAGCAGGCGGTATCCAATCTCGTCGAGACGCTGGAGAGCGAAGGCCTCGTCGCCTCCGAGGAACTGGTGCGCAAGGGACGGGGGCAACCGTCGACGCCTTATCGGCTCGTGGCCGACGGGGCCTATTCCATCGGCCTTCAGATCGACCGCCACGTCAGCCGGGCTGTCGTCGTGGATCTCGTCGGCAATATTCTGGCCCGCGCCACCGCCAAGGTGCCGCCGCGCGCGCCGGAGGAGGGCGTTGAGGTTCTGCTCGACCTGCTCGCCGAGGTGAGGGGCACGTTTTCTGCCGGGCGACCGGAGGCCGAGGCGCGCATCGCCGGCATTGGCGTTGCCATGCCCGGCCCGTTTGGCGTCGAGATCGCCGACGACAGCCTATGGCTCATGCAGGCCTGGCAGAGCTTCCCACTGGTGGACCGGCTGGCGGCCGGTGCCGGCCTCGCCGTCAGCCTGCAGAACGACGCGGCGGCCTGTGCCACCGCCGAGCGCATGATCGGCGCCGCGCATGGGCTGGACCACGTTGTCTGCATTTACGTCGGCTACGGTATCGGCGCCGGGCTGATTTTGGGCGGTGGCCTCTACAGCGGCGCCAACGGCAACGCCGGCGAGATCGGCATGGTGCTGTTCAGCAAGCCGGATAGCCTCGTTCCGCTCGAGCATAGCGCTTCCATCGCGTCGCTCTACGCGCTGGTCAGTATCGACCCGGCCGATCCGAAACAGTTCGACAAGCTGGAAGAGCTGGTTCTTTCGGGGGACCGACGCGTTGGCGAGTGGATCGAACGGGCAGGGCACGATCTGAGGCTTGCCGTCCACATGGCCGAAACCCTGTTCGACCCGCAGACGGTAATCCTGTCGAGCGGCGTTCCCGGCTCGTTGATGCACCGGCTGATTGCCGCGATCGAACCGCTGCGCCCGTCCCTGGTGCCAGTGGCAGGGCGTTCCGTTCCCCGGCTGCGTCTGGGTATGACCGATCCTTGGGCGGTCGCGATCGGTGCCGCCGCCGACCCTATTCGACGTGCCTTCGATCCCAGTTTTTCGGCGATCATGAAGCGACAGGGAGAATGATGGTGCGATGGGCCAACAAATTTCCTGACAGAGAATTGTCATTCCCTGTGGTTTGCAGCTAATCTTTCAGCGTCATGGGCAAAGAGAAAAACCGGCCCACGCATACCAGGGGAACGACAATGACCAAACGCTTCATTCGCGGGCTTGCCGCCGTCGCGCTGCTCGCTGCCTCGGCGCTTGCCGTCCACGCCGAAGAGACGCTGAAGATCGGTACCGAGGGCGCCTATCCGCCCTTCAACTATGTGGACACCGACGGCTCCATCAAGGGGTTCGATGTCGAGATCGGTCTCGCGCTCTGCGAGAAGATGAAGGTCAAGTGCGAGGTGGTGGCGCAGGATTGGGACGGAATCATCCCGGCGCTGCTCGCCAAGAAATACGACATGATCATCGCCTCGATGTTCATCACCGAGGAGCGCAAGAAGGTCGTCGACTTCACCAAGCCTTACTACAAGGCCGCGATGACCCATGTCGTTCCCAAGGACAGCGACATCACCGAGTTCTCCGACGCGGCGCTGTCGGGCAAGATCATTGGAGCGCAGGCCGGCACCACGCAGGCCGACTATATTGAAAAGACCTATCCGAGCGCCACGCTGAAGACCTATCCGACGCAGGACGAGGCCAACCTCGACCTCGCGGCCGGCCGCCTCGACCTGCAGGTCGGCGACTTCCTGCCGATGTTCGACTGGGTTGGAAAGGACGCCGGCGCCTGCTGCAAGCTGGCCGGAGAGCCGATTACCGATCCCGCCTTCGTTGGTGAAGGCGTCGGTATCGCCGTCCGCAAGGAGGATGGTGCCCTCAAGGAGGCTATCAACAAGGCCATCGACGAGGTGGTCGCCGATGGCACCTACAAGACGATCAACGACAAGTATTTCAAGATCAACCTCTACTCGCTGAAGTAAGACATCGGGGACGGCTTTACCGTCGTCTCCGTCAGTTCCGTGGCCGGCCGGACGCAGGTTCGGCCGGTATCCGTCTTCTCACGAAGGACAATGCCCCTTACGGTTGTTGCACCTTGACGGATGGTTCGTCTATGACAGCGCTTTCCATCAAGGTGTCAGAATGGCCAGCACTCTTCCCGTCTATCGTTTCGATTCCTTCATCGTCCGCACGCCATCCTCTTCGGTAGTGAACGGTCTCCGCGCCGATGATCGCGGCAATCCCACCTATGCGGGCGTTCTCGCCGAGCATGCCGCCTACATTCACGCGGTGAGTCAGGCCGGTGTCGAAGTGACCGTGCTGCCGCCGCTCGAAGCCTTCCCCGACTCGATCTTTGTCGAAGATCCCGCGCTGGTGTTCCCGGAGGGCGCCATTCTTCTGAGGCCCGGCGCTCCGACCCGCGCCGGAGAGACGGCCGAGATCGCGCCGGTGCTGAAGCGGATGTTTTCGACCGTACTCGATTTGCCGCGCGGCTTTGCCGATGGTGGCGACGTGCTGACGACGCAGAAAAGCGTCATGATCGGCCTGTCCGCCCGCACCAATCGGGAAGGCGCCGAGGCGCTGATCGAATGCCTTGCCAAGATCGGCCGCAAGGGCGAGATCGTCGAGACGCCCAAGGACGTCCTTCATTTCAAGACCGATTGCTCGCTCCTTGACGAGGAGACGGTGCTGACCACCGCTCGTCTCGAGCGCTCGGGTGTGTTCAAGGGGTTCAAGACGCTTCTGGCGCCCGAAGGCGAGGAGGCGGCCGCCAACGCGCTGCGCGTCAATGACGTGGTGTTTGTCGGGGCCGACTATCCGCGCACCGTCGAGCTTCTGGCCGCCAACGGCTACAAGGTGGTGCCGCTCAAGACCACGGAGATCGGCAAGATCGATGCCGGCCTCTCGTGCATGTCGCTGCGTTGGCGGCGGGGCTAAGGCGGGGGCATAGCCCAAGCATTTGATGTCGAAGAAAAGGGGAACGTCTCCAATGTCCAATATCGTTGTGAAAACGGCGCTGGCGCTTGCCGTCGTCTCGTCCGTGGCTTTGCCGGCTTTCGCCGAGGATGTGATCAGGATCGGCATGACGCCGGAACCCTATCTGCCGTTCGGCCAGGTCAACGCCGCCGGCGAGTGGGAAGGCATCGAGGCCGATATCACCCATGCCCTCTGCGAGCGCATGAAGGTGAAGTGCGAGATCTCCGCCATGGCCTTCGACGGCCTGCTGCCGGCTCTCAAGGAGAACAAGCTCGACGTGGCCGTCGGGGCCTTCTCGATCACCGACGAACGTCGCGAGACGGTTGATTTCAGCGCCTCCTACTACACCGAGGGCACCTCGCTGGTCGGCCCGAAGTCGGAAGAGGTCACGATCGGGACGGTCGACGCCCCTGATGGCAGCAAGATCCTCGACCCCAAGGCCTTCGAGGGCAAGATCCTGGGCGTGCAGGCTTCAACCGTGCAGCACCAGTATGTGCTCAAGTACTATCCAGAAGTTGAAGTTAAGGCCTACGACACCGCCGATAACTCGATGGCCGATCTGGCCGCTGGCCGCATCGATTTCGTGCTGTCTCCGGACCTTTATCTCCACACCTTCCTGGCCACGCCGCAGGGCGCCGAGTTCGACATCAAGGCTGCCGCGCCCGACAACAAGACTCTCGGTGAGGGCGTCGGTTATGTGGTCAAGAAGGGCGATGCGGCCACTCTGAAGAAGGTCGATGACGCTCTCGCTTCGATCAAGGCCGATGGCACGCTCGACAAAAGCATTGCCCATTGGGTCGACGGCGCGAAATAAGCTCCGACCTCAGCCGCCGCCGGCTCCCATAGAGGCCGGCGGTGGTTTTTCTTTCCGGATGGCGCGATGGACGGAACTCTTTCACTGCTCAGCTGGGGTGACACGGGCTGGAGCGACGATCTCTTCTGGGGCATCGTCACCACGCTCAAGGTGTCGATATCGGCCTACCTGATCGCCCTGATGTTCGGCGCTGTCTGCGCCGTTGGAAAACAATCGTCCTGGCGCGCCGTTCGCTTTATTGCCGGGGTTTACACCACGGTGGTGCGAGCACTGCCGGAACTCCTCGTCATCCTGCTGCTCTACTTCTCCATCGCGTCGGGCATTGAACGGCTGGTAAAAGGCTTCGGTCTCGCCGGCGACAACTTCCAGGTCAGTCCGTTCTGGGCGGCGGTGGTGGCGCTGGCCTTCGTATCCGGCGCCTTCATGGCCGAGGTTTTGCGCGCCGCCTATCTTGCCGTTCCCGTGGGACAGATCGAGGCAGGGCTGGCGCTTGGCATGCACCGGACGCTCATTCTGGTCCGCATCGTCGCGCCGCAGATGATCCGACACGCCATTCCCGGCATGGGCAATCTCTGGCTGGAAATGACCAAGGAGAGCGCCATCATCTCGGTCCTCGGCGCCTTCAACGACCTTCTCTACGTGGGGTATCGAGCGGCGGCCGGCACGCGGCAGTATATCTTCTTCTACGGAATCACCGCCGTGCTGTTCCTCATGATCACGGCGGTGTCCGTCTGGGCGATCTCCCGTATCGAGCGGCGTTTCTCGCGAGGGTATCGTTGATGGACGCCCTTGCTCACGTCGTTTCGTTTCTGCCGCCGCTCATTGGGGCCATGCCGCTCACGCTGTTCCTGACGGTGACCGGCGTCGTCTTCGGCCTGCTGATGGGCACGCTCATCGCGGTAGCCATGGTCTACGGCAGGCGGACGTCCGCCTGGCCGGCCAAGGCGTTCACCTTCGCCTTTCGCGGCACGCCACTCCTGGTTCAGCTCTATCTGATCTATTACGGGCTGGGGCAGGTGCTGCCGGGCACCTTTATTCGCCATTCCTTCCTGTGGCCCTATCTGCGCGACGGTCTCTGGTACGCAGTGTTCGCGCTGTCGCTCAATCAGGCCGCCTACAATGCCGAAGTGATCCGGGGCGCCATCCTCGCCGTGCCCAAGGGACAGATCGAAGCCGCGGTTGCGGTCGGCATGCGCCCTTTCACGATCCTGAGGCGCATCACTCTGCCGCAGGCGCTGCGGCTCTGCCTACCTGTGCTGACCTCCGACGTCATCATTCTCCTGAAGTCGACCTCGCTCGCCTCGACCATCACCATCATGGAGATGATGGGTACGGCGCGCATGCTGCAACGCCAGTCTCTCCTGATCTTCGAGCCGCTGATCGCTGCCGGTCTTCTTTACTTCGCCGTGGTCGTGGTGCTGACGCGCGTCATGGCCGAGGTCGAACGCCGGATGACGCTCTATCGCCAGCCGGCGCGGCCGCAGCAGGGTTAGCAACATGGACGAGTCCGCTTTCCGCGCCTTCCTGCCGGAACTGGTCAATATCCGTCAGCGACTGCACCAGATGCCCGAGGGTGGGTATGAGGAGCGCCAGACCTCTGCCTTTGTCGCGGATCTGCTGTCTGGCTGGGGCTTTTCCGTGACGCGCGGCCTCGCCGACACCGGCTTGGTGGCGACGCTCGACCGCGGCGGCGATGACAGGGCGATCGGCCTCCGGGCCGACATGGACGGCCTGCCGATTGTCGAGGAAACCGGCGCAGCCTACGCGAGTCGCGTGCCGGGCATGATGCATGCCTGTGGCCACGATGGCCATACGACGATGCTGATTGGCGCTGCCTTCCGCCTGCTTCATGACGAGGACTTCCGGGGCAAGGCGCACTTCATCTTTCAGCCGGCCGAGGAGACCGCCGGTGGCGCAGCGCGCATGATAGAGGAGGGGCTGTTCGAGCGCTTCCCCTGCGACGCCGTGTTTGCGCTTCACAATTATCCGGGCCTTGCCGCGGGGCGGTTCTCGGCTCGTCCTGGCGCCATGATGGCGGCGATCGACGCGGCGACGCTGACGGTGCGCGGAACCGGCGGGCATGGCGCCCGTCCGGAAGACACCGTCGATCCGATCGTGGCGGCGGCAAGTATCGTCATGGCGCTGCAAACGGCGGTGTCGCGCAACGTGCCGCCACAGGAGGCCGGCGTCATCACCGTCGGCGCTTTCCATGCCGGTTCGGCCTGCAACGTGATCCCCGACGAGGCGGTGCTGGAGATCAGCCTGCGCGCCACGGATCCGGACGTGCGATCCCGGCTTTGCCGGCGGTTCGAGGAGATCGCGCGTCTCCAGGCCGAGAGCTTTGGGGCCGAGGTGCGTATCGACTGGCAGGTCGGGTACCCGGTCACCATGAACGATGCCGCATCGGTTGATCTCGCCACAACGGTGATCCGCGATGCTTTTGGCGAGGACGCCTTCGAGCCGCTCGATCGGCCGATGATGGGAAGCGAGGATTTCGCCTTCATGCTGGAGAAGGTGAAAGGCGCCTATCTGTTCATCGGCAACGGCGACAGCGCAGGCCTGCACAACAGCCGCTACGACTTCAACGATACGCTGCTCGAACGCGGCCCCGTCTTCTTGCATGCGCTGGCGAGGCGTTTCTTCGCCTGACCCTATTTTGCGAGGGCGATCAGCTCTTCCGTCGTGCCGGTCTCGGCGATCCACGGAAACGTAAGCTCGACGCTGCGTCGATGCGCCTCCGGATTGGCGTCGGTCATGGCGTCGACGGGCAGCGCGACGTTGTATCCGAGCTCGTGGGCGAAACGGGCCGTCGATTCCACGCCGCGACTAGTGGCGATGCCACAAACGACGACGCCGGTGACCCCGAGGCCGCGCAGACGCTCGTCGAGTTCGGTGCCCGTGAAGGCGCCCCAGGTTTTCTTGCTGATGCGGATGTCGTCGGGCGCCTGGCCGAGCTCGGGCAGAAGCTCGGCCCAATCGGACGGTCGGTCGCCGTTCGGCTTCGCATCGGTCCTGCCCGGAGCGCCCCCGAGAACGTTGACCAGCACAACCGGCTGTCCAAGAGCACGAAATGTCTCGACCAAGCGGACGGCATTGCCGATTGCCTGACGCGCCAGATCTTGCGGGGGCAGGGCGGCAATACCTTTCTGTAGGTCGATGACAATAAGAGCGGTGCGAGCGTCGATAGTAGTAAATGACATGGTTTTATTTGCTCTCCGCAATTGAGCTTGACGAGGAGGACAGTGTACGGGGGAATGCGGCGCCTCGATGACCGCGCTGCGAGATGACGAATATGCCTCACCCTAGACGAAAAGCGCAGGGGCGGCTTTTTCTCGTCCTCTCGTTCCTCTACGGACTGGAAACTTTTTGACGATAATCTAGTTAACTAAGACTGAGTCGGTGACGACTCGCCTGCACTCGCTGTTGGGATATCATGGGTAAGGCAATCGCCAAGGAGAAAGTTCAGCATCAGGTCGCGGCCCTTCCGTTTCGGCGGACGGCTGATGGCGACGTGTCCGTGCTGCTCGTCTCCTCGCGCGAGACGCATCGCCCCCTGATCCCCAAGGGATGGCGCATGAAGGGCAAGAGCGACCGTAAGGCGGCGGCGATCGAGGCGATGGAAGAAGCCGGTGTGATCGGCACTCCCTCCAAGGCGCCGATCGGTCGCTATAGATACTGGAAGCGTCTTGAGGACTGTTTCACGCTGGTCGATGTGGACGTCTATAGCCTTGAAGTGACGGAGAATCTCACCGACTGGCCTGAGCGCCAGGAACGACAGCGGAAATGGATGAGCCGTGAGGACGCCGCCATTGTCGTCGATGAGCCGGGCCTTGCCTTTATCTTGCAGTCTTTCCGAGCCTAGGGCATTCGCCGACCAAAATGAAATATTGGGTCGCCGTTCGAAGGCTCCTGCACAACTGAAACCGGACGCCGGTCTGGTCTATGAGGCTCCGGTAAGTTTTTGCCGGCTGGCCCGGTGAAAAATTCCGAGCTTGTTTTCAGGGTGTCCGTCGCGCTCGCGCGGTTTCGCCGTCTCCTTTTGGAGACGACGTTCGCATACACTTCACCATGGGCAAGATCTGCCGGCGTTCGTTGCTGACTGCAACGGTATGTAACGCATTGTAAAAATTGATAAAATCCAGAAAATTAGCATACCGCTTGCAGCGTCTCCCGTCGAAGACAGTGTTGATGTCGACCTCAGTTGCATTTTGAAAACGATCTTGCAGGGAAAGGGCGGAAAACTCGGGTTCGTTGATGTTGAAGGTGGGTAATAGCTGCCCGGCAATTTTTTCCTTGAGGAAGAACTTGCCGTATTTGATGGGAAGTATTTGCCTATACTTATAAATCTCCACGAATTCTCGTTTTTGTGCGCCTGAATTTCTCTGTTGCTTCGTACAAAGTTCAAGAGGGGCGTTTCAGCCGAATGATGTGTAGGGGTGTGCGATGATGGCTGCAGCAAGTTCGTTTGGCGCTACGGCTCCGTTGCCGATGGTGTCTCGGGGCATGGCGAAAAGCGATCCGGTGACGTCGTCGGTGCGTAGCGAGGACGATCTCCTGCTGGAGCGCATCGCGGCTGACGATAGCGACGCGTTCGCTCTCCTGGTGGAGCGCCACGCCGATCGTGGTTTCGCTCTGGCCTTGCGTATTCTCAGGAACTCCGACGATGCCGAGGATGTGGTTCAGGACAGCTTCCTCAAGCTCTGGACGCACAGGAAGCGGATGGAGATCGGTCGGGCGAAGTTTTCCACCTGGCTTTATCGGGTGATTACCAACCGTTGCATCGACCTCAGGCGCAAGCCGGCCATGGACGATATCGAGACCGCACCCGAAATGGCCGACGATACCGAGGATGCGCTGACGCGGCTCCATCGCGCGTCCATGACCAGTCTCCTGGAAGCGGCGCTGTCCCGCCTGCCGGACCAGCAGCGTGTCGCCGTCATTCTCAGCTATCACGAAGCCATGTCGAACGCCGAGATCGCCGAGGTGATGGACACGACGGTGATGGCCGTCGAGTCGCTCCTCAAGCGTGGGCGGCAGCAGCTTCGCAAGCATCTTGCGCGGGCAGAAGATGATATCCGTCAATCATTTACCCAAAATTAACCATAAAATCAGGGCCCGCCGAACAAAAAGCGCCGGGTTGGCTCCCGCTCATCCGTTGAAGACAAGAAGCGAGGGGCGATGAAGCCTCGCGCCGACGTCCTCCCCAGCGGGATGGGTCGTCATCCACCGATGAGGAACAGAGCGCCATGCCCGTCATTTCCACGAACACCGCCGCCAACTCCGCCGTCCGTTATCTCAACATCAACGCCGCCGATCAGTCCGCATCGCTGTCCAAGCTCGCGTCCGGTTCGCGCATCACCCAGGCCGCCGACGACGCTGCGGGTCTCGCCATCTCCACGCGCATTTCGTCCGACATCGCCACGCTGAACCAGGCGGCGACCAACGCCACGCAGGCCGTCTCGGTGCTGCAGACCGCCGACGGCGGCGCCTCCAACATTTCCGACATTCTCGAGCGCATGAAGACGCTGGCCACCCAGTCGGCCTCCGGTACCGTCACCGACAGCGAGCGGACCTACATCGACGCCGAGTTCCAGGAACTGATCGAGCAGATCGACACCATCGCCACCGGCACCCGGTTCAACGGCGAGAGCTTGCTCGACGGCACCTCCGACTTTGACACCACGGCCGGCGGCACCGAGATCGTCGTCGGTTCGTCCGCCGATGACACCATCAAGGTTTCCATCGACGAGCTGACATCTTCCGCCCTCGATCTTTCCACCTCGGCAGCCAACGACATCACCGCCGAACTTTCTGGTGTCTCCATCGGTATCGGGCAGGGCGCAAGCGCAACCCAGATCGTGCTGACCATCGGTTCGACCGACGATGCCGGTGCCGCCACGACGGTCAATGTCACGCTCGGCGCCTCGGCGGACACCGATGGCGATGGTGTGCTGACCGGTGAGGAGATTGGCGACTTCCTGACCACTGATACGACCACCACGACGGCGCTGGACGCGGCCAACGTGGCGATTTCCTACAGCAACGGTACGCTCACCGTTTCCAACTCGTCCGAGGCGACCGGCTCCTCCAGCGCCCTGTCCATCGGCGTCGATACGACCGCCACCACCGGCACGACATTCGACGCCGACGCTGACGGCACGGTCGCCGGCGACGCTGACGGTGTCCTGAAGGCGCTCGGCTTTACGTCCGACTCGTCGCAGTCGACGATTTCGACGAAGGGGTCCGGTACGTCCAATATCGACGTCACCACGCAGGACAATGCCACCACCGCTCTTGAAGCCATCGATGCCGCCATCGACAAGGTGTCGGCCGCCCGCGCCAGCATCGGCGCTCAGGAAAGCCGCTTCGAGTTCTCTTCGGAGTCGATTGCGACCTCCATCGAAAACCTGTCGGCCGCCAACTCCGCGATCACCGATGTCGACGTCGCTTCCGAGGAAGCAAAGCTCGCTTCCGCCGAAGTCAAGGTGCAGGCGGCCGTCGCCGCCGCCTCCTCGGCCAACGACATGACGCAGAATCTCCTGAAGCTGCTTCAGTAAGCTTCGGCGGCATGAAAGGCGGGCGGGGCAGGTGATGCGCCGCCCGCATCAACAGCGTCGCTTCCATGTGAAGCGGCGAAGGAGAGATCATGTCCTCGGTCACCAGCGCCACGACCAGCTCGACCAGTTCGACGACTGCGACCAGCACGACCACGTCGAGCGATGGCACGACTTCGACCGATTACGCATCGACCGACACCTCTTCGATCGATTGGGACGGTCTCATTGAGGAGCTCTACCAGGCCAAGCTGGCGACGGCCGATACCTACGAAACGAAAATCACCAACAACGAGACCAAGATCGCCGCTTACGAAGACGCGGCCGATCTTCTAGCGACCTTGCAGGATGCGGCTTCGGCGCTGCGCGCGGCCACCGACTCCTCGGGCAGCGACGACGACGTCTTCCAGGAGCGAACCGCCTATCTCACGGCGGTCGGAGGCGTCGATACCGACTCCACCTTGTCGGTTTCGGCCGAAGCGGGCGCCGAGACCGGCAGCTACTCGATCACCGTCCAGCAACTGGCGACGTCCCACAAGGTCGCCACCAGCAGCTACGCCTCCTCGAGCGACGATCTGTCGCTTTCGGGCAGTTTCACGCTTGGCGTTGAGGGAGGAACCTCCGTTAGCGTGGAGGTTACGGAAGACATGTCGCTGTCCGATATCGCGGCAGCCATCAACGACGAAAGCAGCACCAGTGGCGTCAAGGCGACCGTGCTCAAGGTTTCCGACTCGTCCTATCAGCTCATTCTCACGAGTTCGGAGACCGGGCAGACGATCGCCGTCGGGGATGCCGATGGCGTTCTGGAGAGCCTCGGGCTCATCGACGGGGAGGGCGCATTCATCGACGAACTGCAAACGGCGCAGAACGCCATTTTCACCGTCGATGGCGTGTCGATCACCCGCTCGACCAACGACATCGACGATGTCATCGATGGCGTGACCTTCTATCTCTATTCCACTACCGGCGAGGGAGAGTCGATCACCGTCGAAATCGGGCAGAATCTCTCCGATATCAAGACGGCCGTCACCACCTTCATCGATGCCTACAATGCCTATCGCGAATGGGCGATCTCGCAGCAGCAGGTGTCGTCGAGTGGCGGCGCGTCGTCCGACTCCGTGCTGTTCGGCGATGCAACCATTCGCAGCATCAACCAGCAGATCGGCTCGGCCCTGACCTTCTCGCTCGACGAAGCCTCGCTGTCGGCCATCGGTCTCAGCTTCGACGAGAACAACTATCTCGAGTATGACGAAGACACGCTCGATGACGTATTGCTCGAAGACCCGGACGTTTTCCAGCAGTTGTTCGCCTATACCTTTGAGAGTTCATCGACCGATGTCGGCGTGCTCTACCGGGGATCCAGCGCTCCCTCGACCTTCGAGCTTGAAATCACCGTCGATGACAGTGGCGCCCTGTCGTCGGTAACCGTCGACGGCGTGGAAGGGCTGTTCACTGTTTCCGGAACCCGCATCAAGGGCGTGGAGGGTACTGCCTACGAGGGCTATACGCTGGTGTTCACAGGCGACACCTCGCAGACCGTGACCATCACGCAAGCCTCGGGCATCGCGGAACAAATCTACAGCCTGGTGGAAAATGCCATCAACTCCGACGATGGCACGCTGACCACCATCGTCACCAACCTTACCGAGAAGAACGACGAGTACCAGGACCAGATCGACGACATCACCTCCCGGGCCGAGACCTACAGGGACAATCTGACGGTTCGCTACGCCCGTCTGCAGGCCTCGATCAGCACCGCGCAGTCCGTACTCGACTATCTCGAGGCCTTGCTTGCCGCCAAGAGCAGCGATTGATCTTGCAACGAGGAGCTTCAGGACATGAATTCCCGCATGGGCCAAGCGGCCGCCGCCTACCGCCAGGCAGCCGCCTCCGTTCATCCGACCGTCGCCGTCGTCAAGCTCTACGACGCCGCGCTTCTGGCCATTTCGCAGGCCATTCGGGCGCGGGAAGCGTCGCAGTTCGAGGAATGCTTCGTCAAGGTGATGCGAGCGGCGACCATCCTGCGAGGGTTGGACCACGCGCTTGACTTCGCAAAGGGTGGAGCTGTGGCAGAGCGGCTGCACCGCGTCTACAAGGGGTATATTCTGGCGTTGCACCTTTCCTACGGCAAGCCGGACGTGGTGCGCCGTTATCGAAAGCTTCATGACAGCCTGGTCGAATTGCGCGACGCCTGGGCCGGCATTGCCGGAATGGATGCGTTCGTTCGCCAGGAAGGATCCGACGCACCGACGCCCCAGACCGGCGCGCCGGCGCGGCCGCGCCCCGTGCGGGAGTCGGACATGGATCCATCGATGTTCTTCGGTTTGACGGGCAGCGGGCCTTAGCGATCGCGCGCAGCTGAACTCTTCCATGCAGGCCGAGAGCGCGTTCGGGGCGTAACGGTGTGTGTCGACTGTTTCTCTATTGATCGCGGTTGGACGCCAGTAGATACTCCGAGGCAATCTGTTACGAATGAACGGTTGCACTGATGGACGAAGCGCAGTTTCAGGACCTCGTCGATCGTCATGGCGAGGACTTGGCGCTTTGGCCGGCGGCTCTTCGCGCTGACGCTGAAGCCCTATTGGAGCATTCCGACCGCGCGCGTTCCATTCTCGATGCCGCCGCCAGGCTCCGCCAGACGTTGACGTCCGGGCCGAAGGTTCGTGCGCCTGCGGGGCTGGCGGCCCGTATCGCGGCTCTCGCCGATGATGACGAGACCGACAAGCCCAAATCCTCGGGTAAGGCCTCGCCGCGGTTGCGCGCCGGCTCCTGAACGTCTTGCAAATCGCATCGGTCTTGACGGCGAGGGACGGCGACGGCTTCTTCGGCCCTGGTTGGACCTGTCTATGCGGCTTGGAATTCCGCGACGCGACCTGAATTTTCAGCGGAAGTAGATTTGAAATATTAACGTGCATTAACGAATTTCATTGCTAACTCACATTAAGTTTTCGCGCCTGGTTTCTCGACCTGGCCCGTTTAAAGACTGAAGCCAATCAACAACGGCACCGATCAGTC
Organism: uncultured Pleomorphomonas sp.; assembly: GCA_963665435.2. Taxonomy (GTDB): domain Bacteria; phylum Pseudomonadota; class Alphaproteobacteria; order Rhizobiales; family Pleomorphomonadaceae; genus Pleomorphomonas. The sequence goes on along the minus strand of CAXXNH010000007.1, from coordinate 222,032 downwards.
TCTTGGTCCAGTCTTCTTCAGTGAAGGCTGGGGACGGGCGAGGTTTATCATGTCCTCTATTTCTTCGGCGACCACCGCAACGACATCTACGACGTCGACGACAACTTCGTCATCGTCTTCCTCGACCATCGATACCTCGCAGTTTCTGCAGCTTCTGGTCGATGAAGTCCAGAATCAGAACCCGCTGGATCCGACGGATACCTCCGAGTTTCTCAATCAGATGATGTCCTACGCGAGCTACTCGCAACTCAGCGAGATGAACGCGACGCTCCTGTCCTTGCAGGAGTCGATGGACACCATCACCTCCAGTCTCACCACGTCGGCCTGAGGAGAAACGCCATGTCTCTCACAGGCGCCATGAACTCGGCCGTTTCGGCGATGCAAGCCCAGTCGTCGGCATTGTCGATCATCTCCAACAATCTCGCCAACGTCTCGACCACCGGCTACAAGGCGAGCTCCGCGAGCTTCTCCTCGATGCTGACTTCGGGAGATGCCAACAGTTCCAGCGGCGGCGTCACGGTGGCGAAGTCGCAGAACATCCTGGCGAGCGGAACCCTCGTCTCGTCGTCGATCAGCACGAATATCGCCATCGACGGCGATGGCTTCTTCGCCGTCACGACCGGCGATGGCAGTGATATCTACTATACTCGTAACGGCAGCTTCACCGTCGATGACGACACCGGCTACCTTACGAGCAACGGCTATACGCTGCTCGGCTGGCCGACCGACGCCGATGGCAATGTGGTTGGCGGTACGACGGAAACCAACCTCGAACAGATCGACACGGATGTTCTGACCGGCTACGCGGCGGCGACGACCAGCATGTCGATGACAGGCAGCCTGCCGGCCGACGCCGCGGTTGGGGATACCTACGCCAGCCAGATCGAGCTGTTCGACAGCCTGGGCACTGCCTACACGATGGACGTGACCTGGGAGAAGACGGCGGAGAATACCTGGGAAATGTCCTTCGCCGACCCGACGTCGACGGGCGGAGCGACGGGTACCGCGCAGACTACGACCATCGAGATCGAGTTCAACGAGGACGGCACGCTGAAGTCGCCTGATACCGCGACCCTCTCGATTACCGGCCTCAGCGATGGCGCCTCCGACATGTCGGTTACCCTCGACTTCGGCACCGTCAACGGTTCGGACGGTTTGTCGCAATACACGCCCGACGATAGCAGCGACGTGACCGTCGACATCGCGGGCACCGGAAACGGTTGCGCCTACGGCACGCTTTCCGGCGTCACCATCGACGAGGACGGCACCGTCTTCGCCAACTACAGCAACGGCGAGTCGATCTCGATCTACAAGATCCCGCTTGCCACCTTCTCCAATGCCAATGGCCTTATTGAAATGAGTAACTCGGTCTACTCGGCCTCGACGACGTCGTCCGGAGCCACCTATCACTTCGCCGACTCCGACGGCGTCGGCTCGATCCAGGATTACGAGCTCGAGGAGTCCACCACCGACACCAACACCGAGTTCTCGGCAATGATCGCGGCGCAGCAAGCCTATTCGGCGGCCTCGCAGGTGATCTCGACGGCCAAGGACATGTTCGACTCCCTTCTGTCGGCGGTGCGTTGAGATGACGGCGCAAACGGAACGGGACGAGACACAGGCTGCCATCGATCTTCTGGTCGGGCGCCTGGAGAGAATCCGGCGAGACATCCGGCGCGAAGGCGAAGGCGCGGATGCTCGTACCATCGGTCTCTTCAAGGGCGATGTCGGCGAAGTGCTCGTCGAGCTGGAACGTCATCTCGACGAGACGGCCGCTGCGCTCGCCAATGCCAATACCGGCTATGCGGTCAGCCGCGCCTACCTCGCCGTGGGCAAGCTGAAGTCCGCACAAACAGGGGAACCGGGGGTTGTCGTTCCTCTCGACCAGTTCAGGAGAGCAAATCATGCCGGACGCCAAGGCTCCCGTTGAAGCGAATCCGCTCGTAACAGGGCGCTTTGCCGAGCTGGATCAGCTGATCGATCAACTGATCTCCGTCATCGATGATGAGAATGCCCTGTTGGCCACTGGCATGCGGCCTCGCTGGCCGTGACTACCGGCACCAAGAGCAATCTTGCCGGCATCATCGAGGAACAACTGAGAGCCCTCGGCGCGGCCGGTCCGATCTCGCCTGACGAGCGCGCCTATCTCGATGAGCGGGTGGGGCTCGTCCAGCGCAAGGCAAGAGACAACCTGTCTCGCCTGGCCGGTGCGATAGGCGCCTCGCGTCGGCGAATTGCCGCCGTGGTTGCTGCGGTTCGGGAAACGGGAACGGCAGCGGCGCCCGCTTACGGACGTACGGGCAACCGCATTGCCGACATGCCCTCCGGCCGATCGTCGCTGCTGCCCGATCGACTGGCCTGAGAGGCGCAACACTGGGGGCACCATGTCGATTTCCGTCGCCAGCACGATTGCACTGTCCGCGTTGCGGGCTTCGCAGGTCGGCATCAGCGTCACCTCTTCCAACATCGCCAACGCCGATGTCGACGGCTACACCGTCAAGACCGCAAATCAGGTATCGACGGTGGCGGCCTCGACCGGTTCCGGCACGGCGGTCACGTCGATCACCGGCGGTGTCGACAAGTACGTCTTCGCGTCCCTGATCTCCGCCAACGCCGATGTTGGGGCTGCCTCGGTCACGGCTAGCTACACCGATCGTCTGCAGGCCCTGATGGGGTCCACGACGGGCAGCGAAGACGGCGGCACCTCCCTGGCGACGCAGGTGACGGACCTTCAGACGGCAGTCAGCTCTCTTGCGTCGTCTCCCGAGGATGACACTGTCCAGAGCGAGGTCGTAGCCGCGGCCGACAGTCTGGCGAGTTCTTTGCGCGAGACCTCGTCTTCGATCCAGGAACTCAGGGCCGATGCCGACCAGCAGATCGCCGACGATATCGACACCATCAACGACGCGCTTCAGACCATCGACGACCTCAACGTGGCGATCCTGGCGGCCGAAGCGAAGGGGGCTTCGACCGCCGATCTGGAGGACCAGCGAAACACCGCCATAGAGACCATCTCCAGCCTGATCGGCATCAAGACGACGACCGCATCCAACGGATCGATCTACATTTCCACCACCGGCGGCACGGCTCTGCTCACGAGCACGGTGCACGAGCTGAGTTTCAGCGCATCGGCGACCGTAAACGCGAGCACGGTGCTGAGTGGCGTAACCGTGGATGGCGAGGACATTACCGACGAGCTCACCAGTGGCGAGGTCGGAGGTCTCCTGACGTTGCGCGACGCCACATTGGTCGAAGCGCAGGACGAGCTCGATGCCCTTGCTACCGCGCTGATCGATACCATGAACGCCGTGACGGCCGACGGCTCGGCAGTGCCGGCGCCGGAGAGTCTTACCGGCGTCACCGAAGTGTCGTCTGTCGACGCGCTGTCGGCCTCCGGCAGCGTTCGTATCGCCCAGGTCGACGAGGATGGAACGCTGGTTGCCTACACCGACCTCGATCTGTCGAGCTACTCCACGGTCGGAGATCTGGTCTCGGCGCTTGATGGCATCGGCGGCATCGACGCGTCGCTCGACAGCGACGGCGAGCTGACCATCACGTCGACGACGACTGGCACCGGCATTGCCGTCGGCGCGCTCGACGGAGACATGAGCGGCGACGGCACCAGCTTTTCGAGCTACTTCGGCCTCAACGCGCTGTTCACCGGCAGCAGCGCCTCCAGCATCTCGTTATCCTCGACCATTGTCGACGATGCCGGCGCGCTCGCCATCGGCACGCTCTCGACCTCGACGACGGTCGGGGCGACGGTGCTGACCTCCGGCTCGACGACGGTGGCCGACGGGTTGCTTGCGGCGATGACCGAGACGCAATCCTTCGAGGCCGTGGGGGGAATAGGCTCAACCACGGTCACGCTCGGCGACTACGCGGCGCGCATCGTTTCCGATTTCGCCAGCCGCGCCTCGAGAGCCGAAGAGGAAGAGACCAGTGCCGAAACCCTGGCGACGTCACTCTCGGACACCATCGCCTCTCGATCGGGTGTGAATATCGACGAGGAGACTGCCAAGCTGTCCGATTACCAGGCGATGTACTCGGCAGCCGCTCAGATCATTCAGGCGGCCAACGAGATGTTCGAGGCACTGCTGTCGGCCGCCAAGTCGGCCTGATCAATCTGGAGAGATGCCGATGAGCATGCGTGTCGCCACCTTCGCCTCGTCCGACCGTCTGTTGCAGGCAGCGCTGAAGGTGCAGGCCAGGCAGGCGGAAGCAACGCTACAACAGGCGTCCGGACAGATTTCCGAGGATTATGGTGGTCTCGGCAGCACGGCCGGATCGGTGGTATCGCTGCAATCGTCCATCTCCATGTCCAAGGCCTACGCCGAGGCTGCGAGTACGGCCGGCGATCGCGTCGAGGCGATGTATGACGCCGTCGACAGCATCATCGATCAGATCACCAGCATGAAGGCGACCCTGTCGTCCTTTGCGACGACGACCAGTGATACCGACGAGTTGCAGGTGACGGCCGAGGAGATGCTGGAAAGCCTGGCCTCTTTGATGAACACGCAGCTCGGCGGTCGGTATCTTTTCTCGGGCAGCGCCGTAGACACCGCTCCCGTCGATCTGAACAGCCTCGTGTCGGCGAGCGCGCCGTCTACCTCCGACACCGGCTATTACAAGGGCGACGACACCGTGACATCGGTGAAAGTCTCCTCCGAACAGACCGTGACCTATGGCGTCACCGCCGATGACGAGAACTTCGAGAAGGCGCTCAGGGCCTTGTCGCTGGTCGCCTCCGGCGCCACCGATGAAGATACGCTGTCGGAAGCGAGCGATCTCCTCGACGAGGCGATCAGCGGGCTCGCCACCGTGCAAACCCGCTTGTCGCTCAACGCCTCGACGTTGGAAACGGCGATCAGCGACCAGGAGAACTATCAGGATTTCGCCAGCGACCTGGCAACCAGTCTCAGCGGTGTGGACGTTGCCGTTGTGGCGGCGGAAATGGCGGCCTACGAGACTCAATTGCAAGCGGCATATGCTGCGATCGGCAACATCGCCAACCTGACGCTGTCGAGTTATCTGTCGTAGTGGGGTGGGGCATCAGCTCTCGGACGACGGCTCCGGGGACTGACTGGCACGTTTCGGCGGATCTCATTTACCCATCGTTCATGCCGTTTCGCCACAGCCTCGATTTTTTTGTCGTACTTTTCAAAGCTGCCTTGTCTTTGCCTCAAAATCGTTTCATCCAACACGTGGCGACTGAGCCAACCTGAGCCGACTTCGCCTATCCGCGGCTCTCTTTTCGGGCAAATCAAGGTGACCTCCCAGACCATGTCTCCGACGGTCGATGTCGGGCTGCCGCGCGTCAATGAGCAAATGCTGCTCGCAATCTCCCTGGTCGTCGCGTCGACGTTGCTCTTCGCAGCCTGCGATGTGGGCGCCAAGTTCATCCAGCATGAAGCCAGCGCCGAGAAGATCGCCTGGTGGAGAAATTTGACCTATGTGATCGTGGCCGTACCGTTTGCGCTACGTCGTGAGGGGATGGCGGTTTTTCGCCCCACGCATCCATGGCTCAACATTCTGCGCGGATTGGCCGCGATCTGTGGCACGATCCTGTTCCTGCTCGGCCTGCAGTATCAGGACATCCCGGATGCGACGGCGATCGCCTTTGTCGCGCCGGTGTTCGTGATGGCGCTGTCGATCGTGTTTCTTGGAGAGGTCGTGGGCGTACGACGCTGGCTGGCGGCGCTGGTCGGCTTTACCGGTGTGCTGGTCATCGTCCAGCCGGGAACCTCGAGTTTTCACTACGCGTCTATTTTCACGCTGGTGGCGGCGTTCGTCGGCGCGTTCGCGACCATTCTGACCCGCAAGGCGGTGCGCGACAGTGCTGAGACGATGATGGTCTGGACGTCGCTCATCGGTCTCCTGGTGACGACGATGCTCGTCTGGCGCGAGATCGGACAAACGTCCTGGCACGAGGTCATCTTCGGCCTGGCCGGCGGCCTGTTCTTTGCGCTGGGGCAGATCTGTTGCGTGTTCGCCTACCGCATGGCGCCCGCTTCCCTGCTTGCTCCCTTCAGCTATGTGCAGATGATTTCCGCCACGGCCGTGTCCTATCTGGTGTGGAGCATCGTGCCGGGTGTGGCGACGACCATTGGCGCCTCGCTGATCGTTGCCAGTGGACTTTATTCGCTGCATCGCGAGCGTTTGCGCGCCCGTCAGCGGCTTGAGGCCCTGAAGTTGTAGTTTGTAGAAGCTGACCGGTTGCTTGCATGGTTTGCTACAGCCACAATGCCCCCTGCTGATCGGTCGCATCGCGACCGTCAACGGGGGATGCCGGGATGGACATGTCAACGCCGGCCGCGCCGACAACGACCGTGATGGAGCGTCCGCCCATGGCGTTCGGGCCCGTTCGACGCGCCGGGCTCGTCCATTTCAGGCTTTGGGCGCCGAAGCAGGCAGAGGTTTCGCTGGCAATCGAAGGGCGCGACCCCGTGCCCATGGAAGGCGGGGTCGACGGTTGGTTTACCCTGACGACTGCCGCACCAGATGGCTGTCGCTACCGCTTTCTTCTCCCCGACGGTACCCTCGTTCCCGACCCGGCCAGCCGATTCCAGCCGGAGGACGTGCACGGACCGAGCGAGGTCGTCGATTATGACGCCTTTGTCTGGTCGGACCATCGGTGGCGCGGTATTTCCTGGAATGAGGCAGTAATCTACGAGTTGCACTTCGGCACGTTCACGCCGGGGGGTACATTCCGTGCTGCTGCTGCAAAGCTTCCGTACCTGAAGTCGCTCGGCGTCACGGTCGTCGAGATCATGCCGATCGGCGATTTTCCCGGTCGCTGGAGCTGGGGCTATGACGGGGTGCTGCTGTTTGCCCCCGACAGCCGCTACGGCCGCCCTGACGATCTCAAGTTCTTCGTCGACCGGGCGCACGCGCTCGGTCTCGCCGTGCTGCTGGACGTCGTCTACAACCACTTCGGCCCGGATGGGAACTATCTGCCGCTGCTGGCCCCGGCGCATACCGACCGATATGCGACGCCTTGGGGAGAGGCCATCGACTATGGTCAGCGCGAGGCGACGTCAATGCGCGATCTCGTCCTCGCCAACGTCCGAATGTGGATCGGCGAGTTCCACCTGGACGGGCTGCGCATCGACGCCGCTCACGAGATCCGCGATGTGGACCCCGGTCACATACTGGCGGACATCGCCGAGACCGCTCGGGCGGCCGGCGGTGACCGCAAGATCCATCTTGTTCTGGAAAGCGCCCGACTGGAACCGGACCGGATACCGCCGGTCGGTGGGTTCGACGGTCAATGGAACGACGATCTTCACCACGCGCTTCACGCCGCCGTCACTGGCGAGACCGACAGGGACTACGCCGATTACGCGGGGAGGCTGGATATTCTGGCTCGGGCCCTCGCCGAGGGCGTGCTGTCTTGCGACGAGGCGGCGCCGGCGGTTTCTCTGCCTCAGGCCGCGTTTGTCTCGTTCCTTCAGAATCACGACCAGGTCGGAAATCGGGCGCATGGCGAGCGAATCGGCATGCTGGCTCCGCCGGCCGCCGTTCGGGCTGCAACGGCGGCTTTTCTGCTGGCGCCGCAGAGCCCCATGCTGTTTCAAGGTGAAGAGTGGGCCGCGACTGCCCCGTTTCCCTTCTTTTCCGATCTCGCACCGGCGTTCGTCTCGGCCGTGAGAGAGGGGCGGATCGCCGCTTTCGCGGCCGATCCGGACGATCTGCTCGATCCTTTTGCGCCAGCGACCTTCGCAGCCGCCCGCCTTGACTGGAGCGAGCAAAGCCTTCGGCATCATGCCCGGGTGCTCGATTGGCACCGCGCCATTCTGCGTGTTCGCCGTCGCGAGATCGCGCCGCTTGTCGCCGGCATCCGAGGCGCAGGTCACTGGCAGGTGGATGACGGCGTTATCCGCATCGTGTGGCAGGGGGAGGCGAGGGATCTGATGCTGACCCTCAACCTTGCTCCAAGGCAGGCGCCGCTGCCGGCTCCCCTGCAGGGCAAGCCCATCTGGCAGGAAGGGCGAGCGGCGAATGGCATCTGTCCGCCGTGGTTCGTTGCCTGGTCGGTCCGGCGACGGGAGAGATAAACCCCCGCCGCCGTGAGCTCAGAGGGCCAGACGCAAGATTTCAGCGATGGCGCGGCTGTCGAGCTTGACGAAGTTGCCGAGCGTTCGGCTGTCGTCTCCGGTGCCCTTCTTTGCCATTTCCTCGATACGGTCGTCGTGGATGCCGAGCGAGGCGAGCGTCGTACCAAGGCCGATCTTGTGGAAGAACGCCTCAAGACGGGCGATGCCCTCACGCGCGGTCGCCTCCTTGTCGAACACGTCGAGTTCGACATTCCAAACGCGCACCGCCCACTGCACGAAGCGGTCGATGTCGTGGTGGAGCACGTATTTCATCCAGGCCGGGAAGACGACCGCTAGGCCGGCGCCGTGGGCGACGTCGTAGATTCCGGAGACTTCGTGCTCGATGTCGTGCGAGGCCCAGTCGCCGATGCGACCGGTGTTGAGCAGATTGTTGTGGGCGATGGTGCCGGCCCACATCAGCTCCGACCAGGCGTCATAGTCGTCCTGGTTGGCCAGAACCTTGGGAGCCTGGGCGATAACCGTCTTCATGGTCGCTTCGATCAGCCGGTCGGTGAAGGCGACATTGGGCACGTTGGTGAAATAACGCTCCATCAGATGCGCCATGATGTCGGCGGCGCCACAGGCCACCTGGAACGGCGGCAGGGTGGCGCAAAGGGCGGGGTTGAGGATCGAGAAGCGCGGGTAGAGGAACGGGCCCCCGACCGCGCGTTTCAACCAGCCGTCCTCATTGGTGATCACTGTGCCGTCGCTCGACTCCGAGCCTGCGGCCGGAATGGTCAGTACGGTACCGATGGGGAGCGCGTCGGTCGGCGTCCCCTTGCCGATGTAGAAGTCCCAGACGTCGCCGTCGATCAAGGCTCCCATAGCGATCGCCTTGGCCGAGTCGATGGCGCTGCCGCCGCCGACCGCGAGGATGAAGCCCAGCCCGTGCTGCTTGCAAAGGCGCACGCCCTCGTGGACCAGGGAAAGGCGCGGATTCGGCTTGACCCCGCCGAGTTCGACCCACTCGACGCCAGCTGCCTTGAGCGAGGCGCAGACGCGATCGTAAAGGCCGGACGCCTTGATCGAGCCACCACCATAGTGAAGCAGAATCTTGCGGCTGTAGCGGGCGGTTTCCACGCCGACCGACGTTTCGCTGTCCCGGCCGAAGACGATCTTGGTCGGATTGAGGAAGGTGAAGTTCTCCATTGCGTCTCTCCCGTCTACCGGCGGTCCCTTTTTGATGGACGGCGCGGACTTGGGCGCAACCTATGCGCCCGAGGCGGTCGACACAACGGGCAAGGCGGCGCTCACGCCGGCTCGATGGCCAAGTCGCCGAATCTCGTCTTCTGACGAGATGACCAAGGCTAAGGGCGGGAGTGGAGAGCTTCTGTGCGACTGCTGCCGACCACATCGGGCAGGGCGCACCGGTTCTCGTGCTCAGAGCGTACGGGCCGAGGCCAAGGTGTCGACGACCTTGTCGTAGACCTGGATCGGTGCCGGCCGTCCGATGATGTAGCCCTGGATCTCCGGACAGTGCTCCTGAGCGAGGAAGCTGCGCTGTTCCTCGGTCTCGACGCCTTCGGCAATGACGGGAATGCCTAGGCCGCGGCACAAGCCTATGACGGCTCGGATGATTGTCGTTGCCTGCTCGGTGCGTCCTATGGACTGCACGAAGCTCTTGTCGATCTTGATCTTGTCGAAGGGAAAGGCCTGCAGATAGGAGAGCGACGAGTAGCCCGTGCCGAAGTCGTCCATGGCGATGCGTACGCCCATCGCCTTGATCCGCCTCAGCATACCGACAATGTGGGCGAAGTCGCCGAGCAGGATGCCTTCGGTGATTTCCAGCTCGAGCCGGGATGGAGGCAAGCCCGTGTCGATCAGCGTCTGCTGGATGAGGCGAGGCAGCTCGCCGTGCTGAAACTGGATCGGCGACAGGTTGACGGCGACGGTGAGCGGATGTGTCCAGCTGGCCGCCGTGCGGCAGGCCTCTTCGAGCACCCATTCCGACATGTCGAGGATCAGGTTGGATTCCTCTGCCAGTGGAATGAACTTCTCGGGCGAGATGGCGCCGCGTGTGGGATGCGTCCATCTCATCAGGGCCTCGAAGCCGAAGATCCGTCCGTTGATTTCCGCCTGCGGCTGGAAGTGAAGAGATAACTCTCCATTGCGAAGAGCATGTCCCAGATCGGCCTGCAGCACCCAGCGATCGCGAATGACCTGGTCGGCCTTGGACTCGTAGACGCGGACCTGACCGCGCGCCTCGGACTTGACGTGATAGAGCGCGGCTCCGGCATTGGCGAGCAGCAATGAGCCGCTGTCACCGTCATGCGGGTAGGTGGCGACGCCAATGCTGATCCCTATGCGGATGGACTTGTCGTCAACGACGATGTCCTTCGAGAAAACGCTCTGGGCCAGCGCCGCCAGTCGACGAGAGGCGTTCGGCTGGTCCGGATCGTTGGAGATCATCACGAACTCGTCGCCGCCAGGGCGGAAGACCAGGCCATCGCCTGCTATATCGACCAGACGCCGCGCCGCTTCCTTCAGGACCTGATCGGCTACGGCGTGGCCGTAGAGGTCATTGAGCGTCTTGAAGCGGTCGATGTCGACGCTGAGGAGACCAAAGCGTGCCTGCGTCGCCGTCGCGGCAAAAATGCCGTCGGCAAGGCGCACCATCATCGCCTCCCTGTTGGGCAGGCCTGTCAAGGCGTCATGCTGCGAGAGGTAGGCGATCTGCTCTTCGGCGCGGCGCTTTTCTGTGACGTCCATCGTCACGCCGACAATGAAACGTGGCGAGCCGTCGGGGTTGCGAACCACCATGCGGGTGATCGTCAGGAGCCGGGTGCCGTTGGGTGTCGAGACGGTTTCCGAGGCGGTAAGCTGCCTCACCCCGCCCGACAGGAGCTCGTCTTCCTCGGCCTCGGCGGCGATAGCTACCCGCTCGCCAAAAATCTGGCGAGCGCTCTTGCCGATGAAATCCTCGCGCGTACAGCCGAACAGGAGTTCGCCCGCTCGGTTCAGCAAGATGTATTTCCGACTGACAGGATCCTTGGCAAACAACGCTGCCGGCACATTCTCGATGATCGTGTCGAGAAACTCTCGTGTCGCTTCCAGTTCGTCGGAGGCGCGCTTGCGCTCGGTGACGTCGATCGCCGTCACCAGCACCGCCTGCCGGCCGTTGTGGAGCTGTTTTCGAGAAAAGACCTCGACGTCGATTTCAGTCCCGTCGGCCTTGAGGTGCCGGAACAGCTGGTTGCCGCTTTGCGTGTCGATCCCGTTTCGAATTGCCACGAGCGCTTCGGCCCTCAACCGCTCCGGGCGCATGTCCAAAACGCTCATGTTCATGAACTGATGGACGGTGTAGCCGTAGCGGGAAACGGTCGCGCGATTGACTGCCAGGAAACGCAGCGTCTCAGAGTCGAACAAATACATCGGAACGGGGCTGTCTTCGAACAGCAGCCTGGAGGCTGCCTCCCGTCGCTTGAACTCGCTAATGTCGACACGGATGCCAACGCGTCCGCCGTCCGCCATCCGGCGCTCTTCAACGCGAATCCAGCGTCCGTCTGCGCGGTGCTGTTCCTCGATGCTATTGGGAAGAGCGTGCCGCTCGAGACGCGCCTTGAGCCATTCCTCCTCGCGACCACGGGCATCGACATAGGCGCCGCGCTCCAGACCAAGGCGCAGCATTGTCTCGAACGAGCGCCCCTCGACGATAAAACCCTCGAGTTCCGGATAGAACTCAAGGTAACGCCGGTTCCAAAGAACGATCCGATCATCGGCATCGAAGACGGCAATCCCTTCCGACACTGTGTCGAGTGCGAGGGTCACCAGGGCGTTCTTGTCGGTCTTCTCGACGCTCAACGCATCGGTTCGCCCGTCGATCCTCCCAAGCTCTGTCGCCAGGTTTTCGTAGGTCGACCCGATAGCCTTTAGTAGCGCGGGCAGGTCGACTTCTCCGTTGGCGCACGTCGCCTCGGAAAGCTGGTGTGCCAAGAGCTCGCCTGCTCCTTGACTGCCCGCCTGCTCGTCGAGGCCTGGTTCTTGGCGTTTGTCGCTCTCCCGGTCGGACATCAAATCGAGTGTTCTCCTCGGGAATAAAGGGTTATCCGGTATACTCAGCGAACGCCCCATTCGCTGAAAAGCCTAATCTCGGCGGTCTCATGTGTCGGAATCGAGCCACCATTACTTGTCCCATATCGCAGCCGTTTGTATCAATGTCTCGGGCGCGCAGCCTTTCGTCGAGTTGATCGCCGCCAGTCAAGACGATTAACTGCATGATGCAGCTCTATTGGGGGAGCTGGCCTTGAACGACTCAATTTCAACCTATCAGTGTGCGTAAGCATTCCTGATTTTCATACTACAATCTATCTATCAATTTTACCATGATTGCAAGGTTCCGTGGCTTGTGAAGCTCGTTTTGAGTCGATTACGCATTCTTCTCGAAGAATATATTAACATCTGAACTGCGCTTGTTTGGCTTGGAATTCTGTTGAAATATTTATCAAGGGCAACGAAAATGATCCGGCGAGACTATTTGCCTTAGGCTCTGGTACCAGAGACTTGGGATCCTTAGCGTATGCCACACCCTTCGAGATCGTTCCGACGCCTTGTGCGTCGGAACGTGCCTCGGGCGACGAGGAAAGTTGGTCCTGAAATGAGCTTGCTCAAGGATGGATATTGCCTTTCTCGACCGCGCAAAGAAATTCCAGAACTGTCGTCCTTCCTCTAGGCGTGATGGAATGAAATTCGTCCGTGGGGCTGAGGGGGGAAAGTCCATCTCAAGCCGCCTGGGGCGCCAAAACGAGCGCCGTATGATCGAGCTGGGAGAAACGTTCATGAGCAAGTCGCTACATCCCGAGACCCTCGCGCTTCACGGCGGCAGTTTTCGTGCCGACCCGTCTACCGGCTCGGTCGCGGTGCCCATCCACCAGACGACCTCCTACCAGTTCCAGGACGCGGGACACGCGGCCCGTCTGTTCGGTCTCCAGGAGCTCGGCTTCATCTACACCCGTCTGGGCAATCCGACGCAGGATGCGCTTGAAACTCGCATCGCCGCGATCGAAGGCGGTTCTGCGGCTGTTGCCGTTGCTTCCGGGCAGGCTGCCACCACCTTTGCCATTCTCAATCTGGCGTCTGCAGGCGACAACATCGTTTCCTCGACCGATCTCTACGGGGGGACCTGGACGCTGCTTGCCGATACGCTCAGCCAGTTCGGTATCGAGGTCCGCTTCGTCGATCCCGCCGACCCTGAGAATTTCCGCAAGGCGACCGACGACCGTACCCGGGCCTACTATGCCGAGCTGTTGCCCAACCCCAAGCTCAACGTTTTTCCGGTGAAGGAGGTGGCCGACATCGGCCGGCCTCTCGGCATTCCGCTTATCATCGACAACACGGCGGCGCCGTTGCTGTCCAAGCCGTTCAGGCACGGAGCGGCGGTGGTGGTCTATTCGGCCACCAAGTATATCGGCGGTCATGGCACATCTATCGGGGGACTGATCGTCGATGGCGGCAATTTCGAGTGGGACAAGTTCCCGGAGCGCCAGCCTCTGCTCAACACGCCCGATCCGGCCTATCACGGCGCCGTCTGGGCCGAGGCGGCCAAGCCGCTCGGACCGATTGCCTTTGCTCTGCGCGTCCGCGTCAAGCTGTTGCGCGACGTCGGCGCGGCCATTTCGCCATTCAATGCCTTCCAGCTCATCCAGGGGCTCGAGACGCTGCCGCTCAGAATTCGCCAACACGTGGCGAACGCCGAAAAGGTGGCCGATTATCTTGCCGGCCATTCCGCAGTGGCGAGCGTCATCTACCCGAAGCTACAGGATGGTGAGTTCCGTCGCCGCGCCGATACCTATCTCGAAGGCGGGTATGGCGCTTTGCTTGGCTTCGAGCTCAAGGGCGGCATCGAGGCGGGCCGCAAGTTCATCGATGCGCTGAAGCTGCTTTATCATGTCGCCAACATTGGCGATGCGCGATCGCTGGCCATTCATCCCGCATCGACCACGCATTCACAGCTGAGTGCTGAAGAGCAACTGAAGACCGGCGTCACGCCAGGCTATGTGCGCCTGTCGATCGGCATCGAACACCCGGACGACATCATCGCCGATCTCGATCAGGCGCTGGCCGCCGCATCGGAAACGGTCGCCGTCGCCGCAGAGTAGTCATTTCTTGAGAAGAACAGGCCGGCGCTGGGGTTCCTGGCGCCGGTCTTTGGCTTCTCTACACGAAATAGTGGCTTTTCATTCCGTCGCGTACAGTCGAGAATGCCTCCAAAGTGCAGTTCCGGGAACCGCTTGGAGGAATGCCATGCCGACCTATCGTCCGCCCGCCATTCCGGCATCCGAAATCACGCCGCGTTCGGTCTATCTTCGCCGTCGCGAGTTCATGGGGCTCATGGCCGGGGCAGGAGTGATGCTTGGCGTCGGTGGGGCTCGTGCCGAGGCGCCGGCGACTTCGCCGCTCAAGACGGTGCCTGGCCCCTACAAGGTGGATGAGCCACTTACGTCACGGGAAGATGTGACCACCTACAACAACTTCTATGAGTTTGGCACCGACAAGGCCGACCCGTCGCGCCATTCCGGCGATTTCAAACCGCGTCCGTGGACCATCGCCGTGGATGGACTGGTTGGCAAGCCACAGACCTTCGATGTCGACAAGCTGATCGCCGAGCTGCCTATCGAGGAGCGGATCTATCGCATGCGCTGCGTCGAAGCGTGGTCGATGGTGATCCCCTGGAACGGTTTCCCGCTGAAGTCACTGCTCGACAAGGCGGAGCCGCTGGGCTCGGCCAAGTACGTGGCCTTCGAGACGGTGGTTCGGCCCGAGGAGATGCCGGGACAGAAGGGCTACTTCCAGCCCATGCCATGGCCCTATGTCGAGGGGCTGCGTCTCGACGAGGCACTTCATCCGCTCACCATCCTCGCAGTCGGTCTTTATGGCGAAACGCTCCCCAACCAGAATGGAGCGCCCATCCGCCTCGTGGTGCCCTGGAAGTATGGTTTCAAGGGTATCAAGTCGATCGTACGCATTTCGCTCGTCGAAAAGCAGCCGCCCAACTCCTGGAACTCGCTTCAGGGCAGCGAGTACGGCTTCTACGCCAACGTCAATCCCGAGGTGGACCACCCGCGTTGGAGCCAAGCGACCGAGCGACGCATCGGCGCAAGCGGCTTCTTCGGCTCGGGCCGGCGCCCGACGTTGATGTTCAACGGGTATGCCGACGAGGTGGCGAGCCTCTATGCCGGGATGGACCTGAGGGCAAACTACTGATGGCGTCGGATCGGTCGCCCCTGGTCGAAACGTTTGCCGGCTGGGGCATCTATGTTGTCGGCTTCATTCCGGCGGTCTGGAGCTTCTGGCTCGGGGCGACGGGCGGTCTTGGGGCCGACCCTGTTCGCGCCTTCGAGCAAACGCTCGGTCTGTGGGCGCTGCGCTTTCTCATCCTGACGCTGATCGTCACCCCGCTCCGTCAGCTGGCGGGCATCAACCTCCTGCGCTTCCGGCGCGCGCTCGGTCTCCTCGCCTTCTGGTACGTCGCGATGCACTTCAGCGTCTACCTGACGCTCGATCGCGGCCTCATCTGGAGCACGATCATTCCCGACATCGCGCGGCGGCCGTTCATCACATTGGGCTTTGCAGCCTTGATGTGTCTGCTGCCGCTGGCCTTGACCTCCAACCGGTTGTCGATCCGTCGCCTAGGGAAGAACTGGCGGAGGCTGCACCGCCTCGTCTACGTCGCCGGGGCGCTCGCAGCCGTCCACTACCTCCTGGCGACAAAGGTGCTCGATCCCACGCAGGCCGCTCATATCGGGTTGGTGGTACTGCTGCTCGGCTATCGCCTGGTTCGAGCGCTGCTGGCCCGCCGGCCAGAGCGACGGGCGGCCTGAACGGCCCCCGATACAAGAAGGGCGTCCGAACACAAGGTCCGAACGCCCTTATCTCCTCCCGGCCGGCCGCCAATCGGGAGAACGGCGGCCACGCCCTTTCAGCAGACCGAATGGCCCGCTTCAAGCTCGGAAATCATGCCGACGCGGCGAGCATGCCGCCCGCCTTCGAACTCGGCATTGAGAAACTCGTCGACGATCATCAACGCGAGATCCTGTCCGACGACGCGGGCGCCGAAGGCCAGCATGTTGGCGTTGTTGTGCTGGCGCGACAGCTTGGCAGTGTAAGGCTCCGAACAGACGACGCAGCGGATGCCCTTCAGCTTGTTGGCGGCAAGCGAAATGCCGAAGCCGGTGCCGCAGATGGCAATGCCGAGCTGCGCGCCGCCGGCGAGCACCACCCGCGCCGCCTTCTCGCCCCACTTGGGGTAGTCGGTGCTCTCGGTTGACGTCGGACCGACGTCCTCGACCGCATAGCCCCGCGCTTCCAGGTGGGCGACGACGGCCCGCCTGAGGTCGATACCGGTGTGGTCGGACGTGATGACGATTTTGGTCTTGTCGCTCATGGCTCTGCGCCCATGCTGTTGTCTAGCTGATCGGTGCCAGAACACCGCGGAAGTCAGCTTCCCCTAACACTCATGTCTGACAAATTCCAGCATCCATGCCGCGAGTAACGTCTTCGTGCCAATACGCATCGCGCGCAGTCACTCCCTTGGCATCGCCGCGCCGTCGATCTGCCCCAGACGAACGGCCAGAGCCGTTCCCGGCTCGTCGCATTCGACCCGTATGGGCTCGCTTTCTCGGCATTCGACCAATTCGCCAACCTCGGCCCGGATCGTCTTTTTGCCGGCGTTCACCGTGACGCCGCCGCGCGCGGCGAAGACATAGGCCAGCTCGGCGGAGGCGAGGCCGGCTCCAGCAACCTCGACCTTGGCGGCAACCTTCTTGCGCGCCGTCATCACGTTGAAGTCGCGTGACGGGCCGCGGACGACCGTGGCCGTCGTCCGCCAATCGCCCGAGAATGCCAGCGGTTCGAACGATCGCAGTGAGACGCTCGGTCTCGAACCGGCAAAGTCGAGATCGAAGCCCTCGCCATCTATCAAGGTGATCACCCGGTCGATGCCGGGAAGCGGCGAGAAGGGACCGGGCTCGATCACATCGGCAACCGACAGGCGCCAGAGCAGGGCGCCTGTCGCATCGTCCTGACGCACGAGCTCCAGCGTCGTGCCTCGACCGTTCTGCCAGGGCAGGCGACGGAACTCGGTCGCCGTCAGAAGCCGTATGCTCATTTCCCGAGCATCGGCAGGTCGAGGTCCTTCTCGCGAGCGCATTCGACGGCGATGTCGTAACCGGCGTCGGCGTGACGCATCACGCCCGTTGCCGGATCGTTGTGCAGGACGCGGGCGATACGCCGGTCGGCATCCTCGCTGCCGTCGCAGACGATCACCATGCCCGCATGTTGCGAGAAGCCCATGCCGACGCCGCCACCGTGGTGCAGCGACACCCAGGTGGCGCCGGACGCAGTGTTGAGCAGCGCGTTGAGGAGCGGCCAGTCGGAGACGGCGTCGGACCCATCGCGCATTGCCTCCGTTTCGCGGTTCGGCGAAGCGACCGAGCCACTGTCGAGGTGGTCGCGGCCGATGACGATCGGCGCCTTGACGATACCCTGCCGGACCATCTCGTTGAAGGCGAGCCCGAGGCGGGCTCGGGCGCCGAGCCCGACCCAGCAGATGCGAGCGGGCAGGCCCTGGAAGGCGATGCGCTCGGCGGCCATGTCGAGCCAGTTGTGAAGATGCGGATTGTCGGGCAGCAGTTCCTTGACCTTTGCGTCGGTCGCGGCGATGTCTGCGGGATCTCCCGATAGCGCGGCCCAGCGGAACGGACCGATGCCCCGGCAGAACATTGGCCGGATATAGGCCGGGACGAAGCCGGGGAAGGCGAAGGCATTCTTTTCGCCGGCGTCGAAGGCGCGCTGGCGGATGTTGTTGCCATAATCGAAGACGGGCACGCCGAGCGTCTGGAAATCGAGCATGGCACGGACGTGCTCTCGCATCGAAGCCGTGGCGGCGGCGATCACCGCCTCGGGCTCGACCTTGGCACGCTCGCGATATTCTTCCCAGGCCCAGCCGGACGGCAGGTAGCCGTTGAGCGGGTCATGGGCCGAGGTCTGGTCGGTGACGAGATCGGGCCGCACGCCGCGCCGAACCAGCTCCGGCAGCACGTCGGCGGCATTGCCGAGCAGGGCGATGGAGACAGCGTCACCCTTTGCCGTGTGTTCGGCGATGAGGCGTAGCGCGTCGTCGAGGTCCCTGGCCTGCTTGTCGACGTAGCGGGTCCGCAGGCGGAAATCGATGCGCGACTGCTGACACTCGACGACCAGCGCACAGGCGCCTGCCATCACCGCGGCAAGCGGTTGGGCACCCCCCATGCCGCCGAGGCCGGCGGTCAGCACCCAGCGCCCCTTGAGGTCGCCGTCATAGTGCTGGCGCCCAGCCTCCACGAAGGTCTCGTAGGTGCCTTGAACGATACCCTGCGCGCCGATGTAGATCCACGAGCCGGCCGTCATCTGGCCGTACATCATCAGTCCCTCGGCATCGAGCTTGTTGAAGTGCTGCCAGTTCGCCCAGTTGGGAACCAGATTCGAGTTGGCGATCAGGACGCGCGGCGCGTCCTTGTGCGTGCGGAACACCCCAACCGGCTTGCCGGACTGGACGAGCAGAGTCTCGTCCTCTTCGAGGCGCTCGAGGGTGCTGACGATGGTGTCGAAGCACTCCCAGTCGCGGGCGGCGCGACCGATACCACCATAGACAACCAGTTCCTTGGGGTTCTCGGCGACGTCGGGATCGAGGTTGTTCATCAGCATGCGGAGCGGCGCCTCCGTCAGCCAGCTCTTGGCCCGAAGCGTGGTGCCCCTGGGTGCGCGGATTTCCACGTCACGATATCGCGTGTTGCTCGGCATGATGATCCCCTATCTTGTCTATACAAGATAGAAGCACTGCGGCAAGCGAGTGTCAATGGAAAGGGTGACCGGTCTTTCGGGGTCGTTCTCAGGCCGAGCCTGCGGTCTGTCGACTCTCGATGCGACTGCGTCCGCCGGGCATCAGCAGGCGCACCGAGGTAACGACCCGCTCGCCGGAGAAGGTGCGGCGTCGGATCAGCAGGCAAGGATCGCCACGGGCGATGGCCAGCAGCTTGGCCTCCCATGAGGCAGGAAGAACGGCCTCGACCGTATGCTCGACCGTCGTCCACGGCGCCACGGCGCTCAGATAGCTGTTGGGCGTGCGGGCGGAGAAGTCTTGCGCAAGATAGTCTGGGGCCAGGGTCGGATTGACATATCTGTCTTCGAGCTGGACCGGGATGTCGTTTTCGAGGTGGATGACCAGCGAATGGTAGACGGGAACGCCGAGTTCCACGCCCAACTCGTCGGCAAGCTCGGGTGTCGCCTTCACCTCGTCTTTCATCACGGTCTGCGCCGCGTGGGCGTGGCCGCGCTCGCGGATTTCGTCGGCGATGTTGCGCACCTTGAACACGGAGGTCTGGCTCTTGCCCTCGGCGACGAAGGTTCCAAGTCCCTGGATGCGCAGCAGGACACCGTCTGCCGCAAGCTCGCGCAGTGCCCGGTTGATGGTCATCCGGCTGAGGCCGAGCGTGGCGACAAGCTCGTTCTCGGAGGGGATGCGATGACGGGCGGGCCATTCGCCGCTACCGATCCGTCCGAGAATCATCTGTTTGACCATGGCATAGTGCGGGGGAGTCCCACCTTGACGTTCGCTGACGTCGCTCATTTTCTAGGCACTCCCTAAAAATGGTCAGAGGCGAATGGATTCGGCTTGCGGCCTAAGAATTTTCCTCTACAGTGCTTGTATGTACAAGCGTGAGGTTTCGCGAATAAGATGGTAACAGATAACCATCAATTGCTTTTCGCCGAAAGAGCCTTGCTGGCAGACGGCTGGGCCGAGGACGTCGTCTTCGCCGTTGGCGCCGACGGACGGATCGTTTCGGTCGAACGCCAGGCGGAAGCGGGCGGCGCCAGGCGGCTTGGCGGGCCGGTCGTCCCTGCCGTCGCCAATCTTCATTCGCATGCTTTTCAGCGCGCCATGGCCGGACTGACGAATGTCGCAGGGCAGGGTGACGACAGCTTCTGGACCTGGCGCGAGGAAATGTACCGGCTGGTGTCCCTGCTGACGCCCGATGACGTCGTGGCGATCGCGGCCAAACTGCAAGTGGAGTTGCTGAAGGGCGGCTTCGGGCGCGTTGCCGAGTTCCACTACCTTCATCATGGTCCGGACGGGCGTCCCTATGGCGAACCGGCCGACATGTCGCTTGCGATGCTGCGGGCGGCGGAACAATCCGGCATCGGGCTGACCCTGCTGCCGGTGTTCTATGCTCACTCGGACTTCGGCGGAGCGGCGCCGACTGCCGGCCAGCGCCGGTTCATTCACGACGTCGACGGCTTCCTGACGCTGCTGCATGGCCTTGTCGAGCCGTGTCGTGAGGTCGGCGCGAGGCTCGGCCTTGCCTTTCACTCCCTGAGGGCCGTGACCGGCGACGAGATCGCGGCCATCATGGAGGCTGTGCCGGAACATGCGCCCATTCACATCCATGTGGCCGAGCAGGAGAGAGAGGTGTCGGCTTCCCTTGCCCATTCGGGGCGACGCCCGGTGGAGCGGCTCTATGACATGGCCGATGTCGACGAGCGCTGGTGTCTGGTTCACGCGACCCACGTTACCGACGTCGAGATGGCGATGATTGCCGGCTCCGGCGCCGTCGTCGGTCTTTGCCCGACGACCGAGGCGGATCTCGGAGACGGCATCTTTCCCGGCGCCGACTTCCTCGCCGTCGATGGGCGTTTCGGCATCGGCACGGACAGCCACGTCGCTACGTCGGTTGCCGACGAGTTGCGCCTGCTGGAGTATGGGCAGCGGCTGCGTGACCGTCGTCGGAATCGAATGGCCGGGCGGGCGGGCGCGTCGGTTGGTCGTACGCTGTTCGATCGCGTGCTTGCCGGCGGCGCTCAGGCGGCGGGTGTCGCGGGGGGCGGACTTTCGGAGGGTGCGCCTGCGGATCTCGTGGTGTTGGATGCCCGTTCGCCGTATCTGGCTTCAGTGGACGGCGATGCGATTCTCGATCGCTGGATTCTCGGCGGCCTGGGACCGATCGTGCGTGACGTGATGATCGGCGGCCGCTGGCTGGTGGAGGATGGGCGCCACCCCGAGGAGGAAAAGATCGACCGGGCATTCGGCGCGGCGCTCGCTCGCCTTAGGGCATGAAAAGCCTGCCGGCATACGGTAGATGTGACGAAAGTACAGAAGAAGCCGGAGTGCTTCGATAAACCAGAGGAGAACACCATGAGCCTTCGCAGTCTTGTTGCCGCATCCGCCCTGTTCGCCGTGCTGGCCGCGCCGGCATCGGCCAAGGATTGGACGGAAGTCACCATCGCGCTCGAGGGCGCCTATGCGCCCTGGAACCTGACCGACGCCAACGGCAAGATCGTCGGTTTCGAGCCCGATCTCACCGAGTATCTTTGCGCTCATGCCAAGTTGAAGTGCACGCTGATTTCGCAGGACTGGGACGGCATGATCACCGCGCTCAACGCCGGCAAGTTCGACGTCATCATGGACGCCCTGTCGATCACGCCGGAGCGCAAGGAAGTGATCGATTTCACCGTTCCCTATGCTGCGACGCCCGCCGTTTTCGCCGCGCCCAAGGACAGCGACCTTGCCAACCTCGCCGGCACGGGCTCGGTGGTCAAGCTCGCCGACACCAAGGATGGCGCCGAGGCGATCGAGCCGCTCAAGAAGGCGCTGACCGGCAAGATCATCGGCATCCAGGCGTCGACCGTCTACGCCGGCTTCATCTACGACAACTTCAAGGACGTTGCCGAGATCAAGGAGTACAAGACCTCGGCCGAGCGCGATCTCGACCTTTCGGCCGGCCGCATTGATGCCGGCTTCGATGATGCCACTTACTTCCTGGGCGCCTTCGAAAGCGCCGACAATGCCGATCTGGCCTTCACCGGACCTGAAATCACCGGCCCGATCTGGGGCGAGGGCGAAGGTCTCGGCATCCGCAAGTCCGATCCGGAGCTGAAGGCGCTGTTCGACGAGGCTATCAAGGCTGCCGTCGCCGACGGCACCGTGAAGAAGCTGTCGGAGAAGTGGCTCAAGGTCGACGTCACCCCCTGATGCGACAGGAAGCTCCCGGACTGGTGATGGCGGAGATGATCCGCTAAAGGGTCCGGGAGCGCCCGACGGAGAGCCTTGATGTCCTGGATTGACCTGATCGGCTTCGGTGAGCATGGCCGGGGCGCCATTCTCCTGTGGGCCACGGGCATGACGCTGGCCGTCACCGCCGCGTCGCTTGCAATCGGAGCGCTGCTCGGCGCCATCATTGCTGCGGCCAAGCTTTCGGCGTCTCGCCCGGCGCGCTGGCTTGGCGATGCCTACACCACGGTGTTTCGGGGGGCACCGGAACTTCTGATCATCTACCTCGTCTATTTCGGCGGTTCGCAGGCCGTCACCGCCATCGGGCAGTGGCTCGATTACGAGGGCTTCCTGGGGCTGCCCTCCTTTCTGGCCGGCGCCATTGCGGTGGGGCTGATCTCCGGCGCCTATCAGGCGGAAGTCTATCGCGGCGCGTATCAGGCGGTCTCTCGGGGCGAACTCGACGCTGCTCGCTCGATCGGCATGGGGACGATGTTACGTTTCCGCCGCATCCTGGCGCCGCAGATCCTGCGGTTTTCGCTGCCGGGGCTCGGCAATGTCTGGCAGCTCAGTCTCAAGGACTCGACCCTGGTGTCGGTGACGGGCCTCGCCGAGCTGATGCGAACCTCCCAGATCGCCGCTGGCTCCACCAAGCAATACTTTCTGTTCTTCATCGTCGGCGGGGCGCTCTATCTCGCGCTGACGACGCTGTCCGACCGCGTCTTCGGTTTCGCCGAGCGACGCGTCGCCAGAAGTTTCCGCCACAGTCTCGGCCGGCGCTAGGGAGGACGGCACCATGAGTTTCGATGTCGCCTTTCTCCTCTCCACTTTCGTCAAGCTGGTCGCCGCGGTGCCCATGACGCTGGGGCTGTTCGCCTGTTCGGTCAGCCTGGGCGCGGTTTTCGCGCTGGTCATCACCTATTGCCGGGTTTCGGGAGGGCCGTTGCTGTCGGCCTTTGCCCGCGCCTACGTTTTCGTGTTTCGAGGCTCGCCGCTCCTCATCCAGATGTTCCTGATCTACTACGGTCTCGGGCAGTTCCCCGCCGTCCGCCACAGCCTGTTCTGGCCGGTGCTGCGCGATCCGTTCTCCTGCGCCGTGTTGGCGCTGGCGCTCTGCACCGCAGGCTACCAGGCGGAGATCATGCGCGGCGGCTTGCAGGCCGTGCCGTCTCGCGAGATCGAGGCTGGAAGGGCCGCCGGCATGTCCGGTCTTTTGCTGTTCCGGCGCATCATCGCGCCGATCGCCATCCGGCAGGCCCTGCCGGCCTACTCGACCGAAATCATCCTGATGGTGAAGTCGACGGCGCTTGCCAGCCTCGTCACCGTCTGGGAGGTGACCGGCACAGCTCAGCGCCTGATTTCACAGACCTATCGCACCATGGAGGTGTTCCTGGTTGCGACGCTGATCTATCTTCTGATCAACTTCATCATTGTCCGCCTGATGGCGCTTGTCGAATACCGACTGTCGCCGCACCTCAGGGAGCGGCCGGTTTCGGCGAGCGACTGCGGACGCCAAGGAGAGGTTCATGGCTGACGCTCCGGTACCGGCAATTTCGGTCCGCAACATTCACAAGTCCTTTGGTCAGCACGAGGTGTTGCGCGGGATTTCGCTCGACGCTCAGGATGGCGACGTGATCTCCATCCTTGGGGCTTCCGGGTCGGGCAAGAGCACTTTCCTGCGCTGCATCAATCTGCTTGAAACGCCTGATGAGGGCGAGATCACGGTTGCCGGCGAGACCATTGCCATGAAACGGAACCGGGCGGGCTCGCTGATGCCGGCCGATCGCAAGCAGGTCGACCGGATCAGGTCCGAGCTCGCCATGGTGTTCCAGAGCTTCAATCTCTGGTCCCACATGACGGTGCTGCAGAACCTGATCGAGGGGCCGGTACACGTCCTGAAGCGCCCCAAGGCGGAATGCATCGCCGAGGCGGAGGCTCTGCTGGAGAAGGTCGGTCTCGCCGAGCGACGGAATTATTACCCCGCCCATCTGTCCGGCGGCCAGCAGCAGCGTGCCGCCATCGCCCGGGCGCTCGCCATGCAGCCGAAGGCGCTGTTGTTCGACGAGCCGACCTCGGCGCTCGATCCCGAGCTTGTCGGCGAGGTGCTGAAGGTCATGCGCTCCCTTGCCGAAGAGGGGCGGACGATGCTTGTGGTGACCCACGAGATGGCCTTTGCCCGCAACGTTTCCGATCGGGTGATGTTCCTGCACGAGGGTGTCGTCGAAGCCGACGGTGCGCCGGAGGAGATCTTCACCAACTCCGAATCCGAACGCTTCCGGCAGTTTATCGGTAACTTCCAGGCCTGAGGGCGCCATGACCGACATCGTCGTCGAAACCCATCTCGGCTGGCGCGACATCGCCGCCGTTGCCGAGGGCGCGCGTCTTCATCTTGGAGAGGCGGCGAAGCGGCGCATTTCGGGGGCTCGCGCGATTGTTGAGGCGATCGTCGATCGCGGTATCCGGGCCTATGGCGTCAACACCGGCGTCGGGGCTCTTTGCGACGTGGTGGTGGACCGACCTTTGCAGCGGCAGCTGTCGCACAACATCCTTATGAGCCACGCAACGGGAATCGGGGCGCCGCTCGGGATCGTCGAGACGCGCGCCATCATGGCGACCGCCATCAGCAACTACTCGCTCGGCTATTCCGGCGTCGGGCTCGATGTGGTCGAGACCCTGGTGCGGCTGCTCAATGCCGACGTCACGCCGGTGGTGCCTGCCAAAGGGTCGGTCGGTTATCTCAGCCACATGGCGCATATCGCGCTCGTTTTGGTCGGGGCGGGCAAGGCGCGCGTGAGGGGGGAGAGGACTGTCGGTGGGGCTGAGGCGCTCGCATCGGTCGGCCTTGCGCCGCTCCGCCTTGGCGCCAAGGAAGGCCTGTCCCTGGTCAACGGCATCCCCTGCGCGACCGGGCTGGCGTCGCTGGCCTTGAAGCGTGGCGAGCGGATCCTTGAGTGGGCGGATGCCATCGCCGCGATGACCATCGAGGCGCTGATGGGAAATCCGGCGGCCTTCGATCCGGTCGCCTTGTCGCTCCGGGCATCGCCTTCTCTGCAGTCCGTCGGGGCAAGCCTGCGCGATCGTCTCTCCGGCAGCCGTATCGTCGCTGCCGGTGCCGGTCGCAAGACGCAGGACGCTCTTTCGATGCGGGCCGTGCCCCATGTCCATGGGGCGGCGCGTGACGCATTCGCGGTGGTTGCCGACGTTGTCGAGCGAGAGCTTGCGTCGGTGTCGGACAATCCGGCCATCGTCGGTACGCCGGACATGCCCGGCGTGCATTCGGAGGCGCACGCGGTCGGAGCTGCCATGG
Source organism: uncultured Pleomorphomonas sp. (assembly GCA_963665435.2). Taxonomy (GTDB): domain Bacteria; phylum Pseudomonadota; class Alphaproteobacteria; order Rhizobiales; family Pleomorphomonadaceae; genus Pleomorphomonas. The sequence continues at coordinate 196,612 of CAXXNH010000007.1, read as the reverse complement.
GGCTGGCGCTCGACCAGCTGGCGATTGCCGTGGCCGAGGTCGCGGCGATGGCCGAGCGCCGCCTCGACCGTCTCGTCAATCCTCTGGTGAGTGGGCTGCCGGCCTTCCTTGCCGCCGACAGCGGCGTCAACTCCGGCTTCATGATCGCCCAGTACGCGGCAGTGTCGCTTGTCAACGAGAACCGTCGCCTGTCGCTGCCCGCGAGCCTCGACGGCGGCATTACCTCCGCCTTGCAGGAGGACCATCTCAGCCATGCGACGCCAGCGTCGCTAAAGGCGCTTTCGGTGATCGAGAACGCAGAGGCCATCCTTGCCATCGAGTTTCTGGCTGCCGGTCAGGCCCATGAGTTTCGCTCCGAAGGACGGGCAGAGGGGGCCGATCGCCTCTATCGCCAGCTACGCGGTGTCGTCGGCCCCTACGAGGACGACCGTCCACTTGCCGACGACATGGCAACGGCAGCCGATCTCATCCGGGCTGAGCTCCCGGCCTGATTGCTTGGTCCCAAGGCGTATCGGCCAGCCGATAGAGATTGATCTTTCCTTGTGTGTTGGTTTAGGAATATTATTTAATATATTGATATTAAATGATTTTATTTTGTTCGTTCAGATTTTGAATCCGCGCAATGTCCGCGCGGCCTCATGTGTTGATTCATGGCGTGTCCCGCCGAAACTCCTGCCTCTTCATGTTGTGAATCAATTGGTGCATCGCTAGCGCATGTAAGCAAATTTGCGAATGACTCGCAAAAACGCCGGCCATGCTATTGACATGGGCGCCCTAAATGTTGAAACCAATATTCATCTTATTGGTCGGCAGGAGGTTGAGGTGCTGGCGCCGTTTCTCATCATGTTGCGCGAGGGCATAGAAGCCGCGCTGGTGACCGGTATCATCGCGAGCTACCTCAAGCAGACGGGGCGCGGCGCTTTCCTGCCGGTGGTTTGGGTCGGGGTTCTGCTGGCCGTGGCGCTGTCCTTGTTTGCCGGCGCAGCGTTGCAGCTGATGGCGGCCGAGTTCCCTCAGAAGGCACAGGAGCTGTTCGAGGCGATCGTCGGCTTCGTGGCGGTGATCGTGCTTGTCAGCATGGTGTTCTGGATGCGTCGAGCCGCCCGCTCCATCAAGGGCGAGTTGCACGGGGCAATCGACGCTGCCATGCAGGCGCCAAGGGGGGCGACATGGGCGCTGATCGGCATGACCTTCTTCGCCGTGGGGCGCGAGGGCCTCGAGTCGGTGTTCTTCCTGCTTGCCGTCTTCCAGCAGAGTCCGGGTGCATCGGCGCCGATTGGTGCTCTTCTCGGCCTCCTGCTCGCCGTTGTCCTGGGTTACGCGCTCTATCGTGGTGGCGTTCACCTCGATCTCAGGCGCTTCTTCCGATGGACCGGCGTCTTCATCCTTGTCGTGGCGTCCGGGCTCGCCGCCGCCAGCCTGCGCAGCCTGCACGAGGCGGGAATTTGGAACCTTCTCCAGGAGCGCGTCTACGATCTGTCCGACACGCTGCCGGTATCGAGTGTTCTCGGCACCGTTCTGTCCGGCGTGTTCAACTACCAGGAAGCACCGACGGTCGGTGAGGTGGGGCTCTATGTGGTGCTCCTCGTCGTGACGCTGGTGTTGTTCCTGAAGCCCGCGCGGCCGACCTTTCTCGGGTCGGCGGTTACCGGGGCCGAAAAGGGGTAAGAATGTCTCCGCCTGATCCGCAACGCGCCGGCGTTCCGTCGTCGCGACTGATGACTGTTGCCCTTTTGGGGGCGGGCGTGTTGGCGCTGGCCGGTGGCGGCGCCTTCTATCTGGCTTCGCAAAAGGCCGTGCGCCCCGTGGAGGCGGGCCTCATTCCCGTTCGCGTCGGCGACAAGAGCTGCGAGCCGATGGACCTGATGGTTCCGGCCGGACGCACGGTCTTTGAGATCGAGAATGCGTCGAACCGGCCGATCGAGTGGGAGATTCTCGATGGCGTCATGGTGGTCGAGGAACGTGAGAACATTGCCCCCGGCTTCCGGTCGCAGCTCGCGGCGCGACTGAAACCCGGCGTTTACGACATCACCTGCGGCCTTCTGTCCAATCCGCGCGGCAAGCTGACGGTGACCGCCTCGGCCCATTCGGAAGCCGAGAAGGCCAAGCCGCCGCTGAAGGCCTTCATCGGCCCGTTATCCGAGTACAAGGTCTATCTCGCCGTGCAGACGGGCCGAATGGTCCAGGCTCTGGGAGTGCTTTCGAAGGCGATCGATTCTGGTGACGTCGCGGCTGCGAAGTCCGCCTACGCGACTGCCCGAACCGCCTATCGACATATCGAAGCTGTCAGCGGTCGCATCGCCGATATCGAAAATGCCATCGATCCGGTGGCGGCCTATCTTGCGGGGCGGGAACAGGATCCGGCTTTCACCGGCTTCCACAGGGTCGAGTTCGGTCTTTGGCTCGGGAACACGACCGACGGCTTGAAGCCTGTTGCCGTCAAGCTGGTGGCAGACGCAGCGACGCTCAAGGATCGCCTGAAAGCCACGAGACTTGAACCGACTGACCTTGCCGGCAACGCAGCGCGCGAGGCGCGCCGGCTCGCCGAGGGACCGGTGATCGCCGGCGACAGTCTTTATGCCGGCGACGACCTCTCGGAGTTGGCAGCCGCGGTCGATGGTCTCGAGAAACCCGTGTCACTGGTGCTTCCGCTGGTGAGCGAGGCGTCACCCGAGGCCGCCAAGGCGGTGACGGACGCGTTCGTTGCAGTGCGAACCGAACTCGGCAAGCTCTCCGGACCGGGCGCCACGCCGGTGGCCTATAACGATGTATCAGCCGAGGCCCGCAAGGGGCTGGCCGCCAACTTCATCGCCATTGCCGACGCTGTGGACCGGATCAATCCGTCCATTGGCCTGGAGTAAGCACATGCAAGATCCCAAAGACTTTGGTCGTTCCCGTGGCGCTCTTGATCGCCGCAGACTGCTGTCGGGGCTTGGCGCTGCGGCCATCGGAGGTTCGCTGGCCGGTGTCGCCCGTGCCGAGACCGTGCATCATTCGGTCGCCGATGCGCCGGTCGCCAACGTCGCCAGTCAGCTCGACAGCGTTCCATATCTTGGCCGTCACCAGGCTGGCGTGGTCGATGCGCGCCCGGCCAACGGTATGGTGGCGAGCTTCGACGTTCTCGCAAGGAACGCCGACGAACTGGAGGCGTTGTTCCGCACACTGACCGAGCGCATAGCCTTCCTGACGGTTGGTGGCCAAGTTCCCGTGCTCGATCCGAAGTTGCCGCCTGCCGACTCTGGCCTTTTGGGGCCAAAGGTGCGGCCGGACAACCTGACGGTCACCGTGTCGCTTGGGGCGTCGCTGTTCGATGATCGTCCGTGGCTGGCCTCCCTGAAGCCAAAGCAGCTTCAGCGGATGATGCGCTTTCCCAACGATGCGCTCGACGCCGACATTTGCCATGGCGATCTGTCCATCCAGATTTGCGCCAACACCCAAGACACGACCATCCATGCCTTGAGGGACATCATCAAGGCGTCCAGCCGTCAGATGATCCTGAAATGGAAGCAGGAAGGCAATGTGCCGGTCATCACGCCGGGACCGGACGGCCGCGCCGAAAGCGCTCGCAACTTCCTCGGCTTCCGCGACGGATCGGCCAACCCGAACTCCTCCGATGTCGCCGAGATGGATCGCGTTGTCTGGGTGGGGGCGGAGGAGGGCGAGCCGGCCTGGGCGGTCGGTGGCAGCTATCAGGCCGTGCGCATCATCCGCAACTTCGTCGAGCGCTGGGATCGCACGCCCTTCGGTGAACAGGAGCGGATCATGGGCCGCACCAAGATGACCGGTGCGCCCCTCGACCGTCGTGAGGGCAGCGAGTTCGACGTGCCGGATTATGCCGGCGATCCCGAAGGCAGGGCGACGCCGATGGACGCTCACATACGTCTCGCCAACGCGCGCGACGAAGCGTCGAAAGCCCATATCATTCTCCGGCGGCCATTCAACTACTCGAACGGGGTCACCCAGTCCGGCCAGCTCGATCAGGGGCTCCTGTTCATCTGCTATCAGGCGAACCTCGAGCGGGGCTTCATCACCGTGCAGCAAAAGCTCAATGGCGAGCCGCTTGAGGAATACATCAAGCCCGTCGGTGGCGGCTTCTTCTTCACGCTTCCTGGAATTCGCGATGCTTCCGACTACGTCGGCAGCTCGTTGATCGCCGCTGCGCGCGGCGCCTGAACCCGCATCCATTTCAAAAAGGGAGACCGAAACATGCGTATGTCCGGCCTTGTCGGCGCTTCGGCGCTGGCGTTCATTCTTTCGTCCGGCGCCTTTGCCCAGGAAGCGAGCCTCGACCTCGTCGAGCCGATCGCCGAGTACAAGATCTACGTATCGGAGAAACTTGCAAAGCTCGTCGAGGACACGACCGCCTTTACCGACGCCGTGAAGGCTGGCGAGGTCGACAAGGCCAAGGAGCTCTTCGCGCCGACCCGTCTTTCCTATGAGGCGATCGAGCCGATCGCCGAGCTGTTCTCCGACCTCGACGCGTCCATCGACTCGCGGGCCGACGACTATGAGAAGGCGGAGGCCGATCCGGAGTTCCCCGGCTTCCATCGTATCGAGTACGGTTTGTGGGAGAAGAACTCCACCGAGGGCCTCGCTCCGGTGGCCGACAAGCTGCTCGCTGATGTCAAGGAGCTCGAGGGGCGCATCGCCTCGCTGACCTTCCCGCCCGAGAAGGTTGTCGGCGGTGCTGCCGTGCTGATGGAAGAGGTGGCTGCCACCAAGATCTCCGGCGAGGAAGATCGCTACAGCCACACCGACCTCTGGGACTTCCGTGGCAACTTCGATGGAGCTCGCAAGATCGTCGATCTGGTGCGGCCGCTGATCGCCGACAAGGAAGCCGACTTCCTGAAGACGGTGGACGCCAACTTCGAGACGGTCGATACGACGCTCGCCAAGTACAAGGACGGCGACGGCTACGTCACCTACGACAAGCTGACCGACGATGACCGCAAGGTGCTGGCGGCGGCGGTCAACACGCTTGCCGAGGATCTGTCGACGCTGCGCGGCAAGCTCGGTCTCGACTGACGCTTTCCGGGTGGAAAAGTGAGGCGGCGGTCCGGGTGGCCGCCGCCTTTGCATTTGGGGTCACGCGGCCCTGATTTGCTCAATCGTTGCCAGCGTCTCGACGCAGGCCGCGGCCGCCTCGCGTCCCTTGTTCGCCGCATCGTCGCGACTGCGCAGCAGGGCCTGCTCATCCGTATAGGTGGTGAGGATGCCGAAGGTGATCGGCACGCCGGTGGCGAGCGTTGCCTGCATCAGTCCGGTCGCGGCGCCGAGGCTGATGAATTCGAAATGCGCCGTGTCGCCCTTGATGACGCAGCCCAGGCAGATGACGCCGGCATAGCGGCCTGTCTTGGCCAGCGTCTGGGCGAGCAGCGGGATTTCGAAGGCACCCGGCGCATGGAACACGTCGGCGTCTGCAAGCGGCACGCCGCGTTCGTCGAGTTCGCACCGTGTGCTGGCGAGCAGACCTTCGGTCACCTCGGGATTGAAGCGGCTGACGACGACGGCGAGACGGGGCGGGGTGGGGGACTTTGTCATTGTTTCCTCACGAGTCATGCTGGCAAAGGCTGTGGCCGAAACGCCTGCCCTTGGTGGCGAGATAGGTGCGGTTGAACGGGTTGGGTGGGATGACGAGTGGCACCTGGTCGGCAACGACAACGCCGTAGCTCGCGAGCGCTTCCACCTTGGCAGGGTTGTTGGAGAGCAGGCGCAGACGGTCGATGCCGAGCGCTTTCAGAATTTGGGCGGCGATGCCGTAGTGGCGGGCATCGGCCGGCAAGCCGAGGGCGGTGTTGGCGTCGAGCGTATCGAGGCCGCCGTCCTGCAGCGCATAAGCGCGGATCTTGTTGGCGAGACCAATGCCGCGTCCTTCCTGACCGCGCAGATAGATGACCACGCCGCCGTCGGGATCTTCCGAGACGAGCCTTTGCGCTTCATGAAGCTGGGGGCCACAGTCACAACGGAGCGATCCGAGCGCATCGCCGGTCAGGCACTCCGAATGCACGCGGACCAGCGGTGTGCTGCCCAACGGACGGCGGACGATGGCCAGATGCTCTTCCCCGTCGACGAGGCTGCGGAAGGCGTGGACGCGCAGTACGCCATCGGCATAGGCGGTCGGAAGGTCGGCGCTTGCCACCTCCTCGACCAGCGGCTCGGTTGCCCACCGATGCTCGACCAGTTCGGCGATGGTGAGCACGGGGATATCGTGCTCCCTGGCGAAACCGTCGAGTTCAGGCCGGCGCGCCATGTGGCCGCTTTCGCCCATGACCTCGCAAATGACGGCCGCCGGAGACAGGCCGGCAAGGCGAACGAGATCGATCGCCCCCTCGGTGTGGCCGTTGCGGGCGAGAACGCCGCCGTCGGCCGCGCGCAACGGGAAGACATGGCCGGGTGACACGATGGCGCCGGGCGCCACCGCAGGATCGGCTGCGACACGGATGGTATGCGCCCGGTCGTAGGCCGATATGCCGGTGGTAATGCCCTCGCGCGCCTCGATGGAGACCGTGAAGGCGGTGGAGCGGCGGGCGCGGTTCATCGCCACCATCGGAGAAAGGCCGAGGCGGTCGATCTGCTCACCGGTCAGCGCCAGGCAGATCAGCCCGCAGGCCTTCTTGGCCATGAAGGCGATGGTTTCGGGGGTGGCGAACTCGGCGGCAACAACGAGGTCGCCCTCATTTTCCCGGTCCTCGTCATCGACGAGCAGAACCATGCCGCCGGCCTTCAGCCGGTTCAGAGCGCGAGATAGGGCTTGCATAGAGCCTCCACATATTTGGCGATCACGTCGACCTCGACATTGATCTCGTCGCCGAGGGCGGCGGTTGAGAGGTTGGTGTTGTCCCATGTGTGGGGAATGATGGTGATGCCGATGCGGGCGCCATTGTCTGACGGCTCGATGCTGTTGATGGTCAGACTGATGCCGTTGAGCGAGATCGAGCCTTTCTCGACGCAGTAGCGCGCAAGCTCCGGCGGCAGATCGAACTCAAGCCGTCGGGCATCGCTGTCGGGCGTCACGGCGACGAGCGTCGCCTTGCCGTCGACGTGGCCCTGGACCATGTGGCCGGATAGCCGGTCGGCGAGTGCTACGGATCGTTCGAGATTGACGACCGAACCGGTCGCAAGGCGACCAAGGTTGGAGCGCGACAGCGTTTCGGGCGACAGGAAGAAGCGAGCCGTGCCGGTCTCGTCCATTTCGGTGACGGTGAGACAGACGCCGTTGACGGCGATGCTTTCGCCGAGCTCGAGATTTGGCCAGCCGGTGGGGATGGTCACCACCAGCGAGCCGACGGTCGCGTTGGCCGTCTCTACGGCGACGGTCCGGGCAATGATACCGGAGAACATGGGATTTTAGCCTTTCTTGGTGCGGTTGCGGGAAACGGTGATCTGGTCAGCAAGGTCAGATCGAATCTTCCGGATGACGACGTGTTCGTCCCAGAGGCCGGCGGCGAGGATGGCGCCCGTCAGCGCCGGACCGGCTTCGACCAGCACTTCGTGGACACCCTCGTTGCCGAGGCGGGTGAGAGCGTCGCCAATGTCGCCGAAGAGCACAGGGCGCAGACCGCGCTGGATCGCCTCAGCGAGGTAATCGGCCGGCACTTGGCCCGTTCGGTCGAGGATGGCGAGGATGCGGCTCTTACCGGGGTGGTCGGGGAGGTGGCGGACCGTGAACTCAGGCCTGTCGGCGAGAATGGTGCCGCTGCCGGTCATAATAGCGTCGGCGCGGCGGCGCATGCGGTGCGCAAGCGTCAGGGACGCTTCGGATGTAAAGGTCTTCCGACCGGGCGGCGGGATCATCGCCCCCGTTTCATCGAGGGCCTGCTTGACGGTGACGAAGGGGCGGCCGGTCGTCACCCAGGTGGCAAAGGGAACTATCAGGCGCTCGGCTTCGGCGGAAAGGCGCGCAGCATCCGGATGATCGAGTTCAGAAAGGAAGTGGACCGAGAGGTTGGCCGTCGCGAGGCGGGCCGCGCCTCCACCTTCCACGCGAGGATTGGGGTCGGCTTCCGCGATCCAGACCTCGCGGGTCGGTGTCGACAGGATCGCTTCGGAACAGGGGGGCGTGCGTCCGTGGTGGTTACACGGCTCCAGGGTCACCACGACGGTATGAATACGGTCGATCGTACCGGCTGCCCGGCAGGTGGCGATGGCTCGCGCCTCGGCATGGAGGTCGCCCGCCTTGCGATGCGCTTCGACAGCAAGGATGTTGCCATCGGCTTCGAGGATGGCGCAGCCGACCGGCGGATTGGGAGAGGTCGCGCCGGCATAGTCCGTCGCGGCGGCGATGGCGCGCGCAAAAGCATCGGCAATGAAGCTGCCGGACAGTGAAGGAGTGGTCTGGTCGTATCGTGCGCCCATGCGGTCCTCGATCCATTGATCGAACGCACTTGGGGCGCGAACAAACGCAACGACGCACGCCTCCGGTCAGGAGGGCGCACGTGTGGCGTCAGCCGTTCTCTACCATCCGGACTATACCGTCGGCCCCGGAATCACACCGGGTCTGCTGACCCCGCTTCCCAAAGGAAACGGGCGCTCGCGGGCTGACGCGCTTTCGCACGATTACCGCCGGTGGGGAATTTCACCCCGCCCCGAGAACGTTCGCCGCCATGAAAGGCGGCACCGGAAAGCATAGGCACGACGATCCGGCCGCGCAAGGTCGGATCGTTTACGAAGGGCGCCACACACGGGAACGTGTCCGACGCGCGGCGTTCGCTTACTTTGCCGAGAAGGCGATGGGGGCGACGAGATCCTTGCGGATGTCGATCGCCCGATCCTTCGGCAGCATGCCGTTGTCGATCATGAAGGCCTGGTCGGCCTCAAGGTTGGCGATGTCGGCATCCGTCAGCGTCGGCGTGAAGTCGTAGAGCGGCAACTGCGCCTTGGCGTCCTCGATCGAGATCTTCTGCTCGTCGGCGGCGATCTTCAGCGCCGCCTCGGTGTTGGCGGCAATGAAATCCAGTGCTTTGCGATGGGTGGCGAGATAGGCCTCGACCAGATCCGGGTGGTTGTCGATGAACTTGCCCGACGCGGCAATCACCGTGGTCGGATGAATGAGGCCTTCGCCGGTGGCGAGCGTCTTGCCGCCGGCCTTCTCGACGGCGATGGCGTTGTTGCCGGCCAGCGTTGCCACGTCGATCTGGCCGGAGAGCAGGGCGGCGCGGGCCGTCGGCAAGTCCATGTTGATGTAGTCGACGTCACTGATGGTGAGGCCGGTGGAGGCAAGCGCGGCCGCCAGGAGTTGGTGCAGGGTCGTTCCCTTGGGGCCGGCGATCTTCTTGCCCTTGAGGTCGGCCAGCGTGGTCGGGCCGTCAGCGCGGGTCATCAGAGCGAAAGCCTTGGGAGACCGCGAATAGACGGCGATGACGCGCACGTCGACGCCGTTGGCCTTGGCGAGGATGGCCGAGGCGCCGCCCAGAACGGAGGCGACGTCGATGGCGTCGGCGGCGATGGCTTCGGTCTGCTTGGCGCCCGAGGTGATTTCGGGGCGTTCGATCGCGATGCCCTTGGCGCCGAAATCGGCTTCGAGAATTCCCTCGTGCTTGTCGACGATCGACGGCACGTTGAACGGCGCTGTGACATAGGTGACGCGAAGAGTTTCGAGGTCGGTGGCGCGAGCGGGCGAAAGCGCGCTTGCGACAAGAGCTGCGCCTAGAGCGAGGCGGACGATTGATTTCATGGATTCCTCCCGGGGTTTTGTATGGAACTGAATGGAGCGCCGTCGACGAGGCGGGCGAGAATTCGGCGTCGATAGTCGACCACGGCCGGATCGGTTGCTTCGCGCGGAAATGGAATGTCGAGGGGAACCCGACCGACGACCCGGCCGGACTCCATTTCGATCACGCTCTCACCAAGCAGTACGGCTTCCTCGACATCGTGGGTAACAAGCACCACGGTTGGTCGACGCTCCTGCCAGATATCGATCAGGACGCCTTGCAGACGACGGCGTGTGAAGGCGTCGAGAGCGGAGAAGGGCTCGTCGAGAAGCAGAATGTCGGGGCGCTGCGCCAGTGCGCGGGCGATGGCGACACGTTGCGCCATGCCGCCGGAGAGCTGGGCCGGCATGGCGCGTCTTGCCTCGGTGAGCCCCACCAGTGAAAGAGAGTCCGACACGCGATCGGCGATCTCGGCCTCGTTCAGCCGCTTCTTCAGGGGAAACGCGACGTTGGCGGCAACGTCCAGCCAGGGCATCAGCCTCGCTTCCTGAAAGACGACGCCGATGCTGTGGGAAGGGGGGCGCTGGACCCTGCCGGAACTCGGCTCGGTCAGGCCGGCGAGAAGCCGGAGGAGGGTCGTCTTTCCGCAGCCGGAACGGCCGACCACGGTCGTGAGCGAACCGTCGGAAAAGTGTTGTGTCACGTCGTCGAGCGCGGCAACCGTTTGGCCGGCGACGACGTAGTGACGGCTTGCGTCGTCGAGCTCAAGCACGAGCGGCCTCCAGATGGGGGGATAGCCAGGGGAAGGCGCGGCCAATGGCGAGGCGGAGGACAAGGTCGGAGAGAAGGCCGATGGCGCCGATCACCAGAATGCCCGCTAGCACGATGTCGGTGCGGGCGAGGTTTTCGGCGTCGATGATCATGTAGCCGAGGCCGGCGGACGAGGCGATCAGCTCGGCGCCGACCAGCGCGCGCCAGCTGTAGCCAAGGCTGATGCGTAGCCCCACCACCAGCTCCGGCAGCGCTGACGGTAGGACGATGCGCGTCAGGATTTCGCGTCGCGAGAGGCCGGCGACGCGGCCGACCTCGACCAGTTTGGTATCAACGCCGTCTATTCCGCCACGAAAGCCGAGGAACACCGGAAAGAAGGAGGCGAGCACGATGATGCCGAGCTTTTGCGTCTCGCCGATGCCGAGCCAGAGGATCAGAAGCGGGATGAGGGCGAGCGGGGGCACTTGGCGGACGAACTCAAGCAGAGGATCGAGCACGGCGCGGGCCGGCCGGCTCGCCGACATCAGCACCGCAAGCGGCAGGGCCAACCCCACCGACAAGCCAAAGCCGAGCAGAACGCGCTGGAGGCTGACCAACGTATGCTTCAGGAGAAGCCCTGAGGCGGCAAGGTCGACAAGAGCCTCGAGTACCGCCGCCGGAGCTGGCAACAGATAGGCGTTGGTCCAGCCTGCTTGGTGCGCCAACCACCATAACAGAATGACGCTGGCGAAGACGGTGGCTGGTACGAGGATGCGGCGGGCTGGCATGACGGCTGTTATACGTCCAAAGTCGTGCGTGTCGAGCGTGATGAGGAATTGTTGAGAATGCAAATCATAAATGGTTTCAGGTGTTTGTAATAAGCGTTATACCGTAGGGACCCTCGTTTTTGCCTCCATATGTCAGATGATCGTCACCCTCCTCGACTGCTCCGATCCGATGATCCTTGCCGGGCGACTTCGCCGGTTGTCGCGGTTTGCCTTTCTTGACAGCGCTCTCGTCGGTACCGGATTGGGCAACCACGCTTTTCTGGCCGGCGATCCATTCGCGACGTTCCGTGTGATTGGAGAGCGGGTATTCTGGAACGATGAGGAGGTCGCGGCGCACCCGGATGATCCTCGATCGCCCGGTCGTCGGGCGCTGGCCGAACTCCATCGTCGTCTGGCGCTCTACCGGCAGGAGCCTGTGGCGGGATTGCCGCCTTTTCAGGGGGGCGCCATCGGACATGTCGCCTATGAGTTCGGTCGCTTGCTCGAACGGCTGCCCTCGACACCGGCGCCAACGGAGGGCATCGCCGAACTCGAGATGCACTTCTACGACGTGGTCGTCGCCTGCGATCTCGGTGGTCGTCGCGCCTTTCTCATCTCGACCGGTTGGCCGGAGCTTGAGCCGAACAAGCGCGAGACGAGGGCGAAGGCGCGGGCCGAGCAGTTCATGGCGGTGATCGAGGGGACCTCGCCGGTCGAGAAGCCCTTCGCCGGTCGCGACGATCTCGTAATCGAGGCGAATCTCGATCGGGCTCGTTACGAAGCCGCCGTGACGCAAACGCGAGACTACGTCCTCGCCGGCGACATCTTCCAGGCCAACATCACGCGGCGCATCGAAATCGAACTCCCATCCGGCTTTGACGCCTGGGGCTATTACCGCGCATTGCGTGCCGCCAATCCTGCGCCTTTCGCGGCTTACCTCGATTACGGCCAGACACAGATCGCTTCGTCGTCGCCGGAGCGATTGATCGAGGTGCGAGGTCGTCGCGTCGAAGCCAGGCCGATCAAGGGAACCACGTCCCGGGGCGCCGATCCGGCCGAGGATGCCGCTCGCGCGGCGGCGCTTGCAGCCTCGGAAAAGGACCGGGCGGAAAACGTAATGATCGTCGATCTGCTGCGTTCGGACCTTTCCGCCGTCTGCAAACCGCATACGGTCAAGGTGCCGAGCCTTTACGAGGTCGAGACCTATGCTTCGCTGCATCATCTCGTGTCTGTGGTAACGGGCGAGCTCAGGGATGGCTGTTCGGCGGTGGATGCGCTCGCCGCCGTCTTTCCCGGCGGATCGATCACCGGCGCGCCGAAAATCCGAGCCATGGAGATCATTGCCGAACTGGAGGAGGTTCCGCGTGACGTCTATTGCGGGGCCATCGGTTATTTCGGCTTCGACGGCTCGGCTGACTTCAACATCGCGATCCGTACGGCGACGTTTGCCGGCGGGCGAGCTTCGCTTGGGGCAGGGGGTGGGATCACGCTGTTGTCCGATCCCGCCGCCGAGTTTGATGAGGCCGAACTCAAGGCGAAGCGGCTGATCGGCGCTTTTGGGAGTCCGAATTGATCGTCGTGCTGGACAACTTCGACAGCTTCGTCGGCAATGTCGCCCGCTATCTCGTCGAGCTGGGCGAGAAGGTGACGGTATTGCGCAACGATGCGATCGATGTGGATGGTATCGTTACTCTCGGCGCGGAGGCCCTGGTGATAAGCCCCGGCCCTTGCGGTCCAGGCGAGGCGGGCGTTTCGACCGATGCGGTGCGCATGCTTTCTGGCCGTCTGCCGATCCTCGGCATCTGTCTTGGCCATCAGTGCATCGGGGCGGCATTCGGGGCGATGATCGTTCGGGCCCGTGAGCCGATGCACGGACGGTCATCGTCGATCGCCCATGAGGGGACCGGGCTTTTCTCAGGACTTCCGAGCCCGCTGGTCGTCGGGCGCTATCATTCGCTAGCCGTCGATGTGTCGGCGGGGACGCCACTCCGCGTCACGGCGCGGAGCGAGGGCGGCGATGTCATGGCGGTCGAACATTTGGAGCATCCGACTTTCGGCGTGCAGTTTCATCCGGAAAGCGTGCTCACCGAAGGCGGCTATCAAGTGTTCGCCAACTTTTTGTCCCACTTGCCGGGGCGGGCAAAGCGGAGTGCTGCCACCCCGCTCAACCCGCTCTGATCACTCCATGGTCGGCATGATGAAGTCGGCGCCGGAGCGAATGCCGGTCGGCCAGCGGCTCGTCACCGTCTTGAGGCGTGTGTAGAAGCGTACGCCCTCCGAACCGTGCATGTGATGGTCGCCGAACAGCGACGCCTTCCAGCCACCGAAGGAATGGAAGGCCATCGGGACCGGGATCGGTACGTTGACGCCCACCATGCCGGCCTGGATGCGGGTGGTGAACTCGCGCGCGCTGTCGCCGTCTCGGGTGAAGATGGCGGCGCCGTTGCCGAACTCGTGCTCGTTGATCAGCCGGACCGCGGAATCGAAGTCCTCGACGCGCACGATGCCGAGCACCGGTCCGAAAATCTCCTCGCGATAGATCCTCATGTTGGTCGTTACGTTGTCGAACAGCGAGGCTCCGATAAAGTATCCGGCCTCGGCGCCGGGGCTGACGAAGCCGCGTCCATCGAGCACCAGCGTCGCGCCTTCGGCAACACCACTGTCGACATAGCCGCGCACCTTCTCGAGATGCGGCTTCGATACCAAAGGCCCCATTTCGGATGACTTGTCGGTTCCGGCGCCGATGACGAGCTTCTTCGCCCGTTCGGCGAGCTTTTCAACGAGCGCGTCGGCAGTAGCCTTGCCGACGGGCAGGGCGATGGAAATGGCCATGCAGCGCTCGCCGGCGGATCCATAGGCAGCGCCCATCAACGCGTCCGCAGCCAGGTCGAGATCGGCGTCCGGCATGATCACCATGTGGTTCTTGGCGCCGCCGAGCGCCTGGCAGCGCTTTCCCTTCTTGGTCGCCGTTTCGTAGATGTAGCGGGCGACCGGCGTCGACCCGACAAAGCTGATGGCCGCGATGTCGCTGTTGTCGAGAAGGGCATCGACGGCGGCCTTGTCGCCTTGCACCACCTGGAAGATCCCCTTGGGAAGGCCGGCTTCGGCCAACCACTCGGCGATCAGCAACGACGCGCTGGGGCATCGCTCCGATGGCTTCAGGATGAAGGCATTGCCGCAGGCGAGCGCGACGGGGAACATCCACATCGGCACCATGGCTGGGAAGTTGAACGGCGTGATGCCGGCGACGATGCCAAGCGGCTGGCGCAGCGAGTGGCTGTCGACACCGGTGCCGACGTTCTCGGAGAACTCACCCTTCAACAGCTCCGGCGCGGCGATAGCGAACTCCACCACCTCGATGCCGCGCTGGATCTCGCCGCGCGCGTCGCTCAGCACCTTGCCATGCTCGGCCGTGATGACCGCAGCGAGATCGCCGGCCCGCTCTTCCATGATGCCCAGGAAACGGTTGAGGATACGGGCGCGACGCAGTGGCGTGGTTGCCGCCCAGCGGGGCTGGGCCGCCTTGGCGGCATCGACGGCGACCCGCACATCCGCCTCGCTCGCCATGGCGACGCGACCCGTCTCCGCGCCCGTGGCGGGGTTGAACACCGGGGTCGAGCGGCTCGATCCGGGGGAGGCGTGATTGCCGTCGATGAAGTGGCCGATGGTTGTCGTCATTTCCCTTATTTCCCTCTGGTTGAGCTTGCATGTCCTGCCCGCTTGAGGCGATGAAACACCAAGATAGGGTTGCGCGGCAATATGCTGGCTTGGAAAACCATTGTGCATTAATGTGAAGACATGGACTGGGATCATTTTCGCGTATTTCTCGCCGTCGCTCGTGGCGGACAGCTTTCCGCCGCGGCACGCAGGCTGGGCGTCAACCACACCACCGTGGCGCGCCGTCTCGATGCGCTGGAGGCTGAGCTTGGCGCGGCGCTCTTCGAGCGACGCCCAACCGGTTGCGTGTTGACCGAGGCTGGCGAGCGCTTGATCCCGCTGGCCGAGCGCATCGAGATCGAGACGCGAGCGGCGCTGGCGGCCGTGTCGTCCGGTGAGACCGAGATCACCGGTACCGTCCGTGTCGGCGCGCCCGACGGTCTTGGAAACAGCTTTCTTGCCCGCGAGTTGGGGCTGTTCGCGGCGCAGCATCCCGGGGTGCTCGTGGAGCTGGTTCCGTTGCCGGTGAAGTTCTCGGTGTCTCGGCGAGAGGCCGACCTCGTCATCGAGCTATCTCGGCCGACAGCGGGTCGCCTCGTAGCGACCAAGCTCGTCGACTATACGCTGGGCGTCTATGCGGCCGAAGGCTATCTCGCCGACCATGGTTCGCCCGCTTGTCTCGACGATCTCGCGGGGCATCGTCTCGTCACCGGCATCGACGACTACACATTCTCTTCAGCGCTCGATTATGCGGCCACCTTGCAGGCCTACTCGAAGCGTCTCTACCGCTGCGCCGGTGCGACGAGCCAGTTCGAGGCAATCTGTGCCGGCGCTGGCATCGGCGTGTTGCACGACTTCATGGCGCTTGACAGGGCAGGACTTGTCCGGGTGCTGCCGGAGGTGAGTTTCTCGCGTACCTACTGGCTGGTGGGCCACCCTGGCGCGACATCGATCGCCGCCATCGCCGCCTGTCGGCGCTACCTTGTCGAGACCTTTCGCCGGCAGCGCCGGTACTTCCAGCCGATTGGGTCAGCCAAGGTATCGTCATCTCCTGAGTGATCCTATATCGGAATGAAATTCCAACGACGATCAAATCTATAGAACAAACTTCCGATCATTGCCGTTGCGCGACAACGCCATGCTTTGGCGTTGATGCGACTTTCGTATAAAATTTCATATGGAGATCAAGTTATTCGAGTGATAGCCATGGACCGGGCGTCGAGACTTTGGGCAGGCGAGGTCGCGACCGGCCGGTCGTCGGCCATCGACCTTTACTGGCATCGCCTCAAGGGCGAGGCGGAAGCCGCCATGGCTCGCGAACCGGCGCTTACGTCGCTTCTCGCCGCCACCATTCTCGAACAACCGGATCTGGCGACGGCGCTTGCCAGCCGTCTCGGCCAGCGGCTTGCTGGAGATGAACTGGCTTCCGAAGTCATCGCCCGGACCGTGCTCAAGGTGCTCGATGCCGATCACGGGATTCTGGATGCCGTGCATGCCGATCTCAAGGCGGTGGTCGAGCGAGATCCGGCGTCCGGTCGACTGATCGAGCCATTCCTGTTTTTCAAAGGCTTTTCGGCCATCCAGACGCATCGCATCGCCCATCACCTGTGGCGGTCCGGCCGGCGTGACATGGCCTTGGTGCTGCAGAGCCGCGCGTCCTCGGTTTTCCAGACCGACATTCATCCGGGTGCCAAGATCGGGCAGGGCATCTTCATCGACCACGCCACCGGCGTCGTGATCGGCGAGACCGCCGAAATCGAAGACGAAGTGTCCATCCTGCAGGACGTGACGTTGGGCGGCACCGGGACGCATACGGGCAAGCGCCATCCGACAATCCGGACCGGCGTGATGATCGGCGCCGGCGCCCAGATCTTCGGCCCGGTGGAAATCGGCGCCTATTCCAAGGTCGCTGCCGGCTCGCTGGTGACGACCACCATTCCCGCCCACTCGACGGCCGTCGGTACGCCGGCCCGCGTCATACTTGGCGATGCGCCAGCCAATCCGGCCCGCAACATGGACCAGATGCTCACCGAGCGCGATTACTCCGCCTTCACCTGGGTGATCTGATCGATCCTGCGCTGATGCGCCCGAACAATTCTGACGGCGTCTCGGATGGTCCGGGCCGCCTTTGTCATATCGAGTTCAGTGGAACAGGCGCGGCAGCCACAGCGAGACGACCGGAACGTAGGTGACGATCATCAGCACCAGGAAGGCGGCGACATAGAACGGCCAGATGGTGCGGGCGGCCTGCAGGATCGGGATCTTGGCGATGGCGCAGGTGACGAACAGCACGGAACCGACCGGAGGCGTACACAGCCCAATGCCGAGGTTGAGGATCAGGATGGCGCCGAACTGAACCGGGTCCATGCCGAAGGCTGTGACCACCGGCAGAAAGATCGGCGTGGTGATGATGATCAGCGGCGCCATGTCCATGAAGCAACCCAGCACCAGTAGGATCAGGTTCAGCAGCAGGAATATGACGAGCGGGTTCTCCGACACCGCCTGCATTGCGGCGACCATCGCTGCGGGTACCTGCAGCAGAGCCAGGAGCCAGGCGAACGATGCCGCCGAACCGATCACCATCAGCACCATGGCTGTGGTTCGCACAGCTCCCAGCGTTGCCTCGCGGAAGTCGTTCCAGCTCATCGATCGATAGACGAGCAGCGTGATGAGCAACGCATAGATCAACGCGATGCAGGAACTCTCGGTCGCCGTGAAAATGCCGGAACGGACGCCGCCGAAGATGATGGCGATCAAGAGGATGCCGGGAATGGCGTTCAGGACGATCGGGCCGATCTTGCGCCAACCGGGGAAAAGCTCCGCCGGATAGCCGCGACGCCGGGCCACCCAATAGGCGGCGATCATGAGCGAGGCGGCCAGCATCAGGCCGGGTATGACGCCGGCCGTGAACAGGTCGGCGATGGAAATCTTGCCGCCGGCCGAGATCGAATAGATGATCATGTTGTGCGACGGCGGAATCAACAGCGCGATGATGGCGCCGACGGAGGTGATGTTCACCGCGTAGTCGACGTCGTAGCCGCGCTTCTTCATCTGCGGGATCATCAGGCCGCCAACCGCCGAGGCATCGGCGACGGCCGAGCCGGAGACGCCGCCGAACATGGTCGAGGCGACGATATTGACCTGTCCCAGTCCACCACGCGCATGCCCGACCATCGAGGCGGCCAATCGCACCAGTTTCTCGGCGATGCCGCCGCGCGCCATGACGTCACCTGCGTAGATGAAGAAGGGAATGGCCAGAAGCGCGAAGGAGCTGATGCCGGAGTTGAGCCGCTGAACGACGATGACCGGTGGCATGCCCAAATAGAGAATGGTGAACAGGGACGAGATCGCCAGGCAGAAGGCGATGGGCGTGCCGAGCACGAGAAGCCCCACGAAGGAGCCGAACAGGATCCAGAGTTCCATCAGGATGCATCCCTCGGCAGCGCGGTTTCCGGGACGTCGGGCGCGGAGCTGCTCGCTCCGACGTGCAAGCGAATGATCCGCTCGACGGCGAACAGCGTGAACAGCAAGCCCGAACAGATCAACGGCAGGAAGTCGGTCGCGCCGGTGATGCCAAGGCCGGGGATCAGTGTGTCCCATGTCCGGGCGGCAAGCTGAAACCCGTACCAGGAGATGAAGAGACCGAAGACGGCGATGAGCGACAGGGAAATCGTGTCCAGCAGGCGGTTGACCGATGGCGGCGCCAGGTAGCGCAACAGGTCGAGCCCGAGGTGAAAGTTCTCCCGAACGCCGACCGCCGCGCCAAGAAAGATGAACCAGCCCATCAGCTGAATGGCCATCGGCTCGGCAAAAGTCAGGGAGAAGTTGAGAACGTAGCGGCTGAACACCTGGGCGCCGACGACGATGGTCATCAGCACAAGCGCGATACCGGCCGCGGCCAGGGTCGCTTTGGCCAGCCTGTCGATGAGGTGAAAAAGCAAGTTATGTCGGGTCTTCATGGCATCACCGAGATCCTGACGCACCGAACACCGCCCGGCTTTCGGGCCGGGCGGCGGTTGAGTTCGGACGGGCTGGAGCCAGCCCTCGGCCGTGGTTACTCGGTGGCCTGGATACGGGCGACGAGATCCTTCAACTTCGGATCGGTAATGAACTTGTCGTAGACGGGCTTCATCGCCTCGATGAACGGGGCCTTGTCGATCTGAGCCACGATCGCTCCGCCTTCGCGCACCTTGGCTTCCGACGCCTTCTCGCGGGCGGCCCACAGCTCTCGCATCTTGGGAACGCTGTCCTTTGCCGCCTGGCGGATGACCGCCTGATCCTCTGCCGAGAGCTTGTCATAGCTCGACTTGGCCATGACCAGCACTTCAGGCTGCAGCGAGTGCTCGGTCAGCGTGTAGTGCTTGGCGACCTCGAAGTGGCGTGTGGATTCGTAGGACGGCCAGTTGTTCTCGGCGCCGTCGATGACGCCGGTCTGCAGGCCCGAGTAGACCTCGCCGAACGGCATCGGCGTCGGATTGGTTCCCATGGCCTCGGCCGTGGCGACCCACATGTCCGACTGCTGAACGCGCAGTTTGAGCCCCTTGAGGTCGTCCATCGAGGCGATGGGCTTCTTAGTGTAGATCGAGCGGGCGCCGGAGTCATAGTAGCAGAGGGCGATCAGCCCCTTGGCCTCGAAAGCCTTCAGGATTTCCTCGCCAATCGGCCCGTCGACGACATGGTGCATGTGATCGACCGACTTGAACACGAATGGTAGGCCGAGCACCGACGTCTCTGGTACCACATTGTTGAATTGCGCGGTGGAGACACGGTTGAAGTCGATGACGCCGAACTGCGTCTGCTCGATGGTGTCCTTCTCCGAGCCGAGCACACCGTTGTTGAACTCCTGGATCTTGATGCGCCCGCCGGTCCTCTCCTCGACCAGCTTGCCCATGTAGATCACCGCCTCGACGGTGGGGTATCCGTCCGGATGGACGTCGGCGGCCTTGAATGTGACCGTATCGGCCATGGCTGTGCCTGCGAGCCCGAAGGCTCCGACGACACCCAAAACGCAGGTGAGTCCTCGCTTCATGCCTTTCCTCCCTTTTGCGGCGTCATCAGCCGCGTCGCCCGCTATGGCAGCTGGCGGGCACAGCCCCTCGACCCGATCGCCCAGGCTCCTCAACCGAGCGGCAGGTTCTCTTCACAAAGCAAACGACCGGTCAGAGACCGGTCGGAAGGGCTTCAAAAACCTCAATGTCGCAGGGGGCGGCGCCCGAAAACTCGATGCGGCCCCGGTCGCCGGGAACGACCTGATGTATCCCGGTGGTCATGCCGGTCAGAACGATGTCACCGGCCCTCAGATGTCGCCCCCGTGTAAACAGATGCTCGGCCAGGAATTGCAAGGCGGCGATCGGTCCACCGACGACATTGGCTGCCGAGCCTTCGCCAGCAACGCTGCCGTTGATCGACATGCGCGAGCCGAGCTCGGACAGCTCCGTGGTGCGCCAGCCGGGAACCTCAGAGCCGACGACGGCTCCGGCATTGTTGCCATGGTCCGATACCACGGCGGTGGGGCCGAGATCGTTGAGGCTCGCCAACGGGCTTGAGGCGATTTCCGAGCCAGCATGCAGGCCGGACAGAGACGCCGTGATGGAGTCCGCGGAAAAGGCTCCGTCGACGGGCAGGAGGTCGCGCGCGAAGATGGCGACGAACTCGGCCTCTAGCGCGGCGAAGCCGCCGGCAAACACGGGCATCCGAACCGTTCCACCGTCAGGTAGATACTGGATGTTGCCGGACATGATCGGACCGGCGAGACGGCTGGCCCCAAGCGTTTCGCGCAGATCGGGGCGAATGCCGGCAACCTTCCAACCGGCGACCGAACGGCCGCTCAGGGCAATGGCTCTCTCCTGCACGCGATAGGCGTCGGCCAGCGTGTCAGGCAATGCGCCGGGAAAAGAGCCCAGCGCCGTGGCGGCGCGGCGCGCCTCGACGAACTGCGCGGCGATACGGTCGACGTCGGCTTCCTGCAGCCTCATGTTTGGTTTTCCCCTGACAGCCGGTCACTCTTGAGGCCGGGCGTCGAGCAGGTGCTCCCACCGGGCCTAAGGGCGGCTTTTTCTGTACCATACTGATGTGGTATGGCAGATGTCGAGCTAGAAAAACGGATACCGACTTTTTGACTGCGGACGAAGAAAGCGGGTGCCAGAAGATGACGGTCGTTCTCCCGGATACTTCCGAGGACTCGGCAGCGCGGCGCGTGGAGCGCGAGCTGCGCAAGGCGATCATCACGCTTGAAATCCAACCGGGAGCCTCGCTTTCGGAGAAGGAGTTGGCCGATCGCTATGGCGTCTCGCGACAACCGGTGCGTGAAGCGTTGATCAATCTCGGCAAGGCGGGGCTTGTGGGTATCCTGCCGAGAAGGGGAACCTTCGTCGCCAAGATATCGCTCGATCTGATGCGTCAGGCTCGCTTCGTTCGAGAGTCGATCGAAGTGGCGGTGGTGCGCCGAGCCTGCGTTTCGTTCGCCCCCGAGGCCCGTCAACGGATCGATGGCATTCTCGATCGGCAGGCGGATCTTGCCGCGGCGCAATCCCACTACGCCTTTCAGAGGGAAGACGAGGCTTTCCACGCAGCTCTGTCGGAGGGAGCCGGTTATCCAACTGCATGGGAAACCCTGGCGACCATCAAGGCGCACATGGACCGCGTGTGCCATCTGACCTTGCCACAACCGGACACCTTGCCGAAACTGGTCGAGGAGCATCGGCGGATCATCGACGCCATAGATTGCCACGATGCCGATCGGGCCGAGGTGGCGCTGAAAGTCCATCTGGACGGAATTCTCAAGGCATTGCCAAGGGTTCGGGATCAGTTCGGGTTCCTGTTCGCATGAGTTTGACCGAGTCTCGATGATCGATCTTGCAAATTATTGATACTTTCTGCTGAGATCCGCCAAGTTTGATTGACGGCGAGGCCCCCTCGAACCTAGGTTTGCCAAGGTAGGGGAGGGTGCGGTCATGTTGGGTGAGAAGCAGCGGGTGCATGTCGCCGCGGTCGACGTTGGCGCCGGCAGCGGTCGCGTCATGCTGGCCTCGTTCGATGGCGACCGTATCGAGCTGACGGAGGCTCATCGCTTCGAAACGCCACTCGGCATCGATCCGACCACCGGGTACGATTGCTGGGACAGCGAGGCGATTGTTCGGGAAATCCGCGCGGGGATCGATCGCGCCGACGACATGGCGCCGATCGAGAGCGTCGGCTGCGACACCTGGGGTGTCGATTACGTGTTGCTTGACGAAAACTTGCGCCAGGTCGGCGTCTCCGTCGCCTATCGCGACGACCGAACTGCCGGCTTGATCGACGAGGTGACGGCAATCATGCCGGCAGTCGAGATCTACCGGCGCACTGGTATCCATTTCCAGCCCTACAACACGCTCTATCAACTGCGCGCCACGGCGAAGGAGCATCCCGAGTGGCTCGCAGTCGCCCGACATCTTCTTTTCACGCCGGACTACCTTCACTTCCGCCTGTCGGGGATCGTCTCCAACGAGTTCTCGATCTCGACCACCTCACAGCTTCTGTCGCTCGAAACGCGAGACTGGGACGCCGATCTCCTGGAACTGGCTGGTGTCCGCCGGAGCCTCATGAAAAAGCCGGTTGAGCCGGGAACTGTGCTCGGTCCGATGACCGGCCGCGATGGGCGGCGCCCTGTTCTCGTTATCGCGCCCGGTGGCCACGATACAGCCTCGGCCGTTGCCGCTGCTCCGATCGGAGGGGCCGACGAGGCCTTCCTCTCGTCCGGGACATGGTCGCTCATGGGGGTGGAAAGCCCGGTTCCCTATGTCGGGGAGCGGGCGCTTGGCTTCAACATCGGCAACGAGGGCGGTGTTTGCGGCCGGTATCGCGTGCTGAAGAACCTGATGGGCCTATGGCTGATCCAGCGGGTGCGCAAGGAGTTCGGCGAGCCGGCGTTCGGCGATCTCGTGGCTGCCGCGGCCGAGGTGCCCGCCTGGGTGACGCTGATCAATCCGGATGACCCGCGCTTCCTAAACCCTGCCTCGATGACCGCCACCATTCGGTCTCTCGCTGCCGAGCATGGCGAACCGGTACCGGAAGGGCTTGGCCCGGTGGCGAGAGCGGTGTTCGACAGTCTTGCTCTCGACTATGCTCGCGTGAAGGACGAACTCGAAACGCTGACCGGCCGGCCGCTGACGCACATTCGCATCATTGGCGGAGGAGCCAAGAACAAGCTTCTCAACCAGCTTACGGCCGACGCCTGCAGCATTCCGGTCAGTGCCGGCCCCGTCGAGACGTCGGCGCTCGGCAACGCTGCGCTCCAGATGATGGGGCTTGGCGTGATCGGCTCCCTTGACGAGGCCAGGGGCATCGTGCGCCGCTCGTTCGGCGTAACCGAGATCGCGCCGGCGACCGTGGTCCCGGATGGCGTTCGCCACCGCTTCCGGTTGATCGTTCAGGCGACGCCTGCCGCCCATTGATCGCGTGCATGTCTTCTCGGGCGGCACAGCCCCCTGAAAAGCGGGGGCTCATCATCCTATTTGCTAAGGGAAACATCTCGCGTTAAGCGTTTCTTCACCTTGTCGCGAACGAAGCGATACAATAATCCAGTCTTGTTCGCATCGTTACAGTGAAGCGGAAGGTTGCCGCGGGAGTGGAGCCGCCGTCGTTCGTCCGGATCGGAGTCCTGGGGAGGAGGAGGATCGGTCGATACGACGGCGGCTGGTGGAATCAGAAGCAAAATCAACCCGTTTGGTTCCCGACAAACCCTGTCGGGGCAATGGGGAGGCTTGTCTGCAATTTCACCCTCCCTCGGCCCGGTTTCCGTCGGGAGGACAAGATGTCAACAGTTGCCAAGATGCCCCGTTCACCGGGCGAATGGCTCGTCTGGATACTGATCGCCGTCGTCGGCGCCGGCGCTCTCGGCGGCGTCGCTCTCAGCCGCGGCGAAACGATCAATGCGCTATGGCTGGTGGTCGCCGCCGTCGCGACCTATCTCGTCGCGTTCCGCTTTTACGCGCTCTATATCGTCAATCGTGTTCTCGGTGCGGATCCCTCCCGCAGAACGCCAGCGGTACGGCATAATGACGGCCTCGATTACGTTCCGACCGACAAGTACGTTCTATTCGGTCACCACTTCGCCGCCATTGCCGGCGCCGGTCCGCTGGTCGGTCCGGTGCTCGCCGCGCAGATGGGCTATCTGCCCGGAACCATGTGGCTGATCGCCGGCGTCATCTTTGCCGGCGCCGTTCAGGATCTGCTGATCCTGTTCGCCTCGACCCGGCGCGACGGCCGGTCGCTCGGCGACATGATCAAGACTGAGCTTGGCCCGCTACCCGGCGTTGTCGCGTCGATCGGCATCCTGATGATCATGATCATCCTGCTTGCCGTGCTTGCGCTCATCGTCGTCAAGGCTCTGGTCGGTAGCCCTTGGGGCACCTTCACGGTGTTCGCCACCATCCCGATCGCCATTCTCATGGGGCTCTACAGCCGGTTCTTCCGGCCTGGTCGCATTGGCGAGATGAGCGTGATCGGCGTCGTGCTGCTGTTGCTTGCCATTCTTTTCGGCCGCACCGTCGCGGAAAGCGAGATGCTGGCGCCGTTGTTCACCTACAAGGGCGAGGCCCTGGCGCTCATTCTGATCGGTTATGGCTTCGTCGCTTCGGTCCTGCCTGTGTGGCTCCTGCTCGCGCCGCGCGACTATCTGTCGACGTTTCTGAAGATCGGCACCATCATGGCGCTGGCCATCGGCATCGTCTTCGTGATGCCCGAGATGAAGATGCCTGCGGTGACCAAGTTCATCGACGGTACGGGGCCAGTGTTCTCCGGCAACCTCTTCCCGTTCCTGTTCATCACCATAGCCTGCGGCGCCATCTCCGGCTTCCACGCCCTTATCTCGTCGGGCACCACACCCAAGATGATCGAGAGCGAGAGCCAGTTCCGCTTCATCGGGTATGGCGCGATGCTGATGGAAAGCTTCGTCGGCATCATGGCGCTGATCGCCGCTTCGGTGATCGAGCCCGGCGTCTACTTTGCCATGAACACGTCGGCTGGCGTCATCGGCACCACGGCAGATCAGGCGGCGCAGGTGATCTCCAGCTGGGATCCGCTGTTCACCGTGACGCCGGACATGCTGACGGAGATGGCAAAGAACGTTGGCGAGGCGACCATCCTGTCGCGGGCCGGCGGCGCGCCGACACTTGCGGTGGGCATGGCGCACATCCTGTCGGGCGTGATCGGCGGCGTGGCGCTGATGCCGTTCTGGTATCACTTCGCCATCCTCTTCGAAGCGCTGTTCATCCTGACGACGGTCGATGCCGGCACGCGCGTCGCCCGCTTCATGATCCAGGATTTGATCGGCACGGCGGTTCCCGCCTTCCGGCAGACCCATAGCTGGACGGCCAATCTCGTGGCCACGGCGCTTGCCGTCGCCGCGTGGGGCTACTTCCTCTACCAGGGCGTGGTCGATCCCCTCGGCGGCATCAACACGCTGTGGCCGCTGTTCGGCATCGCCAACCAGATGCTGGCGGCGATCGCTCTCGCCTTCGCTGCGGTGATGCTGTTCAAGATGAAGCGGCAGGCCTATGCCTGGGTTGCTCTAGTCCCGCTGACCTGGCTTTCCATCTGCACGCTCACGGCCGGCTGGCAGAAGCTGTTCGACGGGCGTCCGGCGGTCGGGTTCATCGCCCAGGCCAATCGCTTCTCCAAGGCGATCGCGGAAGGCACCATTCTCGCCCCGGCCAAGACGGTGGAGGAGATGCAGCGGGTCGTCTTCAACCAGTGGGTCGATGCGGCGCTGACCGCCGTGTTCATGATCATCGTCGTGGGCATGCTGGTGTTCGGCGTGCAGGCGATGCTCAAGGCGCTGCGCGATCAGACGCCAACCGCAAGGGAGGTGGGCGATGACATGTCAGGTGTGCGGCCTCAGGCTACCTAATCCGAGAAGGGTCGGGCAGAAGCTCGCCCAGACGGCGCGCCTCATGGTCGGCGTTCCCGACTACGACACCTATGTCGCTCATCGGGAAGTCAATCACCCGGACGAGCCGGTCATGACGAAGGAAGAGTTCTTCCGCAACAGCCAGGAGCGCCGCTATGGCGGCGGCTCCAACGGCGGAGTGTTCCGCTGCTGCTGACGACGAGCTTCGCAATTGCGGCGCCGATTTCTCCTGAGGGAGAGCCGGCGCCGTTATTTCGTCAATCGTTCTTGCAATCATCGTGTTTCGGCCCCCATGTTCGCGGAGGGCAATGTGAGGGAGTGAGCGATGCGGTTGGTGAATTGGGCGTTTCTCGGCGGCTTGTTTCTGTCTCTTGCCGGGCTGGCTGTGGCCGGGGAGGTTTTCAGTTTCGATCAGGTGCGGGCGGGTCTGAACTCGAACCGCATTCATCTCGTCGACGTCCGCGAGGCCGAAGAGTTCGCGGCAGGGCACGTGCCGGGCGCCGTCAACCTGCCTCTGTCGACCTTCAAGGCCGAACAGCTGCCGCCGCCATCCGATATTCCCGTCGTCCTGATGTGTCGCTCCGGCCGGCGCGCCGGACAGGCAATGACCGTAGCCGAAGCCGCCGGGCGCTCGGATGTCAGCGTCTATACCGGAAGCATGATCGAGTGGACGGAGAAGAACGGCCCGATCGTCACCGGGCCGTAGGGCCTTCCCAAGGCGGGGTCAGCGGCAGCGGTGGATGCGCGCTTCCCAGCCGGCCAGTCTCTTGCCCTTCGATGGATCGGCAAGGTTGCCGAGCAGTTGTTCGCCAATCTCCACGCCGGACGGCAGGTCGACCTCTATCGTCTCGCGCGAGAAGTTGAGCAGGACGAGCAAGGTCTCCTCGCAGAGCCTTCGCGTGTAGGCAAAAAGCTTGGGATGAGTCGGCGCAAGATCCTCGAAATCGCCGTAGACGAGGGCAGGGTGCGACCGGCGCAGGTCGGCGAGCTTCGCATAGTGGTGGTAGATTGAGCCGGGGTCGGCCAACGCCGCTTCGGCATTGATCCTGGGATAGTTGGGATTGACGGCGAGCCATGCCTTCTCGGCTGTGGTGAAGCCACCATTCGGCTTGGCGCTCCATTGCATCGGCGTACGGGAGTGGTCGCGACTGGTCCGGGCCATGCCTTCCAGGAAGTCCGCCGCGGTCACGCGTCCGGTCAGAACCTCCGCCTTCCATGCGTTTCGGACGGCAATGTCGTCGTATTGTTCGACCGACGTGAAGGGAAAGTTGGTCATGCCCAGTTCATCGCCTTGGTAGATGAACGGCGTTCCGTGCAGCGTCATCAGCATCGTGGCCAGCAGCTTGGCTGACGGCACGCGCCACGGCTCGGCGTCGTCGCCGAAGCTGCTGACAAGGCGGGCGTTGTCGTGGTTGGACAGGAATACGGTGTTCCAGCCGTGACAGCCAGTGTTCTCCTCAAGGCGGCGATAGATGGCCTTCAACTCGGGCAGTGCCCACGTTCGGTAACGATGGCCATCGTTGCAAAGACGGACGGCGTCGAAGTTGAAGATCATGTTCAGTTCGCCGCGTCGCTCGTCGACGAGGTCGGGCGTCTGCTCCGGTGTGACGCCGAAGGCCTCGCCCACCGTCATCACGTCGTATTTCGAGAGAACTTCGCGGTTCATCTCCTGGAGGAACTCGTGCAGGCGCGGCCCCACCGCGTGGTAATACTCGGTGCGTTCGCGATGCTCCGGCGGGTAGTCGGGGAAGGTCTGCTCCTTGGAGATCATCGGAATGACGTCCATGCGGAAGCCGTCGACGCCCTTGTCGAGCCAGAAGCGCATGAGGTCGTAGACCTCGGCGCGCACCTTGTCGTTCTCCCAGTTGAGGTCCGGCTGCTTGTCGGCAAAAAGGTGCAGATAGTACTCGCCCGTGGCCGGATCGAGCGTCCAGGCAGAACCGGAGAAGTACGAGCGCCAGTCATTCGGCGGGCCGTCGCCGCGCCCCGGCCGCCAGATGTAGTAGTCGCGATACGGATTGTCCTTCGACTTGCGGCTTTCGGCGAACCAGACGTGCTCGTCGGAGGAATGATTGACCACAAGGTCGACGATGAGGCGCATGCCGCGCGTCTTGAGGCCGGCCAGCAAGGCGTCGAAGTCGGCCATGGTACCGAACTCGGCCATCACCTTGCGATAGTCGCGAATGTCGTAGCCGTTGTCGGCATTGGGCGAATCGTAGTGCGGGCTCAGCCACACCACGTCGACACCGAGATCCTTGAGGTAGTCGAGACGTGAAATGATGCCGGCAATGTCGCCGATGCCGTCACCGTTCGAGTCCTGAAAGGAGCGAGGATAGATTTGGTAGACGACGGCCTCTTTCCACCAGCGGCGGCTGACGGGCTCTTGGGGTTCCGACATGGCTTTCTCCTTTGCGCGCCTCTCAGGCCCGCCTTCATGGAGTCAACGCTAGCAAAAACGATTCATCTCAACGAGGATGAAGTGGCATGGCCGGCTATCGCAAGAGGATGAAAAGCCGGGAACGTGACATCCAAAGCGCATTGGTAGGCGTTTTGTTGCGGTATTTGAGATCAATCTTATCTCGATAATCCATTTGACGGATCAAAGCAGTGGCGATTGACTGCGGGATCGAAAAGAGACGTAGCGGATGCCGATGATCTGTTCAGCGGCTTCCTGAGGGAGGAGTTACCATGCAGTACACCCGGTTCGGAAAGTCAGGGCTCGAAGTCAGCCGAATCTGCTTTGGCTGCATGTCCTTCGGAAAGGTGACGGACGAACGCCCTTGGGTGCTTGGCCTCGATGACGCGAGGCCACTGTTCCGTCAGGCCTGGGAGGCCGGCATCAACTTCTTCGATACGGCGAACGTCTACGCGGCTGGTTCGAGCGAGGAGATAACCGGAACCGTCCTGAAGGAGTTGGCGCCGCGTGAAGAGTTCGTGCTCGCCACCAAGGTTTTCTTCCCGATGCGACCGGGACCGAATGGCCGTGGCCTGTCTCGCAAGGCCATTCTGGGTGAGATCGACAACAGTCTGAAGCGGTTGGGCACCGATTACGTCGACCTCTACCAGATCCATCGTTTCGATCCCTTCACGCCGGTCGGGGAGACCATGGAGGCGCTGCATGATGTGGTGAAGGCCGGCAAGGCGCGCTACATCGGCGCGTCTTCGATGTTCGCCTGGCAGTTCGCCAAGATGCAGCACGTCGCCGAGCTCAACGGCTGGACCACGTTCGCCTCGATGCAGAACCAGCTCAGCCTCGTCTATCGTGAGGAAGAGCGCGAAATGCTGCCTCTCTGTCGCGACCAGGGCGTCGCCGTCATTCCGTGGAGCCCGCTCGGCGGCGGCAAGCTGACGCGCCCCTGGGGTACGGAGACCAAGCGCAACACCACCGACCGTCACAACAAGGGCATGTACGACCACACCGAAGGCAATGCGCCGGAGGTGGTCGCGGCCGTCGAGAAGGTGGCGAAAGCGCGTGGACGTTCCATGGCAGAGGTGGCGCTTGCCTGGGTGCTGCAGGTGAACGGCGTGACCTCGCCGATCGTCGGTGTCAGCAAGATGAGACACCTTGATGATGCCGTCGCCGCCGTCGATTTCGACCTCAATGCCGAGGAGATCGCGGCCCTCGAAGCGCCGTATAAGACCTTCATGGTCAAGTCGCTCTAGAGCACCCGCCGATCAGGTTGAATCAACCTGATCGAAAAGCGGCTGCTCCAGCAAGTGAATCTGGAGCCTTCGCTGGACGACCAAATGTTTCAATTTGGTCGGCGAATGCTCTAGGCGCGGCATAGCCGGCTTGCCGATGGACAGCGGTCACGGGACGGGCTTTGCTTGTCCCGTGACCGCGACGCGACCGTCTGGCGCTCAGCGTGACGAAGGAGGCCCTTATGACGAAGCCACTCAGCATTCCCGATCTCGCAGGCAAGGCCGTGCTCATCACGGGGGCTTCTTCCGGCATTGGCGCGGCTCTGGCGCGCGCCTTCGCCGAGCAAGGGGCTTCCGTGGGAATCCACTACAACTCGTCTGTCGCTGCCGCCGAGGCACTTTGCTCCGACATCCGCGCCGCCGGTGGCAAGGCGACGGCCGTGCATGGCGACGTCACCAAGCCGACCGAGGTTACCCGGGTGGTCGAAGAGACAGCCATGGCGCTCGGCCGGCTCGACGGTCTCGTCAACAACGCCGGCGGCATGGTGGCGCGCATGCCCTATGCCGCCTTCGATGGGGCAGTGTTCGACGAGGTGATCGACCTCAACGTCCGTTCCGTGCTGGTGGCTTCCCACGCTGCGCTACCTTTCCTCAAGGCGCAGCAGGGCTTCATCATCAACACGACGTCGATCGCCGCCCGCACCGGAGCCAGTCTTGGCGCCGGTCCCTATGGCTCGGCCAAGGCCTTTATCGAGAATGTGACGCGCGGCATGGCCAAGGAGTTCGCGCCCTTCGGCGTCCGCGTCAACGCGGTGGCGCCGGGTATCGTCGAGACGCCGTTTCATGAACGCTATTCCGACCAGGCCTACCTAGAGGCGATGCGCGTCACCATTCCGCTGCAGCGCCTCGCCAAGCCAGAGGACATGGTCGGTCCATACCTGTTTCTCGCCTCCGAAGTCCTCTCCGGCTACATGGTCGGTCAGGTTCTCGAGGCGAATGGCGGCCAACTGATGACCTGACGCATCGCGACGTCAGGCGCATGAAATCTCGGAGACAATGATGGGAAGCAAGATCATCTTTACCGGCGGCTCGGGCAAGGCCGGCCGCCATGTGGTGCCCTATCTCAAGGGAAAGGGGCACGACGTCTTCAACCTGGATCTCAAGCCGCTCGATTGTCCGGGGGTGACGACGTTGGCCTGCGATCTGACCGACGCCGGGCAGGTCTACAGCGCGCTGTCGATGCATTTCGACTTCGACAGCCTCGCCAGCGGATCCCGGCCGGTGCTTCCCGATGCCGTCGTCCACTTCGCGGCCGTGCCGCGCATTCTTCTGACGCCGGACAATCACACCTTCCAAACCAACGTGATGTCGACCTACAACGTCATCGAGGCGTCGATGAAGCTCGGCATTCGCAAGGTGATCATCGCCTCGAGCGAGACGACCTTCGGCGTGTGCTTTGCCGAGGGCGACAAGGACTTCCATCAGTTCCCGATGACCGAGGACTACGACACCGACCCGATGGACAGCTACGGCCTGTCCAAGGTGGTGAACGAGAAGACGGCTCGCGCCTTCGCCATGCGCTACAAAGCCGACATTTACGCACTCAGGATCGGCAACGTCATCGAGCCGCACGAATACGCCAACTTCCCAGGATTCATGGAAGATCCGCTGACACGCAAGCGCAACGCCTGGAGCTATATCGACGCTCGCGATCTCGGCGAAATCGTGCATCTCGCGGTCGGCAAGAACGGGCTTGGCTTCCAGGTGTTCAACGCCGTCAACGACACGATCACGGCCCGCGAGCCAACCGAGACCTTCCTCAAAAAGGTGTGCCCGGACACGCCGCACAGCCGCCCGCTCGTCGGTTACGAAGCCCCAATCTCCAACGAGAAGATCCGTACCGTGCTGGGCTTCAAGGAGCAGCACGACTGGCGGAAGTATGTGAGCTGACGTCGACCAGAAGGGAGGCGCGGCTCGTCAGGCCGCCGCCTCTTCCTTGTCGTCGACGCTAGGGACGGCGATCAGCAGATCCATGAAGGCCTTGGGCGCGCCATCCAGAATGACGTCGTCGCCGCTGCCGGCGAGCGTGGCGACTGCCAGTTCCCAGCACATCTGCGGTTCGGCAAGGCGGACGACGCCGAGCGTCTCGGCTTCAGCCTCGGCGATTGCCTCGGGGACCAACGCGATGCCGAGCCCGCGCGATACCAGTTCGATCAGCGTGCCTAGGTCATTGACTTCGAAGGCGACGCGGCGTTCGACGCCGGCTTGGCGAAACCCGGTGTCGACCAGATGGCGTGTGCCCCAGGCCTGTTCGAAGTCGACGAAGGGCTCGTCGCGGAAGGCCGAGAGCGGAACGTCGGTTCGTCCGGCCAGCGGATGGTTCTTCGAGCAGATGGCGACGAGGTACTCGCAGGCGATCATCCTGGTGGCGATGCCGCGCGGCGCCTCGATCAGCGGCACGATGGCGAGGTCAATGGCGCCGGAGCGGATCTTGTCGACGAGGTGGTCGGCGTTGCCCTGGCAGAGGCGGACTTCGATACCTGGGTAGAGCTCGTGGAACGAGGCGAGAAGGGCTGGCAAGTCGACGAAGGCCGGCAGGCTCTGCACGGTGCCGATGGCCAAGCGCCCGCGCGTCAGTCCCTGAACGGCGGCGACCGCGTCGCGCGCCTCGCGCACGGCTTCGAGGGCAAGGCGCGCCTTGTCGAGAAAGACGCGGCCGGCAGCGGTCAGCTGGACCTGGCGCGTGTTGCGCATGAACAGCTTGGCGGCAAGTTCTTCTTCAAGCGCGCGGATCGAGGTCGACAGTGCCGATTGCACGATATTGACGCGGCGCGCGGCACGGGTGAAGTGCATCTCCTCGGCGACGGCGACGAAATGCTGCAGTTGGCGTAGTTCCATTTGGGTCCGCTTTATTGTGCTTATGAAGAGATCAATACATATCGCGCATTCGGATTGGAAGATTAAAAGTCCGGCAGGGCGACCTGTCAATTGAGCGTCACGCGGCTGGACCCTTCGGGGTCCCCGGTGTATGCAGGCCGCCTCGAAAGACGCGTTGCCGCGACCGGAGTCCCTGCTGATGTTTTCACGTGCCCTGCTGTTCGACATGGATGGAACGCTGACCGACAGCGACCCCTTCCATCACGAGGCTTTCGTGGAGTTCGGCAAGGCCTATGGCGTCGACATTGATGAACCGACGTTCCTGAAATACGTCTCCGGCCAAGCCAATTCTTTGATCTTCAAGACTCTTTTCCCCCATGTCGCGGAGGAGGAGCATCCACGCCTCGCCGACGAGAAGGAGGCGCTGTTCCGGCGCCTGATCGTCGGTCGTCTCAAGCCCATCGATGGACTGATCGACGTCCTCAACTGGGCTGTGGAGCACAAGATCGGACTGGCTGTCGTCTCAAATGCGCCACGCCCCAACGTGAGCGACATGCTGGCTCAGCTTGGTGTGACCGAGTACTTCCATACCATCGTCATCGGCACGGAGCTGGAGCGCGGCAAACCCGATCCGCTGCCTTACCTCACCGGACTCGAGCGGCTCGGCGTTTCCGCCGACCGGGCGATCGCCTTCGAGGATGCGCCTCCCGGTTTGCGGGCGGCACATGCGGCGAAGATCGCCACCGTGGGGTTGACCACGACGCTCGATGAGGCGGCGGTGAAGCAAAACGGGGCGGACATCGCCGTGCCCGACTACCGGGCTCCGGCGTTGTGGGAGCTGATCGCAAGGGTCATCGGGTAGGAGAGGGCGGCGAACCGCCCCTGGCCTCATTCGGCGATCAACAGTTCATCGTCATCGAGTGTCTGGCCGCGAACGCGGCGGAACATGTCGATAAGGTCCTCTACCTCGAGGTTGCGACGGTTGTTGCCTTCGACGTCGAGCACGATCTCACCACCGTGCAGCATGATGGTCCGGTCGCCGTAATCGAGCGCCTGCCGCATCGAATGCGTCACCATCAGCGTCGTCAGCTTGTTGGCGCCGACGATTTTCTCGGTGAGCCGCATCACGAACTCGGCCATGCCCGGATCGAGCGCGGCGGTGTGTTCGTCGAGCAGCAGCACGTCGCAACTGGCCATCATGGCCATCACCAACGACACGGCCTGACGCTGTCCGCCTGACAGCATGGCCATGCGGTCGCTCATGCGGTTCTCAAGGCCGAGATCGAGTTCGGCGATCCGCTCGCGGAACAGTTTGCGGCGCTGGTGCCCAAGCGCAAGCTTGAGGCCGCGCCGCTGGCCCCGCCGGTAGGCGAGGGCGAGGTTCTCCTCGATGGACAGTGCGCCGCAGGAACCGGCGAGCGGATCCTGGAAGACGCGGGCAACGCGACCGGCACGGGCGGCGGTCGGCAGTTTGGTAACATCGGATGTGCCGATGCGCACGCTGCCCTCGGTGGGAATGACGTCACCGGCCAACACGCCAAGCAAAGTCGACTTGCCGGCTCCGTTGGAACCGATAACGGTGGTGAAGGCGCCTTCCTTGATGGTCAGCGAAACGCCGGCCAGCGCTTTCTTCTCGAGCGGCGTACCGCGCCCGAACACGACGTGGATGTTGTCGAGGACGATCATGACGAGAGCACTCCCCGCTTGAGGCGCGGCAGCACCAACGCGAAGGTGACGAGGACGGCCGTGACCAAGTTCAGATCGGATGCCTGCAGGCCAAGCGAGTCGGAGGACAGCGCGAGCTGGATGGCAATACGGTAGACGATGGAGCCGACGACGCAGCCGATCAGGGCGATCAGAATGCGGCGGGTGCCAAACAGCGTCTCGCCGATGATCACCGCGGCGAGGCCGACGACGATGGTGCCGACGCCCGAGGTGACGTCCGCAAAGCCGTTGGTCTGGGCGAACAAAGCGCCGCCGAGCGCGACCAGGGCGTTGGAAAGGGCGATGCCGAGATAGATCTGGCGGTCGGTGTTGATGCCCTGGGCACGGGCCATTCGGGCATTGGCGCCCGTGGCGCGCATGGCAAGGCCGGCGTCGCTCTCAAGATAGCGCCACACGACGATCAGCGCCACGATGGCCAAGACCAGAAGGAACAACGGTCGAACCATGAAGTCCCGGAGGCCATTGCCATAGAAGGGGGTCAACATGGTGTCGACGGAAAGCAACGCGACGTTCGGCCGGCCCATCACGCGAAGATTGACCGAGAACAGGGCGATCATGGTCAGGATCGAAGCGAGCAGGTTCAGGATCTTGAAACGGACGTTGAGCGCCGCCGTCACCAGCCCGGCCAGCGCGCCGGCCAGCATGGCAACGAACGCGGAGATCCAAGGGTTGACGCCGGCCATGATCAGTACGGCCGTCACGGCGGCACCGAGCGGGAACGTACCGTCAACGGTGAGGTCGGGAAAGTCGAGGACGCGGAAGGCGAGATAGACGCCGAGCGCGACGAAGGCATAAACGAGGCCGAGTTCGACGGCCCCCCATAGGGCGATTTGACTCACGCTCAACGATCCTCAGTGCTGGATATCCCGAAACGGCATGCTGGGCCAACTTGGCAACACGGGACACCCCGGCCGGCAAACCGGCCTGTCTTGTGGAGGCGCGCCCCGCTGCAACTTGAAGCGGGGCGCGACGCCGTGATTACTCAATTACCTTGGTGGCACGGGCGACCAGGGCTTCCGGCAGGGTCACGCCCATCTTGGCGGCGGCCGTCTTGTTGACGACGAGGTCGGTGCCCTTGGCGATAGTGGTGGGGATATCGCCAACGGTTTCGCCCTTAAGCACGCGAACGACGATGTCGCCGGTCTGCTTGCCGACGTCATAGTAGTTGAAGCCGAGCGCGGCGATGGCGCCACGGGACACGCTGTCGGTGTCAGCCGTGAAAAGCGGCAGCTTCGACTCCTCGGCAACGCCGACCGCCGACTCCAGCGCGGAGATAATGGTGTTGTCGGTCGGGACGTAGACCGCGTCGGCCTTGCCGACCAGTGCGCGCATCGCGCCCTGCACCTCGGCCGTCTTGGTGGCGGCGGACTCGACCACTTCGATACCGGCCTTGTCGGCTTCCGCCTTGAGGGCAGCCAGCAGCGATACCGAGTTGGCTTCGCCCGAGTTGTACAGGAAGCCCAGCTTCTTCACGTTCGGCAGGATCTCCTTGATGAGGGCAACATGCTCGGCCACCGGCGACATGTCGGAGAGGCCGGTAACATTGCCGCCCGGCTTGTCCATGTTCTTCACGAGCTGGGCGCCGACCGGATCGGACACTGCGGAGAAGACGATCGGGATGTCGCGCGTCGCCGCGGCGACCGCCTGGGCCGACGGGGTCGAGATCGGCACGATCACGGTGGGTTCTTCGCCGGCGAACTGACGGGCGATCTGGGCTGCGGTCGCAGCGTTGCCCTGAGCCGACTTGTAGACGAAGGTGAGGTTCTCGCCTTCCTTGTATCCGGCGGCTTCCAGCGCATCCTTGACGCCGTCGCGAACGGCG
This sequence comes from uncultured Pleomorphomonas sp., assembly GCA_963665435.2. GTDB lineage: Bacteria > Pseudomonadota > Alphaproteobacteria > Rhizobiales > Pleomorphomonadaceae > Pleomorphomonas. Next base: position 160,834 of record CAXXNH010000007.1, on the reverse strand, counting down.
TCGAGCGCCGGATGCTCGACAATGGCGGTGACGTCGACCGTCACGTTCTCGGCATGGACCGGCAGGACCGCCGCAACGCTGGCGGCGAGAGCAAACAACAAGGCGCGCATCGAACTTCCTCCGTCAGAGCCTTCGGCCGATTTCGGGCCGGGGTTGTGGACGGTCTTAGGTAATCCCGATGAGTGAATCAAGCACGGGAAATGCCGGGTGCGCACGAATTGATCGTAACTAGGGGTATTTGCGACGAAAAGCGCCATATGTTGCCTTTTTGGTCACCCGAATGCCGCGTGGATTGGCACAGAGCCCGCGACTGAAATGTATTGCGAGTAAATGAGATATTTTGAACAAATCTGCAGATGGGCAGATTGACGCTTCCAGCCCCCCGGACTTATGGTCTGTGGCATGCTGAAGGAAGAACGTTTCAACCTGATCCTGAAGGCCGTCGAAGGGCGCGATGCCGTGTCCTACGAGGAGCTTCTGACCATGGTCGATGCATCTGGCGCGACGCTCCGTCGCGACGTCGATCAGCTTTGCGAAGCCGGGCGCATCCGCAAGGTGCGGGGTGGTGTTGCGCCTCTGATGGCAGCCGGTCGGCCGCTCGCCTCTTATTTCTTCGGCGTACAGGCACAGCGCGCGGCCGCAGCGAAGGAGGCGATCGCCCGCCGCGCTGTGGAACTGGTCTCGACGCCGGACACGTTGATCCTCTACGGCGGTTCGACCGTGGCTCGCTTTGCCGAGATGTTGCCGGCTGTGGGGCTGACGGTGCTGACCGACTCCCTGCCGGTGGCCAACCACCTGGCCTTCAAGACCGACAACCGCGTCTTCCTGACCGGCGGTGAGGTGCTTGCCCAGCAGGGCATCGTGCTCAGCCCCTTCGATGACCCGCCAGCCTTCCACGTTGCCGCCAGCACCTTCTTCATTGGCTGTCATGCCGTCGGCCCTGCCGGCATCATGGAAGACGATCCTCTGCCGCTCAGGGCGGCGCGGGCATTGCGGCGGCAGGCGGCGCGCCTGGTCGTGCTGGCCGACAGCACCAAGTTCGGTGAGGCGCGCAGCCTTGTGGTGTTCCCCCTTGCCGAGGTCGACGTGTTCGTGACCGACGAAGGGATTTCCGACGGCGATCGGCGCATGCTGGAGGATGCCGGCGTGGAGGTGCTGATTGCGCCGCTCGATCATGATTTCCGGGAACAAGCTCCGGCGGAAGGGATGGCCGTTCCGTCCGTGCCTCAGGAGGCAGCCAACAAATGACTGATCATCTCGACCTGCGCGAGGAAATGATCGCGATTTGCCTCAGGATGAACGCATCCGGGCTGAACACCGGCGCTGCCGGCAACCTCAGCGTACGGGTCGAGGGCGGGTTGCTGATCACGCCGTCCGGCGTCGCCTACGACAAGATGCGGCCGGAGCAGATCGTCGAGATGGATTGGGAGGGGCGTTATTATGGCGACTACGTTCCCTCGTCCGAATGGCGCTTTCACTACGACATCCTGAAGGCTCGCCCCGACGTGGACGCCGTGCTGCACAGCCACGCCATCAACTGCTCCATCCTCGCCTGCTGTCGGCTTGATATACCGCCAGTCCACTACATGATCGGCGTTTCCGGCGGCGACGTGGTGAAGTGCTCGGGCTATGCGCCGTTTGGCACGGCTGAGCTGTCGGTCGAGGCGCTCTCGGCGCTGGAGGACCGGATGGCCTGTCTTCTGGGCAACCATGGCGTCATCGCGCTGGGCAAGACGCCGGCCAAGGCCTTCGCCGTTCTCGAGGAGGTGGAGAATCTGGCGCGGGTCTACATCGGCACGCGCATGTTGGGCGGCGGCGTGATTCTCGGCAAGGAGGAGATGGACGTCGTGCTGGAGCGCTTCAAGAGCTACGGAAAGCAGGCCGGCGAAGCCGTCGATGCGACCGTCAAGAACAGAGTTGAGCCACCACCGCATGGCGGACCGAAGCGCCTCTGATCCCAGGTGGGAGGTTGGCCTGGGCAAAAGGTATCGGGAGGAAGGGAGAGAGACATGAACGGCGTTTTCAAGAATCTGCCGAAGCTCGGCATCCGTCCGGCCATCGACGGCCGGCGCAATGGCGTGCGCGAGAGCCTCGAGGATCAGACGATGGGCATGGCCAAGGCTGTGGCCGAGCTCGTTACGGCCACGTTGCGTCATCCCACCGGTGAGCCCGTCGAGTGCGTGATCGCCGACACCACCATCGGTGGTGTCTCGGAGGCCGCGGCCTGCGCGGAAAAGTTCGCTCGTGAGAATGTCGGGGTTTCGCTGACCGTTACGCCCTGCTGGTGCTACGGCTCGGAGACCATGGACATGGATCCCCTGATGCCCAAGGCCGTCTGGGGTTTCAACGGCACCGAACGTCCGGGCGCCGTCTATCTTGCCGCCGTGCTGGCGGCCCACAACCAGAAGGGCTTGCCGGCGTTCGGTATTTATGGCTCCGAGGTACAGGACGGCTCGGACCGAACGATCCCTGACGACGTTAGCGACAAGATCCTGCGCTTCGTGCGTGCCGGCATCGCGGTCGCCACCATGCGGGGCCGCAGCTACCTTTCCATGGGCGCCGTGTCGATGGGCATTGCCGGCTCCATCGTCGATGCCGACTTCTTCCAGCGCTATCTCGGCATGCGCACCGAATTCATCGACATGAGCGAGTTCCAGCGGCGGCTGCAGCTCTCCATCTACGATCCGGTCGAATACGAGAAGGCGCTCGCCTGGACGCTCGAGCATTGCAAGGAAGGTTTCGACCCGAACGGCGACAAGGCCTCCGATGCCGCGCGCAAGCGCTGGGAGTGGGAGACGTCGGTCAAGATGTGTCTCATCGCCCGCGACCTGATGGTGGGCAACCCGCGTCTCGCCGAACTCGGCTACGTCGAAGAGTCCTGCGGTCATCATGCCATCGCTGCCGGTTTCCAGGGGCAGCGGCAGTGGACCGACTTCATGCCGAACGGCGACTTCATGGAGACCATGCTGAACACGTCGTTCGACTGGAACGGTCCGCGTCAGCCGCTGATCCTCGCCACCGAGAACGACTGCCTCAATGGCGTCGGCATGCTGTTCGGCAATCTCCTGACGGCGCGGGCGCAGATCTTCTCCGACGTGCGTACCTACTGGAGTCCGGACGCAATCAAGCGCGTTTCCGGTCATGTCGTGGACGGCGCGGCGGCGGGCGGCCTCATCCACCTCATCAACTCGGGCGCCACCTGTCTTGATGGCGCCGGCGAGATGGTGGTCGACAACAAGCCGGGTATCAAGCCGTTCTGGGAGGTCACCGAGGCCGATCAGCAGCGTACGCTCGAAGCAACGCTGTTCTGTCAGGCCAACCATGGCTACTTCCGGGGCGGCGGCTGGTCGACCGACTTTGCCACGCGCGGCGGCATGCCCGTGACCATGACGCGTCTGAGCCTGGTCGCTGGCATCGGGCCGGTGCTGCAGATCGCCGAAGGCGAGACGGTGGCGCTGCCGGAGCGCGTGCACGACATCCTGGACAAGCGTACCGACCCGACCTGGCCGACCACCTGGTTCGCGCCTCGACTGACGGGGGAGGGACCTTTCAAGTCGGTCTACAAGGTGATGGCAGCGTGGGGCGCCAACCACGGGGCGATTTCCTACGGCCATATTGGCGCCGACCTGATCGCTCTGGCATCCATGCTGCGCATTCCCATCGCCATGCACAATGTGGGCGAGGAGGCCATCTTCCGCCCAAGCGCTTGGTCGATGTTCGGCATGGATCCGGAAGGCGCCGACTTCCGCGCCTGTGGGACATTCGGGCCGCTTTACGGCTGACAGGACATCACGACGGCGACAGGCCATGGCGGAACATGCGCCATGGCCTGCCGTTCGTGCCTACGGAGCCTACGGGACAATGACAAATCCGTTCGAGAAAAATCCGGCCTATCGCTTCGGTTTCGGGGCGTCCGGCCTTGGTACGCTTTCCTGGGATGTGCCAGACGATGTAGCCGATTCCATCCTGGCCGAGGCCTGGGGTGAGGGCTTTCGCTATTACGACACCTCGCCGCTTTACGGCTACGGCCTCAGCGAGTTGAGGCTCGGGCGCTTCCTGCGCAACAAGCCTCGCGACGAGTATCTCCTGTCGACAAAGGTCGGGCGCTATTTCGTGCCCTATCGGCGCGGCGAGACGCCGGACCGGGGAGGGTGGGTGCGACCGCTGCCGTTGCGGCCGGTTCTCGACTACACCTACGACGGTTTCATGCGGTCGCTCGAGCAGTCCTACAACCGGCTCGGGGCGCAGACGATCGACATTGCCTACATTCACGACCTCGATCGGAGAAATCTCAAGGCCGGCTTCGATCAGCATTATCGCGAGACGCTCGACAGCGGCTACCGCGCGCTCGACGAGCTGCGTCGCAGCGGCGATCTCAGGGCGATCGGCATCGGCGTCAACGAAGCGGACGTGGCGGCGGATCTGGTCTCCAAGCTCGACCTCGACGTGGTGATGCTCGCGGGGCGCTACACGCTGCTGGAACAGCCCGGCCTCGCCGATTTCCTGCCTCTCGCCGAAAAGAAGGGCGTTGGCGTGGTCGCCGTCGGCATCTTCAACTCTGGCATTCTGGTGAAGCCGCCGGAGGCCGGCGGCAACTACGACTACGGCGCCGCGCCGCCTGAGGTTGTCGACAAGGCAAGGCGAATCGCCGCTGTCTGCGCCGAGGTTGGCGTGCAAATGCCCGCAGCAGCCGTGCATTTTCCGTTGGCTCATCCCGCGGTCAAGGCCGTCGTGGTGGGCATGAGCAGGCTGGGTGCCGCCAAGCAGAACTTCGACTGGTATCGCGCGTCGATTCCATCGGTCCTTTGGGATCGACTGCGGGCGGAGGGACTCCTCTCCGCTGACGCTCCGACTCCCTGAAGCCTTATCGGTCAGATTTTATAGACCTTGCGGTGGCTTTCGATCGTTCTCCTTGGCTTTCTCAACGATGCCCCGCTGTGGCCATGCGCCGCGGCGGGGTATTTTGTTGCGCTCTGCCCGATGGACCATTCGTCGATGTCGGCCTGATTGTCTCTTGCCAAGGTTGCGTGATGAGTATAATTTGAGGGTCGAATTTTACCGGCGACATGGAGGGTCCCCGGAAAAGATCGTCAGGGGCAAGGGAGGGAATGCTCTTGATGTAATCACATCAAATTTGACGGCTATTCGACAGGAAGAGCGCGTCAGGGATTATCTGTGCTCGCGCAAGGATTTGCGCGGGTATACGCCTGTCTCAAAGGAACCTCATGACGAAGTTAGGAAATTTCTTCGTCAAATGGATGATGGTCACAACGCATCTACGCAATCAAAATGAGTTGCGTCCATCATTGCTTTGAGGCATCTATCCTCGCGTGAGGTATATCCCGAACCAACGGCGAAGCCCATGACGGGCATTGCTGGGGGAAGTGACCGAAGGATCAATCATTCGGTCGTGGTTCGGGTGCAAGGAGGCCGCCGGGGAGGCGGTCAGGCCCGAGGGGGCCTTCAGGAGGAGTGACAATGAAGCTTTCTACCATTCTCTCGAGCACGATCCTGGCTGCTGCCGTTGCGTTGCCCATGGCTGCTCAGGCTTCTGCCGACAAGCCGGTTCTCGGCTTCTCGATCGACGACCTGCGCGTTGAGCGCTGGGCCCGTGACCGTGACTATTTCATTGCCGCCGCCAAGGAACTGGGCGCCGAAGTGATCGTGACCTCCGCCGATGCCAACGAGCAGAAGCAGGTCAACCAGGTCGAGAACCTGATCTCCCAGAAGGTCGACGCCATCGCCATCGTGCCGATGAACTCGCAGGTGTTCGGCGAAGTCATCGACGAAGCCCACAAGGCCGGCATCAAGATCGTCTCCTATGACCGTCTGATCCTGAACGCTGACGAAGACGCCTACATCTCCTTCGACAACGAGCGCGTCGGCTATCTGCAGGCCGAGGCCGTTCTCAAAGTCGTGCCGGAAGGCAACTATTACATGCTCGGCGGCGCGCCGACCGACAACAACGCCAAGCTGCTTCGCGCCGGCCAGGAGAAGGCTCTCCAGGCTGCCGTCGACGCCGGCAAGGTGAAGATCATCGGTTCGCAGTGGGTCAAGGAGTGGAGCCCGACCGAAGCGCTGTCCATCATGGAGAACGCTCTGACGGCTGCCAACAACAAGATCGACGCCGTCGTCGCCTCGAACGACGGTACGGCCGGTGGCGCCATCCAGGCTCTCGCCGCCCAGGGTCTTGCCGGCAAGGTAGCCATCTCCGGTCAGGATGCCGACCTCGCCGCCATCAAGCGGGTCATCGACGGCACGCAGACGGTCACCGTCTACAAGCCGCTGCAGCTGATCGCGTCGGAAGCCGCCAAGCTGTCGATGAAGCTCGTCAAGGGTGAGGCCGTTGAATACTCGGCCAAGCTCGACAACGGCATGAAGGAGGTCAACTCCGTGCTGCTGACGCCGATCCCGCTGACCAAGGACAACGTGATGAAGGTCGTCGAGGACGGCTTCTACACGAAGGAACAGGTCGAGGGTAAGTGATCCTCTGACGAACAACCGGGGCGGGCCAAACCCGCCCCGGCATGCTGTTTGCCGATCGGGTCGGGATGGTCCGTCGGTTTGCCGGTCGACTGGCGATGGCCTTGAGCCGCCGTTTCGGCGTGTTGCGCGTATGTCGCCTGGGCGGCTGCGTATCGAGGCCAATTCCGAGCGCATCGAACGAATGATGGTTGGTCGATGCCTTCAGGCTCGGCCTTCATGCAGAAAACAGCAGAAGATGTCGCGGCTTCCTGCAAAGGCGCCGTGCCGGGTCGGCAAGCCGCGGGGGCGGCGTGTCGAGTCGTATTCGGCGGAAAGCCGGTTTTGGGAAGCGACGGGCCTTCAAGGCCTTTGGCTCCGATCGGAGATAGATGGCGCGCGAGGCCTGCCCGAGGCCGTTCGCGCCGTCGAAGGGAGTGCGGTCCATGTCAGACTATCTCTTGGAGATGCACGACATCACCAAGGACTTTAATGGCGTCAAGGCGATCGATGGGATTCATCTCCAGGTTCGCCGGGGCGAGTGCGTGGGACTCTGCGGCGAAAACGGTGCTGGCAAGTCGACGCTGATGAAGGTTCTCTCGGCTGTTTATCCTTACGGAACCTGGTCGGGGGAAATTCTCTGGGAAGGCAAGGAACTCAAGGCGCGCAACATTCGCGAGACCGAGGAGGCGGGTATCGTCATCATCCATCAGGAGCTGATGATGGTGCCGCATCTCACGGTGGCCGAGAACATCTTCCTCGGCTCCGAGCCACGCAACATGGCTGGCTTCATCGACTACGACCTGATGAATGCACAGGCCGAGAAGCTGATGGCTCGCCTCAAGATGAGCGACATCAACGTTGCATTGCCGGTCTACAACTATTCGGGTGGCAAGCAGCAACTGGTCGAAATTGCCAAGGCGCTCAACAAGAACGCCAAGCTTCTGATCCTTGACGAGCCGACGTCGGCCCTGACCACTTCCGAAACCAAGACGCTGCTCAATCTCATCAAGGAGTTCAAGGCCAACGGCATGGCCTGCGTCTATATCTCGCACAAGCTCGAAGAGGTTGCCGAGATCGCCGACACGGTGACCGTCATCCGCGACGGAACCCATATCGGCACGCAGCCGATGGCTGAGCTCGACACCAACAAGATCATCACAATGATGGTCGGGCGCGAGATGAAGAACCTCTTCCCGCGCGAGACGCACGCCATTGGCGACGTGGTGTTCGAGGCCAAGAACATCTCCTGCTGGGACGTGACCAACCGCGAACGCAAGGTGGTGGACAACGTTTCCTTCGAGCTCCGCAAGGGTGAAATCCTCGGCGTGGCCGGTCTGGTCGGAGCCGGGCGAACCGAGCTTGCCTGCAAGCTGTTCGGCTGCTGGAACGGTGACCATGAGGGCAAGATCTTCCTCGAAGGCCAGGAGATCAGCGTTCGCGCACCCCGTGACGCGGTGAGGCTCGGCATCTGCATGGTGCCGGAAGATCGCAAACGTCATGGCATCGTGCCGCTGATGGGCGTCGGCTACAACATCACCATGTCGGTGCTGAAGCGCTACACCACGGGCGGTTTCATCCAGTCCGAAGTCGAGCTTGCCGAGATCCAGAACCAGATCATTCGCATGAAGGTCAAGACGGCGGAGCCTCTCCTGCCGATCGCCTCGCTGTCGGGTGGCAACCAGCAGAAGGCGGTCGTCGCCAAGATGCTGTTGCCCGAGCCGAAGGTGCTGATCCTGGACGAGCCGACGCGCGGTATCGACGTTGGCGCCAAGTACGAGATCTACAAGCTGATCTTCGAACTCGCCAAGCAGGGTGTCGCAGTGCTGATGATCTCCTCGGAAATGCCCGAGGTGCTCGGCATCAGCGACCGCGTCCTGGTCATGGGCGAGGGCAAGCTGCGAGGCAACTACGTCAACGAAGGCTTGACGCAGGAGAAGGTTCTCGCCGCCGCCATTGGACAACCGGCCACGGAAGCCGCCTGAGGCTCTTCCTTCAAAGAATATCGGTGTACGATCATGACACTTACCAAAAAAGACGTCAGGAAGTTCCTGTCCGAGTACAAGATCGTCGCCCTCCTGATCGTCATTGCGATCATCTGGGCTTTCTTCGGCTACCTCACCTATGACACCGAACTGGGCGGTTCGCAGTTCCTGACGCCGCGCAACTTCTCCAACCTGCTGCGTCAGATGGCGATTACCGGCATGTTGGCATCAGCGATGGTGTTCGTCATCGTCGCGGGAGAGATCGACCTTTCGGTCGGCTCGCTGCTCGGCCTTCTCGGCGGCATAGCCGCGGTGCTGGATGTCACATACTCCTGGCCGTTATGGGCCACGATCGTGCTGGTTATCGCCATGGGCCTGTTCTTCGGCCTGATGGTCGGCTGGCTGACCGCGTATCTCGGCATTCCCTCGTTCATCGTTACGCTGGGCGGTCAGCTCGCGTTCCGAGGCATGGTGCTTGGCCTGACGGGCGGCATCACCATTGCTCCGGTGAGTTCCGATCTGAAGTTCATCGGTCAGGGTTATCTGCCGGAGCTGATCGGCGACGTCGGTGGTGTGCTGTTGTTCCTGGTGCTGGTGTTCCTGGCGCTTCGCACGCGCATGAACCGCCAGAAGCACAATCTGGCCGTCTCGACGATGCCAGCTGAGGTCGGTCGCCTGCTGTTCGCCGGTATCATCATCCTTGGCTTCGTGATGACGCTCAACGACTACCAGGGCGTTCCGGTGCCGGTGCTGGTGCTGCTGGTCATTCTGGCGGTGTTCACCATCATCGGCAACAAGACGACATTCGGGCGCCACATCTATGCCGTCGGCTCCAACATGGAGGCAACGCGTCTTTCGGGTGTGAACGTCGCCTACGTGAAGATGATGGTGTTTGCCCTGATGGGCCTGATGTGCGCGTTCGCCGGCCTGACCACCACCGCCCGTCTTGCGGCCGGTACGCCGTCGGCCGGCTTCGGCAACGAACTGGACGCCATCGCCTCCTGCTTCATCGGCGGCACGTCGATGCGCGGCGGCGTTGGCTCGGTTTCGGGCGCACTGGTCGGCGCGGTCATCATGGCCAGCCTCGACAACGGCATGTCCATGATGGGTATCGACACCTTCTGGCAGCAGATCGTGAAGGGTATCATTCTGGTCGCCGCCGTTTACATGGACATCTTGTCGTCGGGTAATCAGCGCGCCTGACGCTTCGACTGTTGTTCTGGGCAAAATGCAGAAAACCCCGGTCGCTTGCGGCCGGGGTTTTCGTTTGATTGGCGCGATGAAGACAGGCTGGCGCGTCATTCCCGCCAGGTTCTCGCCAGAACCCGCAGCCAGTTGTCGCGGCAGAGCTTGATGAGATCCGTTTCGCCGTATCCGGCCTGCCTGAGTGCCCCGACAAGCGCCTGCTGGCCGGCGGCATCGCCGATCTCCTCAGGGATGGTGGCGCCATCGTAGTCGGAACCGAGGCCGACGCCGTCGATGCCGACATGCTCCACCAGGTAATCGATGTGACGCACCATGTCGGTGAGCGGCGTCGCGGCATTCTCCTGGCCGTCCGGCCGCAGGAAGGACGTCGCATAGTTGAGGCCGACCATGCCGCCAGTCTCGCGGATGGCGGCGAGCTGCCGGTCGGTGAGGTTGCGCGTCACCGGCGTGATGGCATGCACGTTCGAATGCGTGGCCACGAGCGGCATTTCGGAGATCCTTGCCACATCCCAGAAGCCCTGTTCGGTGATGTGGGACAGGTCGACCATGATGCCGAGCCGATTGCAGGCCTTCACCAGGCGTACGCCGGCCTCGGTAAGGCCGGGGCCGGCGTCGGGCGAACTTGGGAAGGCAAAGGGTACGCCATGCCCGAAGGCATTGGTGCGGCTCCAAACAGGCCCGAGCGACCTGAGACCGGCCGCGTAGAACAGGTCGAGCGCATAGAGGTCAGGGTCGATGGGGTCGCAGCCTTCCATGTGGAGCACTGCGGCGAACACATCGTCCTCGATGGCCTGGCGAACCGCCACGGTGGACGTGCACAGGCGCCAGGCACCTGCCTGGTCTAGCCGATGCGCTATGCCGGCCATGGTGGCGGCGGCGGCAAGAGCTACCGGCTGATCGATCGGCTCGGCGAGCGGCGCGGCATAGGCGCCATGATCGATCGTCGGTCGCGGCCCCTGTCTGGATGGTACGAAAATGGCGCAAAGACCGCCGGCGAGGCCTCCGGCCCGGGCTCGTGGGCCATCGATGTGGCCCGAAGCGATGCCGTCTCGAAACTCCGCAACCGGATCGCCACCTTTGCCGGCCGTTTCCCACAGGCGCATCAGAACGTCGTTGTGTCCATCGAATACAGGCTGCATTTCACCATCGCTCGTCAGAGGGAAGGATTGTCCCGAAAGGGCAACGCATCGAAGGGGAGGGAGGCCGGCGCTCATACCGGCGCCGAGTCCCATCCGCATAGGTGCCAAGTGGTAGGAGTGGAGCCCTGGGAGGTCAACCTATGTCAGCAGAGCGATCTCCGCTGCGTCATTCTGGCTCGGTCGGGAAGCGACCTTCTCAGCCTTGCAGATAGAAGAGAAATTTTCTCCGGTTTGCGCCGGAGCAAAGTGTCGTGGCGATACCATCCCTATGATCGGGCCACAGACCAAGCGGAGACAAGACATGACCGACATTGCCACCCGGGATCTCGAACTCGACGTGCGCGGGCTACCATGCGTGAACCGTCGCGCCATCATCTTCGGCAGCTTCGATCGGCTGGCCGATGGCGAGTCGCTGGTGGTGATCAACGATCACGAACCAGTGGGGCTGCGCGGTCACTTCGAGGACATCGTGCCTGGGCGTTATCGCTGGGAGGCGCTGGCGCGCGTCGACGAGGCGTTTCGCGTACGCATCACCCGCTCCGCCTTCGATCCGGAGCTTGCTCGCGAGGGGGAGGCGGCACTGGCCGCGCTGGCCCGTCACAGCTGCGATCACTGATAATCGTTCTGCCGCTCGGGGCGGAAAACGGAACGGGCGGCAGGCTGTGAGCCTTGCCGCCCGTTCTGTTGTGTCGGTTCGTCAGCCTCAGAATTTCGGCTCGACCCCCCAGACGTCCTTCGAATAGCCGCGAATGGTGCGATCGGAGGAGAACCAGCCCACCTTGGTGGTGTTGAGGATCGACCTTTCCGTCCAGCGATCCCTGTCGCGGTAGTCGACGTCGACGGTGCGCTGGGTCTGGAAGTAGGACTGGAAGTCGGCCGTCACCAGGAACCAGTCGGTGTGCCAGAGGCGGTCGGCCACCTCGTTGAAGCGACCGTGATCGTCCGGCGAGAAGGTGCCGTTGACCATGGCGTCGATGGCGCCCTTCAGCGTCGGATCGCTGTCGATGGTGGCGTTGGGGTTGTAGCCGCGCTGGCGCAGGCCGGCCACGTCGTCGGCGGTCAGGCCGAAGATGTAAATGTTGTCGGGTCCGACCCGTTCGGCGATCTCGACGTTGGCGCCGTCGAGCGTGCCGATGGTCAGGGCCCCGTTGAGCGCCAGCTTCATGTTGCCGGTGCCGGAAGCTTCCATGCCGGCCGTCGAAATTTGCTCGGAGAGATCGGCGGCCGGAATGATGATCTCGGCCAGCGACACGTTGTAGTTGGGCAGCACGGCGACTTTCAGACGGTCGCCAATGATCGGGTCGTTGTTGACGATCCGGGCGACATCGTTGGCCAGCTTGATGATGCGTTTGGCGATCTGGTAGCCGGGCGCAGCCTTGCCACCGAAGATCTTGACGCGCGGCGTCCATTCGGCGCCGGGACCGCGACGGATCGCCTGGTAAAGAGCAATCGTCTCAAGGATGTTGAGAAGCTGACGCTTGTACTCGTGCATGCGCTTGATCTGAACGTCGAACAGCGCCGTGGGATCAACGCGCAAGCCGATGCGACGCTCGATCTCGGCAGCGAGGCGCACCTTGTTGGCCTGCTTGGCGGCGGCGAATTTCTCGCGGAAGCTGGCGTCGGTGGCGAACTTGGCGGCTTCCTCGATCTTCTCGAGGTTGTCGACCCAGCCGTCGCCGATCGCTTCGAGCAGCAGGGCGCGCAGCCCTGGATTGCACTCGTAGAGCCAGCGGCGCGGCGTGATGCCGTTGGTCTCGTTGACGATGCGGTCGGGGTAGAGGACGTGGTAGTCCTTGAACACCGTCTGCTTCATCAGTTCGGTGTGCAGCGCCGACACGCCATTGACCCGCCGGGAGCCGACGAAGGCGAGGCTGCCCATCTTGATCTCGCTACCCCACTCGATGATGCGGATGGCATCGAGCGAGACCGGCAGATTGCGTCCCTGCACCTCGGCGAGGTGATGGTAGTCGATCCACTCGATGATCTGCATGTGGCGCGGCAGCACCTTGCGGAACAGGTTGGTGTTCCAGCGCTCCAGCGCCTCTGGCATCAGCGTATGATTGGTGTAGCTGAGGCACTGGCGGGTGATCTCGAACGCTTCCGGGAAGGTCAGCCGGTAGTCGTCGGCGAGGATGCGCATCAGCTCGGCGACGGCGATGGCCGGATGCGTATCGTTCATCTGGATCGCGACCTGATCGGGCAGCTTCCGGATGTCATCGTTGTCTTCTAGATACCGACGAATGATGTCCTGCAGCGAGGCGGAGGTGAAGAAGTATTCCTGCTTCAGGCGCAACTCCTTGCCTTCCGCCGTGGTGTCGTCGGGATAGAGCACGCGGGAGATGGTCTCGGCGCGGATGGTCTTCTCGGCCGCCGACATGTAGTCGCCGTGATTGAAGCGGCCAAGGTCGAGCACTTCTACCGGTCGCGAAGCCCAGAGGCGCAACGTGTTGACGTGGCGTCCCTTCCAGCCAGCGATGGGCGTATCGTAGGCGACGGCCTTCACCGTTTCATCGGCGCGCCAGTAGGTGGCGCCGTGGCCGTCGAACGAGATCTGGCCGCCAAACTTGACGAGATAGGCCATCTCGGCGCGTTCGAACTCCCAGGCCCGACCCGACACCAGCCAGTCCTCCGGCTCTTCCACCTGCCAGCCGTCATGGAAGCGCTGGCGGAACAGGCCGTGGTCGTAACGAATGCCGTAGCCGTGTGCTGGGATGCCGAGTGTCGACATGGAGTCGAGGAAGCAGGCCGCCAGGCGGCCGAGGCCACCGTTGCCGAGGGCGGCGTCGCTCTCCTGTTCGAGCTGGGCTTGATAGTCGATGCCGAGCTCGGCGCAGGCACTGCGAACCTGGGCTTCGATGCCGAGATTGCAGACCGCATCGTTGAGGAGGCGACCGATCAGAAACTCCATGGACAGATAGTAGACGTGCTTCTTCTGGCCGGCATGGGAGGCTCGTGTGGACTCGAACCAGCGTTCCACGACCTTGTCGCGTACGGCAAGGGACAGCGCCATGCTCCAGTCCTTGGCCGTCGCCCGGGACGGGTCCTTGCCGACAGCGTAAGCCAACTTGGCGCGGACGGCGTCCCTGAAGGCCTCTGCCGTGAGCTCAAGCGGCTGGCCGGCGGAGCCGCCAACCTGATCGATCGTGGAAGTGTCGTTCATCGGTGATCCCTGCGGTTTCGATCGATTGTCGCCGATGATGGTTACGACGTGGTGACCGATTTCTTCGGCTTCACCCTAACGTCAAGTACCGCCACCAAGATAATCGTCGCCAAGACTACACGGCCGACAGCCGTGTCCCCTTATCGACGGACACTGGCGGGCAGCGGTGTGCCTGTCTAGATCTTCAGGACCACACCTGCGAAAAAACGCGAGGAAATGCGAGTTTAGTGCTCTATTTTTGCATATCTCGACATAATATCTGGCCTAGATATGCAATGGACGCATTTCTAGACGTCCTCGGTTACACCGAGGTCCCTGGCTGAGAGCCAGAAAACCTCGCCTTCGGACTCGGCCGTGTCGAGCCAGACAAAGGGCAGGTCGGGGTAGGTCATCTCCAGGATCTCACGATCGCTGCCGACCTCGCAGAGGAGCCCCCCCTCCGGGTTGAGGTGGTCTGGCGCCGCCTCGATGATACGACGGACGATATCCAGCCCGTCGAGTCCGCCAGCGAGCGCCATTTCCGGCTCGTGCCGGTATTCGTCGGGCAACTCCGCCATTGCCTCGTCGTCGACATAGGGCGGGTTGGTGATGATGAGATCGTAGCGACGGCCTTCCAGCGGAGCGAACAGGTCGCCGTGATGGAGGCCAACCCGTCCATCGCCTAGGCGGTCGACGTTGATCGCGGCGACGTCCAGCGCGTCTTCGGAGAGGTCGACTGCGTCGACCGCGGCGTTCGGAAAAATCATGGCCGCCAGAATGGCGAGGCAACCCGAGCCGGTACAGATATCGGCGACCGAAAGGATATCGTCGGGATCGCGGATCAAGGATTCCTCGCCTTCTCCGGAGAAGGCGTCGGAGAACAGCAACTCGCCAATGAACGAGCGCGGCACGATGACCCGCGGATCGACGACGAAGGGAACACCCTGAATGTAGGCCTTGCCAACCAGGTAGGGCGTCGGGATGCGTTCTTCGACGCGTCGGTCGATACGCTCGACGAGCAGCTGGCGCTCGGCACGCGTCAGGCGGGCGTCGAGCCAGGGATTGATGTCGTCAATGGGTAGGTGCAGCGTTTCGAGGATCAGGAACACGGCGTCGTCGATTGCCTCGCTGGTGCCGTGGCCGATGCCGATCTCCTCGTCGCAGTAGCGGCTCATGGCGTAGCGGAGGAGATCTCGGACGGTGAGAAGGTCATCGGCAATGTCGGTCACGGCGTTGTCCCGGAAAAGAGAGGCGCGGCTGCTATCGCACGGCGGGGCCATGGCTGCAATCGGGCATATGTGAATGGAGCGAGGGCGCCTGGGAAACGTGACGTGATCATGGGGCGAATCTCCGTGCCGAAGCGGAAATCGCCGGCCTGCATGCTAAAATCGACGCACTCAGCGCCGACATCGAGCGGCTCATCGCGCTCCAGCTTGGCGCTGCGGATGGCGATATTGTCGGAGGACGAGCCTAAGGACCCGGTGGGAGGGGCGTGCCAACGTGACACTGCTCATCCCATCCCGCAGATCAGGGGTGAGAAGAACTTTTGGAAGAAATGAAGAAGATGTTGGGTGGTACGGCCTACGGGAATCGAACCCGTCTCTCCAGCGTGAAAGGCTAGTGTCCTAACCGATAGACGAAGGCCGCCCAACGAGGGGCGCTTATAGTGAGCTTCTGCCGGTTGGGCAAGAGCCAATCGGCATTTGTTGCGGCTTTTTTACAGATTCGTCTATGAGCTTGAACGACAAGCGTTATCCGCGCCCGCGACAAGACCAGCGCCACTCGCGCCTCCGCCCCGTATCCACATGGATCGACTTGGTGTGGCAATAGAGCCCGAGACCGCCCCGCGAGGGGTGTCCGTAGAAATAGCGGGCGAGCTCATCGCGGGATATGCCCGGCATATAGAGATCGACAGCATTGCAATAGAGGTGCTGCGAGTGCAGCGCGCCGCGGACGCGTCGATTGTGCGACGGCGAGCGATAGCCCGAGGTGACGACGACCTTGCGGCTGAAATGCCGTTCCGCGTCCCGGATCATGCCGAGCAGTGCCGGCTTGACGCAGGATACGTTGATGGCCGAGTGGGCGAGCAGGAGGCCGTTGGCAGCCTGGACGACGTCGCGGGGCAGGCCAGGCACATAATGGGCGTAAGGCTGAACCTCGCCGTCGAACAGGCCGCGCGGGTCACCATCGGGGCCGCGCAAGGCAAGCACGAGATTGCCTTTCCATGCGACCCCCGGCAGGCCTTCGAACAGGTCCTGCGGCCGCTCCGGGCGCGACGTGTAGACGTTGACGAAATCATGCTCGAGACCGTCGTCCACCGGCGGTTTGGGCACTGCAATCTTGTCGGGGTCGGCTTCGCTCTCTCCCGCGAGTTCGGCTTCCGAAATCTCTTCGGTTGGTTCAGGCGGCGCTTCTGAGACCGGATCGGACTCGGGCAGGGCGGTCGGCTCGACCTTGGCCAAGACCGTGTCCGGAGCCGCCGGAGCGGTGTCGACGGGTTTGTCGCCAGACGTGGCGGCGGAATCGGCCGTCGAGGCTGGTTCCGAAGCGTTCGCCTGTTTGGAGTCGCCGAACAGCGAGGCGAAGAGACCGGTTGCCTTTGGCTTTTCCGTGGGAGCGACCGCGACGGCCATGGGAACCGCCGTGTCGCCGGCCGCCGGTTCTGCCGTTTTCTCAGGTGAGGCCGGAGAGGCCTCACCCGGTTTCTCGGCAGCGTCCTTGGGGCTGGGTTCGCCTTTCGCGTCGGCTGTCGCCTTGATCTCGGCAATCTCGACGGGCGTGAGGGCTTTGAAGTCGGACCGGTCCAGCACAGCGCCGCAGCCTGCCGCGGCAAGGCTCGCCAACAAGAGCGGTACCGACCGAAACGTCACGGTCCGCCTAATCCCTTCCGCCAGCCGGTCCGACATTTCGTCTCACCACTTGCCGGTGTTCGGCATCGATGCCCACGGCTCGGCGGGCGGCAAGGCGTCACCCTTCTGCAGCAGTTCTATGGAGATGTTGTCCGGCGAACGGACGAAGGCCATCCGGCCGTCCCGAGGCGGACGGTTTATGATGACGCCTCCCTTCATCAGCCGATCGCAAGTGGCGTAAATGTCGTCCACCTCATAGGCGAGATGGCCGAAGTTCCGGCCTTCGCCGTAAGCCTCAGGATCCCAGTTGTAGGTCAGCTCGACAAGTGGGGCACTGTGCGCACGGCCGGCTTCCACGTCGTCGGACGAGGCAAGGAAGATCAGCGTGAAGCGGCCGGCCTCGTTTTCGGTTCGACGGATTTCGGTCATGCCGAGAAGGTCGCGGAAGAAGGCAAGCGACGCGTCCACGTCGGTAACCCGGACCATGGTGTGGAGATAGCGCATGTCGATGTCCTCCTCTTTGGCTTTGGGCGGCCGAACTCCGCCTCTGTCAGGCGGGCTAGTTATCCTTGGGATCGAGGTAGATGCAAGACTTGGAGCCTCTCCACGCAACGACCTCCGGGGCAATGCAGTCCAGCTTGGAGCGCGAGGTTGTGACAATATCGGCAAGAACCGGGCCTTGTGGCGAGAAACGCGCTCAAAACCGTTAACAGCGGTTAACGAGGGGCTTGCGGAAGGGTGGCCTTCCGGTGGTATTTTAGCAGAAGAATCACGAATAGTCGGTGCGCGGATTCATCCGCGCTTCTAGTAAGTGCCATCGTGGAGACTGGCTCATGGCCAAGGCTCAGTTTGTGTCGGAAGACAATAACGTTGACGAAGACGTCGGCGTGGAAGTCATTGAGGTCGCGGGCGTCATCAAATGGTTCGACGTTGCGAAAGGATTTGGCTTTGTCGTGCCCGATGAACCGGGCCTGCCTGACGTGCTGCTCCACGTTACCTGCCTGCGGCGCGATGGATTCCAGACGGCTTACGAGGGCTCTCGCGTCGTCTGCGAGGCGGTGCGTCGGCAGAAGGGTCTGCAGGCGATGCGCGTTCTGTCGATGGACGAGTCCACGGCTATTCACCCCTCGCAGTTGCCCCCCTCTCGCACCCACGTTCAGGTTACGCCGTCGAGCGGCCTGGAGCAGGTCGAGGTGAAGTGGTTCAACCGTGTTCGCGGGTTTGGCTTCCTGACGCGTGGTGACGGCAGCGAGGATATCTTTGTCCATATGGAGACGCTGCGTCGTTTTGGCATCACCGAACTTCGGCCGGGTCAGCGAGTGCTGGTTCGCTATGGCGATGGCCCCAAGGGGAAGATGGTCGCTGAAATCCGTCCGGTTCAGGCCGGTGGCATACCTTCGTCACATTGAGGTCCTAATGGGGCTGCGCGCGGCGCCGGTTGGCCCCGGCGGGGCGCGTCTTTTCGTGTGAGAACGCCGAACAGTCAGGGATCGAAGGCAAAAATGTCGGAAGTCACCTCGTGGCGCCTGTTGATACGGGCGCTTGCCGCAGGTCTGGTTGCTGCGATCGCCATCCTCTACTTTTTCGGAAATGGTTCGAATGCCAGTCAGGGCGACAATCCAGTCGGCCCACGCTCTACTCTGAGCATCGAGACGTCGACCGGCGTCTACCCCTATCAGGTCGAGGTTGCCGACAACGACGAAAGCCGGTCGCGCGGCCTGATGTTTCGGCGGTCGATCGAGCATGAAACCGGCATGCTGTTCGATATGGGCATGACGCGTGATGTCGCCTTCTGGATGCACAACACCTTCGTGCCGCTCGACATCATTTTCATCTCCGACGCAGGGCGGGTGGTTTCGGTCGCGCGTGGCGCCAAGCCCCAGTCCGACATGCGCATCCCCTCGGGCTCGCCCGTGCGTTTCGTCCTTGAGATCCCGACGCCCGAGGCAAAGCGTATCGGCGTTTCGGTTGGCGATATCGTGAGGCATCCGATCATCGACGCCGTGGCTGGGCGGTAATCGATCCGGTTTATTTCATTTCCCCGACGCCAGCCTACTTGGTAGGCTCGTTGGGCTTTCCCTTGTTCCAGAAGCGATGATGCAGCCGGTCGTAGAGGCGACGGATCAGCGTCGGCGGCTTGAGCTGCGGCGTTCGCATGGAAACGTCGACGACGTCTTCCAGACGCAGACTGGCCTTCAGAAGCTGTCCATCCTCCACGACGCGCGCAACGAGTTCGGCGTAGTTGGCGAGGGTCAGCCTGCTTCCCGTATGCAGCCGGTTGCCATAGCGGACCGAGAAGGCTTCGGCGACGGTGAGCCCGGCAAGCTTTGGCGGAATTTGCATCTCATAGAAGGTCGCGAGGTCGGAGAGAGGTGCGTCCGGGGCCACGGCGAACTCGCCAAAGGCACTGCGCTTGGCCGCCGTCACAGCCTCGGCCGGCAATGCCGCGAACAGCCTGTCGAGACGATTGACGCGATCCTGGGGCGAGATGAAATAGGCGTAATCGCCTGCCTTGATCTGTCCGGCCTCGGCGGCGTTCTTGACGGTGCCGTCACGCACAACGATGACCGGTTTCAGCCAGGCGGGCAGGGAGGCCGGGCGCAGCGCGGCATAGCTGTCGGGTCTGACCGGATATCCGACCATTTCGTTGTCGGTCTGGCCGGGCAGGTCGATCTCGACGCGGCGGGCGCTGGCGGCCGGTCGCTTCAGCGCCATGCCAAAGAACCGGGCGGCCGGCGCGATGGTCCAGCCCTGGACGAGCAGCGATATCAGCACCACGAAGAACGCGACATTGAAATACATCGGTGCATTGGGCGCGCCGGCCAATGTCGGAACGGTGGCAAGGAAAATCGAGACTGCGCCACGCAGCCCCACCCAAGAGGCAAAGTTGATTTCCGGCGGCGTGAAGCCCAGAGGCTTCAGGCAGATCCATACGGCCGCCGGTCGGCCGATGAGCATCAGGAACAGGGCGATGGTCAGGCCCTGAGGCGCATACTCGATCAGGTTGCTCGGCGTCACCAGGAGGCCCAGCATCAGGAACATGACGATCTGGCAGAGCCAGGTGGCGCTTTCGAGGAACTTGCTGATGGCGGGGTAGGCGCGAACGCTGCTGTTGCCGACCACCAGACCGGCCACGTAGACGGCGAGAAAGCCCGAACCGTCGAAATAGGAGGTTGCGCCGAAAACGCTGACTGTCAGCGCAATGACGAACAGCGGGTGCAGCCCCCCCGGCAACGTCAGCCGATTGAGCGCGAGCGTCGCCACGCTGCCGCCGGCAACTCCCATGGCGGCGCCAAGCAAGGCCTGCCGGCTGAGCTCGGTCAGTGTGCTGAAGCCCGGCGACGAGTGGGCAACGGCGAGCTCGGTGAGGACAATGGTGAGAAAGACGGCCACGGGGTCGTTGGACCCGGATTCGATCTCGAGCGTCGAACCGATGCGCGGCTTGAGCTGAAGGCCGCCTGTCTTCAGCAGGAAGAACACCGCCGCCGCGTCGGTTGAGGCGATGATGGAACCGAGCAGCAATCCTTCGATGAGGGTGTATCCCATGACCAGATAGCTGAACACGCCGATCAGAAGGGCGGTCACCGCGACGCCGACGGTTGCCAGCGCCAGAGATGGGGCCAGTGCCTCCCTTGTTTCTGCGAGCCGCGTCCTGAGCCCACCGTCGAACAGGATGATGGCGAGCGCGCAGGAGCCGATCAGGTAGGTGAGACGATAGTTGCTGAACTCTATTCCACCGGGCCCGTCAACGCCGGCCAGCATACCCACCACGAGGAACACCAGGAGCAGGGGGGTGCCGAAACGCGAGGCCAGCAAGCTGGAAAGAATGCCGAGAAGGATCAGCGTCGCGCCCAAGGCCAAGACAAGGTTGGCGACCGCGATCTGATGCATACGAGCCTCGGTTGTTGAGGGAGTCCAAGGAACAGACTTCGACATTCGAGCCCCGGCAGACACAGTGCGCCGGATCTAGCGTCAGATCCAAAGACTCCGTTGGGAGCAGCGGGTTTTCGTGGCCGTCTAGCCTCAGGCGCTTGATCCGAGCTAGACGTCGGAGAAAGGCAAATGCCAGAGTCGAACCACTTGGGTGACATGCTTCCATATTGAGGCGACTTTGGGAACCGGTTCATGAAGAACACGCGTTTTTCACAGTCGGCTCCAACAATTTTTTGATTGCGTCGGCGGGTTGCGCAAGTGTGATGCCCAGACGTGGCGTTCCGTGTTAAGAGGCGCGCGTATCGCCCGACAGCGGGCTCCCACTGCGGATTTCGATGCATGGACAATGAGAGCGATAAGGGTATCGGCGAAGACGGAGCGCCAGTTGCGCCGGCGGTATCCCGAAAGGGATGGGCATTCGCACACTCGCATCTCGTCAATCTCCTCGTCCTGACTTTTGTCGCGCTTGCGCTGCTTGCCCCCGGCATTTCCTCGTTGCCGCTCACCGATCGCGACGAGGCGCTCTACGTTCAGGCATCCCACCAGATGCTGGAGACGGGAGACTGGGTGGACATCCGCTTCCAGGATGAGCCTCGCTACAAGAAGCCCGTCGGCATCTACTGGATTCAGGCCGCGACCGCCGAGCTGTCGGGCTATGCCGCCGCCGCGCCTCTCTGGGCTTATCGCCTGCCGTCACTGGTCGGCGCGGTCCTTGTCGTGCTCTTCACCTATGGCATCGGCACGACGCTCGGCACGACGCGGGCAGGGGTGTTTGCCGGCCTTCTTTCCGCCTCGACGATGCTTATCGGTTTTGAGGCGCGCATCGCCAAGACCGACGCCATGCTGTGCGCCACGGTTCTCGCCGCGGAGTTCGCGTTGGCCCGCGCCTATGTCGATCAGGCGAGGGCGAGGTCGTTTCCGCGCAATGCCCTGTTCTGGACGGCCATTGGAATCGGCGTGCTGATCAAAGGCCCCATCACACCGTTGGTGGCCGGTCTCACGCTTCTTGCCATCTCGGCAAAGGAGCGATCGACGACCCTCTGGCGCTCGCTGTCGCCGCTCAAGGGCATCGTCTGGATGTTGCTTCTCGCTCTGCCTTGGCTGATCGCCATCGGTTGGATCTCGGGCGGTGCGTTCTTCAGCCAGGCCGTTGGCCGCGACATGCTCGGCAAGGTCGCCTCCGGCCAGGAGTCGCACGGCGCACCGCCGGGCATGCATCTGCTTGTAGCGCTTGGTACCTTCTGGCCGCTATCGACGCTGGCGCCGCTGGCGGCCGTTCAGGCCTGGAGAACGCGACGCGAGCCGGCGATCTTCTTTCTGATCGCCTGGGCGCTGCCCGGCTGGATCGTGTTCGAGGCCGTTGCCACCAAACTGCCCAACTACGTGTTGCCCTTCATGCCGGCGCTGGCGGTCTTGATCGGCCTGCTTCTCGATAACGGCATTCTTGGCGCCGCGCGGCGCGGATGGCGTGTATCTGTCGCGTTCATCGCGATCGGGTCGCTCCTGGTTGGCTTCGGTCTCAACATCGCCTTTCTCGTTTATCAGGGATACGCGAGTTGGCAGGGCCTCGTCGGCGCGGTTGTCGTTGCCGGTCTCGGTCTTTCGGCGAGCCGGTTGCTTGCTTCGGGACGTTTGCGGTCCGGACTGGTGGCGACGGTTGCCGCCTCCGGCGGCCTGATGCTGCTCGGGTATGTGATCCTTCTGCCGGCGGCCCGGCAGATCTGGCTCAGCGATGATCTGGCCGACGCCGTGGCCGCCACCCGCCAGTGCGATGCCCCGGCGATTTCGATCGCGGGCTATGGCGAGCCGAGCACCGTCTTCCGGCTTGGCACCGGCGTTCTTCGGACTGGTGTATCGGGCGTTGCCGAATCCTTCCAATCGAATGACTGCGCCATCGCCATCGTCCCGCAAGAGGCGCGGGGCGAGTTCCTGACGGCGCTCGGCGATGTCGAGACAGCGCCGGAACCTGCCGCCACCGTCACCGGTCGCAATCTCAATGGCATGAAGCTCCGCACCATGCTGCTGTTTTCGAAGCCGTGAGGAGCCGGTCATGCTGATCAACAAGCGGCCGGCCCGCTGGCGCGATCCCGACGTCGTCAAGACGGCACTCTGGCTGGTCGGCCTGCTGACGGTGCTTGCCGTCATCGTGGCAAGCCGTTTCGACGAGGACGCACGCGCCTGGGTGATGGCTGGCGGGCCGCCCGCATCCATCTGGCCCATTCTGTCGCGGTTGGGCCAATCCGACTGGATGCTGATTCCTTCAGGCCTTGCGGTTCTGCTGCTCCATTATCTCAATCGCCCGAAGTTTGGCCCTCCGGGGAGCTTCGCAACGCTTCAGAACATGGTTTTGTTCTTCTTCGCGTCGATCGCGGTAACGGGCATTGCGGTCTTGATCGTCAAGTACTCGCTTGGCTTCTCGCGCCCGTCGGTCGCAGGCGAACGGGTCATCCGGTTTTTTGCCTTCCGCCCGTCGTACGCCGCTTTTCCGTCCGGGCACTCGACGACGGCGGCGGCCTTCGCACTGTCGTTGACGCTCTTGTGGCGCCCGCTGGCTGTCGTGGTATGGCCGTTCGCCCTTGCGATCGGCGTATCGCGGGTGATGGTCAACGCTCACCGCATCTCGGATGTAGTCGCCGGCCTCTCGTTCGGCACTTGGGGCACGCTGCTCGTCGCCGTGTGGTTCGCCAGGCATGGCCGGTTGTTCCGCCTGTCCGAGAGCGGATTGCCGCTGCCGCTTCGCCATCGGATCGACATGATCTCCGGCGAGGGCAGGGCCTTGTTGACGCGGCTGCGTCTTGCCATAAGCAGGCAAAGCATCGATCCAGTTTTTTGTTCTTCAGGAGCCGGGGTGCCGGACGCCGCGACGAGCGCGGACCCGGTCGGAGTGACCAGCATGATCTTACCGAAGCCTTCCGAGACGGGATTTGTCTCGGTCGTCATTCCCGCCCGCAACGAAGCGGACAATCTGGCCGTCATCGTGCCGGAGATACTTGCGGCCATGACAGGCCGCGCCTTCGAGGTGATCGTCGTCGACGACGGCTCGACCGACGGTACGGGCGCCGCCATCGCGGCCTGGAAGGCGGAAGGCAAGCCAGTCCGCCACATTCGTCATGTCGAAGCTTGCGGCCAGTCGGCCGCCGTCCGCTCGGGCGTGCTTGCCGCGCGCGGTGAGATCGTCGCCACGATCGACGGCGACGGCCAGAACGACCCGGCTTACATCCCGAAGCTGGTCGACGCGCTCGTCGCTGCCGGCCCTTCCGTTGGAATCGCCGCCGGGCAGCGCCTCAAGCGAACCGATGGATTGGCCAAGCGCTACGCGTCGCGCTTTGCCAACTGGCTGCGCAACGCCATTCTGAAGGATGCGACCCGAGACACCGGCTGCGGCCTCAAAGCGGTGCGACGCGACATTTTCCTGCTATTGCCCTTCTTTCACGGGTGGCACCGCTACCTTCCAGCGCTGGTGCTTCGCGAGGGATACGGCGTCACCCATCTCGACGTGGTCGATCGGTCGCGCATGCACGGCGCGTCCAACTACGGAATCTTCGACCGTGCGCTCCAGGGCGTACTCGATCTCTTCGGCGTCTGGTGGCTGAAGCGGCGCATCAAGCGTCTTCCCGTCGTCTCGGAAATCGGAAACGACAATGGCTGATCTCTTCGCGCAGTTCGCCGGCTGGCTTCACGACGTGTTCGTCAAGCAGCTCGATTTCTGGGTCATTCTCGGCTTCGTCGCCCAGCTCATGTTCACCATGCGCTTCGTCGTGCAATGGCTTGCTTCCGAAAAGGCCAAGGCTTCGGTCATTCCGGTGGCTTTCTGGCTGTTCTCGCTTGGGGGCGGTTTTCTTCTTCTGGTCTACTCGATCGCTCGGCAGGATCCTGTGTTCATTGCCGGGCAGGGCCTTGGCCTTCTCATCTACATCCGCAACCTGATGTTGATTCGGAAGTCGACCAAACGCGCGCGATCCGACTGATCGAAACGGCACCTAGAGCATTCGCCGACCAAATTGAAACATTTGGTCGTCCAGCGAATGCTCCAGATTCATTTGCTGGAGCAGCCGCTTTTCGATCAGGTTGATTCAACCTGATCGGCGGGTGCCCTAGAGTCGGCGAGGGTCATCGGCCCGCGCGGCAAGGTGAAGGCGGTCGAGGAAACCCTGCAGGATGAAGCTCGCCGCGAGCTTGTCGACCACTTCGTCGCGCCGACGCCGCGAGGTGTCCGCCTCAAGAAGCGTCCGGGTGACAGCCGCCGTGGAAAGTCTCTCGTCCCAGAAAAACAGAGGGCGTCCGTCGAGTGGCGCGAGATTGCGAGCGAAAGCGCGCGTCGATTGGGCGCGAGGTCCCTCGCTGCCGTCCATGTTGATCGGCAGGCCCAGGATGTAGGCGCCGACATTGTGCTTGTCGGCAAGCTCGATCAGCGCGGCGGCATCCTTGCCGAACTTGACGCGGGATAGAGTTACCAAGGGCGTCGCGATAAGGAACCGTTCGTCGGAAACGGCGACGCCGATCGTCTTGGTTCCGAGATCGAGGCCGAGCAGGCGTCGCCCCGGTTCCAGGGTCGCCACAAAGGCAACGGGATCTTCGGTCTCGGTCATTGGTTCTGCCTCATCCTGCTCGGAGGCATTGCCTATCACGGCCAGCGTTTCTGCCCAAGTTGCGATACTGGGGTCAGGAGACGATTTCCGGCGAAGTGGCCGAGACGCGGTCGCGACCGGTGTTCTTTGCCTGGTAGAGAGCGAAGTCTGCGCGACGGTAGAGGTCGTTGACCGTGTCGCCCGGCCGAAACTCGGCGACGCCGAAACTCGCGGTGATCCGAATGGTGTTGTCGCCGCGTTCGATGGAGAGCGCATTGACCTGTTCGCGAAGGTACTCAGCGACCGAAAAGCCGCCATCAATGGGAATGCTGGGCAGAATCACGGCGAACTCTTCGCCACCGATGCGGGAGAAATGCCCATCCGGCGGCACTCGGAGCGTCCCCACGCTGCGGATCACGTCATCGCCGACATCATGGCCGTAGATGTCGTTGATATGTTTGAAGTGATCGATGTCGAACAGAATGAGCGAGAAGGTTCCGCCGACTTCGGCGGCGGCGATTTCCGCGTCGAACCGTTGGCGAAAGGCGCCGCGGTTGAAGAGTCCGGACAATGGGTCGACGGTCGCCATCTCGATGAGACGACGCTGCATGATCAACGTTCGCTCGGCGACACGCAGCCTGGCGTTGAGTTCATCCTGGCGCGGCGGCTTGGACATGAAGTCGTCGGCGCCCGCGTCGAGTACACCGATGGAGTGCTGCGCATCGTTGGAGGCGGACATGCCGATGACATAGAGAGGGCGTCCGGCGTCGGCGAGGAGGCGCGCCTCCCAGCAAAGCTCGGTGCCTGAAACGCCACCGATTTCAAAGCTGGTAATCAGCACCTCGGCTTGCGGTGTCGACCGAATGTAAAGAAGCGCCTCGCAACCGTCGGTAAAATAAGCGACGTCGTCACCGCGAGGTTCAAGCATCCTTTGCAGGATCATCAGTCCGGTTCGACTGCCGTCGACGAGCACGATGTGCATGATGCGCTAGGTATACCTGATAAGAGGTAAGGTCGTCCCGAAAAGCGGGGAACTCATAGACCGCTTTTGTTGATTTCATCAATGAAAAAACAACGGATTCCCGCCAATCGCGGTTCAAAAAGCAGAACTTTGCAAAGACGCCTTCCGACAAAAGAACTACCCGTCTCGGTGGTGGATTAAAATATTCGTATAGATCAATGTGTTAAGCTGTCGGCGTTGGATGGAGCTCCGCGCACCGGTTTGCTAGGCCTCCGAAAGGATGAGGCGCTCGATTCCGACGCGACGGTCTCTCTTTTGGGTTGTGGCGCACCGAATCTTGCGACTCACCGCCAACCGATTGTCATTTCGCCCGATGCCGTATCGGTGGCACGAGGAAGCGGGTGGCTCCGGCGCGCGACCGGTGCTATACGCGGGGCATTCCAGTTTGTTCGAGGGAATCTACATGTCCGTGGATACGGCTACCGTGCGCCGCGTTGCGCGTCTCGCCAGGATCAAGGTCACCGATGACGAGGCGGAGCGCATGACCAATGAGCTCAATTCCATTCTCGGGTTCGTAGAGCAACTGGACGAGGTCGACGTTGTCGGCGTCGAGCCGATGACCTCCGTGGTCTCTGTGAAGATGCGCCGCCGGCAGGACGTCGTTACCGATGGCGAGGATGCCGAGGGCGTTACCGCCAACGCCCCGGTCTCCGAGGACTTCTTCTTCCTGGTGCCCAAGGTGGTCGAGTAACTCCCGCCAGACACCGGCTTCTCACGCTTTTTCGGGATTTCCGCAGTGACCGATCTCACCTCACTTACCCTTGCCGAGGCGCGCGATGCGCTGAAGGCCAAGTCCTTTACCGCCGTCGAACTGACGGACGCCTATCTCGCTGCCATGGAAAAGGCACGGGTGCTCAATGCCTATGTCGCCGAGACGCCGGAAAAGGCGCGCGAGATGGCGAAGATCTCCGACGAGCGCATCGCCGCCGGCAAGGCCGGGGCGCTCGAGGGGCTGCCGCTCGGCATCAAGGACCTCTACGCCACCAAGGGTGTTCACACTCAGGCTTGCAGCCATATTCTCAACGGGTTCGAGCCGACCTACGAGAGTACGGTGAGCGCCAACCTGTGGGCCGATGGCGCCGTCATGCTCGGCAAGCTCAACATGGACGAGTTCGCCATGGGCTCCTCCAACGAGACCAGTCATTATGGCTCGGTCGTCAATCCCTGGCGCCGCAACGGCTCCGACGTCAATCTGGTTCCTGGCGGTTCGTCGGGCGGTTCGGCTGCGGCCGTGGCCGCACGCCTCTGCCTCGGGGCAACGGCCACCGATACCGGCGGCTCGATCCGTCAGCCGGCCGCGTTCACCGGCACGGCCGGCATCAAGCCGACCTATGGTCGTTGCTCGCGTTGGGGACTTGTCGCCTTTGCGTCCTCGCTCGATCAGGCCGGTCCGATCGCCCGCGATGTCCGCGACGCGGCGATCCTGCTGAAATCGATGGCGTCGGTCGATCCAAAGGACACCACATCGGTCGACATTCCGGTTCCCGACTATGAGGCCGCCGTCGGCAAGTCCGTGAAGGGGCTCAGGATCGGCATTCCCAAGGAATACCGGCTGGATGGCATGCCGGCGGAGATTGACGCGCTCTGGCAGAAGGGCATCGACATTCTGCGCGAGGCGGGCGCCGAGATCGTCGACATCTCGCTGCCGCATACCAAGTACGCTCTGCCGGCCTACTATATCGTCGCGCCGGCCGAGGCATCGTCGAACCTCGCCCGTTATGACGGTGTCCGCTACGGTCTGCGCGTACCGGGTTCGGATATCGTCGACATGTACGAGAACACCCGGGCCGCCGGTTTCGGCGCCGAAGTGAAGCGCCGCATCCTGATCGGCACCTACGTGCTGTCGGCAGGCTACTACGATGCCTACTACCTGCGCGCCCAGAAGGTCCGGACGCTGATAAAGCGCGATTTCGAGACTGTCTATGCCGCGGGTGTCGATGCCATCCTGACCCCGGCGACGCCTTCGGCAGCCTTCGGCATTGGCGAGAAAGCCGACGCGGATCCTGTCGAGATGTATCTCAACGACGTGTTCACCGTGACCGTCAACATGGCCGGTCTGCCGGGCCTGGCCGTGCCGGCGGGTCTTTCCGCCGAGGGACTGCCGCTCGGCCTGCAACTGATCGGGCGCCCGTTCGACGAGGAGACGCTGTTCACCCTCGGTTCGGCGATCGAGAAGGCCGTGGGCACGTTCGCACCCAAGCAGTGGTGGTAAGGGAAGGGCGCCGGCTTTCGTCCGGCGCTACCTTCACAACAGGTTCAAACAACCCGCCTATTCAACAGCCTCTCGGGTTTCACCTATGGGGCTGTCATGAAGCTTTACTCAACGCTTTTCGTTCTTGCCGCGACCCTTGCCGCCGGCACTTCGGCTTTTGCAGCCGACCTCCCGGTCAACAGGGGACTGGTGGCTGTGGGCCGTCTGCCCGCCGATCTTCGCGACAGTTTTGGCGAAACGTTCGGCTCCGGCTCTGGCATGACCGTCGTCGGCTGGAAGAAGACCGACAACGGTTATCAGGGATCCCTGCTTCTGCTGCCCGACCGCGGCTACAACGTCGAGGGTACGACGGATTACAGCGCCCGCGTCAACGCCCTTTCGATCGCTTTCGCGGCGCCGGAGGCCGGTAAGGCCGCGGTTGCCGATCTGAAGCTGGAGAGCACCTTCCTGCTTACCGACAAGGCAGGCAAGCCGCTGACCGGCCTCGATCCGGTAACCGTCAACAAAGACAACGGCACCGATCTGCCGGGCGCGGTCACTGGTGCCGTCAGCATAGACCCGGAGGCCATCGTCCGGCTGTCGGATGGCTCGCTGATGATCTCCGACGAGTATGGCCCGGCCATCTATCACTTCACGGCCGAGGGCAAGCTCGTGTCGGCGACGCTGCCTCCTAAGGCTTTCCTGCCGATGCGCAAGGGAGTGGTCAACTTCTCCTCCAACAATCCGGGTGAGGGCGCTCCGAAGCCAGATCCGGAGAACCCCGAGACCGGACGCCAGAACAATCAGGGCTTTGAGGGAATGGCCCTCAATCCGACGACCAACGAGCTGACGGTGGTCTTGCAGAGCGCCACTCGACAGGATGGCGGCGACAAGAAGTCGACGAGATACAACACGCGGGCTCTCGTCTACGATGCCGCCGACCCCGATGCGCTGAAGCTCAAGGCCGAGTATGTCGTGCCGCTGCCGACTTTCAAGGATGCCGAGGGCAAGACCCTGGTGGCCGCTCAGTCCGAGCTCGCTGTTTTGCCGGACGGACGGCTTCTGTTGCTCTCGCGCGACAGCAACAACGGGTGGGGCGTCAAGGGCGACACTTCTCTCTATCGTCGCGTCGATCTGCTCGATTTTGCCGGCGCCACGAACATTGCCGGAAGCAAGTTCGACGACCTCGAGCCTGTTGCGCCGAAGGGCGCGCTTGATGCGTCGGTCACCGCAGCCAAGCTTACCACCGTCATCGATATCAACGACAATGCCGAGCTTGGCAAGGCGGGCCTCCACAATGGAGCCCCCCACGATGCCAACGACCTGTCGGAGAAGTGGGAAGCGATCGGCGTTGTTCCGGCATTCGATCCGGAACACCCAAAGGACGTGCTGATGCTTATCGCCAACGACAACGACTTTCTCACGACAAGGGGACATCAGGTTGGCGCCGATTACGATGCCGGGGCCGATGTTGACACCATGGTCCTGGTCTATCGCCTCTCTCTCGATTGACGGCATTCGTCGGGCTTTGCACTCGGGGCGTCGCGTCATCGCGACGCCCTTTGTCTTTTCGGGTCGCCTCTCAACCCGCGACATGCTGGACTGACGCGCCTTTCCCGTTTACCTCCAACGCAAAACGGGCTATCCCGCCAGACAGATGTCGTATGACCGATCCGAGAGACCCACGATGAACATGGCTGTCCGCACTCCTGATCCCAAGAAGCTCATCAAGGGCGCCACCGGCGACTGGGAGATCATTATCGGCCTCGAAGTGCACGCCCAGGTCACTTCCAATGCCAAGCTGTTCTCCGGCGCGTCGGCCGTCTTTGGCGCGGAGCCGAACATGCACGTGTCGCTCGTCGACGCGGCGATGCCCGGCATGCTGCCGGTTATCAACGAGGAGTGCGTGGCGCAGGCGATCCGCACCGGCCTTGGCCTCAAGGCGGCGATCAATCTCTATTCGGTCTTCGATCGCAAGAATTACTTCTACCCGGATCTGCCGCAGGGCTATCAGATCAGCCAGTACAAGCAGCCGATCGTCGGTGAGGGCAAGGTTCTGCTCGACATGCCCGAGGGCGTCGTCGAGATCGGCATCGAGCGACTGCATCTGGAGCAGGATGCCGGCAAGTCGATCCACGACCAGCATCCGACCATGTCCTTCGTCGACCTCAACCGCTCGGGCGTGGCGCTGATGGAGATCGTCTCCAAGCCCGACCTCCGCTCGTCGGAGGAGGTGAAGGCCTATCTCGCCAAGCTCCGCACCATCCTGCGCTATCTCGGCACCTGCGACGGCAACATGGAAGAAGGCTCCATGCGCGCCGACATCAATGTCTCCGTTCGCAAGCCCGGCGACCCTCTCGGTACGCGCTGCGAGATCAAGAACGTCAACTCCATGCGCTTCGCCGCCCAGGCGGTGGAGTTCGAGGCGCGCCGGCAGATCGGCATCCTCGAGGATGGTGGCAAGATCGACCAGGAGACCCGTCTCTATGATGCGGGCAAGGGCGAGACGCGGTCGATGCGCTCCAAGGAAGAAGCGCACGACTATCGCTATTTCCCCGATCCGGACCTTTTGCCGCTGGAGCTCGATCCGGCTTGGGTCGAGGGCCTCAAGGCCCAGCTGCCGGAGCTGCCGGACGAAAAGAAGGCCCGTTTCGTCGCCGACTACGGCATCACGCCCTATGACGCCATGGTGCTGACGCTCGAGCGCGCCTCGGCCGACTATTACGAGTTGGTGGCGAAGAAGCGCGACGGCAAGGCTGTCGCCAACTTCATGATCAACGAGCTCTTCGGGCGCCTCAACAAGGATGGCAAGGGCATCGAGGCGTCGCCGGTTTCACCCGAACAGCTCGGCGCTATCGTCGATCTGATCGGTGACGGGACGATTTCCGGAAAGATCGCCAAGGATCTGTTCGAAATCGTCTACACCGAGGGTGGCGATCCGAGGAAGCTGGTCGAGGAACGCGGCCTCAAGCAGGTCACCGATACCGGCGCCATCGAGAAGGCCGTCGACGAGGTGATCGCCGCCAACCCCGACAAGGCCGAACAGGCCAAGGCCAAGCCGACGCTCAGCGGCTGGTTCGTCGGACAGGTGATGAAGGCCACCGGCGGCAAGGCCAATCCGCAGGCGGTCAACGATCTGGTGAAGGCCAAGCTTGGCATTGAGTAAGCGGCGAGGGCGGCACAAGCTGCCCTCTGCAAACGGCAATTTGCGTCAGGGCGGCCTTCGGGCCGCCTTTTTGCTAGGTCGTGGAAGGTTTGGTTAACCCTGTTCGTTAAGCCTGCCTTATCGGCATCATACTTAATGTCGGGGTGCTGGGGTTTCGCGGCGTAGGCCGTACAGTCCGACTCTTTCCCCCCGGCCCGAGCGATCGATGGATATTGCAACCCTTCTTGGCGTAATCGGCGGCTTTGGCGTGCTGTATATAGCCGTCCTCCTAGAAGGTTCGAACATCATGATGTTCATGAACCTTCTTGCGACCGTGGTCGTGGTCGTGGGCGCCCTTGTTGCGATGCTAGGTCGGTATACGCTCAAAACCTTCCCTGTGGCCGTCTTCGGTGGCTTCAAGGAAGCGGTCATGTACAAGACGCATGACATCTTTCACCTGCTCGACCAGTTGACCGAGATCGCCGAGGTGGCGCGCAAGCAGGGTCCTCTTGGTCTCGAGAAGCTCGAGATCGACGAACCCTTTCTCCAAAAGGCGATCCAGATGATCGCCGACGGCTATTCCGGGGAGACCATTCAGCACGTTCTCGAGCGCGAGCGCGACTTGCAGCACGAGCGTCTGCACATGGGACACACGGCTTGGGGCAAGATCGCCGAAGCGGCGCCGGGCATGGGCATGGTGGGCACCATCATCGGCCTCGTGTCGCTGTTCGCCCACATGTCCGATCCCAAGCAGATCGGCCCGGCCATGTCGATCGCTCTGCTGACCACGCTCTACGGGGCAGTCGTTGCGAACGTTGTCGCGGCCCCTGTGGCCGACAAGTTGGCCAACCGGGCCAATCACGAAGCGGAAGTCCAGTCGATGATCATCGATGCGGTGCTGATGATCCGGGAGAACAAGAGCCCCAAGCAGGTGCATGAAGAGCTTCTCTCCTACCTGCCGCTGAAGCACCGGGCCAAGGCGGAAGCCAGCAAGGAGGCCGCCTGATACTTCGGGTCGCGAACACGATTTCGGTCCCGCGGCGAAACTGGTGCGGTAGCGAAGGACTGGATCGGCGCCTCCTTGGTTGGGACGCGGGACGATCAGAAAGCGGAAGGGCGGCGGAATGAGCGGCAAGAAGAAAGGCGGCGGCGGTGGCGGACATGGCGGAGCGCCGTGGGTCATTACCTTTGCCGACCTGATGGCTCTTCTGATGGCGCTGTTCGTGATGATCGTGTCCTTCTCCAGCCAGGATGAGCAGAAGCTGCACGATGCAGCCGGCTCTATGCGCGACGCCTTCGGATACCAATCGGTGCAGCGCCCCGCCGGCATGATCGAGCAGAGTGGGCTTCCCGAACGAAAGTATCTGCGCAACGTTCAGCCGATGTCCCTTTCGGACGCTGTGGAGTTCGCCACCGACTTCAACGACCAGTATGAGAAGCAGGGGCCGGAGGTGAACACCAACCGGTTCGAGAAGGCGGCAGAGAGCAAACCGCGCGAGTATCTCACCGCCTCGGAATCGTTGCGGCAGGCTTTGCAGGACCTGCCCGACTATGCCGAGTTGTCCAAGCAGATCATCCTCAACATCACCGAAGACGGCTTGCACATTTCGATCATCGACCAGGACGGCCGGCCGATGTTCGCTTCGCAGTCGAGCGAGCCAACCGATCGCATGAAGATCCTGTTGTCGCGCATCGCACCGGTCATCCAGCAGATGCCGGGACGACTTCAGATTATCGGACATACCGAGTCGACCGGCGACATGGCGGTTCCCGGTGGCGCCGCCTGGGCGCTTTCCGCGAAGCGGGCGCTTGCGACGGCCGAGATCCTCGGCAGCTTTGGCCTTGGTCCAGGCAGTCTCGCCCAGGTGATCGGCGTCGCTGACAAGGATCCGATGTTCCCCGACGACCCGTTCCTCTCCGGCAACCGCCGCATCGAGCTCGTGTTGCTCAAGGAAGCACCGGCCCTGCCGAGCGAGAGCCCGTTCTAGGCGGTAAACTCATAAATCCGCTTGGCAGTTTTGGGCTGTCGTGATTCAAGGCTTCCGCATGAGGGAGCCTTGGATGACGCGCCGCCGTTACGAACTCACTGACCATGAATGGTCGATCATCTCGCCGCTGCTGCCGAATAAGCCTCGTGGCGTTCCTCGCGTCGATGATCGTCGCGTGCTGAACGGCATCCTCTGGCGCTTCAGAACGGGTTCCCCCTGGGCGGAAGTTCCAGAACGCTATGGCCCGTCAACCACGTGCTACAATCGCTTCGTCCGCTGGCGAAAGGCCGGTGTCTGGGATCGACTTCTCGAAGCGGTTTCCCAAGCTTACGACGGCGATATCGTCATGATCGACTCGACCTGTGTTCGCGTCCACCAGCACGCGGCCACGGGAAAAAGGGGGATGGAGACGATGGTGGCATGGGACGCTCCCGCGGCGGGCTCACGAGCAAGATCCACGCGCTTGTCGACGCCGAAGGCCGTCCCGTCACCCTTCGCCTGACCGGCGGCCAGGTCGCTGACTGTATCGAGGCGGACGCGTTGATCGATGGCCTTGGTGAAGGTGACATCCTGCTGGCCGACAAGGGCTACGACAACAACGCCAGCCGCACCAAGGCTGCCCAGCGAAAAGCCTGGGCCAACATCCCGCCAAAGACCAACCGCAAAGGCACCTTCGCTTTCTCGCGCTGGGTTTACCGACAGCGCAACCTCGTGGAACGGTTCTTCAACCGGATCAAACAGTTCCGAGGCATCGCCACCCGCTACGACAAGCGGCCCGAGAACTACATGGCCGCCCTCAAACTCGTGGCAGCGAGGATCTGGTGCCCCAGCTTATGAGTCTACGGCCTAGTGGCGCAAGCCTGAGGCAAGCCAGGGGACGGACTCTCCGTCGGATTCATTCCGACAGGGGTCGTCATGTCCGATTCTTCCACGCCCGATACCGATGATCGACGCCGGGAGGATCGCCACAGGACACGGCTGAGGGGTGGGATACTGAGAAGCCGCGATGGCCGGCGACTCGCGGACTGCCTGATCCGCGACCGTTCGGCGAAGGGCGCTAAGCTGGTTCTTGCCGAGATGCGACCGTTGCCGCTCGACCTGGTTCTCGAGGACGAAGCGGATCATAGGCACTACCATGTCCGGATCATCCGGCGCGATGGTCTCGATATCGGGGTTGTCGTGGAGGACGAAGCGATCGCTCCGCCTGCCTGAACACGCCAAGTTCATCGGCCGCCTCTTTTCGCCGGCTCAGGCAACAAATATGCTGCCCCGCCTTAAACCGATACCGGAAACGGGCGAGGAGAAGCCGATGACCGTGACCCAGACCAAGCCAATCGACCTCTACTACTGGCCGACGCCGAACGGCCACAAGATCACGATCATGCTCGAGGAACTCGGCGTTCCCTACAATCTGCACTTCATCAATATCGGCAAGGGCGACCAATTCCAGCCGGATTTCCTCGCGATATCGCCCAACAACAAGATGCCGGCCATCGTCGATCCCGAAGGGCCGGATGGCAAGCCGATTTCTGTATTCGAGTCTGGCTCCATCCTGCTCTATCTCGGCCGCAAGTTCGGCAAGTTCTATCCGCAGGACGAGCGCGACCGTGTCGAGGTCGAGCAGTGGCTGATGTGGCAGATGGGCGGCTTCGGGCCGATGCTCGGTCAGAACCACCATTTCGCCATCTACGCGCCTGAGAAGCTTCCCTATGCCATCAAGCGCTACCGGGATGAGACGCACCGCCTCTACGGCGTGCTCGAGAAGCAGTTGGCCGACAAGGACTTCATCTGTGTCGACTATTCCATTGTCGACATGGCTTGCGTTGGCTGGGCGCGCGGCTGGGAACGCCAGGACATAAAAGCCGAAGAGTTTCCGAACGTGATGGCCTGGATCGACCGAGTGTCGAACCGGCCCGCCGCAGCGAAGGCGCTTGCGATCACCGCCCCGACGCCGGCCAGCAACCTTGCCGACGACAAGGAAGCGCAGAAGGTCTTGTTCAATCAGCGCGCCCGCTGATCTTTGCTTTCCGGACTATTCGTGACCGCTCCGGCCATCTCGGCCGGGGCGGTTTTGCGTTTTGTCGTCCAGAGATTTTTATGGCGAGCTGAGTCCATGGTGAATCCATGGTTTCCACCGGTGAAGCAACGCTCGGAACGTATTCGATGTGAAATGGCGGAAGTCCAGAGAATCCATGGTTGATGATCGTTAAAGGTAACCTTCGATTCAATTGTTGTTGTCGTCTCATTAAGGCTTCAATTTAATCTGCTTTTTAATCAATTGGCGCAGCATGATCACATCTTCGGAGAACGAAGAAGCGAGGCAAAAGACTTCGAAACTACAGAACCGGGAATATGATCATGGCTCGTCTTGAAATGAACTCGATCGATCAACTAGCCGGCGGCGCCGGCGCCACCAGCGACATCCTCTACGAACTCGGCGTGATGTACGCAGTTGGGCGCGACGTGAAGCAGAACCTTATCGAGGCCCACAAGTGGTTCAACATCGCCGCCTTCCGTGGCTCCGAAAGCGCCGCTCGTTACCGCCGCGAGCTCGCCGACGAAATGTCCTCAACCGAGATCGCCGTGGCTCAGCGCGAAGCGCGCGAGTGGATTTCGCTGCATTGATCGACACGACCGGCCCCGGAACGGGCCTCGCGACAAGGTCTGAGAAATGCTTGCCCGAGGTAAAGGGCAACTGACGGCGGTTCTTCCTGGGGAAGGGCCGCCGTTTTGTATTGTCGGCCGGTGAAATGCGGGACAGGGTGGAAAAGCTGTGCTATGGCCGGGCAAATCAGCCAGAGGACAGACCATGGACAAGTCGTTCATCGCCCGCGAGACCGCCCGCCTCCTGCTGGAGGTCGAAGCCATCCAGTTCAACCCGGAGAAGCCTTATATCTTCACCTCCGGCTGGGCGAGCCCGGTCTACACCGACTGCCGCAAGCTCATTTCCTTTCCGCGTCTGCGCAAGCGGCTGATGGCATTTGCCGAGGAGATCATCCTGTCCGAGATCGGCGCCGAGTCGCTCGACGCGGTGGCGGGTGGCGAGACGGCGGGCATTCCCTTTGCCGCATGGCTTTCGGACCGCCTTGAACTGCCTATGCTCTACGTGCGCAAGAAGCCGAAGGGCTTCGGCCGCAACGCCCAGATCGAGGGCGACGTCAAGGAAGGCGCTCGCGCCATTCTGGTCGAGGATCTGGCGTCCGACGGCCGTTCCAAGCTGATCTTCACCAAGGCCATGCGCGACGCCGGGCTCAAGGTGAGCCATGCCTTCGTCGTGTTCCACTACGGCATCTTCCCGTCCTCGACCGAGGTGCTGGCTGCCGATGGCATAACGCTGCATGCGCTGGCCACCTGGTGGGACGTGCTGGCCGAAGCCAAGGCCTCGAACCGCTTCCCGGCGGAGATGCTGGCGGAAGTCGAGAAGTTCCTGCATGCCCCGGCCGAGTGGTCAGCGGCCCACGGGGGCAGGGCGTCCTTCGAGGGATAATAGGGTTGGGCTGGATGGATGCCCACCCTTATCCAGCCCGCTTTCCCTCTGCATCAATTACCAGTTCGCCATCCTCCTTGGCGAATGGGCCGGATGGCCAGCGATCGAGGAGGTCTAGCACCTGCTCGCTCGGCCGACAGAGCGCTGTGCCCTTGGCCGTCACGACGATCGGCCTCTCGACGAGGATCGGGTGGGCGATCATCGCTTCGATGATATCTTCGTCCGCGACCGAGGGATCGGTGAGGCCGAGTTCGGCGGCCGGAGACTTCTTGACACGCAACGCATCGCGCGGCTTGACCCCGGCGGCGGCGAACAGCGCGAGTAGCTGCGGCTTGGTCCAGCCGGTCTTCAGATACTCGACGACAACAGGCGTGTAGCCGGCCGCCTCGACAATGCGGACGACGTTGCGCGACGTGCCGCAGTCGGGATTGTGAAAGATGACGACGTCTGTGACGGGCATGTCGGCCTCCCTAGGATTCGCCCTCTTATAGCCGTTGACCGTCCCAACCGAAACGATTTGCCACTCGTCGCGCGCTTTTGAACTCGGCGGTCCCTCGTCTTTTTGAGACTTTTGGCTTAAGGGAGCGGAAGCTTCCAGAAAGGATCCGATGACCCACTACGCCGCCCCCGTATTTGCCGTAGCCCCTATGCTCGATTGGACCGACAGGAACTGTCGCCTGTTCCATCGGCAGCTGAGTGCGCGCGCTCTGCTCTATACGGAGATGGTGACGACGGCGGCGATCCGGTTTGGCGATCGCGAACGGCTGCTGGGATTCAATCCGGAGGAGCATCCGGTTGCCCTTCAACTTGGTGGTTCCGATCCGGCCGAGCTGGCGTTTGCCGCCAAGGTGGGCGAAGACTGGGGGTATGACGAGATCAACCTCAATGTCGGCTGTCCGTCGGATCGCGTGCAGTCGGGCCGCTTCGGTGCCTGCCTGATGCTGGAGCCAGAGTTGGTTGCCGACTGCGTCGCGGCGATGCGCCAGGCCGTCCGTGTACCGGTCACCGTCAAGTGCCGCATTGGTGTCGACGAGCAGGACCCCGAGGAAGCGCTCGACAAACTGGCCGAAGCCGTGATTGCTGCCGACGTCTCGGCGCTCTGGGTGCATGCACGCAAGGCGTGGCTAAAGGGGCTTAGCCCCAAGGAAAACCGCGACATTCCGCCACTCGACTATGATCGCGTCCGTCGCCTCAAGGCGCGCTATCCCGATGTGTTCATCGGCATCAACGGTGGCATCAATGACCTCGATACAGCGCTCGACCTCCTGAAGATGCTTGATGGAGTCATGCTGGGGCGCGCGGCGTACCAGGAGCCAGCGCTGCTCGGCTCGGTCGACCGGCTCGTCTATGGCGTGTCCACCGATGACGCCGATCCCTTCGCCGTGGTGGAGGGGATGCGCCCCCATATCGCCGCTCATCTGGCAGCCGGTGGTCGCCTCTCCGCCTTCACTCGCCATATGCTCGGCCTGTTCCACAAGGTTCCCGGCGCGCGTGCCTGGCGCCGCATCCTGACCGAGGGAGGCGTCAAGGAAGGCGCCGGCCTCGAGGTGAT
Organism: uncultured Pleomorphomonas sp.; assembly: GCA_963665435.2. Taxonomy (GTDB): domain Bacteria; phylum Pseudomonadota; class Alphaproteobacteria; order Rhizobiales; family Pleomorphomonadaceae; genus Pleomorphomonas. Next base: position 122,169 of record CAXXNH010000007.1, on the reverse strand, counting down.
CGATGCGGCCCTCGATGCGCTCGCCCGCCGCAAGGCCGCCTGATAATCGAAAGCTCGTCCGACCGTGGTTCGCCTGCCCAAGCTCGACTATTTCCTCATCGGCCTCGTCCTGATGGTGGCGCTGGCACTCGTCTGGCCGACGCCCGGCAGGAGTGGTGGACCTCTGCATTTCGAGTACGTCACGACCTACGGCGCCTCAGTGGTGTTCTTTCTTTACGGGCTGACGCTGTCGCCTGAGCGGATGAAAGCGGGTGTGCTTCACTGGCGTCTGCATATCTGCGTGCAGTTTGCCACCTTCGTCCTGTTCCCGGTCTTGCTGCTGGCCGCCCGTACGCTGATGCCGGGCATGTTCTCCGACGACCTCTGGCTCGGCTTCTTCTACGTGGCGGCATTGCCGTCCACCGTGTCGTCCTCGGTGGCGATGACCAACATCGCCCGCGGCAACGTGCCGGCGGCCGTGTTCAACGCCTCGCTGTCGAGCCTCCTCGGCGTGTTCATTACGCCGCTCCTGATGAGCTGGTACATGAAGAGCAACGGCATCGACATGCCGCTGTTGCCGGTGATCCTCAAGGTGGTGATGCTGGTTCTCGTACCGATCGTGCTTGGCCATGTCGCCCGTCGCTGGCTTGGCGGCTGGGCGCATCGCAACGCGTTCTGGGTGAAGCTCGCCGACCGCTCCACCATTCTCGCCATCGTCTACAACTCGTTCTGCGATTCCGTGGCGGCCGGTGTTTGGAGCGCCAACGATCTCGAGGTGGTGCTGGAGATTGCCGTCGCCTCGGTGGTGCTGTTCTTCCTGGTCTACCTCATCATGAACGGCGTCTGCTCCGTGATGGGCTTCAACGTCCGTGATCGCATCGCCTGCCAGTTTTGCGGCTCGAAGAAGTCGCTCGCGACCGGGGTGCCTCTGGCTCCGGTGATGTTCGGCCAGAGTGCCGCCATCGGCCTGATCGTGGCGCCGATCATGGTCTTTCATTTTCTGCAGTTGGTGATTGTCAGCGTGCTGGCGGCGCAATTTGCGAAGAGGACGACCGACTGATCAGATCGCCGTGGAGCGGGTGTTCTCGCTTGGTGCGAAGGTCGCAGGCGGTTGGTTGAACCACCGGTAGCCGGCGGCGAGCGCCAGGAAAATGGCGAGCCACACCGAGATATGCCAGAGTCGTGCATTGACCCTGTGCCGTCCGAGGGCGAGCGAAGCGCCGATCAGCAGGGCAAAAACCGAGAGATAGGCGACGTTGGCAAACTCGGCGGGGGCAAGGCCGACGATGTCGCCCGACCCGCCAAAAATCAACAAAACGCCGGTGGCGACGACAAGGATCGCCACGGCAAGGTAGAGCACGGGTTGCCGCATGGGCTCGGGCCTCCGATCAGGATGCGTTATCCTGAATGTCGGCCTGCTTCAGTCGCTCCGCAAGGCCAGCCATGATTGCAAGCCGCTCCTCATGACGCATCGACGTCCAGCGAGCGATCTCCTCGAGGGTGCGGCCACAGCCGCGGCAGAGAGTTCCGCCTTCGAGTATCTGGCAGATCTTGATGCAAGGCGTTTCAACCATCGCCGTCACCTGCCGATCAGGAGGCCGATCAGGAAAGCGGCCTCGGTAAGAACCTGCGTCGCACCGAGGATGTCGCCAGTCTGTCCGCCGATTTTCTCGCGAGCGAGGGCCCCGAAGGCAAGCGCGGCAAGTCCGGCGAAGGCAATGCCAAGGGTAACAGCTGGGGCGCCAATGATCACCGGCAGCGGCGAAAGCAGCAGCACCGTCACGCCGGCGCCAATCGCAACCGATCGACGGTCCGGCTGGCCGAGCCGAGCCGCGAGGCCGTCGGGTCGGGCATTGGGTAGCGCTGCCCAAAGAGCAGTCATGGAGAGGCGGCTCAGGATGCCTCCACCCAACACGGCGAAAACACCCGCAGCCGGGTGGAGGAACAGCGCGCCATAGGCGCTGGCGCGAATGAGAGTCGACAGGACGAGCGCAAGCCCGGCAAACGTGCCGATGCGGCTGTCCTTCATGATCAAAAGCCGCTTCTCCGTCGTTGCGCCGCCAACCAGACCGTCGGCACTGTCGGCCAGGCCGTCCTCGTGAAGCGCGCCGGTGGGAGCTACCAGCGACGCGACGACGAGAAGTCCGACGAGGAGATCCGGCAAGCCCGCCGCGCTGGCTCCAAGGCCGACGAGTGCCGCCGGCAGTGCGATCAGGAAGCCGGTCAGTGGCACCACCGCCGCTGCCCTTGGCAGGACGGGCAGGGCGCCGGTGTCGTCCCGCCGGCCGAGCTGTGGCACGGGCAGGCGCGAGAAGAAGCGGAGAGAAGCGCCGAGGTCGGCAAGGCGGTGGAGGATTTCGTCACGCAGCATTCTTCGTTTGTAGGCCGCCGTGCGAGTCATGTATAGCGTGACCCCGCTAAATGTTGTGTCGTTTCGCGGTATTGCAACGATTGTGGCACTAAATCCAGACTTGTTGCTTCCAGTTCAATCAGAAAGACGAAGATATGATCCCCTCGATGTCCGGCCTGCCGTTCGACGATTTCCGCGAGCTGATCCGTTCGATGCCGGGGCCGGACGAGGCTTCCGTCGACGCCGTTCGGGCCCGCAATGCTCAACTGACCAAACCGCAGGGCTCGCTTGGCCGGCTTGAAGATCTTGCCGAGTGGCTGGCCGCTTGGCAGCGGGTGGAGCGGCCGACGGTGCGCCATCCGATGGTGTCGATCTTTGCAGCCAGCCATGGTGTGGCGGCCAAGGGCGTGTCGGCCTTTCCCGTCGAGGTGAACTTCCAGATGGTGGCCAACTTCACCGCCGGCGGCGCCGCCATCAACCAACTTTGCAAGAGCTATAACTACGGGCTGAAGGTGTTCGAGCTGGCGCTGGAAGTGCCGACGCCGGACATCACCGAGGAGGATGCCTTCAACGAGGCCGGCTGCGCCGCCACCATGGCCTTCGGCATGGAATCGGTGGCCGGTGGCACCGATCTCCTGATGCTTGGAGAGATGGGCATCGGGAACACCACCGTGGCCGCTGCCATCTATCACGCACTCTACGGCGGCAAGGCGTCCGACTGGATCGGGCGCGGGACCGGTGTCGACGACGCCGGCCTGACGCGCAAGCGCGATGCCGTCGCCGCTGCCGTCGACCGTCTCGGCAAGGGCGAGCGCGATGGGCTCGAGGTCCTTCGCCGCGTTGGTGGTCGCGAGATTGCCGCGATGGTCGGCGCCATTATCGCCGCCCGTCATCAGAACATCCCGGTGGTCGTTGACGGCTATGTCGTCACTGCGGCGGCGGCCGTGCTGCATGCCGTTGACCCGCACTCGATCGACCACGTCCAGATTGCCCACGCTTCGGTTGAAGGCGCCCACAGGGACGTCATTGCCCGGCTTGGCAAGGCACCGATCGTCGACCTGGGATTCCGCCTGGGGGAAGGCACCGGCGCGGCCATTGCCGGCTCGATCATTCGCGCCGCCGCCGACGTGCATTCGGGCATGGCGACCTTCACCGAGGCCGGCGTGTCCAACAAGGGCTGATCAGAAAAACAAGTCCGGGCAATGTATTGTCCGGACTTTCTCATTCTATCTCTTAGAAGTCAGCTGACTCGACTGACGCAGAAATGCACGACGTCTTCCAGCGCCGCCCGGTAGGGGCTCTCTTCGAGTACGGCAAGCGCGGCGATCGCCTTGTCGCCATAAGCGCGGGCACGTTCGACGGTGGCAGCGATGGCCTGGTGCTTTCCGAGCAGTTCGATAGCGCGGTCCAGATCGGCGTCCTCGATCTCGCCGCGCTCGATGGTCCGCTGCCAGAAGTCGCGGTCGGCGTCGCCGCCACGGGCGGCGGCGATCAGGATCGGCAGCGTCACCTTGCCCTCGCGGAAGTCGTCGCCGACCTTCTTGCCGAGCGTCATCGACGAGCCGCCATAGTCGAGCGCGTCGTCGACGAGCTGGAAGGCGAGCCCGAGCTGGGTGCCATATTCGGCAAGTTCGGCACGCACTTCGGCGCTGCTGCCGGCGATGATCGGGCCGACCTCGGTCGCCGCCGAGAACAAGGCCGCCGTCTTGGCGTTGATCACCTTGAGATACTGCTCTTCGCTGGTCGACAGATGCTTGGCGGCCACGAGCTGCAGCACCTCGCCCTCGGCGATCACGGCGGCGGCGCGCGACAGCACGGCCAGCGCATCGAGCGAGCCGACCTCAACCATGGTTCGGAAGGCCTGGCCGAGCAGGTAGTCGCCGACCAGAACGCTCGCCTGATTGCCCCAGACCATGCGCGCCGACGGTTTGCCGCGCCGGAGCTCGCTTTCGTCCACCACGTCGTCGTGGAGAAGCGTCGCAGTGTGCATGAACTCGACGGTGGCCGCCAGCTTGACGTGCCCGTCGCCCCGGTAGCCGCAGGCCAGCGCCGCGGCGAGCGTTAGCATCGGCCTCAGCCGTTTGCCGCCGGAATCGATCAGGTGGCGGGCGATCTCCGGGATCATCTCGGCGTTGGCGGCGGCCATGTCGAGGATCATCTGGTTGACCCGCTGCATGTCGGCGTCGACGAGCTGCATCAGGGGCGCGATCGACTTCTCGCGCGGTGCCGCCGGAGCGTTGCTGTGCTGAGATGCCACCGAACTCAAACCCTCACCCCCAAAACGTCCGTCCGGCTTGCCGCCAGTTGTTTCCACAGCGCTTCCCGCCTCGAGTCAGCGCTCGCGCAGGAAAGATTAATTGGGTGACCATTAGGCCGCCAAGCGGATAATGTCCAATCCTGTCGGGGAAGGCCACCGGCATTTCCGGAGGTTTCATGGAAGAATTGATCCGAACCAACGATCTGGTGATCATCTCCTTCGTCGAGGCTTTGCTGAAGGAGGCCGATATCGACTATTTCGTCGCCGATCAGGCGATGAGCGCCCTCGAAGGAATGGTTGGCGCGTTCCCCCGCCGCGTTCTGGTCGATGCCGACGTTTTTGAGCGCGCGAGGCGCCTCGTCGCCGACGCCGGTCTCGGTCACGAGTTGCGCCCGGTGCGGAAGACGGGGCAGTAGGCATGAACCTTCCCGGTGGTGTCAGTCGCGACGGATTTCTCGGAAACCAGCTGATGATCGACCAGCCCGTGTCTGGTGCGCATCGGGCCGGTCTCGACGCCGTGCTGCTCGCTGCTGCCCTGTCTGAGAGAACGTCCGGCCATGTCGTGGATCTGGGCGCTGGCGTCGGCGTGGCCGGTTTGGCCGTGGCGCGGAGGTTGCCGGAGACGAGCGTCACCCTGGTGGAAATCGACGAGGAGCTGGCGTGTCTTGCCGAGGGCAATGCAACGCTGAACGCGGGCATGGCCGATCGTGTCAGCGTCATCGTCGCCGACGTGCTTGCACGTGCCGCCGAGAGGCGCGCGGCCGGGCTTGTCGATGACATGGCGGATCATCTCATCATGAACCCGCCATTCCACCTCGCCGATCGCGGTCGATCGTCCCCCGCACCGTCGCGGGCACGGGCGCATGTGCTGGAGGCCGAGGCGATCGATGGCTGGATACGGGCGGCCGCAGCCGTCCTGAAGCCGTCGGGAACTCTGACCGTGATCTTTCGGGCCGATGAACTGCCGAGGCTTCTGTCGGCCATCGGTAGCCGCTTTGGTTCCCTTGCTCTTCTGCCGATCCATGCGCATGCCGACGAGCCGGCGCACAGGTTGATCCTTCGTGGGCGGCCGCAGGGGCGAGCGCCGCTGCGCATTCTGCCGGGGCTGGTGTTGCACGCACCGGATGGCAGCTTTCACCCGGATGTGGAGGCGGTGCTGCGAGGCAGGGAGCTGCCGGTCGTCTGGTGGTAGCTCAGGGCAGGCGCAGATCGGCGACAACCGGGAAGTGATCGGAGCCGATGTCCGGACCGACCTCGAAGCGCTTCACTTCGATGTCGCGCGATACCAGGATGTGATCGACTGGCGAGCCGAAATGGACGAGCTTGGCGAACCGCCTGGAAAACCGGGTTGTGGCCGGCCAGTTGGTGCCCGATGCGTCGGCAAGGCCTGAAGTCTTCAGGAACGACCGAAAGAAGGGCGACCACGTGGGCGTATTGAAGTCGCCCATCGCGACGATCGGGGTTCCCAGGGGCTCGGCGGCGATCGCCTTTGCCACAACCTCGAGATAGGCGTTGCGGTTGACCCACTGATCGTAGCTGCGTGGCGTCGTTGGGTGCAGCACATAGACGACAAGGGCTGGCCGCATGGCGTCGGTAGAGCCGGGTGGCGCCAGTTCCAACCTGAGCGGGGCGCCGCCCCAGCCGAACACCGGCAGGATAGGAACGTTCTTGACGTGCTCGGCCTTGAGGATGTGCCAGCCGGTCCAAGCCATCACCTCCGGATGACGACCGAGGAGGTCGACCGGCGGAGTTGAGGGAAAGTGGGCGCGCAGGGCCTCGAAGCGTCGCAGGGCGTAGCCGCTCACCTCTTGCTGGCCGAGAACGTCGATGCCCGAGTTCGTGCTCCAGGAGAGAAGGTCGCCATAGTTGCTGCGATTCCCAAGCACGTTGCTCGTGGCGACGCGCAGTTCGGGCCCGTTGGCTGACGTAGCGGCCTTGTCGACCGGGCGGATGAGCGGAAAGCCGTTGAACAGAACAAGCATGACGGCCACAGCGGCGAGGATTCGGCGGCCGGCAACGAACGCGACGAGTGCAGTGAAGAGGCTCGCCCCGAACAGGGCTGGCAGGAAGAAAGTCAGCAGATCGCCATAGTAGAAGGTTTTGGCATTGAGATGCGCGAGCGTCGCTATCGCCAGTACCATCAACATGACCATTGCGACGGAGCTGGAAAGCTTGCGTCGAGCGGGAGACGCGCTGAACTCGAATGCCGTCATGCCAACTCCAGAAGCCTCGGCGAACCGCCGCCCTGTCGATCGTCGAGGAAGTCTGCGGCATTCTTGTGAACGCCAGTCTAAACCTGCCCATCCCGTACAGGAAAAGCAAGGCGCGGGCCAGGCATCATCCGCCTGCCTAAAACAGGCTGCCCTGGGTTTCCCCGGCGTGGCCACCGGTTTCGTGCGCCAGCAACCAACGCTTGGTGTCGATACCGCCACCGAAACCGGTCAGGGCGCCCGACGCGCCGATCACCCTGTGACAAGGCACGATGATCGGGATGGGGTTGGCGCCGTTGGCGGCGCCGACCGCGCGGCTTGCCGAGGGTCGACCAAGGCGCGAGGCGAGTTCGCCATAGGAGATGGTGACGCCGAAGGGAATGGCCTTGAGCGCCTGCCATACGGCAAGCTGGAAGGGCGTGCCGGACGGCATCAGGTCTAGGTCGAAGATGCGCAGCTCGCCGGCAAAGTAAGCGTTGAGCTGGGCGCGCGCCTCCACGAACTGGTCGTCGTCGCGTCGCCAGACGTCATTCGTCGCGACGTAACCCTTGCCGTTGGGAAAGCCGACCTTCGCCAGCCTCACGCCGTCGCCGGCCAGAAGCAACGGTCCGATGGGGCTCTCAAGGTAGGTGTAGATGACGTCGTCGAGCATGAGCGCCTCACATGGCAGGGGCTCGCCTGAGAATGGCGAAGATTCGGCTGTCGATCGAGAGAAGGCCGAGTCCGATCAGCGCCATGCCCAGGAAATGGTTCGCCGACAATCTCTCGCCGAGTATCAGATTGCCGAGCAAAATGGCCGAAACGGGGATCAGCAGTGTCACCAGCGACGAGTTGGTGGCGCCGCCGACCGAGAGGAGATGGAAGTAGATGATGTAAGCGAGTGCCGTCGAAATCAGCGCAAGGGCGAGAAGTGCACCGATGGTGACGGCATGGGGTGCCGCCATGGTCCATGGCGCATCGACGAGGGTGACGAGCGGCAGCATCATCACCGTACTCGCGGTCGTCTGCCCGAAGGCGCCAACGGCAGGCGATATGCCCATGCGGCGAAAGCGGCGACCGAAGGTTCCGGCGAAGCCATAGGAAAGGGCGGCGCCAAGACAGGCGAGCAGCGCCCAGAGCGGTGGGCCGTCGCCAGAAAAGGCACTGCCGCTCATGAGTATGGCGACGCCGAGAATCCCGAGCAGAACACCGGCGATCTTCTGCGGCGTCATCTTCTCGTCGGTCGTCAGCAGATGCGCGACGAGGATGGCAAAGATCGGCGTGGTGGCGTTGAGAATGGACGCGAGACCGGAGGCGATCGCCGTTTGCCCCCAGAAGATCAGGCTGAACGGGATGAGGTTGTTGATCAACCCCATGCCGAAGAAGACACGCCACGCTTCGCCGCTTCCGGGGATCGCTCGCCCGGTCCCCTTGAGGTAGACGTAAAGCGCCATCGCGGCGATCGCCACCCGGCCGAGCACGACGGTGAAGGGCGGCAGCTCGGCGAGCGCCACCTTCGAGAAGAAGAACGATCCGCCCCAAAGCAGGGAAAGGACAAGGAGAAGCCCCCACTCGAGGAGGCCCATTTGCGGTGCTTTCGTCAAGGATGCCTCCAAGGTCGCAGAGAAAGAACCATTACCCGACGGGAAATGGTCGGCTCGCCGGAATCGGACTCGGTTCGTTGAACTTGCCAGATTGGGTGTACAATTCTTGTCATGAGCCTCGACATCACCCTCTGCGAAGCCGCCTGGGCGGCCCGTGACCCCGCCTATGATGGCGCTTTTTTCGTCTGCGTGCGGACAACCGGCATCTATTGCCGCTGCGTCTGCCCGGTGAAGCCCCCGCTCAGGCATAACGTCGAGTTCCTGCCGAGCGCAGCGGCGGCCGAACTCGCGGGCTATCGGCCATGTCTGCGCTGCCGGCCGGAAACGGCGCCCTTCTGTCCGGCGTGGAAGGGCACACTGGCCATCGTGGAGAAGGCGGCGCGGCTCATCAAGGATGAAGGCGCACTCGACGGTGACGGCAATGTGGACGTGCTGGCGACACGCGTCGGCGTCGGCAGCCGGCATCTGACGCGCCTGTTCCGCCGCCACCTCGGCGCCAGCCCGATCGAAGTGGCGAAGACGGCACGTGTGCAGCGCGCCAAGCGGCTGATCACCGAGACCGATCTTCCGATGACCGAGGTGGCGCTTCAAGCTGGCTTCGGCAGCCTCAGGCGGTTCAATGCCGTATTCCAGGAGGTTTACAGGCGGGCGCCAAGCGAGATGCGCAGGGGACGGGGACCGAAGGAGGCGCAGTCAGCCGCTCAGACCGGATAGCCCACCGCCTTCAGGAATGCGCGGGCGATGATCATGTGGCCGGTCAGCGTCGGGTGGACGCGATCGGTGGCGATGCCCATCGGGTGAATCTCGGTCATCACCTCGTCGAAGGCGGCCTGCGTGTCGGCGAAGACGGCGCCATGCTTTTCGGCGAGCTTTTTGACCACTGCGCCGTAATCGTCGATCATCTTGCGCATGGGGTCGGCGCGGTTGAACTCGACGAAGTAGGGCGCCATCAGCACGAGGCCCTTGAGGTGGGGCAAGGTCCGGACGATCAGGCGCTCGAGCGTCGCCTCGTACTCGTCGATCAGCACGTGGTTCTCGGTCTGTAGACGGGCGTCGAACTGCCGCCAGACGTCGTTGACGCCGATCATGATCGACAGCCAGTCGGGCTTGAGGGCTTCAACGTCGGTCGACCAGCGCGCTTCGAGATCACGCACGGTGTTGGCGCTGACGCCCATGTTGACGACGCGGATGCGGTGGGCGGCGTGCGTCGCGTTGAGGAAAGCGTTGACGAGACCGACATAGCCGGTTCCGAGGGAGTCGAACAGCGCTTCGCCGACCGGACGGGCGCGGCTCCAGTCGGTGATCGAGTCGCCGATGAACAGCAACTTGCTGCCTTGATGGATCTTCACCTTTTCCTCCTTCAACGTCTCACCACACCCTGTTGAGCCAGGTCCTGATGCGGTTTTCGTAGGCGTAAAACGAAATGAAGCCGATCACCACGGACAGAGCCACCCCGATCAAGGCGTGCCCCGGCAGACTGGCGAACAGATACTTTTTGTATTGGTACATGGGCTGTTGCCAAAGATAGATGGAAAACGAGGCGATGCCGAGCAGCCTGAGAGGCGTCCAGGACAACCCAGATCTCACCCATCGCGGTGCCTCGGCCAAATGGTTCACCGTGAACGCGAGGAAGAAGGGTGCAACCGTCATGGTCAGCATCCACGGGAAGACGGAGCCGACATAGAGCGCCGACCCGACGACGAAGGCGACAACCGGCATCCATGGGCGGACGTAAGGGGCGGTCCGGTCCCTGAGAAGGGCGTAGCCGGCCGAGAGCAACAGGTTGGTGGCGGCCACTTCGCTTCGTACCCAATATTCCTTGGGTGGGGCGATGGCGGGGAAGGCGTAGTAGCTCAGGTGAATCGCGATGGTGACAAGGCCAAAGGCAATCAGTGCCCCACCTTCGCGGCCGCGCAGAAAAGGAACAAGGGTCAGGAGCGACAGGAAAATATAGGAGTGCTCCTCCACGTTCAGCGACCACAGGTGGCCGATCGGGTAGGGGCTCGCGAACATGTGAAAGTCGGTTGGCAGGTAGGACCGTAGAAACAGCGCGGTCGGTACGATTTCCGTCGCGGGCGCCGGCTTTCCGATCAGCGCGGCGATGCCGAAGACGACCAGAAGGAAAAGCAGAAAAGCCGGCATGATGCGCGATATGCGGCGCTTGTAGAAAGTGGCGAGTGGTACGCGCCGCTGAAACAGGATGCGGCTCATCAAGAGGCCTGACAGGCAGAAGAAGACGTCGACGCCCATTCGGCCGCTGTGCCAGCCCTGCACGGCGAAGAAGTGCCCCTGCAAGACCAGAAAGATCGCCAGTCCCCGCCAGCCGTCCAGATAGTCGATGCGCCGCAACTCGCTGCCGCCGTGCCGCGCCGAAGAGGACGCTATTTTCTCGATGGTCATGATTGGGCTCGAAACGAACCGTCGCGCGACTGGCGGCCGGATTGCGGCAGTCATTCCGGAAAATCGTGATAAAATAGTGACCGTTACAGGTCGAAGGCCCAAATACGACAAAGCGCCCGGCATCCCCTGCGGGATCGGGCGCTCACGTCGTACGTGGCAAGCCTGTTTGGGCTTATCAGAGGCCGAAGCCCTTCAGAAAACCGCGCTTCGGGGCGCGAGCCTTGCTGCCGAGGGTCTCTTCGTAGTTGGCGATCGCTTCGGCGATTTCGCGTTCGGCGGTGCTCTGGCTGGTGCGCTTCTTGTTGGCACCCAGCATGGCGAACATCATGGCGTCCATCGTTGTTCTCCGTTCTCTTTTCTGTCTCTCTTCTTACAGCCTCAATATAGGTGACATGCCTGATGGGAACAAATCGTATCTTCTGAAGGCCTCTTTCAGTTTTCCTGCATTCCAAGGCAGGTCTGGGCGCCGCCATTTGAATCCGCCCCGACCGCTTCCTACATGCGAGGGCAACGAACTATCCGCAAAGGATGCTGCCCTTGGTCGATTTCAAATCCTGGCTACCGCGACGGTTTCGCGGCGATGTGCCCGTCGTGCCTCTCGTCCGTCTGTCCGGAGCCATAGGCATGCCCGCCGCGCTGGGACGAGGATCGCTGTCGCTTTCCGCCATCGACGACACGCTCAAGAAGGCCTTTTCCGTCAGCGGCGCCAAGGCTGTGGCGCTCGCCATCAACTCGCCGGGCGGCTCGCCCGTCCAATCCCATCTCATTTTTCGCCGCATCCGGCAGCTTGCATCCGAAAATAAGCTGCCGGTGATCGCCTATGTCGAGGATATAGCGGCATCGGGCGGCTACATGCTGGCCTGCGCTGCCGATGAGATCGTTGCAGATCGTTCGTCGATCCTCGGCTCGATCGGCGTGGTGTCGGCGACGTTCGGTCTCGACAAGGCCATTGCCCGCCTCGGCATCGATCGCCGCGTCTATACGGCCGGTACGCGCAAGGTGACGCTTGACCCCTTCCAGCCGGAGAATGGCGAGGACGTCGAGCATCTCAAGACGCTGCAACGCGACATCCACGCCTTCTTCATCGAGTTGGTGAAAGAGCGCCGAGGCGCGCGGTTGTCGGAGAGCGGGGATCTGTTCTCCGGGCTTTTCTGGGCCGGCGAACGATCGGTGTCGCTCGGCCTTGCCGATCGCATCGGTACGGCCCACGACGATCTCGCCTCTCGCTACGGCGACAAGGTCCACACCCCCCTGTTCGAGCCGGGTCGAAGTGGCTTCCTGCGGCGGCGTCTGTTCGGCGCCGCAAACAGCGAAGCCGTCGGCCTCGTCGATTTTGACAATGCTCTCGCGGCGATAGAGCGGCGCTATCTATTCTCGCGCTACGGTTTGTGAACCTTTCACAGGAATTTGCGCTTGCCAGGAAACAGAGACGGTGGTCTCATGGTTTCGTCAGCAAAGGAGACAGGCCCATGTCCCATTTGGTTGGATTTGCTCTCATCGGAGCCGGCGTCTATGTCGTCGTTCAGGTGCTGAAGCGCGAGATGACGCGTGTGGGCGAGATTCTCCACGAGGCCAACGCCAAGCCCGTCCGCGTCGAGATTCGCATGGAGCGCGACCCGGCAACCGGCGTCTATCGCGATCGCCGCTAGGCGTCACTGAGCCGTTCAGGCGGTTGTTCCGCCTAGTCCCAGAAGGCCGAGGCGCATTGCTTCGGCCTTTCTTGTCTTGCGTCGCTATGGAGACAGGTTGCGGATGGCGCCGCAGTCGCGCGCGCGAACCTTTCTGCTGCCGTGTTCCGGCTTCCTCTCGGAACAGACGATCTTCCACGTTAGCCGTCCCGCCGAGTTTCTCTCGTGGATCGTTCGGCAGTAGCAGAGCTTGTCGCTCGCTTGCGTGCTGTCCATCGTCTCCTGCTTTCGGCGGTCTGGCTGTATCGGTTCGATGAACTGGTGGCGTTTTCCGGCTGCGAGCGTTGGCGAAGCGATGGCCAGTGCTGCAAGGACCATTGCGAGGTGGAGAGGCGCGAAGGTCATCGTTTCTTCCTTTGGCGACGTTCGAACGCCGGTGACGGTTTGTATCTTGAACGTTGACGGCCGCTTTTCCGGGCGCGAGTCCGCGCGGCTTTTTGCGGTTGACGGGGCGAGGGGGCGCACCTAATTTCGCGCCCGATCCCGCCCGGCTTCCGCCGAGGTTCCAGCCGCTTTCAGGTAGCTCCCGATGACCCAAACCGCCCAAGTCAACGATCCCCGCCGTTCCTTTCAGGGGCTGATCCTGACCCTGCAGCGCTTCTGGGCCGACAAGGGTTGCGTCATCCTGCAGCCATACGACATGGAAGTCGGAGCAGGCACCTTCCATCCGGCGACCACGCTGCGCTCTCTGGGCCCTAAGCCCTGGAAGGCGGCATACGTGCAGCCGTCCCGCCGCCCCAAGGATGGGCGCTACGGCGAGAATCCAAATCGCTTTCAGCACTACTACCAGTTCCAGGTGATCCTGAAGCCGTCGCCCGAAAACCTGCAGGAGCTCTACCTCGAGAGCCTTCAGGCCATCGGTATCGACCTCAAGCTGCACGATGTTCGGTTCGTCGAGGACGACTGGGAGAGCCCGACCCTCGGTGCATGGGGGCTTGGCTGGGAGTGTTGGTGTGACGGCATGGAAGTCAGCCAGTTCACCTATTTCCAACAGGTGGCGGGCATCGAGTGCTCGCCGGTGTCGGGTGAGTTGACCTACGGTCTCGAGCGTCTCGCCATGTATCTGCAGGGCGTCGACAACGGCTACGAGCTCAACTTCAACGGCCAGGAAGGCGCGGACAAGGTCACCTATGGCGATGTCTTCCATCAGGCTGAGGAAGAGTACTCCCGCCATAATTTCGAGTATGCCGACACCGACATGCTGATGCAGCACTTCAAGGACGCCGAAGCCGAGTGCAAGGCGCTGCTCGAGAAGGGCGCGGCGGATGCAGGCGAGCTCCACAAGTGCGTGTTGCCGGCCTACGACCAGTGCATCAAGGCCAGCCATCGCTTCAATCTGCTCGACGCGCGTGGCGTTATTTCGGTGCAGGAGCGGCAGAGCTACATCCTGCGCGTTCGCGAGCTGGCGAAAGCCTGCGGCGAGGCCTGGCTGAAGACCGCCGGCGGCGGCGCACAGGCATGAGCGCGCGGATAACAGACCGATGACGCCCAAGCTCGTCCTCTTCGATTGCGACGGTACTCTGGTGGACAGTCAGCAGATGATCGTGGCCACCATGACCGAGGCTTTCACCAAGCTGGGCCATGCGCCGCCCGATCGCGCAGGCGTGCTTTCCATCATCGGCCTCTCTCTGCCGGAGGCGGTCGGGAGGCTTGCCCCCAATCTGGATGCGGCCAGTGTCGCCCTCGTCGCCGAGGCCTATCGCGATACCTATCAGGCGATGCAGTTTCGCCTTGCCGAGACGGCGCCGCTCTATCCCGGCGCGATCGACGCCTTGAAGGTGTTGTCGAGCCGGGACGACGTGCTGCTCGGCATCGTGACCGGCAAGTCCAGGCGCGGCCTTGACGCCATCCTGGAAACGCACGGACTCACGAGCTTGTTCTCCGTCCTGCGCACCGCCGACGATGGTCCGTCGAAGCCGCATCCGTTCATGGTGGTTGATGCCATGTCGGCGCTCGGCGGGGATGCGTCCCAGACCGTCGTCGTGGGCGACACGGGTTACGACATGCTGATGGCCCGGGCGGCCGGCGCCTTCGCACTCGGAGTTACCTGGGGCTACAACGTTCGCGATGAGCTCTCACAGGCAGGCGCGCAGGAGCTCGCCGACGACTTTGCCGAGGTGCCTTCGCTGGCAATGGGACTCCTCGGCGCGAAGGAGTAGACCTATGGCCGATCTCTTCGAAGAACTCTCCGCGTCCTTCGATCCGGTGCTGGCAACGGAGCGCGCGCGCGCCAACGTGCAGCGCGTGCTGCCGAGACGCTTCTACAAGGTGGTGTCGGTCGAGCCGGTGGATGGGGTTCACAGAGTGTTGCTCGACGGCAAGCCGGTGCGAACGCCGGCGCGCCATGAGCTCGCAGTGGCGTCGCTGCGAGCCGCCTGTGCCCTCGAGGCCGAATGGGCCGGGCAGGGCGAGTTCGTCGACCCGATGACCATGCCGCTGACACGCCTCGTCAACTCGGCGATCGATGGTGTTTCGAGCGAAGTCGAACCGGTGAAGGACGCGGTTGCCGCTTACGCCGGTTCCGATCTCACCTGCTATCGAGCCGGCGAACCGCCGCGTCTCGATGAGCGTCAGCGCCTCGCCTGGGAGCCGGTGCTCGACTGGATCTGTGGGCGGTTTGGCGTTCGCCCCGTCGCCACCATCGGCGTGATGGCGATCGCCCAGCCACCCGAGCTCATTGCGGCCGTTCGTTCCGCTCTTCCGGACGATCCCTTCCGTCTCGCGGCCATCGAGCTGATCACCACGGTGACCGGCTCCGTGTTTCTGGCCCTGGCGCTTTTCGAAAGGCGTCTCCTGCCCGACGACGTCTGGCTTGCCGCCCATATCGACGAGGACTGGAATGCCGAACTCTGGGGAGTTGACAGCGAGGCAAGGCAACGCCGCGACTTCCGGCGCGCCGACTTCGACGCGGCGGCCCTGCTTCTTCTGGACTGACGGTCAGCGCTGAAAATCGTCTCGCTTCAGACGGTACAGCACGTGCGGCCTCAAAGGATGGTCTTCTGCAAGCAACGGATGCAGGAAGTCGTCGGCCGGGTTTCGCGTCATCCCAAGGCTCTTCATCACCGCTTGTGATGGAAGGTTGGGGACGGCCGTGAAGGCGACGATCTCGTCAAGGCCAAGAACATCGAAGCCATGGGCAAGAGCGGCATGAGCTGCTTCGCCGGCATATCCCTGGCGCCAGAACGCCTTGGCAAGTCGCCAGCCGACCTCGACGGCGGGCGCGAAGGGATAGGCGGGGTTCAGCACCTTCTGAATGCCGACCATGCCAATGAACGCATCGTCCTCGCGTCGCCGCACCGCTGAGAAACCGTAGCCTTGGTCCGCCCATATGCCCCGAAGGCGGTCGACAAGCGCGTTGCTTTCCTCCTCCGTCATCGTTTTCGGGAAGTAGCGCATGACGTCGGGGTCGGCGTTGAGGGCGGCAAAGGGCGCAAGGTCCCGCTCCGTCCAGGGAGCCAGCAAGAGACGTGATGAGGCGAGGATCATGGTCGGCTCCTTTTCCAGACGGTAAGGGCTTGTGATAGGTGGTCGGCTTTCCAAAATAAACGCCATAGAAAGGTGGAAAGGCCGGCAACCTTCGTGTACAACGCCGCGGACTCGGGCCGCATGTGCGGTCGGTGTGCCCTTTGGCGCGTCCCCGGCCGGGATGCCCGACAAGAGTTTTGGGGTTACATGCAAACCGTTCTTCTCGTCATCCACCTGATGGTGGTCGCAGCCCTTGTGGGCGTCGTGCTCCTGCAGCGTTCCGAAGGCGGCGCGCTCGGCATTGGTGGCGGCGGCGGCTTCATGACCAGCCGCGGTACCGCCAACGTGCTGACCCGAACCACTGCCATCCTTGCGGCAGTGTTCTTTCTTACGTCGCTCGCGCTGTCGATTCTGCCGCGTTTCACCGGGTCGCAGGAGTCTATCCTCGATCGTGTGCAGACGGCTCCCTCCGCGCCGGTCGCCGATCAGCCGATCGGCAGCGGCAAGGGCGGCGTTCTCGACCAGCTCAACCAGATCAGCAAGCCGGCCGCCCAGCCGGGCAATGCCCCGGTCGCGCCAGCCGTGGATATCCCCGCGGCTCCCGCAGCCGAGGCGCCGGCAGCTCCTGCGACCGAGGCTCCTGCGACCGCGGCGCCTGCCGCAGAGACGCCGGCTGCTCCCGCAACAGAAGCTCCGGCGGCTCCCGCAGGGGAAACCCCGGTCGCTCCGGCAACTGATTCGGCTCCGGCTACCCCCGGGACGACGCCCTGAGGCGCCCCGAACGGCAGAAAACGGACAAACACGGTCGCGGAATTCCGCGGCCGTTTTCATGAGATGAAACAGCAGCTTGAAACGTGAGGCGGCCGGAGGGAAACGCTCCTTCCGGAGCGGCCTTTTCGTTTTGTTTTGGATAAACCAGTCGGACCACTCCCCAAACGGTCCGCGAAGAGATAGGTTGAAGGCCCATGGCGCGGTACATTTTCATTACTGGCGGCGTGGTTTCGTCCTTGGGCAAGGGGCTCGCAGCTGCGGCTCTGGCGTCTCTCCTGCAGGCGCGTGGCTACAAGGTTCGTCTCCGTAAGCTCGATCCCTATCTGAACGTCGATCCGGGGACGATGTCTCCGTATCAGCATGGCGAAGTTTTCGTGACCGATGACGGCGCGGAGACCGACCTCGATCTCGGCCACTACGAGCGCTTCACGGGGCGCCCGGCCAACAAGCAGGACAACATCACCACCGGTCGCATCTATCAGGAGATCATCGCCCGCGAGCGACATGGCGATTATCTCGGTGGCACGGTGCAGGTGATCCCGCACGTCACTGACGCCATCAAGGCGTTCATCCTCGACGGCAACGAGAACTATGACTTCGTGCTGTGCGAGATCGGCGGAACGGTCGGCGATATCGAGGCAATGCCGTTCTTGGAGGCGATCCGTCAGCTCGGCAACGAGCTGCCGCGCCGGCACTGCGTCTATATCCATTTGACGCTGATGCCCTACATTCCCTCGGCGGGCGAACTCAAGACCAAGCCGACGCAGCACTCGGTCAAGGAGCTGCGCTCCATCGGCATCCAGCCGGACATCCTGCTCGTCCGGTGTGACAGGCCGATTCCCGAGGGCGAGCGCAAGAAGCTGTCGTTGTTCTGCAACGTCCGCCAGTCGGCGGTCATTCCGGGCCTCGACGTCGGCACAATCTATGAAGTGCCGCTTGCCTACCACAAAGAAGGCTTCGACGACGAAGTGCTGGCCGCCTTCGGCATCGAAGCGGCGCCGGCGCCCAAGCTCGATCGCTGGGAAGGCATCGTCAACCGCATCAAGAACCCCGAAGGCACGGTGAACATCGCCGTCGTCGGCAAATACACGGTGCTGAAGGATGCCTACAAGTCGCTGATCGAGGCGCTCGTGCATGGCGGCATCGCCAACAACGTTCGCGTCAACATCGAGTGGATCGAGAGCGAGGTGTTCGAGAAGGAGGACCCGACGCCCTATCTCGACCATGTGCACGGCATTCTGGTGCCCGGTGGCTTCGGCGAGCGCGGGTCCGAGGGAAAGATCCTTGCAGCTCGCTTTGCGCGCCAGCACAACGTGCCGTATTTCGGCATTTGCTTCGGCATGCAGATGGCGGTGATCGAAGCGGCGCGGGCGCTCGCCGGCGTGAGCGGAGCGTCTTCGTCGGAGTTTGGCCCCACCGACGAGCCGGTGGTCGGCCTGATGACCGAGTGGCTGAAGGGCAACGCTCTCGAGAAGCGCAGGGCCGGTGGCGACATGGGCGGTACCCTGCGTCTTGGCTCCTACGAAGCGCATCTCGCCAAGGGTTCCAAGATAGCCGAGATCTATGGCTCGGAGATCATCCACGAGCGGCACCGCCACCGCTACGAGGTCAACATCGACTATCGCGACCGGCTCGAGGCCTGCGGCCTGTCGTTTGCCGGCATGTCGCCGGATGGCGTGTTGCCCGAGACGGTGGAGATTCCCGGCCATCCCTGGTTCATCGGCGTTCAGTATCACCCCGAGCTGAAGAGCCGGCCATTCGAGCCGCATCCGTTGTTTGCAAGCTTCATCGAAGCTGCGGTGGAGCAGAGCCGGTTGGTGTGAGACTGGTGAACAGGTCCTAGACGTGCTGAGGCGGCCGGATTCTTGTCCGACCGCCTCTTTCTTTGGGCGACGGTGGGGAGCTGTGGGTTGTGTTGACCGCACTCGCCTCGCGCGGGGGGGATTGCCTACATCACCAAAATTTGAATCGATTTTTCGGATTGGCTTTGCCGGAGCCTGACGAGACGGACTATGGTTCGAACACTGTGGCTTTAGTCATCTCTTGCCCCGGAGACGCGCTTCGCCGGGGTGGGGGCGAGGATAACGGTGCTTCATGACCTGCTCTCGTTTTGTCCGCCTTGTGGGCGTGGTGATGACAATGCTGATGATGGCGACCCTGCCGGCGAGGGCTTCGGAGCTGCTTGAGGCGATTGATGCCGACGACGTCGTTCTTCTTCAGTTACTGAGCCGGACCGCGCCGACGAAAGCCGAGAGAGATCTCGCGGCGGCGACCGTGCTCAGCCTCTACCATCATGACGCTGAGGCCGAAGCGGCCTTCCGTGGTCTTGTAGTCTCGTCGGCAGAGAATGAACTCAAGGCGGCGGCCGAGGGCGGCCTTGCCGGGCTTTTTGTGCGCCAGAGCCGTTTTGCCGAGGCCGAGGCGGCGCTCAAGGCGATGCGGGAACTCAGGGAAGAGCCTCTCGGCGAAAACGAACAGCGCACACTGGTTTTCGTCGCTGCCCTGCGCGACGTGCCGTCAATGCGGCGCGAGCGTCATGCTCCGGGTACTCTGGCGATCACGCGTGACAGGGCGGGCATGACGGTTGTGACGATGCTGATCAACGGTCGGGAGCAGGCCTGCGTTCTCGATACAGGCGCCGTTTTCTCTGTGGTTCCGCAATCAACGGCGGATCGCCTAGGGCTCTCGGCAGTTGCCTCACCGGCGCGAACCGGCAGTAGCACGGGCGCCTCTGTCGAGACGCGTCTTGCCGTTGCCGACCGGATCGAGTTTGGCGACACGGTCTTGCGCGACGCCGTGTTCATGGTGGTGCCAGATGAGAGCCTTCGCTTTCCCGACGGCTACCGCATTGACGCCATCATCGGCCTGCCGGTGATGCGGGCGCTCGATCGTCTGGAGTTCGTGCGCGCAGAGGACGAGGAGCACCTGGACTACGGTGAGCGACCGGGGGCGGATGTCACGCCAAACCTGATAATGTCCGGTGCACAGCCGAAACTGCTGCTCGATGTCGATGGCGGTGACAGACCGCTTCGGCTCATGCTCGACAGCGGCGCCTCGAAAACCATGCTGTATGAGAGCGCGCTTGACCGCAACCCCGAACTGGCCGCACGGGCGGTGGCCAAGCCGACGACCTCCGGGGGTGTTGGTGGCGTCGTTACCGATCACACGGCGAGAGCGCTCGACAGGCTTGTCGTCCATGTCGGCGACCGTGCTCTGACGATCCACGATGTCAGGATCACCAACCTCGTCAAGGGGCCGATGGACGGACTGCTTGGGCAGGATCTGCTGTCGCAAGGCCGTCGCGTTGTGCTCGATTTCCAACGAATGCTGTTTGCCATCGAGGATTGACGGCCTCGCGCCGGCCGCCGTGAGGCGCGCCGGCTTTTCCGCTGGGGCTACAGAGCCGCGAGGGCCTTGATCCTCTCCATGCCGCCGACTTTTGGGGCCAGGGTCGTCCAGACTCCTTCGGCGCCCTTGGCCCAATCGTCCCGATTTTTCGGCGCGATCACCCGCCCGCCAGCGGCCAGGGCTGCTTCCATCGAGGTGGTCTCGTCGGCCTGCATCAACTCGTCGAAATAGGTCGCCCCCTCGGAAATCGCCGACGCAAACACCGCTTTCTCGTCGTCGGCGAGGCTGTTCCAGAAGCCAGCCGACAGGTAGACCGCGCCAGTCGCCCAGATATGGGCTGTCTCTATGAGGTAGGGCACCACCTCATAGAGGCGGAAGCCGGCGTAGGCGGACTTGGTGAGGTCCATCATGTCGACGACGCCGGTTTTCAGGGCGTTGTAGGTTTCCGTGATCGGGATCGGCGTCGGCTGTGCGCCATAGGCCTTCCAGAGTTCGACGTGAAGCGGACTTTGGATGACGCGGATGCGTTTTCCGGACACGCTTTCCGGCCTGGTCACCACCTCCTTGGCGAGCAGGTGACGGGCGCCATAGTTGACGAAGCCCAGGGTGACGAAGCCCTGGTCGGTCAGCTTTGCCTTGAACTCCTCGCCGATCGGGCCCGTGGTGGCGCGGCGAACATGATCCCGGTCGCGAAAAACGAAGGGGAGGTCGAAGAGCTGTGTTTCCGGCACCCAGGTCGACAGCGCCGACAGGGTGGACAGGCTGGCTTGGATAGACTCGAGGCGGATGCCCTCGGCGACCTCCTTTTCGCCCCCCAGAGCCGCATTGCCGACGATGCGGAAGTCGAAGCGGCCTGGGAGCCTTGCTTCCACGAGATCCCGCACCTTGAGCCAGATCTTCGTCTCGGGTTTGTCGTCGCCAAGCAGCGAGGCAACGGTGAGCGCCCTTGGCGCGGCTATTGCCGGAAGAATGATGGCGGGGAGGGCAAGGGTGGTAAGGCCGGCGGCAAAGGCGCGACGCGTGAGAACGGGCAAGGCTTTTCTCCGAAATTGAGCTCAAGGGAGTGCCCAAAGGGCGACGACGATCGCCATCGCCGAGGTGGCGGCGATGAGGGTGAGGGTGAGCGGAAGCACGGCGCGGAACACGCGGCTGGCGGAAAGGCCGGTAGTGCCAGCGGCAACGAAGACCAGCACGCCGACGGGAGGCGTGAGGCCGCCGATCATCAGGTTGACGGTGAGAATGACGCCGAAGGCCACCGGGTCGATGCCGGCGGCAACGGCGGAGGGCAACAGGAGCGGCGCAAACAGAAGGATACCGGGGCCGACGTCGAGCGGACCACCGACGGCGATCAGGATCACGTTGGCCATAACCATGACGGCAAGCGGATTGCCGCCGAAGCTGGTCACCCAGCCTGCCAGGGCCTGAGGAAGACCATCGATGGCCAGCAGAAACACCAGCGGCGCCGACGAGGCGACCAGCAGGCCGATGGCGGCGGTCTCGCGGCCGGCCTGCAAGAAGGCCGCGAGGGCGACGCCACGGCCGGCCGACCCGGCCAGCGCCGCTGCTAGAGCATAGACCGAGGCAATGGCCGCCGCTTCCGTTGGGGTGGCGAGCCCCAGGCGGATGCCAAAGAAGACAACGAGCGCCAGGCCGAACACCGGTGCCGCCGCACCGAACGCGATGAAGCGTTCACGCCGGCTGGCGGAGGGACGGGCCGGTGTGTCCGCCGAAATGTGCAGCATCACCGCCATGGCCACCGCGAGGATGAGGCCGGCAACAAGTCCTCCCTCGAACAGGGCGCCGACCGACAGGTTTGTGACCGAGGCCAGCAGCAGAAACGCGATCGAGGGTGGGACGATGTTCGGCAATACGGCGGTCGCGGCAACGATGGCTGCCGCCTTTTCGGGCCTGACGCCGTCGGCGATCAGCGCCGGGGTAAGCACCTTGCCGCCGAAGGCCGCGTCGGCGATCGACGAACCGGAGACGCCGGAGAAGATGAGGTTGGTGACGAGCGTTGCCTGTGCCATGCCGCCGCGCCTGTGTCCGACCAGTGTCGAAGCAAACCGCACGAGACGGTGGGCCAGGCCGCCGACATTCATCAGCATCCCCGCGAGGAGAAAGAACGGGATGGCGAGCAACAGGAACTTGCCCATGCCCGAAACCGTCTGCTGCACGATGGCGGCTTCCGGCAGACGGGCGCCGAAGGGTACGGAAAAGGCAAGTCCGACGATCAGAGAGTGAACGAAGGGCGCGCCGGCCGAAAGGGCGACACACACGACGGCGCAGGCGACAAGGCTGGGCAATTCGGTTGCCACCAGTACTGGGAGGTGCGGCAGGCCGGCGAGGATTGTGCCGCCGACGATGACGGCAAGGACGAACAGCCGCGTTCGTCCCTGGGACAGGCAGCCAAGGACCACTTGCCCGGCCGCCAGCGCCCCACCGATCACCACCGGCCAGAAGCGCCAGCTTTCGGGAATGCCGAGGGTGGGGGATATGCCTCCGATCAGGGCGGCCACCTTGCCCGCGCCAAGCATCAGCACCAACGCCCCGGCCAGCGTGATGGCATCGGAGATGGCGTCGGCGAACACCCGTCCACGGCGACCGAGGTGCCGGGACACTACGTCGATGCGCATGGCCAGCGGCCCGTTGGCGCAGAGCGGCAGGCCAAGGAACACCAACATCGTATGCATGAGGATGCCGAGATCCTCGGTCGCGACGAAACTGGTCGCAAAGACGTAGCGTAGCAGCGTTGCGCCGAAGACCAGGACCAGCAGGGCCGCGAGCAAGGACGCGAGCAAGCCGGATAGCGCTCGGTCGATGCGCGTGTAAAGCCGCGTCGCGACTTCGGTCATTTCGTCGGCTCCGTGCCGCCGAGCGGGGAGAACCAGGTTGGCTTCAGGATGCGGCTTTTCATCGTCTGGACGTAGGGCGCCGCCTTGGCGCGAAAGGCCTGCCAGGCGGGATCGGCCTCCATGGCGGCGCGGCGGCGTTCGCGGTCGACAAGACTGTCGTACTGCCAGATATGGACGACGTCGTTGACCGTGCCGACATCCTGGGTGAACCAGCCGATCAGCGTGCCGAGATGGCTGGTCTGGATCGCCATGCCCTCGCGGACATAGAGGTCGAGATAGGTGCCGACATGCGCCGGCGCGATGGTGTAGGTGCGTTCGTCGAGAATCATGGTCGTTCGGCCGTGTTTGCAATTGTGGGCGGCGGAACGCGTCAGGCGACTGTCTGCATGGCTCTATCCCTCCGCCGGCATGACCCGGATCAGGTTCGTCGGGTTGGAGAAACTCCTCTCAGCCCCGGAAGGGGCACCCCGTGAGATGTGGCGAGCTTAGCCGGATGAGTTCGAAGGCGCCATAGGCAAACACCTTTATCCGCGAGGGCGAGCCATGCGCCGAGCGAACAGGTGGCGATGGCAAACGGCTTGTGGGGGCGATGACCGTCCACTAGGTTCGGCGGGTTTACTGGTATCGATGTTGACGATGAAACCGACCAATCCCATCTTCACCGGCCTTCCCACCACCATATTCGAGGTGATGTCGGGTCTTGCTCGCGAGACTGGCGCCATCAATCTCGGCCAGGGCTTCCCCGATATCGATGGTCCTGAGGATGTGCGCCGCGTTGCGGCCGAGGCTTTTCTTGCCGGCCCCAACCAGTACCCGCCAATGATGGGGCTTCCTGCCTTGAGGCAGGCGGTCGCGGCAATCAACAAGCGCTTCTACGGTCTCGACGTCGATTGGCAGACCGAGGTGATGGTGACGTCCGGCGCCACCGAGGCGCTCGCCGATGCGATTCTCGGTCTCGTTCGTCCCGGCGACGAGGTGGTGCTGATCGAGCCGCTCTACGACAGCTACCTGCCGATCGTTCGGCAGGCTGGCGGTGTTGCCAAGCCGGTGCGCATCGCCCCGCCGAACTGGGAGCTCGACCCGCAAGCGCTTGCCGCCGCCTTCTCGGATCGCACCAAGGCAATCCTGATCAACACGCCGATGAACCCGGCAGGCAAGGTGTTCTCGCGGGGCGAGCTGGGGCTGATCGCCGGTCTCTGCCAGAAGCATGACGCGGTGGTGATCGCCGACGAGGTCTACGAGCATCTGGTGTTCGATGGCAAACGGCATATCTCGCCGATACAGATTCCCGGCATGCGCGATCGCGTCGTTCGCATCGGTTCGGCCGGCAAGACCTTCTCGTTGACCGGCTGGAAGGTGGGCTATGTGACCGCCGCTCCGGCGCTGATGGAGCCGATTGCAAAGGCACACCAGTTCGTCACCTTCACGACGCCGCCTGCGCTTCAAACGGCAGTCGCGCATGGATTGTCGTTTGGAAACGACTACTTCGAGGGCTTCGTTGCCGGCTTGCAAGCCAAGCGAGACCGTCTCTCGAAGGGGCTCTCGATGCTGGGATTTTCCGTGTTGCCGTCGGCCGGCACGTTTTTCGTCGTGACCGATACCGGACCGCTCGGTATGGACGATGATGCCGAGGCGTGCCTCAGGATGACGCGCGAGGCTGGGGTTGCCGCGGTGCCGGTTTCCGCCTTCTATGCCTCGGAGCCGCCAAAGCGGTATATCCGATTCTGCTTTTCCAAACGCGACGAGGTGCTGGACGAGGCCATTGCCCGTCTCGCCGCTTGGATCGACAAACAAGGACGATAGTTTCGATGGAAAATCCGGTTCTGGTCGAGGTAACGCGCGGTTCCATCGTTGAGAGCTTTCACAGGGGATCGGTGGCGATCGTCGATGGCGACGGCCGACTGGTTTTCGGTGTTGGCGACATTGAACGACCGAGCTTCCCGCGCTCGGCCGTGAAGCCGTTTCAAGCGCTGCCATTCCTCGAAAGCGGGGCTGCCGACCGCTTCGGCTTCGGCGACGCGGAGCTGGCTCTCTCCATGGCTTCGCATAATGCCGAAGCCCGGCACGTGGAAACTGCCCGGGCAATGCTCGCTGCTGCCGGTCTTGACGAGACCTGTCTTGCCTGCGGGCCGCACTGGCCGGGACGGCATGACGATCAGGGCGAGCTGTATCGGCGAGGTGAAAAACCGGGGCGCATCCACAACAACTGTTCTGGCAAGCACACGGGATTTCTTTGCACCTGTGTGGTCGCCGGCACCGACCCCAAGGGCTATGAACAAGCCGATCACCCGGTGATGCGAGAGGTGATCGCGGCCGGCGCGTCAATGACGGGCACACCGCACGCCACCGATATCTGCGGTACCGATGGCTGCTCGATCCCAACCTTCGCCGTGGCGCCGCGCGCCCTTGCCCATGGATTTGCCCGCTTCGTGACCGGTGTCGGCCTGACGGCGACGCGCGCGCGCGCGGCCGAGCGGCTGAGGCTCGCCGCCGCCGCCGAACCCTTCATGATCGCTGGCACGGGCCGCTTCTGTACCCGTGCGATGACGGCCCTTGGCGACCGCGTGTTGGTGAAAACCGGGGCCGAGGGCGTGTTCATCGGGGCAATCAAGGAACTCGGTCTTGGTATTGCGCTGAAGATCGACGACGGCGCCACTCGGGCCTCCGAAGCAGTTATGGCCAGAGTTCTGATTGATCTTCTGAAACTCACCCCCGATGATCAGGGGTATGCCGAGATGAAGGCCCTCGCCAATCCTCCGGTCAAGACCTGGGCGGGCGACACGGCCGGCGAAGTCCGCGTCACCGCGGCGCTTGACGGCGTGACCGGCTGAGAGGCAGCATCAAGGCAAAGGGAGGACGGGAATGGGTGAGGTCGTCAAGCTCGACAAGAAGGCGCGCGAAGCGCGCAAGAAGGCCGAGGCTGCCCGAGCGGCTGGCGATGGCGCGTCTGGCACTCGTTCATCGGGCGGAGGGCGACCGATCGCCGCCATTGCCGGCGGCTTGATCCTGGTGCTGATGATCGTCGTCACCTTCTTTCTGTAATCGGACTCAGACGGCCTGTGGCAGCGGTTCCGCCGGTTCGCGCTTGCGATCGATGGTGAGGCAAAGAGCCGCTGCGACCAGACAGAAAGCGCCAGCCACGACGAGCGCCGGTACATAGCTTTCAAGGTCGGTTCGGCTCCAGCCGGCGCCGTAGGCGGCGGTAGCTGCGCCCAGCTGGTGGCCGGCGAAAACCCAGCCGAAAATCAGCCCCGCCTTCTCGGCACCGAAACGCTCGGCCGAGATCTTCACGGTCGGCGGCACCGTCGCTACCCAGTCGAGACCATAGAAGACGGCAAAACCGGCGAGCAGGAGCGGGTCGAAGCCGGTCAGCGGCAGATAGAGCAGCGACAGCCCGCGCAGGCCGTAATACCAGAACAGAAGCCAGCGATTGTCGTAGCGGTCGGACAGCCAGCCGGACAGCAACGTGCCGGCGAAATCGAACAGACCGACGAAGGCCAGGAACCCCGCCGCGCTGACCGGGCGGATGCCGTAGTCGCCGCAGATCGAAACCCAGTGCGTCTGGATGAGGCCGTTGGTCGACAGGCCGCAGACGAAGAAAGTCACGAACAGCACCCAGAAAACATAGGAGCGGGAAGCCTCGCGCAGGCCAAGGAGGGGCGCGGATACGAGCGTCATCAGGCCGGCTGTGCGGGGCGGGGCGGCTTGGTACGTACCGCCCAGCGGTGCCAGACCGACATCGGCCGGCCGATCGCGCATCAAGACCAGGACGCCGACCAGCGCGATGGCGAGAAGGGCGACAACCACGCCCAGAGCGACCCGCCATCCCCAAGCCTCGGTGGCAGCGGCGATCACCGGCAGGAAGATAAGCTGCCCGGTGGCGTTGGAGGCGGTGAGCAGTCCGACCACCAGACCGCGCCGGCTGACGAACCAGCGGGTGGCCACCGTGGCGCCGAGCACCTGTGCCGTCATGCCGGTGCCGAAGCCGATGACGAGGCCCCAGAACAGCATCAGTTGCCAGAGTTCGGTCATGGTGACCGAGAAGCCGAAGCCGGCAATGATGAGGAACAGGGCCGTGACGACGACCCGGCGAACGCCGAATCGGTTCATCAGCGCCGCCGAGAAAGGCCCCATCAGGCCGAACAGGATCAGGCGGACGGCGAAGGCTGTCGAAATATCGGAGTTCTTCCAGCCGAACTCGGCTTCGAGCGGCCGTAGCATGACGCCGGGGGCGCCAAGCGCGCCGGCCGTCGCCAGCATGGTGACGAAGGTGACGGCCGCCACCACCCAGCCGTAATGGATGTTACGACGGGAAAAGAATGCCGGAACGGCGGATGTCGTCATTGGCGAGCTTTCGCTGAAAAGAGAACCGAGAGACCTAGAGAGCGCCGGAAATGGCGGTAATCGCCTTGATCTGGTCGGGGCCGAGCATGGACTCTATTTCGGTCTGGGCAGTTTGCCACAGTGGTGCGGCGGCGGCGAGACGGTGTCGGCCCAACTCGGTCAATCTCAGCATGCAGCGCCGACCGTCGCCACAGCTGGTTTCCTCGACGAGGTCATGCTTTTCAAGAACCTGCGCATTGCGGCCAATGGTCGACCGGTCGAGATCGCAGGCAGCCGCGAGCTCGGAGATCGACAGTTCGCCGGCGCGGTCGATTTTCTTCAGGAGCTTGTACTGGGCGAGCGTCAGTCCGACCTCGGCAAGATAACGGTCGTAAACGGCGGTCGTCTTGCGGGCCGCGGTCCTGAGGAGATCGCAATAGCAAAGTGAATCCATGAAACGGGTATATACCCCTAAAACCTTTCGGGCAAGCGTTGGAACGCCAGCCGGAGAGCAAGGGCAGGGCGTGTCCCTTCGATGGAATTGGCTTCGGCACCACGAACGCCAAGCTCAACGGCTGCGACATGCACGGCCGAGCTGCGTCGGGAAAATGGCTGTCTCCTATGGTTGCTACCAGGGGCAACTATAGGCGAAAGGACCTATTGACGGCCAATGTAACCGGTTACATCATGCTTTCGGGCGGTGAGGGCCCATGGGATCGCTTCGCGTCGCGGCGGATGCCGTGCGGTGAGGATCCCAAGAGGAAACGACATCAACGACATGGCCGATGGGCTGGTGGACCGGTTCGCGGCGCGTCAGGGAGGCGACAATGAAATCAGTTCTGTTGGCGGCGGGAATCGCCGTGGCCGCGGTTAGTGCGGCATCGGCGGCCGATACGTTCACCATCGGCCTGTCGAACGGTTGGGTCGGCAGCGAGTGGCGCACCCAGATGATCGAGGAGGCGCAGGCCGCCGCAAAGGCGTGGGCCGACAAGGGCGTCACCGTCAATGTCGTCGTGCAGTCGGCCAACGTCGACGTGCAGGGTCAGATCGGCAACGTCCGCAACTTCATCAATCAGGGCGTCGACGCCATCATCATCAATCCGAACAGCCCGACGGCGTTCGACCCGATCTTCGCCCAGGCCAAGGCCAAGGGTATCCTGGTTGTCGCGACCGACGCCGAGGTGTCGTCGAAGGATGCCATCTACGTCGGTATCGACCAGAAGGGCTGGGCGATGAAGTCGGCCGAGTGGCTGGCCGACACGCTCGGCGGCAAGGGCAATATCGTCACCATCAACGGCGTTGCCGGCCATCCGGCCAACCAGATGCGCGTCGAGGGCTACACCGAAGTCTTCAAGAAGTTCCCCGACATCAAGATCCTCAACGAGGCCAACGCCAACTGGGATCAGGCGCAGGGCCAGCAGACCGCGCAGACGCTGCTCGCCACCTATCCCGACATCAATGGCATCTGGGTGCAGGATGGCATGGCGGCCGGTACATGGCGCGCCATCATGGCGGCCGGCAAGCAGAAGTCGATCGTTGCCACCGGCGAGATCCGCAAGGACTTCATGGATCTCTGGTCGAAGGAAGACCTTACGTCGGGTGCTTCGGTCAATCCTCCCGGCGTCATGGCCTCCGCGCTCAACGTCGCGGTCCTGAAGCTGCAGGGCAAGGAGTTCAAGGACGGTATCTTCGGCGGCGTCTATGGCAATGCCATCTACATCCCGATTCCGTTCGTTTCCAATGACAACCTCGCCGAGAAGCTGAAGGAAGCCGAGGGCAAGCCGGGCTACTGGTCGGTGACCGACGTCGTGTCGATCGACGACGCGGCCAAGTTCTTCAAGTAACCTCTGAGCGGGCCGGTCCTTCTTCCTCCCGGACCGGCCCGTCCTTTTCACGTTGTCCAGCGCGCGCGGTTTTGCGTGCGATGGATGTCTGTTGCCGATCCGAATCCGGATGCGCCCGATGCAACCAGTCCTCCGTGCCAGAGATATATCCAAGAGCTTCGGCGCCGTGCATGCGCTCGACAAGGCCCGCCTGACGGTGGAGCACGGCGAGATCCATGCGCTGCTCGGCGCCAACGGGTGCGGCAAGTCGACGCTTTGCAAGATCATTGCCGGCACCGTCGGTCTTGATTCCGGCGAGGTGCTGATCGACGGGAAGGCGGCGGCGCTCGGTTCGCCGCGTCTCGCCGAGGAGCAGGGCGTGGCATTGTTCTACCAGGAGCTTTCGCTCGTGCCGCAGCTGTCGGTCGGGGAGAATGTCTTCCTCGGTCGCGAGCCGCGCGATCGCTTTGGCTTTACGGACCGTTCCGCCATCCAGCGCGAGACCGAAGCACTGATTGCTCGTGTCGCAGCGGTTGCCGGAAAGGGCTTCACGCCGGATGCTCGCGTTTCGGATCTCTCTCCGGATCAGCGCCAACTGGCCGAGATCCTGAAGGTGCTGGCGCGCAAGCCGAAAGTCATCATCTTCGATGAGGCGACGGCGACGCTCGACCGTCGGCAGGTGGAGGTGTTCTTCGAGATCCTGCGCGAACTCAAGGCCGAAGGCGTCTCGTCCATTTTCATCTCGCACCGCATGGACGAGGTGTTCGCCATTGCCGACCGGATCACCGTGATGCGCAACGGCCAGACGGTGGCCGAGTTTGCCGCCGCCGAGACCGACCGCTACGCCGTGGTCTATGCCATGGTCGGCGAAACCGGCGCCATCGCCGCGTCCGTTCGCGACCACAAGCCACTGGAAGGCGATGCTCGCCTGTCGGTGACGGACGTCCGGGGTGCTCGCCTGGGGCCGGTGTCCTTCACGGCTCGGCGCGGGGAGATTTTGGGGCTCGGAGGTCTGCAGGGGCAGGGGCAGAAAGCCTTGCTCGCCGGTCTGTTCGGTGCCGCTCCATTCCTGAGCGGGTCGGTGAGCCTTGACGACGTCGATGTCATGGTTCGCCGACCGGCCGACGCCATGGCTCATCGCATCGCCTATGTTTCGGGAGATCGGGGGCGAGACAGTGCATTGCCCGGCCGCTCGATCTTTGAGAACACCGCCATAGCAAGTCTGGTGCGCGAGCGACGGCATGTCGTGCCGGGCGCTGTTTTTCGCGAACGCTTTGCCGAGGTGCTGGCCGGGCTCAACACCCGCTACGCCGGTCTCGATGCGCCGATCGGCTCGCTGTCGGGCGGCAATCAGCAGAAGGTTTTCATCTCGCGCTGGTTGTCACCGGCGCCCGGGCTTTTGTTGCTGGACGATCCGACCAAGGGGATCGATCTCGGCGCCAAGGGTGACTTCTATCTCCTGGCGCGCAAGCTCGCCGACGAAGGGGCGACCGTGATCATCTACTCCTCCGAAGACAGCGAGCTGCTTTCCCTCTGCGATCGGGTCCTGGTGTTGAACGGTGGCGCCATCACCGCTGATCTTACGGGGGACAGGTTGACGCCCTTCGATCTGACACGTGCATCCTACGGAGACGCGGCATGACCGGGCTTGCAAAACTCGGCGGTCGCACCTGGGTCGTGACAGCGGCGGCGCTGATCGCTCTCCTCGTTGTCAATGCACTGCTCCAGCCCAATTTCCTGGAGCCCTCGGTTGTCCAGTCGAATCTCACCACCTTCCTGCCGCTGGTTCTGGTGGCAATCGGCCAGACCTACGTCATTCTCGGCGGCGATATCGACCTGTCGGTCGGCGCCATCGTTGCGCTGGTCAATGTCGTAACCGTGTCGGTGATCGCCGCTCTCGGTGGTGACGGCATGGCCGTCGTCATCGGTCTTTTGGCCGGCATGGGCGTTGGCGCTGGCTGCGGTCTCGTCAATGGACTGATCATCGCCGGCCTGCGCTTCCAGCCGATCGTGACCACGTTTGCAACGTCGATCGTCTTTTCCGGTCTTGCCCTCTGGGTGCTGCCGCAGGCAGGGCTGCCTGTGCCAGAGCCCTACTGGCGCACCTATGCGGGAACGATTGCCGGCGTGCCGACGGTCTACGCGATCTATCTGCTGGCTTTCCTGATCGCCGCCTTCCTGGCCGCGCGGCCGTTCATGACGCGCCTCAAGGCTGTGGGCGGCCTCAGAGCCGCCGCCTTCCAGACCGGCCTCGACCTCGGGCGGCTACGGGTCTTGGCTTTCATGTTGTCGGGTCTGTTCGGCGCCTTCGCCAGTCTCTGCCTTACGGGCGAAACAGCGAGCGGCGACCCTCTGATGGGGCAGACGCTCGCCATGTCGGCGATCTCGGCCGTGGTGCTGGGAGGAACGGCTCTTGCCGGCGGCGTCGGCGGCGCTCTTGGTTCGGTGCTCGGTGCCTGGGTGATCGGCATGATCGGTTCGGTCATCTTTTTTGCCGGACTGCCGTTCGAGTATCAGACCCTGGTCCAGGGCCTCATCATTCTCGCCGCGCTTGCCGGCGGCGTCCTCGTCACCCGGCGCTGAGGAGGGAGAGCCATGAACCGCTTCGTCGACCTTGCGAAGAACCCGCTGCTGATCTCCTCGGTCGCCATCCTCGCCCTGCTGATCATCGGCGAGCTGGTCTCGCCGGGCTTTGCGCGCGGCGACCAGATCGTCCGCCTTCTGACCGTTTCCGCCATCCTCGGCATCGCCGCGGCCGGGCAGAACCTCGTCATTCTCGGTGGGCGCGAGGGCATCGATCTTTCCATTGGGGCCGTCATCTCGCTTGGTGCGGTGATCGCCGGCAACGTGATGAACGGGTCCGATGCGGCCATCCCCTTGGCTTTCGCAGCCGCCTGTTTTGTCGGCTTCTTGATCGGGGTCGTCAACGGGCTCGGCGTTACCTATCTGCGCATTCCTCCCCTCGTCATGACGCTGGGCATGATGGGTGTCATCCAGGGGGGGCTCGTCGTGTTGTCGCGCGGCGTGCCTTCCGGCAATGCCGCGCCGGCCTTGCTGGCCTTCGTCAGCCGTTCGGCATTTCTCGGCGTCCCCGGCATTCTGTTCGTCTGGGCGGCAATCATCGTGTTGATGGCGTTTGTGCTGAAGCGGACGCGTTTCGGCTGGTCGATCTACGCCATCGGGTCCAACGAGAACGCCGCCATTCTGACCGGCCTGCCGGCGCGCCGCATTCGCGTGCTCCTCTACGGCCTTGCCGGTCTCTTCGGTGGTTTCACCGGCGTCTGCGTCATCGGCTACACCGGCAACTCGTTCATCAGCGTTGGCGACCAGTACGTGCTGCCGTCGGTTATCGCCGTGGTGATCGGCGGGACTTCGCTCGCAGGCGGCGCCGGCTCCTACACCGGTACGGCTCTCGGCGCCATTGCGCTCATCCTGCTTCAAAGTGTGCTCACCACGCTCAATCTGGAGTTCTGGGGACGGCAGGTGATCTTCGGGGGAACGCTGCTGCTGCTCATGCTGCTTTACGGGCGGCAGGCGCGGCTGAGGGTCTGATCGCCATGTCGGGATCCGCCAATATTCGTGATGTCGCGGCCATGGCCGGCGTTTCGGTGGCGACTGTGTCGCGCACGCTGAAGAACCCGGATCTTGTGCGGCCGGAGACGCGAGAGACCGTGCTCCGCTGTGTCGCGACGCTCGGTTTCGTGCCAAATGCTCAGGCGCGCCACTTTCGTCGCCAGGCCACCGATACGGTGATCCTTCTGGTGCGCGACATTTCCAACCCCTTCTACCTCGATGTGTTCAAGGGGGTAGAGGATGTGGCCTCGTCGGCCGGCTACAAGGTGCTGATGGGAGATGCGCGCTCCGACCCGGCCCGCGTGCACCATTACATCGACATGGTTCGAGAACGGCATGCCGACGGGCTCATTCTGATGACCGGCTCGATGCCGGTGGAGCTGGAGGACGCCGGTTTGCCGCCTATGGTGGTGGCCCTCGAGTATCTGCCGACCCGCAAGTTGCCGACCGTTCTGATCGACAACGAAGGCGCAGCGGCATTGGCGACGCGACACCTTCTCGATCTTGGTCACACCGCCATCGCCCATCTCAGTGGTCCGGTGCCGGAGGTGATGAGCGTGGCCCGTGTTGCAGGCTGGCGCAAGACGTTGTCCGAGGCCGGCTTCCAGCCCGACGAAAGGCTCTCGGTGCGGGGCGACTACAGCCTCTCCTCTGGCGAGGCGGCCGTCGACGAACTCTACGACCGTGGCGTTTCCTTTTCGGCCATCTTCGCCTCCAACGACGAAATGGCCGTGGGCGCCATCAACAGACTGAGGGAGCGAGGTGCGTCGGTTCCCGGTGATGTTTCGGTGGTCGGCTTCGACGACACGATTTTCGCTGTCGCATGCAACCCGCCGCTGACCACCGTTCGGCAGCCGCAGCGTGAGATCGGCGTCGAGGTCATGCGCCTGATGATCGAGCGATTGGCGGGCGGTCTCGCTTCGGATGCCCAAGTGGTCATGCCGACAGAACTTGTCGTTCGGTCGTCGACCGCTCCCGCCAAACCGGGCGGCCGGATGGCCGCCGGACAATGAAAAAAGACTTGGGAGGACCAGAGATGACGACCGATTTCCCGCGCCAGACCCTCCGCATAGGCTTCGTGGGCAGTGGCTTCATTGCCCATTTCCATCTGAAGTCGCTTGTCGGCGTCCGAAACGTCGAGGTGACCGGCG
This sequence comes from uncultured Pleomorphomonas sp., assembly GCA_963665435.2. Taxonomy (GTDB): domain Bacteria; phylum Pseudomonadota; class Alphaproteobacteria; order Rhizobiales; family Pleomorphomonadaceae; genus Pleomorphomonas. The sequence continues at coordinate 88,396 of CAXXNH010000007.1, read as the reverse complement.
TCTACTCGCCGACCGAGGGAAAGCGCCGGGCCTTTGCCGAGGCGGTGAGCGATCTCGACCTCGGGACATGTACCGCCCACCCGACGCTGGAAGCGCTGCTGACGGCGCCGGACGTCGATGCCATCTGGGTGCTGTCTCCCAACTACACCCGCCTCGACGTGATGCGGACATTGCATGATCTCAAGACGGCCGGCCGTTCGTCCGTCTACGCGGTTGCTTGCGAGAAGCCGCTTGCCCGCACTCTCCGCGAGGCGCGCGAGATGCTGCGGCTCGTCGAGGACGCCAAGCTCATTCACGGGTATCTTGAGAACCAGGTGTTCTCGACGGCGGTCCTTCGGGGCAAGGACATCATCTGGCGTCGGGCCGTGCCGTCCGCCGGTCGCCCTTATCTTGCCCGCGCGGCGGAAGAGCATGCCGGCCCGCACGAGCCCTGGTTCTGGAAGGGCGATCAGCAGGGTGGCGGGGTGCTGCTCGACATGATGTGTCACTCGGTCGAGGTGGCGCGATTTCTTCTGACGCGACCGGACGCGCCGCGTTCCTCGCTGAAGCTGAAGTCGGCAACGGGCGCGATTGCCTCTCTTAAGTGGACGCGGCCGAACTACGCGGCCGAACTCAAGGAGCGTATGGGGCCGACGGTCGACTATGCCCGTCGAGCCAGCGAGGACTTTGCGCGCGGCATGATCACCCTGGAAGACGATCTCGGCCAGGAAGTGATCATCGAGGCGACGACCTCCTGGGCCTATGTTGGCGCGGGGTTACGCATCCAGCTCGAGCTTCTTGGCCCGGAATATGCGCTTGAGTTTTCCTCGCTCAACACCGGTCTCAAGGTGTTCATGTCTCGTCGGATCAGCGGCAGCGAGGGAGAAGATCTCGTCGAGAAGCAGAATGCCGAGCAGGGATTGATGCCGGTGCTGGAGGATGAGGCGGGCGTCTATGGCTATACCGACGAGAACCGCCACATGGTCGAGCGCTTCCGCAAGGGACAGGCGCCTGACGAGACCTTTGCCGACGGAGTGGCGGTGATCGAAATGCTGATGGCGCTCTACAAGTCGGCCGAGGAGGGGCGCACGGTCTATTTCGACCGCGAGGATCTCTCCGATTTCGTACCGGCAGTCGGCCGGCCCGAATAAGCGACTGCTATGCCTCCTGCGCCAGAAACTCTTCCCGCAGGAGGCCATAGCAGACGGACCCGGTGACCGAGCCGTCGGGATGGCGCTTGTCGGCGCGCAAGTGACCTTCCTGACGCATGCCCAGACGTTCGGCGATGCGTCGGCTCGGGATGTTGGTGTCGTCGCACCAGATTCCGACTCGCAAGGCGCCACATTGACCGAACAGCGCTTTGACCGTGGCCGCCGCGGCTTCACCGATGAAGCCTTGCCCCACATGGGCTTCGTCGCAGAAGTAGCCGACAAGATAGCCGGGCAGATCGGCGTTGCTGACACCGACATAGATCTGCCCGACAAAAACGCCGTCCTCGCTACGGAAAGCACCAAGGAAGGCTGCTCGACCGGCTTGCGCTTCCACGTCGAAATCGCGAATGGCGGCGGCGGCGTCAGCTTCCGTCGCGATCTTCATCGCCGCATTGTCTCGCTCATGGCGTGAGAGATGCTCACGGTTGCGGTGCGCCATCGTTGCGTACCAGCCGGCATCGTTCTCTGTATAGCGACGCAGGGTCAGACGTTCGGAGCGAAGATCAGAGGGAAGGGCGGGCATTTGTCCTACTCGCTTGTCCGTTACGGTTGCCAACCACTGGACCCAGGTACGGACGCGGTCAATTGTCGTGTTTCTTCTGATGTGTCGTTCGAGCCGGCACGTGCACGGTTCATGGGCGGCTCGCCTTCGAAAAAGTGGTGCGTTGCCATCAATGGTTACACTTTTCAACCTCTTTTGATTTGCGGGCTGGCGTGGAAGCAGTCCAAATCGTAACGGTTCAAAATGGGGTCGTCAGTGAGGTCATGATTTTGCGCGCGGATACGATGGTCAGCGGTTTTTCCTCCTTCCGTCGCGCAGCGGGGATCAGTGTCCCGCTTCTCGGCCTGCTTTTGGCAGGATGCGCCGTCGGTCCGGACTACATGGTACCTCGGCTCGCTTTGCCGGCGAGCTGGAGCTCTTCAGCAGCCGAAACTCCGGCTCGGCCGGTCGAGCTTGCACGCTGGTGGGAGCGCCTCGGTGACAAGGAGCTCAATGCACTCGTGGAGGAAGCCGTCGCAGGCAATCTCGATGTCGCCGCCGCCAAGGCCAAGATCCGCGCGGCGCGTGCCACTGAACGGCAGACAAACGCGGCATTGGCGCCATCCGCCGATGCATCGTCCTCGGCATCTCGGCTGAAGTCGCAGGGCGAGGTGCGCAATCAGTTCAAGGGCGGCTTCGACGCATCGTGGGAGCTCGATCTGTTCGGCGCCAATGCGCGATCGTCGGAAGCGGCGAGTTACGGTCGTCAGGCGGCCGACGAGGATCTGAACTCGGTTCTACTGACGCTGATCGGCGATGTCGCCTCCAACTACGTGGCGGCGCGCGGCTACCAGGCACGCATGGCGCTGGCGCGGCAAAGCGCGGCGTCGCAAAGAGAGACCGCGAGCCTGACCCGAAAGAAATTCGAGGCTGGATCGGCCTCGGCGGTCGACGTTTCCAACGCCGAGGGACAGGCGGCGAGCACTGAAGCCAAGCTGCCCGATCTCCAGACCGCCTATTCCGAGGCCGTCCATCGTCTTGCGGTTCTGACCGGCCGCGCTCCGGCGGATCTCGACGCGCGCATGAAGAGAGGCGGTGCCATCCCGAGGCCCCGCCAGCCGGTGCCGACAGGATTGCCGGCCGATCTCCTCAGCAATCGGCCTGATATTCGCAAGGCGGAGCGTGAGTATGCGCAGGCGACGGCCAAGATCGGTGCCGCAGCTGCTGCGCGCTATCCTTCGGTCAGCCTGTCCGGCGCCATCGCCACGACGGCGACGAGCGTCGGCGATCTCGGGAAATCCTCGTCGATCTCCTGGAGCCTGGGGCCTTCCCTGTCGGTTCCGATCTTCAACGCCGGCAAGCTCGCTGCGGCGCAGGAAGTCGCCGAGGCTACACGCGACCAGTATTTCGTCGCCTACAAGGCGGCCGTGCTCAAGGCTTTGGAAGACGTCGAGAACGCCATCGTCGCATTCCGGCAGGAGCGCATCAAGAACAGCCGTCTGACCGCCGCCACCCAGGCCTATCGAAGGGCCTCCGAGCTGGCTCAGTCTTTGTATCAATCGGGTTCTTCGAGCTTCCTTGACGTGCTCGATGCGGAACGGTCGCTTTATTCGGCCGAAGACTCCCTGCTCACGAGCAGAGTTGCCATCGCCGACAACTACATCGCCCTCAACAAGGCATTGGGCGGCGGTTGGAACGGAACGGTCGATGCGTCGAAGCCGGAAGTGGTGGACACCAACACAGGGCCGCGCCTGCGTCGGGTGGCTGCCAACTAATCCAATGGCCTTGAGCCGCGAGCCGGCGCTTCCCCGGTAATGCCGTGAAACGATGTCATCTCTTGCGTCTGTCAAACTCAACACCCTAAGCCTGACCCTCATCCTCGCCGCTCTCACGGCCTTTGCCCCACTCTCGACCGACATGTATCTGGCGAGCTTCTCCAGCCTCGCTGAGACTTTTGGCACCGACGAGGGCAGGGTTCAGCTATCGCTGTCCGTGTTCTTCTTCGGCCTGTCGGTCGGTCAGCTCATCTACGGTCCGTTGGTCGATCGCTTCGGTCGCAAGCCCCCTCTGATCGCCGGCCTCCTGATTTTCACCCTGGCATCGGCCGCGATCGTCGTCGCGCCGACCGTCGAGAGCTTTATCGCCTTGCGTCTGTGCCAGGCGCTCGGTGGTTGCGCCGGCATGGTGGTGAGCCGCGCCATCGTCGCAGACCTGTTCGATGAGCGGGGCAGCGCTCGCTTTCTGTCGCAGATGATGTTGGTGCAAGGCCTTGCTCCAATCGTCGCGCCGCTTCTCGGGGGGTATATCCTGGCAGTGGCGCCATGGGAGGCGATCTTCGTCGTGCTGACGTTGTTCGGCGTCGGCTGCCTCTGGGCCGCTTCGCGTGGATTGCCGGAGACGCTGCCGCCCGAACGACGCCATGCCCAGGGCATCGGCGGTGTCATTCGCGCTTTCGGAGAGGTGGTTTCCAATCGCGATTTCATGGCTCCGGCATTGTCCGGCGCGTTCGCAGCCGCGTGCATCTTTGCCTTCATCACCGGTTCGCCCTTCGTCTACATGCATCTCCACGGTGTCGGCCAGCAGCACTATGGCTGGTTGTTCGGTCTCAACGCCTGCGGCATGATCGTCGCTTCGCAGATAAATCGCGTCCTGTTGCGTTGGTTTTCGACACAGAGGGTGATGGCCGGCGCGCTTGCCTTCAACGTGCTCATGGGGACCGTCCTCGTCGCGTCGGCGGCAAGTGTACCGCTACCGCTCCTCGTCGCGCTTCTGATGCTCTGTCTCTCGACGGGGCCATTGATTGGCGCCAACTCGACCGCGATCGCCATGAGCCATGTGGGAGCCCATCGTGGCACGGCTTCGTCGGTGCTCGGCGTCATGCAGTTCGCCGTCGCCAGCCTCGCCAGCGCCGCCGTTGGATTGCTGCACAACGGAACCGTCTACCCGATGGTGGGTATCATCCTTGCCGGAGGGGTTCTTGCCTCGCTGGCCTACTTCATGGGGCGCCGCGCATGACCGTTGCACCGCGCAAACGCAAGAGCCGTCGTGGCTTGATGCTCTTGGTGGCTCTCGTTGCCTTGGCTACGGTCGGTTACATCATCAAGGGGCGCTACTACGCCGAGCCGACCGTCAGCATGATGACGGCTGCCGTCGCGCGGGGCAGCGTCGAGGAAACCGTGCTGGCGACCGGTCAGCTTCGACCGGCCAAGTTAGTCGCCGTCGGAGCCCAGGTTTCGGGGCGGATCACGTCGCTGGAGGTTGGTCTTGGAGACCGGGTGAAAACCGGCGACCTCATCGCCGAGATCGACTCGGTGACGCAGCAGAACGATCTCAAGAAAGCCCAGGCGTCGCTCGCCAGCGTTCGTGCCCAACGATCGGAAAAAGAGGCTTCGCTGACGCTGGCCCGGCAGACGCTGGATCGCCAGCAGACGATGGTCAGCCAGAATGCCGTCGCGCGGGCCGATCTCGAAAGCGCGGAGGCGACGGTCAAGACGACGGAAGCGCAGATCGCCGCGCTCGACGCGGAGATCCAGTCGTCTGAAGTGGCGGTGGAAACCGCCCAGGCCAACCTCGGCTACACGCGCATTACCGCGCCAATCGACGGCACGGTGCTCGCCGTGGTCAGCCAGGCCGGACAGACCGTCAATGCCGCCCAGTCGGCCCCGACGATCGTCGTGCTGGGGCAACTCGACACCATGACGGTGCGGGCCGAGATATCGGAGGCCGATGTCATCCACGTGGCGCCGGGCCAGAAGGTCTACTTCACCATTATCGGCGATCCCGAACAGCGTTACGATGCGACACTCGAAAGCATTGCCCCGGCTCCGGAGTCGATCCGCTCCGACCCGGATATCTCGTCGTCGAGCTCCTCCTCGTCATCGAGCTCGTCGTCCTCCGCCATCTATTACTATGGCAACTTCAGTATCCCCAATCCCGACGGTCGCCTGCGGACCTACATGACCGCCGAGGTGAACATCGTGCTCGGGCGAGCCGAGGACGTTCTGACCGTGCCGGCAGCCGCACTGGGGATGCGCGCTTCCGACGGGACCTATCGGGTCAGGGTGTTGAACGCCGACGGCACTACGACGGAGCGGCGGGTTGAAGTCGGCCTCAACGACAAGGTCACCGCCGAAGTGAAGTCCGGCCTCGCCGAGGGCGACAAGGTGGTGACCGGTGAAATGACAGCCGCCCAACGGGCAGCCGCCTCGTCGTCGCTGAGGCTCGGACGTGGTGGCGGTGGGCCGCCGCCGGGGATGTAAGCCATGGCCGAACTCATCCGGCTTGAAAAACTCCGGCGTGAATTTCCCTCGGGCGACAGCACGATCACCGTGCTGAAGGACATCGATCTCGTGATCGAGGCGGGAGAGATGGTGGCGATCGTCGGGGCGTCCGGCTCCGGCAAATCGACGCTGATGAACATCCTTGGCTGCCTCGACCGCGCGACCGCCGGCAGCTATCGCATCTCGGGCCGAGAGACCGCCTTGCTGGAACCGGATGAACTCGCCTCTCTCCGGCGGGAGCATTTCGGCTTCATTTTCCAACGCTATCACCTTCTCGGCGAACTCGACGCACTCGCCAACGTGGAGATCCCGGCGATCTACGCCGGTATGCCCCCGCGCGACCGGCGTGCGCGGGCGGAGCGCCTGCTCGATCGTCTCGGCATGAGCGACCGCACCGATCATCGGCCGGGACAGCTTTCCGGCGGTCAGCAGCAGCGCGTCTCGATCGCCCGCGCCCTTATGAATGGTGCCAACGTTATCCTTGCCGACGAGCCGACCGGCGCCCTCGACAAGCATTCCGGCGAGGAGGTGCTTCGCATCCTCGAAGAGCTGAACGCCGAGGGCAAGACGGTCATCATCGTCACCCACGACATGAACGTTGCAAGTCGTGCCCGCCGCATCATCGAGATTTCCGACGGCGTCATTATCAGCGATAGGAAGAGCGAGACGGCGGCGGGAAACGTGTCAACCGTCGCGCCGGCGCCGCAGGGCGAACGGCCGACACGCGGCGGCTACTTGCGCTCGGTGGTCGATCGCTTCAAGGAGGCGTTGCGCATGGCCGTGCTGGCCATGGCGTCTCATCGCCTCAGAACCTTTCTCACCATGCTCGGCATCATCATCGGCATCGCCTCGGTGGTGTCCGTCGTGGCGATCGGGCAGGGTACGCAACAGCAGATACTCGCCAATATTTCCAGCCTTGGCACCAATACGCTGGAGATTTTCGCCGGGCGCAGCTTCGGGGACACCCGCTCCGGCAAGATCACAACGCTGATCGCTTCCGACGCCGAGGCGCTAGCGCGGCAGACCTACGTTGCGGCCGTAACTCCGACGGTTTCCACAAGCGAGATCTTGCGCGTCGGCTCGCTCGAGGCGAATGCGCTCGTCAATGGCGTCGGCGAGCAGTATTTCGCCGCGCGCGGCACCAAGCTTGCCGAGGGTAGCTTTTTCGACGCCCGGTCCGTGCGCAACCGGGCGACGGACGTGGTGATCGACGAGAACACCCTCAAGACGCTATTTGCCAACAGCCAGACATCGCCGGTGGGGCAAGTGCTGTTGATTGGTAATGTGCCCGCTCGCATCGTTGGCGTCACGCAGCCGCAGCAGGGCGGGTTCGGCTCCAGCCAGAATCTCTCGGTCTATCTGCCCTACACGACGGTGCAGACCCGCTTCCTTGGCAACATGTCGCTGCGGTCGATCACCGTTCGCGTTGCCGATGATGTGGATACGAGCCTTGCCGAACAGGACGTTACGCGCTTTTTGACGCAACGACACGGCAGCCAGGATTTCTTCATTCTCAACACCGACGACATCCGACAGACCATTACCTCGACAACTCAGATGCTGACGTTGCTGATCGCGGCCATCGCCGTCATCTCGCTGGTGGTTGGCGGCATCGGGGTGATGAACATCATGCTGGTTTCTGTGTCGGAGCGGGTGAGCGAGATTGGCGTTCGCATGGCCGTCGGCGCCCGACAGAGCGACATTCTCCAGCAGTTCCTGATCGAAGCCGTTCTGGTGTGTCTCATCGGTGGCCTTTTCGGCATCGGTACCGCCTTCGGAATCGGGCAGCTCGTTAAGCTCATTTCCAGCGACTTTGCGCTGATCTATTCGACCACTTCAATCGTCGCCGCCTGTCTCTGCTCAACGCTGATCGGCGTGGTGTTCGGCTTCTTGCCGGCTCGCAACGCCTCGCAGCTCGACCCGGTGGTCGCGTTGTCGCGCGATTGACGGTCCTGGCAACAGCTTCGGAAGTTTCGCCGCAATTCGCCCGAACCGGGTCGCTTTTCATTGACCATACGTAAATCAGTCGATTGACTGAATCGATGTCGGGTGTAAGCTGCGGGTCATGACAAAGCCACCTTCACCAGACCTCACCCGTAACGACGGGACCCGCGAAAAGCTTCTTCTCGCCGCTCTTGATCTGTTCGGCCAATACGGCTTTGAGGGCGCTTCAACCCGCAAGCTCGCAGAGCTGGCGGGCGTCAACCTCCAGGCGATCAACTACTATTTCGGCAACAAGCGTGGTCTTTACAACGCCGTAGCCGACTATCTGATCGAGCGGTTGCAGAGCCGCATCGGTGAACGGCGGAAGATGGTGCTGGGCCGCTTTGCCGAAGCTCAGTTCGGCGGACGACCGATCGACGTCGAAGAGGCGCGCGCCATCCTGACCGTGCTTGGCGAGGCCATGCTGACGCTGTTCGCAGACGACGAGTCGGCTGTGTGGGTCCGCTACATGGTTCGTGAGCAGGCCGAGCCAACCGAGGCTTACGACCGAATCTACACGGGTTTCATGCAGCCGATGCTGACGGCCGTGCGCCATCTCGTCAGCATTCTTCTCGAAGCCGATCCCGACTCCGAGCGTGTGCGACTGCGGACGCTGTCCCTGATCGGCTCGCTGATCGTCTATCGCGTCGGACGGGCAACCATTCTGCGCGAAATGGGATGGTCGGAGGTTGGTTCGACGGAAACCGCCACGATCCGCAGTATTGCCGGCGAACTCGTCGCGAGCATTCATCCCATCGGGGAAAGTGCAACATGAACAAGATCATCCCCGTCGTCCTGCTTCTCGCGGCTGCCGGTGCCGGTGTTGCCTGGTATCTCGGCGTCCCGCAGCGGTACGGATACCTCCAGCCCACGCCTCCATCGCAAGTGATCTACGGAAATGTCGACATCCGACAGGTATCGCTCGGTTTCCGCGTCGGGGGGCGGCTTGCCTCTGTGGAGGTGGAAGAGGGAGACACGGTGAAGACCGGCGACGTTCTGGCTCGCCTTGACTCCGGGCCCTACGAGATTGCCGTCCGCGCTGCCGAGGAGAATGTCGCGGCACTCAAGGCGACGCTCGACAAACTTGAGGCTGGCCCGCGCCCGTCGGAGATCGCCAAGGCGCGCGCCGCCTACGAGGAGCAGGTCGCCAGTCTCGCCAACACCGAGCTGGCTCTTTCCCGGGCAGACCAACTGCGGAGCCAAGGCACGGTTGCCCAATCGAGTCTCGATACGGCGACCGCCGCCAAGGACATGGCAAGTGCTCGCGTCGCCAGCGCGAAGGCGGCGCTCTCGCTGATTGAGGAGGGCAGCAGAAAGGAAGACATTGCGGCTGCCCGGGCGCAACTGCGCGCCGCCGAGGCGCAGCTCGACGCTGCCCGTACCTCGCTTGACGATACCGAACTGAAGGCGCCCGCCGACGGCGTGATCCTGTCGCGTGTCAGCGAGCCGGGCGCCATCGTCGCCTCTTCGACCAATGTGCTGGTTCTGGCGCTGACGGAGCCGGTGTGGGTCCGCGCCTACGTTTCCGAGACGGACCTCGGTCGCGTTCATCCAGGTCTGAAGGTCAAGGTCACCTCCGACAGCATGACCGGCGCCGGTTACGAGGGACGTGTTGGGTTCATTTCGCCGGTGGCGGAGTTCACGCCGAAAGCGGTGGAGACGCCCGACCTGCGGACCGACCTCGTCTATCGTCTTCGCATCATCATCGATCATCCGGGCAAGGATCTGAGGCAGGGCATGCCGGTCACGGTGCATTTGCCACCTGCTGCCAGCGAGGTAAAATGAACACCGCCGTCGAAGGCAAGCCCGTCCTCGTGAGTCTGGCCGGGATCGTCAAACGGTTTGGCGACGGCGCGCCGGCGCTTGATGACGTGTCGGGCGACATCCGCGGCGGCGAGATCACCGGTCTTGTCGGTCCTGATGGGGCGGGGAAGACGACGCTGATCCGTCTGATGACCGGCCTGATGCAGCCGGAGGCCGGCCGTATCACCGTGCTTGGTCACGACGCGCGGACCGAAGCGCCGGCCATTCAGGCAGCGATAGGCTACATGCCGCAGCGCTTCGGACTCTATGAAGACCTGTCGGTCCGGGAGAATCTCGACCTATACGCCGACATGCGCGGCCTGCCGCACCGCGAACGACCGGCAGTCTTCGATGAACTGCTGACCTTCACCGACCTCAAGCGCTTCACCGGCCGCCTTGCCGGAAAGCTCTCCGGCGGCATGAAGCAGAAGCTTGGCCTTGCCTGTGCGCTGATCCGCAAGCCGCGCCTCCTGCTGCTCGACGAGCCTGGGGTCGGCGTCGACCCGATCTCTCGGCGCGAACTATGGAAGATGGTCGAGAACCTTACCGCCGAGGGCATCGGTGTCGTCTGGTCGACCGCCTACCTCGACGAGGCCGAAGCTTGCGACCGCGTTCTGTTGATGAACGCCGGCAAGCTGCTCTATGCCGGCACGCCATCCGGTCTCACTGATCGTGTCGAGGGAAGGGTGCAGCGCCTGACCGGCATAGAGGGAAGCCGTCGTCGGCTGCTGGCGCGTCTCCTCGATGAGGACAAGGTGGTCGACGGCGTCATCCAGGGCGAGGGCATCCGATTGGTGTTGGCTCGCGGGGTAGATACCGGGGAGATCGCCAGGAGAGCGGGGCTTGGCGCTGCCAGCTTCGCCCCCACCGCGCCGCGTTTCGAGGACGCTTTCGTCGACATGTTGGGGGGTGGTCCTGGCGGTCGCTCGGCGCTGGCGGAAGCTCAGGTGTCCCGCGCCATTGGCGATGGTCGGCCGGTGATCGAGGCGCGCGGGCTGACCAAGCATTTTGGCGACTTCACCGCCGCCGATCACATCACCTTCGATATCCCGCGCGGCCAGATTTTCGGCCTGCTGGGCCCCAACGGCGCCGGCAAGTCCACCACTTTCAAGATGCTGTGCGGCCTTTTGAAACCGTCGGAAGGCGAGGGCAGGGTCGCGGGCTTCGATCTTCGCAGGGATGCGGCGGAGGCGCGGAACCGGTTGGGCTACATGGCGCAGAAGTTCTCGCTCTACGGCGATCTCTCGGTTGCCCAGAACCTGGACTTTTTTGCCGGCGTCTACGGCCTTTCGGCTGCTCGCAAGCGCGAGTGCATCGCCATGATGCTCGAGATCTTCGACCTGAAACCTCACGCGACCATGTCGGCCAAGGATCTGCCGCTCGGCCTCAAGCAACGTCTCGCGCTCGCCGCCGCCGTCATGCACGAGCCGGAGGCTCTGTTCCTTGACGAGCCGACATCGGGCGTCGACCCCATCACCCGCCGCGAGTTCTGGACCCACATCAACGGGCTTGTCGAGAAGGGGGTGACGGTTCTCGTGACAACCCACTTCATGGACGAGGCCGAGTATTGCGACCGCATATCGCTCATCTATCGGGGCAAGTCGATCGCCCTCGGCTCACCCGACGAGCTCAAACTCAAGGTGGCCGGGCCAGACCGGCCCGACCCCACCATGGAGGATGCTTTCATCGCCCTGATCGAGGAAAGCGAGAGGGAGGGCTCGGCATGAACGCCGATCGTCGAGGGCGGGCTCGTCGCGTTTTGGCGCTCGTTCGCAAAGAGAGCTTCCAGATCGTCCGAGACCCGTCCAGCATCCTGATTGCTCTGGTGTTGCCACTCATCCTGCTGTTTCTGTTCGGCTATGGGGTGTCTCTCGACACAACCCGCACCCGTGTCGGGCTCGTGCTTGAAGAGACGACCCCGGTCACTCGCGATCTGGCGGCGAGCTTCCAGAACTCCCGCTACTTCGCCGTGACCGTCGGTCGCGACCGGCGCGAGTTTACCTCGGACCTCGTCCAGAGCCGCATCGGTGGCATTCTCGTCATTCCCAGCGGTTTCACCGCCGATCTGACGGCCGCCCGCCATCCGGTGGTGCAGGTGATCGTGGACGGCGCCGACCCCAACACGGCCAACTTCGTGCAGAACTATGCCGCAGGAACGGTCTCGACCTGGGAAGCGCAGCGGGCGGCCGAACGGGCGCTCACCGCGACGCCCCTCTCCATTGAGCAGCGGTTCTGGTTCAATGCCGAGCTCAAGAGCCGAAACTTCCTGGTGCCGGGGTCCATCAGCATCGTCATGACCCTGGTCGGCACGCTGCTGACCTCGATGGTGATCGCCCGCGAGTGGGAACGCGGCACCATGGAAGCGATGATGGCGACGCCTGTCACCGCATGGGAGTTGCTGGCGGGCAAGATCGTGCCCTATTTCCTGCTCGGCCTCGCCTCGATGACCCTTTGCGTCGTCCTGGCTGTTCTCCTGTTCGGCGTGCCGTTCCGAGGATCGATCCTGGCGCTTTATACGCTGTCGGCCGCCTTCCTGATGCCGGCGCTGGGGCAGGGGTTTCTGATCTCGGCCGTCACCAAGAACCAGTTCCTCGCTTCGCAGTTGGCGTTGCTGTCCGGCTTCCTGCCGAGCTTCCTCTTGTCGGGGTTCATTTTCGAAATCAACTCGATGCCACTGGTGATCCAGTACATCTCGATGATCGTGCCGGCCCGCTACCTGATCCCCAGCCTGCAATCGGTTTTCCTGGCCGGCGACATCTGGCCAATGTTCCTTCGCGCCATCCTGATCCTGGTCGGCTTCGGTCTCGTTCTCTTCGCCATCGCCATCCGAAAGACAGCCAAGAGGATTTCCTGACATGGGACTGACTCGCCTCCTTGCGCTCGTCCGCAAGGAATTTCTCGCTCTCTTTCGCGATCCGAAGAGCCGGATGATCCTGATCGCGCCTCCGGTCCTGCAGCTGCTGGTGTTCTCCTATGCCGCGACACTGGAGGTTCGGAACGTCGACGTCATGGTGCTCAACCGGGATTCCGGTCATTGGGGAAGCGAGCTCACGAGCCGCATCGAGGCTTCGCCGCAGTTTCACCGCGTCCAGCGGACGGACAATCCCGCCGAGCTTCGCGAGGCGATTGACCGCGAGCGCGTGATTGCCGCCGTCGAGATCGGCGCCGATTTCTCGCGCAACATCGAGGCTGGCACCACAGCCGATGTCGCCATCATTCTCGACGGACGCCGCTCCAATGCCTCGCAGATCGTTTCCGGCTACATTTCGGCGATCGTAACCGGGCTTGCCGCCGACACGCCCGCCGGTCTGCGGCTTGCACCCGTCCGGGTGGGGACCGTGGCGCGCAACTGGTTCAACCCCAACCTGGATTTCAAGTGGTTCATGGTGCCGGGGCTCGTCGCCTCGATCGCCATGTTGGTCGGCCTCCTGGTGACGGCGCTATCCATCGCTCGAGAACGCGAGCTCGGCACCTTCGATCAGTTGATGGTATCGCCGCTCCGAACGCATGAGATCCTGGTTGGAAAGGTCGTCCCGCCGATCCTGATCGGCTTCCTGCACATTACCCTGTTCGTCCTCGCCGCTGTCTGGATCTTCGACATACCGCTGCGCGGATCGATCGTCGCCCTCTACGTCGCCGCGTTCTTCTACCTGATCTCTCTGGTCGGCTTCGGTCTGTTCATTTCGGCGCTGGCCGCGACGCAGCAGCAAGCGATCCTCGGCGCCTTTCTGTTCCTGGTTCCGGCCATGCTGCTGTCCGGGTTCGCGACGCCGATTGCCAACATGCCGGAGTGGCTGCAGCTGATCACCTACGCCAATCCGCTCCGCTATTTTCTGGTCATCGTGCGCGGGGTGTTCTTGAAGGATATCCCGATCGCCGAGATCGTCGTCGAGACGGTGCCGATGGCGCTGATCGCCTTCGCGACGCTGCCGGCGGCCGGTTGGCTGTTTCGTCGCCGGTTGGAGTGAACAAATCACGAACCTCCGCCAAAGGCGGAGGTTTGGGACGCTGCGCTTGAGCCACTAGAAGTGGCTTTGTTACATCAGGGGTTCAGCTTGAACAGATCGTTGTGATCTGACGCCTTGTCGGCTTTCTCCTGGTCCCTGATGTAACGTCTAACGACCTGTTCATTGTAGCCGGTGGTGGATACGAAGTAGCCGCGCGCCCAAAAGTGATAGCCACGGTACTTGCGTTTTCGGGCATATTTGTTGGCGACATAAATAGCCGTCTTGCCCTTCAGGAACCCGACGATGTGCGAGACGGAATACTTCGGCGGGATCGATATCAGCATATGCACATGGTCAGTCATCATGTGCCCTTCTACGATCTGACAGCCCTTCTGGAGACAGAGTTTACGGAATTGCTCAACCAACTCCAGGCGCAACTCTCCATAAAGCCTTTTCACTCTGTATTTGCTTGCAAAAACCAGGTGATATTTGCAGTCCCATGTCGAGTGGGATAGATGGTTATCGTCCACTATAACCTCCGTTCTTGACCCACTGCGTGGCCCAAGCACGGAGGTTTCTTTTATACGGTGTAGAACCCATCCAATCCTCCACCATAGGTGGAGGTTTTCTTTTGATAAAAAAGCGGCGGCCCGAAAGCCGCCGCGAGAAGTCTGTCAGACAGTATTCTTCAGGCGCTACGCACCGAGGACAGGAAGCGCGTGACCTCGTCGCGAAGCGTATCCGACTGGCGGGCGAGATCGTCGGCCGAGGACAGCACCTGCGTCGCCGCGCTGGAGGTCTCGGTCGCCGCCTGGGTGATGCCGACGATGTTCTGCGACACCTGATGGGTACCCGACGAGGCCTGGGCGACGTTGCGTGCGATCTCGTTGGTTGCGGCGCCTTGCTGGTCGACGGCTGCCGCGATCGACGAGGCGATGGCATTGAGCTGCTCGATGATCGAGGTGATGCCGACGATCGCTTCGGCCGAGTTCTGCGTCGAAGACTGGATCTCGCCGATCTGCCGGGAGATCTGCGAGGTGGCCTTCGATGTCTGGTCGGCGAGCTGCTTCACTTCGGCGGCAACCACTGCGAAGCCCTTGCCCGCCTCGCCAGCGCGCGCAGCCTCGATGGTGGCATTCAGCGCCAGGAGATTGGTCTGGCTGGCGATGTTGTCGATGAGATTGACCACTTCGCCGATGCGATTGGCGCTTTCGGCCAGTTCCCGAACCCGGTTGGCGGTGTCCTGAGCATCGCTGGCCGCGCGGGAGGCGACGCGGGTGCTTTCATCGGCCTGGCGCTTGATCTCGCCGATGGAAGAGGCGAGCTCCTCGGCGGAGGCGGCTACCGTCTCCACATTGGTGGATGCCTCTTCGGCGGCGCTCGCAACGGTGATCGACTGACCGGATACCTCTTCGGTCGCCGAGGTCATCGAACGCGCGGCGAGCTGCAGCTGGGAGGAGGCGCTGACCACGGACTGGACGACACCACCCACGGCCATTTCGAAGGCGTCGGCGAGTTGGCTCATCTCTCCGCGACGACGTTCCTCGGTCGCCGCCTTGGCATGATCCTGTTCGATGCGCAGCCGTTCGTTCTCGGCCAGTCCTTCCTTGAAGACGTTCAGCGTCGCGGCCATGGTGCCGACTTCGTCCGTTCGGCCGAGCCCGGGGATGGTCACGTCCAACTCGCCGGCGGACAGGCGCTGCATGGCGCGAGTGATCGACACGATCGGCCGGGAGATACCACGGCCGAGGAGAACGGCGAAGACGAGGCCAATGACGAGACCTCCGGCCGAAATTCCCCACAACATCGTCTCGGACGAAGCGAGCATCTGTTCCGACTTCGCCTGCAGGGCGGCTTGGCTCTTGTTGGCAACGCCCATGAAGGCGTTCAGCGTGTCGATGATGCTGCCGACCTTGTCGCTGAGGGCTGCGACGTCCTTGATGTTCTGGAGGCTTGATGCCTGGATGACGGTGAAGTCCGATTCAAACTGCTGCGCCTTGCCCAGCAGTTCGGCAAACGTCGAGCGCAACTCCTTGGGACCTGATTTGGCCGAGGAGTCGATCCAGCTATCGGCTGTGGTCAACGTGTCGAGCGCCGCCTGAACGGATTCCTCGTCAAGGTTGGCGAGGGCGACGTTCGCCTGGTTTTGCACCAGAAGGACAAGTCGCAGGATCTCGTTCACAGTGTCGCGCGTCGAGGCGTCGCTGGTTGCCAGCGCGATGGCGGCAACATCTTCCAGTCCCTTCTGCACGGCGGCGATGGCCGGCTCCATGGACTGGACGCGCATGGTCGCCAGCTTGGCCTTCTCCGAGCCGATGCGGGCAAGTTCCGTCGCGTAGGATTCGAACTCGAGGCTCAGTTCCTGCAGGGTGTCGCGCTGCCCGAAATCGGAAACCTTGGCGACGCCGTCAGCAATGGCGGTCCGCAGAATCTCAGCTTGCTTCTCGGTGGCCTGGGCCGTGCCGGGAAGCGAGGTATAGATGAGCTCTCGGCTGAGGCGGCGATACTCGAGGAACTTCGCCTGGATGTCGTTGGCGATGCTGACTTCGACGTTGCGGGTGGCAAGGTCCGTCACCACGCTGTTCGACTGGGAAAAGGTCCTGAGTGAAACGCCGGCTACGATAACCATTAGCGCTAGCGCTATCAGGAAGCCGGAAACGATCTTTCCGGATATGCCGAGCCGCAAGGCCTTCACCTTGAGTTTGCCAACAGTCCAGCGCATCTCTCTCTCCCCAAAGCAATCGTTCAGCCAGTTTTCTTGTCTGAACCGCGCGTTCAAATGTGTAGGCACATTTCAGGATACTCGAGGTTAAGTTGCCGTTTATTCGAACAGCGAACTTCAGGGGGCTGGGTGCCGGGCTGAACAAATGTCGAGATACTTATCGTTGTGCGGCATTTTGTCTTAAGGTGAACCGATACAAGCATGTGGAGTTGTGCTTTTGAATTTACGTATATCTTATGTTTTTCGGTCTATTCTGTCGCTATCATTTGATGATTATGCCGTTGATTGTAAATAATCCTTACTCCCTCAAGATAGATGAGGCGATTCTGTCTCCACGCGCGCCCATGTTGCCTTGCGGCTGGCGAGTTGGATATTGCGTGGTCGCCCCCCCTGGTCGGACCGTTGGGCGGATTTTCTTTGCCAGGGGCGGGGAGGGAGACGACCTCTGGCATTGATAGGAAAAAATACGCATAGACGAAAGGTTTAGTCCTTGCGGCGCCTCGTAGTGACCGCAAATCGTGGCTGAGCCGGAAGAGCCTACTGGCCTTCGTCTTTTCTAGATCCCGGTCGCGGCTCGCGTGGCGGAGGAGAGATGTGTCCCACCCGCCAGCGGGCGTCATCGAACCGTCATGCAGCGGCAATGCCTCTGTCACAGGCCGCTTCTACTGCTTGCCGTCACCGACAACCTCGAGAGTAGGAAGACGCCATGCTGACGCGGTCGCTCATCGCCGGACTTGCCCTGACCTTCTTGTCCGGATCCTCCTTTGCCGCCACCGAAATCACCTGGTGGCACGCCATGGGTGGCGAGCTCGGCAAGAAGCTCGACGAGATCGTCGCCAAGTACAACGCCTCGCAGGACGAGTACAAGGTAACCGCCGTCTACAAGGGGTCCTATCCCGAGACGATGACGGCCGCCATCGCCGCCTTCCGCGCCAAGCAGCAACCCGATATCGTGCAGGTTTTCGAGGTTGGTACTGGTACGATGATGGCCGCCAAGGGCGCCGTATATCCCGTCTACCAGCTGATGAAGGACACCGGAGCCGATTTCGATCAAAAGGCATTCCTGTCCGCCGTGGTGGGCTACTACACCGATGCGGACGGCAACATGCTGTCGATGCCGTTCAACTCCTCGACCCCGATCCTCTACTACAACAAGGACGTCTTCAAGAAGGCCGGTCTCGACCCCGAGCAGCCACCGAAGACCTGGGAAGACGTCGAATCCTATTCCAAGAAGATCATGTCGTCGGGCGCCGCCAAGTGCGGCTTCACCACGGGCTGGATTTCCTGGGTGCAGCTTGAGAACTTCTCGGCCTGGCACAACAAGCCGATCGGCACCCTCCAGAACGGCATCGGCGGCATGGATGCCGAGTTGACTGTCAATGGCGACCTGCAGGTCCGTCACTGGACCAATCTCAAGAAGTGGCAGGACGAAGGGCTGTTCCAGTATGGTGGCCCGGCCGGCGGCAACGACGCTCCCCCGAAGTTCTACAGCCAGGAATGCGCCATCTACATGAATTCGTCGGCCTCGCGCGCCGGCGTGATCGCCAACTCCAAGGACTTCGAGGTCGGCTTCGGCATGCTGCCGTACTATTCCGACGTCCAGGGTGCTCCGCAGAACTCGATCATCGGCGGCGCCACCCTCTGGGTTCTCAAGGGGCATGACGAAGCCGAGTACAAGGGCGTCGCCGACTTCTTCAGCTTCCTGTCGTCGCCGGAAGTGCAGGCTGACTGGCACCAGTATTCGGGGTACCTGCCGATCACCGAGGCTGCCTACAAGCTCGGCCAGGAGCAAGGCTACTACGCCAAGAACCCTGGCTCGGACGTTGCCATCAAGCAGATCACGCTCAACCCGCCGACCGACAACTCTAAGGGCTTGCGCTTCGGCAATTACGTGCAGATCCGCGACGTGATCGACGAAGAGTTCCAGAATCTGCTCGCCGGCCAGAAGAGCCCCAAGGACGCGCTCGACTCGGTCGTGACGCGCGGCAACAAGCTGATCGCCGACTTCCGCGCCGCGAACGGCTGATTATCCGCTTCCCAAGATGACATACGGCGCCGGCGGGTTTCCCGTCCGGCGCCGGCTCTCTTGCGGATGGTGGCCGACGTTCGCCGCATCCGCGTTTCTCGATCCGGTTTCCTTCATGCAGACCAAGCGCACCGTCTTCGGCAACCGCCTGCTGCCTTATGCGTTCCTCCTGCCGCAGCTCGCAGTGACCGTCATTTTCTTTCTGTGGCCGGCAGGTCAGGCCGTCATCCAGTCGTTTCAGCGTGAGGATGCCTTCGGCCTGTCGACGACATGGGTCGGCCTTGCCAACTATGTCGATCTCCTCCATGAGCCGACCTATCTCAACTCGCTGAAGGTGACCGCCATTTTTGCGCCGGCCGTCACGCTGTTGTCGGTCGGACTTGGCCTTGTCTTCGCCGTCTGTCTCGACCGCCTCGTTCGGGGCAGTCGCATCTACGCGGCGCTCCTGGTCTGGCCCTATGCCGTGGCTCCGGCCGTCGCCGGCATCATGTGGTGGTTTCTGTTCAACCCCAGTATCGGCCTCTTGCCCTATCTCCTTGCCGCAGTCGGCTATCGCTGGGACCACTCCCTTCAGCCGACGGATGCCATGATCCTGGTCGTGATTGCCGCGAGCTGGAAGCAGGTTTCCTACAACTTCCTGTTCTTCATGGCCGGCCTGCAGGCGATTCCGAAGTCGATGATCGAGGCGGCTGCCATCGACGGCGCCGGCCCCGTGAAACGATTCTTCACCATCGTCTTCCCACTGCTGTCGCCCACGACCTTCTTCCTCGCCGTCATCAACCTCGTCTACGCGATGTTCGACACCTTCCCGGTGATCCACGCCACCACGGGGGGCAACCCGGCCCAGTCGACCAACATCCTTGTCTACAAGGTGTTCGTTGACGGCTTCATCGGCCTCAACCTCGGCTCCTCGGCCGCACAGTCCGTGGTGTTGATGGTCATCGTCGTGACGCTCACGGTGATCCAATTCAAGTGGGTCGAGCGCAAGGTAAACTATTGAGGAGTCGGCCATGATCGACCGCCATCCGTGGCTCGACGCGCTTGCCCATGCCGTGCTGATTGCCGGTGTGCTGCTCGTTGCCTTTCCCGTCTATGTCGCAGTCATCGCTTCGACGCACGGTCCCAACGACTTCATGTCGGGGCTGGTTCCCCTGCTTCCCGGCAGCGATACGATTGCAAACTATCGTTCGATGCTGACTGACGGTCTGTCCAGCTCCGGCGCACCGCCGCTCGGCGGCATGCTGTGGAACTCGCTGGTCATGGCGCTCTGCGTTGCCTTCGGCAAGATCGCCATCTCGATCCTGTCGGCCTACGCCATCGTCTACTTCCGTTTTCCCTTCCGCGCGGTCGCCTTCTGGATGATCTTCGTGACGCTGATGCTGCCGGTCGAGGTGCGCATCGTTCCGACCTTCAAGGTGGTGGCCGACCTCGGCCTGCTCGACAGCTACGCCGGCCTGACCATCCCCCTGATTGCCTCGGCCACGGCCACCTTCCTGTTCCGGCAGTTTTTCCTGACGGTGCCGGAAGAGCTGATGGAGGCGGCGCGCATAGACGGGGCGGGCCCGCTCAAGTTCTTCCGCGATATCCTGCTTCCGCTCAGCCGCACCAACATCGCCGCGCTGTTCGTCATTCTCTTCATCTACGGCTGGAACCAGTACCTCTGGCCGATGATGGTCACCACCAAATCCAGCCACTACACCATCGTCATGGGCATCAAGCGCATGTCGGACGTCGCCGACGCGCTGCCGCAGTGGAATGTCGTCATGACCACGGTGGTGCTGGCCTTGCTGCCACCCGTGATCGTCGTGGTCGGCATGCAGCGGCTGTTCGTCAAAGGCCTCATCGAGATGGAGAAGTGAGCATGTCCGCCATTGAAATCACAGGCGTGAGCAAAGTTTACGCCGGCGGCGTCCGGGCCGTTTCAGATGTCAACCTTTCGATCGCCGATGGCGAGTTCATCGTGCTTGTCGGTCCGTCCGGCTGCGGCAAGTCGACGCTACTCAGGATGATTGCCGGCTTGGAGACGATCACTTCGGGGACTGTCGGAATCGGCAGCCGGGTCGTCAACGAGGTCGATCCGGCAGCGCGCAATATCGCCATGGTGTTCCAGAACTATGCGCTCTATCCGCATATGAGCGTCTACGACAACCTCGCCTATGGCCTTAGGAACCGAGGCGTACCCAAGGCGGACATCGATGCCCGTGTGGCCGAAGCAGCGCGCATGCTGGAGATTGAGCCCTACCTTGCGCGCAAGCCGAAGCAGCTCTCCGGCGGTCAACGTCAGCGCGTCGCCATGGGACGGGCCATCGTTCGCAAACCGGACGCCTTCCTGTTCGACGAACCGCTTTCCAATCTCGATGCCAAGCTGCGCGTTTCCATGCGCGGCGAGATCCGCCAGTTGCAGCGGCGTTTGGGGGTGACGTCCGTCTATGTGACGCACGACCAGCTTGAGGCAATGACATTGGCCGATCGCATCGTCGTTCTGAACGGGGGACGTATCGAACAGGTTGGCCAACCGCTCGACGTCTATCACAACCCTGCCTCCACCTTCGTGGCGAGCTTCATCGGTTCACCGGCCATGAACCTTGCCGAGGCCGAGGTGATGGGGGGCTCTGTAGCGATCGGCGGGCAGGTGGTCGCGAACGGGGTCTCCGGTGTCAAGGATGGCAAACTGATCGTCGGTCTTCGCGCCGAGGACATTCAGCCCGCGGCGCCCGGTACCGGTGTCCCCTTTGCCGTGCGCTATATCGAGGAACTGGGAGCCCTGCGGCTGGTTCACGGGTCCGTTGAAGGCCGCCACCTCACCATGGCACTGTCTCCGGATCTGCCGCTCGCCGACGAGATAAAGGTGGCGGTAGCCGCCGACAGACTTCACTTCTTCGAGGACGGCAGCGGCCGTCGGATGACGAGGTAACGAGAAAAGGCGGTCGCTGTCAGGCTGGCAGATAGGCGATCGCCTCGTCGGTGCTCATGACCGAGCAGTAGATCATGTTCATGATCTCGAGCTCACGGTCGTGCAGCTCCATGGTGCCCGCCGCGCAAGCGTCCTCGACCACGATGACGTCGAAGCTCTCGTCGGCGAGGCTGCGGACCGTCGAGGCGACGCACTGGTCTGTAAAGATGCCGCAGCAGACGACATGAGTGACGCCGAGGTTCGAGAGTACCAGCCGAAGATTGGTACCCGTGAGCGCACTGTCGGTGGTCTTGGTCACGACGATTTCGTCGCCTTGAGGCGCGATGGTCGGCACGATCTGCGACGCGAGCCCGTCCTTGGGCAGCAAGATGTTGTTCCAGCCCGGCTTCTTCTGGCTCAACGAACGGTCGCGCCCATCCTCGCGCAGCGCTGCTATACGGGCATAGAGCACGTCGAGCCCACGGCCGCGAAAGGCCGCGAGCAATTTCTGAATCGCCGGAATCACGGTGCCGTGCATGCGTTCGTGGAACGGCGTCCAGGCGTGATAGCGGGTGAGATCCTCTCCGGTCAGCGTCGAAGGATCCGGACGTTCAAGGTAGACGTTCTGCACGTCGATGACGAGGAGCGCCACCTTTCCGGCGACGAGCACAGGGTCCTCGGGTTCCGGAGCGCCCTCATAGTAGAAGGAACGGCGGGCGGTTTTCCAGGTCATGGTCGCTCCTCTGGAGATCGGCGGGAACGCCGACGCTTTGTGGGGACCGCCCTCGCTTCCGTCGCGGCGATGCGGAAGGCGAGGGCGGCGCAGCCCTCCAGGTGGCTGGCTCCACATTTACGGAGGGCGAATAGGCTGGCTGTCAGTCCTCCACGGCCTTCAGGAAGTCCGACACGGTTGCGAGGCATTTTGCCTCTTCTTCGACATGCGGCATGTGGCTCGAGTGCTCGAACAGCACCCAGCGGATGCCCGGTACCTTCTCGACAAAGGGGCGCACGACTTCGGGCGTGGCCTCGTCGTATTTTCCGGAGATTACCAGAGACGGAACATTGATGAGTGGAAGTCGATCCTCGATCGTCCAGTCCTTCATGGTGCCGATGACGTGGAACTCGGTGGGGCCGTTCATGTTGATGTAAACGGTGTTGTCGAGGTCCATCAGCTCGAAGGTGCGGCTCACCTCCTTTGGCCAGGGATCGAGGCGACAGACGTGACGGCCGTAGAACACCCTCGACGCGGCAATGTAGTCCGGATGGGTGATGGTGCCGTCCGCTTCGTGCTTCAGAAGCGTCGCTTGCACCTCGGGCGGAAGCTCTTCGCGTAGGCGGTTGGCCTCGCTGACCCAGGTGTGCATGTTGGCCGGCGAGTTGGCGATGATCAGCGCCTTGAGGCCTTTCGGCCGGCGCACGGCATGTTCGGCACCGAGCATGCCGCCCCAGGACTGGCCGAGATAGGCATAGCGGTCGGCGATGCCGAGATGGGCGAGCAGCGCTTCCAACTGATCGAGAAAGAGCTGGACCGTCCAGAAGTCCTTGCCCTTGTCGGGCAGGTGCGTTGAGTTGCCGGAGCCGAGTTGGTCGTAGTGAATGACGGCGCGTCCGTCCAAGTCGGCGATGCGCTTGAAGCTGTCGACATAGTCGTGCGTGCAGCCTGGACCGCCATGGGCGATGATCAGGGGCAACCTAGGAGACGACAGCGAGCCACTGACACGGTACCAAGTTTCGTAAGCGCCAAAGGGCGCAAATCCTTCCACGACTTCAACCACCGCTCACTCTCCGCTGCATATGTGTTGAGCAAAAACATAGCGCGGCGAAAAGCTGAGCAGCAGCTATCAGAAGTTATAGGTCCGGGGTTCGTCCAGCAGGCGGTAGTGGATGGCGCGGACGACGGCCTGGGTGCGGTTGCGGGCACCAAGCTTGCGGATCGCCGAGTTGAGGTGCATCACAACGGTCGGGACCGAGCGGTCGATGATGCGTGAAATCTCCTTGGCGGAAAGCCCTTCTGCGGAGTGGCGCAGGCATTCGCGCTCGCGGTCGGTCAGCCGCGGCATGGCGCCGATGCGGGCCGGCGCGTCGAAGGCCGAATAAGCTGTTTCGTGGAAGAGATGTGCGAGCAAACCGAAATCGGCGATGGCGCCTTCCGCCGTACGCTGGAAGTCGGTGCCGGCGCCGAAGCGAACGCCGG
Organism: uncultured Pleomorphomonas sp.; assembly: GCA_963665435.2. Classification (GTDB taxonomy): domain Bacteria; phylum Pseudomonadota; class Alphaproteobacteria; order Rhizobiales; family Pleomorphomonadaceae; genus Pleomorphomonas. Next base: position 64,877 of record CAXXNH010000007.1, on the reverse strand, counting down.
TGACGGTCGCATAATCGCCTCGCGGCAGATGCACGGGAACGGTGACGCCGGAGGTCAGACCTCGATCCCTGAGGTAGTTTTCGACCGGGCGGCTGTCGTCGCAGAGGTAGCGGCGGATCGCCGTGTCGGCGTTGCGATCGTAGTCCCAGAAGAAGGGGGTCGACGTCCGGAGAGCGAGCTGTTGCACCGGATCGAACCGGAAATAGCCGCGACCACACCAGTACTCGTGCATGTCCTCTGGGATGTTTCTCAGCTTCAAAAGCGAGGGGATGTTCATGCTGCCGTCGACATCGTAGGGCACCGGCGTGTAGTCGTAGATGAACGCGTCGAAACCGAAGCCCTTCACTATGTCAAAGGCTTGGTCGATACACCCTTCCAGATCTTCGTTGGTGGCAAGCCGCTCCCTGATGGCGGCCATGTCGACAGACATCTATAGCTACTCCGGAGTGAAACGCCTACCGGATGGCGGCTCAGGCTCATCCATCGGCCCAACCCTATCACTTCTAATAGCTGGTGTTGAGCGTCAATTCATCCAAAATTTGATCACGCTCAAATCCTGGGCTTTGAATCGGATTGAGGAGGTCGCGCATGTGGCGGGAAATCGCCCCCGATGCCATGCACGTGGTGAAGGTCGATGGCCACGACGTCGTGGCCTACGAGTTTGGCGCGGGCGATGATGTGGTCTTTCTCGCCAACGGCGGTCCGGGGCTGCCTTGTGACTATCTGCGCGAAGCTCATTCATGTCTGGTCGATCATGGCTATCGTGTCGTGGCCTTCGATCAGCTCGGCACCGGCGCGTCCGATCGCCCCACCGATCCCAGCCTCTGGACCATCGGCCGTTATGTCGAGGAAACGGAGACGGTGCGCAGGACTCTCGGCCTCGGCAGGGTTCATTTCCTAGGGCATTCCTGGGGCGGATGGCTCGCCATCGACTATGCGCTGACCTATCCGGATGCGATCAAGACGCTGATCCTTGAGGACACAGTCGCCGATATGCCGCACCTCGTCACCGAGCTCGAACGCCTGCGCGGCGCGCTTGGCTCCGAGACCGTGGCAATGATGCAGGCGCACGAGGCAGCCGGGACCATCGATCACCCGGAGTATCTCGCGGCGATCACGCTGCTCAACTATCGCCACGTTTGCCGCCTGAAGGAATGGCCGGCGCCGGTCAATCGATCGCTTTCGGATTGGAACATGGGGCCCTATGGGACCATGCAGGGGCCGAACGAGTTTCTCTACACCGGCAATCTCAAGGGCTGGAACCGTGTTCCGGACCTTCATAGGATCACCGTGCCCACGTTGATCACCTGCGGCGAGCACGATGAGCTGACACCGGCTTGCGCGTTGCGCATGAAGCTGCATCTGCCGGATGCCGAGCTCAAGGTGTTTGCGAACGCGAGCCATATGCCATTCTACGAGAACCCGGGGGATTACTACCCTGCGCTTCTTGCCTTCCTGGGGAAACACAGCCAGCGATGACGTTCGCCCTATCCATGACAATCGTTGCCAAGCCCGGGAGCCACGATGCACCGGTATAAGTTCGTCCTCTACCGTCCCCTGCAGTTCCTGCCGGTGCTGCTGGGCATCAGCATAATCACCTTCGTTCTCGTTCGCCTTATTCCCGGCGACCCGGCGCGCGTGTTGCTTGGGACCAAGTCGACGCCGGCCGCCATCGCGGCCATTCGCGCCCAATACGGCCTCGATCAGCCGATGTGGCTGCAATACTTCTACTTTCTCCAGAACCTCGCCCACGGAGAGATGGGCAAGTCGATCCTCTACAAGATCGATGTGCTGAGGTTGATCACGACCCGCATCGAACCGACGCTGGCGCTGGTGCTCTGTTCGGTGCTGCTATCTTTGGTGATCGCCGTGCCGCTTGCCTCGCTGGCCGCCCGGTCGAACGGCGGGCCTGCCGATCACGCGGTGCGGTTCATCTCGACCTTCGGTATCGGTTTTCCGCCGTTCTGGCTGGCGCTTATGCTGATCATATTCTTTTCCGTGCGGCTCGATCTGTTTCCGGTGTCGGGCTACGGAGAGAACCTTGCCGACAAGCTCTACCACCTGATCCTGCCATCTCTGACCATCGCGCTGTCGTTGTCGACGGTGCTGATCCGCTCGCTCCGGACGGCGATGATCGCCGAGCTGAAAGGCGACCTCGCCACGGCGGCAAGGGCGCGCGGCATGCCGGAAAGCATCGTCTTCTGGCGGCACGTGATGCCCAACTCGCTGGTGCCGACGGTCAATCTGTTGGCGGTCAACATCGGGTGGCTGATCGGCGGCACGGTGGTGGTTGAAAGCGTCTTCGCGCTGCCGGGCATGGGGCAGTTGCTCGTCCGGGCCATTTTTTCGCGGGACTACATGGTCGTCCAGGGCGTCGCCATGGTGTTCGCCTGCGCGACCGTGTTGGTGAACTTCATCGCCGACATCGTCACCGTGGCCATCGATCCGAGGGTGAAGCAATGACCGCCGCGCTCGTTCCTGCCTGGAAGGCGGTTCGCCGGCGGCCGACATTGCTCGCCGGCCTCATCCTTCTTTCCCTGTTCGTCGTCATCGCGGTGCTTGCGCCGCTGATCGCGCCGTTTGACCCGATCCTTCAGAACGGCGACCTACGCCTTCAACCACCGTCCTGGGGGCACCCGTTCGGGACCGATAACTTTGGCCGCGACATTTTCTCGCGCGTCATCTGGGGCACGCGCGTCGACTTGCAGATCGCGGTGATCGGCGTGCTCTTTCCCTTCCTGATCGGCACGACGGTAGGCACGATCGCCGGCTATCTCGGCGGCAAGGTCGACATCGCCTTCATGCGTGTCATCGACATCATTCTCGCCTTTCCCTTCCTGGTGTTGATGCTGTCCATCATCGCCATTCTCGGACCGGGACTTAAGAGCTTTTACATCGCCATGGCGCTGGTCGGCTGGGTCTCCTACGCCCGCCTGATCCGGGCGCAGATGCTGGTGCTGAAGACAGTCGACTATGCAACGGCGGCGCTCAGCCTTGGTTTCTCCGGACCACGCATCATGTTCCGCCATCTTCTGCCCAATGCCATCGCGGGGTCGGTGGTGTTCTCGATGTCCGATTGCGTGCTGGTGCTGCTGTCGGGCGCGGCCATCAGCTACCTCGGCCTTGGCGTGCAGCCGCCGATCGCCGAGTGGGGCGTGATGGTGGCGGAAGGGCAGAGCTTCATCACCACGGCCTGGTGGATCACGCTGTTCCCCGGCCTGTCCATCGTGACCCTGGCTTTCGGGTTTTCGCTGACTGGCGACGGCCTTGGCGATCTTCTGGGAGTGCGCGAATGAGCGAGGCACTGCTCTCCGTCCGCGACCTGAGCGTCGTCTTCTTTGGGGAGGATGGTCCGCGCACGCTGATCGACGACCTGTCGTTCGATCTTGGCAAGGGCGAAATCCTGGGGCTCGTCGGTGAAAGCGGCTCGGGCAAGAGCCTGACCTGCCGATCTCTTGTGCGACTGATGCCGTCGCCCAAGCTGAAAATCACCGAAGGCACGGTGATGCTGGAAGGGCGCGACCTCACGCAAGTGTCGGAGGCCGACATCCGTGCGGTGCGTGGTCGCGACATCGGCATGATCTTCCAGAACCCCACCAGCCATCTCGATCCGTTGATGCGGATCGGCGACCAGATCGCCGAGGGCATCCGCGTCCATCGCGGTGTCGATGGCAAGGAGGCGAGGGCGGTCGCGCTGGATATCCTGGCGCAAGTCGGCTTTCCACATCCGGCCCGGCAGTACAACGGCTATCCGCACGAGTTCTCGGGCGGCATGCGCCAGAGGGCGATGATCGGAGTCGCGCTCTCCTGCGATCCTCGCATACTGATCGCCGACGAGCCGACAACGGCGCTCGACGTCACCATTCAGGCCCAGATTCTGAGGCTCCTGATGGATTTGAGGGAGAGTCGCGGCCTGTCGGTGATCATGATCACCCATGATCTCGGCATCGTCGCCCAGACCTGTGACCGCATCGCCGTGCTCCGGCACGGGCGCTTGCTGGAGATAGGCGACAAGCGCGATGTTCTCGGCCGGCCACAGCATCCCTACACGCAGAACCTGATCGCCTCTCATCCTTCGATGCCGGCGCGGCAGGGGACGGCCGCGACCCTCCAGGACCATGCCGGTTCTAAGGCGCGCCCGTTGATTGAGATCGATGACCTTCACGTTCGCTTTCCAGTGACCGGTCGGGCCCTGTTCTCCGGAGGCCCGCGTGAGTTCTCGGCCGTGAAGGGCGTTAGCTTGCAGGTAATGCCCGGCGAGACCGTCGGAATCGTCGGTGAGAGCGGTTCCGGCAAATCGACCTTGGCGCGTGCTCTACTTGGTCTGACGCCTATTTCCGAGGGACACGTTGCCTTCGACGGCGCCGACATCGTCACCGAGCGAACCAAGGCGCTGAGGAAACTTCGTCACGAGACGGCGATGGTGTTCCAGGATCCCTACAACGCGCTCAACCCGCGTCTCACCATCGGCGCCATGCTGGCCGAGGTGCTCGCCGTGCAGGAGAGCGTGCCGAAGGAGAGGATTCCCGAGCGCATCGGCGAGCTTCTCGATCTCGTCGGCCTCGAACGCGAGTTTGCAGACAGAAAGCCACTGTCCATGAGCGGCGGCCAGTGCCAGCGGGCGGGAATCGCTCGCGCGCTGGCGGTCAATCCCAAGCTGATTGTCGCCGACGAATGCGTCGCCGCCCTCGATGTGACCATCCAGGCGCAGATCGTCGACCTCTTCCGCGATCTCAAGAAGCGTCTCAACCTGACGCTGCTCTTCATCGCTCACGACCTTGCCATCGTTCGCAGCCTCTGCGAGCGGGTGGTGGTGATGTACCACGGCGAGATCGTCGAGGAGGGGGCAACCGACAAGGTGTTCGCCGCGCCGCGCGAGGCCTACACGCGGGCGCTGATCGACGCCATTCCGGACATCGATCCGGACAAGCCGCTTCTGCCTCCGAAAGGTGGGGAAGAGTTTGACAAAGAAACGCCCGGGCTCGTCACGGGCGAAGCAACATAACCAGAAGGGAACTCGACATGACCGCAAAGTGGACCAAACTCAGTGTGGCGACCGTTCTCGCCACCCTTGTTTTCGGGGCATCGATCGCCGAGGCTGCCGGCGTGCTGACCATCGGCCGACGCGAGGACGGCACGACCTTCGATCCCATCAAGACCGCCCAGAATGTTGACAACTGGGTGTTCTCCAACGTGTTCGACGTGCTGGTGCGCGTCGACAAGACCGGCACCAAGCTGATCCCAGGCCTGGCCGAAAGCTGGACCGTGTCTGACGACGGCCTGACCTATACCTTCAAGCTTCGCGACGCCAAGTTCTCCAACGGCGATCCTGTGACAGCCGAGGATGCCGCCTTCTCCATCCTGCGCATCCGCGACAATCCCGGTTCGCTCTGGGCCGATAGCTACAAGATCGTCGACACGGCGACCGCCGCCGATCCGAAGACGCTGGTCATCAAGCTGACCGGCCCGTCGGCGCCGTTCCTGGCGTCGCTGGCTTTGCCGAATGTTTCGGTGCTTCCCAAGAAGGTCGTCGAGGACATGGGCGAGGACGCGTTCGGTGAGACGCCGATCGGCTCGGGCGCCTTTGCCGTCAAGGAATGGCGGCGCGGCGATCGCGTCATTCTGGTCAAGAACCCGGACTATTGGGACGCGGCCAATGTCAGCCTCGACGGTGTCGAGTGGATTTCCATCCCCGACGACAACACGCGCATGCTGAAGGTGCAGGCCGGTGAAATCGACACGGCCATTTTCGTGCCGTTCTCCCGTATCGCCGAGCTTCAGAAGGATCCCAACCTCAAGATCCACCTGGACACCTCGACACGCGAAGATCACCTGCTGATCAACCACGAGCATGGAGCGCTCGCCAAGAAGGAAGTGCGTCAGGCCCTGGACATGGCGATCGACAAGAAGGCGATCGTCGATGCCGTGACCTTCGGTCTCGGCGAGGTCGCCTACTCCTACATCCCGAAGGGCGCCCTCTACCATTATGCCGACAACCTCCAGCGCCCGTATGATCCTGAGAAGGCAAAGGCCATGCTGGCAGAGGCCGGCGCGGCCGATCTCAAGCTCAACTACGTGGTCAACGCAGGCGACGAAGTCGACGAACAGATCGCCATTCTTCTCCAGCAGCAGCTTGCCAAGGCGGGAGTCACGGTGGACCTGCAGAAGGTCGATCCGAGCCAGAGCTGGGACATGCTGATTGCTGGCGACTACGATATCTCGGTCATGTACTGGACCAACGACGTGCTGGACCCGGACCAGAAGACGACCTTCGTGCTCGGCCACGACAGCAACATGAACTACATGACCCGCTACAACAATCCGGAGGTCAAGGAACTGGTTGGTGCTGCGCGCGTGGAGATGGATCCCAAGAAGCGCGAGCAGATGTACATCGACCTCCAGAAGATGGCCAAGGACGACGTCAACTGGATCGATCTCTACTATAGCCCCTACCGCAACGTTTCGCGGGCCAACATCGAGAACTTCGATCAGAACCCGCTTGGTCGCTTCTTCCTGGAAGACACCAAGAAGAACTGAACGGTCCTGTGAGCCGCCGCCTTCCTGGGCGGTTGGTAGAAAAGCTTCGCCCCGGCGCACTGCTCGCCGGGGCGATTCCGTATCGGAGCCACCGGCCCATTACTGGCCGTCTCCGTCCCTAAAACGCGCTGACACCTTTGAACGCGAAAGGCCCCGGAGCATCGAGCTGCCGGAGCCTTTGTCACTTCAATGGTCGACCGTCACTCGAAGCGCTCGGGCAGGTAATCGTCCTTGGCAAGATCGGAGAAGCGGGTGACCGAAGCGTCGAAGGCAAGCTGTACGGTGCCCGTGGGGCCGTGGCGCTGCTTGCCGATGATCACCTCGGCCTTGCCGGTGACGCGGTCCATCTCGGCCTGCCACTTGAAGAAATCCTCGGTGCCTTCCTTCGGCATGCGCGACTGCATGTAGTACTCGTCGCGGTAGATGAACATCACCACGTCGGCGTCCTGTTCGATCGAGCCGGATTCGCGCAGGTCGGAAAGCTGGGGCCGCTTGTCATCACGGCTCTCGACCTGACGCGACAACTGCGACAGAGCGATGATCGGTACCGCCAGTTCCTTGGCCAGCGCCTTGAGGCCGGTGGTGATCTCGGTGATCTCCTGCACGCGGCCGCCTTGCGCGGACCGCGCCGAGCCCGAAAGCAGCTGAAGGTAGTCGACGATGACCACGTCGAGGCCGCGCTGGCGCTTCAGACGACGGGCGCGGGCGGCCAGCTGGGCGATGGAGATGCCGCCGGTATGGTCGATGTAGAGCGGCAGCGTCTGCATGCGTTGGGCGACGGCGGCCAGTTTGGCAAACTGGTTCTCGTCGATATTGCCGCGGCGGATGTCCGACGAAGACACTTCCGACTGCTCGGCGAGAATACGCGTCGCCAGCTGCTCGGACGACATTTCGAGACTGAAGAAGCCGACGATGCCACCGTTCACCGTCTTCAGAGAGCCATCCGGCTGTTCGGCGGCCTCGTAGGCGTTGGCGACGTTGAAGGCGATGTTGGTGACGAGCGAGGTTTTGCCCATGGCGGGACGCGCGGCGAGGATAATCAAGTCGGACCGCTGCAGACCGCCCATCGTCCGGTCGAGATCGGCAAGGCCAGTGGCGATGCCCGACAGATGACCGTCGCGCTGGTAAGCGGCGGCGGCCATGTCGATGGCTTCGCGCAACGCGTCGGAAAAGGTGTGGAAGCCGCCTTCATAGCGGCCGCTCTCGGCGATGCCGAACAGCCTGCGCTCCGCATCCTCGATCTGGGCGCGGGGCGGCATGTCGATCGGCGCATCGTAGGCGATGTTGACCATGTCCTCGCCGATGCGGATCAGGTCGCGGCGGACGGCAAGGTCGTGGATGATGCGGCCGTAATCCTCGGCGTTGATGATGGTGGTCGCCTCGGAGGCGAGCCGCAGCAGATACTGCGTCACCGGCATCTCGGCAATCTGATAGTCGGCCGGATAGAAGGTCTTCAGTGTGATTGGCGAAGCGACCTTGCCGCCCCGGATGAGCTGGCCGATCTTCTCGTAGATCGCCTTGTGCTGCTCGATGAAGAAATGCGGCGGCTCGAGGAAGTCGGAGACGCGGAAAAACGTCTCGTTGTTCATCAGCATGGCGCCGAGCAACTGCCTCTCCGCCTCGACATTGTGTGGCGCACTGCGTGCGAGCGCGGTTGCCTGATCTTCGACGCGGCGGATGGTGGACATGGGTCGGACGGGTTCCTGCTGGCAAACGAGGGATCGACAGTATCAAGCCGCGGTGCTGACAGGGTGCGGCAGTGGCGACTGACCCCGATATTCACAAACGAGTCGGATTTCTCCGACGCCGACCATTGACTCTCGCCTTCGAACGAGTCCGTCGAGCAAGAATCGGCAGGTCCTTGTTTTGACAAGAAAAACCCCGGGACTCGGTGTCCCGGGGTCGATCTCAACCGAAGGTCTCGAACCGTAGCCGGCTCAGAGCTCCTCGCGGTCCATGCCTTCGTCGTCGAGCACCGAACCAACTTCGCGCACGAAGGTGTCCTCACGGGCGCCGGCGGTGACGTCCTCGCCCTTGGCCTGGCGCAGGGCTTCGTCCTCGGAGCGAGCGATGTTCAGGGTGATGGTGGCGCGAACGTCGGCGTGCAGTACGATCTCGACACTGTGGACGCCGAGGTTCTTGATCGGCGCGTTGATGTCCACCTGCGAGCGGGTGATGGTCTCGCCGGCAGCGGCCAGAATGTCGACGATGTCGCGGGCGGCGACGGATCCGTAGAGCTGACCGGTCTCGGCAGCCTGACGAACCACGACGAAGGAGCGCTGGTCGAGACCGATCTTGATCTGCTCGGCCGACGACTTGCGCTCGGCATTGCGGGCCTCGAGGGCAGCGCGCTCACGATCGAAGCGGGCCTGGTTTTCCTTGGTGGCGCGCAGCGCCTTGCCCTGCGGCAGCAGGAAGTTACGGGCGAATCCGTCGCGGACCCTGACGGTCTCGCCGAGGGTGCCGTGCTTGCCGATGCGCTCGAGAAGGATGACCTTCATTTTCTGTACTCCGTTCTGTCTGTTGTGGCGTCGCCGCCGTTTCGGGGATCGGGGCCGTCAGGCACCCGGTCGTTGGTTGAGCCGCTTGGCCCTGAGGCCGAGCGGACCGTCTAGAATGCCGGCGATGGCCAGCGGAATGAGAGGAATCGAAAGGACGAATGTGGCGCCGTATGTGACGCCCAGGATGAGCGGGGCGGCGGGGTTCCCGCGGACGAAAACGTGGAGGACGGCGAAGCCCACCATCGCAAAGCCCATGCCCGCAGCCCCTGCGATCACACCGGCGACAAGACCGATCGAGCCATCGAGGCTGGCAAGCAGAGCGGCGCCCACGAACAAGCCCGCCATCCATAGTGGCAGAGACAGCGTTTCGGCGATGGAATCGTCGCCGCGCTTCAGGCGTCCCGACAGACGCACAACGCGACCGCCCAGCCAGAGATTGAACGCCGTGAGAACCAGCCAGAACATGCCGAGCGCAAAGGGCATCAGGCGCATGTACACGAGCAGGGCGGGCAAGAGATCTTCGCGGGTGGGAGCCCCGGGCTCGCCGGAGGCCTGGGCCATGGCCACCAGCATGTCTGCAACGTCAGAGGCGGTCGCCTGGATGTCGAAACCGACCACCATTCCAACACCGATGATGGTGGCAGCGGTAATCAGCACCATGACGGTGAAGACGCGGCCGAGCGGATACCACTCGAAGCTTCGCCCCTCCGCGTCAAGCGGCCGGCCAAGGCCGACAAGATAGCCATAAAAGGCCATGGGACCGGCGATCACCAGTGCATGCAACAGCGCCGCCTTCCAGGACACGAAGACCCAGAGGCCGACCATCCCCGCCAGCACGGCGACGATGCCAGCCAGCGTGCCCCAGCCGATTGTGACGATGGCGACAGGAAGCGCGGACATGAAGAACAGCGGCGTGCCAAGGGCACCGCCACTTGTGACGGCCGCGAAAAGCAGAGCGGAGGCGGCACCTGCGGCGATGCCGAGAAGAAGTCCGTTCACTTTGGTCTCGCTGTCCCGCGCGATCGCCGATGAAACGATCGATGCTGTGATCGACGGCCGATGCCGTCGGGCGGTTAGGGGTGCCGAGCCGGATGGCCGCATCCCAACTTTGCAGGAACGGCGCCGCGACATTTCGCGACGCCGGAAGGTTCAACGCGCCATCAGGCGCCCGTCATCACTTGATGATGAACGGCAGCAGGCCGAGGATGCGGGCGCGCTTGATCGCCTGGGCGAGCTCGCGCTGCTTCTTGGCCGACACCGCGGTGATGCGGGAGGGAACGATCTTGCCGCGCTCGGAAATGTAGCGCTGAAGCAGACGCACGTCCTTGTAGTCGATCTTCGGGGCGTTGGCACCGGAGAACGGGCAGGTCTTCCGGCGACGGAAGAACGGACGGCGAGCGGCGGGGAGGGAGGTGATTTCCATGATTATTCCATATCCCCAGCTTCGGCTTCACGACGGGGGGCACGGTCGCGGCGCGGGCCACGATCGCCACCGCGGAATCCACCACGATCGCCACGGCCACCGGGGCCGCCATCGCGTTCGTCACGGTCGCGCTTCTGGAGCATGGCCGACGGGCCTTCTTCCAGTTCGTCGACGCGAATGGTCATCGTGCGGAGGATGTCCTCGCTGAGGCTCTCCTGGCGTTCCATCTCGGCGACGGCCGCGTGCGGCGCATCGAGATTGAACAGGACGTAGTGAGCCTTGCGGTTCTTCTTGACGCGGTAGGCGAGGGCGCGCAGGCCCCAGTTCTCCACCTTCTTAACCGCGCCGCCATTGCTTTCAATGACGGCCTTGTACTGGTCAGCGATCGTTTCCACCTGCTGGGCGGAAACGTCCTGGCGGACCAGGAACACGTGCTCGTAGAGCGCCATGTTGGTACAGCCTTTCTCGGTTCATTGACCACCCGGCGCCAAGCCTCTGCGAACCCTCCGAAAGGCTCCACAGATACGAGATCGAGAGCGGAGACACGGGAAGACGATCCTTTGTTTCGGGATCCAGAGACCTTGTCTTGCGACGCAGTCACCTTCCGTTCAGCCCCCAGCCGGGTATCGTCCATCTTGAACGATCGCGGGCTCATTACAGGAATCGCTTGGGTGCGGCAAGCAAAATCGGCTTGCGCCATGCCCATAAGCGCCACTGCCGGCGATTGTTGCACGGCACAGGGATTTGCCCGGATGGTCAAGGCGGTCCGACCATGGTTGGCTGAAGATCCTTGGAAGGATGGAGCGGCGAGGAGGCCGATATGGACGTGATGCTCGTCGTCGACATGCAGGCTGGTCTCAGAGAAGGAGCGCCCAAATACGACCTTCTCGGCGTCGTCGGCCGCATCAATGCCCTGGGCGTTGCCATCCGCAAGCGGGGCGGGCGGCTGGTGTTCATCCAACATGCCGGCGAGAAGGGCGACCGTTTCGAACCGGGCACTCCCGGTTGGCGGTTTCTCCCCGAGCTGCGGCGTGCGCCCGACGATCTCGTGGTGCCCAAGACGCTCAACGATCCGTTCCACGACAGTCCGCTTTCGGAGATCCTCGGCAATCTCGGCGCTGAGCGTCTGTTCGTGACCGGCTGGGCAACCGATTTCTGCGTCGATGCCACCGTGCGACGGGCCGTTACGCTCGGTCGATCGGTGATCCCGGTTGCCGATGCGCACACGGTCTCCGATCGACCGCATCTGAACGCCCGTGCCGTCATCGAGCATCACAACTGGGTTTGGAGTGGCCTGATCGCCCCCGGAGGCATCGAGGTATTGCCAACGCATGCCATCCTGAATGGCGGCGGCTGAACACAGGCGGGCGAATCCTTAGGAAGCCGCGGAACACAGCCTCCTCGCGCGCATCGTCTCTTGCCCTGCACAATGCTGTCTCGCCTCCGCCGACTGTCGTCCTGGCGGTGAGATAGGCATTGGAGCCCTCGCGCAGCTCTCCTCAAGCCACTTGGCAGCATCGCAGCCGGAGACAGACCAGACGGCCTACTTGATCTGGACTCACCGAGCTCAATCAACGTGAGGCTGACCGAGGTCGGACCAGACTGGATCGTTGGGACAGAAAACAAGTGCCCGCTTGATGGACATCGGACTCGACGCACCACGGCGGAGAATGCTCCGAGCGCCACATCGGACATTAAGCCGATAAATAAAAAACATCGCGTTAGGCGATGATTTCATTTGCTTTCTGGAGAAAGTGGCGGGAGTGACGGGGCTCGAACCCGCGACCTCCGGCGTGACAGGCCGGCACTCTAACCAACTGAGCTACACCCCCGCTGGGCCGTATCGAACCGCTCGCTGTCTTGTCGGCAGCGCCGCGTTCCGTGTTGGTGAGCGGTGAATTAGGGGATGCCTCCGGGGAAGTCAAGCGGCCTTTTTCGACTTTTTGTCGAGGCGGTGCGCCTCGCTTGCAAAAATGGCGGAATCTTCCTGAATTCTCTCAGAAATTTCCTCCCACGGGTTGGCTGGGGATAGGTCGCTTCGATGCGCTCCAGCCCATGGTTCGAGACTTTGCCGACGAATCTGAATCGCGCCGAGACGCACTTCGCGCAGCCTCTATTGGCAGCGGTACGCACCGAGCCGGCTGCCTTGGTCGCGTGGTTCAGCTGCCGCGCCGGAGATCGTCCGCTATGGCGAGACGGGCGCCGTCGAGGCGCTCGCGATAGACCTGGATGTTCTCCAGCACGCGCTGCACGTAGTTGCGAGTCTCCCCGTAGGGAATGCTCTCGATCCAGTCGACGGGATCGACACCCGGGTTGCGCGGATCGCCAAAGCGCTGAACCCATTCCCGGACGCGGCTCTTGCCGGCATTGTAGGCGGCGAATGTGAGGATGTAGGAGCCGCCGAACTCATCCAGCAACTCCCGCAGATGGGCCGCGCCCAGCGTGGCGTTGTAGCCAGGATCGCTGGTGAGGCGATCCTGGGAGTATTTGACGCCGATTGCCTTGGCCGTATGGGCGGCCGTCGATGGAATCAGCTGCAGAAGGCCGAGCGCGCCTGCTCTCGATCGAGCACGAGGGTCGAAGGCGCTTTCCTGGCGGGCGATGCCATAGACCATCGCCGTTTCCACCTGCGTCTGGTGGCGGGCGCTTTCGGGTATGGCATCGAGCGGGAAGGCGAGACGTTCCGCCCCAAGCCCCCGGTCGGCGGCGAGCTTGCCTATCTGAAGGGCAAGGCGATGATCGCCCTGGCTCTCGGCAAAACTGGTGAGCAGCGCCACCTGGCCGCCGGTGGACAGGGTCTTCGCCAGCTCGAGATAGAGCAGGTTGGCATCGCTCTGCCGACCAGCCCTGAGAAGTTGCACCAGAACGCGGGCAAGATCTGTTCGTGCGAAGGCGGCGCGATCGGATTCGGTCGGTTTTGGCGCCGGCGGCAGGCCAAGGCTCGGCAGGCCAAGCTTCACACGCGCCAGCTGGCCATAGAACGTGAACTCGTCGGCCGCCGCGCGGCCATAGCGGGCGCGTGCATTCTCGGTACGGCCGGCAGCTTCTTCAGCGCGGGCCATCCAGTAGTTGGCTCGGGCGCGGGAGATCGGCTTCTGCGACACCTTTTCCAGCTGGCCGAAGTGCCTCAGTGCCGATTGCGGATCCTTCAGGAAACGCAGGGCGTACCAACCGGCATGAAAATAGGCTTCCTGGCGTGTTGTCTCGCTGCCGCCCGCGTGATTGGCCACGACCTTGTAGGCAAGGCGATGGTTGTTCTTTTCCATGAGATCGCGGGAGACGATGCGCCGCTCCACCCACCAGTCATCACCGTGGAGCGCAGTAGCCTTGGCTTCGACCGACAGAAGAACCTTGGCCGCCTGATCCGGTCGGTCGCCCCGGCGGTGCCACTCGGCCAACGTGAAGGCATAAAGCGGGTCCTTGCGGGCCGCCTTCGGTACTGCGTCGAGTTTGCGGCCGGCGTCGGAGCTACCGCGCAGAACGGCAGTCCTGGCTGCTGCGAGAGCGGCATAGCCGTTCGGCAGATAGGGCGACAGCGCCGCCGCCTGCGTGACACGGTCGGCATACATCAGCATGTCATAGCGCGCCTTGTGCTGGGCGCGGGTCAGCACCCTGCCGAATTCCGCGATCGTCGCCTTGTCTTCGGCCGGCGACAGGCGTTCCCGCGCCCACCAGGCGCCGAGAAGGGCCGAGGCATCGGAATTGCGTCCGGCGGCGATCAGGGCGCGAGCGAGCGACTTCGTTCCCTTGTCCGAGATCGGCGCCGACCCCGCATAAGCGGCAATCTCGTCAGCCGGGGAAAGGTTCATGTCCGACAGCGCCTGCTCGGCACGGCGGCGCATCAGCTCCACGGATGGCCAGTCGGGCCGGCGACGAGCGAAGTCCGTAATCGTGCCTGGCGTAAGGCCGTCGACACCCCGGCGGATAGCCATCCACGTGACGATGTCGCGATCGAGCTCGGACAGTCGCGCGGCCGTCGAGAGAGCCCCGGCCAAGTTCTTGGAGTCGAGTGCGTCCAGAGCCGAACGCAGGCCGTCGATGTTGTTTTGCGACAGGTTCGGCAGGGCGCCCGTGATGTCGGCGGAAGGACCGGCGGCAAGGGCCGGCGACGGCTCCGACAGCATGGCCGGCAGGGCGATCAGCAGAGCGGCAACGAGCGAAGGCGTCTTGTACATGGCAACCCTCATCAAGTGAAAATTAACTTCAACATGTCGCCACTTTGTTGAGGAAACCTTGACGCTGTCGACGGGGAGGGGTGAAGCCGATTTTGTGACACGGCTTTGTGGCATTTTTTCACAAAGGCGGGCGGAGCAGTTGTTCTTCGCACAACCTCGCCTTATTGTCCGCCGGCTGCGGACCGGGGTGCACCTTCGTACTCTGCCCAGTCCATCATGAAGAGGGATCATGTTCAAGGGATCGATCACCGCGCTCGTCACGCCTTTCCGCGACGGCGCCATCGACTGGAAGACCTTCGAGGCTTTCGTCGACTGGCAGGTCACGGAAGGCAGTCATGGCCTGGTTCCGGTGGGAACCACGGGCGAAAGCCCGACGCTCAGCCATGACGAGCACAAACGGGTGGTCGAAACCTGCGTCAAGGTGACGGCCGGCCGTGTGCCGGTGATTGCCGGCGCGGGCTCGAACAATACGGCCGAGGCCATCGATCTCGCCCAGTTCGCCGAGAAGGCGGGGGCGAACGCGCTTCTTGTCGTGACGCCCTACTACAACAAGCCGAACCAGGAGGGCCTTTACCGGCACTTCAAGGCGATCAACGACGCCGTCGGCCTACCGATCTTCATCTACAACATCCCTGGACGGTCGGTGATCGACATGTCCGTGGAGACGATGGCCCGACTCAACGAGCTCAGGAATATCGTCGGCGTCAAGGACGCCACGGCGAAGGTCGAGCGCGTGTCCGCCCAGCGTCATGCGATGGGGCCCGGCTTCATCCAGCTGTCCGGCGAGGACGGCACCGCGCTGGCGTTCATGGCGCACGGTGGTCATGGGTGCATTTCGGTGACGGCAAACGTCGCCCCTCGGCTTTGCGCGGAATTCCAGAACGCCTGCCTGTCGGGCGATTTTTCCAAGGCGTTGTCGATTCAGGACAAGCTCTACCCGCTGCACCACGCATTGTTCCTCGAACCGAATCCGCAGGGCGCCAAATACGCGCTGTCGCTGATCGGCAAGATGCAGAACGAGCTGCGTCTGCCGCTGGTGCCCGTGGCGCCTGCGACGGAAGTTGCGTTGCGCAAGGCGCTCGAGCACGCCGGCCTCTTGAGCTGATGGACGGCAGGTGATGGCGCAGAAGAAGAAAAAGGCCGATCCGAATAGGAAGGTCGTCGCCGATAACCGGGCGGCGCGCTATCACTACGCGCTCGGCGAAAAGCTCGAAGCGGGCATCATGTTGCTCGGCACGGAGGTGAAAAGCCTGCGTGCCGGGCGCATCAACCTCGGCGAGGCCTATGTCGGCGTCGCCGGCAGCGAGGCTTATCTCTACAACGCTCATATTCCGGAGTATCTTCAGGGCAATCGGTTCAATCACGAACTGCGGCGGCCGAGGAAGCTTCTGCTGCACCGCAAGCAGATCGACCGGCTGATTGCGTCGATCCAGCGCCAAGGCATGACCATCGTGCCGCTCCGCCTCTATTTCAACGAGCGGGGCATGGCCAAATGCGAGATCTCGGTAGCCGAGGGAAAGAAGCTGCACGACAAGCGGCAGGCAACCAAGGAACGCGACTGGAACCGTGAGAAGGCAAGATTGCTGCGTTCACGCGACTGAACGCGATATTGGCAGCGAATCCCTTGCCAAGGCGACGAAAAGTCGACATGTTCGCGCGCCGGCATGGACGGATGGCCGAGTGGTTTAAGGCAGCGGTCTTGAAAACCGCCGAGGGTGCAAGCCCTCCGTGAGTTCGAATCTCACTCCGTCCGCCACCCAACTTTGGCCAATCTATTGATTAATATAGATATTTTACCCATTTGATATGGGGATTAGCTGAAAATCCCTGTTTTGCTACCCATTTTGCTACACAAATTGCTACACAATGGCTTGCGAAGCGCCTGAAACTGGCGCATGACACGCGCCATGGGTGTAAAGCTCCGGGACGGTATCTATTATCTACGGCAGAGGGTGCCGGCACGCTATTCGCGCGTCGAGCCTCGCGTTGAGGTTTGGATATCTCTAGCTACCGATTCCGAGATGGTCGCGTTGACGAAGGCCCCAAAGGTATGGGCCGGCATGGTCGACGCGTGGGAGGCGCGGCTTGCCGGCGCCGATGCCGACGCAGAGCGAAAATACGAGACCGCCCGCAATCTCGCCGCCGTACGCGGCTTTTCCTTCCTAACATCCACCGATGTGGCTGCATTGCCGCTTGATGCGCTTCTCAAGCGCGTAGAGGCTGTGCCGCCCGCCGGCAATGCTCCGGCCGACGAGACCGAGGCGACAGCCATCCTCGGGGGCGTCAAAGCTCCGGAGATCACAGTGCGCCGGGCGCTGGAGCTTTATTGGGGCCTCGCCAAGGATAAGACCGTTGGCAAGAGCAAAGACCAAATAAGGCGCTGGAGAAACCCTCGTATCAAGGCTGTCGAGAACTTCGTGGCGCTGATCGGCAACAAGCCGCTCGCGGCAATTACCGGCGACGACATGCTGACGTTTCGCGATTGGTGGATTACGCGCATCGTCGAGGAAGGATTGACCGCCGGCTCGGCGAACAAGGACTTGATCCACCTTGGCGACATCTGGAAGACGGTCAACCGCATGAAGCGGCTTGGTTTGGTGCTGCCTCTCTCCGATCTGGCGGTAAAGGGGGGCGAAGCGAACAGTTGGCCGCCATTCTCGGTAGACTGGATCAAGACCAAGATCCTTAAGCCGGGTGCTTTCTCAGGCATGAATGCGGAAGCACGTGCCATAGTCATGGGTATGGTCAACACTGGCTATCGACCTAGCGAAGGGCAGAATTTGTTGCCGCATCATATTCGCCTCGATGCGAAGGTCCCGCATCTGTCGATCGAGCCTGAGGGGAGACAGTTGAAGAATCGCCCATCGCGTCGGCTCATTCCGCTGGTCGGGATCTCACTGGAGGCGTTCAAAGAGTTTCCATGCGGCTTTCCACGCTATCGCGATGCGGCCGACCTATCGGCTACCGTCAATGCGTTCATGCGGGAAAACGGCCTGATGGAGACGGGGCGGCATGTGCTCTACAGTCTGCGGCATAGCTTTGAAGATCGGATGATCGCTGCTGGCGTCGACGAACGCATTCGCCGCGACCTTTTTGGCCATAGCTTGAAAAGCCCGCGCTATGGAAAGGGCGCCAGCCTAGAGCAGCTTCAGGCCGTCGTACAATCAATCGCCTTGTGACCGGAGACGATAGCGCGCGCCCGACTGAGGCTGTCATGTGCCGATTGAAGAATAGCGATTTCGCGCTCAAGACGTTCGAAGATCGGTAGATATATTTCGTCCTGCACAACAAGGTACGCGACCTTGTTGCGCGCTGCGATAAGACGCTTCATCAAGTCCAGCTCCGGGGCAGGGCGGCGGGACACGGGTCAGTATTCCTTCCCGATGAATCTCAGTTCGGTGACCGTGCGGGGCATGATCAAGCGTTCCCTGGCATTCCATGGTGAACGACGCCATCAAGGAACCGCCCGGCCGCGCGCTTTCCTATGCGGTAGACATCCGGCTCGTTATCCCAACCGTCTTCAGGATCGCCCATGTTGGTGGTGCCGTACATCCACTGATCGTCCCACCAATGAGCGTGTTGACGGCGGCCGATGATGGTTGGCGGCACGTTCTCGCCGGGCGCCCACTCGCCCCATTGCTTGAACAGATAGGGGATGCCATGCGCGCCGCAGAAATCCCGCGCGTCTCGGTGCCAGTCCGGATGCGAGGGCCGCGCGTTGGGGCCGCTCTCGCCGCCTGAGATCAGCCACTTCAGAAACTCCCAGCCGGCCCACGTGACATGGCCAAGGGCAGGTTCGTAGCTGGCGAAGGTGTTCCAGCCAGCGGCGGCTATGGTTTCCAGATAGGGCCGACGCACATCGGCGGTGACTTGGTCCTCGACGCTGCCGCCAAGCCAGACGTTGCGAAGCGGCCAGCGTTCACAACCATTGTACCCGTCATTGAGCACATCAGTACGCGCGGTGAGTGCAACCCACCTCTCGTTGTTGAAGCGGGCGTTATCGATCAGTGAGCCAACTCGTTCCTGAGCGTCTCCCGTGAGGTACTTCCGCATCCGCTCCGGCCGCTTCGTGAGGATTTGAAAGGTATGCTGCGGAGCCAAGGCCGTGACGGCGAAGACGTGGTCAATGACCTCGTCAGCCACGAGATCGTGGAAGAGATCACTCATGGAGTTGACGAAGATCCGGCGCGGACGCTTCCAGCGCAAAGGCTGGTCCATCAGGTTCTCGCGAACCGTGACTGAGCCGGTCCAGCGCGCTTCTCGGGCACCGTCTGGGCGATCGACGAAGCGAGCTAAGCCCTCAAAGCCGGGCAAACCTCGGGCGGCTTGACGTTCCGCAAAGCAATGCCGGCAGCCTTCGGAGACGCGGGCGCAACCGGCGATCGGGTTCCACGTTGCGTCAGTCCATTCGATAGCGGAACGGTCAGCCATTGGTGCCGCCTCCCTCGATCTCGGTGGCGATCTCGTCGGCCATCTCGCCCGCGACGGCGCAAAGGCAATCGTGCCCTCTGGCTGCAAGCGAGCATTCGCGGATGCCAGTCTCCGGGTCCACACTGCCGATGCATTCGCAATCGTCGTAGACGTGCTCGGCCCTCCGCCGCGCGATAGCCGCGCAGCGGTTCCTCTCGGCGTCAACGGCGCGGGCCACCAAGGCCTCGGTCAGCGCTGACTCGGCGCGGCCGACCCCCGCGTCGATGCGCCGGGCAATCGACTGGGCCACTTGCGCCTGTCCGGCCATGACAGGCCCCATGGGGCTATCATCGCTGGGGCTCTGATCATAATCGTCGGTGATCCCCCGGCACCGCTCGCGCTCGGTAAGGATCGCATGGGCGATGCCCTGGATAATGTGCCCATGATCAAGCTCGCCGGCCAAGTACAGCGCCGCGATCCTAAAGTCGTGTTCGGCCTCGCTGATGGTCGCCGCCGCTTTCCGTGCGGAAAGCACGATGTCGTGAGGGATGTCAGCCATTGGTTGCCGCCTCCTCGACTTTCTCGAAGCGGGCGCCGGCTGTATCGACCACGAGGCGGAACTTTGCGGTGATCGACCAATCGTAGCAGTCGACATCGAGCGTATCGGGGCCGGTCACCTCACTGTTCTTGATCAGCTCCTCGACGCTCTCATTGATCGTGTCGGAGTCATAGGCGAACCAGAACAGCGTTGCGCCCTCCGGTATCGGGTCGTGCTTCTCGATTGTTCCGCCGGCACCGATGGTCACCTCGATCGAGGGCCAAATGCGGCATAGGTCGAACTCGACGATGTCGCCCGGTGCAATCGCCATCCGATAGAACTCGTTGTCCGGTTCTTCCTCGGGGGCGATCAGCCAAAGGCCGCCGACCGGACCGCGAATGAAAGCGCTGGGGTCGGCTTGCGTTTCGGGAACAACCTCATCCATCCATGCCACCGGCAACCACTTCTCGGAAAGGGGCTCACCCATGGCGCACCTCGAGCTGAATGGAGATGCGGGGGAGGGTGATGCCGCGCCGATCGCGCATCGCCCCTGGTGGCAGCGGCCAATTGGGTATGCCTGCCTCGAGGGCTTCGGTTGGCTGGGCGCGAAGCTGGGGCGCCGGTTGCTGCCGGCCACGCTTATCGCCAAGCGCTTGGCGCGCCGCCCTCAACTTCGGCACGATGACGACGGTCTTCCGGCCGGGCAGTCGATGCGCGATGGATTTAGCCGTGGCGGACGGATCTCTGGCCGCCTCGGCGATCACTCCGTTTTCCTCCTCGGTCCATCGCCGCCCGGCCTCGCCTTTTGGGAAGCCTGCGTCAACAAGCCGGTCGGAGACGGTACTGGTGGCCATCCCCATCTGATGGGCTATCTGTGTGCGGCTAAGCCCTCCATTGAACAGCTGTACGATAGCCTCGGTTTCGCGCTGGCGCGCTGAGGCATTAATAGTGACTTTCTCCAGGACGGCGGCGGAGGGCATCAGAAAAGCTCCATCTGCATGGTGGTGCCGGCCGACGGCGTCGCCGGCTTGGCTTGGGGAGCGGGGGCAGTGGTTTTGCCAAAGGTCTCGGCTTCTTCAGCCGTCGCCAAGCGGCGAACCAATGGGTCACCGACGTAGATCGTGCCGCCGGCTGCGGTGCGGCCTGTGACGTAGTGCTTTCCGCGCTCGATGACGCGCAGCGCGATCGGCTGCTCGCCCCAGCAATCGACGGCGATGACAATGATGCCGGGGGGTAGGGCGGCAAGGTCGAGCGGATAGGGTTGCTCGCTCATTGCGTTAGCCTCACGGGCATCAGTACCGCCGTGACGCCCGGCAAATCTTCGGCGGTGATGACGATGGGCGAGGCCTCGTCCGCCTGAAATGAAAGGGCCGCTTCGCCGGCGCCGATCGGCGCGAGGCAGTCGCGAAGATAGTCGACGTTGACGCCGACCACGAACTCCGGGCCGTCATAGACTGCGTCGGCCTCGCTCTCCGCCTCAGCGTCCGCATGGCGAGCCTTGACCAAGATCTCCTCGGCCGAAACGTGGAGCGCTATCCCCGTCGCCTTGCCTTTCAGCACCACCCCGGCGCGTTCGGCGGCGCCGGCAAGCGCCCCGGCGTAGACCATCACTGACCGGGCGAAATCTCGGGGAATGATGGCTTCGTAATCGGGATAGGTGCCGTCGATGAGCAAAGCCGTATAGGTGGTATCGCCGGCATTCATGTGTACCGCACGGTCGGAGAACGCCAGCTCGACGGGCTCGGCTTTCCGATCGGCGGCCACCTTGGCAATTTCGGTTGCGCCCTCTGTCGGGATGATGCGGAGCGTCAGGCCGCCGGCATCATCCGGCATGGGCAGGGTTCGCTTCACCAGCGTATGGCCGTTGGTGGCGACAAAGACGAGGTCGCCTTGCCGGTCCTCGCCGATGGCAACGCCATGCAGATAATGGCGGGTGCCGTCATCGCAGGCGTGAGGAATGCAAAGCTCGATAGCCCTGGCGAGATCCGCGCCGGGCATCTCGAAGGCGATCTCGGCCGATCCGCGCTCGATCTCCGGGAAGTCCTCGGCGGGCAGGGTGCCGATGCGGACGCGGTTCCTGACGCAGGACACGACACAGCGCGTATCGCCTTCGGCGAGAGGGTGACTGATCGTCACCCGCTCCCCTTCGGGCCAATGCTTCAAGGCATCGCCAAGCGTCTTGCCCTCAATGCAGATTTCCCCCGGCTCTTCCACCTCCGCCGCCATGGCGATGGTGATGCGGCGGTCAAAGTCGGTCGCGGACACGGTCATCGTGTTGCCGTAGGCGGACAGAAGCACCGTGCCGAGGATATGCGCTTCCGCCTTCCTCGGCATTGATCGCCGAGCCTTGGTCAGGGCTGCGTGACCTGCGTCGCGGGCGAAGGTGACCTTCATGGCGCCACCAGCCCGGCGGCGGCACTGGTGCCGGTCGTCGGACGCTCGGTGAGAGCGCTGAATAGCTCTTCGAAAGCGACGCGGACCGTGGGCGGCTGATTGCCAAGGAGGTCGCCCCTGATCCAGTATGGCGAGGCGGAGAGCGACCAGTTGGGGGGATTGCCCATCAGTATGGCGGCCTCGGTAGCCAACATGCGCTCGTCGATTTCCTTGACCTCTGCCGACATAGGGTTGGCCAGTCCGTAGCGCTCGGCGATGGCGCGCTCGACTTTCTCCTCCGCGCTCCGGTAGATCGGCATCGACCGCTTGACCGGCCGTGGCAGGTCGACGAGGTAGGCCTCGGCCGCATCGTGCATCAGTGCGGCGAGTGCCAATTGCAGCCTGTCACTTGCGCTCCCCGTCCATCCCATCCGCATGTTGCTGATCGCGGCGCCGACCGCCGATGACATCGACTTGCAAAAAATGAAATCGGCGTTGGGCATCAACGCCATCAGCGCACACCAGACCGAGTGCTCGCCGACGCTGTAAAAGTGCGAGCAATGTCCGGCGTAGCGACACTGCATGGATAGTGCGTGGGCGATGTCGGCGATATCGACCTCTTCAGGGCGTGGGTCGAACGGCCAGAAGGCGCGGCCGGTGTAGGTCTGCACCCAATCGCCCTGGCGTTCTATGGTGTGGGTCACGGCCGTCTCCTTGGAGGAATAGGCGACGCCGGGCTGTTGAGGCGATGGAGCTTCCGGCGCCGCCTGTCCGCGCGTGTGGCGCGGATCTGGATAGGTTGCCCGGCGGCTGCGTTGCTGGCACTCGTCTTTCTCAGCCGCCGGGCTGGTCGGCGCCTTGGGTAAGGGCTGGCGCCGAATGCTGTTGCCCCTGAGGGCGAAACTCACTGGCGGCAGTATCCCGCCGCCAGATTGGAGGGCGATCTAGGAGTCCTCGACCTGCTACGCTTGACGTTGCGTTGGCATTTCGGCCGATCGATCAGGCTCGATTGGCAAAGCCGCCTTTCCATGTGCCCGTTTGCGTGGTCGGTGCGGGAAAGACTACCGCCGTCACTCCACCTCGTTCGCCCCCTCGGGCGAATTGGTTGCGGCTACAAACGTTGTCCGCAAGCGCGCAGTCACTTGCCGCCAGCGGTGGCATCCATGCCGGAAGATGGTGCGGCTGCTTTCATCGATCTCTTCTGTTCGGCCAGCCATAACTTCATGGAATCGCCCATCGGTGGGTGCGCGAGAGTGGCCTTGCCAATCTCCTCGCAGCGCTCTCCGGCCTTAGCTGGGCAGTCATCGGCTGATCGGCGGAACTCTATCGGGTAGGGAAAAGTGACCGCATCAACTTCGCCGTCGTGTGGGGCTTTGAGCGCTGTGGCAATCTCATCGACCGATGCTCCTGGCCGAATGGATATTGTTTTCGGGGTCGTGGCGGCGGTCATCGCGCTCCCTTTCCGGATTTGACCTAGGGAGCGATATCGCGGGTCATATACCGCTGTCAATAGATAGGCGGTTTATGTACCGCTTTTGGGTTCGGCTATTTCTGATAGTGTACGACTATGGTTGCACGGTCAGGATGGTTTTTCATATCTGCACTTGTCGTGGTTCTGGGTTCGTGGACTGGAACAGGTGCGGCAGCGGCACGGGATGCCGCTATGGGCTGCGTGTCGATTCGCTCGGCTGTTGAGCGGTTAGATTGTTTTGATGCCGCCTATTCCGATATCGGCGCCAAAGAAGATAGGGCCGCTGTGTTTTGTTCCGAGGCTGTGCGGCAAAACTCGATTTCCCCAGCCACGTACAGGTACGTTCGTGGTTGGGTTTCGGGCGATATGGCATTTGTCGTGTTTGATGCTCAAAACATGTATGGCGCATTACTGCGCCACAGTGCGTCCTGTCGTTTTGCGAAGTCCAGCGAAGGTTGGAGGCTGGATTCCCCTTCTGAGTTCGTGATCTCGGGTGTTTCGCTGGGCACTATCCCTGTTGACCAAACGTCATTGCAGGAACCTCCTCGTCCGGAGCCCCCAAACCGAGAGTCCCCCAAGGTTATACTCCCTTCGCCTGGAGAGGTTCTGGAGCGCGATGCCGACCGTCAAAAGAAGTGCGTCTCTGCCCTGGATCTGATGGAGAATGATGTTGAGGAGGTTAAAAAGTGGCCCAATCCAGATGGATCGACGACACTCTTCATTTATCCGGTTGCAGGCAAGGCGCCGTTCAAGTTGGGCGTCTGCGACTACACTTTCAGTGGCCGCCTGACGGTGAGGGTAAATAAATAAGTAAATACGTGAGATTACTAGTTGTTAGCTGGTATTAGGGCGCAAACGGCCCTGCCGACATAGAACATGTCGCCGCCGGGTTGCGCTACCGCCGGTATCGGCGCTCTGAATTCTGGCTCAGAGGATTCGGGCACCAGCCACAGACGTCCGGAGGCGTCCCTTTCTACGGTTTTGATGGTGTTCTCGACCAGTCCATCCGCTGAGCTGCGCTCAATATGATAGCGCGCGCCAGCTTTTACTTCATCCGGGCGGTCGATGACCGTTTCAAAAACAATAATCGTCCCGGGTGGGTACACCAGGTTCATCGAAAGCCCTTCGACCACCGCGCCGTAGAGTGTCGACTTCAGCAATCCCTTCTGAGGTGGGATGGCGATTTCGCCGAGATTATCCGGTAAGTCGGTCTTTTCTGCCCTCCAAACCCCTGCTTGCAGCTTCAATTTTACGTCGATGCGCCAGCTGGATTCGTGGCTTTCAGACTGGGAATCACCGCCAAACGACAGCCACGCCGGAGGGCAATCTAGCGCCTCGCAAAGCTTCACGATCGTGTCGAGCCTCGGAAGGTTCTTTGTGTCGTCAAGATCTTCGCGAAGGAAATTGCGGACGCCTTCAGGTCCGAGGCCGGCGCGAATGCCGGCTTGTCGAGCGCTGATATTCAAAGCCGCAAGGCGCTCTTTTACGCGCTCACGTATGCCCGTCTTCAGGGAGATGATCAGGCTTTTGTCCATGCGGTATTTAAACCTCTGTGGCTCATGAGCAGTAGCGGTACATAGACCCTTGACTCGTGCGGTATATGCACCGCATGATCGCGCATCATGTGGGTCGATGATTTCATTTCACTCTGCGCAGACGCCTCGGCAGCGATGGGAATTCGTGAAGCAACGCTGTCAAAGCGCATGCTGAACGACGGCAAGCGGCTATCGGCTATCCGGCATGGCCGTGATATTGGGGCTCGCCGCCTACAGTCCGCCGTATCCTGGATGGCCGACAACTGGCCCGATGGCGCTTCGCGCTCTCCTCTTCTCCCGCCGGTATCCTCCCCCGGCGTGCTAGCCGATGCGTCATCGGCTGGTGCCCCCGCTGGCGCTTGTGACATCGCGCCAGCGGGCGGTGAGGCTTCGCGGATGGAGGCGGCGGAATGAAAACCCGCTCGCGCCTCGTCTCCCTGTTTGTTCGGGCGGCGCTGATGCCGCTCGATCGCCCTGGCTTGGCGCTGGTCGTTTCACTCGGCGTGGCGGTCTTCGCTGGCACTATCGTTGTCGCGGGGGCGCTGCGATGAAGTCGCCTCTCACAATCGATCAGGGCGCCGCGTTGCTCTGGCTGCGGCAAGTCGGTGGCCGTGCGCAGTGCGACCGCGCCGGCACGGTGTCCGCCGGCCGAAAGGACTGCCCCATCACGTTTTCCGCCTTCGGCCATCTCGACCACGCGGGCCTCGTGCAAATGCGGCTTCCGGCCGACATCCTCGAATGCCGCCTTCTGGTGCTGATCACCGAAGCGGGCGCCGCCCTTGAAATCGACCCGGCCGCCGAACGGCGGCTCGACCAACTCATGAGGAGGTTTGACGACTGACACGGCGGAGACGCCCCAAGCTCTGACAACCTCGCCGGTCAATCCGGCTCGCCCACAACACAACATTTCATGCGGTTTCCCGCCACGGGAAGCCTTTGCCGTTTTTCCCAACTCGGGAAGTGAGGTCCATCATGGCAATTTCCGAAGCGTGGTTTCATCGGCTCAAGTCAGCAACGCGAGACTTGGTGAAGGTTTGCGGCGGCGTGGTCCGCGCCGGTGAGATAGCGGGCTATTCAAAGACCGAAGTCGGCCGCTGGCAGTCTGCTACCGATACTGACGTCATCCCGATTCCGGCCGTGCTGGCGCTCGAAGCTGACAGCGGTCGGGCCTTTGTGACTGCCGTCATGGCGGAGCTGAACGAACGCCGCCTCGGCGAGCCGGGAGCCGATGCCCGTGAGGTGGCGAATCTTACGCGCGCACATGCCGAAGTGGCGCGCGCTATCGGCGAAGCCAGCATCCAGCTTGCCATTGCTCAAGAGGATGGTGTCGTCTCGCCGGGCGAAGCTGAGACCATTGACCGCGCCTATTCTGAGGTCGATCGGTGCCTCGGCACGGCTCGCATGTCGCTCGCCAATGCAAAGGTTCGGGTGGTTGAAGGTGGCGGGCGATGACCGACCTGTTCCAGGCCGCCGCGATAGCCGCACGCCCGGCACCGGCTCAAGCAAAACCAGCTATCCAACCGACTGGCACGTTTGTTCCCGACCCTGTCGGCGGCACCCCTCACTTTGTCCATGACTGCGGTCGCTGTGGTGCCCGCCATGCGCTCCTTGGTTCAAACGTGCGGCTTCGCGCCGCGATGCAGACGGGAAACCCTGCGCTCGCCGGGACGTGGCTTTGCGCGGTTTGCGACAAGGTGCTGAGGGCTGAGGGGGCGGCGGCATGATGCTCGAACCGCATCCCTACGCCGATTTGTTCCCCATGCTCGACGCCACCGATGGCGCCGAGTTGCGGGCCGATATCGCCGCCCATGGGCTGCGCGATCGCGTCGTGATCTTCGAGGGGCAGATCCTCGACGGACGCAACCGCTACCGCGCGCTAACTGAGATTGCCAAGCTCGGGATGCTCTATCGCGGGCACACGCTCACCGTCGTCGACCTTGAGCTGATGAGCGAGACTGATATCGAGTGGGCCGATTTCTACGAGGATTTCGACGGCACGGAAGCCGAAGCACTCGAATATGTGCTCTCGAAAAATCTGCACCGTCGCCATCTCAACGAGAGTCAAAGGGCGATGGTGGCCGCCAACCTCGCCACGCTCGGACAGGGCCGCCCGGCTCAAGAGAAAACCCGCCAAATGGCGGATTTATCGCAGAGCGAAGCGGCCGACCGACTGCATGTCTCTGAAAGGTCTATCCAGCGGGCCTCCGTTGTCCGCGATCATGGTGTTGACGAACTGAACGACGCGGTGCGGCGAGGCGACCTCAAGGTCTCACTCGCAGCGCAGCTCGCCCGTCTGCCGGCAGACGAACAAGCTCGGCTGATCCGCGAACATGCAGACCCCAAGGCGCTGTCGCGCGTTGTGAAGGAACAGCGTGCCGAAAAGCAGGCGGAAAAGGCTGTGAAGCGCGAGGCGCGCGAGGCCGCGCTTGGTGCCAAGCTCGCTGCCCTGCCGGATAGGAAATACGGCGTCATCCTGACGGATTTCGAATGGAAATATGTCGTCTATAGCGAGGCGACAGGCCGCGATCGCTCGCCAGACAATCATTACCCATGCTCGGATATGGAAGCGCTCAAGGCGCGCGACGTTGGCGCTCTCGCTGCCGACGATTGCATGTATTTCGGATGGGTGCCGGCGCCGTTTTTGAAGCTCGCCATTGAGCTGATGGAGCACCACGGGTTCCAGTATGTCACGCACCTCATCTGGATAAAGGAACGACCGGGCGAGGCCAGAGGGACCGCCTATTGGTTCTCTGGTGAACATGAAATCGTGCTGGTCGGCAAGCGCGGGAATCCGCCGGCACCAACGCCGGGCACGCAGTTCCCGAGCTATTTCGTTGCACCGGTCGGCGAGCACTCGGTGAAGCCCGACAACGTTCATGAAATCGCCGAAGCCTACTTCCCGAGCCTTCCGAAAATCGAACTCAACGCACGGCGCCGCCGGCCGGGCTGGGATGCCTGGGGCAACGAGGCGGATGGAGATAAAGTTGCGGTCGAAACACCATATCAGGACGTCACCCCCGAGGCTGTCGCTCTGGCCGCTCCCCCGATTGACCGAGAGGCTGGGCTTCTTTGCGATAGGGGGGATTTATCTCCGGCAGATCATCGAGGCGAAGGTGAACCCATATCTGGTGTCGATCCGGGTTCGTCGGCGGGCGCGTCTGGCGATACGGTTCCGTCTACTCGACGAGTGCGCCTCGCTAAAGCATCGTCGGCGCCTAGCCGTGTTGAAGAGGTTGGAAATCCCGCTCGTTCGTCAGTGGCGATAGGGGCAGTCTCGCCAGACGCCCGGTTGGCTGAGTTGCTTGGCGAGGCTGTGGCTCTCGCTCTCAATCTGGATGCATCGTTGCGGGCAGGCGATAGCCGGTTGCATTCGGCCGATGAGCGCTTGATCCGCCGGCACGTCATCCGCATTGCCGTCGACGATTTCAGCGTTTCCTGCCCCCGCCTTGCTGCTGTCCTCGGCGGCTCCAAACAAGGGGCGGCGAGACTGCGCCTGTCTGCGCTCGATGAAATCGGGGCAGACGCGGCGCTTGCTGCCAAACTCTCCAGCGTGACGGCCGAAGTCATGGGGAGGGTGCCGTCGTGAAAACCTTCTTCGTCACTGTCTATGGCTATGCACCGGAGTCCTTCACAGCAGAGACGAGGGCCAAGGCCTTCTATCGTGCTTTCGTCGCCTTTAGGGGCGCCGGTTCTTCGGTTTCGTTCCGCCAATTCTTGGGTATGGCAACCATCGCCAAAAGCGCGGAGGTACGGCCGTGATCGAGCTTCCTGCACTCTCCATCCGGCAGCCTTGGGCTTGGTCAATCATCAATCTCGCCAAGGACATCGAAAACAGGAGTTGGCCGACTAAATTCCGGGGGCGCTTTCTCATCCATGCGTCGAAGGGTATGACGCGAGACGATTATGAGGATGGATTACTTACGGCTAGAGCCGCCTCAAGGCTCCGTCCGAAGATAGAGGACCGGATCTTCCCCGGCCTTGCCGGTTTCGAGCGCGGCGGCATCGTCGGCGTTGCTGAAATCGTCGATTGTGTCGAGCAATCCGATAGTCCGTGGTTCTTCGGTCGATACGGCTTCGTGCTGCGCAACGCCCGGCCACTCCCCTTTCACTCCTGCAAGGGCCGCCTCGGCTTTTTCAAGGTCCAGTACCCCTATGAGGTGGCGGCATGAACGCGCCTGTTCGCTCGCGCATGCTGCGCGAACTCGTCATCGACAGCTTTGCCGGCGGCGGCGGAGCATCCGAAGGCATCCGCATTGCCCTCGGTCGTGATCCCGACATCGCCGTAAACCACGACCCGGCCGCCCTGGCTATGCACCGCGCCAACCATCCCGGCACGCACCACCTGGTGCAAGATGTCGCCGTGGTCGACGCGGTCGGCCTCTGTGATGGTTTGCCGGCCGGCATGCTCTGGATGTCGCCGGATTGCACCGACCACAGCAAAGCCAAGGGATCGGCCCCGATCCGCGATGGCGACCGCACGACGCGCGGCATCGGCTGGGCTATCGTTGGTTGGGTCAAGGCGTTGCCCATGTGGCAGCGGCCTCGCGTCGTGTTCCTCGAAAATGTGGAGGAATACGAGGATTGGGGGCCGCTGCTGCCAAATGGCAAGCGCGACCCAGCCCGCAAAGGCGAGACCTTTCGGCAGTTCGTCGCCGCGTGGCGGGCGCTCGGCTACAAAGACATCGAATGGCGACAGCGGCGCGCATGGGTCGACGGCGCCGGGACTATCCGCAATCGGCTCTACATGGTGATGCGCCGCGACGGTGAGCCAATCGTCTGGCCCGAGCCGACACACGGCAACCCGAACGATGAGGTAGATTCGGCGCTTATCGCCGACGGCAGTCTGACGCCCTGGGTGCCTGTCGCCGATGGGCTCGATTTCAATCTGCCATGCCCGTCCATCTTCGACACGTCGGCTGAGATCAAGGCGCTGTATGGCCTCCGTGCAAAGCGACCCCTCGCCGTCAACACCATGGCGCGGGTTGCCAAGGGTGTGAAACGGCGGGTGCTCGATGCTCCGCGCCCTTTCCTGGTCAAGGTCAACCATTCGTCCTCCCTTTACGATGCCGCCCGCGACCGTCCGTTGGATGCGCCTTTGTCGGCGGCGACCGGCAAACGCGACGATGCACTCGTGGCGCCGCTGGTTGCCTATGCGCAGCACGGGGGGGGCGACCGGCCGATTCTTTCTCCAGGGCAGACAATTACAGCCAGCCCGAAGGACCAGAACCAAGTAATAACCGCGTTCATGGCCCCAAGGCTTCAGGAGAAGCCGGGGGATGACCCTCGCTCTCGTCCCGTCGATATTCCGGCGGCAACCATTCCGGCGAGTGATAGCTTACCCGGTCACATGGTGGCGGCGCACATCGCGCGCCAGTTCGGCAACTCCGTCTCTAACGAGGCTGGAGCACCAAGCGGAACGCTGTTGGCGAGCGGCGATGGCAAATCGCAGCTCGTCGCCACCTACATCGCACAGCAGAACGACGGCCCCCGCCAAGGCACAAGCTCGCGTCCTTCCGGCGAGCCGCTTTCTACGGTGACACAAACCGGATCGCAGCAGACGCTGATCGCGGCCTCGATGATGACGATGCGCAATTCTGGCTGCCCAGATTCGCCGGCTGACCAGCCGGGGCGCACGCTGGTCGCCGACGGCGCGGCGGAAACGCTGATCGCTGCAAGCATGATGACGATACGTGGCTCCGATCGTCGCGATTCCGGCTCGGATGAGCCGGGACGAACCGCGTCGGCCCAAGGCAACCACAACGCCCTTATCCGCATGCCGCTGATGACCGTCTATTACGGCGCCGATGACGACGGTGCTTCGGTCGACGAGCCAAGTCGGACAGAGACGGCCAAACCCCGCTTCGGCCTCGCCGAGGTGCTGGCAACCGCTCCGCCCTTCGGCCCTGAGCATTTCGCCAAAGCTCGCTTGGTTGCCGAGTTCATGCGAGAGCATGGCTGCTGGGGTGGCGGCGAGTTCGTGACGATGGAGGTTGATGGCGTCACGGTGGTGCTGGTGGATATCGGCCTCCGCATGCTGACACCGCGCGAGAGGTTCAACGCCCAAGGCTTCCGACCGGACTACATCATCGACCACGGCATCGACGAGCACGGCCATCGTGTGCCGTTCACCCTCGAACAGCAGGGCTACATGTGCGGCAACTCGGTTTGCCCACCTGTGGCCGCTGCTCTGGTCGCGGCCAACTATCGCCCGCGTGAGGTGACGGCCCCCGTGCGATATCAGGGCGAGGACTTGCCTCTGTTCATGGAGGCGGCGGAATGAACGCGCCGACCCGCCCGGTTCTCCGTTGGCATGGCGGCAAGTGGCGCCTCGCTCCTTGGATCATTAGCCATTTCCCGCCGCATAAGGTCTATGTCGAACCATTCGGTGGCGCGGCAAGTGTGCTGCTGCAGAAGCAGCCGGCCACCACGGAGGTATGGAACGATCTAGACGATAGCGTCGTTTCGCTCTTCCGTGTTCTCCGAGAGCAGCCGAAAGAACTCGGCGATCTTCTCCGCCTCACGCCTTTTGCTCGGGTTGAATACTCTACGCTGTATGAGCCGACAGACGATCCGCTAGAGCGTGCCCGCCGTTTCATTGCTCGTTCTTTCATGGGGCAATCGAGCAAGGGTGCGCTTCGAAAATCCGGCTTCGATACACGCATCAACCCGGATGGGTTTGCTAGCCGCATTCGGTGCCTACGTGCGCTTCCTGAAGAGTTGCCGCTGATTGCGCAGCGCTTCGGCGGCGTGATTATAGAGCAGCGTCCGGCATTGGAGGTTCTGAAACTTTACGATCGCCGGGATGTTTTGTTCTACGTCGACCCTCCTTACCTGTCGGATCGCGAGAAACACTACAATCATGAAATGACGTGCGATGACCATTCGGCGCTGCTCGAGGCGCTATGTGGTCTCGCCGGGAAAGTAGTTTTGTCGGGATACCCTCACCCGGCCTATGATAGGGCGCTTTCTGACTGGCGTCGTCTTGAACTCGCTGCGTTTACGGACGGTGCCCGGCCTCGAACGGAAGTGCTGTGGCTCAATCCCGCCTGTTGTAAAGCTCTCGACGTCGAACGTGAGCAGTTTGAAATGTTCGCGGGGGCGGCGGAATGAGTGCGTCCCGCCGCCCTGTGATCTCAGACGCTAGCGCGCACCTTCTCAAGGGCCGCGTTGGCGAGGAAAGCACTACGGGTCATTCCCCGCGCGCTTGCCGCCGCGTCGATCGCCGCCAACGTGCCGCGCTCCAGCGTCACATTGACGCGCACGGTCGCCGCCTCGTTGGGCAGGTACGGGATGCGGATCAAGATACCTCCGCGCCCTCGTGCCTCGATGACGTCCGGATCGACCATCAACGCTTCGGCCTCGGAGGCGTACGGAGGTTCCGTCCCCTCCAGGTGCTCCCTCAGTGCGCTGATGGCCTTCTCCGTTGCCTCATCGGCTGTTTCGCCGGCCGTGACACAGCCGGGAACATCGGGAAACCACACGCCCCAGAGCGTGTCCGGTTCCTTTTCCAAGATGCCGTAATAGACCATTCCTCGGTCTCCATTGCCTCTGTCGCAGATGAGCGGGGCGGCTTACCGCCACCCCGCCTGTTTCTCGATGCTTCTCACCGTCCCTATCGGGAGGTCGCCGCGTCCCTTCGGGACTGTGACTCTTTTTCCGGGTTTGTCGGGGTGGGTGAAGATCGTGTGGTCGCCCTCTCGCTCTATCACCCAGCCCTCCGAAAAGAGCCTGCGGCGTATGTCTTGGATGCTTCGTTCTATCTGCGACCTCCGTTGCTGATGTGTATGTTTATACACACAATGCGCCGAAGCGTCAAGAATAATGTGTATGTGAATACACACTCAATCCAACTTTTCCGCCATCAGAAAGGGGCACGGCATGACCGATCTCCATTGCGGGCCGGCGTTCCGGCTGACCAATCTTCGCTCGGCGCTATGGAGCATGCTCGGTTTGCCGCCGGGCACGACGGACGGCGAGATCATCACCGCCGTGCGGGATCACGTGCCCGCGCGGTCGCAAGCACCGGCCGTTCCGCCTTCTCCGCACCCCTTCATCCTGGCAGTGATAGACGAGGATGCGCCATGACCGCGAATGCGCCTGCCACGCGGACTAAGCCGACGATTGACGATCAGGCGGCGGCTATTCGGCAACTGATCGATGCCGAGGCAAACCGAATTGAGAACAGGGTGTCTCGCGGACTGATGCGGCCGGATACGGCGCAACGGCGTCTCGACGTGCTCGGCGCTGCCTATGCAACGATATCCCTTGTCCGTCGTTACAAGGCGCCGTTTCGCAACCTCATAGAAGCGGAGCGGGCATTCGAGCGAGAACGCGCGGCGGAACTCGAAGCCGTGAATGGCGTCGATGATGCGGGGAGGGAAGCCGCATGAGTGTCGCGGCTGTTACATGGGCGCTCAGCCAGTGGCTCGATCCGGCTCCGAAAATGGTGCTGGTCGCCATTGCCGACCGTGTCAATCACAAGGCAGGAGACGGTTTTGGCTTCCCGTCGCTGGAGGATATCGCCGAAATCAGTTGCCAGCACCGCCGAACGGTGCAGCGGCATATCGCGTCGCTGGAAAACCTTGGGCTCCTGATCAAGGAACATCGTCGGGCGGACGGTGGCCGTCAGACGACCAATCTCTATAAGATCAACATGGATGTCGTAATCACGCGCGACGGCGAAGCCGAGGCCGCTGAAAGCGGCTCACAGGTGGACAAATTGCCACCCTCATCAGGTGGACAAATTGCCACCCTCGGGGGTGGCACTGGCGCCACCCTCGGGGGTGGCACTTGCGCCACCCCTACTATTAACGGGAAGAATGAACAGGAAGATGAACATCTTCCCCCCAAAGCCCCCCAGGGGGCGAGAGAGACGCGCGCGAACGAAGACGACGAGGAAGGCTTCGAGCGGTTCGTTGAGGCGTGGAGAGGCGCGGACGAGAAGCAGCGCTTCGACAAAATCGGTGGAGCGCGCGCTGCATGGAAACGGCTAACGGCCGACGAAAGGCGGATAGCCGGCGATCTCGACACCATTCGGGCTGTTGTCGCCGGTCAACGGCGAAGCGGACGGCAAAAGCTCATGGGGCCGGCGACGTATCTCAACGAAAAGCACTGGACGCAGGTCCCGAAGGTTGAGGCTGGCGGTGTGTTGCCTGTCCCCATGGACGCTTTCAAGCGGCATTGGTGGTGCCGGTTCTACGAGTTCGCCCGGTATGGAAGCCGGCACCCCAACGCCGCGAAAGCCAAGTTTATGGCAAAGATGGCGGAGGAAAAAGGGATCGGCGTCTCCGTGCCTCTGGGCGAGTTGCAGCGATGGGAAGCGGCCTCCGCCGGATACGTTTACGTGCTCGTCGCTTCTCCCGATTTCGTGGCGTGGCGGGAGTGGTTTGCCGATCGTGGCTTCAGGCTTCCTCGGCCGTCGAAGGTTGACCGGATCTGGATGCCATCGGCGAGGCCTCCTGATGAGGCGACGGTCGGGCAATCTCAGGAAACGCAGCGCGAGGGCGGGCGATGACTTCTAATGCAAGAGTTGAAATATCTGTCGCAAGTCCTTGGTTTACCGATAAAACGGATAAAGTGTTCGTTCGTGCTTCGGAGACGGTCCGTCGTCTGGCGGCCAAGTCCCCGGAACGCGGCGGTCTTTCCCGTCTTGCCGTGGTGGCATCGGGATATGTCGTCTCCTTGGTCGAGGCAGCAAGCGCGAGTGGGGCAACGGCCATCGATTACCGTGTGATCAAGGTCGATACCTCTACCAAGTCCTTTGACGGCCCGGCCGATTCGATCCTTGGTGCGAAGACTGAGCTTGCAATGATCGCGGCTTACGTTGGCCAACCTGATTGGTCGATCCTCATGGCGGTGTGTGTCGAAGGTCAAACAGTCGAAGAGGTCGCAAGGGTTTGGCCAACCGCTAAGGTCTTGAATGGAAAAGCCGATGCCAAGACAAAGGAGGCTGTCGGCCGCCGTCTTCGTGACGCACTGGAGACGATTGGCGATAGGTTTATCCCCAACGCCCTAAGACCGGAGATGGGCTCGCCTTGACTTCCAGCGGGAAGCTGAGCAGTTTTAGGCACATTGAAGAATTCCGCCTCGGGGCGGTGAAGCCGGGTTGGATCTCCAGCCCGGCTTTTCAATTGGAACACACCCAACATGGCTAAGCTCACGAGGCTGACGGGCATTGCCCCTCGGCTCAATACGTCATCGGCGAAGATCCCGCCGAAGACGGCTGACGCCTACTATCACACGTCCGCATGGCGAGATCTTCGCGAGCAGTGCCTTGTCCGCGATGGCTTCGTCTGTCAGCTCACCTTATCGGGCTGCACCCACACGGCAACCATCGCCGACCACATCGTCAGCCGGCACAATGGCGGCGCCGATGACCTCTCGAACCTCCGGGCCGTCTGCCGGAGCTGCGACAACCGCCTGAAGGAAAACCACCTCGGCGAGCGGCGCGGCCGGGCCTGACCGCCCGTGAAACACCCCGTTTCACGCGAGGCGGGGGGGCGGGGTCGAACTCTGGGGGGCCTCCACCCTTCCAACCGGCATAGGTCTCACGCGGAGATTTTTTTTCTCATGGCACTGGATTTTGACCTCCTCGGCGACCCGATCCCCGAGGGGTTCGGCAAGCGTGGGCGGCCGGTCCATGTGCCGACCGACGAAAAGCGTAGACTTGTCATACAGTTGATGGCCTTCGACTGGTCGATCGAGCAGATCTCGGCGGCTCTGTCGATCACGCCGCCGACTTTGCGCAAACATTATTTTCGGGAGCTCAAGTCGAGAGCAGAGGCGCGCTTCCGGGTGGAGGCGAAGCTGCTCACGAAGCTGATGGACGAAGCCGAAGCCGGCAACGTCTCGGCCATCGACAAGTACATGAAGCGCCTCGAAAAGCATGACGCCCGCGTGCCGAAATCGGCGCAGGGCAAGGCGCCGAAGGCAAAGCCGCTCGGCAAGAAGGAAGAGGCCGACCGCCTCGCCAAGACCGCGCACGAAACCACGAGCTGGGGGCAGTTGGTCAACTGATGCTGTGGGATTTCTCGTGTCAGGATTGGGAGACCCGGCTTCGCCGTGGCGTCTCGCTGGTCCCGGATCTGCCGCTCGACCATGCCGAGGCGGAACGGGCGGTCTCGGTGTTCAATAAGCTCTGCCTGCCGGACGTGCCGGGCACGCCGTCGATGGCGGAAGCGGCGGGCGACTGGTTCCGCGACATCGTCGGCGCGATCTTTGGCTCGGTCGATGACAGCGGCTTCCGGCATGTCCGCGACGTGTTCACGCTGGTGCCGAAGAAGAACAGCAAGACCACAGGCGGCGCCGGCATCATGATGACGGCGCTGATCCTCAACAAGCGCCCGCGTGCCGAGTTCATTCTGGTCGGGCCGACGCAGGAAGTCGCGGACACGGCTTTTCAACAGGCTTCGGGCATGATCGATGCCGATCCCGAGGGCTACCTTCAGAAGCGGTTCAAGGCGAAGGACCACAACAAGACGATCGTCGACCTGGTCAACCACTCGGTACTCAAGATCAAGACCTTCGACATGAAGGTGATGACCGGTTCCAAGCCGGTTGGCGTGCTGCTCGACGAGGTCCACCTGATGTCGTCGATGTCGGGCGCCTCCCGCGTCGTCGGCCAGATCCGTGGTGGCATCATCACGCGCCCCGAGGGGTTCCTGATCATGATCACCACGCAGTCGGACGAGCCGCCGGCCGGCGTTTTCAAGTCTGAGCTCAACCATGCCCGCAACGTCCGCGACGGCAAGATCAAGGGCGAAGCGGCGCAGATCCTGCCTGTGCTCTACGAGTTCCCCGAGGCGATCCAGCGCGACCGCAACAAGCCGTGGCTCAACCCGGATCTCTGGCACATGGTGACGCCGAACCTCGGCC
This sequence comes from uncultured Pleomorphomonas sp., assembly GCA_963665435.2. Taxonomy (GTDB): domain Bacteria; phylum Pseudomonadota; class Alphaproteobacteria; order Rhizobiales; family Pleomorphomonadaceae; genus Pleomorphomonas. The sequence goes on along the minus strand of CAXXNH010000007.1, from coordinate 28,040 downwards.
GGTCGGTGACGCTCGACGTGCTGAAGACCGATTGTGCCATCTCCAAAGAGAAGGGCGAGGAGGAGTTGCGGCGCTGGGCTTCGCAGCACCTCAACATCGAAATCGGCATTGCGCTTCGGGCCGATCGCTGGGCCGGCGCTGACTTCTGGGAACAGAAGGCCCGGCCCATGACGCTCGACGATCTGGTGTTGCGGTCTTCGGTGCTGACGGTCGGTATCGACGGCGGAGGTCTCGACGACTTGCTGTCGGCCGGCGTTGTGGGGCGCGACAAGGTCGACCCGCGTATCTGGTACGCCTGGGGACACTCGTGGGCGCACACGTCGGTGTTGGAACGGCGCAAGAGCGAGGCGGAGAAGTTTCGCGACTTCGATGCGGCCAGCGAGCTGACCATCGTCGAAGAGTTGGGACGCGATATCGACGAACTGGTCGACCTGATCGCCGGCCTCGATCGCTCCGGCAAGCTCGCCATGGTCGGCCTCGATCCGGCCGGCGTCGGCGCGATCGTCGATGCTCTCGCCGAGAAGGAAATCACCACGTCGGCGGAGACGGACTCCTCGGGAGAAGCTCGCGTCGTCGGCGTCAGTCAGGGCTACCAGCTTCAGGGCGCGGTGAAGACGACCGAACGCAAACTTGCCGATGGAACGCTTTCGCCGGCCGTGCAGGCGCTCATGGCCTACGCGGTCGGCAACGCCAAGACCGAGGTGCGCGGCAACGCCCTGGTGGTCACCAAACAGGCGGCCGGGACGGCCAAGATCGATCCGCTGATGGCTCTGTTCGATGCCGTCGCGCTGATGTCCAAGAACCCGCAGGCGGCCGGCGGCAGCCTCGACGACTATCTCAACTCCCTGGCGGCCTGACATGAACCTTCTTCGCAAGACCATGACGCTGCTCGGAAGGGCGGCGGGCCGACCGCTGTCTCTCGAAGATCCCGAGCACTGGCGAAACCGGGGCGCGGACGGCTACGCCGGAGAGCCGGTCAACGAGTCGAGTGTGCTCGCCATCTCGGCGGCGTTTGCTTGCGTCAACCTTCTGGCCGGCACCATCGCCTCGCTGCCGTTGATGGTTTATCGCCCGGCAGGCGGCGGCCGGGATGTGGCGAGCGATCATCCGCTCTATCGGCTGATCCACGACAGCCCGAACTATGATCAGACTTCTCTCGAATTCTGGGAGTTCGCCTGCGCGGCGATCGAGCTGCGCGGCAACTTCCATGCGCGTATCGAACGGAGCGGTGCCAAGATCATCGCCTTGACGCCGATCTATGCGCCGGTGGTGCCGCGTCGTGAGCGGGACGGTTCGATCTGGTACCGCTGGAGCGAAGACGGCCGCAGCTACAACATGAGCGACCGTGACGTCTTCCACGTGCGCGGCTTTGGCGGAACCCCTCTCGGCGGCCTCTCGACGTTGTCGGTCGGCCGTAACGCCTTCAGCCTAGCTTCGGCGATCGATCGGGCGGCCGGGACCACGTTCCGGAATGGCATGCGTCCTTCCGGCGTGATCGCCTTCGATAAGTTCCTGACAAAGGAACAACGAGAGATCGCCGAGACCAGACTGACCGAGAAGTACGTCGGCGCCATGAACGCCGGCCGACCACTGATCCTCGAAGGTGGCTGGAAGTGGGCCTCGCTTTCGATCAGCCCCGATGACGCGCAGATGCTGGAATCGCGCGGCTTCTCGGTCGAGGAGGTCTGCCGCTTCTTCGGCGTGCCGCCGCACATGATCGGCCACACATCGAAGTCGACGAGCTGGGGCACCGGCCTTGAGCAACAGTCGATCGGCTTTCAGCGCTATGCGCTTCGGCGGCGCCTCAAGCGGATCGAGCAGGCGATCGGCAAGCAGCTGCTCACGCAGGAAGACCGGACGCGCGGCATCGTCGTCGAGTTCAACCTGGAAGGCCTTCTTCGGGGTGATAGCGCGGCGCGCTCCAACTTCTACGCCTCGGCCCTCAACAACGGCTGGATGACCATCAACGAAGTCCGCGCTCTCGAAAACCTGCCTCCGGTTCCGGGTGGCGACGTGCCTCGCATGCAGATGCAAAACGTTCCGATCACCGACGCCGGAAAGCAGTTGCCCGCCCCAACGGAGAAGACGCCATGAAGACCGCCGCCACGGAGTTCGAGACCAAGTCGAGCGCCATTCCATTGGAGCTGAAGGCGGTCGGCGATGACGGCGTGATCGAGGGCTATGGCTCGGTGTTCGGCGCCATCGACAGCTACGGCGAAGTGGTGCAGCCCGGCGCTTTCGTCGACTCTCTGGTCGAAGCGCGCCGCAAGGGGCGCAAAATCAAGATGCTCTACCAGCACGACCCTCGCCGTCCGATCGGCCTTTGGGAGGATCTCGCCGAGGACAGCAAGGGGCTCTACTGCAAGGGGCGCTTGCTCAAAGACAAGGTGACCGACGCCAAGGAAGCTTACGAGCTTGTCAAAGCGGGCGTGCTCGACGGCCTGTCGATAGGATATCGGACGATCGAGGCCGCACCACACCCCGACAAACCGAACGTTCTGATGCTGAAGAAGCTCGACCTGTTCGAGATCAGCATCGTGACCTTCCAGGCCTGCGAGCCGGCGAAGATCCAATCGGTGAAGGCAGCGGCGCTGCCTCTCATCCAGAAGCTGATGGCCGGGGACCGGCTGTCTTTGCGCGAGTGGGAAGCCCTTCTGAAGGCGGAGCCTTTCGGTCTTTCCAACTCACAGGCTGAGCGCGCCGTGCGCGTCAACCTGAAGCACGGTCAGGGGGAGCCTGACACCACGGCTTTGGCGTTCCTGGAAGCCCTCCGGACGCACTGACCCCTCAGGAGAAACTTACATGCATGCCCTCTCCAAGGCTGCCGGCGTCGTCGGCGGCATCGCTACGCTCATGGCTTTTTCCAGCGGCCTTCGCGGCCTGCGCATCGCGCTTGCCCCTGATGACGGTACCGGCACCAAGTCGGCTGTTGAACTGGCCGCTGAGATCAAAGCCGACCATCAGCGGGCCTTCGACAAGGTGAAGGAGGTCGCCGAAAAGGCGCTCGGTGAGGCAAAGACCGCCGGTGGCGTCGCCGAGAAGACCAAGGAAGCGGCCGACGAGGCGCTGATCAAGATGAACGGCCTCGCCGAACAGATCTCCACGCTGGAACAGAAGCTCGCGCGTCGGCCGGGGGACGGCGACGATCGGCCGAAGTCGCTCGGCGAGCAGTTCGTGGAGGGCGAGGACTTCAAGTCGTTCGTTGGCTCCAACCCGCGCTCCGGCAAGGCCTCGATGAGGATCAAGGCGGACATCTCGACATCAACCGACAACGCGGACGGCTCGGTCGGCGCCGCCATCGCGCCGAACCGTCTGCCGGGCATTCAGGCGCTGCCGCGCCGTCGCCTTACCATCCGCAATCTGATCTCGCCCGGCCGGACGGATAGCCCGCTGATCGAGTATGTGCAGGAGATTGGCTTCACCAACAACGCGGCGCCGGTGACCGAAGGGGCGAAGAAGCCTCAGTCCAGCGTGCAACTCGTCGACAAGCAAACCTCGACCAAGGTCATCGCCCATTCCATGAAGGTGTCCAAACAGGCCCTCTCGGACGTGTCGCAGTTGCGGTCCTACATCGACACGCGCCTGATCTACGGTCTTCAGCTCATCGAAGAGGCGCAGATCCTCACCGGCGACGGCGCCGGCCAGAACCTGCACGGCATCATTCCGCAGGCAACCGCGTATGCCTCGCCTATCACTGTCGCCGGCGCCACCTCGATCGACGTCATGCGGCTCGCCATGCTGCAGGCGGTCCTCGCCGAGTATCCGGCCACCGGTCACGTCATGAACCCGATCGATTGGGCATGGATCGAGACGCTCAAGGATGGTCAGGGCCGCTACATCATCGGCAATCCTCAGGGCACGGTGACCCCGACGCTCTGGGGCCTGCCGGTGGTCCAGACGCAGGCAATTGCCGTCGACAAGTTCCTGACCGGCGCTTTCGAGATGGGCGCGCAGATCTTCGACCAGTGGTCGGCGGCGATCGAGGTTGGCTTCGAGAACGACGACTTCACCCGAAACAAGATCACCATCCTCGCCGAAGAGCGTCTGGCGAGCATCGTCTACCGGCCGGAAGCCTTCATCTATGGCGACTTCGGCCGCGTCGCCGAGGGCGGTTGATCCGATGGCGACCGAGGGGCTCCGGCCTCTCGGTCCATTGTCTGGGGGAGAACATGACCGATCAGCGCCCGACCAAGCCAAGCCTTGAGGCCTTGCCGACGCGGCTTCGTCCGCATGAGGGCAAGGCGGCACAGGATCTCCGCAACAAGGCGATGCCGCCGCTCGACAACCGCGCGGCTGTCGTGAAGGACACCAAATGAGCCGTGCGATTGCCTGCTTTGCACCGGAGCTAGTCTCCGCGCCGGATGGCCTGCCGGTGACACTTGATGAGGCGAAGGCCTATTGCCGGAACGGTGCGGACGATGACCATCTCGTTGAAGCCGCGCTTGGCGCTGCCGTCGCCAGCGTCGACGGCCCGAGCGGTGGTCTTGGCCGCTGCCTGATGCCGCAGACCTGGCGGCAGTCCTTCAACGGTTTTGCCAAGTGCCTACCGCTGCCGTTCCCGGCGATCGGCCTTGTTGAGGTCGCTTATGTCGCAGAAGACGGCGAGGCGAAGACCGTCGATCTATCGACGGTGCGTCTGATCGATGCCTCGGGCATGCCGCATGTTATCCGCCTCGGCGGCGTTGCTTGGCCGGCTACGCGATCGGACGGCGGGCCGGCTGTTTCCGTGACCTTTGTTGCAGGCTTCCCTGATGCCGTTCCGGCACCGATCAAGCAGGCCATCCTACTCGACGTCCGTCGAGCTTATGGCGTGTTCAAGGCCGATGCCGAGCTCAAGAAAGAGGTTGTCGAAGGCGTCGGCTCTCGCGAGTGGGACGTCGCCGGTTCGCTCGACAGCAAGATCGGCGACCTGATCGAGCGCCTGCTGGCGCCGTATCGACGGATAGAGTTCTGATGACCCCGAATGACGCCCGCGCGATGTACCGACGCCAGTTGGTCCCCGGCGAGACCGTCTCGCTCGTTCGTGGCTTCGGCTCGCCGAACGCCCGTCAGGTCGACGGCCTGCCGGGGCGCATGCTCAAGGCCGGCGAGTTGCTCGTGGCCGGCCTGATGCAGGGGGAGCGGGTGCTGTTGCTCCTCGCCGAGGACGTCGCTGCGTCCGACCTGGTCGCGCCTCAGATCCACGACCGGGTGCTCTGGAACGGCAAGGCGCTCGCCGTGACCTTCGTCGACGACGCCAAGCGGCGCGTTGGGGGCGAACTGATCGCCTATGAGCTGCACTTGGCCGGTGCCTGATGGTTCGCACACGCATCGATGCGCTCGATCGCGATATCTCGCTGATCATCGCCGAGGAACTTTCACCGGAGGCGCAGTCCCGACAGGTGGCGGCGATGGCGCGTCAGCTCCGAGACGAGGCTGTCGCCACAAACCGGGCGCTTACCGGCGAAGAACCGACATGGACAACCATTGTCGACGGTCGGGCCGGCGCTACCGAGGACACAGTGAAGGTGCCGGGGCGGATCGACTACGAGTTTGACGCCGGTGCCGACGTGGTTTCTTACGTCGTCGGTCTCATCGTCAAGACAGCTCCGAAGCTGAGCGGCCGGTATGCGAAGTCGGTGGCGATCTATGCCGATGGCGTTGAGGTGGAGACGGCGCAAGCCGCATCCGACGCCGAAGAAATCGTCGTCGTGTCGACGGTGGCCTATGCCCGCAAGATCGAGAGCGGTCGGAAGGGATACGCGCCGGGCGGCGTCTTCGAGGGTGCCGCCGCCATGGCGATGAGCCGCTACGGCAACATGGCCTCGATCAAGCTCACCTTCGCTTCGCCCCTTGGTGGCGGAACGCACCTTGAGGCGTGGGCCTCGAAGACCAAACAGACGCGCAAGCGGTTCAAGGGTGGCGCCGGCAAGGCAGAGGCCAACCGCAACGCATGGAACCGCCGCAACCCGGCAATTCAAATCCGCATGAGGTGACAGCATGGCCTCCGCGCCTGTGCATGCTGCCGTGGGGGATGCCCTCGCGACGGCTTGGCCCTACACGCCTATCCGCCTGCCGAACGACGGCACAGGGTCGCCGCCGGCAAGCGGCGAGGCGATCCTCGACCTAGAATTCCCGATCGGCGACGAAGAACAGGCGTCGATCGGTTCGCCCGGCGCCGACATCTGGCGTGAGACCGGCGCCGCCCGCTTGGTGTTGTGGGTGCCGATCGGGACTGGCCTCGGGGAATGGAGCGCTCGCCTTGATGACCTCAGGCGGGCCTTTCGCGGCAAACAGCTCTGCGAGGTCCGCATGCGCGCGGCAACCCCGCCGATCCCCTTCGGGCCGGATGATGCCGGCGCCTTCAACCTCTTTAGCTTCTCGGTTGCCTACGAGTTCGACCTCGTCGGCTGATATGGAAAGGACAGGTCATGGCCTTCGCAGACGGCAGCGCGCTCCGCTTTGCCTACTTGGCGGAACCCCGCTTCGGTGAGCTGGCAACGCCGCCCGCATTCAAACTGCTCCGGATCACCAGTTCGGGCCTGAAGACGGTCAAATCGACCGTCGAGTCAGACGAGATCCGCGCCGATGGCAACATCACCGACCTGATGCTCGGCGGCTATGACGTCTCCGGCGATATCGGCGGCGAACTCTCCTACGGCGCCTGGGATGATCTCTTCGCCGCCGCGTTCAAGAACGACTGGACCGGCGACGTTCTGACGAACGCCATGCTGACCAAGTCGCTCCTGTTCGAGGAGATGTTGGAGGCCGGCGAGAACGACCTGTTCAGCCGCTTCAACGGCTGCATGATCAACAAGCTGTCGTTCTCGATCCAGCCCAAGAAACCGATCACCATGACGGCCTCGGTCATGGGGCGGTCGGAGGTCACCGGCACCGCGGAACTTGCCGACGCGACCTATGCGCCGGCACCGACCAAGAGCGTGATGGCCGCGCCGCGCGGGGTTGCCTCGCTGGCGGTCGCCGGCAGCACCTTCCGCGTCCGCAGCATGACGCTCGACGTCAACAACAACCTCAGAACCCGCGAGTCGATCGACGATCTCTACTCGGCCGAGTTCGGCAAGGGCTCGGTGCAGGTGACCGGCTCGATCGAGGCCTACTTCGAGAGCAACGAAGTCTATCAGCGGGCGCTCGACCACGAGAGCGCCGCCATTACCGCCGTTCTCGGCCGTGTCGCCGGTGAGAAATACAAGATCGAGTTGCCGAAGGCGGTCCTCGGCGACGTCTCCAAGGGCGAGCGGCGCAAGAACACCGACGTCATGATGACCTTGCCGTTCCAGTCCGTGCTCGACCCGGCTTCCGGCTGCTCGGTCCGGATGACCCGCGCCATCCTCTGACTACTAGCCCGAGCAGGTGAGCGGCGTCCCCTTCGCCACGATCTCTTGCCACTCGGGCCCAAGTTCTTCGCGGGCAGAGAAGGACTCGGAATACTCGGGGTCGCCCTTATCCACCATCTGCACAATCAAGCTGTCCTCGATGATCCGATAGTCGCTGCTTGCGGCCTTGAAAAAGAAGCGATCACCACCGCGCTTGATGACTTCGACAGCCGCCACACGGTTTGCAACCTTGGCTGCCCCGGCTTGTCCGCATGCGGGGGCGGCCATCGTTGACACGCTGAACGACGTCCTCGTTAGCGGCTGAATCTTTGTCGACGCACAACCAGAAACAACTACGCCGGCTACAACCGCCAAAGCCAGATAAGCACCCTTCATCTCCGCCCCCAACTCAATCTCGCGTCTCGCTCGCAATCCAACTTGCAGGCCAAGAAAACTCAACCTGCGGATAGTACAAGCATGAGGAATAGCCATGAAGCTTTCTAAACTCAAGCGCGACCATCGCCTCGCCCTCGGCGCCTGGGTCGATGATCTCCCCGGCCTGCCGGACCTGCGGCTGAAGGTCGAAGCCATTGATGGCTTCACCGCACAGAAGGCGCAGGCGCGCGCGATGCGTGATCTGCCGCTCGGGCGCCGGGTGGGCACGCTCACGCCCGAAGATGCCCACGCGGTCGAAACCGAACTCCTCGCCGAGGTGTTGCACGATTGGGCTGGCATCGAAGATGACGACGGCGCGCCCATCCCCTTTACCGCTTCCAAGGCGCGCGAACTGCTCACCGATCCCGACTTCGAGGTGTTCCGGTCGGCCGTGCGCATGGCGGCAACCGTCGTGAAAGAGAACGGCCGTCTCGATGCGGAGACCGCAGCGGGAAACTGACCGCCGCGCTCGCCTGGCAACTGGAATGGGGCGGGCGCGAAGACTTTCTCGCCGATCTCGCCGAAGACCGGCGCGAGGCCGGCGAGGCACCACCGAAAGCGCTCGTCAACCGGCCCGACTTGTCGCCGGGCCTTCAGCTCTACTTCGACGCATTCGCGGACCTCGACAAGGATCGGCCGATCGGCCTTGGCGGGATCGGCGCCATTCCCTTCACCTCCGTCGACGCATATGCCCGGCGCCTCGGAATCGACGCGCCGGACGATTTCCGCATGTTCATGCAGCTCATTCAGCGCATGGACGCCGTCCTCCTCGACGACTTCAGGCGTCGTCACCCTCCGGAGAAATGAACGATGGTCGCTCTCTCGCAGGTGCGGCGCCTCACGGTAGAGGCTCGCTCGGATGGTGCGGACAGGGTCACGCGTGACCTCATGGGCATCGCTGACGGGCAGCGCGCCGTTGCGGAGACCGGGGCGCTGATGGCGTCGAGCGAGGACAAGGTCGCCCGCTCGACGCTGTCTGTGGAACGGCAGCTTCAGCGTCTTCAGGGGCGTGTCGATCCGCTCTTCAAGGCAACGCGCGAGCTGGACTCCAGTATGCGCCTCCTCGATCGGGCGCTCGCACAAGGCTCGATCACGGAAGCCGAGCACGCCCGCACCCTCGGCCTCGTGCAGTCGCAATATGAGCGCACGGCGGCGGCGGCGAAGACGCGCGCGATCATGGAAACCAATGCGCGGAGAGCAATGGCGCCCGTCGCCACGACGATGCCTATTGCGGTGACGCCGTCCTTCCAGACCGCCAACATGGCTGCCCAGTTTCAGGACACAGTCGTCAGCGCCTTCAACGGCATGCCGGCAATGACCATCGGCCTTCAGCAGGGCATGCAGATGGCGTCCATCGTCTCGACGATGGAAAGGCCTCTGATGGGGGTTGGTGCTGCCCTGGCCGCGCTCGTGTCGCCGGTCTCGCTGATCACCATCGGCCTGACTGCCGCCGCTGCCGCCGCGCTCCAATACTTCTCGACGTGGAACGCCAGCGCCGACACCCTTGAGGATGACCTCAAGACGCAGGCCGACCTAGTGTCCGAGATCGCCAAGCGGTTCAAGGGTGCCGGTGACGCGGCGCAGGACTACGCGCGTGACTCGACCGGTGTGCTGACCTATCGAGGTGGCCTCAACGTCGCGAGCCTGAAGAAGGATCTGCTCGATCAGGCCGAACAAATCCGCGCCGACCTTGGCTTCATGTCGAACCCGAACACGTGGGCGCCCGATGCCGAGCTTCCGCTCAAGAAAGTGTTCGACGACTTCATTGCGTCGATCGACGCTGGCGCGCCGAAGGTCCGCGAGTTCCGCGATGGCCTGACCTCGCCCATGAACTCCGGCGTCGAAAACATCAAGGAGATCGCTGACGAGTGGTTGCGCGTCACTGAAAGCCTCGCCGACACGGAAGCGGCGCTTGCTCGAATTCAAAACGCCGTTCTGATGGCTGATCCGCAGATGCGGGCGATTGCCGACCGTTGGCGCGGGCGCGAGAACGACCGTTACGCGAATGGGGCGAGCACGGAAGCTGTTGGCATGCCGGCGCCGCCCCCGATGCTGCCGCAGCCCGACCCTCGGCGATCGGCCGACTTCGGCGCTGACGAGTTCATCGCGGCAACCAAGGCCGTGGCCGATGCGCAGAGGGCACTGAACAACGTCGGGTTTACAGGCCTGCCGGCAACGCTTGCCCAGATCAACGCTCGATATGACGAGATGGCAAGGAAGGCCGGTGTCACCGCCGACACCCTGACGCTGCTCCGTCAGGCACAGGAGTTGGAAAGCGAGGCGGCGATCCGCGCGGCGACGATCCAGCCGCTTCAGGATGCCAAGATGCGCAGCGATGCACAGGCGAGGGCGCTCGCCGTTCAGTCGGCATCCTTCGGCCAAAGCGCCGAGACGGTCGGCTATCTCAATGAAAGGCTCGCGCTCTATAACCAGTATATCGCTCAGGGCGTTGAGATCACTCCGCGCCTGTCTGCTGCGATCGAGGAGCAGTCCCGCGCGGCCGGGCAGAATGCGGCGATGCAGGACCGCATGAACAAGGCACAGGCGGACGCCATCAACCGCATGGATGGCTTCCGCTCAGCGACAAAGTCCGCTCTCGGCAGTCTGCTCGATGGCGACTGGTCGAGCGCGCTTTCGAGCTTCCGTGACTTCTTCATTGATCAGGTCACCTCGCAGCTCACGCAAGGTCTGCTCGGCCGTCAGGGCGAAGCAGGTGGCGGTATCTTCGGCAACGCAATGATGGGGCTGTTCGGCGGCGGCACCACACGAGGCGCCTCGGCGAGCAACCCGGTCTATGTCTCCTTCGGGGATGGCGGGCTCTCCGCTCTACTGGGCGGGACGGGCAAGACGAATGGTCTTCTGTCGGCGCCGCTGTCAGCCGCAAACACCAATGCCCTCGGCGTCGTCGGTGGCGTCGATGCTCTGGCGATCTATCGCAAAGCGGTCTCGGAGATCGAGAGCAGCGGCAACTATGGGGCGCTCGGCCCGCTCACCAAGCGGGGTGACCGGGCCTATGGTGCGTATCAGGTGATGGGCGCCAACATCCCGAGTTGGACCAAAACCGCGCTCGGCTACTCGATGAACCCGCAACAGTTCCTCGCCAGCCCTGCGGCGCAAGACGCGGTGTTCAACCGCTACTTCGGCTCGTTTCTGTCCAAGCATGGGAATCCGCAGGATGCGGCGTCGATGTGGTTCACTGGCCGGCCGCTGGCCTACGGCGCCGGCCTGTCGGATGTGACGGGCACCACGGGCAGCGTTTACGTCGATCGCTTCAATCAGGCGCTGGGGCAGGCTACCAACGGTCTCAGCAACTTCACCTCCGCGACCAAACAAGGGAACGGCGGAGTTGTGGGGGGCATGACGGACGGTTACCCGGCAAGCCTGCCGATCACGCCCGCTCAGGCGTCGATGATGCCGGCTGGCGTCTCTGCCTACGGTACCGGCTGGGCGCAGCAACAGCTTTCCGGGCTGTCGGGCGTGTTCCAGCAACTGACGAACGGCCTCGGCGGGATGGTGGATAGCTTCCTGCCGGGCTTCGGCAGCGTCTTGACCATGCTCCTCAACGGCATGGGGAGCGGCGGCGGGTCGGGTTTGGGTGGGCTCCTCGGCGGTCTGCTCGGCGGCGGATGGGGGCTGTCCGGGCAGGCCGCAGCCTTCGGGCTCTATGCGAACGGTGGCGTGCCGCCGGGCGGCATCTCCGCCTATCGCAACACCGTCGTCAGCCGGCCGACGCTGTTCGCCTTTGCCAACGGCGCCGGGCTGATGGGCGAGGCCGGCGAGGAAGGCATCCTGCCGCTCCGGCGCAACGGTCGCGGGCAGCTCGGCGTCTATGCAACGATGGGCCCTGCGGAAGGCGCTGGCGGCGGAACGGTGAACCTGTCCATCGGCGACGTAAACGTGTCGGTTCCGGAAGGCACCGACCCGGCACATGCCGCCGCGATTGGAACCTCTGTTCGGGACGAACTGACACGGATTGTCGATAGCCGTCTCAAAGACCAGCTCCGAGCCGGCGGCCTGCTTTCGAGGAGCGCATTCCGGTGACAGAGACCTTCGCACCGCCCATGGCACCCTCGCCGGGCACCTCGAAGTCAGTCGAGATGCGGACTGCGGAATCGGCCTTCGGCGAGGGCTACACCCAACGTTCTGGCGATGGCCTCAACCAAGAACAGCGCAAATACACGGTCGAATGGAAAGCGCTGACGATCGAGCAGGCCGACGAGATCGAGGCGTTTTTCGCACGGCATCGGGGCTATCGTGCTTTCTCCTGGCAGGGGCCGCGCGATGGTGCGACCTGCCTATACCGTTGCAAGAAGTGGTCGCGGGACAATGTCGCCGCCGCAGTCGACAGCCTCCGGGCTGAGGTCGAAATGGTGCATGACCTATGAGCATCCCGGCCATTGTCTCCGCGACAGCGCAGAACCTCGAAGCGGACAGCATTGTTCACCTCTACGAACTCGATACCAGCCTTTATGGCGGGCCTGTCTACCGCTTCACCTCGTCGGCGCTGGAAACGCGCGCCGTATCCTATGGCGGCGAGGTCTACGCGCCGTCACCGGTGGAGGCGACCGGCTTCGAGGTCTCGTCTGAGGGCACGTTGCCACGACCGGTGATCAAGGTGGCCAACGTCTCGGGCATCTTCTCGGCGGCGATCGCCGAATTTGGCGACCTCGCCGGCTGCATCTTCCGCCGCATCCGCACCTATCGCCGCTGCCTTGATGGCGAGGCCGACGCCGACCCGGACGCGCACTATCCGATCGACGTCTACCAGATCGAACAGAAGACCAATCAAAACCGCGTCTATGTCGAATGGACGCTGAAAGCGGCCTTCGATCAGGAGGGGCGGCTGTTGCCCGGCCGGCAGGTGCTGCAAGGCGTCTGCACGCAGCAATACCGCCGTTGGACCGGGACCGGCTTCGACTACTCCTCGGCGACCTGTCCCTATGTCGGAGAGGCCTGTTTCGATGCGACCGGCGCTCCGACGACGCCGGCCAAGGATCGTTGCAGCAAACGCCTCGCCAGCGGATGCCTCAAGCGCTTCGGCAGCAATCCGCTGCAGACTTGGGCTTTCCCCGGCGCCGGCCGCTCATCAACCACCTGAGGGAACTCCTCAATCATGTTTGGAAACGACGTCTCACGGGCGGCGCGCGAACACGCCTTGTCCGAATGGCCGCGCGAGTCTTGTGGCGTGGTGGCCGGCGGGGCCTATCACCCCGTCCACAACATCGCGACCGATCCGCTGAACAGCTTCGAGATGGATGCGCGGGTGTGGCTCGACCTTGCCCCTGAGGCGGTCATTCACAGCCACGACGCCTCGACGGTAACGGGCGCGGACGGCCGGCCTCGGCCTCGGCACCCGCACCACCCGAGCCGGGCCGACATGGAAAGCCAGATCGCTGCCGACGTGCCCTTTGGCATCGTCTCGACCGATGGCGAGTTTGCCAGCGATCTCCTCTGGTGGGGCGATCATGTCCTCGCCGAGCCGCTGGAAGGGCGGACGTTCGTCCCCGGCGTACGTGACTGCTACGCCCTCGTGCGCGCTTGGTATCTTCAGACGCGCGGCCTCACCCTGAAGGACTTCGCCCGTGATGATGGCTGGTGGTCGGCCGGCGAAAACCTTCTGCTCGACGGCTTCGCCGAGGCCGGCTTCGTGCCAGTCACCGGGCCACTGCAGGCGGGCGATGTGTTCTTTGCCCGCGCCGGCTCGTCGGTGCCTTGTCATTCGGGCGTGCTGCTCGCTGACGGGCTGATCCTTCATCACCTCGACGGTGGTTTGTCAGGTCGGGCGCCGCTCGGCCGCTGGCTCCACCGCATCACCCATTGGGTGCGCCATGCTCCGTAACATCTACTTGCATGGTGCCCTGCGGCGCCAGTTTGGCCCGGTGTTCCGTCTCGATGTCGCAACGGCAGGCGAAGCCGGGCGGGCGCTTGCCGTCGTGTTGCCGGGCTTCCGCGAGGCGGCGATCGGAAAGTGGTTTCGCGTGGTGCGCGGCGATCGGCGCAAGGGGATGACGCTCGGCCGCGAAGATCTCGACTTCCGCCTCGGCGGTGCCGATCTCCACATTGTGCCGGTGCTGGCTGGCGCGGGCGGGCGCGGCGGCATCGGCAAGATCATTGCCGGTGTGTTCCTGATCGGCGCTGCCTTCTTCTTCCCCGGCACCATCGCGGCGATTGGTACCTCGACAGGTCTCGGCATCACCGCCGGTCAGGTGGCTGGCCTCGGCGTTGCCCTGGCGCTGACCGGCCTCGGCCAAATGCTGGCGCCCAAACCCAAAGCGACCAAGGATCAATCCTCCTACCTCTTCGAGGGCGGCGCCAACGTGACGGCCGAAGGCGGGCCGGTGCCGCTGGTTTATGGCCGGCGGGCGCGCGTCAAACCCGTCATCGTCGGTATCGGCCTTTCCACTGAGGATGCCGCGCTATGACCTTTCACGATGCGCGCGCGCCCCGCATCGCCGGTGCCGGCGGCGGCAAGTCCGGCGGCGGCGGTTACTCGGAGTCGCCGAACACGCTGCGCGCCAAGCAAACCTTGCGGCTGCTCATGCTCGTCTCGGAAGGCGTGACAGGTGGCCTTGTCGACGGCGCCAAGTCGATCTTCTGCAATGACGTGCCGCTGCAGAATGACGACGGCAGCATGAACTTTGAGGGCGTGAGCTACGAGACGCGGCTCGGCTTGCCTGATCAGGCTCCCATGGCTGGCTTCCCGGCAGTCGAGACGGAAGTCTCTGTCGGCGCCGAGCTGAAGAAGGCCGTTCCGATCGTCCAGGCGGTGACCAACCTCGACGCCACGACGGCCCGCGTGTCGATCCGCGTTGCCTCGCTGACCAAGACGGACACCGGCTCGGGCGCGGTATCGGGCAACTCGGTTGAAATCGCCATCGACATCAGGACGGAAGGCGGCACCTGGTCGGAAGTGAAGCGCGACACGATCTCGGGCAAATGCACCTCGCCCTACGTGCGGGCTTATCGCATCCCTCTCGCCGGTTCCGGGCCTTGGTATATCCGCGCGCGCCGACTTTCCGAGGACAGCAACGGCACCACCTCGCTCAACGCGACCTATTGGTCATCCATGACGGTGATCGAGGATTACCGCCTCAGCTATCCGGACAGCGCCATGCTCGGCCTCGTGGTCGACGCTTCGTCCTTCGGCTCTTCGGCCATCCCGACCATTACGGTCGATTGGCAACCGATCGAGGTGCAGGTGCCGAGCAACTACGATCCGGAGACGCGCGCCTATGCCGGCATTTGGGATGGTAGCTTCAAGCGGGCGGCGTCCGACAATCCGGCTTGGGTGTTCTTCGACCTGATCGACAACCCCCGCTATGGCCTCAGGAAGTATCTGCCGGGCTTCAGCGCAGCCTTCCCCGAGGTCTATTCGCTGACCAAGTGGGAGCTCTATGACATCGCCCGCTATTGTGACGAACCCGTCGACGATGGCTATGGCGGCAAGGAGCCGCGCTTTGCCTTCAACGGCGTGATCTCCGATCGCGACGAGGCGATCAACGTTCTCACCGCCATGGCCGGCGTGTTCCGCGGAGTTGTCTATTGGGGCGCTGGCGCCATCATGCCGGTGGCCGACAAGCCAGCCAGCCCCAAGAAGATCATCAGCCGCGCCAATGTGATCGATGGAGCCTTCACCTATCAGGGCTCGTCGCTGACCGCCCGGCATACTCAGGTGCTCGTCCAGTTCCTCGACCCCGAGAACAACTTCAAACCGGCAATCGAGGTGGTCGAAGACCCTGACGCGGTCACGCTCTACGGCGCGCGACCGACGGAGATTCAGGCAATCGGCTGCACCTCGCGTGGACAGGCGCACCGTTACGGCGACTGGCTGTTGCACACAGAGCAAAAAGAGACGGAGGTGGTGAGCTACCGCGCGGGGCTCGATCATGCCGACGCGGTGCCCGGCGACGTAGTGCTGATCGCCGACCCATCCTATGCCGGTGTCCGCTTCGGCGGCCGGCTGGCTGGCGTCTCGGTGGACCTTGAGGAAGTCACTCTTGATGCGCCAGTCACTCTCAACGCCGACGAGACTTATCAGCTCACCGTCGTCATGGCGGATGGATCGCTCGCCGATCGGGCCATCACCAGCCCGGCCGGAGAGACGGTGACGCTGTCGCTCGCCTCGGCGTTGCCAGCGGCGCCGGTGACCGGTGCCATGTGGCTCCTCACCGGGGCCGACGTTGCGCCCCGGCCATTCCGCGTGCTCGGCGTCAAGGAAAGCGAGAAGCATCAGTTTGATGTGTCGGCGCTGTTCTATGGCGAGGGTAAATATGCCGCCGTCGAGCAAGGTCTCGTGCTCGATGCGCCGTCCTTCTCGGCCTATCCCAAGGGGCCACTCGGCAAGCCAAGCGAGATCAGCACTCGCGAGTATCTCTATCTTGCCGGCGGAACGACGGTTCGCGGTGCTGTAACTCTTGGGTGGACGCCATCGAATGACGCTCGCACTGAACGCTATGACGTCGAGATCAAGGCGCCCGGTCTCGAATGGGCATCGGCGGGGAACAGTTCGGCGCCGAGCCTCGATATCTTTGACCTGGTTCCGGGCGTCTATCGCTTTCGGGTGCGGGCGGTCGGCGCCCTTGGAGGTCTCCGCTCGGGCTGGCTTGAAACCCCGGCGCTGTTGATCTCGTCCGTCAACGCGCCGCCTGATGATGTCGACGGCTTCGGCATTGCCGTGCTCGGAGATCTCTCCACGCTGTCATGGCGGGCGGTCGCCTCGCTCAACCTCTCGCACTACCTGGTGCGCTACACGCCGGCCTCTGCCGGCGCGACCTGGGGAAGCGCGGCCGTGCTGTTGCCGCATGTGACCAGCACGAGCGCGCAAGTGCCGACCCGGCCGGGAACCTACCTCATCAAGGCGGTGAGCACCCAGGGCGTCGAGAGCCTTGCGGCGGCGCTGATCGTCTCGACCGTGGAAGGGGCGACACGCAACGTCGTCGATGTGATCACTGAGGATCCCGTTTGGTCGGGCGATCACGACGGCACCTATGCCGCAGGCGGCGCCTTGCGGCTCGACAGCGTCGACACGCTGGCCAACTGGTCGACGCTCGACGCGGTGACGCGCATCGCGCTCGGCATCAACGGCATTCGCGCCTCGGGGATCTACACGAGCGAGACCGTCCTGGATCTCGGCGAGGTCTACACCTCGCGCGTCACGCCGGAGATCGTCGCCTATGGCGACAACCTCGCCAATACGATCGGATCGTGGGCGCGCCTCGGCGACGTCGAGAGCTTGTCCGGTGCGAGCTCGACGCTCTGGGGTGCGGCGATGGAGATCCGTACCACCAACGACGATCCCGAGGCCGATCCCGTCTGGAGCGAATGGCGAGAGGCGGCGACCGGCGACATGGCCGCTCGCGCCTTCCATACGCGCTTGGTGCTGGCGAGCGACGCCCCAACCGTCACGCCGGTGGTGAGCCGGGCGCGGCTCCTGGTCGACATGCCTGACCGCATCGTCAGCGGCAACGATCTCGCCGTGCCGGCCGAAGGCCTGCGGGTGGAGTTCGCGCCACCCTACAAGCGTATGACCGGGCTGTCGGTGTCGGCGCAAGGCATGGCGACGGGCGACTACTACGAGCTGACCGACAAGGGCGAAGGCGGCTTCTTGATCGCCTTCCGGGACGCCAGCGGCGCGGCCGTGGCGCGAACCTTCGACTATGTGGCTGCCGGCTACGGGCAGCTTAGAACCTGAGGTGATCAATGACACAATATGGCTATGAGCCGCTGTCGCCCGCCGACAGCGGATCGACCTTGCTTGAGCGGATCAACGGCGTGGTGCCGGCGCTGGTGACCAACCACAAGGGACCGGCGCGGCCCGGCTACGTTCAGCCGGGCATGATGTGGATCGACGACTCCGGCTCTCAGTGGCTGCTCAACCTCTATGACGGTGCGAGCGACGTGGCGATCGCCGCGATCGACCCGGATACACATACGGTGGTCGCGGCATATGTGCCGCCCTCACGCAAGCTCAAGGTTGGCGCTGGCCTCGTCCTCAACGGCGTCGCCGGCACCGATGCGGAACCGGCAGAGGCGGACCTGACTGCCGATCTGGCCTTCACGATGGCTTTCGCAACCCCTGCCGTAACGATTGCCGGCGAGCGCGACGATCTGCCAGTGCATCCCGCCGGCCTCAAGGTGGCGTTCGATGCTCTCGGCTCGTCTCTTGATGCCTTGCTTGCTCCGACGATTATCAACGCGACAGGGTCGTGGGAGGTGCCCGCAGGAGTGACGCGCATCTTTGCCGTGCTGTTTGGTGGCGGTGGTGGCGGTGGTAACGGGGCTGTTGGCGGCTCTCGCGGGGGAGCCGGCGGCCTTGGCGGTCTCTCTATGGCCGTGATGAACGTCACGCCAGGGGGTGTGCTCCCGGTGACGATAGGAGCTGGTGGTAATGCGGGCGCCGCTGGTGGGGACAGCGCATTCGCGGACCTGACCGCAACGGGCGGAGGTGGTGGCACCAACGCAGGCGGCGGCGGCTCCGGAGTCTACGGAGCGCATGGCACTGGGATAGGTGGTGATTACGTCGGCAACGCATCGTCATGGAGCGGCACCAAGGGGTTTGTCGCGGGTCGACTCATCGATTTTTTGGAGGGCGTCAGGTTAAGCACAGTCTCCTATTCGAACTACGTCCCGACCACGGTCGGTGCAAATGCGCCGGCCGTAGTCTGGACAGATGGCAGTGATTTTGCGCCAGGAGCAGGCGGCGCACAGGGAACCAACACTAGCTCATATACAGCCGGAGCCGGAGGCTCCGGGGGCGCCCTGTTCATCTACCCGATCAAGGGGAAAGGAGCTGCATGATGGCTAAGATCATCCATATTATCGAGGCCGGTCAGATCACCAACTCGATTGTCGTCGCGGATGACGTTGATGCCTCTGCATTTGGTGGTGTCGACACGAGCGCGCTGCCGCCCGAGGCCGGCATCGGTTGGAAGCTGATCAACGGTGTATGGACCGCTCCGGACCTACCCCCGACCGAACCGGCTCCGCTCATGCCACTCTCAGCCCGACAGCTCCGGCTAGGCCTTCTCAAGATTGGCATCAAGCCGGCCGACGTCGCAGCAGCGATCGACGCCTTGCCGGAGGATCAACGAGACCAAGCCGAAATCGAGTGGGACTATGCAAGTGAGTACCGCAGGGACCACCCGCTGATCGCCACGCTCGGGCAGACCTTCGGCCTCTCGGCCGATCAGATTGACGCGGCTTGGCGCGATGCCATGTCGCTCTGAAGCGATCCGGCTACCTCACAATACCGAATGCCCCCGCCCTTTGAGGCGGGTTTTTTGTTGCCTGAAAGGACGCAACATGACTGCGATCACGACCGAATTCGACCGCGCGCTCGCCAAGGAACTCATCTTTGAGGGCGGCTTCGTGAACCATCCCAAAGACCCCGGCCGCGCCACCATGAAGGGCATCACTCAGGCCGTCTACAATACCTACCGGAAGTCGGTTGGCGCCGCCCGGCAGAGTGTTCGCTGCATCTCAG
This sequence comes from uncultured Pleomorphomonas sp., assembly GCA_963665435.2. Classification (GTDB taxonomy): domain Bacteria; phylum Pseudomonadota; class Alphaproteobacteria; order Rhizobiales; family Pleomorphomonadaceae; genus Pleomorphomonas. The sequence continues at coordinate 8,810 of CAXXNH010000007.1, read as the reverse complement.
ATGACGAGGTGAAGGCGATCTATCGCGGTCGCTATTGGAGCCTGATCAAGGGCGATAGCCTGCCGCCTGGCGTCGGCTTCGTCGTCTTCGATGGCGCGGTCAACTCCGGCCCGGCACAATCGGTGAAATGGCTCCAGCGCGCGCTCGGCCTCGATCGTGTCGACGGCCTGGTCGGCCCGCAGACGCTGCAAGCCGTCGCCGCCGTCAATGACCATGACGCGTTGATTGATCGCATCCTCAAGCTTCGCGACGCCTTCCTGAAGGCGCTCAAGACGTGGTCGACCTTCGGCAAGGGATGGACGAACCGGCTCCGGCAGGTGCTCGCCGTGGGGCAGGCGTGGGCGCGCGGCTCAGTCGGCCCGGACGTGGTCTATGACGAGGCCGGCGCCGCCAAGGCGCTCCCCTCCGACGCCAAGGCAGCGCCCTCGGCGGCACTCGCCGACGCGGTGACCGGTGGCGGCGCGATCGGCGGTAGCGCCATCGGCGGCGCGCTCCAGACGGCGCAAACGCAACTCACCCCGCTTGCCGCCGGTAGCGCGACCATCAGCAACATCGTCGCCGGCATCGTGGTGCTCTCGGCCGTGCTGACGATCGGCGGCGCCGTCTATGGCTGGTGGGCGCGTCGGCGCCGGGCCGAACTCGCCGAGGCGCTGGCGTGAACGGCCTCCTCGCCGCTGCCATCGCCTTCGTCAAGGCCGACTGGCGGCTTGTCCTTCTCCTCGCGCTGGCGGCCGGCCTCGGCCTTGCCGCTTGGCGCATCTACGCGGCCGGCGCCGCATCCGAGCTTGCCCGGCAGAGCGCCGGGAGCCTCGAAGCTCATCGGGAAAGGGTGGTGATTGATGAAAAGCTCGATCGGGCGACGATTGAGGATCTGTGTCGCCGTGCCGGTGGCGGCGCTGGCTGTCTCGGCCTGCAACCCGGCAACCAGCCGGCTCGGTGACGGGCTGAAGCTCGTCACGCCACTCCGGCCGGCGGCGGCCGTCTGTCTCGCCGAGACCGACCCGGCCGCGCTCCGGCGCATCCTCGGCAATGACGAGATGATCAAGCGGTCGCGGTGACCGCTTGATCCCGGCGGCGGGGTAGGGTGCCCCGCCGTCCAAGCAATCAGATCAATGGGGCGAACATGGCAGACATCGGGCCGCATATCCCTGGCGCGGCCGAAATACTGGGGGTGATCATGGGCAAGGTGGCACCGGCGCTTGCAGGCGCCTACATCCGCAACCTGTTCCCGCCGCGCAAGTCGTGGCGGCAACGCCTGCTCGAAACTGCCGGCGGCGTGTTGCTGGTCTTCTATGGAGGCGAGGTGGCGGCCGGCGCTACGTGGGCCGTGCTCCGATGGGCCGGCGGCTTTGTCGGTGTGGTCGACGTCGGCGAGTTCGTCAATCGGGCACAGAGTGACTTGCTGGCCGCGTTCCTGGTGGGGCTGACGGGCATGACAGCAGTGGAGGGCGGGTTCCACTACGCGAGGAAGTGGGTGGAGAAGCGCTCAGAATGAACGGCGCGGTTGCCTATCAGCGAGGGCATTTTTGCGAGTGTCAAAAATGATGGAGAATTACCGCCTCGTAGGCTTTGGTTGCTTCTACTGGGTGAACACCCCTTGCGCGAATAAACGTACAACTAGAGCGAAAATTCGCGCAATCGGATACGTAATCATTGGTTGTATTTTTGCTACACATTTTGCTACGCAATTCGCTACACAAAGATGAATATATGTTGATAAAACAAATACTTATAGTTTCACCATGGCTGACTAAAATCTCACTCCGTCCGCCATTATCCCCTTATCGACAGAATCCAGAGCGCCTCGCGGTGCCAGTCGATGTTCGCCGCTGTCGAGATCTGCTAGACTTAATTGAATGAACGCATGTCGTGGATTTCACAGGTGGCATCATCAGGTGCGCAAGGCGGAGCGCCACGTGGTGTTCCCGGATGGATGCCGTGACATACTGGTCGTGTGTGAGACCGATGGTTCTTTTGAAGTCATTCTGACGGAGTTCGATTTCCGACCTCGGCCCGCCGCGTTGCGCCTCGGGACCGAAATCTCCGGCTATCGCCTGAGGCCAGGGGCAGACGTCTCCGGATCCGTCGTCGAGGCGATCAAATCCAACCCTGACCTGGCCGAGACGATTATCGGCGACGCGTGTGGCGGCTGGAACGATCTGGATGAGGCCATCGCCGCGCTAACCCTGCCAGGGGCAACGGTGGCGGCAGTGGCTCGTAGCCTTGGCGTTTCGATCCGAACGATGCAGAGGCACTTTCTGTCTCGAAATCTGCCGCCACCCGATTTTTGGCGATTGCTGGCGCGAGCCCGTCAGGCGGCGAGATTGCTCCACATCGCCGCGCCACTTGCCGAAGTGGCCGACGAGTGTGGTTTCAGCGATCAGGCGCACATGACCCGCGACTTCAGGCGATGGTTTGGGCAGACGCCTGCGCAATTGCTCGGGAACGTGTCGTTGCTGAACATCCTGAGTCAGCCGGCGCTCGGCAACTGGACCGGCGAGCAAATCTCCACGAGATAGCCATCGGGATCGGCGACGTAGGATGTCGTCTGCCCCCAGGGCTCGTCGCGAACCTCCTGTATCGGTTTCGCTCCTGCAGAGACCGCTCGGTCGAAGGCGGTTTTCACGTCGGCGGTTTCGAACGCGATCTCGAAGACGGGCGTTTTTGGGTTCGGTTTGCCTGGCGTTTTGCCGAGCTGGGTCATCAGAGCGACCGAGGAGAACGCGAGCTTGGTCTCCCCGGTAGCGAGTTCGCCATAATCGCCGGACTCGTGCAGGAAGATTCGTGTCAGGGCAAAGGCGCGTTCATAGAAGTCGAGCGAGGCGGCGACGTCGCCGACGTAGAGGATCGTGTACCGCAGGATCATGTGGGCTCTCCGAAAGTGGGTCTCGTGGAACTATCTGAACTGGCAGGCTCCGGGCGTCTTGAACAATCGCGACACGCGGTGTGTTTGACCGGAGCAAGATTGAGTCGACGTGAGTTCATCCAAGAGCGTCAAACGGATATCGAAGCCGGCTAGATTTTGGCGCGCCGGATCGCCTGGGGTGGTTGACCGAAGCGCCTCAGGAATGCCCGTCGCATCCGTTCCGGATCTCGAAATCCCACGGCCAGTGCGATCTGCTCGATTGGCTGGCGCGAGCTTTCAACCCGCTCGCGCGCCGCCTCCACCCGGAGACGTTCGATCGCCTTGGCGGGGCTGGTTCCAACGATGCTCAGGAAGGTCCGGGAGAAGTTGCGCGGGCTCATCGCCATGCGCTCGGCGAGCTGTTCCACCGTCAGCCTTTCGGCAAGATTGGCTCGCATCCAGTCGAGCAGGGGAGAAAAGCGAGTATCGCCGTCACCCAGGTCGGCAAGCGCGGAGAACTGAGATTGACCGCCCGGACGGCGGTAATAGACGACCATTTCCCGTGCCACCAGCCGAGCGACTTTTTCACCCAAATCATCGGCGATCAATGCAAGGGCGAGATCGATTCCGGCACTGATCCCGGCCGACGTCCATATGTTGCCGTCATGGATGTGAATGCGGTCGATCTCGACGCGCACCGATGGAAAGAGCTGCTGAAGCTGTTCGGCCCGACGCCAGTGGGTCGTCACGCGCTTTCCGTCGAGCAGTCCTGCCGCGGCCAACGGAAAGGCGCCGGAGCAGACGCTGCACATCCGCCGTACATCGGCGGCACAAGCGCGCAAGAAGGCGATCGTCTCAGGACAACGCATCGCATCTCGGCTGCCGTTTCCGCCGGAGATGACCAACGTGTCCAACCGCGCGGCATCGGCCACGGGCACACTGTTCATCGCGGCGCCGGACGAACTCGCCACCAGTCCGCCCTCGATTGACAGGAGTGTCAATCGATAGGCTTCCGGCTTCATTCGCGTGGCGATCTCGAACGCGGTGATCGGCCCGGACGCGTCGAGAATCTGGAAGTCCTTGTAGAGAAAGATGCCGATGTGTCTGGTCATGGCCGAAAACGAGGGATCCTTGTCATTTCGGCAAACTGCTCGTTTAGGCATGATGGAGCAAGTCGAAAAGAGGGGGAATTACCCGTGACCACATCGCCGTTTCGGATCGTCTTCGCCATCTACCCCGGCATGACACATCTCGATTTTACCGGGCCACATCAGTTTCTCTCGCGCCTGCCACGCAGCGAGGTGATCGTTGCCAGTGCCGCTGGCGGAGACGTGCCGAGCGAGGGGCTGATTTTCGCGTCGACCCGGCGACTTGAGGATATCGCAGCCTGCGATCTGATCTGCGTACCCGGAGGCGCCAACGCCACGACCGTCGCATTGGATGACGCCTTTGTGGGGAATGTCAGACGCTTGGCGCTGAGCGCTCGCTATGTCACGTCGGTCTGTACCGGATCTCTCATCCTCGGCGCGGCGGGCCTCCTGAACGGCCGGCGCGCAGCCTGTCATTGGGCATGGCGTCACTTGTTGCCGCTATACGGAGCGGTGCCCGACGAGGCGCGCGTTGTCCGCGACGGGAACGTGATCACCGGTGGAGGCGTGACGGCAGGTATCGACTTCGCGCTTGTTGTGCTGGCCGAGATTGCCGGCGCGGACGTGGCCCAGATGGTCCAGCTCGGACTTGAGTATGCGCCTGCGCCGCCTTTCGATGCCGGTCACCCGGATCGGGCACCGGCAGCGATCCTTGCCGCCTATCGCGAGCGAATGGCAGATCTGTTGCCGGCTCGGGAAGCAGAAACCCGAGCAGCAGTCGAACGTCTGGATATCTGGGCGGGAAAGTAAGCCGCCTCTCGGCCGCGCCAAGCTTGCATGGTGCCAATGATCAAGGAGCGCCGGCGTCGAACGTGAGGCCGCCTTGCACCAAGGATCCTTTCGGGCCGTACAGGCGTATGGACGTCTCGCAGAACGGCTTCAGTCCGTTAGCCGCAATTTGAAGGCCTGCCTGTTTCTCGGCGTCGTCGTAGATTTTGCTCCACAGGTTGCACTCCATTTCACTTGCCCTGAACCCGTTCCACGCAAGGGCAAGGTAACCAAGAAACGGCTCCAGGTTCCTCTCGAGGTTCGGGCAAAACTCCCCCGCCGCTCCGACCGCCGCCAGATGCTTGATCAGGTTAGTCTGCTCGTCGGAATATCTGGAAGGACACGACGAGGAGGCGGCATGCGAAATACTCGACATGGCAAGGATGGCGGCAACCGCTAGATATTGCGCTCGATACATCAGGCCTCTCGTCACTGTGTGGTGTCGTGGACAAACGGTTCCACAAATAGTCCACTCACTAAGCGAGCGGCCCGGACACAATTACAACCAAAAGCGCGCAACTCCAGCGATTATTTTGCATGCACCATGATCGCTGAGAGAAAGCAGCGAGAACGTTCAGCAGAACCTCGACGGACGGCGCGTAATAGCGCTGGGGACCAGAACCAGTCGCCAGCGTACAGGTCTGCCGTACAGAGTTACTACGGAACGAGGTGTCATAGAGAAACCGGCGGCGGTCCATGTGAAGGCCGCCGCCGGGACTGGTTCAGCCGTTTTCCAGCATGTAGCCGACGTAACGCTTGGAATCGATGGGATCGAACCCCAGGCGTGCCCGCAGCTTCTTGCGAAGCTTGCTGATGTGGCTCTCGATAACGCTCTCTTCGACCTCTTCGTTGCAGAAGCCGTAGACGAAGCCGAAGATCTTTTCCTTGGTGACTCGTTTGTTCTGGTTTCGCACCAAGTACTCAAGAATTCGGCGCTCGCGGCGCGGCAGAACGAAGGGTTCGCCGTTCACTTCCGGGTCGCGCCCGTCAAAGAAGACGCGCATCGACCCGATGATCCGGCAATCGTCGGTCTGGCTGCCGGTCCGGCGCTGGATGGCGCCGGCCCGAGCGATGATTTCGCGGACGTGGACCGGCTGCCGAACGACGTCATCGACGCCAACGGCAAACAGATTCAGCGTCTGCTCGAGGCTGGGAACATCGCTGAAGGCAATCAGAGGAGCGCCGCATCTCTCACGGATGATTTTCGGCACCGACTGACGATCTTCGCAACTGCCCAGCAAAAAGCCCTCGATGGTTAAAAGGTCGCTGTCAGGCGCGGCCCCCATCCAGTCTCGGAACTCCGGCGATCGAAAACCGATCGAGGAAACCCCTTCTCGTTCAAATCCTGACGCGTAACCGGAAGTAACGATCTTCCGGTCATCAATGATGACGAACATAGCTCACTTTCCCCGTCAATCGACCTGGTGGTAAAGATCAACGTCGGGGATAAGCTAGGTTGAGAAGTGGATATTGGTCAACGTTTTGCTATATGTATCTGATGCGCTTCTGGAAATGTGTTTATGTATATGGAAACGCTACCACTCGAATTTGTACGATAAAAGGCGCTATTAAGTATCGAAAAATTCCATAAAAATATGCACTGTTGCCAATGAAGTTCATTTTCTATTCATATTGAGATTTATGTATACGCCGATCAACCGATCGGTCAAGCCCTGCGAGGCTTGAGATCTGTATTTTTTGCATACATTTGAAGTATTCTCGTTCAACTCGCCTTGTGACCGCAGAACGCTGCCGAGTTAGGTGTCCATGCCCCGAACCCGCTTCTCACCATGTTGCCGATAACAAGACAGACATATCGCTTTTGCGCCGGGTTGTTGTTCGGGCCGGCGTGATAGCGGGCAACTGCCATCGTCCATGTGTCATGGCGGGCGTGTAGCTCGTTGAGGAAACGCGCGGCATATTGGACGTTCTTGTGCGGATCGAACATCTCGGCCACCGAGAGCGAAGCGCCCGCCATGATAGTGGTGGTTGATCTGCATGCAGCCGAGGTCGATGAGCTTGACGCCGCGTGCCCGCTCTTTCTCGAACCGAGCAAGGCCCTCCGCCAGGCTGGGAGCCACGTAAGGCTTGCCGGCAATGTTCATCGCCAGGGGCTGCAGTCCTTTCTTGCCGCCACTTTCGGTCATGCCGACGGCGTAAAGCACGCCAAGCGGAATGCCATACTCATCGGCCGCCGCCCGCATTTCTCTCTCGCATATGGTCAGTTCCTCGGCCGGCGCGCGGTCGATGGAGCTAAAGGTAGAGATCGCTGCCAGAATGGCCATCACCGCTGTCTTCATGGAATGCTCCTTCCATGGGGTGCGGACGAGCCGACGGCCGATTGCCGCCGCCTGCTGCATTGTTCGAGTCCCCGTTGGCGCCAGCTTGTGCGCCGGAATTGCCCGATGGCGCCTGGCCGCCGGACCGATTGTCCCCGGTCATCTGGCCGCTGTCCGGGGATGTGGAGGTGGTTATGGTCACGACATCGGCGGTGTAGCCCGATGCGCGCAAAGCCCGCGTCAGCATGTCCCTGTCCTTGGCAAGAAGATCGGCGGTCTCCTGGCGGGAGGCCACCACTTCGAGCTCGAGCGACTTGTCGACAAGCCGCATCTTGAGGACGACTGCGCCAAGATCCTCCGGTTCGAGCTTGAGGTGCAGCACCTTGAGCGGTCCTGAAGAGTGACGGGTGGGCTCGGCAGGGCGCGAGACGGCTTCTTCCGCAGCGGGTTCGGCAAGGGCCGCGAGATCGTCGCCGATCGCGGTGGCGATTTGTTGAACCGGAGACAGGCGCGACACCGGCTCGAAATGCGTTTCGCGCGTAACGACCGACATCTTGATTGGGGCGATGTCCACGCCTTCGGACTCGACGACCGCATCGGTCTCCCGATCGAGAAGAGAAGACAAGGCGGCAAATGGATCGGTTTGTTCGGTCTCCTGCGGACCGATCGAATGGCCGGAGGCGAAATCGAGATTGAGATCCGTGTTGGATGGCGGTGTCATGCTCGGCAGCCGGCCTGGACGATCGGCGGCGGGGGCTATTTTCTCCGGCGGCAAGCCTGGCCCTTCCGCCGCGGGGGCGCGCGGGGTAACCAGCGCTGTCAGATCCACGGCTGCGGAAGTTTGTCCTCGTTGTTCGCCGCCGAGCATGGCCTGCAAGCCGGCCAGCGATTCACCGTCGGCCACCGGCTCGGCTGGCATCTCGGTTGCAAGGGCATCCTGCGGTGGTTCCGCCATCTCGTCTTCCTTGGATGAGATCCGATGGCGAAGTGAGCGAGGGCGGACGCGGGGCTTCGCCGGAGACATCCTTCGCGCTCTTGCCCACACACAGCCGTGCGCAGCAGGCGCCTGACCGCCGAGCTGCCTCAACAGTGATCGAAAAGCGGTCTGCCGGTCGTCACCGTCTTTTTGCGCCCCCCTTGCCGGTGGTCTTGTCGACCGGCTTTTCTGGGGTTGGCTGGGCAAGCGGCGTATCGATCCTGGTCATGGACTGTTCGCCTTTTCAAGCAGGGCATCGGCGCTAGAAAGGCCGGCTTCGGCAGCGCGCATGGTATCCGTCACCCATGTGTCGCCGCGCTTGGTATCGTCGGCGACCACGGAAACGGGTTCGAGGGGTGCTGGCGCGCTCGGCTCCTCGCCGACAGCCGCGGTAACCGCTGTGGCGGCTGCGAGAAGGTCGACGTCGCGACGGCCGAGTTGGCGGCGGCTGAGACCGGAAAGGCGCTTGCGCACCTCGTCGATGTCCTTGCCGGGAAGGATGGAGGCGGCGGCGGCGTACAGGCCGGCGCGCATGGCGTCGCGACCGCCGATGGGGGCGAGCGCCGCCGCATCGGCCGCAGCCGACCTCGCCGTACCGAGCTTGCCGTGCACCACGGCCGCCTGGGCAAGTTGCAGGAAAAGCGCGCGCTGGTTTCCCGGATCGGAAGATTTCAGGATGGCCTCCAGACGGGGAAACCGGTCGTCGCCGTCGGCAATCCCAAGCCGGGCGATGGCCGTTGCAAAGCGCTGACGGAAATCTTCCGCGTAGATCGACGTGCCGAAGCGACGGAGAT
>CAXXNH010000006.1:0-31540 GCA_963665435.2 uncultured Pleomorphomonas sp. | reverse complement strand
CCCTGCTCGTGCTCGACGCCCTGCCCGCCGGCGTGCTGCGTACCTTCACCGCCGATACCCTTGGCGGCCTGCGCATGCGCAAGAACGAGCGGGAATACGATCTCCTGAAGATGAATGCCGGCATCGCCGACCGGGCAATCGAGACGGCGGTTGCCGCGCTCAAGCCCGGGATGACGGAGAACGAGCTCGCCGCCATCATCCGCAGCCACTTCCTGAAGGAGGGCGCGGCGCCGAGCTTCTGGATCGTCGGCAGCGGCCATAACGGCGCCTTCCCCCACCACACCGCCTCCGATCGCCATATCGTCGAGGGCGACGCGGTGGTGATCGATATCGGCGGCATCAAGTCGGCCTTCCCGAGCGATATCACCCGCGTCGCCGTCGTCGGTCGGCCACCGGAAGGCTTTGCCGAAATCCATGCCATCGTCGAGCGGGCCGTCCAGGCGGCGCTCGCCGCGGCCAAGCCCGGCGTGCGCGCCCGCGACGTCGATGCCGCCGCCCGCACGGTGATCACCGAAGCCGGTTACGGCAAGTTCTTCACCCACCGCACCGGCCACGGCATGGGTATCGACGGCCACGAGCCGCCTTACATCACTTCCACCTCCGAGACGGTGCTCGAGGAAGGCATGGTGTTCTCCATCGAGCCCGGCATCTACCTCCCCGGCCGCTATGGCTGCCGCCTCGAGGAGATCGTCATCCTGAGGAAGAACGGCCCGGAAATCCTGTCCGGTCTCTCTCGCGAGATTCTGGTGGCAAAGGGATAATTGCCTGATATCTGCCGCAGGACCTCAGGCAGAATAAGGCAAGGGTGCGATATAGGGCGCCCCTCTCTTCAGCTCTCCCCCGTGTGAGGGAGAACTGGAGAGAGGGTGGAGGCCTCCCGATATCCCTCGATTCCCTCAGCCCTTTCCGGCCACCTTCTCGCTCAATACGCGGTTGGGCGACACCTTGCCGGCTTCCTCGTCGGCGATGTTGCCCATTGTCGTCTTCGCAATGGCGAGCAGCGCTTCCTCGGTGAAGAAGGCCTGATGACCGGTGATCAGCACGTTGGGGAAGGTCAGCAGGCGCTGGAACACGTCGTCCTGGATGATCTCGCTGGAGAGATCCTCGAAGAACAGGTCGGCCTCCTGCTCGTAGACGTCGAGGGCGACGCCGCCGATCCGGCCGCTCTTCAGGCCGCCGATCACCGCTTCGGCGTTGATCAGCGCGCCGCGCGACGTGTTGATCAGGACGAAGCCATGCTTGGCGCGGGCGATCGCCGCCTCGTCGATCAGGTAATGGGTCTCCGGCGTCAGCGGGCAATGCAGGCTGATGATGTCCGAGCGCTCCATCAGCTCCTCGCGCCCGACATAGGTGACGCCGATCGCCTTGAGATCATCCACCTCGTAGCGGTCGTGAGCCACCACCTCGCAGCCGAAGCCGAGGCGGTAGGTGCGCGCCACCAACGCGCCGATGCGGCCAGTGCCGACGATGCCCACGGTGCGGCCATGCAAGTCGTGACCGAGCAAGCCTTCGAGCGCGAAGTTGTTTTCACGGACACGCGCCCAGGCCCTGTGGATGCGCCGATCGAGCGCCAGCAGCAAACCGACCGAGAACTCGGCGACGGCATGTGGCGAATAGGCTGGCACGCGCAGCACCGTGACGCCCTTATCCTCCGCCGCCTCGAGGGCGACGTTGTTGAAGCCGGCCGCCCTCAGCGCCACGATGCGGGTGCCGCCGGCGGCCAGCGCGTCGATCACCTCGGCGTCGAGCGTATCGTTGACGAAGGCGCAGACGGCCGGAAAACCTTCGGCGAGTCGCGCCGTCGTCCGGTCGAGCCGTGGCTCGAAGAAGGTGAGGTCGTGGCCGTAACCGGCGGCGGCTCGGCTCAGGAAGGTGCGGTCATAAGGTTTGGTGCTGAAAACGGCAACGCGCATCGGGCTCTCCGGGTCGGTGGTCCGGAACGACCCTATCAGGCGCAGGCCACAAGAAAAGAGGCGCATCGCAACCCGCTCAGCGCTCTGCGGCGAAAACATGACCGCGCGCATCCGCATCAATGCATGCTGGCAAGGCGGCCGGAACAATGCCAGACTGCCCCAATGCGCTTTCTTGCCGGCCTCCGGCTCGTCCTCGTTGCCGCCGCCCTGATCGGCCTCTTCCTCGGCCCGACCGTCGTCGCGCCGATGGACGCCGCGCATGCCGCCATGACGAAGACGATGGTCAACGCCGGCCACGACTGCTGCGGCAAGACCTCCAACACCACGCCCGACAAGGCCGGTCTTGCCGGCCAGTGCCTCGGCACGGGCTGCTTCCTGGCCGCAACCGCCCTGCTTCCGTCGACGCCCGGCATCGACTTCCTGCCCGCGCGGACCATCGGCGAGCCGATTGTCACGGCCGACCTGAAGGGTCGGTCACCGGCGCCCCCCCTCGAGCCGCCGCGCGCCTGAACGGCCCGTTCGAGAAACCACCCTCTTCGTTGTCTGCCCTTGCCGTCGCCATGAGGCGCCGCAGCCATTCGGGCAACCATCACAGGCAAACACCATGAAATCTCAAGTTCTCGCTATTCTCGCCCTCGTCGCGTCCACCTCGCTTGCCGGTGCCGCCGGACAGAAGGTCGACGTCGTCCTCAACGAAGGCTGCATGTGCTGCCACGAGTGGATCGCCCACATGCAAGCGGCGGGTTACACGGTGACCGCCACCGAACTCGACTACGACGCGATCGTCGCTCGCAAGACGGAGCTCGGCATCCCCGAAGACGCAATTTCCTGCCATACCGCAGTGGTCGGCGGCTACGCCATCGAAGGCCATGTCCCGGCAGCCCTGATCGACCGGCTTCTGGCCGAAAAGCCGGATGCCGTCGGCCTCGCCGCGCCCGGCATGCCGCTCGGCTCGCCCGGCATGGGGGCGGATGCCGACGCCGAGCCGTTCGACGTGCTGTTGATCGGCAAGGACGGATCAACCCGCGTCTTCGCCACCGTGGAGCCTGACCGGGGCTGACAAATGCAAGGCGCGGCCGGCCGAGATCGGTCGGCCGCCATGCAACTTGATGGCGCTGTCGGATGCCATGAACGGCGACGCTGCGTCGCGAGGTCGAGGCATTCATCCGCGATCTGAAGGCCGCCTGAGCGTTCGCAACGTTCGACGCTTTCCTGGGTAACAAAGTGACCGCCCCTCCCGCCGATGGCGCGGGGGGCTTCTCGTTGCCGACATGGCCTGCCTCTCCTGGCAACCCTGGAAACCGCAACTTTTGCCGTCCATATCCGTTAAGGTTGCAGAGCCACGTCTCCGTGATGGGGACGCGTCGCGGCCACAGATCGGAACCTTGGAATGGACGGCACGATGTCACCAACCGAAGCGGCGGCTCCTCACAAGCAGACGGTCGACGAAGTCATCGCCTCGTTCGGAACCGACATGCGGGCTGGCCTGACACATGCGGAGGCGCGAAAGCGCCTCGCCGAAACCGGTCCCAACGCGCTCGCGGCAGAAAGCCCGCCGCCGGCCTGGAAGAAGTTTCTCGCACAGTTCGCCAATGTCCTGGTCGCCCTGCTGCTGGTGGCTGCGCTGGTTTCAGCCGGGCTCTGGTTCCTGGAACGCGACTCCGCCCTGCCCTTCGAGGCCATGGCCATCTTCGCCATCGTCATTCTCAACGCGGTCATGGGCTACCTCCAGGAGGCCCGAGCCGAGCAGGCCGTTGCCGCCTTGCAAGAGATGTCGGCCGCGCACGCCAACGTCCTGCGTGACGGCACGCGCCAAAGCATCCTGGCGACCGAGATCGTCCCCGGTGACATCGTCCTCATCGAGGAAGGCGACACCGTTCCGGCCGACGCGCGACTGATCGAGGCCGTTTCGCTTCAGATGGCGGAGGCAGCGCTCACCGGCGAGAGCCTGCCGGTGGCCAAGACGGTGGCGCCGATACCTTCGAACGTGCCGCTCGGCGACCGTGCCAACATGATCTTCTCGGGCACGGCGGCGACTTACGGGCGTGGGCGCGCCGTCGTGGTGGCGACCGGCATGCGCACGGAGATCGGGCGTATCGCCAGCATGCTGAAGGGCGCGGCGGAGGAAACCACACCGCTGCAACGGGAGCTCGACACGGTCGGCCGTCTTCTGGGCATCGTCGTCGTGGCGATTGCCGTCGTCATGATCGCGACCATTCTGCTGGTCGAGGACGTACACGGCCTGTCGGCGATCTTCGACGTGCTGATCCTCGGCGTGGCGCTGGCGGTGGCAGCCATTCCAGAGGGCCTGCCGGCCATCGTGACGGCGGTTCTCTCCATCGGCGTCCAGCGGATGGCCAAACGCAACGCCATCGTCCGCCACCTCGCCGCCGTCGAGACGCTGGGCTCGGCCAACGTCGTCGCCTCCGACAAGACCGGCACCCTCACGCGAAACGAGATGACGGTACGCGTCGTCGCCACCGCCAGCGGGCGGGCGACGTTCAGCGGCACCGGGTATGCTCCCGACGGAGAGCTCATCGGCGAGAATGGCGACGCCCTCGGCGGAGACCATCTCGCCGAAACACTGCGTGCCCTCACCGCCGCCGACCACGCCAACAACGCCGTTCTGGTGGAAAGGGACGGCCGTTGGTCGATCCAGGGCGACCCCACCGAGGGCGCGTTGATCGTCGCCGCTCGCAAGGCCAGCCTCGAACAGGCGAGCCTCGACGCCCGCTTCGACCGTGTCGGCGAGGTACCCTTCTCGTCCGAACGCAAGCTGATGAGCACGGTCCACACCGACGGCGACAAGCCGGGGCGGCTCAGGATACTCACCAAGGGCGCACCGGACGTGTTGCTCGAACGTTGCTCGCACGAGCTGGTGGGCGGGGAGGCGCGGCCGTTGTCGAAAGCCCGGCGCGAGGAAATCGCCGCCCTCAACGACAAACTTGCGGGCGAGGCGCTCAGAACGCTCGCCCTTGCCTTCCGGACGCTTGACCAGGACGACGCACCGACGGACGCCTTCGACGACGACATCGAGCACGACCTCGTCTTCCTCGGCCTCGTCGGCATGATCGACCCGCCGCGCGACGAGGCCAGAACCGCCATCGGCCTGGCCAAGGCCGCCGGCATCCGCCCGATCATGATCACCGGCGATCACCCCGTCACCGCCTCCGTCATCGCCGCCGAGCTTGGCCTGTCCGATGGCCGCGCCATCACCGGCGCCGAGCTGGAGACAATGTCCGAGGATGCGCTCGACCAAGCCGTGCGGGACGTGTCGGTGTTCGCGCGCGTCAACCCCGAGCACAAGCTGCGCATTGTCAGGGCCCTGCAACGCCACCGCAAGACGGTCGCCATGACCGGCGACGGCGTGAACGACGCCCCGGCCCTCAAGTCCGCCGATATCGGCATCGCCATGGGCATCACGGGAACCGACGTCTCCAAGCAATCGGCCGACGTCGTGCTTGCCGACGACAACTTCGCCTCCATCGTCGCGGCGGTCGAGGAGGGGCGCGCCATCTACGCCAACATCCGCAAGTTCCTGCGTTACCTCCTGTCCTCGAACATCGGCGAGGTCATGACGATGTTCTTCGGCGTCCTGTTGGCCGAGGCGATGGGCCTGACGGCGGCAGGCGGCAACGGCTTCGTGCTGCCGCTCCTGGCCACCCAGATCCTCTGGATCAACCTCGTCACCGATGGCGCGCCGGCGCTGGCGCTCGGCGTCGACCCGGCCGATGCCCGCATCATGCAACAGCCGCCACGCCCACGAGGGGAGCGCGTGATAACGCCGACCATGTGGGCGGGCATCCTGTTCGTCGGCGTGGTGATGGCCGTGGGTACGCTCGCGGTGCTCGATGCCTCTCTGCCCGGCGGCTTCATCGAAGGCAGCGGCACCATCGGCTATGCCCAGACCATGGCCTTCACGACGCTGACGCTGTTCCAGCTCTTCAACGTCTTCAATGCTCGCTCCGACCACGCGAGCGCTTTCCGGGGACTGTTCGCAAACCGCTGGCTCTGGGCGGCCGTCGGCCTTTCCCTCATTCTCCACGCCGCCGTCATCTACGTCCCGTTCCTGCAACAGGCCTTTTCGACAACCAGCCTCAAGGCAACCGATTGGCTGTTTTGCACTGCCGTTGCAAGCTCGGTGCTGTGGCTGCGCGAGGCGAGCAAGCTGACAGCTCGCCTCTGGCCCGAAAGCGCCTAAAGGCTAAATGGAAAGCGCCCATCTTCCTCGTGATATATGGCAATGCATGACAACCGAGGGCACGTAGGCCGGAAAGTGACGCATGGCGCTCTTCTACTGGAACACGCATCTGGAGACCGGAAACGTTCAGATCGACAGCCAGCACAAGCGGCTGTTCGAGCTGACCAACAACATCGCCGATGCGGTTTCGGGCCAAGGATCCCTGCCGGAAGTCCAGGCTCTGCTGGCCGAGCTGATAGACTATGCGAACACGCACTTCTGCGATGAAGAGAAGCTGATGTGCCGCTCGTCGCTCGGCGAGTCAAAGCGACATCAGCATATCTGTGCGCACCGCTCTTTCTACAATCGCGTGCAGGAGATCGCGGCGAAGGCCGATCTCGAGCAGGCCGAGGCGGTAAACGAGATCCTCAACTTTCTCGTCAACTGGCTCGTCGGCCATATCCTGAAGCTCGACCACAGGATGGTCCACGCCCTGCCCGAACGCGCCGACGAGAACGCTTCCGCACTGTCCGTGCAGGAGATTCTGATCGCGGCGCTGAATGAATCCGAGCGCCGTTTCCGCCAGTTGGCCGAGCAGGCGCCAACCATGTTGTGGTTTGCCGGCATTTCCGGTGCCCGGGAGTTCGTCAACCGGGAATGGACCGAGTTCATGGGGCTTGCCGAAGCCGAGATGAAGGCTACCGACTGGGTCCAGTTCCTGCTCCCGGACGACCGCGAGAGCTACCGGGCCTTTCTGGATGAAAGGCTGCGCAAGCACGACGCCGGCCTGATCGAGTACCGCATCCTCGCCAAGGGTGGCCATCTGAAGTGGGTCCTCGAAAAGGTCATGCCGCGGCTCGACGAGGACAGGTTCGTCGGCCTCATCGGGGCCGACACCGATATTACAGCCATGAAGGAAACGACCACGACGCTGGAGCAGCTCGTCGCGCAGAGAACGAGAGAGCTTGAGCGTCTGGTGAACTCGGACCCGCTGACAGGACTGTTGAACCGGCGGGCCTTCGACGAGAGACTCGATCTGGAGATCCAGCGCGCCCAACGATACGACCGCCCCCTGTCGCTCCTGTTCATCGACATCGACCATTTCAAGAAGGTCAACGACCGCTACGGGCACGTTGTCGGCGACGAAGTGTTGCGGGCCGTGGCGACCGTCCTGAAGAACGGACTGAGGGCGACGGACGCCGCCTGCCGCTACGGCGGCGAGGAGTTCGCCGTCATCCTCGTCGAGACCGACAGGCTTGAGGCGCTGTCGATTGCCGAGCGGATTCGCGTCGCCGCCGAAAGCAACAGGATCGACCAGCTCGACAAGAGCGCCACGATCAGCGTCGGCATATCGGTCCTGTCGTCCAAGGACATGGCCGTGGACCTCATCCAGAGAGCCGACGATTCCATGTACGTCGCCAAGAAGAACGGACGAAACCAGAGCTACATGCAATGAGCGCCCGGCGCGCGGCGCCATTCAGCTAGCGCCGTGACGTCGCCGCGGAAAGCAACGACAAGCCGATTGGCGAGCCAACCGTACATCATGCTATTTGGGTATTTTCAGGCCTCAGGAGAAAAGTGGTGGGCGCGTACGGGATCGAACCGTAGACCCGCTGATTAAGAGTCAGCTGCTCTACCAACTGAGCTACGCGCCCACTTTTCTCGCCGGACGTTGGTGTCGTCCAGAGGCGATGGCGGGCTTATAACCATGGCAGAGATTGGGCGCAAGCTCTTTTCGGTCAGTTAGGCGAAAAAAATGAAAATCATTTTGTTTCAAAGCCTTAGACGGGATTGTTCTCCACATGAAATCTGGTGGGCGAAATCTCGGAGGGGCGCACGAAAGCAAACGGCGGCACCTTTCGGGCCGCCGCGCTCGCCAAGAATCCGGTAATCTCGCCTCAGACGTAGAGTTCGCCGCGCCCGACGATCACCGCCTCGCCGCCGATGCGACCACCGGTGAGCTTGCCCTTCTCGATGATGATCTCGAGCTCGATTCGACTGGGCCGCCCCATCTCGAATCCCTGCTCGATGATCAGCTGATGCTCGCCGTCGGCCGGCCGATCGAAGCGGCGGACCACCGCCGAGAAGGCGGCGGCGGCGGAACCGGTGGCCGGGTCCTCGCCAATGCCGAGATGTGGCGCGAACATGCGGGCGTGGAAGTCGTGGCCGTTGGTCACGACTTCCCGCGTATAGACGAAGAGGTCGAGTTCGGCAGAGCCGAAGGCGCCGGCCCAAAGCGACTTGTCGACACGGATGCGGCGCATGGCGTCGAGCCCCGCCAGCGGCAGGAAGGCGAACACCGGACCGCCGCCGTCAAAGACGCAGGGCACATGATTTTCGAAGCCGATGTCGCCACGGCTCAACCCCAGCGCCGAGGCGGCAAGACCAACGTCGCCATGGAACGGCCGCTCTTCGGGCAGCTTGGGCAGGTCGAACACGGCGCGGCCCGAACGCTCAGGCGAGATGGTGACGCCGCAACGGACGACGCCCACCTGCTCTTCCAGCACCACCATGGCATCGGTTTCGCGCTCGATCCCCTGCAAGCGCTCGTGGGCCAGCAGGACGGCCGTGCCGACGGTGGGATGGCCGGCAAACGGCAGTTCGCGGCCGGGCGTGAAGATGCGAATCCTGGCCGAGGTTCCCGGCCGCGACGGCGGCTCCACAAACACGGTTTCGGACAGATTGAATTCCTTGGTGATCGCCAGCATGGCGGCGCTGTCGAGACCGGCGCTGTCAAGCACGACCGCCAGCGGATTGCCCGTCAATCCCTTCGCGGTGAAAACATCGAGAATCGCATATCGACGAGCCACTTGGTTCTCTCCTGAGGCGCACGGTGCCGGTCACCATAGTGGTGACTTCGGCTTTAGTCCACGTCGGTTATCACCCGAATTTCACCACGTCCCTTCCAAAATGCGACCAAAATTACCAGCTATGACTAACGGAAAGGATGCACCGGTGCGCCGAGCGTCGACGACCGGGCGTGGAGACGAAAAATGTCCAGGCTGTCAAAGATTGCCGCCCCTGTCGCCATCGCCGCCGTCCTGTCCTCGCTGGCACTGCCGGCCATGGCGGATGGCTATCATCATCGACATCACCGCTATGATGGCGGCGACGTCGCCGCGGCCGGCGCGATCGGCCTACTCGGAGGCGCCATCTTGGGCGCCGCCCTGGCCTCGCCCCCCTCGCCGCCGGTCTATTACGAACCGGCCCCGCCCGTGTATTACGAGCCGCCCGTCGTCTACAGGCCCGCGCCGGTCTATCGGCCGGCTCCGGTCGTCGTCTATCGGCAGCCTGCCCCTGTCTATGCGGCTGCGCCGAGCGAGCATCAGGCCTGGTGCTCGGGGCGCTATCGCTCCTACAACCCGTATGACAACACGTGGGTCGACAACCGCGGAAACCTGCGCGCTTGCCAGTCGCCGTATTTCGGCGGCTGACCGGAAAAGCCACCACCCCAGGCAGATCGCAGTAACTAGCCCGCCCGCCGTGACCTCCAGGCGGGCGGTTCCTTTATGTCACGAAGCCAAGAGCCGGGCGGCGAAGGCTCGACTGTAGGTGGTGACCTCCGGACGATCGAGCTCGGAAACGGAGCGGAAGGCGATGACCCGCTCCAGCTCGCGCTCCTCCTGCCGGTCGAGCTCGGCCATGATGGCGGCAACGAGTTCGTCGGCCGGCAGCGGAAACCGTAGCACCCGCCCGATCGAGACGCGCGGCCCATCGAAGGCCGCCATCATGCCCTCCATCACCGCCGCCGAGGCGACAAGTCCGGTCTCCTCGCGCAGCTCGCGCTCGATGGATGCGACCACCCCGACATTGCCCTCGGCATCGACATCGGATGGTTCCAGGCTGCCGCCCGGCGGATAGATCTTGCCGGCATTGGCCGTCGTCGCACCCATTTTGCCGAGGATCAGCGCTCCATCCGACGACAACACCAGCGCCGAGCCGAACAGATTGCGGATGCCGATCTCCGGAAAGCCCCAGTCGCGCCAGGCAAGGAAGCCGGCGAAATCGCCCTCCACCGCCTCGCCGGTCAGAACGCCATTCTCAATGGCGATGCCGCCTGGCTCGCCCGGCGCAAGGGTGCCCAGCACACGGCCATTCCAGAGATGTGGGTTGGCAGCCACGCAGGACGCCCAATGCGCGTCGATCCTGGGACGCAGGTCGTCGGCGATGGGCCAGGATCCAGGTCTGAGGCGAAGGCGGATGGCGGTTATGTCATGAAGCATCGAGAGCACCGAGAAACTCGTTCGGTTGGACACCGAACCAGCCAAGCTTAGCCCAACGATGTGACGCATGCGCGCCGATATCGAGAAAAACTGCCAGTCGGCCAGCCGGTCTCACGAGGACCGCGGCTCCCGGGCGTCCAGTGCGCGCAGCACCAGCTCGGTCAACCGGTCGAGGTAAGCATCGTCGGCAACCTGGCGCGTCACGATCATTCGCCAGTAGAGAAGCGCGCCCAGCATGTCGAGCGCCAGATCCGTGTCGAGGTCGGTCGCCAGTTCGCCGCGCATCATGGCCCGGCGTAGCATCTCCTCGGCGCGGCCGCGCCGATTGACCTGAACGTTGGAGCGAATGGCCGCTGCAAGCTCCGGATTGCGTGGCATCTCCGCGTGAAGGTCGGGAAGGATTCGCGCCACCAAAGGGTTGCGCAACAAGCGCCTGAACTGCCAGAGCAACTGTGCGAGCTCTTCCCTGAGGCTGCCCCCCGGCACCCTGCCCGCCAGACGAAGATCGACGTGGGTCACGACGTCCGACACCATGGCAAGCTTCGATGGCCAGCGCCGATAGATGGCCGCCTTGCCGACACCGGCCCGGCGCGCCACCGCCTCCATGCTCAGCGCGGCGTAGCCGGTCGCTGCCCACTCCCGAAACACCGCGCGCTCGATGGCCCGTGTCACTCGTTCCTGCATGACCGCCGCGCCGCTCGGCGATCGGCGACGGGGTTCGCCATTTTCGTCGGAACGATTGCGTTCCATCGATATGCCTCCTATATCAAAAAGAACGGAACGGTACCGTTCCAATCTCAAGCGAGGGAAGTATTGGATAATGGCAGCGGATGCAACCAGTCTCACGAGCTTCTCCGGCATGCTGAAGGCAGCGCTCGGAACACGCGTCGATCAGGCCGCGAGCGGCTTTGTCGAGATGATGGCGCCGGATGGCGTGATGGAGTTTCCCTACGCCCCAGCCGGTGGCGTAACGCGCATTGAGGGACGCGAGGCCTTGTCGGCCTATCTGGCGCGCCTTGGTGAGGTGCTGGCCATCAACCGCGTCACCGAGCCCACAGTTCACCTGACGCAGGACCCCGATGTGGTCATTCTCGAGTTCGGCAGCGTCGGCCGGGGCCTGAAGACGGGCGTACCCTACACTCAACGCTACATTTCGGTCATCACCCTCAAGGCGGGACGGATCGTACGCTATGTGGACTACTGGAACCCGCTGATGGTTGTCTTGGCGATCGGCGATGCCCCGCTTGGAAAGGACGCGCCATGAGCGTCACTCTCGTAACCGGCGGAACGGGCAAGACAGGCCGGCGCATCGCCGCGCTCCTGTCCTTGGCTGGCCACTCGTCCAGAGCAGCCGCCAGAGGCGGAGAGGCCAACACCTGCCGCTTCGACTGGGCGGACTCTGCCACCTACGCCCCGGCCCTGACCGACGTAACGGCCGTCTATCTGCTCGCGCCGTCCAACGTTCCCGAACCGCTCGAGGCAATGCGCCCTTTTCTCGAGCTAGCTCTCCAGCGCGGCGTCCGGCGCTTCGTGTTGCTGAGCGCATCATCCCTGCCAAAGGGCGGACCGATGATGGGCGCCGTGCATGCCTACATTGAGCGGAATGCGCCCGAATGGGCAGTTCTCAGGCCGACATGGTTCATGCAGAACTTTTCGGAACAACAGCATCTGAGAACAATCCGTGAGGAAGGCCGCATCTACTCGGCGACAGGTGACGGTCGCATCCCCTTCATCGACGCCGCCGACATCGCCGCCATCGCCGCCGAAGCCCTCGTTCGAGACGTCCCGTTCAATCGGGACCTGATCCTGACGGGGCCAGCCTCGTTGAGTTACGGTGACACCGCAGAAATCCTGGAGAACGTGACGGGCAGACCGATATCGCATGTCCGCCTGACGGAGGAGGAACTGGCGGAGCGTTTCATCGCCTCCGGCATGAAACCCGTCTATGCCCGCATCCTTGCTGCGATGGACACCGCCATCGCCGGTGGTTCGGAAGACGCCGTTTCGCCCGAAGTGCAGACGATCCTCGGTCGCCCGCCCATCTCATTTGCAAGCTTTGCCGACGCGGAACGGACGCTCTGGGCGTAGAGCAACCTCGCAGCGAGGATGAAGCTGGAGTCTCATCGCCCGGTGCAGCCAATCACCGGCGCTTGGCGATTCAGATGACCGCCCATCGCTTCGACCAACAAAAACCCCCGCCGGAACCCGGCGGGGGTGGTTTGGAAGCTCTTGAACCGGTCTTGGGTCAGGCGGCGCGGATGGTGCCGACGAAGGTCGCGACCTTCTGCTCCAGTGCCGCGGACTGCTGGGCGAGATGCGACATGCGGTCGAAGAGATCGCGCGAGGCCGCTCCACTCTTCTCGGCAGTGCTCCGGACACCGGAGATGGTCTGCGCCACCTCGGCGGCGCCGACGGCCGCCTCGGAGATGTTGCGGGCGATCTCGCCGGTCGCGGCATTCTGCTGGGTGGCGGCGCCGGAAATCGACGAGGTAATGTGGTCGAGCTCAGCGATGCGACGGGAAATGTCGGCGATCTTCTCGACCGATTGCTGCGTGGCGCCCTGAATGGTGCCCATCTGCGCCTCGATGTCCTGCGTCGCCTTGGCGGTCTGGCTGGCCAGCGCCTTGACTTCGGAGGCAACGACGGCGAAGCCGCGTCCCGCCTCGCCGGCCCGCGCCGCCTCGATGGTGGCGTTGAGGGCCAGAAGGTTGGTCTGCTCGGCGATTGCCTGGATCATGGCAACGATGGTGCCGACCTTGGAGGCGCTGTCGGCCAGAGACCGCACGTCATGGTCGGTCAGGCGAGCCTGCTCGACGGCGGCGCCAATCAAGGTCGACGCTTCGCCGATCTGCCTGCCGATCTCGGCGATCGACGACGACAGCTCTTCCGACGCGCCAGCCACCGCCTGCACATTGGCAGAGGTCTGCTCGGAGGCGCTGGCGACCGCCATCGACCGCCCGGAGGTATCCTCGGCATCGGCCACCATCACTTCGGCGGCCTTGAGCGTCGATTGCGCCGTCTGCGTCACGGCGGCGATCACCTCGCCCACCTCGGTCTCGAAGTCGCGGGCCAACCGGTCCAGAAGCGCCTTCTGCTCGGCGCGCCGCTGTGCATCCGCATCCGCCTGAGCCGCCTTGAGGCGCTCGGTCTCGACCAGCGTATCACGGAAGGTGCCGACGGTGCTCCACAGAAGACCGATCTCGTCGCGACCGATCTTCTCGGGAATGGCGACGTCCATCTTGCCCTGGGTCAGACCGGAGAGCGCACCGTTGACGCGCTTGAGCGGGCCGGCGATCTTGGCCGTTCCGATCCAGGAGGCGATGCCGATGCCGGCCAGGATGCCGACTATGGCGAAGATGATCAGAGTCTGACGGCCGGCGACGTAATAGTCGTGGATCGAAGCGCGCACCGCGTCGAGATCCTGCCGGTCCAAGTCGACCAGCTTGTCGACGTCGGCCTGCAACTGCTTGCGGTTGCTGCGGTTGGCGTCGTTGTTGCCCTGCTCGTTGGCGGCAGCCGGCGATTCCTCGATGCCCAGGCGGGCCGTCTCGGTGCGGAACGTCTGGAATTCCTTCGCCTTGGCCACCACGGCGTCGAATGCCGCCCTGCGGTCTGCGGGCACGCGGGACGACCACTCACCCAGCAACTCGTCAATCGCCTTGAGATTCTTTGCGATGCCGCCAGCGAAGGGCTTGGCCTTCTCGGAATCCTTGGCAGCGTAGATGCCGCGCGAGTCCATGACGACGGCGGTGATCAATCGGTTGAGGTGTTCGCCATCATAGGCGCGCTGCGAGGCGAGCTGGAAGGCATCGACCTGCTGGTTGTAGCCTTGCATGAGACGGATGCCGAGCAGCGCAACGCCAATGGCGATTACACCCAGAACGGCAACGATCGTGTAGAGCTTTCCTTGGATCTTCATTTTTCGCGGTCCCGGAACTAGGCAGTCTTGGCTACCCCGGGCGAAGAATAGAAATATTTCCATTTCCGAGTTATTAACAGGGAGAACATTCGAATTAAGCTATATTTACTCAGAGATCTATTTTCGGTTGCATCCCTAAATTAGAGTTGCAGAAATACGCATATCTTCCCAGGCCAAGCAGTCGCAAACAACGAGAGCTCCGGAAGGTCGCCCTCCCCGAAGAACAAACGACAAAGCCGGAAACCCCGAGGATTTCCGGCTTCGTTCTGGTAGAAATAACGCGCCAAGCTATCCCGAACCTTGCGTTCGCTCGATCAGGACGAGCAGCGCAAGGAACAGACCACGAGTTGCCAACTCCAAGATCAGTTGCGGGCCCTGCCCACCAGCTTGTTCCCAGGCAACTCCCCGCGACCGGGCGGCTCACCGCCCGGCGCAAGGCATAAAGCGTGGATCGCCTCAGGCGATCAGTTGCGGGCCTTGTCGACCAGCTTGTTCCCAGGCGATACCCCGCGACCGGGCGGCTCACCGCCCGGCGCAAGGCATAAAGCGTGGATTGCCTCAGGCGATCAGTTGCGGGCCTTGTCGACCAGCTTGTTCTTGGCGATCCACGGCATCATGGCGCGCAGCTTCTCGCCGACGGCCTCGATCTGGTGGCTATCGTTGTTGCGGCGGATGCCCTTGAAGCGGGCGGCGCCGGCCTTGTACTCCTGCATCCACTCGGACGTGAACTTGCCCGACTGAATGTCGTTCAGGACACGCTTCATCTCGGCCTTGGTCTCCGAGGTGATGATGCGCGGACCAGAGACGTACTCGCCCCACTCGGCGGTGTTGGAGATCGAGTAGTTCATGTTGGCGATGCCGCCCTCGTAGATGAGGTCAACGATCAGCTTCACTTCGTGCAGGCACTCGAAATAGGCCATCTCCGGCGCATAGCCGGCTTCCACCAGCGTCTCGAAGCCGTTGCGGATCAGTTCGACCAGACCGCCGCAGAGGACGACCTGCTCGCCGAACAGATCGGTCTCGCACTCTTCCTTGAAGGTGGTCTCGATGATGCCCGAACGACCGCCACCGACGCCCGAGGCATAGGAGAGCGCCAGCTCAAGGGCGTTGCCCGAGGCGTTCTGCGCCACGGCAACGAGGCAAGGCACGCCGCCGCCCTTCTGGTACTCGCCGCGCACCGTGTGGCCGGGGCCCTTCGGGGCGATCATGACGACGTCGAGGGTCGCCTTCGGCTCGATCAGACCGAAGTGGACGTTGAGGCCGTGGGCGAAGGCAACGGCGGCGCCGTCGCGGATATTCGGGGCGATCTCGTCGCGATAGATGTCGGCCTGCAGCTCGTCCGGCGTGGCGATCATCAGGAAGTCGCCCCACTTGGCGGCCTCGGCCACCGACATGACCTTCAGGCCGTCGGCCTCGACCTTCTTGGCCGTCGCCGAGCCCGGACGCAGACCGATAACGATCTCCTTGGCGCCGGAATCCTTGAGGTTCAGCGCATGGGCGCGGCCCTGGGAGCCGTAGCCGACGACGACGACCTTCTTGCCCTTGATCAGGTTGAGATCGGCATCACGATCATAATAGACACGCATGTTGTTGTCCTTCCTCGCCACTGGCGTTCTTGGAACGGCCGACCCCCGCCGGCCGTCATTTCACAGATGAAATCGGATTACTCTATGTCCTGGGCGCCGTGCCCAAAGAGACGGAAAAACTGCGAGATGGCCAGCCGCGCCCGTCGCGGCCGATCTTCGGAAAGGTCCGCCGGCGACTCGCCGAGCAGCATGCGGACGTGATTGTCCCTCACGATGAGGCCGTAGAGCGTCTCGTAGGCCTCATGCGTGTCGGAAAACTTGAGGTAGCCGTGCCGACGCCCCAGTTCGAGCAGGGCGCGGGCGCGGGTCTCGATCGGCAACCGACCATGCTCGCGCACCAGCGCGCCGAGTTGCGCACCGTCGCGATCGGCCTGACCGATGGCGAGACGATTGAGCGCCAGCGACACGTCGCCGCCGAGCACGCCCATCAGGTCCTCGGCGAACACCACGAGGCTGCGACTGAAGTCGTCGAGCGTCGGAATGCTCTCGCGTGGCCCTGGCGTCCTGACTTTGCTCGCCTGATAGGTGATCATCGCGGCGAGCAAGCCGTCACGATCACCGAACCACTTATAGAGGCTTTCCTTGGAACAGTTGGCCGCGCGGGCGAGCCCGGCGGTGGTCAACGCCCGCTCGCCGCCGGCGACCAAGAGCTGCAGCGCGCATTCCAGCACGGCATTCTGGCGGGGGGTGAAGGGCTCCATGATGAAGCGATCGCTCTCTGTCGTTGGGTCGAAAACAATGTACCGTACGGTACGGTTCCCGTGTTTTAGTTCCGACCGTCCGCCTTGTCAAGCGCCTCTCCGCCGCAACCACATTTCGGTGAAACCGCCGCCTTTCTCCATAGGCATGGGTGGAATCCCTGATGAAAATCGCCTAACGTCCCGCCGCCTCGGACGACAGGCAAGACAGGGGAGTTCGCGTTTGTCCACCCGTATCGAATCCGACACCTTCGGTCCCATCGACGTCGACGCATCGGTCTATTGGGGCGCGCAGACGCAGCGCTCCCTCGGCAACTTCAAGATCGGCTGGGAGAAGCAGCCCAAGGCCATCGTCAAGGCGCTCGGCGTGCTGAAGCGCGCCGCCGCCGAGGTCAATCGCGATCTCGGCAAGCTCGATCCGAAACTTTGCGACGCCATCTCTACGGCGGCGCAGGAGGTGATCGACGGCAAGCTCGACACCCACTTCCCGCTCGTCGTCTGGCAGACCGGCTCCGGCACCCAGACCAACATGAACGCCAACGAGGTGATCTCCAACCGGGCGATCGAGATCCTGGGCGGCACGCTCGGCTCCAAAAAGCCGGTGCATCCCAACGATCACGTCAACATGAGCCAGTCGTCCAACGACACCTATCCGTCGGCCATGCACATCGCAGCCGCCTCCGAGGTGATCGAGAAGCTCCTTCCGGCGCTCCACCACCTCCACAAGGCGCTCGACGCCAAGGCGAAGAGCTGGGCCGACATCATCAAGATCGGCCGCACCCATACGCAGGACGCCACGCCGCTGACCCTCGGGCAGGAGTTCTCCGGTTACGCCAAGCAGGTGGAGAACGGCATCAAGCGCATCGAGCAGACGCTGCCGATGCTGATGGAGATCGCCCAGGGCGGCACCGCCGTCGGCACCGGCCTCAACGCCCCCAAGGGCTTCGCCGAAAAGATCGCCGCCCGCGTCGCCGAGCTGACCGGCCATCCCTTCACCTCGGCGCCCAACAAGTTCGAGGCGCTGGCCGCCCACGACGCCATGGTGATGAGCCACGGCGCGCTCAACACGGTTGCCGCCAGCCTGTTCAAGATCGCCAATGACATCCGCCTTCTGGGCTCCGGCCCGCGCTCCGGCCTCGGCGAGCTGTCGTTGCCGGAGAACGAGCCGGGCTCGTCGATCATGCCGGGCAAGGTCAACCCGACGCAGTGCGAGGCGCTGACCATGGTCTGCGTGCAGGTGTTCGGCAACCACGCGGCGCTGACGTTTGCCGGCAGCCAGGGTCACTTCGAGCTCAACGTCTACAACCCGGTGATGGCCTACAATTTCCTGCAGTCGGTGACCCTGCTCGCCGATGCCGCCATCTCCTTCACCGACAACTGCGTCGTCGGCATCGAGCCGCGCGAGGACAACATCAAGGCCGCCCTTGGCCGATCGCTGATGCTGGTCACCGCACTGGCCCCCAAGGTCGGCTACGACATCGCCGCCAAGATCGCCAAGACGGCGCACAAGAACGGCACGACCCTGCGCGAGGAAGCCGTCGGCGGCGGCTACGTCACCGACGCCGAGTTCGACGCGCTGGTCAGGCCGCAGAGGATGATCGGGCCGGAGTGAGCCTTCAGTACCTGTGCCACCCATCGAAATCCGCCTTGCCGAGCTTCACGCCTTCCCAGCGGGCGATGGCGTAGGCGGTGGTGAGGTGGAACAGCATGTTCGGCAGCGCGTATTCGACGACGAAGCGCGCCGCCGGCAGCTCGATGTCGGCGAGGCCGGCGCGGTCGGTGACGATCTCCGCGTCTCGCCGGTCGAGATCGTCGGGCGTCAGCCGCGACAGCGGCCCGAAGACGGCGGCGATATCGTCCCTGAGCGCCGCGAAGGACGCGGCCTCTTCGAACCGGAGAGCGGGCAGGCGCGGCACCAGCGGACCGAGCGCCCGAAGCGGAAACCGGGCGGCGACCCTCACCTGCGCCTCGAAAGGCAACATGTCCGGCGCGAGGCGGGACTGAAGCAGCGCCTCCTCCGGCAAATCGCTATCGGCGGCATGCGCCGCCGCAATGATGACGAGCCCGTCGAGCCGCTCCAGATAGCGGCCGAATACCGGCACGGAAATATCGTAAAGACCAATCATTCTGCGCTCCCTGAACCGCAGATTGACCGATGTTAACGACAACAAACGGCAGCAGCCCTCAGGCCCATTCGCTCAGGATGCGGCGGCTTTCGGCCAGCGCGTCCATTTTGGCATCGATATCGGCGATCTTCGCCCGCACACCCTCCCGAAAGGCCGGACAAGGCGCCTCGCCGGAAAGGGCGCCCCGCGCACATGGCAGCAGCGAGCGAATGGACGACAGCGTCAACCCGGCCTCGCTCAGCACGACGATGCGTCGTACGACGGCGACGTCGGCGACGGCGAAGGCACGATAGCCAGACGCCGTCCGCTCGGGGGAAACCAGCCCCTTTGCCTCGTAGTGGCGCAGCATCCGAACACTGACGCCAGTGCGCCGCGACAGTTCGCCGATCTGCATGAACAGCCCCTTGACCCTGACACGTGTGTCAGACCCTAGCATGCCCGTCATCCCGCTTGAAAGGACGCATCATGCTGAAGATGACCATGTTTGCCCGCCGCCTGCCCTCACTCGACCATGCCGAGTTCGACCGCTACTGGCGCGAGGTGCACGGGCCGTTGGTGACCAGCCTCGCAGAGCCCTTGCGCATTCGCCGCTACATCCAGACGACGGTGGACATCGACGATCCGGTCCAGGAGATGCTCCGACAGGCGCGCGGCACACTGGCCGTCGACTTCGACGGCTTCGGAGAGCTCTGGTGGGAGAACCTCGACGACTACCGCGCCGTACGCTCTACGCCCGTGGGGCTGGCGGCCGTGGCCGAGATCACGGCCGACGAGCGCCGCTTCGTCGACCTATCCAACTCCTGCCTCTGGTTCGGCATCGAACGGCCGATGATCGGATGACGCTTGCGCTCCGCTGTCATCGGCAAGCCGTCACGACGCATAGTCGACCGGCAGCGGAGCGCCATCCTTCAGCGTTTCCATGGAGATGGCGGCGCTGACGTCGAACAGCTCCACCTTGCGGACGATCTTCTTGTAGATGACGTCGTAATGCTCGACGCGCGGCAGGGCGAGCTTCAGGATGTAGTCGACGTTGCCGGTGAGGCGATGCGCCTCCACCACCTCGGGGATGTCGGCGATGACGGCGGCGAAGCGCTCCATCCACTCTGCCGAATGATGGGCGGTGCGGATCAGAGCGTAGACGGTGGTCGGCACGCCGAGCCTGGCACGGTCGAGCACCACCGTGCGGCGGGCGATGTAGCCCTCGGCTTCCAGCCGCTGGATACGACGCGAGCAGGCCGAAACCGACAGCGCCACCCGGTCGGAGAGATCGACCACCGAAAGGCCAGCGTCGCCTTGCAGGAGCTCCAGGAGCTTGCGATCGCGTTCGTCGAGCATACGCCTCCGATTCCTTCATACGCGGAATACTGCGCGCCTATTTTGCACGATTTGAAGCACTAGCGCCACATAATTGCGTATGTGCGTCATCGAACGCTGACGCTTGCAAACGCCTTGCGCCGGACCGGAGCTATGATCGGCCATCGCGACAAGGGGAACTGTCATGCGCACCATTGGCCTCATCGGCGGCATGAGCTTCGAGAGCACCGCCGTCTACTACCAGATGATCAACGAAGCGGTGCGGACCCGCCTGGGCGGCCTGCATTCCGCCAAGCTGGTCATGCACTCGGTCGACTTCCAGGACGTCGTCGACTTGCAGAAGGCCGGCCGCTGGGACGCCGCCGCAGCCCATCTCGGCGAGGCCGCCCAAGGGCTTGAGCGGGCCGGCGCCGACTGCGTGCTGATCTGCACCAACACCATGCACCTTGTCGCCGACGAGGTTGCCGAAGCCGTCAAGGTCCCGCTCCTCAACATCATCGACGAAACGGCCAAGGCGCTCTCGGCCGCCGGTGTTCGCCGGCCGCTGCTGCTCGCCACGCGCTACACGATGGAGCATGGCTTCTACGCCCGCCGCATGGCCGCCCACGGCCTTGCCATGACCACGCCCGGCGAGGCCGGACGCGCCATCGTTCACGACGTGATCTTCGACGAGCTGTGCGCCGGCGTCGTTCGCGACGAGTCCCGCGCCGCCTTCCTCGACCTGATCGCCAAGGCCAAGGACGACGGCTGCGACGCCGTCATTCTCGGCTGCACCGAAATCTGCCTGCTGCTCGACCCCAATGCCTTGCCGCTGCCCGGCTTCGACAGCACGGCGATCCACGCCGCCGCCGCTGTGGATTTCGCGCTGGCGGGAGAGATGAAGGCGGCCGCAGAGTAAGGTCGCACTATATCGGCGCCTCGTTCCATACTGCCTGAGGTTCTGCGCCTAAAGCGCACGACCTCGGGCAGGAAGAGGCGCACCGAATTATCAATCGCTCAAGCGTCGGAATCCCCCAGCGCACAGCGATAGCGACGCACCGTTTCCGCCATGCCGTAAACAAGGCAGTCGGCGATCACCGCGTGGCCGATCGACGCCTCGGCGATGTGCGGCGTCCGCTTCACCAGCGGTGGCAGGTTGTCGAGCGTCAGGTCGTGGCCGGCGTTGACGGCCATGCCGAGCTTCACCGCCGCCTCGGCGGTTACCGCCACTTCCTCAAGCCGCGCCCGCTGTTCGGTGGGATCGAACGTATGGCCGTAGGGCCCGGTGTAGATCTCGATACGTCGCGTGCCGGTGAGCGCGGCTGCCGCCGCCTGCGTCGGGTCGGCATCGACGAAGATCGACGCGCGCATGCCCTCGCCCTGGATGCGTCGCACCACGTCCGACAGGAAGGACTGGTTGGCGACGCAGTCCCAGCCATGGTCGGAGGTGTTCTGGCCGGGCATGTCCGGCACCAGCGTCACCTGGTCGGGGCGCGCCGCTTCGCAAAGCTTCAGGAAATCCTCGGTCGGATAGCCCTCGATGTTGTACTCGCGGCCCGGCCAGTCGGTTCTCAGCATTTCCTGCAGGGCGAACACGTCTGTATGGCGGATGTGCCGCTCATCCGGACGCGGATGCACCGTGATGCCGGCGGCGCCCGCTTCCAGCGCAATGCGGCTGAGGCCGATCACCGACGGCCACGGCAGATCGCGCCGATTGCGCAGGTGGGCGATGGCGTTGACGTTGACGGAGAGCTTGGTGTGGGACATCGCGAGGGCCTACGTTGGGACGCGAGACGATAATCCGCCACCCCGAATAGCACAAGCAACCATCAGGTGGGGGTGAACCCAGACTCCGGATAATGTACTAAAAGTTGCGCCGTCGAAGCCTTGTCTATCTATATACTTTGGAAAACGTGGAGGGGTGTTATGGCCGCTATTAGCCTCGACTCGTTTATTGACGAGACCATTCGTAGATCTCGTGAGTGCGGATATTATCCGACAACGTTCATTGGGATGCGCCAGCGTTACGGAACAGTGAATGCCATATCGCGCCTAGTGGTAAGCGGCGACATTCAAAGTGGATTTAGGAGGTTGGTCGAACTAAACTTGATAAATTACACCATAGAGCAAGCGGTTATCACGTTCCCAAACGAGTTTTCTGTAGAAGTTTATCAGGCGGCTAAGTGGCGCCTTGCGCAAGCAGCCGCCAATCACACCGACTAAGCAATCACAAACGCCGGTAGCCGGAGCCGCCGGCTGGGCGCCAGGCTGACCAGCATCTCGGGGTCTCCCTCGGCGATCTCCAGTCCCTTGACGAGTCCCGAGCGATGGAACGCGTCGATCGCACCGCCGGCCACCGGCAGGTTTGGCAGCGTCAGCCGCTCGACGGTGAGGCGCGTGAAGCCTGCCGCCACCTGTCGTCGCCCTGCCCGCCCGTCTGTCCAGGCGGATGGCGGCGCTGTCCCCGGCGACGAGAAGACGAAGGGCATGGCCGCGTCGTCGCTCTCGGCGGAGATGGCGATCGACACGCCGGGCGGAAACTGCGGATTGTGATAGTTCCAGGTCTCGCCCGGCAGCCCGCCGCCGCGCGCGGCGATACCGAAGGGCGAAGCGCCGGTTTTCCGCCACAAGGCCCGCTTGGCAAAGCCGGCGCGGCCAAGCGGCGAAGTCCTCAGCTCGTCCTCGTCGGCAAGATAGATCAGCTCGAGATAGGCGTTGTCGAAGGCAAAGCACAGGTTGGCCGTGCCCTGCCCCACGTGCCGGCGCGTGAACGACGGCTCAAGGCCGAGCGCCTTGAGAGCCTCGAACACGCCACCGCCCGGCGCCGCATCCTCCGCGTCGACGAAAACGAACAGATGATCGAGCTCCAGCGTCATCGCCATGCCTCACGCCGGAACCTTGTCGTCGGTCCCGATGGCCGTCTCGCTTCCCTCATCGGGGAAGTCGACGCCCAGCAGCATCTCGTTGTGCGCCCCGCCGGCGGGGATCATCGGGAAGCAATGGGCGAGGTTCACGACACGGCAGTCGAACAGCACCGGCCGATCAATGCGGATCATCTCCTCGATGGCGTCATCGAGTTCCGACGGCCTCGAGCAACGAATACCGATGGCGCCATAGGCTTCGGCAAGGCGCACGAAATCCGGTTGCGCGTCGGCAACGGAGTTGCTGAGGCGGTTGCCGTGAAACAGTGTCTGCCACTGGCGCACCATGCCCAGATGCTGGTTGTTCAGAATGAACGTCTTGACCGGTGCATTGTGCTGAACCGCCGTCGATAGTTCCCGGATGTTCATCTGGATCGAAGCGTCGCCCGCCACATTGATCACCAAAGCGCCGGGATGGGCGAGCTGCGTGCCGATCGCCGCCGGCAGGCCGTAGCCCATGGTGCCGAGACCGCCCGACGTCATCAGGCGGTTGGGCTCGTCGAAGCCGTAATACTGCGCCACCCACATCTGGTGCTGGCCCACCTCGGTGGTGATGTAGGTGTCGCGATCCCTGGTCAGCGCATGCAGCCGCTCGACGGCATACTGCGGCATGATCGCCTCGGCCGACGAGCGATAGGCCAGGCACGTCCTGGCCCGCCACGCGTCGATCTGCTTCCACCAGGCCGCAAGCGCCGCCACGTCCCGCACCGGCTCGCGAGCCGTCCATGCCGCGATCAGGTCTTCGATCACATGGCCGACGTCGCCGACGA
The DNA here is from genome assembly GCA_963665435.2 of uncultured Pleomorphomonas sp. Lineage (GTDB taxonomy): Bacteria > Pseudomonadota > Alphaproteobacteria > Rhizobiales > Pleomorphomonadaceae > Pleomorphomonas. The sequence goes on along the minus strand of CAXXNH010000006.1, from coordinate 7,911 downwards.
TCGGCAGGTCGACCATCACCGTCTTGTTGATCGACGACGGGTCGATGTCGATGTGGATCTTCTTGGAGTTGGGCGAGAAGGCGTCGATGCGACCGGTGATGCGGTCGTTGAAGCGCGCACCGATGCAGACCATCACGTCGCAGTCGTGCATGGCGAGGTTGGCTTCAAAGGTACCGTGCATGCCGAGCATGCCGAGCCAGTTCTTGCCCGACGCCGGATAGGCGCCAAGACCCATCAGCGTCGAGGTGATCGGGAAACCGGTCATCTGAACGAAGTCTCGCAGCAGAGCCACCGCCTTGGGGCCGGCGTTGATGACGCCGCCGCCGGTGTAGAGGATCGGCTTCTTGGCAGCGGCCATCAGCTCGACCGCCTCGCGGATGGCCGCATCCGGCGCCTTCACCGCCGGACGATACTGCGTCAGCGCCTTGTCCTTGCAATTCTCGTAGGTGCCGGTCTGGAACTGGATGTTCTTGGGGATGTCGACCAGCACCGGGCCGGGACGGCCGGTAGTGGCGATGCGGAAGGCCTCGTGCAGGATGCCAGGCAGGTCCTCGATGCGGCGCACCAGCCAGTTGTGCTTGGTGCAGGGCCGCGTGATGCCCACCGTGTCCGCCTCCTGGAAGGCGTCCGTGCCGATCAGCGTCGTCGGAACCTGGCCGGTGATGCAGACCATCGGAATGGAATCGGCCCGCGCATCGGCCAGCGCCGTCACCATGTTGGCAATGGCGGGCCCGGAGGTGACGAGCGCCACGCCGACCTTGCCGGTGGAGCGGGCATAACCCTCGGCGGCATGCCCCGCGCCCTGCTCGTGACGGACGAGGACATGGCGGACCTCATCCTGCTGGATCAGCTCGTCGAAGATCGGCAGCACCGCGCTGCCGGGATAGCCGAAAATGGTGTCGACGCCCTGGTCGACCAGTGTCTGGATGACCATCTCCGCGCCTGTCATCTGCCGTCTCATCGCCGTTACCTCGGAATGGGGGACAATAAAAAAGGCCCCGTGAGGGACCTGACTTTCGCGCACCATGACTGACCGCAGGCCTCAGATGGAGACCTCCGACACGGTGCGCCAATCAAGTACTACGCAGAAGGAAGGCATGACGTCCTCTCAACGAAACGCCGGACCAAGATACCGGCCCGACTGCCGATCGGCGGCGGCTCCGACACGTGCCGGGAAGACGAGTTCCCGCGGACGCAGGCGTCGGAGCCAGATCCGCTAGATGCCCGCCTTGCCGCGAGCCAAAGCCGCGAGGCCGGTTCGGGCGAGCTCCACCAGGCCGCATTCCTTCATCAGCCCGACGAAGCGGTCGATGTCGGCCGGCGCACCGGTGATCTCGAACACGTAACTGTCGAGCGTGGCATCAACAATGCGGGCATTGAAAGCCTGGGCGAGGCGCAGCGCCTCGTCGCGGATCTCGCCCTTTCCGGCAACCTTGACCAAGGCCAGCTCGCGCTCCAGCGCGTCGCCGGCCCATGTAAGGTTGATCACCTTGTGCACCGGCACCAGACGGCCGAGCTGGTGCATGATCTGAGAGATGACCGGCGGCCGGCCGGTCGTCACGATGGTGATGCGCGACATGTGGCTGGCGTGCTCGATTTCCGAGACGGTGAGGCTCTCGATGTTGTAGCCGCGCCCCGAGAACAGGCCGACGACGCGGGCGAGAACGCCCGGCTCGTTGTCGACCAGCACCGACAGCGTATGGCTGCGCTCGGTGGAGGGTAGCTCTTCTTCCAGGAAGTAGGCGGACTGGGACTGACCTGCGACGATCATCATGATATCAATTCCGATAAAGCGTTGCGTGGGGATGCGAGGGGCTAGATGCCGCGCCTCACACCAGAACCTTGCCGGCGCTGCCGATGGCCGTCTCGATCTCCTCGTCGGAGACGTCGGCGCCCAGCAGCATTTCGTTGTGCGCCTTGCCCGACGGGATCATCGGGAAGCAGTTGGCAAGGCTGACCACATGGCAGTCGAACAGTACCGGCCGGTCGATGCGGATCATCTCCTCGATGGCATCGTCGAGTTCCGACGGCTTCGAGCAGCGAATGCCGACCGCGCCATAGGCCTCGGCGAGACGCACGAAGTCCGGCTGGGAATCGACGTAGGAGTGGCTGAGCCGGTTGCCGTGCAAGAGCTGCTGCCACTGGCGCACCATGCCCATGTACTGGTTGTTCAGGATGAACGCCTTGACCGGCGCGTTGTGCTGCACCGCCGTCGACAGTTCCTGAATGTTCATCTGGATCGAGGCGTCGCCGGCGATGTCGACCACCAGTGCGCCGGGATGGGCGAGCTGGGCGCCGATGGCTGCCGGAAGGCCGTAACCCATTGTGCCGAGACCACCCGACGTCATGAAGCGGTTCGGCTCCTCGAAGCCAAAATACTGCGCCGCCCACATCTGGTGCTGGCCCACCTCGGTGGTGATGTAGGTGTCGCGGCCCTTGGTCAGCGCATGCAGGCGCTCGATGGCATATTGCGGCATGATCGCCTCGGCCGACTGCCGATAGGTCAGGCACTTCTTGGCCCGCCAGCCATCGATCTGCTTCCACCATGCGGCATGGGCCGCCTTGTCCTGCACCAGCTTGCGGGCGTTCCAGGAGGCGATCATGTCCTCCAGAACCGAGCCGACGTCGCCGACGATCGGCAGGTCGACCACGACGTTCTTGTTGATCGACGACGGATCGATGTCGATGTGGATCTTCTTGGAGTTGGGCGAGAAGGCGTCGATGCGGCCGGTGATGCGGTCGTCGAAGCGCGCGCCGATGCAGACCATCACGTCGCAGTCGTGCATGGCGAGGTTGGCCTCGTAGGTGCCGTGCATGCCCAGCATGCCGAGCCAGTTCTTGCCCGACGCCGGATAGGCGCCGAGGCCCATCAGCGTCGAGGTGATCGGAAAACCGGTCATCTGAACGAAGTCGCGCAAGAGCGCCACCGCCTTCGGGCCGGCGTTGATGACGCCGCCACCGGTGTAGAGGATCGGTTTCTTGGCCGCCGCCATCAGCTCCACCGCCTCGCGGATCGCAACGTCCGGCGCTTTCACCGCCGGATGATACTGCGTCAGCGCCTTGCCCTTGCAGTTCTCGTAGGTGCCGGTCTGGAACTGGATGTTCTTGGGGATGTCGACCAGCACCGGGCCGGGGCGGCCGGTGGTGGCGATGCGGAAGGCCTCGTGCAGGATGCCGGGGAGATCCTCGATGCGGCGGACCAGCCAGTTGTGCTTGGTGCAGGGCCGCGTGATGCCGACAGTGTCGGCCTCCTGGAAGGCGTCGGTGCCGATCAGCGTCGTCGGAACCTGACCCGTAATGCACACCATGGGGATCGAGTCGAGCAGCGCATCGGTCAGCGCCGTCACCATGTTGGTGGCGCCGGGACCGGAGGTGGCGAGCGCCACGCCGACCTTGCCGGTGGAGCGGGCATAGCCCTCGGCAGCGTGGCCGGCGCCCTGCTCATGACGAACGAGGATGTGGCGAACCTCTTCCTGCTGGAACAGTTCGTCGAAGATCGGCAGCACCGCGCCACCGGGATAGCCGAAAATGGTGTCGACGCCCTGATCGATCAGCGCCTGGATGACCATCTCCGCGCCTGTCATCTGCCGTGTCATCGCCTGTTACCTCAAGCTCTCGTCCCGTTGTCCCGGGGAAATCGTTGCGTTGTTCAGGTAATAAAAAAGGCCCCGAGAGGGACCTGACTTTCGCGCACCATGACAACCCGGCAGGCCTCAGCGAGAGACCTCCGACACGGTGCGCCATGTAAGTACTACGAGAAGGGAACGCATGCCGCCCTCTGGTTCGTTCGCCGGGACAACCCCGGATTGGCCGGCAACGTACCGGCAGCCGACTGACAGGTCAAGAGCCTATTTCATTCGTTGCGCAATGTCGTCGACCACAGCAAGAAAATGTCGCGACGCCTCGGGATCGAGGCGCGGCCACTCGGGCATCTGATTGCGGAACCAGGTCTCCTGTCGCTTGGCATATTGCCGAGTCGCGGTAATCGCCGCTTCCACGGCCTCCGTGATGGGGACGTCGCCCCGCGCCGCCGCCATCATTTCCGGCAGGCCGATCGCCTTCATGACCGGCAGCACCGGATCGAGGCCAAGCGCGGCAAACGCCGCCGCCTCGTCGAGCCCACCACTGGCCACCATGGCGCGGAATCTCTCGTCGATGCGCGCGTGCAGCCAGTCGCGGGCCGGAGCCATGACGACGCGGGCAAGGCCTGCGCCGGGGATCGCCGGTCGCGAGCGCTTTTCCTGCCACTCCGACAGCGGCCGTCCGGTACTGTCAGCCACCTCGAGAGCCCGCAGAACGCGTTGCGTATCGTTGGGATGCAGGCGGCCATGCAGCGTAGGATCGACGACGGCCAACTCCCGGTGCAGCGCCGCCGGACTGATCGACCGCGCCCGCTCGCGCCAGAAGGCGCGAACCTTCTCGTCGATCGGCGGCACGTCGGACAGCCCCTGCGTCATGGCGTTGAAATAGAGCCCGGTTCCACCAACGATCACTGCTGGCCGTCCAGCCGTCTCGTCCAGAGTGCGTTCAAGGTCCTGGATGTAACGCGCCACGGTATAGCCGTCGCTGCCGTCGACATGTCCGTAAAGGCGGTGCGGCGCACGCGCCTCGTCCTCCGGCGACGGTCGCGCCGTCAGAATGCGAAGCTCGCGATAGACCTGCATCGAATCGGCGTTGATCACCACGCCGTCGCAACGTTCGGCGATCGCCAGCGCCAGAGCCGACTTGCCGCTCGCCGTCGGTCCGGCTATCAGAACCGCGCGCCTTTCTACCGTCTCCGCCGTCACGTCTGGAGCCTCCCATGTCGCTCGTCGCAACGCTTGTCTCATCTCCGGCCAATCCGCAAGTGACCGATAGCCTGATCGTCAGCGTGTCGCGACGCCTGGGCGGCGACGCCCACAAGGTGCTGGCCGACGGGATCGCCGCCGATATCGCCGTCGCCGACTACCTCTCGCACAGCGAGGCGGTGCATCGCGTTGCCGAGGTTGTCGGCGATGCGGCCGTCGACTTTGCGATTGTCGAAGTCGAGGGCCGGCGCAAGAAGCTTCTGGTCGCCGACATGGACAGCACCATGATCGGCCAGGAGTGCATCGACGAGCTCGCCGCCTTCGTCGGCCTCAAGGAGCACGTCGCCGCCATCACCGAACGGGCCATGCGCGGCGAGATCGCCTTCGAGCCGGCGCTGCGCGAGCGCGTCGCCCTTCTCAAGGGGCTCGACATTGCCGTCGTCGACGAGGTGCTGCGCGAGCGCATCACCCTGACGCCGGGCGGCCGCGAACTGATCGGCACCATGCGGGCGCACGGCGCCTATACCGCCCTGGTCTCCGGCGGCTTCACCCTGTTCACCGACCGCATCCGCGACATGATCGGCTTCAACGAGGATCGCTCCAACTGCCTCCTGACCGAGGATGGCAGGCTATCGGGCCTCGTCGCCGAGCCGATCCTCGGCAAGGCGGCCAAACTCTCCACGCTGATCGAGCTCCGGGAGACGCGCGGCCTTGCCCACCACGAGACGGTGGCGATCGGCGACGGCGCCAACGACCTCGACATGATCAACGAAAGCGGCCTCGGCGTCGCCTTCCACGCCAAGCCCAAGGTGGCGGAGGCGGCAGAGGTTTCGATCCGCCATGGCGACCTCACCGCTGTTCTCTACCTGCAAGGCTTCACCCGCGAGGAGTTCGCGGCGGTTTAGGCTACGAGCTATCGAAGCGACCTATACCAGCCGCTCACTTTCTCGTCCTGAGATCCTGCGCCTGCGCGCAGGACATCGGGCAGAATAAAGCGCAACGCGGATATAGGGCGCTCTACAGCCCCATCACCCACATCCGCACCGGATTGGCAGGATCGGCCAGGAGCTTGATCGCCAGGCAGATGCAGGTGATCACCAGCAGCGGCCGAATGATCTTGGCGCCGCCCCTGACGGCCAAACGCGATCCGAGCTGCGCACCGAGGAACTGACCGGCGCCCATCACGAGCCCAGGCTTCCAGAAGATGGCCCCGGAGGCGAGAAACACAAAAAAGCTGCCGATGTTGCTGGCGAAGTTGAGCATCTTGGTATGCGCCGTCGCCTTCAATAGACCAAAGCCCGCCAGCGACACGAAGCCCAGCATGAAGAACGAGCCGGTGCCCGGCCCGAACAGGCCGTCGTAGCAGCCGATCAGCGGCACGAACGTCAGCGTGAACAGAAACGGGGTGATCCGCGCGTGCCGATCCAGGTCGTTGAGGCCGCGCTTGAAGGCAAAGTAGACGGCGATGACGATCAGCATGATCGGCATGGCGATCTGCAGCCAGTCGCCCGGCAGCACCGTGGCGAGAAATGCCCCCAACACCGCGCCGCCAGCCGACATCAGCGCCATCGGCAACTGCGAGCGGAGATTGACTTGCCCTGCCCGCGCGTAGCCGAGCGTCGCCGAGGCCGAGCCGAACAGCGCCTGCAGCTTGTTGGTGCCCAGCGACTGAAGCGGCGTGAAACCGGCCAGCATCAGCGCCGGAACGGTGATGAGGCCACCACCACCGGCGATGGAATCGATGAATCCGGCGATCAGCGCGGCGAAGAACAGCGCTGTGAGAATGTGCAGGGACAGGTCGACCAAGATACGCCCAATCGAGAAAAGTCAGGGGGAAGATGTGCGTCCGGGATCACCAGGCGAGACGCTGAGATCGGCGAGCACCGCCACGCGAACGGCGCTCGCCAGATTGCGCTCGCCGCGCGCCCGATCGATATCGAGAACCAAGGCCGCCAGACTGAGGCCACGCCGCCCGGCGAGGCTCTCCGCCGCCGCCCAGAACTCGGGCTCCAGCGCGAGGCTGGTTCGATGCCCGGCCAGCGACAGCGACCGTTTGACGTTCATGAGGAGGCGTCCGGCGATGGCTCCGGATCGGCGGGGGTGTCGAGGCGATGGCCCTCAAGGCGGCGCGCCTCCAGCGCATCCTGCGCCTTGGCCGTCTGCTTCTCCGCCTTGGTACGGCCGAACTTCACGCGATTCTCCGCCGCTTCGTCTTCGCGGCGGCGACGGTCGCGATCCTTGCGCGCCCGACGGAGGTTGACCAGTTCGCCCATCGCCGATCAGGGTTTCTTGCGGAAGGCGTCGAGCGAAACGACCGTCGGTCCACCCGCGCGTTCCTCGCCTGCCTCGTCGGCCGGCTTCTGCTCTTCGGGCGCCTTGGCGGCGGGCTTTTCAGGCTTGGCGGCTGGCTCCTTGGCAGCCTGCCCTCTGGGCGGACGCGACGCGATCTTCGGTTCGCCACTCGCCGGACCGATCGCCCGGAGCGGGCCTTCCTCGGGCATGTCGGCGGCGTTGCCGCTCTCGTCCACCAGCGGGAACTGCACGGCGAACTCTACCGACGGATCGAAGAAGCCGCGCACCGAGGCAAAAGGAACCACCAGCTTCTCGGGCACGCCGGAGAAGCTGAGGCCGATCTCGAAGCTGGTCTCGTTCACCACCAGCTCCCAATACTGGTGCTGGATGACGATGGTCATCTCGTCCGGATAACGCTCCTTGAGGCGGGCGGAAATGCGCACGCCCGGCGCCCGGGTGTCGAAGATGATGTAGAAATGATGCTCGCCCGGCAGGCCGGCATGCGCCACTTCCGCGAGCACCTTCTTCACAAGGCCGCGGAAGGCCTCCTGAGCCAGAACGTCGTAACGGATCATGTCCTTGGGCATTGAGGCTCCGCCTTGAGGAAATCGCAGGCGGCCGAAGGGCCGCGTCGTGGCCGCCAGTTTAAAGCATCCGGCGCAACAGTGTAAACGGCTTCGCGGCGGATCGCCGAAAGCGCGGGAAACAGGGCAATGATGTAAGGAGTTAAGTGGAGGCTTCTGTTGCCAGGTGCCTCCGAACCCCGCCTAAAGGTGCAACCCCCTAGGGCTTGATTCCCAGTTTGGGCACCGCATTACGCGGCGACGGCCAC
>CAXXNH010000005.1:0-5055 GCA_963665435.2 uncultured Pleomorphomonas sp. | reverse complement strand
AAAACCGAGATCATGTTCTACCAATTCCTGATCAACGCGCAGGACATGCCGAATGTAGGGCAGCCCTGTAGCCATGGAAAAGGTAAAGCGGGTCAGCGAGTCGTCGGTAAGAAGAACCTTTGCCCTGGAATAGACCTCGATGTTGGTTGGCGACCTATCGAGAAGAAAACGGGGATTCCCTCCATACGTCCCAACCAGGCGAAGGACTTCAGGACTTTCCAGGTCATCAGGATATGGTCTGAAGAGAACTGTTTCATCCCGAGTCCCGGCGAAGGCCGCGTCGAGGAGAGCGCAGCATCGCTGATAATAGCCGTCCCTGCCGTAAGCGATCGTTGTGGGCGCGACCAGTATGGAATCCTTGATTTCTCCGCGCGCCTCGATCTCTTCCAACAGCAAATCCGCCTTGAGGTACCCGCCAGGGATGATCGTAAACACCCCTTCTCGTCTGGCACAGACGGAAGGAAACAGGTTCCCCCATTCTTTCCGATACTCATCGGGAGTGATGCTGGCGGTCTCCGGGTTGGGCAGAAAGAGATAATCACTGGTCAGCAACAGATAGCTGAAATGGGACAGGGAAGTCGCGCTAACCGGGCCTTCCGTGTTTGATATGAACGCATGGGGGATCGAAACTACCGGGATATCGGTCGGGAACTGCAAGCCTGAATCGACAAAGACGATTACATCCGGGCCTGAGATTGAGGACACCTCTGCTTCTGCCAACTCGCAAATCGGAAAGGAAAATTCCTCCCGTTCACTCCCGTACAGATAAACGACCACAGGAGTGAGATGGGAGTCTGACATTTTTTCGGCAAGCCTTTCCATCAGCTTTTCATGAAGCCGGAACTGTACGAGAATTGCTGCGACAGAAGACCGGGCTTCCTTGCAGAAACGCTCGAGCTCCCATACGCCCGAAAGAGTCTTACCCAATACCGTGAACCTCCAGAAACAACCTGTGAATGTCCTCGGCGATCTTCGCCGGTGCAGAAGAAAAGCCCTGGTTTTCAATCAGCACATGAGGCGAGAGCGGGAACTGCGGTGTCAGGTCCATCCCGGGCAAGTCCTTCCCATTCGCATAGAGCCCCTTGCTGTCATTCGATGCAAGCGTATCCAGAGATACATCCAGAAACACTTCAAGATAGCATGGGAAATTGTCACGATTCCAGGAATGAATTTCATGAAACAGCGACATTGTGGCGACAATCACTATCCGCCCCTGGGCAGCGACAAGCTTTGCAAAACGGCAGATTCGGTAAGCGTTGGTCAAGCGATCTTCCAGATTATGTCCGCAACTCACGTCGCCGACAGCTTCTCTAACCTGATCGCCATCAATGATGACCGGCTCGCGCCCGGCAGAGACAAAACACTCTGCCAGAGCTCTTGCCGTGGTTGTTTTGCCTGCCCCGGAAAGCCCTGTAATCCAAACCACCCCGCCAGACATGCTTAGCTCCTTTTCCGGGCAATCCATGCACGGGTCATATAGTCGGCATTGATGTATTCCACACCGGCAAGGGTGTCCTTGATATACTCGATAAACTGCTCAAAACGCTCAGGACCGGCCTGTACCCGGACATCATTGACCGAACGCCACAGGCCAATATATCGCTCAAGACTCTGTTGTTCGCTATGACGCCCTTCAAGATACATGACGTCTTCGAATTCACTGCGCCCCTTGAGCATCTCGAACAGACTCTCACAGAACTCGGAGCGCCCGGACGAAACGCGCTTCATGTCAGGAACGAGTCGTTTCAATTCATCCTCAATATCGACCAGCACCGGGTTGCTTTCTATATAGCGCGTATTCCACAAGGCCATGAACACCCCGCCGGGGCGCAGAATCCTGTTGAACTCCCTGACCGCCACATCAAAATCCGCCCAATGGAATGACGACGCCATGGTGACGATGTCGCAGCTCGAATCCGGGAGAGTCGTGGCTTCAGCGCTTCCAGCAACCCACGTGATGCCATCCTGCTCCCTTTCCGTTTTCATAATACCCTGTTCACGCATGGCATCATTAGGCTCGACGGCTGTTACCGCGGAACCTCCGGGGAGCATATGCCGGGTCCAGATTCCGGTCCCTGCGCCGACGTCGGCGATAACCGGCTTTTCCCCCTCAGGCCTTGCCAGCGACATGAGAGCATCCAGCACAAAAGGAGAGTATCCGGGACGATACTTGGAGTAATCCTCAGCCAACTGGGAAAAATCACCGTGTTTCAAAACAATAGCCCTTGTGTTTTCTATTCCCGCCAGTCGTGAGACCATTTCAGGCCCTGGGAATCATAACGTTCCAGTTCTGCTTCATATGCAACCACATCGCTCATTGAATCGGCTTCGCACCACTGTCCTGCCACAGGCACGACAGAAATTCTGATCCCCTCAGCAAGCAAGCGGCTCAGCAAGGCAGTCATATCCAGCTTCGCCACAGCCTCCTGCGGCAGCCCAGACAAATATTCTTTCACCACGGAAAATCCATTCGGCGTAAAGCGAAGCAGCCCCATGAACTGCCCCTGAATCGCCTCGATGTCCGAGGTTCGTGCCCCTATCTCCACCAACCGACCGTTTTCATGGACAAACGTCTCCGCATCCTCCAGGGGGTTCTCAAAACGCAGTGCCCACAAGTCCCGCCACAGGGTGTCATAGGCGACAACAATATCACCGTCGCTGTCAGCAACGGCCCGGACATGACCGGCACTATAGGCGATGTCGGAATACGAGATCACACATGAAGATGACGCCACTTTTTCAAAGGCACAAGCCAGGGTGGAGACCATATTGGTTTGTTCCCACAACGGGTTGTCCACTGTCGAGAAATTTCCTTCAAGCATCTCGGCCTTATAGCCTCTTGCCACGGTTATTAAATCGATACCGGCCCGCCGCAGTGCACCAAGCTGCCACTCCAACAGCGGCTTGCCCGCCAGTGGAATAAGACACTTGGGATTCCGTTCCGTGGAATCCCCCATTCTGGACCCTCTCCCTGCGGCGAGGATCAAAGCAGACAGCTTCACTCCTCCCCTCCAAACAACTTCTTGAACAACTCCAGATCGTACAAAACAGGCTCAGCCTCCCTTTCAGGATGCCACATGATCCCGCAGACCAACCCATCTTCGGATCGCAACGCTTCTATCGCACCATCCTGCGAACGAGCCTCCGGCTTAAGCACAGGAGCAATATCCCGATCCATCAGCAAGCCCCGATGATAGGAGTTCACCTCCAGCGAAGATGAAGCGCCTTCCGTAAATTCTATCTCATGTCTTGTCGCAACGTGCTTCTCGTCTCTCGCCTCCGGGAGTCGCCCACCGGCCAGAAAGTTAACAACTTGCATTCCCCGGCATACGCCCAAGACCGGATGCCTGTGTTTCTGCGCCCAAGTCCAAAGAGCCCTCTCAGTTTCGTCTCGAAGCGGAAACACGCCCCAGTCGTCACCGCCGGTCAAAAGCAAACCATCGGCTCCGAGCAACTCAACCCAGCTCGCCGCTTCCTCTCCCGCATTGGGAACCGGTACGGCAATCACTCCGGGCAAGGCCTTCTTCAAAAAATGAAACCAGTCTTGCGCCAAGGCATCACGCAATTCACCAGTAGAAGCATCCACCGTCATTCTCTGACTTACTGCGAGGATATATGGAGAAGTCACCCTACACTCCCCTCAAAACGCCGCCGCCTGCATTGATGACGCCGCGTCCTACTTTTGAAAATTCAAGGAACAGCTTCTCCCCCACGCCGATCGCAGCCGGGAGTCCATACTCGGCACAACGGATCGCCATGTGGGAATTGGTACCGCCGAACTTGGTAACCAACCCGGCAATCTTTCTCGTAAAGATCCAATCGAACCCCGGATCCGCGTTCTCGATGCAGACGATCTTGCCGGTAATGTCACTGCTGCAGGAGGAGTGTGCATCCAGCCTCACAACGTCGGCCTCCACATTCCCTGCTCCGATAAAATTCGGAGCGCTTCGATGCTGGGGAACAACGTATACATCTCTTGGTGACCGTATCAGATACCCCAATTGCACGTTGCTTCCCAGCGAAAAGAGCTCCTTGCCCGCCGCTATCTGCTCGCTGTAATAAGCTTTTTGATCACGCAGCAAACTGACAGAACACCAGCCGATCAAATCCATGATATTCAGATAAGCGAGATCCTCTCGCGAGAAACCGTACCGCTCTCCCCAAATAGCGATCAGTTCCAAAATATCGGAAACATTCCTGGTAAACACGAATTTGGCATACTCTCGGCCTGCCACCGCGCGCTCAACATATTCCCGGAAAACGGCAATGGAGAACCCCTCCAGCCCGTTTTCCCGGGCAAGAGATTCAAGTCCGCGACGTTCCTCGTCCTTAAAGCTAAACGGCTCGGCTCTCCGGGAATCAGGCAGACTCAGATCATTGCTGAACAACTCTGACCGATCACGGTATCGGGGCGAAAGGATGTCATAACTGCCGGGACGCAAATGTCCGTAGATATCAAGAAAGTGCTCACGTGACATGGAGCCCTGTACCACGTCTGAAAACGCTCTTCCCATCTCCCCGGAAATCGTCTCAATTGAACGTTTGAAAAGAGAAACCCGTGCTTCGCTTATAGCCCCGCGGGACACGGCGGTCCGAAGCAGAGACTCGGCGATAAAACCATGACGCGCCAGCACCGAAAAGGGGAGCGTCCCCAGAGTACGGCACTCTTCACAGTAGTACTTGATATTGGCGACATACTCACTGTCGGGCAATGTCCTGGAACACTGTGTTTGATGCAGTTTTCTGACGGCAGCCTCTGCCTGGGCCAAAGAACCGCCCTCACTGGTATCCAGACATTGAGTTGTCAGATGAGCCAACGCTTCCCGAAATGCCAGTATCTCTGCCGAATCGAGTACTCCGGGGTATTTTGATTCCAAAGAAGAATCGAAAGAAAAGTCCATGACCGTCTGGGCGATGTCAAACTCGATCTTATCATGCAGCTCTGGATGGCATTCAAGTCTCTCTATCCAGGCTTCGACGAGTTTCCCTGAGACCGAGTCCTGCAGTCCGGCAGGAAGGAAGGAATTGAAGCTCGCTCTCACATCAATGTAGGGA
>CAXXNH010000004.1:0-84153 GCA_963665435.2 uncultured Pleomorphomonas sp. | reverse complement strand
CCCATGGTTGGAAGCCTCATCTTCCGGGGATGAACAGTCAGGAACAGAAGGAAGCGGCCATGAATGCCCCCGCCCGCACCACGTCATCGAGCCAGTTCTCGCTGCCCATCGAGGGCATGACCTGCGCCTCCTGCGTCGGCCGCGTCGAGCGGGTGCTGAAGGCGGTGCCGGGCGTCGAAACGGTGGCGGTCAACCTGGCGACGGAGCGGGCGAGCATCACCACCAACGGCGCGGTCGAGCGCGCCAAGCTGGTCGATGCCGTGGAGATGGCCGGCTACGGCGTACCGGCGGCGCCGGTGGCGGAGTCCCGCGTCGAGCTGGCCGTCGAGGGCATGACGTGCGCCTCTTGCGTCGGCCGCGTCGAGCGGGCGCTCAAGGCGGTGCCGGGCGTCGACGAGGCCGTCGTCAACCTGGCGACCGAGCGCGCCACCATTCGCGGTACGGCGGAGGCGGCGGCGCTGGTCGATGCGGTGGAGACGGCCGGTTATGACGCCCGGCTGATCGAGGCGGCGAGTGTTGCCGACAGCCTTGCCGAGGATGCCGAACGGGCTGACCGGAAGGACGCCGAGCGGCGGGAGTTGGCGCGCGACCTGATCGTCGCGGCGGTGCTGACGGCGCCGGTGTTCGTCATGGAAATGGGCTCGCACCTGTTCTCCGGCATGCACATGCTGATCGCCGACACCCTGGGCACTCAGGGCAGCTGGTACCTGCAGTTCGTGCTGACGACGCTGGTGATGTTCGGTCCCGGCCGGCGCTTCTACGCCAAGGGGCTGCCGGCGCTCTGGCGCCTCGCGCCCGACATGAACTCGCTGGTGGCGGTGGGCTCGCTCGCCGCCTACGGCTACTCGCTGGTGGCGACCTTCGCCCCCGGCCTGCTGCCGGCCGGCACGCTCAACGTCTATTACGAGGCGGCGGCGGTCATCGTCACGCTGATCCTGCTCGGCCGCTTGCTGGAAGCGCGCGCCAAGGGGCGCACCTCCGAGGCGATCCGCCGGCTGGTCGGCCTTCAGGTGAAGACGGCGCACGTGCGCCGCGACGGCAAGGTGTCCGATCTTCCCATCGCCTCGGTGGTGGCCGGCGACGTCGTCGAGGTGCGGCCGGGCGAGCGTGTGCCCGTCGATGGCGAGGTGATCGAAGGCGACAGCTTCGTCGACGAAGCGATGATCACCGGCGAGCCGATCCCGGTGGCCAAGGCGGCCGGCGACAAGGTGGTCGGCGGCACCGTCAACCAGACGGGCGCCTTCGCCTTCCGCGCCACGGCGGTGGGCGGCGACACGGTGCTGTCGCAGATCATCCGCATGGTCGAGGAGGCGCAGGGCTCCAAGCTGCCGATCCAGGCCATGGTCGACCGCATCACCATGTGGTTCGTACCGGCGGTGTTCGCCGCGGCGGCGCTGACCTTCGTCGTCTGGCTGATGCTGGCGCCGTCGTCGCCGCTGACCTTCGCTCTGATCAACGCGGTGGCGGTGCTGATCATCGCCTGCCCCTGCGCCATGGGGCTGGCGACGCCGACCTCGATCATGGTCGGCACCGGCCGGGGCGCCGAGCTCGGCGTGCTGTTCCGCCGGGGCGAGGCGTTGCAGCTTCTGAGAGACGCCAAGGTGGTGGCCGTCGACAAGACCGGCACGCTGACCGAGGGCAAGCCGGCGCTGACCGACATGGAGCTGGCCGAGGGCTTCGACCGCCCGGCGGTGCTGGCGCTGGTGGCGGCGGCCGAGAGCAAGTCTGAGCATCCGATCGCCCGCGCCATTGTTGCGGCGGCCGAGGCCGAGGGGCTGGAACTGCCTGAGGTGAGCGACTTCGGCTCGGTGACCGGGCTGGGCGTGACGGCGGTGGCCGGCGGCCAGCGCGTCGAACTGGGCGCCGACCGCTACATGGTCCAGCTCGGCCTCAACGTATCGGGCTTCGCCGAGGTGGCCAAGCGGCTGGCCGGCGAGGGCAAGTCGCCGCTCTACGCGGCCATCGACGGCAAGCTGGCGGCGATCGTCGCCGTGGCCGACCCGGTCAAGTCGTCGACGCCGGCCGCCATCGCCGCGCTGCACGACCTCGGCCTCAAGGTGGCGATGATCACCGGCGACAACGCGCTGACGGCCAAGGCCATCGCCGCCCGCCTCGGTATCGACGAGGTGGTGGCCGAAGTGCTGCCGGACGGCAAGGTGGAGGCGGTGCGCCGGCTCAAGGCCGCGCACGGCACGCTGGCCTTCGTCGGCGACGGCATCAACGACGCGCCGGCGCTGGCCGAGGCGGATGTCGGCCTCGCCATCGGCACGGGCACCGATGTCGCCATCGAGGCGGCCGACGTGGTGCTGATGTCGGGCAGCCTGCAGGGCGTGCCCAACGCCATCGTGCTCTCCAAGGCGACCATCGGCAACATCCGCCAGAACCTGTTCTGGGCCTTCGCCTACAACACGGCGCTGATCCCGCTGGCGGCCGGCGCGCTCTACCCGTCGCTCGGCATCCTGCTGTCGCCGGTGTTCGCGGCCGGCGCCATGGCGCTCTCTAGCGTGTTCGTGCTGGGCAACGCCCTCCGGCTGCGCCGCTTCGCCGTTTGAGAGCTGACAGGAGAGGGCAGATGAATATCGGACAGGCGGCCAAGGCCTCCGGCGTGTCGGCCAAGATGATCCGCTACTACGAGCAGACCGGGCTGATCCCCAAGGCCGACCGGCGGGAGTCTGGCTATCGCGACTATTCGGACACCGACGTGCACATGCTGCGCTTCATCCGCCGGTCGCGCGACCTGGGCTTCTCCGTCGCCGAGATCGGGGAACTTCTCGACCTCTGGCGCGACGAGGGGCGGGCCAGCGCCGAGGTGAAGCGGCTGGCCCAGAACCACATCGACGATCTCAACAAGCGGATCGCCGCCTTGCAGGAGATGACCCAAAACGCTATCCAAGCTGGTGTGCGCCTGCCATGGCGACGACCGGCCGCAGTGCCCGATCCTCGAAGGGCTGAGCGGCGAGGCCGACGACGAGGACCTGTCGATCCGGCCGCGCAGAGGGGCGGTGGCCGGCTGATCCATTGCAGGCGCAGGCCCCCGCCATTGCCGAGGGCGGGCTCCGTCATCAGGACGCCAGTTCCTCAATGCGGACGCCCTCGGTCGCGTAGCGGGCGAGCAGGAAGTCGCGGATGTCCGCGACCTGCCCATTGCGGAAGGTGAGGGCGACGAAATAGGCGGGTTGGTCGAGGGAGACGCCGCGGTCGTAGACCAGCATGGCCGGGCGGCCCTCGACGAGGCCGGGGGCGAAGGCCCACTGCCGGCTCTCGGCGTATCGTCCGTAGTAGTCCCCGACCTGGGACTTGCCGGTCCGGCTCAGCCTCGAGACCAGGTCGAGCCGCACGTCCTCGGCGAGCATGGCGCGTACCGCGTCGAAGTCGCCGGCTCGGAAGCCATCGACATAGGCGACGAGGCGTCGTCGGGTCTCGACCGTCAGCGCGGGCGGCTCGGCATCCTCCGGTTCGTCGAGGAAGGCGCGGAGACTGGCGCGCCCGCGTTGCAGGGCCGATTTCGCGGCCGGCGGGCTGATGCCGTTGATCTCGGCGATCTCTTCGAGGGAATGGCCGATCACGTCTTTCATGACGACCGCGCTGCGCTGGAGCGGCGGCAGGCGCAGGAAGGTGCGGATCGAGGCGGTGGCGGCGCCGGGATCGAGCGTCGGCGCGACGGCGCTCGTTTCCAGCACCTCCGGATCCTCGGCCATCGGCTGGCGCCGCCGCTGTCGCAGGAAATCGAGGGCGGTGTTGTGGGCGATGCGGAACAGCCAACCGTCGGGATTGGCAAGGTCCGCGCCGTCCCATGCCGCCACCACCTTCAGGCAGGCGTCCTGCACGATGTCCTCGGCGTCGACGGTCGAGCCCACCATGCGCGCGCAATAGCGGTGGAGCTGGGGCCGCAGGACCGCCAGTCGTTTCTCGAGGTCCTGCGGAATCATTCGGCGTCCTCGCTAGAGCATGTCAGGCGGCGCGCTGATAGGCGATGGTGCCGGCGGTCGAATCGAAGCGGGCCAGCGCCGCGAGCTTGGGGAAGTAGGCGACCATGCGCTCGTTGGTCTGCATCGCCTTGACGGCGGCGGCATCGCGCCATTGCGAGACGATGACCACCCGCGATCCGTCGATGGCGGACACAAGGTTGGTGGCGATCCAGCCGTCCAGCGTCGAGATCACCGTCTCGATGTTGTCGCGCAGGAGGGCCAGCAGCGCCTCCTGGTCGGATGGCTCGCAGGTCAGGACGTTGACCAGTGTGGTGGCATCGGGCTTCAGGGCGATTTGGTTCATCTCGGACACTCTCATCGACGCCGGGGATCGGCGTCCTGCCCAAGTCAGACGTCCGGCACGATCCAAATGGATCGCGGTCGCAAAAAGAATCTCCCCGTGTCGATGTTGGGCGCCGGCCCGGTGGGGTCGGCCGCCCTTTCTCTGGTTATACGTGTTCCGCTTGATCCGGACCTATCCGGCTCAAGCGGGCGGCTCAAGCGGGTTTCGGCCTGACCGGCCGGCGCCCGGTCGGGCGCTTCCGCTTCCGTCAGGTTCCGCCCGAAAGGTCGAAACCCGACGGAAGCGGTATTACTCGGCCGCCTCGAACAGCGGCACCTGGGTCATTTCCGGCACCAGCACCATGCCCTTGTCGGTGATGCGGATCTCCGGGATGACCGACAGCGGGATGAGGTTGAAGCCCATGTAGGGCAGGGTGCAGCCGGCCTTTTCCCATTCGGTCTTCAACGCCTGCACTTCGCCGGCGACGAGGTGGACGCGCTTGTCGCTCATCAATCCGGCCACCGGCAGCGGAACCATGGCCGTGACCTTGCCGTCCTGCACCACGCAGATGCCGCCATGCTCGGCCTCGATGGCCTTGAGCGCCACGGCCATGTCGGCCTCGTTGGTACCGGCGATGATGATGTTGTGGCTGTCGTGGCCGACCGAGGAGGCGACGGCGCCCTGCTTCAGGCCGAAGTTCTGCAGAAGGCCGCGCGCCACGTTGCCGTCCGACTTGCCGTGCCGCTCGACGACGGTGACGAAGGCGAGGTCGTGGCGGTCGAACAGCGTCTGCCAGTCGTTGGCCGGCTCGAGCTCGATCTTGACGTGCTTCAGCACGATGCCCGGCAGCTCGGTGCGGATGACGTTGGCCGTCACCGGCGCGGTCGGCAGCTCCGGCGTCAGCTTCAGCTCCTTGGGCAGGTGAATGGTGGCGTAGGCGGCGTCCGGGTAGCGGTAGCGCGTTTCCAGTGTCGATTCCAGCGTCGGGGGTGATGGCGCGACGGTCGACCATCAGCTCGCCGCCGTACCAGGTCGACTGCGGCACCAGGTCGTCGTCGAGCAGCACCAGGTCGGCGCGCCGGCCGCCGCCGAGGCCGCCGATCTCGCCGTCCATGGCATAGCGCGTGGCGCCGGAAATCGAGCCCATCGCCCAGGCGGTGGTGCGCGGAATGCCGATGCGGTAGGCCTGCCGCACCACCCAGTCGAGGCCGAAGGCCAAGAGGTCCTCGGCGTCGCGGTCGTCGGTGCAAACGGCGATGCGGCGCGGCGAGGCGCCGAGCTCGGTGATGGTCTTGATCGCTTCGGGCAGCGAGTGCCAGGGCGTGGTCGGCGGGCCACCGCGCAGGAAGATCCAGACGCCGGCTTCGAGAAGGTCGTCGGCGATGTCGCGGTCGGTGGCCTCGTGGGTGTCGGTGACGCCGGCGGCGGCATAGGCGGCGACGAACTCGCGGCCGTAGACGTGGCCGGAGACGGGGCGGCCGCGCGAGAGGGCGGCAGCGATGATGGCGTGGCTGCGCTCGTCGCCCATGGTGACGGGCACGAAGTCCATCTTCTCGCCCAGCGCCACGGCCTCGGGCCACTTGTCGAACAGCGCGCCGATCTTTTCCGGCGTCAGGTCGCCGCCGGCCGTTTCCAGCTCGGGCGAGGTGGCGGGCACGGTGGAGGCCAGCGTGTGGAAGATGGAGAGCGGCGCCTCGCGGGCGTCTTCCATCATCGCCTCGATGCCGGCGACGTCCATCACGTTGCCGATCTCGTGGCTGTCGCAGAAGATGGTGGTGGTGCCGTTCAAGAGCGCGGCCTCGGCATAGGCGCAGGCCGTCACCATCGAGCTTTCGATGTGGATGTGCGGGTCGATGAGGCCGGGCCCGATGATGCCGCCCTGGGCGTCATAGATGTTGGCCGAGCCGCCGCGATAGCTGCCGGCTTCCTTGACGGCGGCGATGCGCCCGCCGGAAATCCAGATCTCGCGGTCGTTGAGGATGCGCTCGGAATAGGTGGACAGGGCGCGGGCGCCGGTGATCACCAGGTCGGGATCGGCGCGGCCGGATGCGACGTCGGCAAGGTGGCGGGTCAGAAGGTGCAGGGGCTTGACGGAAAAACGCGTCGGCTTGGGGGTACTGGACATCCGGACCTCGGGCTCGATTCAACAAAGCCCCGTCGGTCGGCCCGAGCGGGGCCAAGCCATGGTAAACGCCCGATGAGGCGATTCAAAGCCGAAAGTCGAATTAGCGATTTGGGTGTTCGGCTCGGGAGGCACGGCGGCTGCTCGGTGTTTCACGCTATGCGAGTGAGCCATGTTGATGTTGCGCTAGGTAGCCCAGCGCGCAGCAGCCGGTGTCGACGGAGGGAGGCTTATGAAGGTCTGGGCATGTCTACTGACATTTCTACTTTGCACCGAAGCATTGGCGGGTTCATTCACCGATGAGGAAGAAACCATCCTCTATAATTTTCAGTATCTCGCTTTTTCCAAGGCCTGGTGCGAAGACGACTACATCATTGACATGACGGTTCCGATCGCGATCCGAGACAAAATAAACCCAAGTATGAAAGACCGTCATTTTCAACGTATTGCACTTAGAGCGCTGTTCGATCTGACTGAATCAGATCGGCGTTCCAAGCTTCTGCTCCCAAAGCATCATCTTGCCGATCCTCGTTTCACTCCGGTCGGATGATGCTCTGAAGCGGCCACGGATGTCGATAACCGGATCCAAGCCTCTGGCGTGAAGACGCATTGCGCCTTGCTCTACTCATGGATCGGTGGAGAACGCGGCGGCAATGTCATGATCAGGCGGTAGGCCCGAGACCAGGACGGAGGATGATCTCCGCCATCTCCGAAATCCGGTCTCCCCGGAGGTGGCAAGGTCGGCCTTCGGACATGGCTTCGTCGGCAGCCTGCTTGATGCGATGCGTGCGCAAGGCTAAGGATCGTCATGCCGTAGCGGGGAGAGGGCCAGTCTGTGACAGTCGACGACGCAGCCAATGGGCCGTCCCACTGGGTCACCGCCGCCGATGTCGCCCGGCGGGCCGGGGTGTCGCGTTCGGCAGTGTCGCGGACCTTTACGCCCGGGGCGAGCGTTTCCCAGGAAACACGCGAGAAGGTGTTGGCGGCGGCCGAAGAGCTCGGTTACCGGGTCAACATTCTTGCCCGCAGCATGATCCAGCGGCAGAGCAATCTCGTGGGCATTGTTGTGTCCGGCTTTGGTACGCCGTTCCTGCCGCTGATCCTGGCGCCGTTGGTGTCCGAGCTCGATCGTCGCGGGCTGGCGCCGCTGTTGATGGATGCCCGACGCGCCGACAATGTGGAGGAGTCGCTGCGCGATCTCCTGAGCTATCGCGTGGCCGGCGCCATCCTCACCTCTGGGACGCCGCCGATCGAGCTGGCCGAGGAGTATTCCCGCCTGCGCGTGCCGGTGGTGATGATCAACCGGACCGGCGATTTCGAAGGTGTCGATACCGTCGGTAGCGACAACCGCCGAGGCGGCGCGCTGGCTGCCGAATGCCTTCTCGCGTCCGGTGCTCGCCGCCTTGCCTATGTCAATCGCCCGACCGGCACCCATAGTGGCCGCGAGCGTGGCGCCGGTTTCTGCGAGACGATGGCGCTGGCCGGTGCCGCCGGCGTCAGTTTCGAGCTGATCGAGGCCGATCGGCCCGATTACGACGGCGGCGTGGCCGCGGCGCGGCGTTTGTTGAACCGACCGGCGGATCAGCGGCCGGGCGGGGTGTTCTGCTCGACCGACGAACTGGCTTTCGGGCTGATGGACGTGGCGCGAGATGAGTTCGGCCTGACGGTGCCCGGCGATCTGGCCATCGTCGGCTTCGACGACATTCCGATGGCCAGGGCCGGCGCCTATGCCATGACGACCATCCGCCAGGACACGGCGGGGCTGGCGTTGCGGGCGGTGACCCGGCTGGTCGAGCGCATGGAGGCGCCAGGGCTGCCGCCGCGGGCCGATGTGTTGCCGGTGACGCTCGTTGAGCGCCGGTCGCACCTCCTGGCTTTGGAGCGCACCCGTCCTTAGTCCAGCTCCTATCCGGCTGTTTTCGTATTTTGGCCCAAAGCCGCCAAAACTCGTTGACAGGCCCAGATACTCGTGATGAGTTGCACTCGTGTGCATCAATAGCGAGCATCGAGTCTCTGTGAGGGGAGGCTTGCTCGTTTTGATGTGGGTTGAGAATTTTCCTCAGTATGCGGCCGAATTGTTTGGCGTCCTGGTGACGATCCAACCAGTTTGTCGCTGTCTAGTGTTCGGCGGACGATGCCGATTGGAGGTGAACACGTGTTCGAGGTGAAAAATCCGGCGATCGAGGCACGCTACGAAGTGGCGCGCCGCATCGCCCGCGAGGCGGGGCGCACCGCCATGGGCTATTTCAAGCGGCGGGACGAACTGGTCATCGAGTTGAAGGGCGTGCAGGATATGGTCAGCGTCGCCGACCGGGCGGTGGAGACCTTCGTCCGCTCGGAGATCCTCGCGGCTTTTCCTGGCGATGCCGTGCTCGGCGAGGAGTATGGCGGTGACAAGGGCGAGGCCGAATTCGTCTGGGTGGTCGATCCCATCGACGGAACGGCCTGCTTCGTCAACGGCATGTTTTCCTGGTGCGTTTCCATCGCCGTCGTGCGGCGGGGCGAGCCGGTGATCGGCGTCGTCTACGATCCCAATGCCGACGAGGAGTTTCACGCAAGGGCCGGCGGCGGCGCCTATTGCGGCGATGCGCCGATCCGCGTCCATCCCGGCGAAACCCTGAAGGATGGCGTGCTCGGCGTCGGCACCTCGTTCCGCGTCGGCACCGAGGATTTCATTCCGTTCCTCGAAAAGGTTCTGCTCGACGGCGGCATGTTCATCCGAAATGGGTCCGGCGCGCTGATGATTTCCTACGTCGCCGCCGGCCGGCTGATCGGCTATTTCGAACCGCACATGAATGCCTGGGATGCCCTTGCCGGGCTGGTGCTCGTTCGCGAAGCCGGTGGAGTGACCAACGACTTCATGGCTGGCAACGGGCTCATCCGTGGCAATCCCATGATGGCTGGAAACCCCAAGATCGCCGAGGCGCTGGCGCGTCATTCCGGCGTTTCCCTGGTGGCGACCGAAAGGGAGTTCTGTTGAGCCCCTGAGCCGAAGGCTAGTTTCGCCTTCTATTGCACACGTGTTCACTCGCGGGTGCGCAACAAAACCCCGGCATCGTCGCGTTGGAGGCGTGGCGATCGGCCGTTGGGGAGGAGATAATCATGACCGATACCGTAAGGCCGGCCGAGTCGTCCGGCATGGAGGAAGGCATGGCGAGGACGAGGAGGGGTGGCATCCTCGGTTTCTTCGCGACCGGGCCGGATGTCCCGGTGATGGACAACCAGCGCGAGATCGACCGGCTTTACCGGTCGCATCGCATCCGGGTGATGATCGGCATCACCCTTTGCTATGGCTTCGCCTATACCTGTCGGCTGTCGCTCGGCATGGTGAAGAAGCCGCTGATCGACGCCGGCATCTTCACCGCCGCCGATCTCGGCACGATCGGTTCGGCGCTGTTCTACACTTATGCCTTTGGCAAGCTGTTCAACGGTTTTCTCTCCGATCACGCCAACCAGAAGCGTTTCCTTGCCTTGGGCTTCCTGCTGTCGGCGATGGCCAATTTTGCCATGGGCTTTTCGGCGACGCTGCTCGCGGCCACGATCGCCTGGGGGCTCAACGGCTGGTTCCAGAGCTTCGGTGCCCCCTCGTCCGTGGTCGCGATGACCGGCTGGTTCTCCAACAAGGAGCGTGGCCGAACCTACGGTATCTGGAGTACGGCCCACTCGCTGGGCGAGGGGCTGACCTTCCTGGTCACCGGTTTTTTTCATCGCCTGGTTCGGGTGGCGGGCCGGTTTCTGGATGCCGGGCGTCGTCGGCGTCCTGTCGGCGGTGGCCGCATTCTGGCTGGTGCAGGATCGCCCGCGGACAATGGGGTTGCCGACCGTCGCCGACTGGAAGGACGATCACGGTGAGGTCAAGCCCAAGAAGGAAATGGGTACGGTCCTGCGCGCCCAACTCGCCGTGTTGAAGATCCCGGCCATCTGGATCCTTGGGCTGGCAAGCGCGCTCAACTACATCACGCGCTATGCCATCAACAGCTGGGGCGTCCTTTATCTTCAGGAGACCCAAGGCTACTCCATCACGGCCGCCGGCTCGATCCTGATGATTAGCACGCTGGCCGGCATGGCCGGTGCGATCGCCTTCGGCTTCGTGTCCGATACCGCGTTCAAGGGACGTCGTCCTCCGGCCAACCTGATCTTCGGGCTCATGGAGATCGCCGGTCTGCTGCTGTTCTTCTTCGGGCCGCATTCGGCCACCGTGACGGTAGGGTCGATGCTGCTGTTCGGCGCTGGGCTGACCGGTCTGGTCACCTCGCTCGGTGGGCTGTTTGCCGTCGACATCTGTTCGAAGCGGGTCGCCGGAGCTGCCATGGGCGTGATCGGCGTGTTCTCCTATCTGGGCGCTGCCTTGCAGGAGAATATCTCCGGCCGCCTCATCCAGGACGGCATCACCATGGTGGACGGCGTGCGTCACTATGATTTCTCGACGCCCATCGTCTTCTGGATCAGTTCGGCGGTGCTGTCGCTGGTCCTCGCCACCAGCCTGTGGCGGACCAAGATCTCCGACTGAGACGACGCGGGCGGAAGGTCATCTTCCGCCCGCCTTTTTTGAGGGTTTTTGCCCGAAACCAGCTTCGGCTCTTGCCGGAAGTGCCTGGCTTTCAGACCCTACTCACCTGGAGAAGGGCGCTGGAGTTGAGCTGTTCCATACCATGTTGGCAGCTCGGGCAGTGGGCATCCCCTGTTGGCCGTGTTGGTCTCGAGCCAGGTCGGCTCACGGAAAGTTGAACGCGGTTCCGCCCAAAACGACATGCCCCGCTCCATCCGGCTGGGATGAGGCGGGGCACGCGTATTTCCTCGATCCGACAATCACAACCCATTTCTTAGCAAATGGGCGAGGTTGCCAGTTTTCGTGCGACAAACGAGGTGCCGTCGCAACGAACTGTTAGGCAATTGTTCAGAACTGGAGGTCGCTCAAGGAAGCTATTGTCCAGCGAAGTCTTGCCTCGATCGAGGATCGATTGCTTAAGTTCACCGGTCACCTCCTTTCGTTTGTTGCGGACAAGATGGAGCATGAACCCGATTTCCTAAGGCCGCAAGTCAAAAAACAAAGCTGACTACTGATATCCGTATTTGATCAGAGGTGGCTGGTCGTTGTTGGCAGATCACTCCGGAGAACCGATCGGTCAGTTTCGTTTTGCAGGCCGGCGGCGGTGGGCGGCGGATAAACTGACGGCGTCGCAAGGTTTTAGCCAAAAAGTCATACCAATCAGGTGGCGAAACATGCCGCCGGTAACGACTGGTGAACGATACGGGGCGGCTTGCATTGACGCGGATCGGACACAATTCTATGGGAGCGAACGTTCGTTCGCACCATTTGCGATCAAGGGGGTCGACTTTTGGATAACGCGCGGCGGGTGTCGCGCAGGGGCAGGGGAGCCTTCATGAACTTCAACGCGCCGCAGACCCTATCCGCGCAACAGGACGAGCGGCGCTCGCACATTCTCGATGCCGCGCGTACCTGCTTCTCGCGCTCGGGCTTTCATCGCACCTCGATGCAGGAGATCTGCGCCGAGGCGAAGATGAGCCCCGGCGGGCTCTACCGCTACTTTGCCTCCAAGGACGCCATCATCGAGGCGATCGCCCAGGAGGAGCAGTGCGCCGGCCGGCGCATCCTGGAACTGCTGCTGGAGCCCGGCACGCTGCACGACCGGCTGCTGCGCTGCGGCCTCACCTACATCGAGACGATGCAGGATCGGCGGGCGGTGCAGATGATGCTCGAGGTCTATGTCGAGAGCATGCGCAACACGGCGGTGGGCGCTTTCTTCGCCAAGTGCGAGGCGGAGAACCGCAAGCTGATGCACGAGGTGTTCGCCCAGGCCATCGCGGCGGGCGAGGTCAGCCCCGACGTCGATATCGATACGATCATGATGACGCTGGTGGCCTTTGCCGACGGGGTCATCCTGCGCATGGGCCTCGATGCCGACTATGACGTCGAGCGCGCCGAAGCCATCCTGTCACGCGTTGTCTCGGCCGTGTTGGAAAATGAAGGACAGAAGGCCGGCGCCCCCTTGGAAAATGCGGGGTGACGCCACATGTGTTCGCAGATTAACTTTTTGTCATGTTCAGAGCCCGGCACAAGCCGGCGGTGGGGAAGTTTCGCAATGAAGTTCTGGGTCATGCCACTGGTCGGCGCGCTGCTGGCCGGCACAGTCGTAACGTTGCCGGCGCTGGCGCAGGACAATGCGGCGGCGCCCGCCGCTGCGACGCAGGACGTGGTGCCGACGGTCAGCGTGGTCAAGGCGGCCCGGCAGGCGCTCAGCCAGAAGGTGATCGTGACAGGCACGCTGGTGGCGCGCGAGCAGGTGCTGGTGACCCCGGGCGTCGAAGGCCTGAAGATCGAGAGCATTTCATACGACGCCGGCGACCGGGTCGAGGAGGGCGCGGTGCTGGCCCGCCTTGCCGTCGACACCATCGACGTGCTGCTCGCCCAGAACACCTCGCAGCTCGCCTCCACCGACGCGCAGATCGCCCAGGCTCGGGCCCAGGTCTCCTCGGCCGAGGCGCTGGCGACCCAGACGGCCCAGGCGCTGGAGCGCGGGCGGGCGCTGGTGGGCAACAGTTCGATGTCGAAAGACGCTTTCGACCAGCGGCAGCTGGCCGCCGATCAGGCCAAGGCCCAGCTTCAGGTCGCCAAGGAGGCGCTCAGCGCCGCCGAGGCGCAGCGCAAGCTGGTCGAGGCGCAACGGGCGGAAACCGAGCTCCGCCGCTCCAAGACCGAGATCCGCGCCCCGCGCGCCGGCCTCATCCTCAGCCGCAACGCGGTGGTGGGGCAGGTGGCCTCGGCCAGCGGCAATCCGCTGTTCGTCATCGCCGAGAACGGCGACATCGAGCTCGACGCCGACGTCACCGAGACGCTGCTGCCCGAGCTGAAGGTCGGCCAGAAGGTGGCCGTGCGGCCGTCCGGCGTCGGCGAGGCGGTGGCCGGCGTGGTGCGCCTGGTGCTGCCGGAGATCAACGCCACCACCCGGCTCGGCAAGGCGCGCATCGCCCTGCCGGAGGGCAAGGACCTGCGCGTCGGCGCCTTTGCGCGCGGCACGGTCGAGGTGGCCCGCAGCGAGGGGCTGGTGCTGCCGGTGACGGCGATCGCCGACGGCAGCGACGGCTCCATCGTGCAGGTGGTGAAGGATGGCTTGGTCGACACGCGCAAGGTCAAGACCGGCCTCACCGATGCCGGCTTCGTCGAAGTGACCGACGGCCTTGCGGACGGCGAGCTCGTGGTCTCGAAGGCCGGGACATTTCTGAGGGATGGCGACAAGGTCAAGCCGCAGGTCGTCGCCGATGCGGGGGTCAAGGGATGAACTGGAACTTTTCCGCCTGGGCGATCCGCAACCCGGTCCCGCCCATCCTGCTGTTCGTCTGCCTGATCGCGCTGGGGCTCTATTCGTTCTCCCGGCTGCCGATCACCATGATGCCGAACATCGACCTGCCGCTGATCTCGGTGACCATCACCGACGGCGGCTCGGCGCCCTCGGAGCTGGAAACGCAGGTGACCAAGCCGGTCGAGGATGCAGTGGCCGGCATTTCCGGCGTGCGCCACATCTATTCGACGGTGACCGACGGCGTGTCCTCCACCGTGGTCGAGTTCAACCTCGACGTCGCCACCGACCGGGCGCTCAATGACGTCAAGGACGCGGTGGCCGAGATCCGTGGCGACCTGCCCGGCACCATCGACGAGCCGGTCGCCCGGCGCATCGACATCGAGGGGCAGGCGATCATCACCTATGCGGCGGCCTCGCCGGCCATGACGCCTGAAGAGCTCAGCTGGTTCGTCGACGACAAGGTGATCCGCGACCTTCAGACGGTGAGCGGCGTCGGCCGCGTCGAGCGCATGGGCGGCGTCAAGCGCGAGATCCAGGTGCAGATCGACCCCGACCGTCTGATGGCGCTCGGCATCACCGCCGCCCAGGTCAACGCGGCCCTGCGGTCGGTCAACGCCGATCTTTCCGGCGGCAAGGGCGAGGTGGGCGGCCAGACGCAGGCCGTGCGCACGCTGGCCAGCGCCCACTCCATCGAAGATCTCGCGGCGACGCGGTTGCCGCTCGGCGATGGTCGCAACATCCGCCTCTCGGACGTCGGCAAGGTGGTGGACCACTGGGCCGAGCCGAAGTCCTTCGCCCGGCTCGATGGCCGCCCGGCGGTGGCCTTCGCCATCTACCGCGCCAAGGGCGCCAGCGACGCCTCGGTGTCGGAGGGCGTCGGCAAGGTGGTGGATCGCCTCGCCAAGGAATATCCGGGCGTGTCGATGAAGCGCATCGACGATTCCACGGTGCAGACCTACAACAGCTTCGAAAACTCGATGAAGACGCTGATCGAGGGCGCGTTGCTCGCCGTCGTCGTCGTCCTCCTGTTCCTGCGCGATTTCCGGGCGACGATCATCTCGGCCATCGCGCTGCCGCTGTCGGCCATTCCCACCTTCTTCGCGCTGGACATGCTGGGCTTCTCGCTCAACATGGTCAGCCTCCTGGGCATCACGCTGGTCACCGGCATTCTGGTCGACGACGCCATCGTCGAGATCGAGAACATCGTCCGCCACATCCGCACGGGCAAGAAACCCTATCGCGCGGCGGTGGAGGCGGCCGACGAGATCGGCCTCGCGGTGATCGCCATTTCGACGACCATCATCGCCATCTTCTCGCCGGTCAGCTTCATGAGCGGCATTTCCGGCCAGTATTTCCGGCAGTTTGGCCTGACGGTGGCGATCGCGGTGTTCTTCTCGCTGCTCACCGCCCGCCTGATCACGCCGATGCTGGCCGCCTATTTCATGAAAACGCCCTATACCGGCGACGGCGAGGACGGCCGACCCGTCTATCGCGGCTTCGTGCGCACGGCGCTGCGCCGCATCGTGTGGTTCGTTCCGCTTGGCGTGCTGGCCTACTTCGGCGTCAACTGGCTGAAGGGCATCGGGCCGCTGGGCGACGCATCCGGCATCTTCGAGGGCATCGACGTCGCCGTCGACTTCCTCACCCGCTCCGGCGGCGAGATGACGGCGCTGTGGATGGCGGTGGGCGTGGTGTTCTTCGCGCTGTTCACCGCCTGGCTCACCCGGCCGCACCCGGAAGAGCACGAGGGCGGGCCCTTCGTGCGCGCCTACGCCGCCTTCCTGAAGGTGACGCTGTGGTCGCCGAAGGTCAGGGTGCGCGGCCATGTGCTGAGCGTGCCGGTGATGCCGGTGGTGACCATCGTCGCCTGCCTTTCCACCTTCCTGTTCGCCATGAGTGAGGCGGCCAAGCTGCCGACCGAGCTGTTCGCCCCGGGCGATCAGGCGCGCATCGTCACCTCCATCGAACTGCCGCCGGGCTCGACGCTCGACGACACGCGCGGCGTGACCGACACCATCTCCGACCGTCTCCATGCCTTCAAGGAGGTGAAGAGCGTGTTCGTGATGGGCGGCACCTCGCCGACCGGCACGCTGGAGACGCGCCGCGCCGCCTTGATCGTCAATCTGGTGCCGCGCACCGAGCGCGTGCGGACGCAAAAGCAGATGGAGTATCTGGTTCAGGACGTGATGCGTTCGGTGCCCGACATCCGCTTCTTCTTCGTCAACGAGCGTGGCGACCGCGAAGCGACCGTCGGCGTACTCGGCAAGGACGGCGAGGCCGTGGCCAAGGCGGCGGCGGCGCTTGAGGAGGGCATGCGCGGCAACCCGATGTTCTCCAATCCGTCGGCGCTGTCGTCCTTCGCCCGGCCGGAGATCCGGGTGACGCCGCGCCGCGACGTCGCCGCCGACCTCGGCGTGTCGACGGATGCGCTGTCGCAGACGCTGCGCGTCGCCACCGTCGGCGACGTCGACGCCAACCTTGCCAAGTTCAACGATGGCGACCGGCAGATCCCGGTGCGCGTGCAGCTCGACACCGATGCCCGCGGCAACATCGAGACGCTCGCCGCGCTGCGGATCCCCACCGCCTCGGGCACGGCGGTGCCGCTGTCGGTCGTCGCCGACATCGGCTTCGGGCAGGGGCCGTCGACCATCGACCGCTACGACCGGGCGCGCCTGGTCAAGGTGGGCACCGACATGATGCCGGGCTTCACCTCGGGCCAGGGGCTCGACGAGATCAACGCCCTGCCGGCGGTGAAGGCCTTCCCGGCCGGCGTCACCATCCAGAACACCGGTGACGCCGAGATCCAGGCCGAGATCTTCGAGGCCTTCGCGGTGGCGATGATCGCCGGCCTGACCATCGTGTTCATCGTGCTGATCCTGCTGTTCAACAGCGTGTTCCAGCCGGTCACCATCCTGGGCTCCATTCCGCTGTCCATCGGCGGCGTGGTGGTGGCGCTGCTCGTCACCGGCTACGCGGTGTCGATGCCGGTGATCATCGGCATCCTCATGCTGATGGGCATCGTCACCAAGAACGCCATCATGCTGGTGGACTTCGCGGTGGAGCGGCAGAAGCACGGGCTCAGCGAAGCCGAGGCGATCATCGACGCCGGCCGCAAGCGCGCCCGCCCGATCGTCATGACGACCATCGCCATGGTGGCCGGCATGTACCCGGCGGCGCATGGCGGCGGCCAGGGCGCCGAGTTCATGGCGCCGATGGCCATCGCTGTGATCGGTGGCCTCCTGGTCTCCACGGTGCTGTCTTTGGTGTTCATCCCCTCGTTCTACCTGATGATCAACCGGCTCAACCGGGCCATCGGCTGGGTGTTCGGCAAGCTCGCCGAACCCAACGAGTCCGACGAGGCGGAGATCGAGGCGGAGGCCCACTCGCAGGCGACCCACCCACCGGCGCCTGGCCGCCCGCATCTGGTCTCGACCACGCCGGCCGGGCCGAGGCCAACGCTCCTGGGGCCGGACGGCGCGCCGCTCGCCGCCGAGTGAAGGTGGACAAGAGATGACAAAGCCGCGCTCTTCGCCATGCGAGGGGCGCGGCTTTCGTTTGGGCGCGTCGATCCGAACGGCGAATGCGGGGCTGGCGTAGTTTGCGGTAGGCTCTGGCGGGACGGGGTTGGGAGGGCCGTGGCATGAGCGCGCCCGAGATCGGCGGTCGGCTGACCGACAAGTCGGCGGTGCCGGATGAGGTGGCGGTTCGCGCCTTCATGGGCGAAGCCGCCTTCGGTTACTGGACGGCGCTCAGGGATTGGATCGCCGCCTCCTATCCCGGCGTGTTCGCGCCCGACTGGGTCTATGGCGGGCGAAAGCACGGCTGGTCGCTGCGCTACAAGAGATCCAGGGCGTTCTGCACGCTGCTGCCCGAATACCGCGCCTTCTCGGTGGTGATCGTGCTGGGCGGAGCGGAACGCGACAAGGTGGAGGCCCGGCGCGACGGGCTCGGCCCGCGCCTGATGGCGCTCTATGACGCGGCGAAAACCTTCCACGACGGCAAATGGCTCAGGACCGGCATTGCCTCGGACACGGACCTTGGCGACGCAAGGGCGCTCCTTGTCCTGAAGCGCCCGCCGAGGGCGGCGGTATAGCTTATCCCTGACGGGCCTTCCAGCGCGCGGCGAGCAGCGGGTCCCACATGGCGGCGGTGGCCGACATGACGAGATCGGCGCCCATGGCGAGGCGGTGGTCGATGTCGCCTTCCGTCATCACGCCGCCGACGCTGACGACGGCGAAGGTCGCCTTCAGGCGATCACGGATGGTCAGCAGACGGGCGGTCATCTCGGTGGCGACAGAGGCGATGGCGGCGCCGCAGACGCCGCTCTTCAGGCGGCCGTTGCCGGGAAGCGCCTGACGGCCGGCGGCATCGACGATGGACAGCGGCACGGTGTTGATGGCCGCGACGCCGTCGACGAAGGGCAGGCAGGCCTCGATCACGGCGGCGAGGTGGTCTTCCGGCAGCGCGCCGATCTTGATGATCAGCGGCGTGTCGCCGATCCCCTCCTTGATCTTCCGGACGATGGAGGCTGAGGTGCGTGCGTCGCGGAACAGCTCGCCCTCGGCGCTGGCGACGTTGGGGCAGGAGAAGTTGGCCTCGATGACGCGGGCGCCCGCCGCCTTGGCCAGCGCCGCCGTGTGGGCGAAATCGTCCTCAAGGCCGCGCCCGTCGGCGCCGGGTGTGCCGACGATGCTGACCACCATGAGCTGGCCGGGCCGCATCGCCCCGGAGGCGCGGCGAACGTCGGCCTGCCAGTCGTCCGGCGCCATGCTGGGCATGCCGAAGGAGTTGGTGATGGTCAGGCCGTCGACCGACTGCGGCGCGGGGGCGACGGTGCGGGTGGTGTGGGCGTCGGCTTCCGCCAGCATGTCGGTGGCGATGAACAGGCAGTTCGGCACGGGATGCGAGGCGCGGGCGATGCTGCGCACCGTCTTGTAGACGGGCACGTCCCAGCCGAGCCGGGCGTAAAGCTCGACATAGGCGGCGTTGAGCAGCGGGCCGGCCGGCACGCCGATCGGGGAGGAGAGCTCGAAGCCCAGAAAGGGCCAGGTCTTCCCGGTGGTCGGCATTGCGGGGATGGCGCCGGTGTAGACCGGGCCGGCGCTGAGGTTCTCCTCGTAGGATTTGCCGATATCGTAGGTCGGAGGAAGAAGCGTCATCGCGAAGGTTCCCTGAGCTGCCGTTGCCTTGAGGCCGATACCACAATGGGCGGGCCGATGAAACGATCGGGGCGCCGATGAGTCATGCGTTGTTTTCTTTTTGTTCACATCCGCAAGGCTACGGTTGCGCCCAAGGGTTGGATCGCATTCAATCCACACTTGGTTTCTCGTGCGGGTGGTTTTGTCATGACGCTGCGGTCTGTCTGGAACTGGCTCCTGCTCCCGGTTGTGCTTCTGGGGCTTCTCGGCTTTGGCTCTCTTGCGGAAGCCCGTGACGGCAAGTCGGGGCCAAAACTCTACGGTGAGAGTAGTGATTGGCGCGTGTACCTGGACGAGGAGCGAGCGTCTTGTTCACTTGCTCTGAGGTTTGAGGCGGTCTACTTCCTTTTCAATTCCGTTACTGTTGGTGGGATAACGAAATATCACGTTTCCTTTGGAAGTAATGATTTTAGTCCCGAGGATGTGCTCTATAGATATGAGATCAAGAACGAGAATTCGACTTTAATGTCCATGCAGGGGCGCGGGTTCAGGGCTCCTGCGGGCATTGGGTACGTCATGGTCGGACCGTTTGATGCGGATGTGCTCGGGGCGTTTGCCAACAGCAAGACTCTCCATGTGAAGACCGACGGTATCGGCGGCGGCGATTACCGGTTGGGTAGGTTCCGCAAGGGTTTTGCTCTGCTCTACGATTGCCTGAAGGATTTGAAAGGCGGGAAGCCCTCCGCGCCCGAGGCACGCCGGATGAACTGAGCGGCCGGGCGGCGTTCTTCCGGTGATGATGTTTTCTTCTTGTTCGCATCCGCAGGGCTGCGGTTGCGCCCAAGGGTTGGATCGCATTCAACTCACACTTGGCTTCGGGATGGGGCGTTCTGATCATGCCAGCGGTGCTTCTTCGTCTGCGACTTGTCGTTTTTGTTTTGCTGTACTTGCCGTTCCACAGCCTGTCGTATGGTTACAGTGCGTTGAACGGAACCTATTATCTTCCCGACAAGGATTACGACGACAAGCCGGGTTGGTCCGTCGGTGTGAACATGCCGAGAAAATCGTGTTTGACCTTCACGTTCTTCGAGGGTGACGCGATGCTCATGTTGGGTGGCGATCACAGCCGGGGCGACCTGAACTTCTTCGCGATGATGTCGGGCAAGACGTGGAAGTATGTGGGCGACAAGAAGTACGCCGTCGAAGTCCACTATGACGGCGATCTGTCGTGGGAGGGGAAAGGGTTCGGCGTCGAGGTTTCAGGCTACAAGGGCGTAACGATCGAGAATTTGACGGCGGACGATGTCGGACGTTTCGCCCGCGGGAACGGTCTGTCGCTTGTCGTCAATGGAAAGACGCAGGCGCGCTTCTCCCTGGATGGCGCGCAAGACGCCGTTCATCGCATGCTCGCCTGCGCCTTGGAGGTCGAGGCGGGACGAGTGCCGCTTGATCCGACCCCGTCCATCATTCCCTCGCTGGATGCGCGGAACCATCCGGAAACCGCCGTCGCGCAGGCGAGCAAGCCGCCAAAGCCGGACCTCTCGCCCACCAGGCCGGCGCCGAAGCGCGAGCCGGCGCCGCAAAGGCCCGAGGAAGGGCGCGACGCATCGTCTCCGGCAGCACGTTACGATGAGGGCGACAGCTGGACTGTGGATATCAACAAGGGCGACCGCGTTTGCGTGATTGATGTTTCTCTCGGAGAGCAAAGTCTGCTTATTCACTTCTTCGCGTCATTACCCGGCGGTCCGACATATAGTGCGACTTTTGTAGATAAGTTTCCGTCTGAGAAAGAAAAGTATTTCT
The DNA here is from genome assembly GCA_963665435.2 of uncultured Pleomorphomonas sp. GTDB lineage: Bacteria > Pseudomonadota > Alphaproteobacteria > Rhizobiales > Pleomorphomonadaceae > Pleomorphomonas. The sequence continues at coordinate 63,517 of CAXXNH010000004.1, read as the reverse complement.
ATGAAATAGGTGGACGCTGGGTTTTTTCCTCGGGTGAGGCGACGGCGTTCAACTACAAGGGGAAGGGTTACTATAGAATCGATGGTCTGGCTGCCAGCTTTGTAAAGGACGTCGCTCAGACCGACGCCCTGTTGGTCAGATTTGACGCCACCAGGTATGGTGAGTTCGACGTGAAGGGCTTCCGCCGGGGACTAGGTCGGTTCACCGACTGCGTGCGCGAGTTCGGCGTCGCCTCTGCGGAGGTCCGTGGGGAGCCCGATGACGTCGCCTCTGCGGAGGTCCATGAGGAGCCCGCCAGCATCTACGATGGCGGGGACGATTGGACGGTCGTTGTCCGCAGAGCAGAAAGAACGTGCTCGGTCACCCTTGATTACGGTTCAAGAGAGATAATCCTGGGTTCAATGCCACCCAGCATCAATGCGACCTATTTCATGGCGTTTGCTCGGGAACATTGGAGCCCGGCGAAAGATGAGTATGAGCTCGAAGTCGTAAACGAGGCGCAGAGAAGATTTCGGGTGACGGCGACGGCCTTCAAGGGCAGTGAAGCCGGATATGCCATGCTTGATGAGTTGAACCAGGACTTCGTTGACTTCCTCGTGCAAAGCAAGATGCTGCGGACAAAGGCAAAAGGCATCCCGCCCGAGCGCTATGATCTGAGTAGCTTCGGCCATGCGTTCGAGCGGTTTTCCGACTGCCTGGAGGAGGTGAGAGGCGAGGCGTCTCGTCCCAAGGTGCGCCGGATGAACTGACCGGACGGTGCGCCGCGCATCCTGTTAGGCCGTATACCCCTATAAGGTCACGTCTTTTACCCTGAGAACCGGGCGCTAAGGTCTCCGCATCACAACAGCGGAGACTTTGCGATGCGCGTATTTCTGACGGGTGCGACCGGCTTCATCGGTTCGCATATCGTGCCGGAGCTTCTGGCGGCCGGGCACGAGGTTCTGGGCATGACGCGGTCCGACCGGGGTGCCGAGGCGCTGAGGGCGGCGGGCGTCGCCGTCCATCATGGCGAACTCGAGGACCTTGCCAGCATTCGGGCCGGCGCGGCCGGGGCCGACGCGGTGATCCACACCGCCTTCGACCACGACTTCAGCCGGTTCGTGGACAACTGCGAGAAGGATCGGCGGGTGATCGGGGCGCTCGGCGAGGTGCTCAAGGGCTCCGATCGGCCCCTGATCATCACCTCCGGCGTCGGCATGGGCGAGCCTGGGGGCGGCAAGCCGGCAATCGAGACGGTGTTCAACTCCGCGCATGCCAACCCGCGTATCGCCTCCGAGGAGGCCGGCAACGCGGCGCTTCAGGCCGGCGTCGACGTGCGCGTGGTGCGGCTGCCGCAGGTGCACGACACGATGAAGCAGGGGCTCGTCAGTCCCTATATCGCCCAGTGTCGCGAGAAAGGCGTCGCCGGCTATGTCGGGGAGGGCGCCAATCGCTGGTCGGCGTGCCATGTCGGCGACGTCGCCCGGCTTTACGGGCTGGCGCTCGACAAGGGACGGGGCGGCGAGCGCTACCACGCGGTGGCGGAGGAGGGCGTCAGCGCCCGCGAGATCGCAGAGACGGTCGCCGCCGGTCTCGGCCTGCCGGCCCGCTCGATCGCCGCCGAGGAGGCCGAGGCGCATTTCGGCTGGTTCGCCCTGTTCGTGAGCTTCGACCTCAGCGCCTCCAGTCAACTGACGCGCCAGCGCCTCGGCTGGACGCCGGTCGGTCCCGGCCTGATCGAAGATCTGAAGCGGATGGACTATTCGGCGAAGGCCTGATCCGCCCCGCACGATCGCCGCCGCTCCGGTACGAAGCCGGGGCGGTTCATCCGGCGGTCGGATGTACTGCGAGACACGCTCTGTCGAAAGTGCTTAAGCATTTCGTATATTTCGATCGCTTCACTAGTGAAAATTATCAATGCCACATATATCTGTTTAAGTATCAAAGATCATTTGGTTGAAGTCTTTGTGTTTTGCTCTTTTCCGGGAGAAATTTAGGTTGTCGGTAACCGGAGTCATGGGAATGATAACTGGTAATTTTTGGAGGGTCCCATGACGATTGGTCGATATGTAGCGCTTGGTCTTCTGATGTGCTCCACGCTGGGGGTAAACCAGGCCCTGGCGGAGGACGAATACATGATGGCTGCCCGCGCCTATGTGGAGCAGCATGTCATGCCGTTCCTGTCCGAGGCGGTGGTGGTTGACGCGGTCAACGCCCAGAACGCCAAGTTTGCCGGATTGCAGCAGGCCGATATCGACGCGCTCGATCAGAAGTGGCGGGCCGAGGTCGAAGCCAGCGACAAGCCGATGATCGACGAGGCGCTGTCGTCGCCGCTCTCGAAGTTCCTGGTGGAACAGCGGGAAGCGTCGGACGGCGTGATCACCGAGCTGTTCGTCACCGACGACAAGGGGCTCAACGTCGGCCAGAGCGACCCGACGTCCGATTACTGGCAGGGCGACGAAGCCAAGTGGCAGAAGTCGTTCCAGGCCGGCCCGGGCGCGGTCTTCGTGGACGAGATCGAGAAGGACGAGTCGACGCAGCAGCTGCAGACGCAGGTGAGCGCCACCATCGTCGATCCGAAGACCGGCGCGGCCATCGGCGCCGTCACGGTCGGCATCAACGTCGACGGCCTCTGAGAGGTCCCACTGGATTTCGCTGGGGCGCAAGGCCGGTTGCGACTTGTGTCTCGCCCCAGAGCATTCGCTGGAGCAGCCGCTTTTCGATCAGGTTGATTCAACCTGATCGGCGGGTGCTCTAGCGGGTTTCCCATCAAGCACCGACGGGCGGCTCCCTTTCAGTGTCCGCCTTGCCGAGGCTCGACTGCGAGAGTGGCCGTGCCAGTTGGCGTGCCTCGTTTCAGATGCCCAAGCCCCCGTTCCCTGCCGCGGAGATGACCATGACGCAAGCGCTTCTCAACCTTTCTCTCAAGGCCAAGATCGCCGCCATTCTCACCGCCGTGATCCTTTTGGTGGTCGCCGTCACCGCAATGGTTTCGCTACGCAGCACGTCGACGATCGTCGGCGAGGAATATTCCGATGCCCGCGTGCAGATGACGCGCCTGATCGCGGCGGCGGCTGAAGGCGGCGTCAAGTGGAAGAAGAAGGACGTGGTCGCCGAGGCCTATGCCGAGTTCGTCGACGAGCCGACGCCGCCCATTCTCAGGATGCGCGTGTTCGCCGCCGACGGAACTCTGATTTCCGACTTCGCGGCGGACAATGCCGACGTCGCCTATCTCGACGCCCAGGCGGACGAGATGCTGGCGGCCAGCCCCGCCGCCGGAGTGTCGCGCTCGGTCGACGGCGCAGTGCTGATCGCGACGCCGGTTGGCGCGGACAAGGCGGGCAAGCCTCTCGGGCATCTCTCCGTCGCCTGGCGGACCGACACCCTGTCGCGCTACATCAATGCGTTGACCGGCCAGATTTTGGCGTCCCTCCTGGGCGGCGCCGTCGCCATGATCGTCATCGTCCTGATCTTCATCGGGCGGATCGTCACGCGGCCCCTGGGCTTGCTCAAGCAGTCCATCGCCGAGCTTGCGGATGGCCGCACCGATATCGCTGTTCCCTATCGCGGCCGCGCCGACGAGATCGGCCAGATCGCCTCGGCGGTGGAGGTGCTGCGCGTCGGCGTCGAGGAGCGGCTTCGCCTGGAAGACGAGCAACGCCAGAGCTACGAGCAGCAACGCAGCCGCGAACAGCGCCTCCGCGACCTGTCCGATGCCTTCCGAGATGCCGCCACGCGCATGCAGGGAACCGTCGACGAGCAGATGACCGCCCTCAAGGCGACGGCGGAGGGCTTGTCGGCGACCTCCAGCGACACCCGGCGCCGGGCCGAGGCCATGCGCGACAAGTCGATCTCGGCGTCGTCGAACGTGCGGTCGGTCGCCGCGGCGGCGGAGGAGCTGTCGAGTTCGATCCAGGAGATCGGCGAGCAGATCCGCAGGTCGACCGAGGCCGTCGCCGAAGTGGATGCCGAGGCGGCGTCCTCGTCGGGGCAGATCGGTGCGCTGAGCGATGCCGCCGACCGCATCGGCGCGGTGGTCGACCTGATCCGGGGCATCGCCGCGCAGACCAACCTTCTGGCGCTGAACGCCACCATCGAGGCGGCGCGGGCCGGCGAGGCCGGCAAGGGCTTCGCGGTCGTGGCATCGGAGGTGAAGGATCTCGCCGGGCAGACCGCCAAGGCGACCGACGACATCGCCTCGCAGGTGGAGCAGATCCAGGCCAGCACGCGAACGGCCGTCGATGCGATCCAGGGCATCACCCACAAGATCGCCTCGGTGAGGTCACTGTCGGACGCCATCGACGCGGCGGTGACGCAGCAGTCGCAGGCCACCGACGAGATCAGCCGGAGCATTGCGACGGCGGCCGAGGGCACGACGATGGTGGCGGGCGAGGTCGAGACCGTGGAAGCGGCTTCGGCGGAAACCGTGACCGTCGCCAACGAGGTCAACGCCACGGCCCAGACGGTGGAACGGGGCATCCGGGACTTCGGCGACATCGTCGAGGAGTATCTGGCCAACTCCGCCGCCGCCTGACCTTGTTCCCGCTCTAGAGCAACTCCAGCAAAAGTGGATCCCGGTTTTGCGTCCGGAGTTGCGTGAAAACAAAGAGATAGAGCATGTTGGCGAACTAGAGCTCGCCGGACGAGCTCTAGCTCGCGACCTGGGGCGCCTTGCGCACCACCGCCTCGGCCCAGGCGAAAACCTGGGCCTCGTCCGGCGGCAGGTCGACCCCGAGGCCGCCGTGGAAGGCCGCCCATGCCGCGGCGTGTTCGACACGCACGCCGGCAAGAAGCGGCGTCTCGGCCAGCATCGCCCGGCCGAACAGCGATCGGAAGCCGCCACCCTCGAGCTCGCGGATGCCGAAGCGGCTGAGAATGACAAGGTCGAGGCCGGCGTCGATCTGGCGCTCGATGTCGCCGGTGATGTCCGCCATGACCGAGGTGTCGAGCTTGCACGAGGTGGAGAGCGGGCCGAGGTTCTGCGAGATCGGCCGGACGGCGCCGCTGGCGAGGTCGGTCAGCGCCAGGCCCCTGCCACCCTCCGCCTTTCCCTGAACCACCCCGCCGACCTTGCCGCCCGCGGCCGCCACCTTGCGGGCGATGCTGGCGAGCAGGCCGTCGATATCGGTTTCCGGCGGGTAGAGGATGGCGGCGAGGATGGCCATGTCTGCGTGTCTCCCGGTACGGTCGTCGGACCAGCTTTAGGGCATCGGACCGAAAAGCGGAATGCCGTTTTCGGGCATCCGCCGTGCCAAACGAACGCAGACCGTCATGCGCCGGTCTGGACGCGTGGCGATCCGCGCGGTTTCCGGGACATTCGTCCTTGCGCGGCAGGCCGAGCAAGGTTTGCGACAGGCGGTTGACGCGCCTCCGGCGAATGCCGGTCCGCCGACGTGGGGCTTGGCGCCGGCGCGTCAGCGGAGCGGCGAGAAGGACTCGGGAGCGAGCAGCTTGGTCTCGACCGACAGGAAGTTCTGGACATCGAACCCGGTCATGTCGGCCTTGAACAGATCGCTCGCCATGTAGAGAGCGCCCGTTTGCTCCGGGTCGGTGCCGTCCGGATAGGCGACGAGAGCGATGACTTGCGTGGGGGCGTCAGGAACGGTGAAGACGCCGTGCGTGACGATGCCGAAGGCTTTGAGGCTTTCGATGTGACGGATCCAGATGGCCCGGTAGGTTTCGGCGGCCTCGGCGGTCTTCAGCGTGTAGGTGCGCAGTTCGAAGATGTTCATGTGGTGCTCCTTCAGGCGACCTTGCGGTAGCCGGCGATCAGTTCGTCCATGATGGCGCCGGCCGGCGCGATGGCCTTGAGAAGACCGAGGTTCTGGCCGACCACCAGGCTACCGTCTTCGGTGTCGCCGTCGACGGCGGCCTTGCGCAGTACGCCCCGGCCGATCTCGCGGATGCGTTCGGAGGCCTCTTCCGGCGGAAGCTCGCGCTCGATTCGGCGCATTTCGTCGGTCAGCCGGTTGCGGATGCCGCGCACGCCGTCGCCGGCGTCGACGCCGGTGAGAACCGTGTCGCCCTCGGACGCGGCGACGATGGCCGCCTTGTAGTTGGCGTGGATCGGGCACTCCTCGGCCACCAGGAACGCACTGCCGACCTCGACGCCCACCGCCCCGAGCATGAAGGAGGCGGCGACGCCGCGCGCATCGGCAACGCCGCTGGAGTTGATGACCGGAATGGCGACCGCGTCGACAACCTGCGGGATCAGCGAGAAGGTGCCGGTGAAGCCGAAGATATGGCCGCCTCCGTCGCAGCCCTTCACCGACAGAAAGTCGACGCCGGCCGCCTCGTAGATCTTTGCTTCCTCCACCGTCGCCACCTTGCCGATGGTGACGACGCCGTGGCGCTTCAGGGTTTCCACATGGCCGGCGAGCGAGGGGAAGAAGTCGGGAAAGGTCTCGATCTCGACCACCGGAACGCCTTCGCGCAGCGCGATCGCCATCAGCTTCTCGGCGTCGGGCAGGCAGGTGATGATGTTCATGCCGAAGGGCGCGGCGGTGAGCGCCCGCGCGGCGCGGATTTCCGCTTCGACCATGGCGGGCGGGCAGAAGCCGAGGCCCATGATGCCGAGGCCGCCGGCATTGGAGACGGCGGCGGCGAGCCGGCTGTCGGATGCCCAGGCCATCGGGCCTTGCAGGATTGGATAGCGGATGCCGAACGTGTCGCAGACGATGTTGCCCATTGCGTTCTCCTGTCGGCGCTGCGCGGATGCCCGGCGCCTGATCCGAACCGCTGGTGTTTTATCGAACGATCCGGTTTTCAATTCTCGACGGAAAAGCTAGGAATGAATCCGTCAAAGGTCAATAACTGAACGGTTACGTTCAATAACGAATGCGAGAGCGGCATGACGGAGGTTGAGAGGCGGAAGGTGCGGACGCGGGGCGCGCGCACGGTGCAGCGCATCTTCGAGGCGGCGAGCCGGTTGTTTCTGAGCCGAGGCTTTTCGGAGACGACAATGGAGGCGATCGCCCAGGAGGCTGGCGTCAGCAAGGCGACTCTCTATTCGCATTACGGCAGCCGCGACGAACTGTTTTCGGCGGTGATCTGGGCCTCGACCGGCGATCGCTTCGCCTCCGGTGCCCTTTCCGGGGTGACGGGCGCCGAGGATCTCCACAAGAAGATCGAGCGGTTGGCCTTTGCCGTGCTCGACCTGCTCCTGCATCCCGATACGGTGGCGGGCAACCGGATGGTCAGCGCGGAGGCGCGGCGCTTTCCCGAACTCGGCAAGCTGTTCTACGACAACGGCCCCAGCAGGCTGATCGAGCGGCTGGCCGCCTTGTTCGAGACGGGAATGTCGGCCGGCCTCCTCCGCCGCGCCGACAGCCGCGACGTTGCCAAGCATTTCATCGGCCTGGTGCGGGGCGACCTGCAATTGCGCGCCATGCTGGGCGACGAGACAGCGACGACCGATGCCGAGCGCCGCCACGCGGTGGTTGCCGGAGTCAACGCTTTCCTCTCCGCCTACGCGGCGGAACCGTCCTCGTCGGCGACGGTGGGCTCGTGACGAGCGTGAAGCAGACGGCAAGGAGAGTGGATCGTCACGGCCGCGTTGCTTGCTAGTGGCTCGAGCTTGACTAGAAAATCCTTGGTTTTAGATGGTCTTTTCGGTTCTACACTTGAGCGCAAACTGGTGTCGGCTGTGACTCAAATGTCAAGTTCGCTCCGTTAGTTCCTAAGGACTATGCAGGGCGCATCGGAATTCAGGAATTGTAAACCACCCGTATAGATAGTGTCCGGAGTTATGGATTCTTGGCGGTGGCGCTTCTGCCCTCCGGAGGACGGAATGACGGCTTGGGACGATTTTAGCGGCCATACGAAAGCCTACGCCATCGATGAAACGGCTTGCAGCGACATTCGCGCCTCCTGGAAGATCCTCGATCCGCACATGGAGGACATCTTCGCCGCCTTCTACAGCCGCTGGGGGCAGGAGCCAAAGCTGGCCGCTCTGGTGCGCGGGCGGATCGACCATCTCAAGACGGCGCAGTACGATCATTGGAAGCGGCTGTTTTCGGCGCGCTTCGATCAGGAGTATTTCAACAGCGTGCGGCGCGTCGGCCTTGCCCACGTGCGCATCGGGCTGGAGCCTCACTGGTACATCGCCGGCTACAACAACGTGCTGCAGCAGGTGTCGGTGATCATGGGCCGGCAGGCCCGTTTCTCCGGCGCCAGGGCGGCGCGCATGATCGCCGCCGTGACCAAGGCGGCGATGCTCGACATGGACATCGCCGTTTCCGTCTACGGCGAGACGCTGATCCAGCAGATCTCCGACCGGGAAGAGCGCGTGCACGCCGCCATCGACGAGTTCGACGGTTCGATCAACTGCATGCTCGGCAAGCTCGACCGGATGACCGCCGACCTCGGCGTCAGTTCGGGCGAGCTCGAAACGCAGGCGGCTTCGGTGACCGCGCGTTGCGACCGCATTCGCGGTCACAGGAAAAGGCCGGCGCCGGGGTTGCCACCACGGCCGCCGCCACCGAGGAACTGCACGCCTCGATCGGCGAGATCGGCCGGCAGGCCGAGGCCTCGCTCACCGTTTCGTCGAAGGCGGTGGATGGGGCGCGCCAGACCGCAGCCTCGGTCAAAGGGCTGTCGGACGCCGTCGACAAGATCGGCTCGGTGGTGGAACTGATTTCCTCCATCGCCGCGCAGACCAACCTTCTCGCCCTGAACGCGACCATCGAGGCGGCGCGGGCCGGCGAGGCCGGCAGGGGATTTGCCGTCGTTGCCAACGAGGTGAAGTCGCTCGCTTCGCAGACCGCGAAGGCCACCGAGGAGATCACCGGCCAGATCGCCGCCATCCAGCAGGCGACGCAGCAGTCGGTGACCGACATCGCCGGCATCACCGAGACCATCGAGGAGGTGGCGCGCATCGGCACGGCCATCGCCGCCGCCGTCGAGGAGCAGTCGGCCGCCACGGCCGATATCGCCAGCTCGGCCATGGGCGTGTCGCACTCGTCCGAGGAAATCGCCACCGCCATCGGCGACGTGGTGGAGGAGGGGCGGAAGACATCCGGCTCGGCCGAACGCGTGTCGTCGATCTCCGGCGAACTGGTCGAGCAGGCCGACGTCCTCAAGCGGAGCGTCGCCACGTTCACGGCGAAGGTGGCGCAGAAGTAGCGCCCATGTCGTGAGGTCGGCTCACAGGCTGAGAGACGGCAAACGGATACCGTTCGTTGACGCTAGCGGGCGCTCGCATCTTTACGTGCTGCCTGAGGATGGCGTATCAGCGGTTGCGGATGACGCCGAGCGTCGGTTGCCGTCCTCCTGCCCCCAGGCGTTTGATCGCTTCTTCGACTGTCGGTTCGTTTTTTGCTCGCCCTAATGTCCGGCGGCAGCCACGCATTCGCCTGTGCTTTCGGGGGTCATCACTCGGACTGGCCGGCCAGACATATGTGTGGGAAACAAATGAAGCTATCAGGTTTTGTCGCTGCGGCGATCGCGACGTTTCTTCTCGGCGTGGCCCCCTCGCTGGCCGGCGCGCGCCTCGACGCGTTTCACGACGCCAAGATTCTGGTCTTGCAGACGCCCAGCAACTATCTCAACCCGGAGGGATGGACCAGCTTTGCCAGGGAGCGTCTGATCTCGTCCATTGACGGAACCTGGATCGAGCTGCGGGATATCGACCTCGACGGTGACGTCGACCTTGCCAAGGCTTGTCAGGAAAAGCCCATCCGCATGCGGAAGATCGACGACTACTCCTTCTCCATGGTGATCGACTACCAGTCGCCCAAAGGGAAAATGGATTACCGCGCCGAGTACATCAACCGTCGGGGCGCCTCATACGCCATCCGAAACGACTTCCGCGCCAGATCCAAGATACTGGGTCCCGATGCGCCCGTGGGTCAGAAGGAAATCATGGAAGCGCAGGCGGCGATGTACGCCAATCAGGACGCCATCCTTCTGCTTCTCGGGCCGGATGTCCTGCTGGAGTTTCGCGGGCAAGACGGCTTTCCCGAACTCTACGGGCGCTGCGAGTAGGCGCTGTCGTCTGGCGTCGCACCCGGGAAGGTGAGGCGAGTTGGTTGGCGGTCGGTCCGGAGCGCGTCCGGCGAACTTCGGTTCGCCAACGCGCGCTTTTTGCTTCACGCAACTCCCGACGCCAAACCGGCTCCCGCTGGTGCGCGCTCCACGCTAATTCTTTGTTCTACCGCAGTTCCGGACGCAAAACCGGTACCCACTTTTGCTGGAACTTCTCTAGATCTCGTAGCCGTACTTCTTGAGGATGTCGGCGACCGCGTCCTTGTTCACGAAGCCTCTGCGGACTTCTTCAAAGACATCGCTGACGCCGCTTTCGGTGCTCTTCATCTCGCTGTATCGCGCGTCGTCCGGCGTCAGCATGATGTAGGCGTTGTCGGTGTGGCTGTAGACGAGCTTGATGTCGTCGCCATATTGCGCCTTGAGCTTGCGTTCGGCATCGACAGTGTTCATCAGCCTTTCAAGGCGAAGGCGGGCGTCGGCGTCCGCCTCGGTGGTGCCTGGCGCTTTGATGTCCTTGATCGGGTCGCCGTTGCTCCAGCCGCCTGCGATGTAGAAGAAGTCGTCGCTCATGTAGGCGGAGTATGCCCCGTCCTTCCGTGGCCCCAAAGCGGTCACAGACGTCTCGGTCATGCCGACATCGGTGTCTTTCAACGCCTCCTCATATCCCGATCCGGGAATGACGGACGGCTTGTCGCCGGGCACGTCCTTGAGGGCCGCGATCTGATCGGCAAGGCTCTCTGTGGTGCCTTGAGATTCGTTGGCATTGACGGTTCTAAGTAGAGACTGGCCTTCTTGTTCGTCGAGGCTGTGGCCTGACGTGATGATCGAAAGGCCGTTGATGGCCGTTCTCCCGCTCCCTGCCGTCGGCGAGTCGGACTGTTCCTGCAGTCCCGCCAGTGAGGCCTGCATTTGGTCTGAAAGAAGAGACCCCGGACGAGAGACGCTATTGTTCGCGACTTTCAGGTCGCCGATCGCATTCGCTTTGGTGATCTCCTCGGCGATGCCATGGGTGCGTGACGAGGACGCGCCAGCGGCGAACAGGGAGGTCAGGAGCGGCTTGGTTGCCAAGGGGGAGATTTGCATCGTCCGGTTCGCCTTTCCTGATAAGGGGTTGGAGTTCGTTCGAGCAGCAAGTGTGCCAATGCCTTGTCCGGGGCTTGCGACGCTGGACAGCGGGGCAGGGCGGCGGTGTGGCCTCTTGGGTGGGGCTGCAGAATCTGCCGGGCGAGGGGAAAAGATTGCCGCGTCGGGCGGGCGGCCTGGGGCCATCGGGTGGGCTCCAGGCGGTCGCTTCGATCTAACGGGCTGATTCCCTTGACATATCTCGTTGCTCCGGACGCGTGATCAGTCCGCCTAGACCGAGTAGCCGTATTTGTTCAGGACCTCGTTGGCCACGTCCTTGTCCATGTATCCCTTACGGACCTCGCTGATCACGTCACGTACGCCGCTTTCGACACTCTGCATCTCATTGTATTTTGCATCATCTGGCGTCAGCATGATGTAGGAATTGTCGGTTTGGCTGTAGACGAGCTTGACGTCTTCACCATATTTCGACTGGAGTTCCTTCTCGGCGGAGACCGAATTCATCAGTCTTTCAAGACGTAGACGCTGGTCGGCCTCAATCGCGTCGTCCGAGTTGCTTTTCTTCATCGGGTCTCCGGTGCTCCAGTCGCCCTCGATGCGGAACCAGTCGTCGGTCGTGTAGGCAGAAGTTGCCCCGAACGCCAGTGCGCTGTTCGCTTTGGCCGACGTCTCCTTCATGCCTCCGTCGATCTGGATTTCGATCACTTCGATGCCGTCACCCGCCTTGGCCAGGGCTTGGTCGTTATCGGCGTCGGTCTCCTTGGGCGCAAAGGAGGTGAGGTTGTTGCGAAGTTGATCCATATCCGAGCTGGAGACCGTTCGCAGCAAAGATACGCCTTGCCGCTGATCTATGCTGTGACCGGATGTGATGACCGAAAGTCCGTTGATGACGACTGTTTCCTTCTCGTCATCCTTTTGACTTTCCTTTTCTTGCATCTCGACCATGGATGCCTGCATTTCGTCCGCCAAGAGCGATGTAGGGCTGGAGACGACGTTGTCGTTTGCACTCTCTGTGCTTGTCGTCGGGGCGGCGCCAAAGCGGGTGGCGGTGTCGTCGGCCTCTGACGCTGCGCTGCCGGTTGCCGGGATGGAGGTTACGGTCGGGATGGTACCCAGAACGGGGAGTTGCATCGAACTGTTCGCCTTTCCGGTTGGAGTGGTGATGTGCTGCTCGCATCAATTGTGCCAGCCGCGCTCCTCAAGGCGGCGTCCGTGCTCGTGGGCGGGTGGGGCAAACTGTCTGGGGGCTTGATCGCACGCATATAGTACGCTATGCGTATCGTCATGACGGACCGCGCGAAAACAGAAGCGGCAGCCTTGATCAAAGCCGTGTTGGCCTTCGGACGCAGGCTGCGGGCCGAACGCGCGTCCGGCCGGGTCACCTCATCGGCGTCCAGCATGCTGAACACGCTGCACGTGCATGGGCCGATGTCGGCGAGGCAGCTGGCGCGGGAAGAACGGCTTCAGCCCCAGTCGCTGACCAGGATCGTCAAGCGGCTGGAGGAGGACGGGCTGATCGCCCGGACGCGCAGCGATGAGGACCAGCGCGAACTCATCATCGCGCTGACATCCGAGGGCGTCGGTACGCTGGACGCCGACTTGCTGGAGCGCGGGCAGTGGCTGGTGCAGGTGGTCTCGGAGGCCCTGGGCGACCAGGACCGGGCTCTGCTGGCCGACGTGTCGCGCATCCTGCTCAAGCTCGCCTTTCACAATGTGGAGTCACTCACGCAGGGGGCGCACATGCCGGATTGGGTTCAATATGCCATCTTCTGGCACATCTATCCGCTGGGTTTTGTCGGCGCGCCGAAAGTCGCCGATCCCTCGGGGCCGGTGGAACACCGGCTGGCAAAGATCATCGATTGGCTCGATTACGCCGTCGAGCTTGGCGTTTCCGCCATCTTGCTGGGGCCGGTCTTCGCGTCGTCGACGCACGGCTATGACACGATCGACCATTTCCGCATCGACCCGCGCCTTGGCGACGAGGCCGATTTCGACCGCCTGATCGCCGCCGCCGGCCGGCGCGGCCTGCGCATCGTGCTCGATGGCGTGTTCAACCACGTGGGGCGCGCCTTCCCCCGGTTTGTCGAGGCCGAGGCGAAAGGCCCCGGCTCCGAGGCGGCGCACTGGTTTCGTTCGCTCGGCGACGGCGACTACGCCACGTTCGAGGGGCACCGGAGGCTGGTCACGCTCAACCACGACAACGACGCCGTCGCCGATTACGTGGTCGACGTGATGACGCACTGGATGGATCGCGGCGTGGCGGGCTGGCGGCTCGACGCGGCCTATTCCACCCCGCGCGCCTTCTGGACCAAGGTGCTGCCGCGCGTGCGCCACTCCCATCCGGACGCCTATGTCTTCGGCGAGGTGATCCACGGCGACTACGCCGGCTTCGTGCGGGAAACCGGCATGGACTCGGTGACGCAATATGAGCTCTGGAAGGCCGTGTGGAGCGCCCTCAACGACGCCAACTTCTTCGAACTGACCTGGGCGCTCGATCGCCACAACGCCTTCATGGATGCCTTTGTGCCGCTGACCTTCGTCGGCAATCACGACGTGACGCGGATCGCCAGCCAACTGACCGACGCTCGCCATCTGCCTCATGCGCTGGTGCTGCTGTTCATGGGCGGCGGCGTGCCTTGCGTCTACTACGGCGACGAGCGGGCCTTCCAGGCGGTCAAGGGCAGCGGGGCAGGCGGTGACGATGCTCTGCGCCCGGCCTTCCCGGAAACGCCGGCCCTGCTTTCGGACGATGGATTGCCGGTCTACCGGCTTCATCAGGACCTGATCGGTTTGCGCCGCCGAAACCCCTGGCTGGTCCGGGCCAAGAGCGAAACCTTGCATCTCGACAACAAGCACATGGTGATCAAGGTGCATGCCGAGGGCAATCGCCTGATCCTGGCGCTGAACGTGTCCGACGAGGCCGTTCGCCTGCCCGCCGGTGGCGCCGACAGCCTGCTTCTGGGCGGTGGCGTGCTGGAGAGGAGTGCGGAAGCCGGCGTGATCGCCTTGCCGGGGCACGGCTGGGCCGTGCTGTCGGCGTAAGCGCCTTCGATCCGAACCGCGCTGTCGGGCGACGGGCAGGGCGCTCAACCATCATTTCATCGCAAACTACATGCGATCCGTCTCAAGGCAGGTTGTCGCCGTTGACTTCAATTGGCGCTTACTCCAAGCCTCACTGGCGTACGAGGCTTGGCCTCAGTATTGATTGCCAAATATCATTGATCAGGCATGTGAATATTTCGAGTTCATCTTTTGGGGCCGTTTTGGCCCTTTGAAAACAGCGCCGCGTTTCCGGCTGTCGGTATCGCCTGACGATCCCGGCGGCCGGAGGTGCGGCGACACGCAATCCCATTCGTTTTCACGTGATCGTGCCGGCTCGGGCCGCCGGAGGATCCCCGGCAGCTGTCCGTGCCTCTCGGCCCGTCAACCGGCCTGCGGGCCTTGCGGTTGGCGTAGCGGCGGTCGCGCTCGGCCTTGCGGGCGGCCTCGTCCTCGAAGACGCGGGCGATGCGGGCCTTGTTGGCGGCTTCGCGCTCTTCTGCTTCGGCCCGGGCGGCCGCCTCGATGGCGGCTTCGCGCTCGGCCGCTTCGGCGGCGATGCGATTCTGTTCTTCCAGCTTCACCCGCTCGCGTTCGGCGCGGCGTGCCTCGCGGGCCTCGGCGATGGCGATGCGTTCGGCCTGCCGGGCCTCGCGGTCGGGAGCCGCGGCCGCGAGGGCGGCGCGATACGCTTGAAGCTGGGCTGCCTTGGCCTCGTTGGCGTTGCCACGGCGGTCGTTCAGGTCTTTGTTCTTGATAGTTTTCAAATGTCTGTTCCTGTGGGGCTGTTATTTGCCGGAGCGCCTGGGAGCGGGCTTGGCCGGTGCAGCCAAGCTGTCGCGGGCTTCCTTGGCAAGGCGCGCCTCGCGGAGGCGGGCCGTCTTTTCATTGCGGGCGGCGGTGATGGCATCGAGTTCCTCGAGGGCCTGTCCGCGTGCAAAGAACTGCGATTGGGTCTTACCGAAGGCGATTTCGGCCTGTTGGCGCGACTTGCTATGTTGCTCGGACATGGGAAACCTCGTGGCCGCAATAAAAAAGGCCAGGCAATATGCCTGACCTCGTTTGGTGTCTACTCTCGCAATGCCGGTACATCCGTGGTCAAGGGAGAGCAGATGTCCGATCAGGCAGCCTGGAGGTTGCCGGCCGACTGCTTGCCGGTGCGCTTGTCGGTTTCCAGGTCGTAGCTGAGCTTCTGGCCCTCGGCGAGGTCGCGCATACCGGCGCGCTCGACGGCGGAGATGTGGACGAAGGCGTCCGGACCGCCGTTGTCAGGCTGAATGAAACCGAAACCCTTGGTGGAATTGAACCATTTTACAGTGCCAGTGTTCATGATGAACCCTTTCGCAGCATGATTGAAGATCGCGGCGCAAAGGCGCCGCGGAAGGTGATAACGATGCTTTAAAGGGAGGGTTCGTTCAAAACGCACTGCAAAGTACGTCGTAACCAAAGCTCGGCAAGAAAAGATCGATGGGCCATCGGATAAGGATTTCCGCTGAGATAGTCAACCTTTATTTTTGTTGGTCGATGTTTTTCTCGTGATAACGGCCTTTTTACGATGGCCAAAACTTGCTTCTTTTCGGGCTGATCGTCCTCTTTTCACGCGAATTCACGCTGGCTGGGCTCTGCCGCCGCCGTCCGCATTTTTGCTTTCCCTTCGGTGGGCGGATGCTCTAGAACACCGGCCAAACGCAAACCCGCCCACCGGAAGGTCGATACGCCATGGCGCGCGAGTTCATCTATTACATGCACGGCACCACCAAGTCTTACGGTGGTGGCAAGAAGGTTCTCGATAACATTCACTTGCAGTTCTACCCGGATGCCAAGATCGGCGTTCTCGGTCCCAACGGCTCGGGCAAGTCGACGCTGCTGAAGATCATGGCCGGGCTCGACAAGGAGTTCACCGGCGAAGCCTGGCTCGCCAAGGGCGCCACCGTCGGCTACCTGTCGCAGGAGCCGCAGCTCGACCCAACCCTCGACGTGTTCGGCAACGTCATGCTGGGCGTCGCCAAGGACAAGGCGCTGATCGACGCAATACAACGCGCTGATGATGGACTACTCGGACGAGAACGCCGAGAAGGCCACCAAGATTCAGGACATCATCGACGCCAAGAACCTGTGGGATCTCGACAGCAAGGTCGAGATGGCGATGGACGCGCTGCGCTGCCCGCCGGGCGACGCCGACGTCACCACGCTGTCGGGCGGCGAGCGCCGCCGCGTGGCTCTCGCCAAGCTGCTCCTGGAGAACCACGACCTCCTGCTGCTCGACGAGCCGACCAACCATCTCGACGCCGAGTCGGTGGCCTGGCTGGAAAAGCATCTGCGCGAGTTCCCTGGCGCCGTCTTGATCGTCACCCACGATCGCTACTTCCTCGACAACGTCACCGGCTGGATTCTCGAGCTGGACCGTGGTCGCGGCATTCCCTACGAGGGCAACTACTCGGCCTATCTCACGGCCAAGTCCAAGCGCCTCGAGCAGGAAGGCCGCGAGGGCCGCCGCCCAGCAGCGCGCCCTGGAGCGCGAGCGCGAGTGGATCGGCGCCAGCCCCAAGGCCCGTCAGGCCAAGTCGAAGGCCGCGTATCAAGTCCTATGACGAGCTGCTGCGCCGCAACGAGGAGCGGCAGGACGGTCACCAACGCCCCAGATCGTCATTCCGCCCGGCCCGCGCCTCGGCGACAACGTCATCAAGGTCGAAGGCCTTTCCAAGGGCTATGGCGATCGCCTGCTCATCGAGGACCTTTCCTTCTCGCTGCCCACCGGGTGGCATCGTCGGCATCATCGGCCCCAACGGCGCCGGCAAGACGACGCTGTTCCGCATGATCACCGGCCAGTGAGAGCCCCGACAGCGGCTCGATCACCGTCGGCGAGACGGTGAAGCTCGGCTATGTCGACCAGAGCCGCGACGCGCTCGACCCCAACAAGACCGTCTGGGAGGAAGTCTCCGGCGGCGCCGACGTGATCTACCTCGGCAAGAAGGAAGTGAACTCGCGCGCCTATTGCTCGTCGTTCAACTTCAAGGGCGGCGACCAGCAGCAGAAGGTGGGGCTCGCTCTCCGGCGGCCAGCGCAACCGCGTGCACATGGCCAAGATGATCAAGTCGGGCTCCAACGTGCTGCTGCTCGACGAACCGACCAACGACCTGGACACCGAAACCCTGGCCGCCCTTGAGGACGCGCTGGAGGATTTCGCCGGTTGCGCCGTCATCATCTCGCATGATCGCATGTTCCTCGACCGCCTCGCCACGCACATCCTGGCCTTCGAGGGCGACAGCCACGTGGAGTGGTTCGAAGGCAACTTCGAAGCCTACGAAGAAGACAAGAAGCGCCGCCTCGGCGCCGACGCGGTCAACCCGCACCGTGTCAAGTACAAGCCGCTGACGCGGTGATATGATCATGGGCCGCCGGCGAGGTCGGCGGCCCGTTTTTCTAGGTTCGCCAAGCCGTGGCCGACAGCCTGCCCCCGGTGCATCCCGGCGAGATCCTTCGCGAGGAGTTCCTTGTGCCGCTCAAGATGAGCGCGGGCGCCTTGGCAAAAAAAGCTTGGCGTTCCTCGTACCCGCATCGAGCGACTGGCCGGCGAACAGACGGGCGTTACCCCCGATACGGCACTTCGCCTCGGGAAATCCTTCGGGACGACGCCGGAGTTCTGGATGAACATGCAGGCGAGCTACGATCTCAAGGTTCATGCCGCCTCGCTGACGGCAGATCTCGCCGCCATCCAGCGGCATAAGGCGGCGTGACCTGCGTTTGGTTCATGCCTGGGCCGCCCGGAGCAGGTCGTGCCGGCTCATTTGATGGAGACTGCTCCCATGGCCGACTGGTCGCCTGACACCTACCTGAAGTTCGAGGACGAGAGGACGCGGCCGGCGCGCGATCTCGTCAACGCCGTTCCACTCGCCAATCCGTCCTTCGTGGTCGACATCGGCTGCGGGCCGGGCAACTCCACCGAACTCCTGGTGGAGTGCTTTCCGGCGGCGCGGCATCTCGGCATCGACACCTCGCCGGCCATGCTCGACAAGGCGCGGGCGCGCCTGCCGAACGTCGAGTTCCGCCTGGCCGACGCCGCCACCTTCAAGCCGGATGCGCCGCCCGATCTCATCTTTGCCAATGCCGTGTTCCAGTGGCTGCCCGGCCATCTCGGCCTGTTCGTCCATCTGATGGGCGAGCTGGCGCCCGGCGGCGTGCTCGCGGTGCAGATGCCGGACAACATCGCCGAACCCTCGCACGCCCTGATGCGCGAAGTGGCCGCCTCCGGTCGCTGGGCCGACAAGCTCGCCAATGCGGCCCGCGCGCCGCTGCCGCCGGTCAGGGCCTATTACGAGGCCTTGAAGCCGCACTGCCGCCGGCTGGACATCTGGCACAGCATCTACAACCACCCGCTGGCCGACGCGGCGGCGGTGGTGGAGTGGGTGCGCTCAACCGGCCTCAAGCCCTTCCTCGATCCGCTCGACGAGGGCGAGCGGGCCGAGTTCCTTGCCGCCTATACAGAGAAGGTGGCCGAGGCCTATCCGCCGCTGAAGGATGGCGGCGTGCTCCTGAGATTTCCAAGACTGTTCATCGTTGCGACGAGGTAGACCATGGCCGACACCGTTACCCTCACCATCAGCCGGGACGAGGCCATCGTGCTGCACGAGTGGCTCGCCCGCGTCGTCGACGACGAGAATGCCGAGGGCATCCAGGAGACGCTGGAGGACGACGCCGAGGTCTGGTCGCTCGACGCCGTGCTGATCCTCCTGGAACAGGCGCTCGACGAACCGCTATCGGAGAACTTCGACAAGATCCTGAAGGGCGCCCGCAAGCGTCTGAAGGACGCCAACGGCCCGTGGCCGTGGGATGCCGGCGGCGAAGAACAGGCTCCCTAGGATCCGGCCCGAAAATTCTACTGGGGCGGGCATATGGCTTAGTCTTCTACGCTTCCGGTGCTCACGGACCTAGTGTCCGCTGCTCTCCGGTTCTCGAAGTCGTCGCCATCTGCCGCGCCCCAGCGAATTTTGGGGCCGGCTCCGGGAGCGCGCTGGATGTGGCGATCGCTTCCGGTTTTCTCGGGCCTTGGGTCCGCTTCGCATCCCGCGTCGGCGCCCTCTGCCGGACTACCGCGCGTTTCCTGTCAGCTCGCTAAACCGCAGGTGGCAGGCGACCGTTGCCGGGAATCCTCAGCCTCCGTTTTCTCCACTATCGTAGTGGCCCGATAAGTCTTTCCACTCATGTGCGCGCTTTGACGGCTAGCCATAGTGCCGGCCGCCCCGATCCGGCTGCGGTCCGGTCGTGGCCGCGCGGCGGAAACCCGGCCTTGGGGAGGCTGGGACCTTTCGCCGGCTGATGTGGCTTGTTACGTGGAGGGGCACCATGACACCGACGGTCCTGATTACGGGGGCAAGCCGAGGCGTCGGCCTGGAGCTCGTCCGCCAGTATCTCCAGCGCGGGGCGCGCGTGCTCGCCATCCACCGGCCCGGGCCGGTTCCGGAGGCGCTGGCGTCTCTCTACGCCGACCATGCCGACAGCATGCGGCTGATCGCCCTCGACGTTCGTGCGGCCAGCGCGGTGGTCAATCTGGCGGCGCGGCTG
This sequence comes from uncultured Pleomorphomonas sp., assembly GCA_963665435.2. GTDB lineage: Bacteria > Pseudomonadota > Alphaproteobacteria > Rhizobiales > Pleomorphomonadaceae > Pleomorphomonas. Next base: position 43,870 of record CAXXNH010000004.1, on the reverse strand, counting down.
TCGGAGCGGATCGACATTCTCATCAACAATACCGGCATGCTGCTGGGAACGGGTGTTTCGCCCGCCGGCAACCTCGTCGGCGGCACCTTTCGCGCCTCCCTTCAGGTCAACGCCACCGGGCCACTGTTCGTGGCGCAGGCGGCGCTGTCCAACATGACGCGCGGCGGCAAGATCGCCACAATCCTGCCGATCGGCGACGTTCGCAGTCTCGACCTGCTCGACGCGGATGCCCGGCAGGCGGCCAAGGCGGCGGTGGTCAAGGTGATGCAGTCGCTCGCCCACGACCTCAAGCCGGCCGGCGTCTCGGTGGCGCTGATCCATCCCGGCGCCGTCGGCACGGGGCCGGATGGTCAGGAAGCCCAGGTCAGCCTTGCCGAAAGCGCGCGCGGCATCGTCGGCGTGATCGACGCGTTGACGCTGGAAACGACCGGCCGGTTCTTCGGTTTCGACGGCGGTTCGGCCGAGGACTGAGCGGTTTTTCGGCCCATCGCATTTCCGTAAAATTCTAGACATTTCGTGAAAGCGATATCCATTTGTAGGCGGTAGCTTGCACCACATGCTTTCTGTTGGTGGTGCCGGAATGCTCGAAACGAATTTGGTCGACTTCAAGAGTCTCGCGCTCGATCCATCTCCGGATCGCAAGAACGAATTGCTCAAGGGTGTCTCGTCGCTGTTCGCCTTTACGTCCGAACGCTGCACGCTCGAGCAGATCGAAATCTACGACGACGTCATTACCCGCCTGTCGGAAATGGTGGAGATCGAGGCGCGCATCTTCGCCGCCGAGAAGATCGCCCCGTTGCGCCGGGCGCCGGAACGGGCCGTCCGCACCTTTGCCAGGGACGACGAGGCCGCCGTTGCCTCGCCGGTTCTGAAGCAGTCGCCGGTGCTCAACGATCGCGATCTCGTCGCCATCGCCGAGGAGAAGGGCCCCGATCACCTGAAGGCGATCGCCCAGCGCTCGGTCCTCAGCGAGCGGGTGGCCGATATCGTCGTCAGCCGTGGCGACGTCGAGGTCCGCCGCCTCGTTGCCGGCAACTATGGCGCCCGCCTCAGCGAAATCGCCCTTGCCTGCATCGTGCAGCAGGCCCTCTCCGACCCCCGCACCGCCGAAATCCTCGGGCGTCGCCCCGACACGCCGGACGCCATCATCTCGCAGGTGATCGGCAAGGCGGTCGATCAGGTGCGCTCGACGGTGATGGGCGAGCGCAACGACGACCTCGAAGCCAACCTCGCCGAAGCCGCGCGCCTTGCCGAGGCGCGGCTGTCCAACTCCTACTGGCTCGGCCTTTACGATTTCGAATCGGCCTGGGAGCGCATCCGCCAGCAGGGCGGCGAACGCATCGTCTCCGAGGAGCTGCTCTGCCAGTATGCCGTCGAGGATCGCTTCGCCGACGTGGTCGCCACCTTCGCGCTGCTCACCGATCTCGACATCGAGGAAGCCAAGCACTGGCTGGTGCGCGTCGACACCGAACCCTTCGTGGTCATGGCGCGCGCCCTCGGCCTGCGCTTCGGCACCGTGCAGGAAATGCTGAAGTGCGGCCCGTGGAAGCACCGGCTCGACAACTGGCAGCGCAACGACGCGCTCACCCAGTTCCAGCAGATCGACCCGCGCGTCGCCCGCGCGCGCATCACCGCTTCGCGCGGCATGCGCGGCATCGGCTGAGCCCGACACCGACACCCTGAAAGCAGCCATCGCGGCGGTCCACCGGAAAACCGGTTGGGCCGCCGCTTCGTTTTAGAGCAACTCCAGCAAAAGCGGGAACCGGGTTTGCGTCCGGAGTTGCGTGACAACAAATAGACAGAGAACATTGGCGAACCTGGGTTCGCGGGCGGGCTCTAGTTCTTTGTTAAAACTGGCTTTTCCAGCTCAGGCGGGCTTCGACCTGGCCGACCGGCGTCCGGTCGGGCGCTTCCGCTCGGATGATGCTCCGACCCCGCGCGGCGTCCTCTCGGGGCAACATCCTTTCCGCTTTCTTTCGATGGTTGTAGGAAGTGCCGCTGAAGTTGTTCTGAAGTAACTTCGTATACATTACTGCCAACGTGGTCAGTGAATGAAATGCACGTTAACTTTTGTTCTGTAGCGTCTTTACCAAGATAAGTTGAGCTGCGACTGCATGTGTTGGTTTTACACATGTTGTCTGCCAAACGGGAAGGTGTTTTCGCATGTGGCCGTTTTCCAATCGTTCTTCTGCGGTTCTCGACTCGCTTGGGCGGTCCCAGGCGGTCATCGAGTTTGAGCCGAGCGGCAAGATCATCACCGCCAACGCTCACTTCCTGAAGGCGCTGGGTTACGATCTCGCCGAGATCGTCGGCCGACATCACTCGATGTTCGTCGATCCCGTCGAGGCGACGACGGATGCTTATGTGTCCTTCTGGAAAAGCCTTGCCGCTGGGCAGTATCGGTCGGCCGAGTTCAAGCGGATTGCCAAGGGTGGTCGAGAGGTCTGGATCCAGGCGACCTACAACCCGGTGCTCGACCGGTCGGGCAAGGTCGTGCGCATCGTCAAGTTCGCCACCGACGTGACCGAGCGCAAGCTCGCCGACGCCGACGTGCACGGCCAGATCGCCGCCATCGACCGCGCCCAGGCGGTCATCTCCTTCAAGCCGGACGGCACGGTGATCGATGCCAACGACAACTTCCTCAGCGCCCTCGGCTATCGGCGGGAAGAGATCGTCGGTCGGCATCACGCCATGTTCGTGCCGGCCGAGGAGCGCGACACCCCCGCCTATCGGGCCTTCTGGGACGATCTCCGGGCCGGCAGGTTCAAGTCCGACGAGTTCCGCCGCATCGGCAAGAACGGCGAGGACATTTATATCCAGGCGATCTACAACCCGATCTTCGATCAGTCCGGTCGCCTCCTCAAGGTGACCAAGTTCGCCACCGACATCACCGAGGCGGTCAAGCGCCGCAAGGCCCGCCAGGCGGCGCAGGTCGACATCACCCGTGATCTCGATGAAGTTGCCGGCATGGTTGCGCGCTCCAACGTGGCGGCCGAAACCGCCAACGGCATCGCCGAAACCACCGCCTCCAACGTGCAGGCCGTCGCCGCCGGCGCCGAGGAACTGGCGGCGTCCGTCTCCGAGATCAGCCGGCAGTTGGGCGTGGCCCTGTCGGTGTCGGAAGAGGCGGTGAAGCAGGCGGAAACCGCCACCAAGGTGGTGTCCGGCCTGGCGGCGGCCGCCCAGAAGATCGATCAGGTGGTGGAGCTCATCAACACCATCGCCGGGCAGACCAACCTTCTGGCGCTGAACGCCACCATCGAGGCGGCGCGGGCCGGCGAGATGGGCAAAGGGTTCGCCGTCGTCGCCTCGGAGGTGAAGCAGCTCGCTGCCCAGACGTCGAAGGCCACCGACGAGATCGCGGCGGAGATCGCCGGCGTTCAGTCGATCACCTCGGAAGCGGTGTCGACCATCGCCGGGATATCCGCGACCATCACCCGCATCAACGGCGTGTCCTCGTCGATCGCCACGGCCGTCGAGCAGCAGGCCGCCGTCACGCAGGACATGTCCGGCAACATGCAGACGGCGGCGCGCGGCGTCGAAAGCATCGCCTCTTCGCTCGGCGAGATCTCCGGCTCGGTGCGGACGATCAACACCGCCACCGAAAACCTCCAGCGGGCCGCCCTGGCCATCGCCTGACGGGGGGCGTCTATCCGTCCTGTGAGATCAGGACATCGGCCGGCACGCTGCCGCTCAGAACCGTGTCGGCGTTGGGAAGGTCGTTGGTCTCCGTCCTTGCAATGGCGTCTTTCGGCTGGAAACCGTGATCGAGCCACCGCGCGATCAGGCGCTCGCGCAGTGTTTCCTTGTTCACGACGAGCATGACGGTGAGGTCGAAGAAGGGGCGAAGCCGCGACCAGGGCGGCGCGTCGAGCAGGAGATAGTTGCCCTCGACGATCAGGAACCGCGTACTCGAGACGATCAGCCGCGCCGACGCTCGTGAGAGTTCAAGTGCGCGGTCGAAAACCGGGATCGCGATGGCATCCTCAGTGTTCGATCGCAACCGCTCCATGAGGTTGGCGAGGCCGCACACGTCGAAGGTGGCCGGTGCGCCCTTGCGCGGCAGCAGGCCGCGGGCTGCCAGCACCTCGTTGTCGAAGTGAAAGCCATCCATCGGCACCACCGCCGCGCCGCCATACCCTTCGAGGGCATCGGCGAGGCGCGTGGCCAGGGTCGACTTGCCCACGCCGGGAGGACCGGCGAGGGCGATGATGATGCGCTTGCCTGGAAGCGCATTGGCACGAGCCACCATGTCGGCGACCCACGATTGACTTGAGGGCATGGACATCTCGCGGATCATTTGTCGGCACGCAGGAGGCTGTGTCCCGCTGCGGCGTCGAAGATGTGCATGGCTTCGGCCTCGTAGGCGAACGACACCTTGTCGCCTTCCTTCGGGCGGTGGCGCGCCGGCAGAAAGGCGCTGATCCGCTCGGCTCCGAGTGGAAAGCTGACCAGCACCTGGTCGCCATGGAACTCGACCATGTCGACCGTGCCCGAGAGTGCATGCGCCGTCGCGGCGTCGCTTGTCCGGCTGAGATCGGCCGGTCGCAGGCCGAAGACGACCTTCTGCCCCTCGGCGAGCCGATAGTGGCCAGGCGTGACGGGCAGGCTGAAGCCCTGCCCGTCGAGCCGGGCGCCATTCTCCCCAACGGTGGCCGGCAGGAGGTTCATGGCCGGCGTGCCGATGAAGCCGGCGACGAACAGGCTGGCGGGGCGGGCGTAGATCTCTTCTGGCGTACCGACTTGCTCGATCCGTCCCGCGTTGAGAAGGACGATCCGGTCGGCGAGCGTCATCGCCTCCATCTGATCATGTGTCACGTAGACGGTGGTGGTCTTGAGGTTCTTGTGCAGCCGGGCGATCTCCAGTCGCATCTGCGCCCTGAGCTTGGCATCGAGGTTGCTGAGCGGCTCGTCGAACAGGAAGACTTCCGGTGTCTTGATCATCGCGCGGGCGATGGCCACGCGCTGCTGCTGACCACCGGAAAGTTCCGACGGCTTGTTGCCGATCACCGGCTTCAGGCCGAGCATGTCCACCACTTCGCCGACGCGGCGGTCAATCTCCACGGCGGAGACGCCGAGCCGCCTGAGGCCGAAGGCGATGTTGTCGTAGATGGTCATGTGCGGGTAAAGCGCATAGTTTTGGAAGACCATGGCGATGCCGCGGTCGCGCGGTTCAAGGTCGTTGACGATTTTGCCGTTGATCGAGACCTCCCCGCCGGTGATCGCCTCGAGGCCGGCAATCATCCTCAGGATCGTCGACTTTCCGCAGCCGGACGGGCCGAGGAAGACGATGAACTCGTGCTCGGCGACGCGAAGGTCGAAGTTCGGTATGACTTCGTGCGCGCCATATTTCTTGTTGACGCCGTGACAGACGATTTCAGCCATTGCTGTCTCCCTGGGCGACGACGATCTGCAGCTTGATGTCGGCTGGCAGCGCCTTGGCGGCTCGCTCGAAGGCGGCGACGCCTTCGCTGAAGGGGAAGGTGGCGGAGATGAGCGGCTTGAGGTCTACCTTGCCGGACGCGATTTGCGCCAGGGCGCGATCGTAGACGTTGGCGTAGCGAAACACCGTCTCGATCCGGACTTCGCGGGCGATGGCGTTGTTGACGTTGAAGGGTACGACGTCGGCGGGCAGGCCAACCAGCACGATGGCGCCGCCGGGGCGGACCACGCGCAGGATGTCGTCGTAGACGCGGGCATTGCCGCTCGCCTCGAAGACGACGTCGGCGCCCCAGTTGCCGGTGGCCTCGTTGACGGCGTCGGCGAGCGTCGTCTTGCTGACATCCACTGGGACGATGCCGGGATATTGCGCGGCGATCTTGAGCTTCTCGCTGCTGATGTCGGACACCAGGACCTTGCTGCAGCCGCCGGCCAGGGCGGCCAGCGCGATCATGATGCCGATGGTGCCGCAGCCGGTAACGACGGCGACGTCGCCCGGCACGATGCCGGCGCGTTTGGCCGCCTGCATGCCGATGGCGAAGGGTTCCACCAGCGCCCCTTCGGCGAAGCTGACCTTGTCGGGCATGCGGTAGGTGAAGGCGGCGGGGTGGACGATGAACGGCGTCAGGATGCCGTGCACCGGCGGCGTCGCCCAGAACACCACGGCGGGATCGACGTTGTAGATGCCGAGCTTGGAGGCGCGCGAGGTCAGGTCGGGCACGCCGGGCTCCATGCAGACGCGGTCGCCGACCTTGAGGTTGGTCACGGCGCTGCCGACCTCGACGACGGTGCCGGATCCTTCGTGGCCGAGCACCATCGGCTCGCGGACGACGTAGTCGCCGATGCCGCCGTGGACGTAGTAATGAACGTCGCTGCCGCAGACGCCGACGGTGTGGACGGCGATCTTGACGTCGTCGGGGCCGACGGTAAGCGGCAGGTCGATGTCGCGAAGGGCCAGCTTCCTTGTGTGCTCCAGAACGAGAGCCTGCATTTTCTTCTCCTAGCGATTTGGGTTTTTCGAGAACAGTGCGTTCAGGAAGCTGCTCAGAAGTCCCAGAAGCAGGACCGGCGGCAGCGACAGCAGGATCACCGCGGCGTTCAGGATGCCCCAGGGCACGTTCATGCCGAGCTGCGACATCTCCGAGGCGACAATAGGCATCGTCTTTGCCTCGCTCGTGGTCAGCATCAGAGCGATCAGGAACTCGTTCCAGATCAGCACGAAGCTGAAGGCGAGCGCGCCGATGAGGGCTCGCGAGGCCACCGGCAACGCGACGCGGAAGAACACCGCGTAGGCACCGTAGCCATCCACCCGAGCCGCTTCCTCGATCTCCTTGGGCACGCGCTGGAACCCCGGAATGGCGAGCCAGATGGTGATGGAGATCGTCATCAGCGAATAGGTGATGATGAGCGACAGCCGGCTGTCATAGAGGCCGAGGTTGAGCCAGATCACCATCAGCGGAATGGCGGTCGCCACCGGCGGCAGGAAGCGGAGGGATAGGACGAAGAACTGAATCTCCTCGGTCCAGCGGCTCGGATAGCGGGCGACGGCATAGGCCGCCGGCAGGCCGAGCACCAGTCCGATCACGACGGAGGCGCAGCTCACCACCACCGAGTTGATCAGCGCCTGCAGCACGCTCTGGCGGCTCAGGACGTAGATGATGTTGTCGAGCGTCGGGGCGAAGAACAGCCGCGGCACGGGGGTCAGCAGATCGACCGTCTGCTTGAAGGCGCCAAGTACCGTCCACAACAGCGGAAAGAGAACGAGCGCGGCCATCAGCCAGAGGACTGTCTTGGCGAGGATGCGGGAGAGCGTCATGACTTGAGCCTCTTCCAGACGACTGTGAAGATCACGACGGTCGCCACCATCATGATGACGGCCATGCTCGATGCGTAGGAAATCTTGCCGGCTTCAATGAAGCCTTGCGAGAAGGCGTACATGTCGAGCGTCTCGGTGCTGGTCCCCGGACCGCCACGGGTCATGACGTAGATGAGATCGAACGAGCGTAGAGACTCGATCATCTTGACGAACATCAGGCTGACGAGCGGCACGCGCAGCATCGGCAGCGTGATGTAGACGTGGATCTGCCAGGGCTTGGCGTAGTCGAGGCGGGCGGCCTCGAGCGGTTGCTGCGGCAGGATCTCGATCAGTTTCAGCACGATGACCGCGAAGAAGAAGCCCCACTGCCACAGGTCGACGAAGGCGACCGCGAACAGCGCCTGGGTTGGGCTCGACAGCATGTCGAGCGGCTGGCCGGTGATCAGCCGGTAGGGATAGGTGATGATGCCGTAGAGCGGATGGAAGGCGAACTTCCAGACGAAGGCGGCACAGACGCGGGGCAGCAGCACGGGGATCAGGAAGATCAGCGATAGCGCGTTCCTGAGCTTGGGGCCGGCTGCTTCGAACATCAGGACGCCGAGGCCGATCGCCGCGATCATCGTGGCGCTGACGGTGATCAGCTCCCACTTCACCGAGACCCACAGCGCGTTGATGAAGCGCGAGTCGCCAAACAGCAACAGGTAGTTCTTCAGGCCGACGAAGTGACTGTCGGGTGAGCTCAGCGTCCGGTTTTCCAGTGAGACGCCAATGGCATAGAACATCGGAACGAAGGCGAGCACGACGAGGATCGCCATCGTCGGTACCAGGAAGACGTAGGGCAACGACTGCCTTTGTTGCATCTTGGTCTCCGAAAGGTTGTCGGAAGGGTGATCGCAACCCCGAGGGCGGGGCTGCGACCGTTCAGGCGGATGGCTTCGAGAGACGTCAGTCGCTGGCGAACTGCTTGGCGAACTCGTCGAGCTCGTCGAGGGCGCCCTTGACGTCGGTGCGCTGACCGGTGATCAGCTCCTCCAGCAGAATGCCCCACTTGTTTCCGAGCTCGGGCCAGTGCGCGTTCTGCCAGAAGTTGACCGCCGTCTTGGGGGCGGTGGCGGCCAGGGCCTCCGGCAGCGCCGTGCCGTACTTCTCGGAGAACAGCGCGCTCTCGACGATGCTCTTGCGGTTGACCTCGCCGACGTCGCCCGCCTCGAGGCGCTTCATCTCGACCTCCTTGGAGGTCGCCCAGGCCACGAACAGGCCGGCGCAGTCCCGCGCTTCCTTGTCGGGGTTGCCCTTGGCGCCGATGGCGAAGCCGTGGGCGAAGCCGCCGCCGGGCATCGGGGACGGAGGCGGCAGGAAGGCCACCTTGTCGGTCACGCTCGACTTGGCGGGGTCGATGGTCATCGCCGCGAGGGGCGCCGACTCGATGATGATGGCGACCTGCCCGGACAGGAAGGCACCCGTGGCTTCGTCCCAGCTGCCGGTCTGCGTACCGGGCGAGGAATACTTGAACAGGTCGAGGTAGATGTTGGTGGCGTCGACGGCGGCCTGGCTGTCGAAGGCGGGCTTGCCGTTGTCGAACCACTGGCCGCCTTCGGCCTTGAAATAGGGCATCCAGCGCCAGACGTTGTCGCCGGAGCCGCGCTTGCCGCGCAGCGCGATGCCGTAGACGCCCTTGGCCGGATCGGTGAGCTTGGGCACGGCGGCGCGCAGTTCGTCGAGCGTCGTCGGCGGCTTGATGCCGGCCGCTTCGAGCAGATCCTTGCGGTAGACCATGATGTCGCCACCGCCCTGGATCGGCGCAAACCAGATCTTGCCGTCGTAGGTCGCCGTGGTCTTGCGGCCGTCGTCGAAGTCGTCGAAGTCGAAATCGACCGGATAGTGGTCGAGCAGGGGAACGAGCCAGCCCGACGAGGCGAACAGCGCCAGATTGGCTTCGTCGACATAGTAGACGTTGTAGCGGCCTGTGGTCGACGCGTCGGCTTGCGACTTGGCGCGACGGTCGCCTTCGTTGAGATAGTCGATCTCGAAATCGACGCCGGACAGGGTCTTGAAGTCGGCCTTCTGCTCTTCGAGCATCGTCAGCGCGTCGCGCGGCTGGGCCAGAATTCGAACGTCGGACTTGCAGACCGGGCCGGCGGTCGCGACGCCCGCCGACAGTGCGCCGAAGACGGTCGCCAGCGCGATCGTCCTGATACAGTTGTAGCTCATACCAAGCTCCTCCCTAACCACTGCACCGGGGCCTCTTCCCCCGGGGCATGGCGAAATCTGCCACCTTTCCGATGTGGCAACTAGGCGCCGGCATGCGCTTGATCTATACTATCTTGCGATGACCCTGAGTGGGGGGTGGCGGAAATCCGCCATTAGTCGGATTGCCGAATCGGGGGCGCAATGACGACGCCGCAAGATAGTGCATACTTCGAGCATATTCAGATTTCGGAGGAACAAAGCTTCCTGTGGCGGCTGGACGACTATCCGTGGCAGCGCTGCGTGTGGAACTATCACCCGCAGGCGGAAATCCACCTGATCCGCTACTCATCCGGCCTGTGCTTCGTCGGTGACCATATTGGCGACTTCAATGCCGGGCAACTGGTGCTGGTCGGCGGAAACCTGCCGCACAACTGGGTGTCGCCGGCGATCGGCGACCGCAAGCTGGTCGGCCGCGACATCGTCATCCAGTTCGATCACGCGCGGTTCGAAGGGGCGGCGGCGGTGCTGCCGGAGCTGAAAGAGGTGAGCGGGCTGTTCAAGCGCGCCGCCTATGGCGTGGAGTTTTTCGGCGAAACCGCAAGGCGCGGCGAGGCGCTGATCGAAGGCATGGCGGACCTCTCGGGCGTCGGCCGGCTCGGCGTCTTCATCGAGCTGCTGTCGCTGATGGCCGAGTCGACCGAGTATCGCACCCTGGCGACGCCGGAGTTCCTTGGCTTGTTCCGTCCGGGCTCAGTCGTCGAGATCGAGACGCTGGAGAAGGCTCTCGCTTTCATCCACGAAACCTATTTGGAGCGGTCGTCACTGTCGGACGTCGCCGCGCTGGTCGGCATGTCCGACAGCGCGTTTTCCCGCTTCTTCAAGAAGCACACCGGCAACACCTACTCCAACCATGTCATTTCCCTGCGCCTTCTTATGGCGCGCAAGCTTCTGACGGAAACGGAGCGACCTATCACCGATATCTGCTACGAGACTGGGTTCAGCAACATATCCAACTTCAACCGGGCGTTTCTCCAGCGGATCGGCATGACGCCGTCGCGCTATCGCCGGGCGTCCCGGTCGCGAAGTCTCAAGGGGCACACGGGCGGGAGCTCGGCCGGCGCTCGCCTGGAAGAACGCGCCGTAGTTCTCCCTCCTCACCAGATCCGGCCGCGCGCGACGACCGGCACGGCGCGGGGTGTCGGCTCGGCGGCCGAATAGAGGTAGACCTCGTCCATCATGTTGGTCACCACGCAGGCGTGGTTGGGGACGATGCGCAGGCGGTCGCCGACCTTGAGGCCGGTCGGTCCGGTGCTGACGATGCGGCCGTGCTCCTCCGACAGCTGGTCGATGGCGAGGTCGTCGCGGCCGAGCACGTGGCCGTAGCCGGTGAGACCGAAGAGGTCCGAGGTGAGCGTCTTCGAGCCGGCGTCGATGATAGCGCGGTTGTCGGCGGGCACCGAAACCACGGTAGCCAGCACCGTGAGGGCGCAATCGTCCCAGCCGCAGGCGCCGCGCATGACCAGCGAGCGATCGTTATAGACATAGGTGCCGGGACGATACTCGGTGACGACGGGCGCCTCGGCCGCGCGCATCATGGTCGGCGTGCCGCCGGAGGTGATCACCGGCACGGTGAGGCCGTCCGCCTCGATCAGCGCCTTGGCCTCGCTCATGAAGGCTTGCACCGCCGCTTCGCCGCCGGCCGGTGGGTAGGTCATCAGGCCGCCGAAGACGAGGCCGGGCGCCGCTGCGATCTTCCTTGCCAGCGCCGCCGCGTCCTCTGGCGCGCCGACGCCGCAGCGGTTGGCGCCGGTGTCGCATTCGACGAGCACCGCGAGCGGCGATGCCTCGCCCGCGAAGGCGGCCGACAGGCCATCCACCACATCGGCGCTGTCGGCGACCACCGACAGTCGAACCTTCCGGGCCAGCGCCACGAGGCGGGCGAGCTTCTTCGCACCGACGATGTTGTAGGTGATCAGCACGTCGGTGACGGCGGGGCTTCCGGCCACCATCGCTTCGGCCTCGGACACCTTCTGGCAGGTGATGCCGATGGCGCCGGCCGCGAGCTGCATGTCGGTGACGAGCGGCAGCTTGTGGGTCTTGATATGCGGTCGGACCTTGAAGCCGTTCGTGTCGGCATAGGCCTGGAAGCGGCGGATGTTGGCGCGGACGAGATCCATGTCGATCACGACGCTCGGCGTGTCGAGGCTGTCGGCAAAGGTTTCCATCTGGGGCGTTCCGATCCTGGCCGGGTGCGAGTTCGCTCAATGCGCTCCGGCCAGCTTACACGCAAGAGCCGGCGTGAGAACCCGCCAAGGCGGGCTTTCGTGCGCCGGCTCCCGCTCGGTCACGACCGGTAGGTCACCTCGACCATGGCGACGCCGGTCACCTCGGGTACGGTGAAGGAGACGCGGCCATAGGCTTGCGTGAAGGGCAGGGGCGCGCCGTCGGGGACGAGGCGGACCGCCTCGACGGGGGCGTCGACCTTCAGGGACACGGCGATGTCGCGGAGCGTCACGAGGTCCTGGATCGGCTGGATGTTGCTGTCCCAGAGGTAACCGCGCAGGGCCGGCGTCGCGTGCATGAGATAGACGACGTCGCGGTTTTGCTTCGGTTGCCGACGCACGGTCGCCCGGCCGGCCCTTGGCAGGCTGGTGGTGATCATCCGCTCGCCGCCGAGGGCGACGACGATGGCGCGCTCGACCATTTCCAGAAGGCGCACGGCGCCGACCTCGGTGTAGACGCGGAACACCGGATGGGCGAGGTAGGTGACCGCGCCCTTGCGACTGCCGCCGTCGTAGCCGCTGGGGTCGGGCCGGCGCGGCACGTTGATGTGGCCGGAGAAGTGCTTCGGCGTGCGGTCGAAATAGGGCTCGTAGACGCTGCCGAGCGACGCGCCGTCGGTGACGCGGATGCGCTCGGACGGGGCGTACATGAAGTTCGGCTCGTCGATGCCGTCGGGGCGCCACTCGGGCGTCGGCAGCAGGTAGTCGCCGCCGGCCATGGGCGAGGTGCCCTCCCAGGCGGCGCCGACATCGAGCGCGAAGCCTGTTGAATCGATGCCGCTGCGCCCGGTGAGCAGCAGGCGGCCGCCGCCGGCGACATAACGCTCCAGCTTCGCCTTGAGGGTGGGGCCGACCGGCACGGCGTCGGGCAGGATGATCAGCCGATAGGGCGAGAGATCGCTTTCGAGGTCGAGCACGTCGAAAGTGAGGCCCGCTTCCAAAAGGATGCGCGTCGCGCCATCGTCGCTGGCGTGCTTCTGGGCGGGGGCCTCGATGCTGTTGGCGTCGAGCGTCGCCGCCTCAAGGGAGACGAGGCCGATCTCGGCGCGGTTGACGCTGCCCTCCGCCCACGCTTCCCGCTTCTCCACCCAGTCGTAGGCGGCGCCGATGATCGACATGGTCGAGGGATCGACGAGGCCGGTGGGGTGCAGGTGGTCGCCGATCGAGCAGCGGGCGCCATGGGCCAGCATGGCCCCGCATTCGTAGATCAGCGCCTCCGGCCGCTTGTAGCCGCCGATCTCGCCCCAGGTGAAATGGAACTTGCCGGTCATGCCCAGGAAGGGGATGCCGAGCGGGTCGACATAGCGGGCGCTGACGGGGAAGTGGTCGTAGCCCCAGCCGGCCGTCGGCAGCGATTCCAGTTCGAGGTGGCTGTAATACTTGGCGATGTGCTCGCGGTTGCCGCGCCGGATGTGGCCGGAGTTGAAGAACAGCGGCATGCCCGGCGCGCGGGCGCGCACGGTATCCTTGACCTTGCGATAGAAGCCGTCCAGCGCCTCGGCGCCGAAGATGGTGCGGTCGTCGACCGACGTCCAGTCGAGGCCGCGCGCCTCCATCGCCGCCTTGGCATAGGGCGAGATCGACGGCAGCTGGCTGCAGATGTCGATGAAGATGCCGTCGCCGTCGGGATAGTGCTCCAGCACCTCGTCGATCTGCGCGGCGAGATAGTCGAGATAGGGCGAGGCGAAGTCGAGATAGGCCCAGCCGGTGGGATCGTTGCGCGATTGCGGCAGGTGGCCGTCCGGCGTGACGATGCGCCAGTCGGCGTGGGTGAAGGCGGCGTACTCGTCCCAGGCGGCCGAGAGATAGATCGGGGCTGCGATGCCCTCGCCGTGCAGCGCGTCGAGTTGGGCGCGCAACAGGTCGAAGCCGAGGCCGGGGTGCATCCGGCCCACCTTGGTCGGGTGGTAGGACAGGCCGTGATGGCATTTGGAGAAGATCGTCACGGAATCGACGTGGGCCGCCTTGAAGGCGCGGGCGAAGGCGCGCGCGTCGAAGCGGGAGCCGATGCCCTCGATCAGGCCGGAGGTGTGGAAGTCGAGATGAACTTGGCGAAAGCGCATGATGGGGCTGTCACTTGTGATGGATGGGGGAGGCGTCGTGCAGCGTGCCGCCATCGGCGGCGAAGACCACGAAGGCCGAGCGGTTGGCCCTCAGTTCGATCTGCTGGCCTAGCCGCTTGTCGGACTGGCTCGGAACGAGCTGGGCGAAGTAGCCGTCGAGGGACTCGGAGTCGGTGGTGCGCAGGGTGTGGGCGTCGGAGTAGACCAGGGTCTCGCGGCCCAGCGCCTCGACCACGGTGACATCGGCATCGGCGATGTGAACTTCGCCCTCGTCGCCGAGCGCTTCGGGGCGAATGCCCAGGGTGACCGCGTCGCCGAGGCGCGGCAGCGTCTCGCCGGGCGCGAACTCCAGGTCGAGCGGCGGCCGTCCCTCGCCGAGCGAGAAGCCGACCGAGCGACCGGACAGGCGGGCGACGCTGGCGGTGATGAAGTTCATGCGCGGCGAGCCGATGAAGCCGGCCACGAAGCGCGTCGCCGGCCGGTTGTAGAGGTCGAGCGGCGAGCCGATCTGCTCGATGTTGCCGCCATTCATGACGATGATCCGGTCGGCCATGGTCATGGCCTCGGTCTGGTCGTGGGTGACGTAGAGCATGGTGGCGCCGAGCTCGCGGTGCAGGCGGGAAAGCTCGATGCGCATCTGCGAGCGCAGGGCGGCGTCGAGGTTGGAAAGCGGCTCGTCGAACAGGAACACTTCCGGCGCGCGGGTGATGGCCCGGCCGATGGCGACGCGCTGCTTCTGGCCACCCGACAGCGCCTTGGGATACTTGCCGAGGTGGTCGGTGATGCGCAGGATCTCGGCGGCGCGCGTCACGGCGGCCTCGATCTCGGCTTTCGGCCGGCGCGCCACCTTGAGGGCGAAGCCCATGTTCTGGGCCACCGTCATGTGCGGATAGAGCGCGTAGTTCTGGAACACCATGGCGACGCCGCGATCGGACGGCTCGGCGGCGGTGATGTCGTGGCCGGCGATGGAGACCGAACCGGAGGAGATCTCCTCAAGCCCGGCGATGGAGCGCAGCAGCGTCGACTTGCCGCAGCCCGACGGGCCGACCATGACGACGAACTCGCCCTTCTCGGCGGAGAATGACACGCCCGACAGCACGGTCACCTTGCCGTAGCGCTTGACGACGTCGCGAACTTCGAGATGGGGCATGGCGGTATCTCTATTTGCCGAGGCCGGCGAGGCTGCGCACGAAGTGGCGCTGGGCCAGCAGGAAGATGACGATGAGCGGAACGGTGGCGATGGCGAGGCCGGCCATCAGGGCGGGCCAGTCGGCGCTGTATTGGCCGGTCAGCCCGTAGATGCCGACGGGCAGGGTGCGCACGTCCGATTTGGTGAGCATCAGGAGGGCGAGGATGAACTCGTTCCAGTTGAACACCGCCTGGAAGATGGCGCCGCTGGCGATCGCCGGTCCGGAAAGCGGCAGCACGATGCGGAAGAACACCTCCAGGCGACCGCAGCCGTCGAGCCTTGCGGCCTCCTCCAGCTCGCGCGGGAACTCCAGGAAGAAGGTGTAGAACAGCATCGTCGTGAAGGGGATGCCGTAGGCGGCGTAGGGCAGGGCGATGGCAAGGCGCGAGTTGAGGAGGCCGGCGCTGGAGACCAGTTGGTAGAGCGGCACCATGACGCTTTGCAGCGGCACCGCGAAACCGGCGACGATGGCGACGTAGACCCAGCGCATCACCGGCCGCTCGGAGCGGGCGAGGATGTAGGCGGCAAGGCTCGACGCGAAGATGATGATGAAGACCGACAGCGCGGTGACCAGGATCGAGTTGACGAGAAAGCCGCTGATGCCGATGCCCCAGGCGCGCTCGAAGGCGGCGAAGCTGAAGTGCTTGGGCAGGGCGAGCGGCCGGGTGAACAGCTCGGCCTGGCTCTTGAAGGCCGAGATGACCATCACGAACACGGGCAGCAGCACGAACAGCGTCCATAGCGAGACGACGGCGTGCAGGCCGATGGCGACGGTGCGGGATCGAAGCATCATGTTCCTTGGCTCCCTAACCGCGCCGCGACAGGCGGACCTGCAGCCAGCCGAGCAGCGCCGCCGTGACCAGCAGCACGACGGCCATGGCGTTGGCGTAGCCCATGTTTCCGAAGGCGAAGGCCTGGGTGTAGGTGTAGGTGCCCAGAACCTGAGTGGCGTTGGCCGGCCCGCCGCCGGTGGTGACGAAGACGAGGTCGAACACCTTGAAGCCGCCGATGACGGTGATCAGCGTCGCCAGCACCAGGACGTTTCGGATGCCGGGAAGCGTGATGTACCAGAAGGCCTTGAGGCCGCGCGCGCCGTCGAGCGAGGCCGCCTCGTAGTGCTCCTTGGGGATGGCCTGCAGGCCGGCGAGGATCAGCATCATCTGAAAGCCGACGTTCTGCCAGGCGGCGATGAGCAAGAGCATCCACAGCGAGATCGACGGATCGCCCAGCCAGCCGAGCTTGGGCGTCGGCAGGCCCAGCGCCTTGACCACCGCATTGAGCGGGCCGACGTTGGGGTCGAGGATCAGCATCCAGACGAAGGCGACGGCGATCGAGGAGATCACCACCGGCATGAAGATGATGGTGCGGTAGAAGACGCCGCCGCGCCGGATGCCCCGGTCGAGGATGGCGGCGAGGATGGCGCCGCCGCCGACCTGCGAGATCACCGATCCCACGACGATGAAGATGTTGTTGGAGATCGCCAGCCAGAACAGCGGATCGGTGGCCGCCCGGCGGTAGTTGGCGCCGCCGACATAGGTCCAGTTGGCGGACGTCATCGAGAAGTCGAAGAAGGAGCCGATCACGGCGACGATGGCCGGGATCAGGATGAAGACGCCGACGAGGATCAGCGCCGGGGCCATCATGGCCGTGGCGGAGACGGCGCCGGCCTTCATCGCCGGCCGTCTGCCGGCGGGCTTGGATGTCGGTGGAAAGGGCATGCTGCTACCTGGCGACCGTCGCCGCCGGAGGCGGCGGGAGGAGGGCGAGGGGGAGAAGGACCGGGGGACGCATCGCGTCGCCCCGGTCGAGTGGCGCCGGTCCCGGGGGGAGGGACAGGCGCCGGAACGGCCTGAAGTCAGGCTTTCGGCCGCTTACTTCTTGGCCTGCGCGGCCAGCGCCGCCTCGCGCACCTTGCCGACGGCCTCATCCGGCGTCAGCGTGCGGTTCAGCACTTCGACGGTGGCGTTCATGTAGGCGTCGGCCACGGTGGCCTCGAGCAGCGCGTCGAGCACGTTGACGCCCTCCTTGACGGTGGCGACTTCGCTCGCGATGTCCTTGAAGCTCTGCGGCACGCCCTCGGCCTTGTCGATGAGCCTGGTGTTGGAGGGCAGGAACTGCACCTTCTCGGCGAACTTCAGGGCCTGCTCGTCGGAGACCAGGAAGCTCAGCCACTCAACCGCTTCCTGGGGATGGGCGGTCTTGGCGGAGACCTGATAGCCCTCGGGGACCAGGAAGTTGGCGTCGGGGTTGCCCTTGCCGCCTTCCATCACCGGCAGGCGGAAGAAGCCATAGTCGGTGAAGCCGGCCTCATCGAGCGCCGAGGTGCACCAGCTGCCGCAATATTCCATCGGCGCGGCCCGGGTGATGAACATCGAGTCGGCGATGGCGTATTCGGTGGCGTTCGGCGCATCCTCGAAACAGCCGGCGTCCTGCAGGTCGACGAGCGCCTGGAAGGCTTTGGCATAGCCGGGGTCGGTATAGAGCTGGTCGGCCGGCCGCGACAGGTCGTAGTCGGCGGCGGTGGCCGCGACGCCCATGGCGCGCTCGTTGAGCATGGTCATCCAGTGGATGGCCTTCCAGCGCGTCTTGTTGCCGAGCGGCATCGGAATGGTGTCGGGGTCGATCTGGCGGATCGCCTTGCAGAGGCCGCCGAGCTCGCCCAGCGTCTTGGGGATCTCCAGCTTGTGTTCGGCGAAATAGGCCTTGTCGTAGAAGACGTATTTGGTCACCGCGTCGGTGGCGACGCCATAGAGGCGGCCGTCGTAGCGGAAGGAATCGAGAAGGCCCTGCGGCAGCACCTTGGCGAAGCCGCCCGGCACGTTGCCGTAATCGGTGATATCGAGCGCCAGCTTGTCCTTGACGAGCTGCGTGGCGCGATCGCCGGCCCAGTTGAAGAACACGTCCGGCCCGTCGGAGCCGACCAGCGCCACCTTCAGCGCCGTCTTGTATGGGTCGCCCGGAAAGATCTGGTGCTCGATGCTGACGTTCGGATGAGTCTCTTTGAAGCTCTCGGCGGCCTCGGCAATGAATTCCTTGTAGCCGTTGTTGTCGAGCGTCCACATCTTGATAACGATGTCTTCGGCCAACGCCGGGGTGGCAAGAATTGTGGCGCCCAGAAGCGCGCTGGCAATGAGACGAACCTCTCCATTCAACCGGAATCGCATGGTAAACTCCCTGACCCTCTAGGATGAAACGGCGAACGAATTCCGTCTTGGTGCGGATGCTCATAGCGGCATTGATATCGAACCGTTTCGATAGGATCGTATAGTCGGGTTTTTGGCTTGACAAGTATCGAACTATCATCGAACAGCGATATGTGGACGACTTGAACCTGCCTCCCCGCGATGCGGGCGTGGTTTTCCACCCGATCCGGTGTCGGCGCGCGCAAGCCGGCGAGGTGATCATGAAAACGGTTCGATAGGCCGAAACAGGCGGAAAAGGGCGAGGCGATGGCGACGATCAGGGATGTGGCCCGTCACGCGGGCGTCTCGATTTCCACGGTGTCGCTGGCCCTCAACGGCACAGGGCCGGTGAGCGAGGAGACGCGGGCGCGCATCGACGCGGCGGTGGCCGCCGTGCGCTACACGCCGAACCTGATGGCGCAGAACCTCAAGCGCGGCCAGTCCAAGCTGATCGGCATGGTGCTGGGCGACGCCGCCAACCCGTTTTTCGGCCGGCTGTTCG
Organism: uncultured Pleomorphomonas sp.; assembly: GCA_963665435.2. Taxonomy (GTDB): domain Bacteria; phylum Pseudomonadota; class Alphaproteobacteria; order Rhizobiales; family Pleomorphomonadaceae; genus Pleomorphomonas. The sequence continues at coordinate 25,207 of CAXXNH010000004.1, read as the reverse complement.
GCACCATCGACAAGCACATCTCCGGCCACGAGCACATGCTGATCGTCGCCAACCTCGCCTCCGATCCGGGCCGCGAGCTGCGCACGCTGACCCTTCTCAAGCGGCACCGGGTGGCGGGCATCATCATGACGCCGCTCCGGAACGATCCGGAGTTCGCTGCCCATCTCAACGAGCTGGACGTCCCCGTGGTGCTGGTCGACCAGGACGTCGACGGCACCGCGCTCGACTTCGTCACCTCCGACCACCGGCGCGGCGCCGAGATGCTGACCGCGTATCTGGCGCGGCTCGGCCATCGCCGCATCGCCTACATCGGCGGCCAGCGGAACATGTGGGCGGCGGAGCGGCGTCTGGAGGGGTTTCGCTCGGCGATGGCCGAGGCCGGGCTCGAGATGGAGCCGGAGTTCGAGATCGTCGCCGACTATAGCGCCGACCTCGCCTATGACAACGTCATCCGCCTGATGTCGTCGCCAACGCGGCCGACCGCCATCCTGGCGGCCAACAACTACATGGCCATCGGCGCCTTGCAGGCCGTCACCGACCTCGGCTTCCGCTGCCCCGACGACGTGTCCATCGCCGGCATCGACGTGGTGGCCTGGAGCAGCATCGTCATGCCCCGCATCACCACGGTGGAGCAACCGATCGACGAACTCGCCCGCGTCGCCTCACTGTGGATGATGGAGCATGTGCGCGGCGAGGCCGAAAGGGGAGCGGAGCGGCGCTGCCACGTGGCCGAACCCAGGCTGGTCATCGGCCATTCCTGCGCGCCGCCGCCGAAATAGGCGGGGCGCCCTGACAGGCACCCCGCCGATTGTTGTGCGTCAGAGCGCGAAGCCGCCGTCGATGGTCAGGCTGGCGCCGGTGACGTAGCCGGCTTCGTCGCGGGCGATGTAGGAGACGAGGCCGGCGATTTCCTCCGGCTCGGCCATGCGCTTCAGCGGCACCATGCCCATCACCATGTCGATCCCCTCGTTGCCGAGCGCGCCGATCATGTCGGTCTTGGTCGGGCCGGGCTGGACGTTGTTGATGGTGATGCCGCGCGGCGCCAGATCGAGGGCGAGGCCCTTGACCATGCCGGCCACCGCCGCCTTGGTCGTCTGGTAGACGCTGGCGCCGGGGAAGCCGCTGCGCTGGGCGATATTGCTGCCGATGGTGACGATGCGTCCGCCGTCCTTCATGTGCGGCAGGGCGGCCTGGATGGCCAGGAAGACGCCGCGCACGTTGACGTCGAGCTGCAGGTCGAGATCCTCGACCGGCACCGTGTCGACGAGGCCCATGCGGGCGACGCCGGCGTTGACGACGACCACGTCCAGCCGCCCGAAGCGGTCGATGGCGGCGCCGACGGCGGCGACGAGATCGTCCTTCTTGGCGCTGTCGGCCTTGATGGCCAGCGCCGCGCCGCCGGCCGCCCCGATCTTTGCGGCGAGATCGTTGGCCGCGGTCTCGCTCGACACGTAGGTGAAGGGCACGGTGTAGCTGTCGTCCGCCAGCCGCGACACGATGGCGGCGCCGATGCCGCGCGATCCGCCGAAGACCAGGGCAACTTTCCTGTTGTCGTCACTCATCGTCATTCTCCGTTTTTGACTGATCAGTCCATAATTGGGCAGGCGAAGGGCGCTCTCCCGGCGTCTTGTTGTTATCTGGCTCTGAAGCGCTCCACCGCGAAGGCGGCGAGGGCGTGAAGTTCCTGGGCTCCGGCGCCGCCTCTGGCGGCGAGCTGGAGGCCGCTCATGGTGATCTCGATGAAGGACGCCGCCTGTTCGATGTCGATCTCCGGATCGATCTCGCCCAGCCGCTGTCCTTCCCTCAACCGTTCGATGACCTTCGCCCGGAAGCCGGCGATCATCCTCTCCCGCATCTCCATGAGTTCGGGGTCGGTGACACCGAACTCGCCGACCGAGCCGTTGCCCAGGCAGCCCCGGCAGCGCAACGCGTCGTCGTCGGGAATGAGCCCGACGAGCAGGTCGCGCAGGCCGTCGAGCGGCGAGGTCGGCGTGCTCAGGCGGCCGATGTGACAGCTCGTCGCGTTGCGCTGGTAGGCTTCCAGCGCTTCGAGATAGAGCCGGCGCTTGTCGCCGAAGGCGTTGTAGAAACTCTGGCGGCCAATACCCATCGCCTGGACAAGGTCTTCCGTCGACGTCGCCGCGAAGCCCTTGGACCAGAACACGTCGGTGGCCGCCTTCAGCGCGGCATCCCTGTCGAACTCCCGTGGTCTTGCCATGGGGAAGGGGTAGCGGTTCTGGACTGATCGGTCAAGAATGGAGCGATCACGTTCGCGCGGGGGTCGACGGCGGGAAGATCGGGGAGGGTGATGGATGCCGCCTCAAGCAGGGCCATCGACCGCGAGGTGGCCGCCGGTCCTGCACATGATGCGCTGAAGGCCGTTGTTCCCACGCGATTGTCTTGGCAAGATGGGCCAAGGCATCATGGCCTGGGATTGCTGCCCGGAGTCGCCCTTGAAAGCCATCGCCACGCCGCACTGGCGCCTGGAGCTGTTGCCCGCCTCGCCCTACTGCGTGCGCTACGTGGTGGCCGAGAACGAGATCGGCTTTGCCTATGATTGCCAGACCGGCGAGCATTCGATCGGCACCGACCGACGATCGTCGTTCAAGGTGCGCGCCAACAGCCTGGCGGTGCGGGCCAAGGGCTGGGACGTCTATTCCAGCTCCCGCCGGGGTGGCGAGTATCTCCGACTCATCTGCAAGGACTTCGAGGTCCGTCGCGGATGCCACGACTTCGTGGACGAGATGGCGGCCGGCATTGCCGGTCGTCTCAGGAGCCTGCTGCTCACCCATGCCGACATGCTCGATTGCGAAGCCCTGGTGCTGGCGCTCCGGGACCGCGTCGATGGTCTCCCGGAGACCGGCGCGGAGCCGAGTGCGGACTGGATCACGCCCCGGCGGCTGAGCCTTATCGACGACCTTATCGACGCCAGGCTTTCGGAGCCCCTTCTGGTCACCGACCTGTCGGCGGCGCTCGGTTTGTCGACGCGCTATTTCGCCCGCGCCTTTCAAAGGGCGACGGGGCGATCGCCGCGCGAGTACATCATCGAGTGCCGGTTGCGCCGGGTCCGTGCGCTGATCGAGACGACCGACCGTTCGCTGGCGGACATCGCGCTGGACTGCGGCTTTTCCTCGCACGCCCACATGACCTCGCAGTTTGTGAGGAGGGTTGGTGTCGCACCGAGCGCCTTGAGGTCGGCGTAGCAACCGCTCGTCGGTTCATGTTCGCTTTTTGAAAGCCGGTGCCGGTGGCCTTCGCTAGCTTCGCCGCGAAGGAGCCTCACATGCAGTTCACCGAAGATGACATTGAAGACGCACTGAAAATCGTGCGCAAGGTCGTTCCGCCGACGCCCGCCTATGCCTGGCCGCTGCTGGCAAGGGAGAGCGGGGTCGAGGTGGTGGTCAAGCACGAGAACCACACGCCGACCGGCTCGTTCAAGGCGCGCGGTGGTTTGGTGTTCGTCGATGCGCTCAAGCGCGAAGGGCTGCCCAAGGGCATCATCACCGCCACGCGGGGCAACCACGGCCAGTCCATCGCCATCGGCGCCCGGCAGGCAGGCATACCCTCGGTGATCGTGGTGCCCGAGGGAAACTCGCGCGAGAAGAACGCGGCCATGGAAGCGTTCGGCGGCGAGCTGTTGATCGCCGGCCAGGATTTCGACGAGGCGCGTCGGGTCGCGGCCAGCGAGGCGACCAAGCGAGGGTTCCTCAGCGTTTCGTCGTTCAGCCGCCACATCGTTCGCGGCGTGGCGACCTATGGCTGGGAGCTGTTCTCGCAGCACCCCGATCTCGACGCGGTGTTCGTGCCGATCGGCATGGGCTCGGGCATCTGTTCGCTGATCGCCATGCGCAATCTCTTGAACCGGAGAACCGCCATCATCGGCGTTTGCGCCGAGCGGGCGCCGGCCTATGCGCAAACCTTCCAAACCAAGCGCCGCGTGATCGGCACGGAGGCTGCGACCTTCGCCGACGGCATGGCCTGCAAGGAGCCGCCGGAAGAGGCGGTGGACATCGTGCTCTCCGGGGCGGCCGACGTGGTGACCGTCAGCGAGGACGAGATCGCCGAGGCGATCCGCACGCTCTACAGCGCCACCCACAATGTCGCGGAAGGCGCCGGCGCGGCGGGCTATGCCGCCCTGATGCGGCACCGCCACAGGTTCCGGAACAAGAAGGTCGCCGTGATCCTGACCGGCGGCAACATCGACCGCGAGCTTATGGCCACGGTTCTCTCCGGGCACACGCCGCCGGCCTGATGCATCGGGTCTCGCGCGGCGGAAGGGCGGGACCGATGGCGAGCGAAGAACGTGTCGGCCCCCGGTTCCCGCCGGGAGTGTGGGCGGGAACCGGGGGCACGATCAAGCCGCGGGCCTCGGGGGGACGAGGTCGGGGAGGCGGCTTTGGAGGACCAATCGCATCGTGACGCGAGTGGCTTGCCCGGCTGTGTGAGGGCGCCGGGCAAGTTCGGGGCGTTTACGCCAGGACGGAGCGCACCGCCTTGACGACGCCTTCGGTGGTGATGCCGAAGAACTCGTAGACCTCGGGCGCCGGGCCGCATTCGCCGAAGCGGTCGATACCGACCACCGCGCCTTCGAGGCCGACATACTTGCGCCAGTAGTCGGTCACGCCCGCCTCGACAGCAACGCGGGGGATGCCGCGCGGCAGAACGTCGTTCTTGTAGGCGGCGTCCTGCTGCTCGAACACGAAGTGCGAGGGCAGCGAGACGACGCGGGTTGCCAGGCCCTCGGCGGCGAGCTTCTGCTGCGCGTCCATGGCGAGGCCGACTTCCGAGCCGGTGGCGATGATCACCGCGTCGGGCTTGCCGGCGCAGTCGCTGAGCACGTAGCCGCCGCGCTTGATGGCTTCGATCCGGGCGGCGTCGCGGCTCTGGTGCGGCACGCGCTGGCGCGTCAGGACGAGGGCGGTCGGACAATCGCTGTGTTCGATGGCCGTCTGCCAGGCGACGAAGGTTTCGACGCTGTCGCAGGGCCGCCAGACGTCGAGGTTGGGCACGAGGCGCAGGGTTGCCGTCTGCTCGACGGCCTGATGTGTCGGGCCGTCCTCGCCCATGCCGATGGAGTCGTGGGTGAGCACGAACAGCGAGCGCACCTTCATCAGCGCCGCCATGCGGATGGCGTTGCGGGCATATTCGGAGAACACCAGGAAGGTGGCGCCGATCGGCAGGAAGCCGCCGTGCAGCGCCAGCCCGTTGACGATCGCCATCATGCCGAACTCGCGGATGCCGTAGTCGAGGACGTTGCCGCCTTCCTCGAGGGCATTGGCGCGCAGATGCTTGCAGCCGTTCCACTCGGTCATGGTGCAGGCGTGCAGGTCGGCCGAGCCGGACAGGACCTCCGGCAGCAGCGGCGCCAGGGCGTTGAGCGCCCGCTGCGAGCCGTGGCGCGTGGCGACGCTCTTCGCCTCGGCGTCGATGGTCGCCAGGAGCTTGGCGGCTTCAGCGGCGAAGTTCTCCGGCAGGCGGCCGTTGATGCGGCGCTCGAACTCGGCGGCCTCCTTGGGGAAGGCGGCGCGGTAGGCGTCGAACAGGGCCTGCCACTTCCGCTGCCGCTGGATGCCGGCATCGCGGCCGTTCCAGGCGGCGCGGACGTCGTCGGCGATCTCGAAGGGGCCTGAGGTGATGCCCAGCGCGGCGCGGGTGGCGGCGATCTCGGCTACGCTCAGCGGGTTGCCGTGGACGCCTGGGGTGTCCTGACAGTTGGGCGAGCCCTTGCCGATGATGGTGCGGCAGCAGATCAGCGTCGGCTTGTCGGTCTGGGCCTTGGCCTCCTGGATCGCCTTGTCCACCGCCTCGACGTCGTGGCCGTCGACGCCGGTGATCACGTGCCAGCCATAGGCCTCGAAGCGCTTGGGCGTGTTGTCGCTGAACCAGTCGGAGACGCGGCCGTCGATGGAGATGCCGTTGTCGTCCCAGAAGGCGATCAGCTTGTTCAGCTTCCAGGTGCCGGCCAGCGAGCAGGCCTCGTGCGAGATGCCTTCCATCAGGCAGCCGTCACCCATGAAGGCGTAGGTATGGTGGTCGACGATGGGGAAGCCGGGGCGGTTGAACTCGATGCCCAGGAGCTTTTCGGCAAGCGCGAAGCCGACGGCGTTGGCAATGCCCTGGCCGATCGGGCCGGTGGTGGTCTCGACGCCGGGGGTGTGGCCGTATTCGGGGTGGCCGGGCAGGCGACCGCCGAGCTTGCGGAAGTTCTTGATGTCGTCGAGCGACACGTCATAGCCGGTCAGATGCAGCATCGAATAGATCAGCATCGACGCATGGCCGTTGGACAGGACGAAGCGGTCGCGGTTGACCCACTTGGGGTCGGCCGGGTTGTGGCTGAGGTGGCGGGTCCACAGGGCTGTGCCCATTTCCGCCATGCCCATGGGGGCGCCCGGATGGCCGCAGCCGGCGGCATTCACCGCGTCGATGGTCAGGATGCGAATCGCATTGGCCAGCGCGGTTGTTGATGGAAATGGTGACAGCATGTGGTCTCTCCTCGCGTTCCCCCGGCCATTCCCCTCGCTCTTTGGCGTAATGACCGAAAATTGCCCTAACATGCTATAGTTCGGTATAAAAAAAGTCAAAATAAATAACGGATCGGTCGTAAAAATACGCTTATGGCCGTCTATTGAGCATATGTTGGCGAAAATAGCGCGATTTTCGTTGAAATTCACTCGGTTCCGAAGGGGCTGCGCGTTCGTTCGTTTACCGCGTGACGGCGATCGGATATCATCTGAAACCGACCGGTATCATCGACCGGTCCGCCGGTTTCCTGGTCGGGACGAGAAGCGCCAAAAGCACGCCCGGCGAACCTTGGTTCGTCGGGACGCTCCATCAGTTTGCATGCACGTGAATCCGGACGCAAAAGCGGTTCCGACTTTTGCCGGACTTGCTCGAGAGCATTGAAAAAGGGATACGCCGTGGTGAGTGCGAGGGACGTTATCACTGATACGAGTGGTACCCATCTTTCCGTGGAAAGCCGGGATCTTTTCTCGCTGATCGCCAGGAACGGCGCCGTTTCGCGGTCCGAGCTGGAAAAGCTGTCCGGAAGCTCGCGCACCACCGTCGTCCAGCGGCTGGGCGTGCTGTTCAACGCCAACCTGGTCCGCGAGACCGAGAAGGTGTTGCCGACCGGTGGGCGCCCCTCCAAGCTGCTCAGCCTCAACGAGGAGTTCGCGCTGATCGCCGCCGTCGACGTCGGCGAGAGCCAGACGCGGGTGGCGCTGACCGACCTGACGCCCAAGATCCTGGTCGAGGAGGTTTTCGCGACCGATCTCGATGACGAGCCGACCGCGATTCTGGAGCAGATCGCCGCCTGCCTCGAACGCCTGCTGCCGCGCGTCGGCCGTCCGATCGACGATGTGATAGGCGTCGGGCTCTGCCTTCCCTCGCGCATCGACTACAAGAACGCGCGGGTGTTCGGCCCGTCGGTCATGCACGGATGGTATGATTTCGATATTCGCGGCTGGTTCCGGGATCGTTACGAGATCCAGGTTTTCGCCGACAACGACGTCAACCTGATGGCGCTGGCCGAGTACAAGACCTACTGGCCCGACGAAGACTGCTTCTTCTTCATCAAGGCCGGTACCGGCATCGGCGGCGGCTTCATCAGCTGCGGCGAGGTTTACCGCGGCGGGCGCGGGGCGGCGGCCGATATCGGCCACATTCAGCTCGACCTGCCCAACCCGCCGCTCTGCCGCTGCGGCAAGCTTGGCTGCCTCGAAGCCTATTCCGGCGGCTGGGCGATCGCGCGCGACCTGCGCGCCATGGGGATCGAGGCCCGGGATGCGCGCGACGTCATCACCATCGTCAAGCGCAGCGTGCCCGAGGCGATCCAGCTGATCCGCGCCGCCGGCAAGGGCTTCGGCGAGGTGACGGCCAATGTCGTCAGCGTCCTCAACCCGAACCTGGTGGTGGTCGGCGGCACGCTCGCGGAAGCCGGCGAGCACCTGATGGCCGGCATCCGCGAACTGGTCAACCAGCGCTGCCTGCCGCTGGCGACGCAGAGCCTGCAAATCGTCAAGGCGAAGAGCGGCGACCGCGCCGGCATCCTGGGCGCCGCCCATCTGGTGTTCGAGGAACAGCTTGCCGGCGTCGGAAGCCACGCCCGCGAGAGAGGCCACATGGCGCGGTGAGCGTCGCAGGGCGATCTTGCCTCCGCGGTGCCTCGTACTAGTTATACGCTCTAGCGTATTATTTCTAAATATACGCTTGTCCGTATATTGAAAATATATACGCTAGGGCGTATCCTCATGCGAGGAGAGGTTTGCATGAGCGACATTGTCCGTACACCGCCCCACATAGGCGCAGCCATCAGGCGTCGGCGCAAACTAAAAGGCCTGACGCAGGCTCAGCTCGGCGAGAAAACCAAGCTGCGGCAAGCAACGATCTCGCAGCTGGAAGGCGGCGAGGGGGGCGTTCAGCTCAAGACGTTGACCGATGTTCTGGCGGCACTGAACCTTGAACTGGTGATCCAGGATCGCTCGACGTCGTCGCCTGACATCGAGGATATTTTCTAGATCATGTCCGGCGAACTCCGGTTCGCCAACATTCTCTAGCCCTTTGTTTACGCAACTCCGGACGCAAAACCGGTTCCCACTGTTGCTGGAGTGGCTCTAGGTGGCACGCACGAAGAGAAATCCCCCACTGAGAGTGCTGCTCAACGGCAAAGATGTCGGCCTGCTGGCTCGCGCTTCCAGCGGCGCCATAGATTTTCAGTATGCTCGGGAGTGGCTCGAATGGGAGAACGCCATCCCGGTGTCACTTTCGCTTCCGTTGCGAGAGGATCGCTATATCGGCGCACCGGTGCTCGCCGTCTTCGAAAACCTGCTGCCCGACAACCAGATCATTCGTGATCGCGTCGCCGCAAAGGTGCAGGCGAGCGGCACGGATGCCTACAGCCTGCTCAGCAAGATCGGCGCGGATTGCGTCGGTGCGCTGCAGTTCCTGCCGGACAACGCCGACGTTGGAAAAATCGGCGCCATCGAAGGGCGTCTCATCAGCGATGAGGATATCGCCAAGAAGATTGCCGACCTGAAATCGGCGCCGCTCGGAATGGATGAGAATGAGGGCTTCCGGATATCGATTGCCGGAGCGCAGGAAAAGACGGCGCTGCTCTATCACGACGGCAAATGGCAAATCCCGCTTGGTACGACACCGACCACGCACATCATAAAGCCGCAGATCGGCCAGATCCCGAGCGGTATCGACCTGAGCGACAGCGTCGAGAACGAGTATCTCTGCATGAAGCTGTGCAAGGCGTTCGGACTCGATGTGGCCGATGTCGACATCGTGGACTTCGCCGGTACCAAAGCTCTTGCCGTCGAGCGGTTCGATCGCATCCGGGCTCGCGACGGTCGCCTGCTGCGCCGCCCGCAAGAAGACATGTGCCAAGCCCTGTCAGTGCCGCCCAACCTCAAATACCAATCCGACGGCGGGCCCGACAATCAGGCCATCATGCAACTGCTCAAAGGCGCCGATAGTCCGGCCGACGACCAGCTCGCCTATTTGAAGGCGCAACTCGTCTTCTGGCTTATCGGTGCGACCGATGGCCATGCCAAGAACTTCAGCGTCTTCCTGATGTCTGGAACGCGGTTCAAACTTGCGCCGCTCTATGACGTGCTCACAGCGCAGCCGAGCGTCGACGCGCGTCAGGTCAACGTCAACAAGTTCAGGCTGGCGATGTCGGTCGGAAAGAATAACCACTACAAGATCAATGACATCACGCCACGCCACTTCCTCCAGACCTCAGATCGATGCGGCTTTGACAAAGCCAAGCTCGTCGCCGAACTCGAACAGCTTCTGAACAATGGCGAGAGAGCTGCGACATCGATGATGGACAGTCTTCCCCACAAGCTGCCGGCCCAGCTCACGGACAGCGTCCTGACGTGCGTTGGTGCAAGGATACGAAGCATCGCGTTGTGGGCCGAAAAGCGTCTCGGGTAGAATGGCGCTCAACGAAAAACGCCCGGGACGTGAAGTCCCGGGCGTCGGTCAGGATCGCAGCTTGCCGAGGGGGCTCAGCGGGCCGCGTTCCAGCCCTTGTACTCGTTGACGTTGTCGCGGGTCACCAGCTTGGAGGGAAGCAGCGTCACCTGCTGCGCCGGCTTCTTGCCGTTGAGCAGGTCGACGCCGATTTCCATGGCGAGCTGGGCCATGGCGTAGGGGTCCTGGCTGGCCGAGGCCTGGACCATCGGGCTGTCCGGGTCCTTGAGGACGGCTTCGATGTCGGGGGCGCCGTCGACCGAGGTGAAGATGATGTTGTCGCGGCCGGCCTGCTTGGCGGCGAGGTTGGAGCCGATCGCCTGCGGGTCGTTGATGGCGAAGACAGCATCGATCTTCTCGAAGCGGGTCAGCATGGCCTGCATGACGTTGAGGCCGCCGTCACGCGAGCCGAGGGCGTTCTGGTCGTCCGAGAGCACGTTGATGCCGGGATTGGCGTCGAACACCTTCTTGCAGCCGACGACGCGGTCGATGACGGCCGACACCTGGTTGCTGTTCTGGATGATGACGTCGCCCTTTCCGTCGAGCTTGTCGACGATGTACTGGCAGGCGATCTCGCCGGCCTGGACGTTGTCGGTGGTCACGGTGGCATCGGCGCCGACGGCGGCGGTGTCGACGGCGACCATCGGAATGCCGGCAGCCTGGGCGCGGGCGATGGCGGGCGCAACGGCCTCGGAGTCGGCGGGCGTGAACAGGATCAGGTCGACGCCGGCGGCAATGAAGTTGTCGATCTGGGTGAACTGCTTGTTGAGGTCGTAGTCGTAGCCGAGGGCGATCACGTCGACGTCGGGGTTGATCTCCTTGGCCTTGGCGGCGGCGCCGTTGGCGAGCGCCACGTAGAACGGATTGCCCATCGAACCGATGGAGATGCCGATCCTGTTGAGATCCTTGGCGGTGGCCGTGCCGACGAGGGCGAGGGCGACGGATGCGAAAAGCACGGAACGAAGCAACATGGTCTTACTCCTCCAGGGAATGCCGCTCCCCTTGTTCTGCCGGGGCGGCGGCGGCAATCCGGCGCGAAACCTCCTCGCGACGGCTTTCTCGAGAGCGCGTTTTTCCGTTCGCCGCCGGAATGGCGGCGGCGTGGCGCTCGGGAACTAGGTGAAGGCGAACGTGCCTGGGGTGTCGCGGGCGGCGGTGTCGTCCGCGACGGTTTCGCCGGTCGTCAGGTCCTGGCGCCACCCTTGCTGCGCAGGCGGTCGAGTGCCACGGCGATGATGATGACGAGGCCCTTGATGATGTACTGCCAGATGTCGGAGACGCCGATCAGCACGAGGCCGTTTGACAGTACGGCGATGATCAGTGCGCCGATCAGCGTGCCCCAGATGGAGCCGACGCCGCCGGTGAACGACGTGCCGCCGAGGATGACCGCCGCGATGGCGTCGAGTTCGTAGGACTGACCGAGCTGGGTGCCGTTGGCGGCGAACAGGCGAGCCGCGCTCATCACGCCGCCGAGGCCGGCCATGATGCCCGAGAAGCCATAGACGAACAGCAGGACGGCCCAGACCTTGATACCCGAGAGGCGGGCGGCGCTCTCGTTGCCGCCGGTGGCGTAGATATGCACGCCGAGCACCGTCCGGCGCAGGATGGCCCATGTGACGACCACCGACAGGAAGGCGATGATCACCAGCCAGGGAATGCGGAACAGATAGCCGTTGCCGATGAAGGCGAAGGGCAGGTGCGAGTTGAAGACGGTGGTGTCGTTGCCGAGCAGTCGGGCGACGCCGCGCACGGCAGTCAGCGAGCCGAGCGTCGAGATGAACGGTGGCAAGCCGATGAAGGCGACCAGCGAACCGTTGATGAGGCCGAACAGCAGGCCGGCGAACAGCGCCAGCGGAATGCCGATCATGCCCATGTCGGGAACCAGCGAGCCGATCACCGCCACCATGGCCGAAGCGGCGAGGATAGAGCCGACCGAGAGGTCGATGCCGCCGGTCAGGATCACCGCCGTCATGCCGCAGGCGAGCACGGTGTTGATCGACGCCTGCTGCATGACGATGGAGAGGTTCTGCGGTGAGATGAAGCGGCCGGACATCAGCTGGAAGACGATGCCGAGCAGGATCAGGATCGGCAGCATGCCGACCGTGCGAATGATCTGCTGGATGAGGAACTGCCGATTGGCGGCAGCCTTATCGCTGGTGAACGTTGCAGCCGGCGTTTCCTGGGACATGGCGGTTCTCTTGTCTTGCTGGAACCTGTCAGGCGACAACCGGGCTCGCCGAACACGCTCCATCTTCTTGTTTAAGATGCATTTCCGGACGCAAAGGCGAGCTCTGCCCTTGCCGGAACTGCCCTGGACAGGGCTTCAGGCGGCGGCGCTCGGTTGAGCGAGGCCGGCGGCCAGGGCGATGATGTTTTCCTGCGTGACCTCGACACCGGTGGTGCCGCCGACCTCGCCGACGATGTGACCTTCGCGCATCACCAGCACGCGATCGGCGATGCCGACCACTTCCGGCATCTCCGAGGAGATGACCAGCACGCCGACACCCGCCTGCACGAGGTCGTCGATGATGCGGTAGATCTCGGACTTGGCGCCGATGTCGACGCCGCGCGTCGGCTCGTCGAGAATAAGCACGCGCGGCCGCGTCTCCAGGAGGCGGGACAGCAGCACCTTCTGCTGGTTGCCGCCGGACAGCGATCCCACCTCGACGATCGGGCCGGCAACGCGGATCGACAGCGCCTTGATGGCGTTGACGGCCCTCTGCTTTGCCTTGCCGAGATCGAGCAGGCCGCCCTTGCCGGCGTCGCGCCCGACGACCTGCAGGTTGATGTTCTCCTGCACCGTCATGTCGAGGAACAGGCCTTGTCCCTTGCGATCCTCGGTGAGGTAGACGATGCCGGCATTGACGGCCTGGATCGGCCTGACGATGTCGAGCGGCTTGCCGTCGAGCTCGACGCTGCCGGCGGTGCGCGCGTCGGCGCCGTAGATCAGGCGGGCAAGCTCCGTGCGGCCCGAACCGACAAGGCCGGCCAGCGCCAGCACTTCGCCCTGATGCAGGTCGAAGGAACAATCGTTGACGCGCCGGCCGCCGTCGCTCATGCCACGAACCTTGAGGATGACCTCGCCGCGGCTGCCCTTGGCGTCGTGATCCTTCTTGTAGAACTTGGAGAGGTCGCGGCCGACCATCATCTTGACCAGCGCTTCGGCCTTGAGTTCGTCGCGCATCAGCGTGCCGACGTAGCTGCCGTCGCGCAGCACCGAGCAGCGGTCGGCCAACTCGTAGACTTCGGCCATGCGGTGCGAGATGTAGATGATGGCGAGCCCGTCGGCGCGCAGCGTGCGGATGAGGTCGAACAGCTTGTCGGTCTCGCGCGACGACAGGGCGGTGGTCGGCTCGTCCATGACGAGGATGCGGGCGTTGGCGTGGATGGCGCGGGCGATCTCCACCATCTGCCGCTCGGCGATGGACAGCGTCGAGACGATGGTCGACGGACCGAAGGTGGCGCCGAGGCGGTCGAGCACGCCCTTGCAGTCGGCGCGCATGCGGGCCCGATCAACCTGACCGCCCGACGACAGCTCGCGCCCGAGATAGATGTTCTCGGCCACCGTCAGGTTGGGCGACAGGCTGAGTTCCTGGTAGATGACCGCGATGCCGAGCGTCTTGGCGCTGAGCGGGCCGTCGATATGGACGGGCCGGCCTTCGATGCGGATCTCGCCGCCGGGATCGGCGCGATAGGCGCCGGAGAGGATCTTCATCAGCGTCGACTTGCCGGCGCCGTTCTCGCCCATCAGCGCATGCACTTCGCCGGGGTAGACGGCGAGATTGACGCACGATAGCGCCCGTACGCCGGGGAAGGTCTTGGAAATGCCTGCCATTTCCAGAAGGGGCAGCCCTCTCTCGGCGCCCGCCTGTGGCGACGCAGTCGCATTCATCGCTTCCTCCCTCTCTTCCGCTCTTGAGGCGAGCTTGTGTTCTGGTTCGCCATGGACGCGTCCGCCACGCATCTGGGGGCTCGGACCTGTCGATCCGGCCAAGGCGATAGAACCGCTGCCCTTTCCTCCTGATCCGGCACGCTTGCTCGCGATTCCTCTAAACCCCGAGCAAAAGCCTTATCTGCTACAAAATTGCCGCACTATATGTGCGTTGTCAATCTTAAGTATCGAATCTTAGCGCAAAAATTTTACAGAATTACCTTGGTTATCGACGGTTGTTCACATTAGCCCGCATACAATGCAGGGTTCATTCCGTCCTGGCCGGTGGCGCGGTGCGTGGCGGCGTGGGGAGACCTGGCCTTTGGCGGATGAAAGCCGCTGGCGCGGGGTTCGTTGTGAGGCCGGATCATGCTGGGGGAGGGCGATTGGAAAGCCATCTTCCACCGTTGCCGCCCACCATGCCTCTTGCATCGCTCGTCCACTCGACATAAAGATATCTTTATGTCTATCGTTCGCTTGACCGAAATGCCGGCGGCTTCCTTCGATGATGTGGTGTCGGTGCTCAGAAGCGCCGGCGAGCCGACGCGGCTGCGCCTTCTGGCGCTGTTGTCGCTTGGCGAGGCGACGGTGAAGGACCTCACCGAAGTCTTGGCGCAGAGCCAGCCGCGCGTGTCGCGCCACCTCAAGCTCCTCACCGAGGCCGGGCTGGTCGAGCGGCTGCCGGAAGGCGCCTGGGCCTACTACCGTCTCGTCGATGAGGGACCGGCCGCCGAGCTGACGCGCACGCTCGTCGCCGCCATCGATCCGGCCGATCAGGCCGTCGAGTCCGACCGTCGCCGTCTCGACGCCATCAAGGCGGCCCATGCCGACGAGGCACAGCGCTATTTTGCCAAGAACGCGGCGAGCTGGGATCGCCTCAGGACGCTGCATGTCGCCGAGCACGACGTGGAGGCGGCGATCCGTGCCGCCGTCGGCGACCGCCCGGTGCAGAACATGCTGGACATCGGCACCGGCACCGGCCGCATGCTGACGCTGCTCGCCGACCGTTACGGCCGCGCCATCGGCATCGACATGAGCCACGACATGCTTTCCGTCGCCCGCGCCAATCTCGCGGCGGCGGGCATCGACAATGCCCATGTCCGCCAGGGCGACGTGACGGCGCTGTCGGTCGGGGCGGGTTTCGACCTGGTGGTCATCCATCAGGTGCTGCACTATCTCGACGATCCGGCCCGGGCGCTGCGCGAGGCGGCGGCGGCGCTGGCCCCCGGCGGGCGGCTGTTGATCGTCGACTTCGCGCCGCATGACCACGAGTTTCTGCGCTCGGGGCACGCCCACCGCCGGCTCGGCTTCAGCCACGAGCAGATGCGCGGCTGGATCGAGGCGGCCGGCCTTGCCTTCGACCGGGTCCACGACCTGCCGCCGGAGACGGTGGACGGCCTCACGGTATCGCTGTTCCTCGCCGCCGACCGGCGGATCGAGATGGCCGACCATATGCAGCGCTTCGCCTGACACGACACGACTTTTCGGGAACATCACCATGCGGTTCAGTCACAATCTCGGCGCCCTCGACCTCGGCGTCTCCTTCGAGTTCTTCCCGCCCAAGACGGAGAAGATGGAAGAGACGCTGTGGGCGTCGATCACCCGGCTGGCGCCGCTCGGCCCGCGCTTCGTGTCGGTGACCTATGGCGCGGGCGGCTCGACGCGCGAGCGGACGCACGCCACCGTCGCCCGCATCGTCCGTGAGACCAACCTGAAGCCGGCCGCCCATCTCACCTGCGTCGGCGCCAGCCGCGCCGAGATCGACGACGTGGTGCGCGGCTATCGCGACGTCGGCGTCCGCCATATCGTGGCGCTCCGGGGCGATCCCGTCGGCGGTGTCGGCACGCGCTACCAGCCGCACCCCGAGGGCTACGCCTCGACCGCCGATCTCATCGCCGGCATCCGGGCGATCGGCGATTTCGAGATCTCCGTCTCGGCCTATCCCGAGCAGCATCCCGAGAGCCCCGACATCGCCACCGACATCGCCATCCTCAAGCGCAAGGTGGAGGCCGGGGCGACCCGCGCCATCAGCCAGTTCTTCTTCGACAACGACAAGTTCGAGCGCTACGTCGACCGGGTGCGCGCCGCCGGCATCGACGTGCCGATCGTGCCGGGCATCGTGCCGGTGGTGAACTTCGAGCAGTCGGCCGCCTTCGCCAAGAAGGCCGGGGCATCGGTGCCCGCCTGGCTCGCCCATCGCTTCGAGGGGCTGGAGAACGATCCGGCGACGCGGCAGCTGGTGGCCGCCGCCGTCTGCGCCGAGCAGGTGATGGACCTGATCGATCGCGGCTTCCGCAACTTCCACTTCTACACCATGAACCGGGCGGATCTGGTTTATGCCATCTGCCACATGATGGGTTTGAGGGCCAAGACCGAGCCGGCCGTCGCCGTTCCCGCCTAATCCGATCACCCAGGAGACACGCCATGACCGAGATCTCTCCGAAGGAACGCCGCCTGCGCGAGTTGGCCGCCAAACGCATTCTGGTGATCGACGGCGCCATGGGCACCATGATCCAGCGCTTCAAGCTGACCGAGGCCGACTTTCGCGGCGAGCGCTTCAAGGACTGGCACAAGGACCTCAAGGGCAACAACGACCTGTTGTCGATCACCCGGCCCGACGTGATCTTCGACATTCACAGCCAGTATCTCGAGGCCGGCGCCGATATCCTGGAGACCAACACCTTCTCCTCGACCTTCGTCGCCCAGGCCGACTACGGCATGGAGGAGCTGGCTTACGAGCTGAACCTCGAATCCGCCCGCATCGCCCGCCGGGCCGCGGACGTCTACACCGAGAAGACGCCGGACAAGCCGCGCTTCGTGGCCGGTGCCCTTGGGCCGACCAACCGCACCGCTTCGATCTCGCCCGACGTCAACAACCCCGGCTTCCGCGCCATCACCTTCGACAAGTTGCGCCGCGCCTATGCCGAGGCTGTGCGCGGCCAGATCGACGGCGGCGCCGACATCATCATGATCGAGACGGTGTTCGACACGCTGAACGCCAAGGCGGCGCTGTTCGCCACCGAGGAGGTGTTCGAGGAGAAGGGGCTGCGGCTGCCGATCTCGGTGTCGGGCACCATCACCGATCTCTCCGGGCGGACGCTGTCGGGCCAGACGGCCGAGGCCTTCTGGTATTCGGTGCGCCACGCCGGCCTCCTCTCCATCGGCCTCAACTGTGCGCTCGGCGCGCGCGAGATGCGCGCCCACATCGCCGACCTCTCGCGCGTGTCCGATACGCTGATCTGCGCCTATCCCAACGCCGGCCTGCCCAACGAGTTCGGCGAGTATGACGAAAGCCCCGAGGCGATGGCGCGTCTGGTCGGCGAGTTCGCCACCTCCGGCCTCGTCAACATCGTCGGCGGCTGCTGCGGCACCACGCCGCCGCATATCAGGGCGATCGCCGAGGCGGTGAAGGGCGTGCCGCCGCGCGTGCCGCCGAAGATCGACCCACGCATTGCGCCTCTCGGGCCTGGAGCCGACGGTGATCGGGGCGTGAGGGTGTGGTAATATCGTGATTGGTTCAGGAAACGAGGCGGATCATGGCTGTCTCTCGCAAGCGCAGTGACACGATGGATAAGGACAACGAGGAACTGCTCGCTTTGGCGCGCAAGAACGGTTGGGAGATCGAGCCCGATCCCACCGTGCGCGAAGCTGCGCGACAGGAGTTGTTTCGTGCCATGAAGGAGTGGCGATATGCCTCCGACGGAACGCCTTATCCTACCCGCGACGAACTCTATGACGAGATGAATCGAGGAACGTTCGCGTTGATCGTTACCTTCGATAGCAATGTTTTCGTCTACTGCTTCGATCACCGGTATCCCGGCAAGCAGGCAGTCTGTTCCGACATTATCCAAAGATTGTCTGCTCGTAGGATGCCGCTCGGTCTTCAGGTCGTTGGCGAGAGCTTCCGAGTGCTGACGCGGAAGCTGGCGATATCCGGCGCCGATGTGGCGGAAGTGCTCCGCTCTCTGATGCAATCGCGACCGACGTTCGCAGCGACGGAAGCCTCCACCCTTCGTGCCCTTTCGCTGGCGGGGCCAGGCCGCCTGTCCTTCTGGGACGCCAACTTGCTGTCCGCCGCCGAGGCGGCTGGTTGCACGCATATCCTTTCCGAAGACATGGGTGACGGCTTCCGTCTCGGTCGTCTCGAAGTCGTCAATCCATTTTCCGGCGAGGACCTGAGCCCTCGCGCCCGCGCCCTTCTCGATCTCTGAAAAGGTCTTTTGATGTCAACCACAGCCTCTTCCGCCAGCTTCGTCATGGTCGGCGAACGGACCAACGTCACGGGGTCGGCGCGCTTTCGCAAGCTGATCCGCGAGGGCGATTACGCGGCGGCGCTGGCCGTGGCGCGCGACCAGGTGGAAGGCGGGGCGACGGTCATCGACGTCAACATGGACGAAGGCCTCTTGGACAGCGAAGCGGCCATGGTCAACTTCCTGAACCTGATGGCGGCCGAGCCGGACATCGCCCGCGTGCCGGTGATGGTGGACTCCTCGAAGTGGACGGTGATCGAGGCCGGCCTCAAGTGCTTGCAGGGCAAGGGCATCGTCAACTCGATCTCGCTGAAGGAAGGCGAGGACGCCTTCATCCACCACGCCAGGCTGGTGCGCCGCTATGGCGCGGCCATGGTGGTGATGGCCTTCGACGAGACGGGGCAGGCCGACACCTATAAGCGCAAGATCGACATCTGCGCCCGCAGCTACAAGATCCTGACCGAGAAGGTGGGCGTGCTGCCCGAGGATATCATCTTCGACCCCAACATCTTCGCGGTGGCCACCGGCATCGACGAACACAACAACTACGGCGTCGACTTCATCGAGGCGACGCGCTGGATCCGCCAGAATCTGAAGGGCGCCCATGTGTCGGGCGGCGTTTCCAACCTCAGCTTCTCATTCCGTGGCAACGAGCCGGTGCGCGAGGCGATGCACACCGTGTTCCTGTTCCACGCCATCGCCGCCGGCATGGATTTCGGCATCGTCAACGCCGGCCAGCTCGGCGTCTACGACCAGCTCGACCCGGAGCTGCGTGATCTTTGCGAGGACGTGGTGCTCAACCGCCGTCCCGACGCCACCGAGCGGCTGGTCGACGCGGCGCCGCGCTATGCCGGCACCGGCGCCAAGGAGCGGGTGGTCGATCTGACCTGGCGCGAGCTGCCGGTCGAGAAGCGGCTGGAGCATGCGCTGGTCCACGGCATCACCGAGTTCATCGAGCAGGATACCGAGGAGGCGCGGCTTGCGGTCGCCCGTCCGCTGCACGTCATCGAAGGGCCGCTGATGTCCGGCATGAACGTGGTCGGCGACCTGTTCGGTGCCGCAAGATGTTCCTGCCGCAGGTGGTGAAATCGGCCCGCGTCATGAAGCAGGCGGTGGCCTGGCTGATGCCCTTCATGGAGAAGGAAAAGGAAGAGCTGGGGATCACCGAGGATTCCTCGGCCGGCACCGTGCTGATGGCGACGGTGAAGGGCGACGTGCACGACATCGGCAAGAACATCGTCGGCGTCGTGCTCGCCTGCAACAACTTCCGTGTCGTCGACCTCGGCGTGATGGTGCCGGCGCAGAAGATCCTCGACGCGGCGCGCGAGGTGAAGGCCGACATCATCGGCCTCTCCGGCCTGATCACCCCGTCGCTCGACGAGATGTGCCACGTGGCCGCCGAGATGGAGCGCCAGGGCTTCGAGGTGCCGCTGATGATCGGCGGCGCCACGACGAGCCGCGTCACACCGCCGTCAAGATCCACCCCAACTATGCGCGCGGGCAGGCGGTCTACGTCACCGACGCCAGCCGCGCCGTCGGCGTGGCGTCGTCGCTCCTGTCCGATCGCAAGGTGGTCTACATCGACGACATCAAGGCCGAATACGCCCGCATCGCCGAGGAGCATGCGCGCAGCCGCGAGGAAAAGGCGTCGGCTCACCATCACTGACGCCCGCGCCAACCGGTTCTCGCCCGATTGGGCTGGCTACGTGCCGCCCAAGCCGACGTTCCTGGGCACCAAGGTGTTCGAGAGCTACGACCTCGCCGATCTCGTGCCCTATATCGACTGGACGCCGTTCTTCTCCACCTGGGAGATGCGCGGCCGCTATCCCCAGATCCTCGACGACGCCACCTATGGCGCAGCGGCGCGGCCGCTGTTCGAGGACGCGCAGGCCATGTTGAAGCAGATGGTGGAGGAGAAGTGGCTGACGGCCCGCGCCGTCATCGGCTTCTGGCCGGCCAACGCGGTGGGCGACGACATCGAGCTCTACACCGGTGACGACCGCAAGGTGCGGCTCGCCACCTTCCATGGCCTCCGCCAGCAGATGGCGCGCGGCACCGCGCGAGCCAACTTCTCGATCACCGACTTCGTGGCGCCCAAGGAGACCGGCCTTGCCGACTATGTCGGCGGTTTCGCCGTCAGCACCGGTTTCGGCGAGGACGCCGTGGCCGAGCGCTTCGCCCGCGCCAACGACGACTATTCCAAGATCCTGTCACAGTCGCTGGCCGACCGCCTCGCCGAGGCCTTCGCCGAGCGCCTGCACGCCCTGGTGCGCCGCGAGTTCTGGGGCTATGCCTCAGACGAGACGCTGAGCACCGAGGACATCATCGCCGAGAAATATCGCGGCATCCGCCCGGCGCCGGCTATCCGGCCCAACCCGACCACACCGAGAAGGGCACGCTGTTCCGGCTGCTCGACGCCACCGAGAAGGCCGGCATCGAGCTGACCGAAAGCTACGCCATGTGGCCCGGCGCCGCCGTCTCCGGCCTCTACTTCAGCCACCCCGACAGCCAGTATTTCGGCGTCGGTAAGATCGACGCCGACCAGGTCGCCGACTACGCCGCCCGCAAGGGCTGGGACATGGCGACCGCCGAGAAGTGGCTGGCGCCGATCCTCAACTACGAGCCGAAGCGCGCGGCTGGGTGACGGGGGCGTCGACGCTAGGGTGTGTGATATCAGCCATGGCGCCCTTTCCGGGCCGAGGTCCTCGCCTGCGCAAGGATTGTTCGTTTTTGCTGCGGTAGGTTGAAGGCGGCCTCTCCGGCTGGTTTGACGACCCGGAGAGGCCGGTGGCAGGCGACCGGGCAAGGATCGGGCTTTCACCCGATGTCATCATGGCTCCCTGCCATCTTCCATCATTCGCTTGGAGAGTTGATGGGGTCTCTGGGGGCCGATCCTTGCCGATCAGACCCACGCCCGAGAACAATCCGAAGCTCATGGTGGCCCAACTCGGGAAGGATAGCACACCATGCCGACTTTGAAGAAGGCGCCTGAGATCGTTCTGGGCTTCGACGTCTCTAAGGACACGCTGACCGTCTTCCAAGACCGTTCCCCTTCACTCAATCCGAAGCCCTGCGGTCATCGACAACACCGCCATCGCCATCCGCCGCTTTCTCAAAAGCCTCGGGCGGATCGATCTCGCGGTCTGCGAGCCGACCGGTGGTCATGAACATGTCCTCCTGGTCGAGCTGATGGCCGCCGGCATCGCCTGTCATCGGGTGGATGCCTTGAAGGTAAAGGCTTTTATCCGCTCCTTCGGCACCCTCGCCAAGACCGATGCCCTCGATGCCGGGGCGCTGGCTAATTACGGCAAGGACCGCTGGAACTGCTGTCCCTGTTCCAGCCACCGGCGGCCGACCGGAAGATGCTGACCGACCTGGTGGCGCGCCGCGAAGACCTCGTGGCCATGAAGGTGGCCGAGCAGAACCGCTCAAGGGCGCCAGCCGGCAAGGTCATCAAGGCCTCGTGCGCAAGCATCCTGCGGGCCATCACGCGCCAGATCGAGGCCATCGAGGCGGAGATCAAGGCGCTCGTCGACAAGTCTCCCCAGCTCCGCGCCGCCTTTCATCAGATGCAGAGCCTGCCCGGTGTCGGACCCATCACGGCCATCGCCCTCCTGGCCCACATGCCGGAGCTCGGCACCTTGCAGCGAAGGCAGGCGGCCTCGCTCGCCGGCGTCGCTCCGCACGCCAATGACAGCGGCCAGTTCAAGGGGCACCGAACCATGCGTGGCGGACGCTCCCAAGTGCGACGTCATCTCTTCATGGCAGCCCTGGCCGCAAGCCACGCGAACGGGCCATTACGCGAGGCTTATCAACGCCTTGTCCAGAGCGGAAAGAAGCGCATCGTCGCCATCGGAGCCCTCATGAGAAAGATCATCGTCATCCTCAATGCAAAGCTCAGGGATCTCAATGCACAACAGAGTTGATGACAAATCTATATAGAGGATCAGTGGGATGAGCGGCCCGCGAGGCCCTGAGATGTCCTCATCGCCATGATGCGGAACACAACGCTTGCAGGTGCAGTCGCTCCGCTATCCGATTGTCACATATATATAAATTGTCATCCTTGCGCAGGCGAGGACCTCAGGCAGGATGGGCGCAAGGTTGATATCGGTCTCCCCTTGGGTGCGGGAGTTTGATAGGGGCCGACGAGAAGGCGCTGAGACTTTTATCGGGCTCCCTTGTTAGCGCCCGCTATCAGCCGGTCTTTCAGACTTCGCGAGAATGACAGTTTGACAGAGGCCGCGCGCCGTGGCGCGCGACCCCATTTTCACACGTCCACGAACAGATCGCCGGCGGGCGTCGAGAGAACCGCGACGGCGAGGGCTTCCTTGAGCTCGGTCCAGCGCGCTTCGTCGGCGGGCGTGGCTTCGCCGGCCTTGCTCTTGCGGCCGAGGCGGATGAACTCCTCGCCGATCGCTCCCTCTATGAGTGCGAGGCGTAGCCGCTGGCCGGCGATCTCAACCTCGAAGTACATGCGGCCGGTGACGCCTGCCGGTCCCGGCACGTCGGCGGCAGGGTCGGCCTTGTAGGCGCCGCGCGTCACCACGCGGGTAACAAGCTCCAGCGCATCCCTGAGGCCGGGGCCGGGGAAGGCGGTGAAGACGCTGATGTCGTCGCGGTCCGGCGCCGTGCCGGGGCTGAGCCTGGCAAAGGCGTGCTGCAGCAGCCGGTAGCCGAGCGCCAGACCGCCGATGCTGGTGCGCCCGTGATAGGCGACGCAGTCGGCGAAAGAGACGTGCAGCAGCGTGCCATGGTGGATCACCCTCGATCGGGGCCGGCGGCGGCGGTACGGTCCAGGCGGGGATCTCCCGGCTTTCGAACAGGTCGCCGATCGCCATGCTTCTGAGGCGGCCGATCAGGTCGTGCTTGTAGGCGAGGTAGTCGGCCTGCGCCTTCGGCCCGCCGCTGCCGTCCTGATAATTGACCACCATGTCGATGAAGCGGTCGTCGAAGACGCCGGGCTTGGGCCAATAGGCCCGCGCCGCGTTGCCGATGGCCACCTCGAAGTAGAAGCGACCGGCCGGGGCGGCTGGCGCCTCCGGCGGACCGAGCCGCGTGTCGACCACCAGCCGCCCGTCGGTGACCGCTCGCGCCACCATTTCCATGGCGGCGTGGACGCCGTCGCCGGGGAAGGCGGTGCGCAGGCGGATGTCGTCGCGGCGCGGCGGCGCACCGGGCGACAGGTCGGCGAAGGCCCGCTCGAACAGCAGGAAGGTCAGCGTGCAGGCGATGAGCTGCGACGGCCCGGCATAGGCCAGGAGGTCGTCGTGGCGGATGGCGAACGCGCCGTCGCGTTCGCGGACTTCGAGAAAGGTCCTCACTTTGCGTTGCTCGCCAGGGCGCCCGGCAGCATCAGCGCTTCGACGTCGACGGTGCCCTTCATCATGTCGTTGTCGATGAGGAACGTCATGTCGTCCTTGATGCTGGCGATATCCTTGTCGGTCAGCGTGTCGGTGAAGTTGCCCCAGGCGGCCAGCTTCTTGCCGTCCTCGAGCGGGATGCCCTGCTCCTTGGCGCCGATCTCGGTGGGCCTCGTCGAGATGGGCGAGCACCCAGGCGGTCGCCTCGGTGTTGACGCGCTGCACGCGGGCGACGGCATCGGGGTGCGCGTCGGCGAAGGCCTTGGAGACGCCCATCACCAGCACCGGATTGACGAGGCCGTCGGCGGTGGCGATCACCGTGGCGCCGGCCGCTTCCGCCTTGATCTTCAGGCTGGCGGCGAGCAGCGCCGCGTCGGTCTGGCCGGCGACGAGGGCGGCCTGAGACTTGGGCAGGTCCATGCCGATGAACTCGACGTCATCAAGGCTCATGCCCTTGGAGGCGAGCGCCGCCGCCAGCAGCTGGTGCAGGACGGTGCCGCGCGGGCCGACCACCTGCTTGCCCTTGAGGTCTTCGATGGTCTTCGGGCCATCGACCTTGCCGAGGATGGCGAAGGTCTCGGCCGGGCGACTGACGCCGGCGGCGATCAGCACCGGGTTGCCGCCGGCATTGGCGAGCAGCACCGAGGTGGTGTTCATGACGCCGCCGATGTCGAGCGAGCCGGCGGCCATCGCCTGAGCCTGCTGGGCGCCGGAGGTGATGTTGTGCCAGTTGATCTTGACGCCGTCGGCGGCGAACTCCTTCTCCAGCAGTTCCTGCTTGCGCATGACGATGGTCTGCAGGTTGAAGGGCGATTCCACGTAGGAGATGTTGATTTCCTTCAGCGGCTCGGCGGCGAAGGTGCTGCCGGCGCAGAGGGTGGCGATGGCCACGGCGGCGAGCGAACGGACGAGCGATCTCAACATGAGCGTTTCTCCTGAGTGATTGATTATGCTTGGAAATGGTGTCGCCGAGAACGGCGGCGGTGATGGTGGCCACCTCTTCGGCAAGGCCGGGCGCCGCCAACGGGCGGGGGTGGGGAAGGTCGATGTCGAAGACGGCCGTCAGGCGCCCGGCCTGCATGATGGCGACGCGGTCGGCAAGGCGCACCGCCTCGGCGATGTCGTGGGTGACCAGGATGGTGGTCAGCGGGCGGCGCAGCCGGATGGCGGCGAACTCGCCGTGAATGCGGCCTGCGCGTCAGCGCGTCGAGGGCGCCGAACGGTTCATCCAGCAGCAGGATGTCCGGCTCGCGGCAGAGGGCCCGGGCCAGCGACACGCGCTGCGCCATGCCGCCGGAGAGCTGGTGCGGCCAGGCGTCGGCGAAGGCGGCAAGGCCGACGGTTTCGAGCGCGTCGGCAATGCGGCTCTCGGCCTCGGCGCCGCTGGCGATGCGCTTCAGGGCCAGTTCGAGATTGCCGCGCACCGTCTTCCAGGGCAGAAGGCGCGGCTCCTGGAACACCATGCCGAAGCGGGCGCTGGCGGCCGGGCCGTCGGCGCCCTCGAAGGCGATCGTGCCGGTATCGGGGCGTTGCAGTCCGGCGACGTGGTGTAGGAGCGTGGTCTTGCCGCAGCCGCTGTGGCCGACCACGGCCAAGAGTTCGCCCGAGGCGATGGAAAGGTCGATGCCATCCAGCGCGTCGATCGAGCGGCCGGAGATGTCGAAGCGGCGGCGGAGGCCGGT
>CAXXNH010000003.1:0-11641 GCA_963665435.2 uncultured Pleomorphomonas sp. | reverse complement strand
TGCAGCCAGCAGCAGGAAGATGAAGGCCAGGGCCAGTCCGAAAACCAACAGCATGTTGCTGGTCGACTCCTTGAATTCCCGTGACTCGCCGGCGTAGTCGGTCAGCACCGTCGCGGGCAAGGTGCTCTTGGCTGTCTGCTGCATGAAGTCCAGCGCCTGTCCCAGGCTGTAGCCGGGAGCCAGGTTGGCGTCCACGGTCGCCGAACGTAGCCGGTCGAAGTGATTCAGCGCCTTGGGTGTCACGGACTCGGTGATCCGCGTCACATTGGACATCTGGACCATGCCGCCCGAGTCCGCGCGCACGAAGACGCGATCGACGTCGTCGGGATTGCGGCGATCGACGTCGGCCAGCTTGACGATCACGTCGTACTGCTTGCCGTCCTTCTTGAACCGCGTCACCGTGCGGCCGCCGAGCATGGTTTCTAGGGTGCGCCCGAGGGTGCCGACCTCGATTCCCATGTCCGCGGCCTTGTCGCGGTCGACATAGATTTCGAGCTGCGGCTTGTTGAGCTTGAGGTCGGTGTCGACGTTCACCAGGGCCGGGTTCTTGCGGACCTCGGCGAGGAACTGCTGAACGACCTTTTCGAGCTCCGTATAGGGCAGGGTGGTCCGGATCACGAACTGCACCGGCTTCTTGCCCATCTGCTGGCCGAGCGAGGGCGGATTGAGCGGGAAGGCCAATACACCGGGAATCGCCAGCATCCTGGGGAACATCTGCTGGACGATCTGCATCTGGGAGCGTTCGCGATCCTCCCAATCCTTCAGATCGAGGAAGGCGATGGCCTGGGTCACCTCGGGGTAGCCGGCGACCGCGAAACGCTTCTCCATTTCGGGCACCGATTCGAAGACCTTCTCCATCTGGTGGAGATAGCGGTCGGTGTACTCGACGGTCGCCCCTTCCGGCGCAATACCGATGGCCATGACCGCGCCGCGATCCTCCACCGGCGCCAGTTCCGAGTTGAGGTTCATGAACAGATAGCCGCCCGCCCCGGCAACCCCGAGCCCGATCAGAATCACCAGGAAACGGACCCGCAGGGCTGCCCCCAGCAGCCAGCGATAACCGGATATCAGCCCGTCGATACCCCGCTCGAAAAAATTGTAGAGGAAGTTGTGCCGCGTCTGGTGGCGCAGCAGCTTCGAGCACATCATCGGCGACAGCGTCAGGGCGACGAAACCGGAAACCAGAACCGCCGCCGCCACCGTCCAGGCGAACTCGGTGAACAGCCGGCCCGTCGTCCCCGACATGAACCCGATCGGCGCATAGACCGAGGCCAGCGTCAGGGTCATGGCGATGATGGCGAAGCCGATCTCCTTGCTGCCGACCAGGGCCGCCTTGAACTTCGACATCCCGGATTCGACGTGGCGGTGAACGTTCTCCAGCACGACGATGGCGTCGTCGACCACCAGCCCGACGGCCATGACCATGCCGAGCAGGGTCAGGGTGTTAATCGTGAACCCGACCGCCTTCATGATGGCGAAGGTACCGATCAGGGCGACCGGAATGGTCACGATCGGAATGGTAATGGCCCGGAACGAGCGCAGGAACAGGAAGATGATGAGGATCACGAGGACGATGGCTTCGCCGATCGCGGAAAACACGTTGTTGATGGACTCGTCGATGAAGACCGACGAATCGTAGGCGACCTCGATATGCATCCCCTCGGGAAGCTGGTCGCCCATGACATCGAGCTCGCCCTGAACGGCCTGAGAGACATCCAACGGGTTGGCCACCGCCTGCTTGACGATGCCGAGGGCAACCAGGTTCTGACCCTGGAAACGGGTAATGATCCGCTCGTCTTCGACACCCAGTTCGGCCTTGCCGACGTCGGACAGGCGCACCAGGAAACCGTTGGACGCGAGGATGATGAGATCATTGAATTCCTCGGGCGTCTGCAGATCGGTCATTGAGCGCACGGTGAATTCACGCTGCTCGCTCTCGATGCGGCCGGCCGGAACCTCGATGTTCTGGTTGCGCAGCGCCGTTTCGACGTCCTGGACGGTCAGATTGTAGGCCGCCAGTTTTAGGGGATCGAGCCAGATCCGCATGGCATAGCGGCGCTCGCCGAGAATCATCGCCTGGGCGACACCCGGCAGAGTCTGCAACCGGTCCTTGATGTAGCGGTCGGCGTAATCGGTCAATTCGGCCGGATTGTGCCGGTCGCTGCCCAGTGCCAGATAGATGATCGGCTGGGCGTCGGCCTCAACCCGCTGGATGACCGGGTCATCGACCTCGTCGGGCAACAGCCCGCGGACACGACTGACGCGGTCGCGGACGTCGTTGGTCGCCTCGTTGCTGTCGCGGTCGAGCCGGAAGGTCACGGTGATCTGGCTGCTTTCCGGACGGCTGATCGACGACGTGAAGTCGACGCCCTCGATGCCGGCGATGGATTCTTCGAGAACCTGCGTCACCTGGGTTTCGACGACGTCCGAACTGGCCCCGGTATAGGTCGTCTGGACGTTGACCACCGGCGGATCGATATCGGGATACTCGCGGACCGTCAGATCGAAGAAGCTGACCGCCCCGACCAGCAGGATCAGGATACTCATAACCGTCGCCAGCACCGGGCGGCGGATGGATACGTCCGAGAGGATCATTTGGCAGCGCCCTTCGCCGCATCGAGCACCATGACCGGAGCGCCGTTGCGCAGCTTCTGATATCCGGCCGTGACGACGGTATCGTCGGATGCCAACCCCTTGGTGATCTCCACCATCCCGGTCTTGCGTTGCCCAAGGGTAACGGGAACGAGGGTGGCCTTGCCCTCGACGACCCGGTAGACGTAGCGTTCGCCGCCCTGCGAGAACACGGCTTCCTCCGGCACCAGCAGAGCCCCCTCGCGGCGATCCACCGACAGCGTCACGTTGGCGAACAATCCCGGCCGCAACCGGCCGTCCTCGTTGGGGACCTTGGCAAGTGCCGACACGCTACGGGTCGCCTGGTTGATCTGGGGATCGATGGCGTACACCTCGCCCTGGAACGGCTGGCCGGGAAAGGCATCGGTGGTGAGATCGATCAGTTGACCGTCGGAGATGGCGGTGATGGCCGTCTGCGGAACGTCGAACTTCACCTTAAGGGGCTGGATGCTCTCCAGGTTCACCAGGTCCTGCCCGGGACTGACATAGTCGCCGATGCTGACCTGGCGGAATCCGATGATGCCGTCGAAGGGCGCGCGGATTCGGGTCTTCTCCAGCATGGTCAGGGAGAGCGCCGCCTTGGCCTCGTCGACCCTCAGCTGGGCCTGGCTTTCGTCGCGCTGACGGGCGGTGCCGGCGCCCTTCTTCAGCAACTCTGCGGCCCGATTATAGTTCTTGCGGCTCAACTCCAGATTGGCCTGGGCCTGCTCGGCCTCGGCCTCATAGGTCGAATCGTCGATCTGGAAAAGCACCGCTCCCTTCTTGACCGGCTGGCCTTCCTGGAAATTGATGCTCTGAATGCGGCCGGCGATTTCCGGACGCACGATGACGGATTCGCTCGATTCGAGCGTTCCCACCGCCGACAGCGTACGGACCAGGGTCTTCCGCTGAACCTGGGCGACTTCGACCGGAACGCCGGGAACGCCCTGTTGCTTGGCCGCCGCCGGCTCCTTGGCCTGCGAATAGGCAGTCGAGCGGTACATGAGAACACCGCCGGCCGACAGACCACAGACGATAAGAACCCCGAGAAGGACTTTTGTAGCAGATTTCATTTTCCGGATGGCCATATCTATGAATTAGACTAGACCGTCTAGTCTAGGCATTCTATAAACGCCCTCGTTCGAATTTGTCAATCGGAGACATGGTGCATGAGTGTCGCATCACAAAAACAAAAGGCCCCTGCCGAGAGCAGGCAAGGCGCGGCATCACCCA
The DNA here is from genome assembly GCA_963665435.2 of uncultured Pleomorphomonas sp. Taxonomy (GTDB): domain Bacteria; phylum Pseudomonadota; class Alphaproteobacteria; order Rhizobiales; family Pleomorphomonadaceae; genus Pleomorphomonas. The sequence continues at coordinate 7,798 of CAXXNH010000003.1, read as the reverse complement.
ATTCCGATCCACAGCATGACAACCCGGAGTTTCCGTCCACCAAGCGGGATGCCATCATCGAGGCGGCAGCCGCATGTTTCCTGGCCAACGGATTCGGCGCGACTTCCATGGACAAGGTCGCCGCCGCCGCCGGGGTCGCGAAGCAGACCCTATACCACTATTTCGGTAACAAGAACGGATTATTTGAAGCGACTCTCCGCCACGTGACCGGCCAGATCACCCATGTCCTGTCCGATCACCAACCGTTGGACCGCGGCCCGGCAGAGACGCTGCGGCGTTTCGGCAGCGAGGTCCTGGAGATCACACTGAGGCCCCAGTCCGTGGCCTTCATGCGCCTGCTGATCAACGAGGCCGGGAAACACCAGGAAGTCATCGACAGCATGGTCCGGCAGGCCATCGACGGCATCTCGGACACCCTGGCCGCTTATCTCCGCAGACAGGCCGAGAATGGCCGCCTCGGTGTCGACGATCCCAAACATGCGTCCCGGATGTTCCTCGGCATGCTGACCGGAGAACTACGCCTCCGCGCGCTGCTCGGGGCCCTGCCCGACATGGGGCCTGCAGCCCGAGAGAAACACCTGAATGCGGCAGTCGACGCCTTCCTTCGCGCCTTCTCGACGTGACCATAAGGAAGGAGAGCGCCGCCCCCCTGACCGGTTCGGCACCCTCCCCGAACGGGAAACCTTGCCGTCCTGATTCCTTCGATCCCGGCTAGGATATCGGGACCATCCTGTCCTTACCCTGCCGGATCAGTTCGGCCCGGGCCATCATCAGTGGCCCGACCCCCTTGGGGTCGTTCTCGACCACGGGTTCGCTGATGTAGTAGTCGAACTTCCCGTTGCGGTACCCGAACTGCCCCTTCAGGTCGCCGAGGCCAGCCATCAGGCAGATGCCGCCCATCCGCACGCCATCGTGATGGGTTTCCAGGTGCCGCCGGACGATCCCGTCGAAGGCCCTGCGTCCGGCCGCCAGGAAGGAATCCGGCAATATGCCCAGACGGCATGCCTTGATGAAAACGTAGGCGAACATCGCGCTGGCCGAGGTTTCGGGATAGTTCCCGGCCCGAGCCGGTTGATCCATGATCTGCATCCACAGGCCATCGCCCTGTTGCCAGGCCGCGACGCCTTCGGCAACCTCGACCAGAAGACCGGCATAGAAGCGCCGATCCGCATGCCCCTCCGGGAGGCAGCTCGTACAGGTCGGCAAGCGCCATGACGTACCAGCCGATGGCCCGCGACCAGAAGCAGGAGGACAGCCCGGTCTCGCGGTCCGCCCAGCTGGCCTGACGGCTTTCGTCGTATCCGTGGAAGTACAGGCCGGCGGCCGGGTCATACATGATCCGCCGGACGTTCTCGAACTGCGTGCGGACATCGACCAGCGCGGCGCCGGCCTCGTGATCGAGGCTGTACTGGGCAAGCAGCGGCGGCCCCATGTAGAGGCCGTCCAGCCAGACCTGCCAGGGATATCCCTTCTTGTGCCAGAAATTGCCGTCGCGGGTCCGCGGATGGGAATCGAACTGGCCGCGCAGCGTCCGCAGGGCTTCGGTGTAACGCGCGTCCCCGGTCTCGCGGTCGAGCAGGAACAGGACCTTGCCGGCGTTGATGTTGTCGAGGCTGTATTCGTCGCGCTCGTAACCCTCGATCGTCCCGTCCGGAGCGATCCGGAGGTTGACGTGCTCGACCAGGCGATCGAGGAACCACCCCTGGCCGTCGGCGAGGAAAAGATCGGCGAGCCCCTTGTAGAAGCACCCGTCCTCGTAACACCACCGCCCGTTCTTATAACTGCGGTATGTTTCGGCATACTGGTGGAAGAAGCTGTCGATCACCTTAAGAGGCTCCAATCTCGGGAAACAGGGGGCCGTCGACCCCTTGGGCGTTGGCGTTTTCAATGACCGGCCGGTCGACGTTGATCAGAACGAAGCCGGCACGAGCCACCGGCTCGACGCCCTCGGCCATGGCCGGCGGGGCGGCGGCGCAATCGGCGGCGAAGGCGACCGAGACGTCCCTGAGGACAAGGCCGGTGATCGGCCGCTCCGGCAATCCGAGGATGTATGTCGCCGCATGTTCGGCGCCGGTGGCGACGACCCGTTCGAAACGGATGTCGCGGACGGCGGTGTGTGCGGTCGTCGACCGGCAGCGGATTGCGGTTCTGGACGTAGTCGCTCTTGCCGTCGAGATCGCAGTGATAGAAGCAGTTGATCACGAAGGGGTCCGCGACCGCCTCCATGACGACGTCGCAAAGCCGGATGCCCTCGACCACGCCATCCTTGCCGCGGCCACGGCGGGACTTGATGCGCAGCCCCCGGTCGGTGTGGCGGAACAGGCAGCGGCAGATCTCGACATCGCGGACCCCGCCGGCCATCTCGCTGCCGATGACCACCGCGCCGTGGCCGTGCTCCATCAGACAATGGCGGATGCGGATGTCGCGGCTCGGCCGCTTCAGAAGACTGCCGAGCCGGATCTTGCCCGACTTGATGGCGATGCAGTCGTCGCCGACCGAGAAGCGGACGCCGACAATCTCGACGTCCTCGCAGCTTTCGGGGTTCAGGCCGTCGGTGTTCGGCGAGTCCTTGGGGTTCTCGACGCTCACGCCATGGAACCTGAGCCGTCTCGAGAACAGGGGATGGATCGTCCAGGACGGCGAGTTGCGGAAGCCGACCCCCTGCACCAGGACGTCGCGGCAGTTGTTCAGGAACAGGGTGCGGGGACGGCGGGCGCCCCGCTTCTCCTTCGGCCTTTGCCACCAGTCGCTAGCCTGGGCGTTGCCGTCGATCACCCCCTCCCCGACGATGGCCACGGCCTCGACATCGATCCCGGTCAGCAGGGCAGCGAAGCAGTCGTCGGGGTCGCCTTCCCAGGATCCGAGGAAGATCTCGCCACCGTCCTCCGCCTCGATCCGGGCCGGAAGAATGGGGTAGCGTGTCCGGTCGGCCAATCCGCACAGAACCGCCTCGGCCTCCAGATAGAGCGTTATCCCGGAGCGCAGGAACAGCGGACCGCTGGACCAGGTGCCGGCCGGGAAGACGACGGTTCCCCCGGCCGGGCAGGCGGCGATGGCGGCCTGAAGGGCCAGGGTATCGTCATGCTGGCCATCGCCCCGGGCGCCGAATTCTCGGACGTCGAGGGCGGCCCGTTCCTTGCTGGTCCGGAAGAAGATCTCGGGACCGTCGCCGAGCCGCAGGCTGTGCTCGCGGTCCGGCGTCAGGCCGCACAGGGTGAACACGGACTGCGTCGTTTCTCCGGCGGGAACGCCGTCGAGCTGAAGTGCGAGCGGGGCCTCCAGCCCGGGTCCGCCGGCTTCGACGATCTCGAAGGCAGCCGTTCGCGACGTGATGCTGATCAGAACCGGTTCCATCCCAAAAGCCCGCGAAAACGATCAAAAGGCAGTAACGAATTCATTCGGAAAAATCCGGAGTGGAGAGGATTTCTGCCCCTCCACTCCGAGCAGGGAGTTCAGCGAGAGACCTTGCGCAGGATCGCGCTGCCCTCGTCGACGAGACGGTCGGCCGCTTCCTCGACCGTGATCTTGCGATAGCTGAGGTTCTCCATGGTGTCGCGATACAGTTCCTGCATCTTCGGATGCTCGAAGAAGGTCGAGAGCTGCGGCGCATCACCCTTGACGACGATGTCGTGGGCAAAGGCCACCGCCGGCTTGATCAGGCCGTCCTTGACCAGGATGTCGGCCGCGACCTTGCTGGCCGGAATGCCGCGCGAATCCTTGAGGATCCGGATCCCTTCGGGTTCGTTCAGAAGGAAGTTGAGCAGCATGGCCGCTTCCTTCGGATGCTTGGTGTTCTTGGAGATGCAGAACATCATCGTCGGCTTGCGCAGCAGGCCTTCGCTGACGGCGCCGTCGAACATCAGGGTCTTGATCGGAACCAGATCCTGATCCGGACCGAGCGGATTGCGGAACTTGGCCCAGACCGAATCCCACTCGTAGGAACCGGCGAGGCGGCCCTCGATCCACGACTTCTTCTGGTGCAGTTCGAGACGGGTTCCGCCCTCGCCGCTGCTCTGCTTGTAGTTCTCGATGACGCCCTCGTCCTCGAGCTTCACGTAGAACCTGAGGCCTTCGGCGACTTGGTCCTTGGTCCAGGCGATCTTGCTGGTCTCGGGATCGATGAAGGACTTGCCGGTCTTCTGGGTCACGTAGTGCACCGCCGCGTACCACGGATTGAGATCGGTGGTATCGAACGGATAGTAGTCGGGCCCCAGCTTTGCCTTGAACACCTTGGCAGCATCGAAGAGCTGATCCCAGCTTTGCGGAATCTCGAGGCCGGCCTTCTTGAACGGCACCGGATTGAACATGTAGACGCGTCCGGTGATCGACACCGGAATGCCGTTCAGCTTGCCGGCGACCGTGGTCGCGGACAACAGCGACTTGTCGAACTGCGACAGGTCGAGGACGTCGCTCACCGTGTTGAGGTCGGTGAAGCCGTCGCCGCGCTTGGAGAACAGGGGCAGCCAGGGCCAGTTGACCTGCATCAGGTCGGCCTCGGTGCCGCCGGCGATCTGCGTCGTCAGCCTTTCCTGATGTCCGGTCCAGCCGGTGTACTCGGCCTTGACCGAGATGTTCGGATACTTCTTCTCGAATGCCTCGATGGCCGCGAGGGTTGCCTTGTGGCGGCTGTCGCCTCCCCACCAGGACATCCGGATCTCAACCGTGTCGGCAGCGAAGGCCGACGAAGCCAGCAGGGCCGCCATGACGGCGGAAGTGGCCGCACCTAACCATTTTACCGATTTCATTGGGTCTACTCCTCCTATCAGACGTGATTCGCTAGGGTCAGATTTTTCTCTGTTTCTTTGTCGAAGACATGCGCGCGCTCCATGTCGAAGCGGAAACGCGCCCGCTGCCCCCCCTTGAGCGAGTGGAGGAGGGCGCGGTTTTCAATCCGGTTGACGGCCGAGTACTCCTCACCGTCCAGATCGAAGTAAATGAAGACCTCGTGGCCCATGAACTCGACGAACTTGATGGTCCCGTCGACCACCGCGCCGTCGGCGTTGGCGTCGGGCTCGACGAGATCGATGAAGGGCGGGCGGATGCCCAGGGTCACGTCCCCTTCGGGGTGGTTCTCCAGGCAACGCACCTTGTCGTCGGGAAGCTCGATGGTCGCGCTTCCGACACGCAGGGCGGGCCGGCCGCCGTCGTGGATTAGGCTGGCCGGGCGCAGGTTCATCTCGGGCGACCCCAGGAAGCCGGCCACGAAGGCGTTTTCGGGATAGTCGTAAAGGCGGGTCGGGGTATCGACCTGCATGATGTAGCCGTCGCGCAGCACGCAGATGCGGTCGCCCATGGTCATCGCCTCGGTCTGGTCGTGCGTGACATAGATGACCGTGGCGCTGAGCCCCTGCTCCTTCAGGGTCCGGTGCAGCTCGGTGATGCGGATGCGCATGGAGGCCCGCAGCTTGGCGTCGAGGTTGGACAGGGGCTCGTCGAACAGGAACACCTCGGGCTTCTTGATCAGCGCACGGCCGACCGCGACACGCTGCGCCTGGCCGCCGGAAAGCTGCTTCGGCAGACGGTCCAGGAGCTCCTCGATCTGCAGCATCCCCGAGACATGGTCGACGGCGGCATCGATCTGATCCTTCGGCTGGCGGGCGAGGCGCAGGCCGAAGGACAGATTCCGGTGCACCTTCATGTGCGGATAGAGGGCATAGTTCTGGAAGACCATCGCGATGCCGCGGTCGTAGGGCGGCAGGTTGTTGACGATGCGCCCGCCGATGACGATTTCGCCGCCGGTGATGGACTCGAGACCGGCGATCATCCGGAGCGTGGTCGACTTCGAGCAGCCCGACGGCCCGATCAGGACCATGAACTCGCCGTCCTCGACCTCCAGGTCGATCCCGTGAACCGCCTTGAACCCGTTGGGGTAGATCTTTTCGACTTTGTTGAGAATGACCTCGGACATCTTGCTTTCCTATTCACCCCTTCAGGCCGGTCGTCGATATGCCCTCGATGAAGTACTTCTGGGCCAGGAAGAACACGACCAGCGAGGGCGTCAGCGCGAGCACGGTCATCGACAGGATCCGGTTCCATTCGAAGGATTCGGTCGTCGAAATGGACATCTTCAGGGCCAGGGCGATGGGATACTTCTCGACCGACGAGATGTAGATCAGCGGCCCCAGGAAGTCGTTCATCGACCACATGAACTGGAAAAGGCAGACCGAGATGATGGCCGGCTTGAGCATGGGAATGACGACGTAGAGAAGCACCTGGAACGGCCGGCAGCCGTCGATCATCGCCGCCTCTTCCATGTCGCGGGGGATGCCGCGCAGGAACTGGATCAGCATGAACACGAAGAAGGCGTCGACCGCGAACAGTTGCGGGAACCAGAGCGGCAGATAGGTGTCGAGCCAACCCAGTTCGCGGAACAGCAGGTACTGCGGAATCCGCGTCACCACGTTGGGCAGCAGCAGCGTCGCGATCAGGATCGAGAACAGCACCTTCTTGCCGGGGAAGTCGAAGCGGGCGAAGCCATAGGCGACCAGGGTCGACGAGATGCCGGTTGCGATCACCTTCGGCACCAGGATCAGGAAGGTGTTCCAGAAGAAACGGCCGAAGGTGTACTCGGTGGAGGTCTTCCAGCCCTCGATATAGCCCTCGAAGGTCGGGTCCGTCGGAATGAAGCCGATCTCGGTGAAGATCTCGTGGTTGGTCTTGAACGAGGCGCCGATCAGCCACAGCAGCGGATAGATCATGGCGAAACCGACGGCGGCCAGGACGATGTAGCGGATGGTCGCGTTGATCCGCTGCTTGCGTTCCGTCTTGCGGACCTCGGCCAGGGCCTCGGCGGACATCTCGTGTCTCTCGAGCTTTCTCATCGCCGCCCCCTCATCCCTTCCGGTCGCCGGAATAGAAGACCCAGTACTTGGAGGGTCGCGAAGGCGATGATGGTCAGCACCATGACGATGGTGAACAGCACCCAGGCGAGGGCCGCGCCGTAGCCCATCTCGAAGTTCTTGAAGGCCGCGTCGTAGACGTAGAGGGGCAGCAGGTAGGTGGACTTCAGCGGGCCGCCCTGGGTGATGATGTAGGGGCCGTTGAACTCCTGGAACGCCTGGACCAGTTGCATGACGAAGTTGAAGAAGATCACCGGCGTAATCAACGGGATGGTGATGCGGAAGAAAGCCTGCCACTTGCGGGCGCCGTCGATCATCGCCGCCTCGTAGAGGGACTGCGGCACGTTCTGCAGGGCGGCCAGGAAGATCACCATCGCCGAGCCGAACTGCCAGAGCCGCAGCAGGGTGATGGTGAACAGCGCCCAGCCGGGACTTCCGAACCACGGAATGGGGTCGATGCCGACGGCGCCGAGGATCAGGTTGACGACCCCGAAGTCGGCGAACATGTAGCGCCACAGCACGGCGATGGCGACGCTGCCACCGAGGATGGACGGCACGTAGTAGCCGGTGCGGAACAGGTTGATGCCCTTCAGCTTGAAATTCAGGATCAGCGCGATGTACAGCGCGAAGGCCAGCTTCAGGGGCACGGTCAGGAAGACGTAGGCCAGGGTGACCGACAGCGATTTCCAGAACAGGCTGTCGTAGAGGAACATGAACTCGAAGTTCTCGAGCCCGATCCATTGCGGCGGTTCGATCAGATTGTATTCGGTGAAGCTCAGCGCCAGCGATGCCAGGAACGGGAAGGCCGTGAAGGTCAGCAACCCGATCACGAAGGGCAAAACATAGGTGAACCCGAGCAGTCTGTTCTCGTACATCCGCTTGTTCCGTCTCTAATCCCATTGCGCGTGCGGCGCCGGCATCAGCATCGGCCGCCGCTGCGCAAAATCTAGCAGCATTCC
>CAXXNH010000002.1:0-94939 GCA_963665435.2 uncultured Pleomorphomonas sp. | reverse complement strand
GGCGTCGGCCTGGGGCGCGTCCGGGCTGACCAGCTTGCAGGGCGTGAAGCCGTAGACCAGCTCGGAGCAGATGCGGGCCACTTCACCGGCGGCGCGCGCGGCCTGGACGTGTGCCAGGTCCTTGTAGAAGGCGGTCAGGTCGTCGATCCCTTCGGCCAGGGTCATGGACATCGGCCCCTTGGCGATCAGTTCCATGACGTCGCAGGCCAGGAAGTAGGGTCCCAGCAGCCAGCCCAGGGCGTCGGCCAGGGGGAAGGTCACGCCCTGGCGCTTGTTGTGGTAGAGCTTGCGGCCCTCTTCGTCCTTGGCTTCCTGGAGGTAGTCCAGGGTGAACTGCCACAGCTCCATGGCCGAGGCGAGCACGTGGCCGCCCAGGCCGGGACAGCTGTCGCCCGCCGCGCGCATCTGCTTGATCCAGGCGGAGAGCGTATGCAGGAAGACCGGGCTGGTCATGGTCATGGTCAGGTGGCGGCGCTGCACGGCCTCGGGGCCTTCGTAGGTGGCCTCGAGTTGGCAGTCGGTCCACTTCTGCATCAGGAACCCGGGGCAGTCCTCGGTGATGCCGTACCCGCCGACCATGGCCACGGCCTCGCGCATCATGGACGCGCCGACGCCGGTGTTCCAGAGCTTCACGCCCGGGTTGAGGATGCCCGCCAGGGCCTCCATGTAGGCATAAGCAACCAGGGTGTCGCCCTTGAGCGCCTCGTAGCGGGCCTGGTCGCGCTCGGCTTCGGGCGTGTATTCCAGGTCGATGAGCTCCATGACCTGGTCCTCGATCTTGCGCAGGGCGGCCATCTGCTTGCGCACGGAGGTCACGCCCTCGGCTGCGAAATGGGCTTCCTTGGCCTTCTCGATGGGGTCGAAGGCGTCGGCCAGGCGCGAGGCGGCAAAGGCCAGGGAGCATCCGGCCTCGCCGGAGGCCCAGACGTCGAGCAGCCGCTGCAGGGCGTCCTCGTTCATCTGCAAGCCCTTGTCGAAACGCGGGGAGCCTTCCTTGGCCGCGTCGCCGCCCCGGAACCGGTTGCGGTGGTAGCGGATGACCGGCTCCACGGCGGAGAGCAGCTTGGCCGAGGTCATCAGGCCGACCGGGATGCGGGTGCGGTGGAAGACCGCGCCGATGATCTCGGAGTGGTTGTACTTAGGCACGATGACCCCGTCGACCACGTCGTAGCCGCCGATGATGCGGGACGCCGGGACCTTCAGGTTGAGCACGGGGTCACGGGTGGAGGAAAGCTGGTGGACCATCTTCAGGGTGGGCGCGCCCCGGTCGAAGGTACCCTCGTCGGTGTCTTCGAGGATGACCATGAAGGTGCCCTTGATCCGCTCGTCGCGCGATTCCACGGCGGCGGTGACGAAGTTGGCGAAGTCCATGTTGGTGATGAACCGACCGCGCTTGTCGATCTGGAGCATGGGCTCCTCGCCGTCCTTCCACTCGGCCACGGAGGCCTTGCCGCAGAGCACGCCGGTATCCACGCCCACGTAGGGCAGCGGCTCGGTCAGGGCGAAGGCCCCGCGCCAGATCTGGCGGTCCTCGCCCGGCTGGGGCGGGACGCAGGCGGCCATGTACTTGTCGCGCTGCTCGGGGGTGCCCTTCTCGTGAATGGGGGCCAGGGCCAGGTTGGAGGCCAGGGAGCAGGTGGCCGCACCGGCGTCCACCCAGGAAAGTTCGAAGGCCACCAGGGCCAGGGCCAGGTTCTTCGGCCCCTCGATGAAGCCGCCCTGATGCGGGTCCATGAACAGCGCGGTCAGGCCGGACTGGTCGAAGGCGGTCAGCAGCTCGCTTTTGCGGTCGGTCCATTCATGGGTATTGCGTGCGCCCTCGGCCACGAGCTTGGCCACCACGGAGCGGGCGATGGAACGGGCGGACTGGATGGACATCTGGAGATCGAAACGGTCGGCGAAACGCCACATGATCTGGCGGACGTCGTCTCCCGGAAGAGTGCGTAATGTATACATTTAGCCTTTCCTGAATTGGGTTTTGCGCAGGATTTCTGGGTCTATACCATATCAGTGGGGCAAGATAGGCCATGTACTGTTTCGAGTCAAAGTCTTTTTGACTTGAAACGACCGTTTAACCCTTGTCAATCCTTGGTTTTCGGGCAGTTACGGGAGCCGTTCGGGCATCGGGACAGGGCGCGGAAAGGGGTGACCGAAAAAAATAATCGCGCGCGGTTTTGACTTCCGGCCAAATCGGTTGCAAAATGGATTAATTGGACACCAGTCACGAAACCGCATGAGCACACCCCGTACAAACATACCCGCCCTGGCGGCGGACATCAGGGCCTTCGTCCGGGACCCTTCGGCGTCGGACGCGCCCGACCTCGCCGCCATCGGCGAGGCCTTCCCTACCGCCGTGGCCGCCCTGGGGCCGGATGAAACCGCCCATGCCGCACCGGTGGCCGAAACCGCCCTGCTCGTCTTCCGCCTCGTCCAGGCGAGCAAGGACGCCCGGACCATCCGCGCCTGCCTGCGCATCCTGCTTGGATCGGGCCGGTTCGGGCGCATCCTGGCCGTGCGCTTCGTCCAGTCCCTGACCGTTTCCCTGCGCGAACTGGCGGCCATGGTCGCCTCGCTGCCCGCGCCGGACCGGCTGGCCCTGGCCCACGAGATGCTCTCGGCCCGCAGCGCCATCCGCGACCGGCAGATGCTGGCCTGGATCGAAGGGCTGACCAAGCCCCTGGCCGCAACCGATCCCGCCGAGATCGCGCCCTTTGTGGCCGCCCTGGGGCAGCGCGGCGAGGTCCTGGCCTTTCCCGCCCGCCAGGTGGTGGTCAACGGGCTCTTCGGCAAATGGCTGGCCACCCGGCTGGAAACGGCGGCGGGCAACGAAGACCTCGACCAGCTCTGCCATGTGGTCCGGGCCCTGGACGATTCGGGGCACGCCATGGCCCTGGCCCGGTCCATCCACAAGGGACTGTTCGCCCCCACCAGGCTCGCCCTGGACACCATCACCCGCGTGGCCGAAACGGGCGACCGGCTGTTGCTCGACCTCTTTCTCAAGGTGCTCAAGACCGGGCGCAAGGACCTGGCCGGGAGCTGCCTGGACGGGATCATCGCCCAGGACACGCCCAAGGCCGGGCGGCTGCTGGCGACCATCCGGGGCAAAGTGCCCGGGCTGGCCCGGATCGCGGCCACGCGCGTCCCGCTGCTGGGCGACGCGGCCTACCGCGCCTATCTCGACGCCCTGGCCAAGCCGCAGCGCAACGAGGCGCGCGCCGAGGCCTTCGCCGTGCTCCTGGGGCTGGCCCCGGATTTCGTGGAGGCCCTGACCCGGGCCGGGACGAACAAGCCCTGCCCGGCCCCGGAAACCACCGAGAGCGGCCCGCTGGAAACCGACACGGCCATCACCTGCCGCAAGCCCGGGCTGATGGCCCGCATCTTTGGCCGCAGCCAGAAAACCCTGGAAAAGCTGCTGCCCAAGTTCCGCAACATCCGGGACCAGGAGCTGACCTGCTCCAAGGTGGTTGAAACCGAGATGGATGGCCGGGAGCTGACCGGCCTGGACCTGGCCGGCTCCGAGTTCCGCGAAGTGACCGTGGTCCGCTGCAAGCTGGGCCGCAACCGGCTGACCGCCTCCACCTTCGCCCAGGTCTCGTTCACGGGCTGCGCCTTCACCGACTGCGACTTCACCGGCACGGACTTCTCCGGGGCGCAGTTCGCCAACTGCTCCTTCAACGACTGCACGTTCACCGGCGCGGCCTTTTCCAACAGCGAATTTTCGGACTGCCGTTTCCGCGCCTGCGCCATGGGCGGGACCGGATTCTTCGCCGTGACCATGGAGCGGACCGGATTCCTGGCAACGGCTCTGGCCGGGGCAAGGTTCCAGGAGACCAGCGCCGAGTCCTGCCGGTTCGAGGACCTGGACCTCACGGCGTCGTCCTTCATGCTCGCCCGGTTCCGGGGCGTGGAATTCATCGACTGCGTCATCCATGCCGCGTCACTGGAGAATTCGCAGTTCCACGCCCTGACCATGCCCGGCTGCACGGTCACGCGCTGCTCCATCTGCAACGCGGACCTGCCCCACCCCCTGTTCCTGGGCGCGCACATCAACCAGTTCACCCGGCTGGCCGGGAAAATGGAGAGCGGCTCCCTGCCCGCCCCGCCCGAGATCGGCCCGGAGGTGATCAGCAAGGTCCTGGCCGCCTGGTCGCGCGAGATCACCTTCTTCCGCCGCGAATACCGCATGCTCGGCGTCAACCGGCTGCGGCTGATCCGCGCCCTGACCTCCTTTGAAAACGAAAAGCAGGTCTTCCTGCGCATCCTGCCCTACCTGCTGCACACCGACCTCTTCGAGCAGAAGTTCGGCCTGCAGGGCATCCCGGCCTGCGAGGTCTGGGGGCACGCGCCGGACCTGACCGCGCTGGAACTGGTCCGGCAGTATTTCCCGGACTACCTGCCTTCGGACAAGCGCCCGGAAATCCGGATCATGGCCGTCTACGCCATGGGTAGCCTGGGTTCCGTGGCCCAGACCGAGAAATCGGACGCGGACTGCTGGGTCTGCTACGACGGCGACGTGGGCATGGACGCCGAGACCGGGCTCAAGCGCAAGCTCGACGCCCTGGGCGTGTGGGCCGAAAGCGAGTTCGGGCTGGAAACGCATTTCTTCCCCATGCGCATGGAGGACGTGCGCGACAACCACTTCTCCTCGGGCGACGACGAGGAAAGCTCGGGCTCGGCCCAGGCCCTGCTGCTGAAGGAGGAATTCTACCGCACGGCGCTGCGGCTGGCGGGCAAGCACATCGCCTGGTGGGTGACACCGCCCGGGGCCGACGACAAGACCTACGACGCCTGCATGCAGGCCGCCCGGCGCTATCCGGTCACGGGCCAGCCCCGGCTGGAGGACTTCGGCCACCTGGCCCCGGTGCCGCCCAACGAATATTTCGGCGGGGCGCTGTGGCAGATGGTCAAGGCCGTCCACTCGCCCTTCAAGTCCGTGCTCAAGCTCGGCCTGCTCGAAACCTATGCCGAGGCAGGCGGCGACCACCTGCCCCTGTGCGACCGCATCAAGCGCGACATCTTCATGAACCGGCGCGGCGTGCGCCGCATCGACCCCTACGGCGCGCTCTTCTCCACCCTGCACGCCCACCACGCCCGGCGCGGCGACAAGGAGGCGGCCAAGCTGCTGACCGACGCCTTCCGGTTCAAGGCGGACCTGTGCAACATCCCGTTTTTCATGAACCTGCCCGCGAGGCGCGAAGACGCCAGCCTGATCCGCGCCCTGTTCGGGCGGGGCTACGTCGAGCCGGAGCGCGTGTGCAATTCCCGGGTCGCCATGACCTTCGGCAAGTCGCTGACCATGGGCGCCTCGGTGCGGCGGTGCATGGTCGATACCTACCAGCGCATCCAGGAGGGCATCCGGGGCGACGGCGAGGTGCAGAGCCAGATCAACAGCGAGGACCTGACGCGCATGGGCCGCCGCATCGCGGCCAACTTCTCGCAGAGGCCGCACAAGGTCATGCGCGTGCCCTTCATGGACGAGCGCATGGACGAATTCGCCATCCTCCACTTCAGCGCGGACAAGAGCCCGGGCAAGAAGGCCGTGTGGCAGGTGCGCGGCGGCTCCCGGGCCCAGGCCAACCGCTCGGTGGAGTCCATGGAGGTCCTGCACAGAAGCGGCGACCCGGTGCTGCTGCTGGCCTGGCTCTTGGCCAACCGCATCGTCCATCCCAAGAGCCACCTGCAGGGCGACCGGACCATGGCCCCCATCTCCGTGGCCGACCTGCAACGGCTGATGCCGATCATGCGCGACTTCTTTCCCTTCGACGAGACCTTCGAGCGCGACATCAACGACGGCCTCCGGTCCGAGCGCGTGCTCCGCGCCCTGTTCATCTGCAACCTGACCGTGGCCCCGGACATCCAGCGCGTGGAGCAGGCCTCGGTCATCTACACCACCAACTGGGGCGAGATGTTCTGCCGCACCTTCCTGCGACCGGGCCCGGCCCTGGAGGAATCCCCTTCCCGCTTCCTCGCCCAGAACCTGGAACAGGCCGTGTCCGACCTGCCCGAGATGGCCCTGTTCATCCCCAAGGGATCGCAATGCAAGAGAATTCCCCTGGTCTGACGCCGCCCGGCTTTGCCGACACCCCAAAGCCGCCCTACCTGGCCGTCATCTTCACCTCGGTGCGCACGGACGGGGACAACGGATACGCAGACACCGGCGAGCGGCTGCTCGCCCTGGCCCGGACCATGGATGGGTTCCTGGGCGCGGAATCGGCCCGGGACGGGGTGGGGATAACGGTTTCCTACTGGCGGGACGAGGCGTCCGTCCGTGCCTGGCGCGCACACCCGGAGCACGCGGCGGCCATCGCCCGCGCCGGGGAGTGGTACCAGGCGTTCAAGACCCGCGTCTGCCGGGTGGAGAGGGACAACGGATTCAGCGGTCGAAGCGGTAGCGGTAGTATTTGACGTCCACGTCCATGAACGGAACCGAATCGGGCACGTCGGCCCGGGCGACCTCGGCGAACCCGTTCTTCTCGTAGAAGCGGTGGGCGGCGTGGTAGACGTCCACGGTGCCCAGATAGATTGCGCGCACCCCGCGCTCCCCGGCCCAGCCGAGCAGCGTGCGCATCAGCGCGGCGGCAACGCCGCGCTCCTTGCCCCGCCATTCCTTCTTCACGAACATCTTGCGCAGGGCGCAGACCCCGCCGCCCACGTCCAGGAGGGCGATGGTGCCGATCAGTTCGTCGCCCTCGAAGGCGAGCCAGAAGTTGCCCGCGCCGTGCTGGTAGAATTGCGGGATGGCCCGCAGGTCCGGCTGCTTCTCGGCCGAGGTGGCCACGCCGAACTCGCCGATCTGGATGGCGGTGATCAGTTCAATGATGGCGTCCGCGTCGTGGCCGCCGTAGGGAACGATGCGCATCAGGCCATCCGGGTGGCCACCCAGTCAAGCACCGCCGCCGGGTTGACCGGAACCTGGGTGTTCAGGGCGTCCTGGGCGCGCTCCAGAACCAGGCCGATGCGCCGCAGCCCGCGCGCGTCGTAGGACCGGGCCAGCCGGTCGGCCAGGGGCGTGGCGCAGGAGCCGGACATGGCCTCGCGCAGCTCGCGCTGCATGCCCAGGACCACGGCCATGGCCAGGTCGCGGTCCACCGCGCCCTTGGCGGAGGTGCGCCCGAACCAGCCCCGGCCCGTGCGCCAGCACTCGGCCAGCGCTTCGGTCCAGGCCGAAATTTCCGGATCGTTGGAGCGGACGTCGGGCCAGGCCAGGGTAACCACCCAGGAGCGGGAGACCAGGGTCTCCAGCAGCCGCTCGCGCTGGGGCGCGGCCAGGACGAAGACGTTGCCGGGACGCGGTTCCTCCAGCGACTTGAGCAGGGCGTTGGCCGCCTCGGTCATGAACATCTGGGCCTCGGCGAAGACGGTCACCCGGTAGCCGTCGCCCGAGGGCGGCTGGCCCCAGGTGCCGCGCTGGTCGCGCACGGACTGGACCTTGATCAGCCCCTCGCGCCCATCGAAAAAGAGCAGGTCCTTGAAGGCGAGGTCCGCGATCTGGCGGCAGGACGGGCACTGCCCGCACGGCACGCCCCCGGACTCGCAGTTGAGGCGCATGGCCCAATAGAGGGCCAGGGCGACGCGGCTGTCCGCATCGCCCCCCTCGATGACCATGGATTGGGGCGGGTCGTGGGCAATGGCGTTCAGACGCTTGACCGCGTGCTCGTGCCCGACGAGGGCGGCCAGCGGATCGGCGCTCGGAGTCATTGCTCGCTCCCCCTTAGAATGTCTGCGCCCGGTCGGGCCCCACGGAGACGATGCCGATCTTGACGCCGGTCACGGCCTCGACGCGGCGCAGGTAGCTGACCGCGTTGGCGGGCAGATCGTCCCAGGAGCGGCAGGCGGAGATGTCCTCGTCCCAGCCGGGCATGACCTCGTAGACCGGGGTCACGTCGGCCATGCCGTTCTGGACCTGCGGCGGATACTCGATCTTCTTGCCCTTGTACTCGTAGCCAACGCAGAGCTTCAGATCCTTGAGACCGGAGAGCACATCGAGCTTGGTGATGGCCAGCTCGGTGGGGCCGTTGAGGCGCACGGACTCCTTGAGCACCACCAGGTCCAGCCAGCCGCAGCGGCGCTTGCGCCCGGTGGTGGCCCCGAACTCGTGGCCGTGGCTCTGGAGGTAGTCGCCGTCCGCGTCCAGCAGCTCGGTCGGGAACGGCCCGCTGCCCACGCGGGTGGTGTAGGCCTTGACGATGGCGATGATCCGCTCCAGGTCGCGCGGCGAACAGCCGGAGCCGGAGGCGGCGTTGGCCGTGACCGTGTTGCTCGACGTGACGAACGGATAGGTGCCGTGGTCGATGTCCAGGTGGGTGCCCTGGGCGCCCTCGAACAGGACCGCGCCCTGGGCCTGCTGAATGGCGCTGGAAACATCGCCCAGGTACGGAACCAGGCGCTCGGCCACGGGCAGCAGTTCCTCGTAGACCGCGTCGGCGTCCATGGGCTCTTCACCATACAAATTCTTGAGCAGGACGTTCTTCTCCACCAGGGCGGCGGCGATCTTTTCCTTGAGCAGCGGGAGGTTTTCAAAGTCCCCGGCGCGGATGCCGCAGCGGTTCATCTTGTCCTCGTAGCAAGGGCCGATGCCGCGTCCGGTGGTGCCGATCTTGCCCTCGTCGGACTTGGCGGCCTCGCGCGCGCCGTCCATGCGGCAGTGATACGGCATGATGACGTGGGTCTTGCGGCTGATCATCATCCGGCTGGGGGAAACGTCGACGCCCTTGGCCGACAGCTTGTCCAGCTCCATGCAGAAGACGAACGGGTCCAGGACCACGCCGTTGCCGATCAGGCACTGCTTGCCCGGGTGGAGGATGCCGGAGGGAATGAGATGCAGGATGCACTGCTCCCCGTCCACAACCAGAGTATGCCCGGCGTTGTTGCCGCCCTGGAAGCGGACGATGGCGTCGGCCTGCTCCGCGAGCATGTCGACGATCTTACCCTTGCCCTCGTCCCCCCACTGGGAGCCGAAAACCACGATATTGGCCATGAGTGTTGCTCCTTAACGAAATATCCGAAAACCGCTCAGCCGCGCAGTGCGCACACGAACGGTTATCTTCCGTAAGTATAAACCGGGGCGCATGTCAATCGCAGGGGCCCGGCTATTTTTTATTTTTCGGCTGGAGAGTGAGCACCTTGCCCTTGCGGTCCTTGCGTCCGGCAGGGTCGGGAACGGCGTGCAGCCCCTCCTCTGCGCGCGGGGCGGACTCCGGGGCGGCAGGTTCGGGAGATTTGCGCTCGGGCGCGGTCAGGGCCGCCAGGTCGATGTCCACGGGCGGGTCGTCGGGCTTGCGGGACCGGGCCCAGTTGTAATTGAAGAGCTGATTCTTGAGGCGGGTGGACTGGATGAGGTTGAACACCAGCACCGATTCCTCCCAGCGCCGGGTCGGCTCGAAACGGCGGACCTTTTCCGCATATTTCTCCCACAGGCTCATCAGGGAGGCCTCGTCATAGGCATTGATCTGCTTGGCGAGCTTGAGCAGGGCCTTTTCCAGATATGTTTCGGACATGCATTCCTCGGTTCTTGGTCTCGTCGTCTCCGCCGGAACCATTGCTTAACAAAAATAGGACCGGTCCGACAACGCAAAAGAGCCCGCCCGGCAGGAAACGAAAAGAGAGCCGCCCTGCGGACGGCTCCCCGAATCTCCGGTTTGCGGCGGGATCAGAAGCGCTCGAACTCCTCGTCGTCCATGTCGAGGGCCAGGCCGCCGCCGTCCGCGTCGGGCGCGGGCTTCTTGGGCGCCTTGGGCTTGGCCCCGCCCCCCTTGGCCCCGCCAAGGGCCTTGGGCTTGGTCCGCTTCACGGTCAGCGGCTTGTTGTCGTCCATGTCCCCGAGCTTGAAGAAACGGATGGTCTCCTGCAACTGCACGGCCTGGCCGGAAAGCTCCTCCGAGGTGGAGGCCACTTCCTCGGAAGCGGACGCGTTCTGCTGGATGACCTTGTCGAGCTGCTGCACGGCCAGGTTCACCTGCTCGCCGCCGGTGTTCTGCTCGTTGCTCGCGGCGGCGATCTCCTGGACCAGCTCCGCCGTGCGCTCGATGTCCGGCACGATCTTGGCGAGCAGTTCGCCCGCCTCCTCGGCCACCTTCACGCTGGAGGTCGAAAGCTCGCCGATCTCGGATGCCGCGCTGCCCGACCGCTCGGCCAGCTTGCGCACCTCTGCCGCGACCACGGCGAAGCCCTTGCCATGCTCGCCCGCGCGGGCGGCCTCGATGGCCGCGTTCAGGGCGAGCAGGTTGGTCTGGCGGGCGATCTCCTCGACGATGAGGATCTTGTCCGCGATCTGCTTCATGGCCTCCACGGTCTTGGCCACGGCGGCGCCGCCCCGGGCGGTGTCCGACGCGGCCTTGGTGGTCATGGAATTGGTGGTCTGGGCGTTCTCCGCGTTCTGGCCGATGCTCGACGTCATCTCCTCCATGGAGGCCGAAACCTCCTCCACGCTGGCCGCCTGGTCCGACGCGCCCTGGGAAAGCTCGATGGCCGAGGCCGAGAGCTCCTCGCTTCCGGCGGCCACCTGCTCGCTGGCGATGCGCACCTCGCCGACCACGTCGCGCAGGGCGTGCAGCATGTCGGCCATGGCCTGGGACATCTGCCCCACCTCGTCGCGGCTGCGCGCGGTCACGTCCATGCTCAGATCGCCCCGGGCCATGCGGTTCGAGACCTCCACGGCTTCCTGCAACGGCAGGACCATGCTGCGCACCACGAACCAGGCCAGGATCAGGATGACCGCCATGACCAAAACGGTGGGAACGACGATCTGAATCCGCAGGGACGCAATCTGCGCGGCCACGTCGTCCACGTAGATGCCGCTGCCCACGATCCAGCCCCAGGGCTGGTACATCTTGACGAAGGAAATCTTGTCCTGGGGCTTGTCATGCCCCGGCTTGGGCCACTTGTACGGGACGAACCCCTCTCCTTCCCGCTTGCCCACCTCGGCCATTTCCGAGAACAGCCGCTTGCCGTCGGGGTCGGCGGTTCCGCTCAGGTCCTGGCCGTTGAGCTTGGGATTGATCGGGTGCATGATCATCACCGCACTGGCGTCGTTGATCCAGTAGTAGTTGTCCCCCATGTAGCGCATGGCCCCGACGGCGGCCTTCGCCCTCTCCTGGGCTTCCTCCTTGGAAAGCTTCCCTTCCGAAGCCAGCCCGCCGTAATGGGCAACCACCGAATAGGCCGTCTCCACGGCGCTCCTGGTCGCCGTCCGCTTCTCGGCCATCAGGGAATCGCCGACCACGGGAATGAAATATCCCAGAAGCCCGGCCAGAAATACAACGATGGCTGCAATAAACAGGCTCAAAACCTTGGTCCGCATCCCCCAGTCCCGGAATCGCTTCATGACAGCCCTCGCTTGTTGCGTGTTATTCACCGTGTCTATAGATCGGAGACTTGAATTCATTATTACATGAATTGTGAAGTCTGGGGCTATGATAATTTGCATTTTCCGATAATCAGTTGTCGGAAGGGGGCGCCCGGCGCAATTGCCCGCCGGGACAAGCTGTGCTATGACCGCCCCCTCACGAGCACAAACAGGGGGTGATCCACCATGAGCGACTTGAAGAAGATGTACCATACGTTGCAGCAGGACCCGTTTCCCGCCGACATGAAGCTGACCCTGGGCGACCAGGAACTGGTGTTCAGAAAGCGCACCTGGGAGATCGACGGCGAGACCAAGGGCCTGCGCTACGGCGAGAACCCCGACCAGCCCGCGGCCCTCTACGAGATGGTCGAAGGCGGGCTCGAAGTGGGCGGCGTCAAGTTCATGGGCGCGGGCCAGGGGCTCGTCTCCGCCCTGACCGAGGAGCACATGCTCCAGGCGGGCAAGCACCCGGGCAAGACCAACCTGACCGACGTGGACAACGCCTTGAACATTCTTCAGTATCTCTCGGCCAAGCCCGCGGCCCTGATCCTCAAGCACAACAACCCCTGCGGCGCGGCCTGGACCGAGGAAGGCGTCGCCGTGGCCCTGCAGCGCGCCTTCGAGGCGGACCGCATCGCCGCCTTCGGCGGGGCCGTTGTCGTCAACCGCACCCTGGACCTGGCCACCGCCGAACTGATCAACTCCGTGTATTTCGAGGTCGTGGCCGCCCCTGCCTTCGACGCCGACGCCCTGGCCGTGCTCAAGATGAAAAAGAACCTGCGCATCCTCCAGATTCCCGGCATCACCAAGCTCGGCGAACTGGTCCGAACCCCGTTCCTGGACATCAAGTCCCTGTCCGACGGCGGCATGGTTCTCCAGTTTTCCTTCCGCAACGCCATCCTCGCGGTGGACGACTTCCTCCCGGCCAAGGCCGAGAAGGACGGCAACAGCTTCGTCGCCCGCACGCCCTCCAAGCAGGAGGCGGACGACCTGCTCTTCGCCTGGGCCGTGGAGGCGGGCGTGACCTCCAACTCCGTGCTTTTCGTGCGCGACGGCGTGACCACGGCCATCGGCACCGGCGAGCAGGACCGCGTCGGCTGCGTGCTCCTGGCCGTGACCAAGGCCTACATCAAGTACGCCGACCTGCTCTCCTCCAAGGAACTGGGCAAGTCCCTGTTCGAGCTCAAGCTGGCCGCGATCAAGGACCCGGAGATGAAGGCCAAGCTCGAGGACATCGAGAAGCGCACCCAGGAGGCGCGCGGCGGCCTGCCCGGCTCCGTGGTCGTTTCCGACGGCTTCTTCCCGTTCCGCGACGGCGTGGACCTGTGCATCGACCAGGGCGTCACCGCCATCGCCCAGCCCGGCGGCTCCATCCGCGACCACGAGGTCATCCAGGCCGTGAACGAAGCCACCCCCCAGGTAGCCATGGTCTTCACCGGACAGCGCTCCTTCAAACACTAGGCGCAGGCTGGCGATAACGCACCGTCTGCTTCGTTGCCGCGCGCCCGGCGGACTCTCGCGTATTGAGATACGCTTCGATCCCGCCGGTCGCTTGCGCCTCGCATCCGGCACGTTCTCACCAGCCTGCGCGGCGGCGGGAGCGGAAGGAAGAAAGGGAAAAGAAGGGAAGAGAAAGGCAAAAGCGGCTTCGTTACCGCGCGCCCGGCGGACTTTCGCGTATTGAGATACGCTTCGATCCCGCCGGTCGCTTGCGCCTCGCATCCGGCACGTTTCCGCCGTGAAAAGCCGCGTCCGGGGAACAAATACATGAGCGGGGAGTGCCCCCTGTGCCATGGCATGGGGGATGTTGGTCGAGCGCCGACGCTTCTTTGGCGGATTAACGAGTCAGGAAGGATCGCCCGGACGGGCGGGGGCGGAGCGGCCGAAGCGGAGCTTCATCACCAGCACGGCCAGGGCCAGGACCAGGGTCGCCGCGTTGGCCAGGACCACGGACAGCGAACCGGCCAGCAGGCCGTAGACCAGCCACAGGGTCACGCCGAAGCAGAGCAGCCCGTACATGCCCAGCGAGATGTCGCCCACGGACCGGGTTTTCCAGGTCCGCAGCACCTGCGGCGCAAAGGAAAGCGTGGTGCACAGCCCGGCCACGATGCCGATGGCTTCAATCAGTTCCCGTTCCATGGGCCACTCATATCCCGGCCCCCTTACGGTGGCAATCGTTTCATGATAGAACGCGTTACAACAGCGCGAAACATTGGATGAATAAAGATACATGGCCAAGAAAAACCTGCTCAGCTCCTCGGTCCGCCCCGGCACGGTGGTGGAATTCATGCAAGGCGACCAGCCCCAACTCGCCTGGGTCCTGGAAGACGTTTCCGGCAAGCTTCGGCTGTGGACCATCAACAAGCGGGAAATGAAGCTTCCGGCGGCCCGGCTCCTGCCCTGGGCGGGCCCGGCGGGCAATCCCGAGGCCAACCGCCAGGAAATCCAGGACATCCTCAACGAATGCCAGGAGAAGCGCGGCGAAATTCAGGCCGGGCTCGACGTCATGGAGCTGTGGCACCTGGCCCAGGGCGAGATGGAAAGCGCGCCCCTGTCCTGGTTCGCGGAACTGCTCTGGGAGGACGCCGGGCCGGACGAAATGGCCGGGCTGGGCCGGGCCATGCTCGCCACCAAGACCCATTTCAAATTCCGCCCGCCCGTGTTCGAGATCTGGCCCGAGGAAAAGGTCGAGCAGCGGCTGCGCGAACAGGCCGAGGAAAAGAGCCGCGAGGCGATCACCGGCACCGGGCAGACCCTGCTGGCCGAGCTGTGGAGCGCCCACATCCAGGGCCGCGCCCCGAAAATTCCGGACGTTGAGCCCGAGCTGACCGACCACCTGGCCCGCATCCTGAAAGGCGCGTTGGCCGACCGCCTGGACGAGAACGACCGCAAGATATGGTCCGCCATCGGCAAGGGACTGCCGGACGTGCCGCACCTGCCCCTGCTCCTGGCCCAGACCTGGGGCATTCTGCCGGTCCACCACAACCATTTCCTGGACGAGGCGGAATACGCCTGGGGCAACGAGTGGTCGCAATCATTCGAAAATGAAATCGATGAGATACGGACGAGGTTTGCCAATCAGGCCCAGGAGCCCGAGTCCATGGACTTCCTGTCCATCGACGGCGAAACCACCCGCGACATCGACGACGTCTTTCACATCGAGAAGCACGGCGACGGTTACCGGCTGACCATCGGCCTTGCCCGGCCCGACGCGCACTGGGAATTCGGCTCGCCCCTTGACCGGGCGGTGCTCGACCGCGCCACCTCCCTCTACCTGCCCGAGGGCACGGCGCACATGATGCCCGAGGAATTGGGCACCGGGCTCTACAGCCTGCTGGCGGGCCAGCCCCGCCCGGCCCTGCTCACCGTGTTCGAGCTGGACGCCCGGGGCGAACTGATCGCGGTCACCCCGCGCGAGGCCTGGATCAACGTCCGGGCGAACATAACCTACGAGACCGCGGAGAAGGCCATCGAATCCGGGAGCGACCCGGACCTGGTCCTGGCCCATCAACTGGCCGGACTGCGCATGGAGCGGCGGCTGGAATCGGGCGCCAGCATCATCCGCAAGCCCGAACCCGTGGTCTCCCTGCGCGGCGAAGGGGCCGATACCGACGTGGAGATCGGGCTCAAGGAGCCGTGCCCGCGCTCGGAGCTGGTGGTCAGCGAGTTCATGATCCTGGCGAACATGGGGTTGGCCCGCTGGGCCATGGAGCACGGCGTGCCCCTGCTCCACCGCACCCAGGACATCGCCCTGCCCCAGGAGTCGGCGGGCATCTTCACCGAACCCGCCGAGATCCTGCGCGCGGTCAAGCTGCTGCTGCCCCCGATCCTGGAGACCACGCCCCGGCGGCACGCGGCACTCGGCGTCCCGGCCTATGCGCCCATCACCTCGCCGCTGCGCCGTTACACCGATTTCCTGAACATGGCCCAGATCTGCTCCTTCCTGGCCACGGGCGCGCCGCGCCTGGACAGCGAGGAGCTGGACCGCACGGCCACCCATCTCGACCTGCGCATCAAGGCCGTGAGCGCGGTGCAGCGCTTCCGCCCCCGCTACTGGAAGCTGGTCCACCTGGCCCGGCGGCGCAAGGCCCTCCAGCCTGCGGTGCTGGTGGAGGAGAACGGCCCCATGGCCACCCTGTCCATGCCCCATTTGCAGATCAATGTCCGGGTCCCGAGAAAGATGCTCGGCGACAAACTCTATCCGGGCCAGTCCTTCGCCATCAACTTCACCCGCATCGACCCGCTGACCAACGAAATCAAGATCGGCGAGGCGCTCGAAGAGTAGCCCGCCCGGGAGGAACGCCATGACGTCCCTGTTCATTTCCCTTTACATGAAGCTATTCTTCCTGCTCACGCCCTTCTTCGTGCTCACCGCCTTCCTCTCGCTGACCGAGGGGATGAGCGTGCCCGAGCAGCGCAAGCTGGCCCTGCGGACCATGATCGCGGTGCTGGCCGTGGCCCTGGTCCTGTACTACCTGGGCAACCCGATCTTCTCCACCCTGGGCATCACCCTGGACGGCTTCCGCATCGGCGCGGGCGCGCTGCTCTTCCTGTCGGCGGTGTCCCTGGTCTCTGGCAAGCGCCAGAAACCCGAGCCGGGCGACGACGCGGACGTGGCCGTGGTCCCGCTGGCCGTGCCCATCACCGTGGGCCCGGCCACCATCGGCACCCTGCTGGTCCTCGGCGCGGAGCTCAAGGGCTCGCAGCAGGCCGTGGGCGCTGGCGCGCTGGTGGCCGCCTGCCTGACCGTGGGCGCGCTGCTGCTCTCGGCCTCGGCGGCCAAGAAGGTCATCGGCCCCATGGGGCTGTCCGTGCTGACCAAGATCACCGGCCTGGTCCTTTCGGCCATGGCCGCCCAGATCGTGTTCACCGGCATACGCAGCTTCCTGCACTGATCTCCCGGATATATCTTTTCCGGACGGCGCATTGCAATCAATCGCCGTCCGCTCTATGATGCGGGCCATCCGGCAATCTCAACCGACGCAGGAGCCCCATGACCACCTTATCCCGCAGACACGTTCTGGCCATGATCGGAACGG
This sequence comes from uncultured Pleomorphomonas sp., assembly GCA_963665435.2. Taxonomy (GTDB): domain Bacteria; phylum Pseudomonadota; class Alphaproteobacteria; order Rhizobiales; family Pleomorphomonadaceae; genus Pleomorphomonas. Next base: position 78,556 of record CAXXNH010000002.1, on the reverse strand, counting down.
CAGGCGCCGCCCTGGCCCTGGCCCCCTCCCTCACCTTCGCAGCCGGCGACACCGTGGTCTGCGGCTGGAACGGCGCGTTTCCGCCCTTCTCCATGGAACGGGACGGCAAGATGACCGGCATCCTGGTGGAATGCATGGACGAACTGCTCGGCAAGCGCATGGGCATGACCGTGGTCCACAAGACCGCGCCCTGGGCCTCGGTCCAGGACATGGTCCGCACCGGCAAGGTGGACGCGCTGTGCACCAACCCCACCCAGGCGAGATGCCAGTACATGCTCTTCTGCAAGCTGCCGGTGGTGGAGAGCCTGCCCGCCATCTTCCGCGCCAAGGACAACCCGCGCGGGGCGGAGATCGACCGCGTCACCAGCCTGGAAGGACTGCGCGACTTCCGCCAGGTGGACTACGCGGGCAACGGATGGGCCCACGAGACCTTCCCGCCCGACCTGCACATCGTCTGGGCCGAAACCCTGGCCGACGCCCTGGCCATGGTCGCGGACGGGCGGGCCGACATCTTCGTGGGCAACACCCTGGCCGCCATGTACGCCATGGGGCAGAGCGGCCTCCGGGACAAGATCCGAGTCCGGGAACTGGCCGTGGGCAAGCCCTCCAGCTTCCATTTCGGCCTGCGCCGCGACTATCCGGACGCCCAGGCCCTGGTCGAACGCTTCGCCCAGGCCCAGGACGAGGCCACGGCGGACGACGCCCTCGACGACATCATCCAGAAATATATCTAACGGACCGCCCCAGGGTCCGGACAGCGACACCACAGACCATGAACGCTCCATCCCCGCTCATTTTCGAACACGCCTACGAAATCCGCTCCTACGAACCCCAGGCCGACGGCCTGGTGACCGTGATCACGGTCTGCAACCAGCTCCAGGACGTGGCCTCGCGCCATGCCGAAACCCTGGGCTTCGGCTTCAAGGACCTGCGCACCAGCGGCCATTTCTGGATGCTGGTGCGGATGCACCTGACCATGCACCGCCTGCCCGGGTTCGGCGAAACCTGCCGGGTCGCCACCTGGCCCTCGGGCAACGAACGGCTGGTGGCGGGCAGGGACTTCCTGATCCGCGACGAGGACGGCGTCATCGGCCGGGCCACGAGCAACTGGGTGGCCGTGGACCTCGAAAACCACAAGGCCAGCCCCCCGGACGAGGTGCTGGACGCGCGCTGCATCCCGAATACCGAACGCGCCCTGCTCATGCCCCCCGGGGCCATTCCCCGGCTGCGCGAACCGCAGTCCTCGGCCACGGTCATGGCCCGGCGCGCGGACCAGGACATCAACGACCACGTCAACAGCGTGCGCTACGGCGAGTTCTGCTTCGAGGCCGTGCCCGCCGATTTCCTGGCGGCCAACCGCTGCATGGCCCTGGACATCCAGTTCAGGAACGAATCCCACGCCGGGGACGCCTACGCCTCGGCCTGCTCGGAAACCGAGCCGGAGAACAACATGCGCACCCTGCTGCACAGCCTGCGCCGCCAGGGCGACGACAAGGAGATCGTGCGCATGCGCTCCTGGTGGAGCGAGAAGTAGCCGCCCCCGGGAAGCAGCCGAAAACGCCGACGCCCCGCGTTCCATGTGAACGCGGGGCGTCGGCGTTTTCGGTCCCAGCCGTCCGCTCAGGCGGGATCGGGCGCGGAATCGGGCGGAGGGGCGCTCTCGGTCTGCGCTTCCGCCGCCGGGGCCACCTGGCTCAGGTATTCGCTCACGCCTTTGGTCACCAGCACGGCCAGCAGCTTGGCCAGGGTCGGGTCGAACCGCTCCCCGTCCTTGAGCAGCAGCAGGGCCGCCTGCTTGAAATCCTTGGCCTCGCGGTGGGGGCGATGGCTGACGATGGCGCTGAACGCGTCGGCCAGCCCGCACAACCGCGCGGGCAGCGGCAGCGCCTCCTTCATGATCCGCTGGGGATACCCGGACCCGTCCACGCGCTCATGGTGCATGATGGCGCACTGCATCACCAGCGGGTCGCGCAGCTTGAGCCGGTTCAGCTTGTTCAGCCCGGCCTCGACGTGGTGCTCCACCGAGTCACGGTCGCCGCGCAGGAACTTCTGCGGCTTGTCCAGAATGAATCGGGGCACGTTGGCCATGCCCAGATCGTGCAGGATCAGCCCCAGGGCCAGGCTGACCAGGGTGGCCCGCTCGTACTTGCCGCGCACGACCATGGTGAACAGCCCCAGCCCCACGAACATGCTATTCACGGAGTGTGTGGCCAGGTCGTATTCCTGGTGCAGGGTCCGGGTCAGGTAGTCCACCCGCGAAGGATCGATCCAGAGATATTCCACCAGGATGGAAAGGTCCTTGGCCAATGATCGGAGCGGCTCCTCGGTGGGCTGCACCAGAAATTCGTTCATCCGCTCCTTGAGGGCCAGATAGAAAATCTCGGCCACTTCCTGGGGGGTGAAATCATCCTCGGTCAGGACCAAGCCCAGGTTCTTGCTCAGGTGCTGGGCATAGACCCGGTAGTCGTCGCGCAAGAGAAACAGCGTCCCGTCATTGGCGAACTCCGCCACCTCCGCCTGCCGGTCCGTGGCCAGCCGGGCCTCGGCCTCATGATATTTCTTAACCTGGGCCACCGCCGGATCAAAGCGGTAAAGGGCCACCGGTGGCCTAAATTTCGGAAAACTTTCCAATATGTTAGGACTGATCTGCAGATAGACTTCCGCCAGATCGCCCTCGTGCGGGGGTGTGGTCATACCGTTTCGCCATACCCCGATTTCTTTATTTTGTGAAGATATTCCTTGCGAATATCGCATCAAACGCCCCCGGTCTTCCCTATCGGAAAGTCCGCCCCGGAGAAACCCGCTCGGTCGCCCTCTGAATGCGCCACTGCGCAAAAGGGTCACAAGACTTGCCCGCCGCCAGCGGGTACGCTACACATTGAAGGCGTTTTCAAAGGAGTATAGCACGATGCCGACCACCGACAATCCGATTATTCAGGCCATGCTCGCCCGCCGCTCCATCCGCAAATACACGGACGAGCCGGTGACGGACGAGGCGCTGACGGCCATCCTGGAGGCGGGCCGCTGGGCCCCCAGCGGGCTGAACAACCAGCCATGGCGCTTCCTGGTGGTCAAGCGGGACGACCCGCGCAAGGAAAAGCTGGCCGAATGCACCAAATACGCCCGCATCGTGCGCGAATGCGCCGCCTGCATCGCGGTGCTGCTCGAAAAAGAAGCCATGTACTCCGAAATAAAGGACCACCAGGGGGCCGGGGCATGCACCCAGAACATGCTCCTGGCCATCCACGCCCTGGGACTGGGCGCGGTCTGGCTCGGCCAGATCGTCAACGACCAGGCGGCCTCCCTGGACGCCCTGGGCCTGGACCCGGCCCGGTACGAACTCGAAGCGGTCATCGCCCTGGGCCATCCCGCCCAGAAGGGATCGTCCGACCGCAAACCCCTCTCCGACCTGCTCCTGGAGGAGCTGTAATGGAACTCAAGACCTTTCACCTGGGACCGCTCCAGACCAACTGCTACCTGCTGTGCAACGACGGCCAGGCCGTATGCGTGGACCCGGGCGGCGACCCCGGCCCCGTGCTCGGCCACCTGGAGAGCGCCGGGCTGACCCTGACCCACATCCTGAACACCCACCTGCACTTCGACCACACCTACGGCAACAAGGCGCTGTCCGAAGCCACGGGCGCGTCCGTGTACGCCGGGCGGAACGACTTCGTCCTGCTCGAAAGCTGGCTGGGCCGGGGCGGCGACATGGGGCTGCCCCTGGTGGACGAGTACGCCGTCACCCCGCTGGAGCCGGGCACGCAATCCTTTGCGGGCCTCACGTGTCATATCTTCGCCACGCCCGGCCATTCGCCCGGCAGCCTGACCTTCCACTTCCCGGAGGCCGAAGCGGCCTGCGTGGGCGATCTGATCTTCTACCGCTCCATCGGGCGGACGGACTTTCCGGGCGGCAGCCTGGACCAGCTCAAGGCGTCGGTGCGCGAGCGCATCTTCACCCTGCCGCCGCAGACCCGACTGCTTTCGGGCCACGGCCCCGAAACCACGGCGGGCGAGGAACACCTGCACAACCCGTATTTCCAGGGGGAATGAGATGGCCGATCCGATCAAGATCGACATCCGCGACAAGTGTTGAGGCGTGGGACTGGAGGTAGGTTGGTACCTCCGTCTCGGCAGGTCGGACAGGATCGAGGCCCTGGTTTCCCTCAAGGGGGAGGCCCAGGTCCTCAACGAGTCGTATGTTTTCCCGGACTGGACCTTCACCTTCGAAAACAGGGGGGACCACGTCCTGGCCGTGATGACGCGCAACCAGCCGGTCTATGACCGGGAGGAGCCATGAGCAAGGCGATCATCTACGCATGCAGCCACCGCAAGGGCAACTCGGACCGCGCCGCCGAGCTGCTGGCCCGGGGCGTGCGCGAGGCGGGCGGCGACCCGGAAATCCTCCACCTGCGCAACGTCGAGGTCCTGCACTGCCTGGCCTGCGGGTTCTGCGACACGCACACCGACCGCACCGACCGCACCCGCTGCGCCCTGGGCGAACGCGACCGCGCCTGGGAAGCCTTCGCCCCGCTGTTCACGGCCCGCGCCGTGCTCTTCGCCTCGCCCGTCTATTTCTATCACCTGCCCTCGCGGCTCAAGACCTGGATAGATCGGGGCCAGCAGTTCTGGACCGCGTCCCGCACCGGCGAGCCATGGGTGGCGGGCCTGCCCCGGCGCACGGCCCGGGCCGTGCTCGTGGCCGGACAGCCCAGCGGCGAGAAACTCTTTGACGGCGCGCGGCTGACGCTCAAGTACTTCCTGCAGAATTTCAACATCGAGCTGGCCGAGCCCCTGACCATCCGGGGCGTGGACGCGCCCACCGACCTTGCCGGGCGCGACGCGGCCTCGGCAGACATCATCCGCCTGGGCCGCCGGGCCTGGGAAGAGAGCGCCTGACCGTGCTCGCCCGGCTCCGGGACCTGGCCGAACGGGCCGGGCTGCTGGCCTCGCGCTGCCCGGTCTGCGGCGCGCTGACCCGGGAGCGGGACACATTGTGCCCCCGCTGCGCCGAGGCGCTGGCCCCGCGCGCCGGGGGATACTGCCCGGTCTGCGGCGAACTGTTCGGGGACGAGTCCATGGAACCGGCGGTCTGCCCGGAGTGCTTGCATCAGCCGCCGCCCTGGGACCGGCTGGCGTTCCACTCCGCCTACCAGGGCGCGCTGCGCGACCTGATCCTGGGCTACAAGTTCAAGGGGAGATACGGGCACACGCGGCTGCTGGCCGGGCTGGCCCGGCACGCCGCCGAGCTGCACCTCGAGGCCCCGGCGGACGGCGTGGTGCCCGTGCCGCTGCATGGCCGCCGCCTGGCCTGGCGGGGGTTCAACCAGTCTTCGGAGCTGGGCCGGGCCGTGGGCCGGGCGCTGGGCGTGGCGGTCTGGGACCGCGCCCTGGTGCGCACGCGCTACACCATGCCCCAGACCCGGCTGGACCGGAAGGCGCGGCAGACGAACCTCAAGGACGCCTTTGCCGCCGACGCGTCGCTGGTGCGGGGCCGCCGCATCCTGCTGGTGGACGACGTGTACACCACGGGCTCGACGCTCGGCGAATGCGCCCGCACGCTCAAGCGGGCCGGGGCCGCCGCCGTGGACGCCCTGGTGCTGGCCCGGACCACGGATCAGTCCGCGTAATTGACCATCCAGTGCACGGCCACGCCGTCGAACCCGCCGTCCGGGGTGAAGGTCTGCTTGAAGAGGAGCGGCTGCCCGGCGTCGTTGCCGAGCATGGGAATGGAAAGGGAGGTACCCACGGTGCGGTCGCGCAGCAGGTCAATATCGATCAGGGCCAGGGCCACCTTGGTGCCTGGGGCAACCCCCTGAGGTGTGGCCGTGCCCTGGATCACGTATTCACCCGAGGGCGAGCGGTCGATGGTGTAGACCACCTCCATGTCCTCGGTGACGATACGCTGCCCGCAGGGACAGGTCGGGCAGGGAAAGATTTCGACGCGGGCGTCGTCGTGGACGTCGGAATGGGACGAGCAGCCCATCGGGGCGGCGAGCAACAGGAGCAGGAAGGCGAAGACGGCGAGACGCATGGATTTCCCCCTTGTTTCCGCCCCTGTATCAAAGCGCGTCGACCATGGCAAAAAAATAAAAAAAAGAGCACGCGGGACTTGACTTACCGGCCCGGTTGCGGCTAGGTTGCCTCCTCTTACGAATTGGAGGTTTGCACTATGTTTGCTATCATCGAGACCGGCGGGAAACAGTACCGCGTTGAAGAAGGTCTTGAACTCAATGTAGATCTGATCCAGGCCGAAGCCGGCAACGCGCTGAGCATCGACTCCGTGCTCCTGGTGGATCAGGACGGCGAGACCAAGATCGGCGCTCCTTACGTTCAGGGCGCTTCGGTCGAATGCGAAGTCCTGGGTCACATCCGCGGCAAGAAGGTCGTGGTCTTCCACAAGCTGTCCAAGAAGGACGCTCGCAAGACCCAGGGCCACCGCCAGGATTATACTCAACTCAAGGTCAAATCCATCAAGGCCTAGCCCTTGAAGGGAGGATATCATGGCTCACAAGAAAGCTGGCGGTAGCTCCAGAAACGGACGTGACAGTGCCGGACAACGGCGTGGCGTGAAGGTCTTCGGCGGCCAGGAAGTGGTTGCCGGGAACATCATCGTCCGCCAGGTCGGTTCCACCTTCCACGCCGGTGAAGGCGTGGGAACGGGCAAGGACTACACCCTGTTCGCCCTGCGCGACGGCGTGGTCAAATTCGAGAAGTACACCCGCAACAAGGTCGTCAAGACCCGCGTGAACGTACTTCCGGCGGAAGCCTAAGCTTCGCCCGATCGTCATTTCTCCGGGCAGGGGACGCGTCATCGCGCCCCCTGCCCGTTTTTTGCGTATTGAAACCATTCCCCGCCTCGGGGTAGGATGCACCCATGCGATTTGTTGACGAAGCAATGATCACGGTCCGCTCCGGCAAGGGCGGCAACGGCTGCGCCAGCCTGCGGCGGGAGGCCAACGTCCCCAAGGGCGGCCCGGACGGCGGCGACGGAGGACGGGGCGGCGACGTCATCTTCCGTGGTTCCGACCGGCTGGTGACCCTCTACGACTTCCGCCTGCACCGGCACTACTATGCCAAGAACGGCGAGTCGGGCATGGGCCGCGACCGCTACGGCAAGGCCGCCGACGCCCTCTACGTGGACCTGCCCGTGGGCACGCTGATCTACGAGGTGACGGAAAACGAGGACGGGACCACGCAGGAGACCTTCGTGGCCGACCTGGTCAAGGACGGCACCGAGCTCGTCATCTGCGAGGGCGGACGCGGCGGACGGGGCAACCTGCACTTCAAGTCGTCCGTAAACCGCACCCCGCGCTTTGCCGAGCCCGGCTTCCCGGGCGAGGAAAAGCAGATCCGCCTGGAGCTCAAGATCCTGGCCGACGTCGGCCTGCTCGGCCTGCCCAGCGCGGGCAAGTCGACCTTCATCGCCCAGGTCTCGGCGGCCCGGCCCAAGATCGCGCCCTACCCGTTCACCACCCTGGTGCCCAACCTGGGCGTCATCGAGGACGACGACTACCGCCGCATGGTCATCGCCGACATTCCCGGCCTGATCGAGGGCGCGCACGAAGGGCGCGGCCTGGGCATCACCTTTCTCAAGCACGTGGAGCGCACCCGCTTCCTGGTCCACATCCTGGCGGTGGAGGACCTGAACCGCGAAGCCCCGATGGACGGCTACGCCATGCTCGACCAGGAGCTGGCCGCCTACAGCCCGGAACTCGGGGAAAAGCCGCAGATCAAGGTCATCAACAAGATCGACACCCTCACCCCCGAGGAACTGGCCGACCTGCGGGCCAAGGTGGACGAAAGCGGCGAGAAGGTCTTCTTCATCTCCGCCCTGACCGGCGAAGGCGTGGACGCGTTGCTCACCGAAATGTGGGGGCTGCTCCGCTCCATGGAGGAACCGGCCCCCGAGCCGGACGCCCTTCCTGAAGAAGATTAGGAAAGGGGAAGCCGCCTTCGGCGGGATTGTCGGGTGACTTCGCCTCCGGCGGCCAAAGGGCTACGGCCCTTTGGAATCCCACTCTCGCCTTTGGCGAAAACTTTCGCTAAACAGGTGCCGTCGACCGCACCAACCCGAGAATATCTCACCATGCAAGAAGCCCCGAAACCTTTGCGGTTCGGGGCTTCTTGCATATTCATCAACAGGTATGGAAAGGGTCTTGGCCGCAAGCCCCTTTTCTTCTCCGCAATAATCGCGCACCAGCCCGCCGAAGGCGACCCGGGATTCTCAAGGGCGGTGGCCCTTGAGCCGCCGGAGGCAAAATCACCCGTCATCGCCGCCAAAGGCGGCTTCCCTACCTCCCTCCTCCCGTCATCCCTGCGCCTCGTCCGCGTCCCGCTCGGCAAACACTTCCTTGGCCGCGAAGATGGCGTTGAGCGCCGTGGGGAAACCGGCGTAGACCGTGAGCTGGATGAAGGTCTCGATCAGCTCCTCCCGCGTCCAGCCCACGTTGAGCGCGCCGTGCAGGTGCACCTTGAGCTGCGGGCGGCAATGGCCCAGCGTGGCCAGGGCCGCCACCGTGACCAGCTCCCGTTCCTTGAGCCCCAACCCGGGCCGCGTGTACACGTCGCCGAAGGGATACTCGATAAGCAGCCGGGCGAGGTCCGGGGCCACGTCGGCCAGCGCCTCCATGACCCGGTCGCCCTGTTCCCCGTCCACCTCGCGCAGCTTGGCCAGTCCCCGTTCAAAACGTTCGTTGTCCATGACAATCTCCTTTTTTCGCGAAGATCGCCTTTGAGTGTCGATTCGTCCAATATCTATTTTCAGCAACTGTGATATGTTTTATGTATCAGACATGCACACCCGACAGCTCGAATATTTCCTGGCCGTGGCCGAGGAGCTGCACTTTCGCAAGGCCGCCGAGCGGCTGCACATGACCCAGCCGCCGCTGTCGCAGCAGATCGCGACCCTGGAGGAGGAACTGGGCGTGGCGCTGTTCGTGCGCGACCGGCGCAAGGTGGAGCTGACCGAAGCCGGGCGCTCGTTGCTCGCCGACGCCCGGGCCATCCTGGCCGCCCTTTCGACCGCGCGCCAGCGGGCCGTGGACATCGGCTCCGGGCGAGCCGGGCGGCTGGCCGTGGGCTTTGTCGGCCCGGCCATCGACGGCCCCCTGCCCGACGATCTCCGCCGCTTTGGGGCGGCGCATCCCGGCGTCGTCCTGGATTTGCATGAAATCTCGACCGCCGGGCAGCTCAAGCGGTTGCGGGAGGGCACCCTGGACGCCGGGGTGGTCCGGTTGGCCGGGCACGACGCCACGGGCCTGACCTGCGCGCCCTACCACCGGGAACCGTATGTGCTGGCCGTGCCCGAGGGCCATGCCCTGGCCGGGCGCGGGCCCGTTTCCCTGGCCGAGCTGAACGGCGCGCCCATGATCCTGCCGCCGCGCGCCCAAAACCCCGTGCTCTTCGACGCCTGGGCCGCCGCCTTTGCCCGGGCCGGGGCGCGGATGCACGTCGCCCAGGAGGCCGCGACCAAACACACCTCGGTGGCCCTGGTGGCTGCCGGGCACGGGGTATCGCCCGTGCCCGCATCCACGGCGGGCACAGGACGGCGCGGCGTGGCCTTTGTCGGGCTGCGGGACGGCCTGCCGCCGCTCACGCTTCACCTCGCCTTTCGCGAACCGGTGCGCTCGGCCTCCCTGGAGCGGTTCCGGGGTACCTTGCTGATGGGAAAAAACGAAAGGGCCTAGTCCGTCAGCCCACTCACATGATGCAGCCGGACGTGGCGCGCCTCCTGCGGGGTGACGTCGTCCCGGTTCATCTCCCGGACGTCCTCGATGAATCCGTCCAGGGTCAGCTTCAGTTCGCCGGAGAAGCTGCGGGCCGCGCCGTGGGGATCGGGGTCCACCTTGTCCAGGCCGCCCACGATCTGGATGGCCGTGGTTTTCTCCTTGCCATCGATCCCCTGGACCATGACTGCGTTGGTCACCAGGCGGTCGGGCGCGTCCTCGCTGACCTCGATGGATTCCTTGGCCTTGGTCGCCTGGCGGTTGACCAGTGCTCCGTTCTCATAGTCCTCGCGCTCGTGGCTGGATTGGCGCAGGACCACGGGGACCTCGTTCTCGGTCAGGCCGCGCGTCTTGCCGAACTGGATGATGCGTTCGCGCTGGTAGAAGGACGATTCCCGGGCCGATTCCGTGTCGCGCTGGCGCATGACCAGGTCGCCGTCGTTGTAGAGCTCGTCGGTCCAGTCGATGTTGTGGGGCCGGTCCGGGGTGCCGTAGCGGGCGATGCCTTCGGCGGTGGAGTAGTCGCCCCCGGCGGCGTTCTTCATCATGCCGTCCATGAAGTGGTCCGGCTCGGAGCTGCTCGTCAGCACGTTGGCCTCCAGCAGCTCCACGGCGGATTTCGGCTCGTCGCCGAGGTATTGCTCGGTGTCCAAGCCCAGGGAGTCAAGAATGGAGGGACGGGCGGAGAGCTTGGCGGACTCGGTTTCGCTCAGGCCCATGGAACCGTAGCCGCGCCGGACCAGCTCGCCCTGATTGTACCAGGAGACGCTGAGGTTCTGCTCCTGCCTGCCGTCGGTCGCCTTGGTCGCCTTGTCCTTCTGGTGGTCGTTGAAGGTGGCGTCGCGCACCAGTTCGCCGTCGGCGTCGTAGTCGCGCACGGTCATGGTCATGGATGTGTCGTGCTCCAGCTCCTCGGTGGAGCGCGCGTCCAGGCCGCCGTTATCGACGTAGGACCGGTTGGAAAGCTGCTGGTGCCGCCCCTCATACTCCACGGTCATGTCGCGGGAGAGGCGGTTGTTGATGCCATATTCGCGCACCTCGGCGTAATAGTTGGCGATGTGCTTTTCCAGCGTGACGTCGACGGTGAAGTTCTCCACGCCCTGGAAGACCTTTTCCGTGCCATTGTCCAGCAGCAGGGAAAACTGCTTTTCCGCCGAGTTCTCGCCCTCGGTGCCCAGGCTGTTCCAGGAATTGAGCAGCATGGAGTCCGTCATCTCGCCCGTCAGCCGCCCGTCCTCATAGTTCTGCACGCTGCGGGTCATCCGGCCTGTGGTCCAGCCGTCCTTGCCCTGCATCTCCACGATGTCCGCGTGCACGGACTGCACGACCTTGCCGTTCTTGTCGTAGAATTCGGTATCCAGGGAGGCCCCGGTGTCGCCGAGCACGCCGCGCACCGATTTCACCAGCCGCCCGCTGGAATCGTATTCCAGTATTTCCAGGTTGTTGCCGTCGATGGCCACGGTCTGCTTGTTGCCGCCATCCAGGGTAAAGGTGCCTTCCTGGAGCCCGGAGGACATGCGCCAGGTAGAGCCGGGATCGGCCGCCTCGGCCTCTTCGTTGCTGCGCCGGATTTCCGCGTTGTTCGCCATGTCGGCGCGCAGGGAGCGCGCGTCCGGGCTGATGGATACGGTATCGCCCGTGCGGGCCGCTTCCTTGACCGCGGTCGCGGACGCGGCGGTCTGGGGGTAGGCTTGTGCGGCAGTGAAAACGGTGCTGTCGATGGCGTTGATCATGGTCGGCTCCGAAAGAGATTGCGCATTGGATGAAGATTGCTTCCCATTGAACTTCCTATCGGAGCCGAATCGATTTTCTTTATACTTCTTAATGTAGGATTTCCGATAAAATCCGCCGCGCTTGCCGCCCGCCCGACGCCAAGTCATTCCTTGCCAGCGGGCGGAGAGTTGCTGTACCTTCGCTCCCATGACGAATACCGACGTGGACAGGAAATCGCTGCTGGCAAACGTCCGGCGCGTGGTGATCAAGGTGGGCAGCGCCGTGCTGACCACCCCCGAGGGCTTGAACCCGGCGGCCATCGAACGGCTGGCCACGCAGATTTCCACCCTGCGCGACCGGGGCGTGGACGTGGTCCTGGTCTCTTCCGGCGCGGTGGCGGCGGGACGCCAGCGCATCTGCGAGCGCACCCGACAGTGCCGCAAGGACTACTCGGACATGGCCTCGCGCCAGGCGGCCTCCGCCGTGGGCCAGGGGCGGCTGATGCACGACTACGACGAGGCCTTCGCCCGCCACGGCAAGGTCACGGCCCAGGTCCTGCTCACCCGCAGCGGGCTCAAGAACCGCGAGCGGTTCCTCAATGCCCGCAACACCCTGGAACGGCTGCTGGAATGGCAGGTCGTGCCGATCATCAACGAGAACGACACCGTTTCCACCCACGAGCTGGAGTTCGGCGACAACGACACCCTGGGCGCCATGTGCCTGGGCCTCAGCGGCGCGGACCTCTACATCAACCTGACCAGCGCCGACGGCGTTTTCGACTGCAACCCGGACACCCACCCCGGCGCGCGGCCCATCCCGGTCGTCCGCGACATCGCGGCCCTGGACCTGGAGGCCATGTGTGACGGCAAGACCAACGTGGGCACCGGCGGCATGTATTCCAAGCTGCGCTCCGCCCGGCGCGCGGCCCAGTTCGGCGTGCCCACGCTCATCGTCTCCGGGCGGGGCGAGTTCGACCTCGTGGCCGTGCTTGACGGCGAGGAGCGCGGCACCCTGGTTCTGGCCGACGACCGCCCTGTTTCGAGCAAGAAATACTGGCTCGCCTACCACGACGACCCCTCGGGATCGGTGCTGGTGGACCAGGGCGCGGCCCGGGCGCTGATCAACCAGGGCAAGTCCCTGCTGCCCATCGGCATCCGCGAGGTGGACGGCTGTTTCGACCGGGGCGCGCTGGTGCTGATCAAGAGCCTGGACGGCGACCAGCTCGGCGTGGGCCTGACCAATTTTTCCTCCAACGAGCTGGCCCGGATCAAGGGCAAGCGCACGGACGAACTCGCCCGCATCCTCGGCCCCGTCGCCTCCGACGAGGTGGTGCACCGGGACAACATGCTGCTCGACGCGGCCATCTGATCGGACCTTTTTGTTTTGCGATCCATCTATTTCGACAAGAACCTCCAGTTCGTCTTCGGCGTGACGCTGATGGCGGTGCTCGGGGTCTCCAGCATCGTCCCCGCCCTGCCCGACATCATGACCGGGCTTTCCATCGGCCCGGTGCAGATCGGCCTGGTCATCTCGGTCTTCACCCTGCCCGGGGTCATCTTTTCGCCGCTGATGGGCGTGCTGGCCGACCGCATGGGGCGCAAGGTCGTCCTGGTCCCGGCCCTGTTCGTCTTCGGCGGCTTCGGCTTCGCCTGCTTCTTCGCCCGGTCCATGGAGCAGCTGCTCGTGCTGCGCTTCCTCCAGGGCATCGGGGCCAGCCCGCTGGGCGTGCTCTACGGCACCATCATCGGCGACCTCTACCAGGGTCGCGACCGGGGCCGGGCCATGGGCTACAACGCCTCGGTCCTGGCGCTGGGCACGGCCCTGTACCCGGCCATCGGCGGTGTCCTTGCCCTGCTCGGCTGGAACTATCCCTTCATACTGCCGCTGCTGGCCATCCCGCTGGGCATCGCCATCATCACCTCCATGGACGTCCCGGCCCCGGAGAGCCACGGTTCGCTCGGCGAATACCTGTCCGGGGCGCTCAAGCTGATGCGGACCAAGGAGGCCCTGTGCCTCTTCGCCACCACGCTGATCACCTTCATCATCCTCTACGGCCCGATCATCACCTACCTGCCCATCCTGCTCGACAGCCGCTACCACGCCTCGCCCGCTGCCATCGGCGGCGTGTTCCTGGTCGCCTCGGGCTTCACCGGGTGGCCTCGTTCCAGCTTGGCCGCCTGGCCGAACGGTTCGGCCAGCGCACCCTGCTCATGACCGCCTCGGTGTTCTACGCCCTTTCCATGCTGCTCATGCCCCACGCGCCCGGGCTGTGGCACGCCATCCCGCCGGTCATCTGTTTCGGCCTGGCCCAGGGGCTGAACATCCCCACGGTCATGACCATGCTCACCGGCATCGCGCCCATGGAGCACCGGGGGGCGTTCATGGCCGCCAACGGCTTCCTGCTCCGGCTGGCCCAGACCGTGGCTCCGCTGATGATGGGCGGGCTGTTCGCCCTCTTCGGCATGCACGCGGTCTACCTGGGCGGCCTGGCCTGCGCCCTGATTCTCTTCGCCCTGGCCTTTTTCTGTATCCGCAGGTAGCCTGCCCCCATGTCCCGACACATCCTCTCCACCGGCCAGACCTTCTGCGCCGGTATCGACGGCGCGCGCCTGGACTGCGCCGGAACCGGCCAGGACGCCGAGACCGCGCCCGGCATCGCCTGGGGCGGCGACCGCTTTGCCGCCGACGGCGAGACCGTGCGCGACACCGCCACCGGCCTGGACTGGCTGCGCAACGCCAACGTGGTCGGATTTCCCGTGACCTGGAAAGAGGCGCTGGCGTTCGTCAGGGGCATGAACGAACGCGGCCACGCCGGTTTCGGCGACTGGCGGCTGCCGGACCGGCGCGAACTGTTCAGCCTCGTCACCTTCCACGTCCACTCCCCGGCCCTGGTGCCCGGCCATCCCTTCGAAAACGTCTTTGCCGGGTGGTACTGGACGTCCACGCTTTCGGCCATGCACCCGGCCCAGGCCTGGCACGTCCATTTCCTGGGCGGGCGCATGTTCTGGGGCACGCGCACCGGCTACGAACTGGTCTGGCCCGTGCGCGGCGCGTCGAACGTGCTCCCGGCGGTGACCGCGTCCGCGGAAAACGGCGTCCCCTGGCCCTCTCCGCGCTTCGACGCCGACGGCGAGGCGGTGCGCGACCGTCTGACCGGGCTGACCTGGACCCGCTGCGCCGACCTGGCCGACGGCCCAGCGGGCTGGGAAGCCGCCTTCGAGACCGTGGCCCGGCTGAACAGGGAACGGCATGGCGGCATGGCGGCGTGGCGGCTGCCGACCATCCGCGAACTGGAATCCCTGGCCGACGCGGGCCGCCACAGCCCGGCCCTGCCAGACGGCCATCCCTTCACCGGCACGCGCGAGGCGTACTGGTCGTCCACCAACAGCGGCTACGAGCCGGACTGGGCCATGTGCTACTATCTCCACAAGGGCGCGGTGGGCGTCGGATACAAGCGCGACCACGGGTTCCACGTCTGGGCCGTTGCCGAATAGGGACTCCCCCTAATATTTTCCCGGAAGGCGGACGATAAGAAGGACAACCAAGGAAGGTTGTCATGAAAGGTTTACGTTGCCGCCTGCAGCACCATCTCAACCCGCTGCATGTCTATTGCCGGCTGCGCTCCCTGGGCGTGGGCCACCGCCCGGCCCAGGTGATGTCCATCTGCTATGAAAAGGCGCTCTACCGGCTCGTCCTCGCCTAGCCGTCCACGACTCCCCTTCGCCGCCCGCGCGCCCGTGCGGGCGGCTCTTTTGCGGCCCGCCGCGCCCGGTCCGGCACGCTTTTCCTTCCATTCCGGGTTCAAAAACGGTACAACCTCCCCACCAATACGCCGCATAGGAGAAGTTCAATGTCCGTGATTCTCTGGTCCATCATCGCCTACATCCTCGGCTCGATCCCCTTCGGGCTGGTCATCGCCAAGACGATGTGCAACACCGATCCCCGCGAGTCGGGCAGCCGCAACACCGGGGCCACCAACGTCGCCCGGACCTGCGGGACCAAATTCGGCGTCCTGACCCTGGCCCTGGACCTGGGCAAGGGGTTCTTCCCGGTGCTGCTGGCCGCATCCTGGATCAAGTCCGACCTCGGCCTGAGCATCGTGCTCCTGGCCGCCATCCTCGGCCACGTCTTCTCCTGCTTCATGAACCTTCGGGGCGGCAAGGCCGTGGCCACCACCATCGGCGCGTTCCTGGCCGTCTCGCCCTGGGGCACCATCTTTTCCGCCGCGCTCTGCCTGGCGGTCATCGCCCTGTCCGGCCACGTGTCCATGGGGTCGCTGACCCTGGCCCTGGCCCTGCCCGTGTTCATGTTCCTCACGGGCAACTTCGCCTTCATCCCCGCCGCCCTGATCGTCATGGTCATCCTCTTCTGGCGCCACCGCGACAACATCCACCGGCTGGCCCGCGGCGAAGAAAATCCCTGGCTGAAGAAGGAATAGCCCGGTGCTCAAGAACTCCCCCAGGCGCTACGCGATCTATTCCGTCGCGGCCTCGCTGCTGACGCTGGGGCTGAAGTTCTCCGCCTGGTACGCCACCGGCTCGGTGGGCCTGCTCTCCGACGCACTGGAGTCCATCGTCAACCTGACCGCCGGGGTGCTCGCGCTCACGGCCATCACCATCGCCCTGCGCCCGGCGGACGACGACCACCGCTACGGTCACGGCAAGGCGGAATACTTTTCCAGCGGCATCGAGGGCGTGCTGATCATCCTGGCCGCCCTGGGCATCGGCCACGCCGCGTTCATGCGCTTCCTGCACCCGTCCGAGCTCTCCAACCTCGGCCCCGGCCTGGTCCTGGCCCTGCTCTCCTCGGTGATCAACTACGGCACGGCCAAGGTCATGCTCCGCGCGGCCCGGCGGTTCGACTCCATCACCCTGGAGGCGGACGCGCGCCACCTGCTGACCGACGTCTGGACCTCGGTGGGGCTGGTGGCCGGGCTGGCCATCCTGCTCTTCAAGCCGGAGTGGAAGATTCTCGACCCGGCCATAGCCATGTTCATGGCCATCAACATCGTGTTCACGGGGACGGGGCTGGTGCGCCGCTCGGTGGGCGGACTGATGGACGACGCCCTGCCCGACGAGGAGCTGGATGTCATCAAGAACGCCATTCTGCGCCACGAGAAGGACGGCGTGAGCTACCACCACCTGCGCACGCGCAAGTCGGGGCCGATGCGCTTCATCGACTTCCATCTGCTGGTGCCGGGCGCGACCACGGTCCAGGCCGCGCACGACCTGTGCGAGGTCATCGAGACCGAGATTGAGGAAACGCTGCCCCAGGCCGAGGTGACCATCCACGTCGAGCCCATGGAATGCGACGCCTCCTACCGCAAGGTCAGCCAATCAGCCGACTGATTTACCCAAGGGAAGATTGTCCAGGACGGCTTCCACCAGCGGCTCCAGCGAGGCGCGGTCCACGGCCACGGCCGGGATGCCCTCGGGATAGACGCGGCCCATGGTCTCGCGCGCCTCGGCGTCGAGCCGGTCCCACTTGTTCAGGGCCAGGATCGAGGGGATGGAATCCAGCTCCATTTCGGCCAGGATGGACCGCACCGCGGCCACCTGCTCCTCCACCTCCGGGTGGGAGGCGTCGCAGACCAGGACCAGCAGGTCGGCGCTCTCCAGCTCCTCCAGCGTGGCCCGGAACGCCTCCTTCAGGTCCGGCGGCAGCCGCCGGATGAAGCCCACGGTGTCGGTCAGCACCACCTCGCGCTCCTGCGGGAAGCGGATGCGGCGGCTGGTCGGGTCCAGGGTGGCGAAAAGCTTGTCCTGGGCCAAGACCTCGGACCGGGTCAGGGTATTGAGCAGGGTCGACTTGCCCGCGTTGGTATAGCCCACCAGCGAGACGATGGGCAGCCCGGCCTTGGCCCGCCGCTCCCGGGTCTGGGTGCGGCGCTTGCGCACCTCGTCCAGGTCCTTCTTGAGCCGGGTCAGCCGGTCGTTGGCCCGGCGGCGGTCGATCTCGAGCTTGGTCTCGCCCGGTCCGCGCCCGCCGATGCCGCCCATGAGCCGGGACATGGCCCGGTTCTTTCCCACCAGGCGCGGCAGGGTGTACTTGAGCTGGGCCATCTCCACCTGGAGCTTGCCCGAGCGGCTGGTGGCGTGCTGGGCGAAAATATCGAGGATGAGCTGGGTCCGGTCCAGAATTTTGCGTTCGGTCAGCTCGGCCAGGTTGCGGCTCTGGGTGGGCGAAAGCTCCTGGTCGAAGAGGATGACCGAGGCGTTGGCCTGGAGCGCCTGGACCTCCAGTTCGGCCAGCTTGCCCTTGCCCATGATGAATTTGGGATTGAGCTGGCGCACCCGCTGGATGAGCGTCCCGGCGGCGGTGAGCCCGGCGGTGTCGGCCAGCTCGGCCAGTTCCTCCAGGGACCGCTCCTGCACCGGGCGCGGGGTGACGTCCACGCTGACCAGCAGGGCGCGGTTTTCGTCGCCCGCCCGGTCCTGGCCGTCGCTCTGGCGGCGAAACTCGTCCTCCAGGGCCTCGACCACCGCGCCGAGGTCGACGTCCAGCCGGTCCCAGCGGACCGCATCGTAGACCTCGTAGCTCCGGCCCCCGGAATCGGGCGGCAGCAGATGGGCGGCCTGGGCCGAAACCGGGAACCCGCCCTCCACGCTCAACGCGATGACGGAATCCAGCCGCAGGAAGACCATGTCCATCAGGTCTTCCTGGGACAGCGCCTCCCCGCCCAAATGGGTGTGCAGCAGCCGCAGTCCGCGCAGCCGCCCGGTGGCCATGCGCGCCCGTGGCAGCTCGGGAATGAATATGGCCCGGTTGTCGCCGACCAGGACCATCTCCACCCGCCCCTGGCGGTCGATCATCAGCGCGATCTGCCGCCCGGTGTCCGCCGAAATCTCGGCCAGCTCGCGCGCCTGCTCCAGCCCGTAGGTCCCGTCCGCCGGGAACTGGCGCTGATACAGCCGCGACAGCCGCTTTATCTGGTTGGGCTTGAGCCCCTGAAGGTTGCCCTTGGGTTTCTGTGCTATGACGTGCTCCTTCAACGGGACATTACCGCCCCGCCAATCCGCTCGACGGTGGAGAATTTACGCAAAAAAGGCAAGCACCATCTCGGCGCAAGGCGTTTTCTACAAATGTTGAAATCAGGATGGGAAACCGCCTTCGGCGGGATTGTCAGGTGACTTCGCCTCCGGCGGCCAAAGGGCCATAGCCCTTTGGAATCCCGATCTCGCCTTCGGCGAACACCTTCTTTACATAGGGACGCCGTCGACCGCACCATCGTACCATGCAAGAAACCCCGAAACCGTTGTGTTCCGGGGCTTCTTGGATATTCATCAACAATTATGGAAAACGGCTTGATCGCAGCGCTTGCCTTTCCTCTTCGTCGCGCCAAGGCCCGCTATCGCCAGCCGCGCAGAACGACGCTACGCGTCGTTCTCGGACAGATACTTGGTGATCATGGCGTCATACTCGCTGGTCAGCTTGAAGGTCAGCGTGGCCATCTCCTTGCGGAAGGCGAGCGAGATGCCGCCGTTGGCCTCGATCTCCTCCTGCACCTTGGCGTAGTACTTGGGATCGGGCACCACGCAGATGGAGTGGAAGTTCTTGGCCGTGGCGCGGAGCATGGTCGGCCCGCCGATGTCGATCTGCTCGACGGCGGCCCTCAGGTCGAGGCCCTTGGCCACGGCATCGGCGAAGTTGTAGAGATTGACGCAGATCAGGTCGAACGGCTCGATGCCGAAATCGCGCAGGGTCTCCATGTGGGCATCGTCGTCCTTGTCGGCCAGGATGCCCGCGTGGATGTTCGGATGCAGCGTCTTGACGCGGCCCCCGAGGATTTCGGGAAAATCGGTGACGTCGCTGACCGAGGTCACGGGCAGCCCCGCCTCGGAAAGCATTTTCTTGGTACCGCCGGTGGAAACGAGCTCGCAGCCGTTGTCGACCAGGAACCGGCCGAAATCGGCCAGGCCGCTCTTGTCGGTGACGGACAGAATCGCCCGTTTGACAGGTAAAAAGTCCATGCAACACCCCCCTATTGATGCTGTTGTTCGAGAGGCTGTGCCAGATTTGGCGGGCAAAGGCAAGTGTGCTGGAGGGGCTTGCGGGAGGGTTTTTCAACCGCCGGATCACGGCTGTGGAAAACACGGCGCAACGCCTCGCGCCTCCGGCGAAAAGCTTCGCGGAGCAGGCGCGTGCGGACGTCTTTTCCGGCCCGGATGGGCGGAAAAATGGATGGCAAAATCCCTCTGCCAGAGGCTGATTTCCCGCCCCACTCCGCCGAAACGGGCGGGGCGGGAAATCAACGGGGAGGGGAGACCGTAGTTAGGCGATCGCGTCGATCATTTCCTGGGCGGCGGAGAAGTTCGGGTCCATCTCGAGGATCTGCTCCAGATGTTCCCGGGCCGCGTCCTTCTGATCGAGGCAGACGAGGCACCCGGCCAGCGAGAAGCGCACTTCGTGCTTGGCCGGATTGATCTCAAGGTAATCCCTGAGATACGGCAGGATGTCCGCCACGCGATCCATTTCATGGCCGAGCCTGATCAGGCTGAACAGGGCGACCATGTTTTCGGGATTCATCTTGATGGCTTCGACGAACATGGCAAAGGCATTTTCCCTGTCGCCGTTTTCCATCCTGATCAGCGCGATCCCGGAAAGACTCTTGTCGGTCGGCTCGATCTTGTGGGCTTTTTCGTACATGACCAGGGCGTCCTCAAGGTCGCCGCGCTGGACGGCGACGGTGGCCAGGCCGAGGTACGGGTCGGGGTGGATGCCATTGGAACTGACGGCCTTCTTGTAATATTCTTCGGCCTTGTCCAGCTCACCCATGAACAGGTAGCACTCACCGAGTTCCTTGTTGATTTCGTAATCCAGATGACCACTCATAACGTTTCCCCTCCGTTTCTCCTTTACCCGGCTGCCCCGGGCGGTCGATTCAGGGCCATTGTGCCCGAACCGCCTTTTGCAACCCTTGTGCCAACTCGTCTTTTTGCCTCGGCAACCCCCATCCTCCCAAATCCAAATCAAGCGTAACCGCTTCATTATAAACGATTTAATCGAATCGCCCTCGCCATAGGCAGTATTTGCTTCCAGGGCCGGACCGGCCACTTTTTCCCGCACTGCCCCTCACCCATTTCAATATATAGGGGAGAAGCCGCCGCCCCGGGCGCAGCGGTGTTTTTGACGTCAGTCCCAGCGGACAGTCAGATTAAACTATTAGAAATCAACATATTACGTCATTGGTACGCCAGTTGCTAGCTCACCTGCGAACCACGGGGAAAAAAATGCCCCCCGGGTTGAATCCGGAACGCCAGAAGGCAGGAGGAGCAAGCAATGAGAGGACTTATCCCGAGCCACATCCTGTTGACGGAGAAGGTCATGGACCTTCAGCTGCAACGTCAAAATATCGTCACGGGCAACATCGTCAACGTCAACACGCCCGACTACAAGGCGCGCCGCCTCCAGTTCGAGGACAAGCTCCAGCAGGCCCTGAACCAGGACGCCCGCGGCAAGATGACCCGCACCAACTCGCAGCACATGCCCGTGGTCTTCGACTCCAACGGATTCAGCGGCGACGCCAGCGAGGCCCTCAAGGCCCGCACCGTCTACGGCGAGGACTCTGTGGACCTGGACAAGGAAATGACCATCATGGCCAAGAACTCCATGACCTACGATGCCCTCGCCAGCGTCATCCGCAAGAATTTCGACGGCATCAAGCAGGCCATCACGGAAGGAGGCAAGTAAATGGACTTCATGACCGCCCTCGACATCGGGGCGTCCGGCCTCAAGGCCCAGCGCGCCCAGATCAACGTCATCTCGATGAACATGGCCAACATGCGGACCACCCGCACGCTGGAAGGCGGTCCCTACCAGCGCAAGTCCGTTTCCTTCGAGTCCACCCCGGTCTACTCGCCCTTTGACACGGCCATGCAGGACCAGCTCAACCAGAACCTGGAAGGCGTCAAGGTCCTGGGCGTCACCGCGGACCAACGCCCCTTCAAGCAGGTCTACGAGCCGCATCACCCCGACGCCAACGACCAGGGCTACGTCTTTTATCCGGACATCAACGTGGTCGAGGAAATGACCAACATGATGACCGCCACCCGGGGCTACGAGGCCAACGTCGAAACCATCAACTCCTGCAAGCAGATGTTCGCGCGTGCGCTGCGCATCGGCATGTAGGTGAAGGAGCAGCGTCATGGTTGTGAAAAGCGTCGCCATCAATGCCTACCAGAACGCCATGGACGTCAGGGCCCGGTCGGTCAACAACACCGTCCGTGACCGGCTGAAGAAGCCCCAGGCCCCGGCCCAGCCGTTCAGCCAGACCCTGGAAAGCTCGCTGGAGAAGGTCAACGACCTCCAGGCCGACAAGAAGCGGATGATCGAGGAGTTCGCCTCGGGCAAGACCCAGAACGTCCATGAATTGATGATTTCGCTGCAAAAGGCGGGACTGGCCGTTTCCATGACCAGCGCCGTGCGCAGCAAGCTGATGACGGCGTACCAGGAACTGATGAAGATGCCATTCTAGGCGTCCGCTGCAACCGGAACAACGAAACACATTTTTTAGCGGGAGATTAGGAAATGCCTCCGTTCGTCGCCGAATATTGGTCTAAGATTCAGGGATTCTGGTCCGGTCGGACCATGTCCCAGCGCATCCTCATCGCCGGTCTGGCGGTCTCCGTGTCCCTGGCCTTCGGGCTCATGGTCTTCTGGATGAACCGGCCCGACTACAAGGTGCTGATGACCAATCTCTACCCGCAGGACGCCTCCCAGGTGGTGGAAATCCTCAAGGCGGGCAAGGAAAAATACGTCCTGACCGACAACGGCAAGACCATCATGGTCCCGGCTGACCGCGTGTACGAGCTGCGGCTCAAGGTCGCTGGCGAAGGCAACCTGCACGGCCAGGGTATCGGCTTCGAGATCTTCGACGACATCCAGATCGGCCAGACCGACTTCATCCAGCACATCAACTACCAGCGCGCCCTCCAGGGCGAACTGGCCCGCACCATTTCGGAATTCCCGCAGATCGCCAAGACCCGCGTGCACCTGGTGCTGCCGGAAAAATCCCTGTTCCTGGAAGACCAGATGCCGCCCAGCGCGTCCATCGTCCTCCAGATCAAGAACGACGCCAAGCTCGACCCGTCCCAGGTCCAGGGCATCGTCAACCTGGTGTCCATGGCCGTGGAAGGCCTGCAACCCAAGAACATCACCGTCACGGACATGAAGGGCCGCCCGCTCTATACGCCCGAGGACGACACCACCGGCCTGGCCCTCTCCAACACCCAGCTCGAATACAAGGCGGACCTGGAAAACAAGATCCAGCGCCGGATCATGGAGCTGCTCGGCCCGGTCGTCGGTCCGGAAAAGGTCATCGCCCGCGTCAACGCGGACCTCGACTTCAGCCAGAAGACCATCCGCCAGGAATCCTATGATCCCGAAGGCGCGGTGGTCCGCTCCGAGACCCGCAGCGAGGAAACCACCTCCGGCGCGGCCAATCTGGCTGGCGGCGAACCCGACGCCAACTTCCGCGGCGACGGATTTTCCGGCACCCGCACCACCCAGGACTCCACCCGCGAATCCCGGACCACCAACTTCGAGATCAACAAGACCGAAGAAAACATCATCGCCCCCGTCGGGGAGTTGAAACGGTTGACCGTTGCGGTTATCGTGGACGGGACGTGGAACACCGACGAGGGCACCGGCAAGCCCGTGTACGTGCCGCGCAACGCCGAGGAAATCGACCGCATCAAGAACCTCATCGCCAACACCGTGGGCTTCGACTCCGTGCGCGGCGACACCATCGAGGTCAGCAACATCTCCTTCGGCGAGCCCGACATGTACGACGCCGACTCGCTGATGCGCACCATGCTCGAATACGCGCAGCGGCTGGGCAAGCCGTTCCTCAACGGCATCCTGATCTTCCTGTTCCTGATCATGGTTGTCCGCCCGGTGATCATGGCCCTGATCCGGCCCCGCGTCGCCGAGCAGGAGATCGAGGAAATGGCCGGACTGCCCGGCGCCGAGCGTCTCGCCCTCGAAGAAGAGGAGATGGACGAGGAGGCCATGGACATGTCCCGCCGCATAGAGAATGCGAAGAACCATGCGATCCAGCTCTCGGACGACAACATCGACCAGGCCGTCCATCTGCTGAAGACGTGGCTCACCCAGGAGGGATAACCCAATGGCCGACTTCACCGGACCGCAGAAAACCGCCATCGTGCTCCTCGCCCTGGGCGAAAAGTTCACGGCGGAAGTATTCAAGCGCATGGAGCGCAACGAGATCGCCGCCGTATCCAAGGCGATGCTCGAGACCGACTCCGTGCCCCGCGAGCAGGTGCTCCAGGTGCTCAAGGAGTACAACGAGGCCCTGGCCTACGGTGCCGAGCTCCTGGTGGGCGGTCCGGAACAGGTCAAGCGCATGCTGACCAAGGCCCTGGACGCGGAAACCGCCAAGTACATCATGGATTCCCTGGACCTGGATTCCGGCCCCACGCCGTTCCAGGAACTGGAGAACGTCAGCCCGCGCATCCTGGCCCAGATCCTGCGCAACGAACACCCGCAGACCCTGGCCCTCATCCTGGGCCACCTCAATCCGGACCAGGCCGCGGACCTCATCTCCCACCTGCCCGCCGGCGTGCGCGCCGAAGTGCTCATGCGCCTGGCCAAGCTCGAAGCCGTGGCCGAAGAGATGCTCATGGAAGTGGACAAGGTCCTGCAGAGCCAGCTCATCGCCATGGGCGGCAAGGAAGGCAAGAAGGTCGGCGGCGTCAACGCGGTGGCCGAAATCCTCAACGCCGTGGACCGCAACACCGAGGAAGAGGTCCTCTCCGAGATCGAGGAGGAATCCTCCCAGATGGCCGAAGACATCCGCAACCTCATGTTCGTGTTCGAGGACATCAAGGCCGTGGACGACATCGCCATCCGCGAGCTGCTCAAGGAGGTCTCCAACGAGGACCTGACCGTGGCCCTCAAGGGCGCCAGCGACGAGCTCAAGGAGAAGTTCTTCAAGAACCTGTCCGAGCGCGCGTCGACCATGATCAAGGAAGACCTGGAAATCATGCCGCCCAAGAAGCTCTCCGAGGTCGAGGCGGCCCAGCAGAATATCGTCAAGACCGTCCGTCGTCTGGAAGACGAGGGCAAGATCGTCATCAGCAGAGGTGGCAGCGATGTCTTTGTCTAAGCACCTTTCCGAAATGCGCATGACGGGCAAGGTCCTGATGGGAATGGACACGCCCGGCCCGGATGAAATGACCATCCAGGAGATCGAGGGCAAGCGCAAGCTGCTCTGGGACGACTCCATCAACGACGAATACCTGGAGCGCGTCAAGGCCAAGGCCCGCGAGGCGGCCAAGGAAATCAAGATGTTCGCCGAACTGGAGGCCGAGGCGCTCCGGACCACGGCCCGCCACGAAGGCTACCAGGAAGGGCTGGCCCAGGCCCAGGCCGACGTCGACGCCCATACCCAGGCCATGTCCGCCGAGGTCGAGAAGCTGCTCGGCCAGCTCGGCGCGCAGGGCAAGACGATCTTCAACGAGCGGCGCAGCGACGTCATGTGCCTGATCCGGCTGGCCGTGAAAAAGGCCCTGGCCGTGGAGATGAGCGAGCAGCGCGCCGCCTCCCTGGAAAATCTCATGGTCGAAGCCCTGGAAAGGCTGGATTCCCAGCGCAATCTGACCATCAAGTGCGACCCGGCGGACGCCGAAGACCTCACGGCCTTCATCGCCTCCATCCAGGAGCGCAACCCGTCGCTCAAGTACTGGACGGTCAAGGGTGATCCCTCCCTGACCGACGGCGGCGTGCTGGTCGAAGGCGAGGAATGCAAGGTGGACAACACCGTGGCCAGCCGCTGGAAAGGCGTGGAACCCATCCTGGAGCGGCTCATCGAGCAGGTCGCCAGCGGCGGCGAGGGCTGACATGGCTGAGTCCCGGCTCGGACTGCTCGAATCCCTGGACCCCTGCCAGACCTTCGGCAAGGTGACCAAGGTCGTGGGCCTCATCGCCGAAGGCCGGGGCATCAAGGCCCCCCTCGGCTCGGTCTGCTATCTCATTCCCGACGGCAAGCGCTCCATTCCCGCCGAAGTGGTCGGGTTCCGCGACGGCGCGTGCCTGTTCATGCCGTACTCCGACATGCGCGGCATCGGGCCGGGATCGCTGATCCAGAATGCGGCCACCCCGCCGCACATGCCCGTGGGCCAGGCCATGCTCGGCCGGGCCGTGGACGCCTTTGGCGAGCCGTTGGACGGCAAGGGCGGCTTCGCCCCGGACACCTTCGTTCCCCTGCACCGCGAACCGCCGAACCCGCTGGAGCGCCCGCGCATCAACGAGCCGCTGGACGTGGGCATCCGCTCGGTCAACGCCCTGCTCACCCTGGGCAAGGGCCAGCGCGTGGGCATCATGGCCGGATCGGGCGTGGGCAAGTCCACCACCCTGGGCATGATGGCCCGCTACACCAAGGCGGACATCAACGTCATCGCCCTGGTGGGCGAGCGCGGCAGGGAGGTGGTGGAATTCATGGAGCGCGACCTCGGCCCCGAGGGCATGGCCCGGTCCGTGCTGGTGGTCGCCACCTCGGACAAGAGCCCGCTGATCCGCATGCGCGCGGCCTACGCCGCCACGGCGGTGGCCGAACATTTCCGCGACCAGGGCAAGGACGTCCTCTTGATGATGGACTCCGTGACCCGCTTCGCCATGGCCGGGCGCGAGGTCGGCCTGGCCGCGGGCGAACCGCCCACGCGCGGCGGCTATACCCCCAGCGTCTTCGCCCACCTGCCCCAGCTCCTGGAACGCGCGGGCAAGAACCGCAAGGGTTCCATCACCGGCATCTACACGGTCCTGGTGGACGGCGACGACTTCACCGAGCCCATCGCCGACTCCACCCGGTCCATCCTGGACGGCCACATCGTGCTCACGCGCGAGCTGGCGGACCTTGGCCACTACCCGGCCATCGACGTGCTCCGCTCCATCAGCCGTCTGCGCTCCGACATCACCTCGGACCAGGTCCAGGTGGACGGCCGCGCCCTGCTCCGCAGCATGGCCACGTTCAAGAAGGTGGAGGACATGGTCAACATCGGCGCATACCAGCGCGGGGCCAACGCGGAGGTGGACAAGGCCATCTCCATGGTCGGCCCGATCAACGGTTTCCTGCGCCAGTTGGTCAAGGAAAACGAACCCCTGGAAGGGGCCTTCGCCAAGCTCCACGCCCTGGTGGGCGAAGGCGACGTGCAGCCCGCCCAGGGCCAGCCGCAACAGGGGCAGAAGCCCGCCGCCAAACCCGCGCCCAAGCCCGCACCCAGAGCCAACGCCGTCAAGCCGAGAATCCAGCCGAAACAGACGGCGGTGGTTCCCCCCTCGTCCATCAAGGTGAACATGCGCTGACCCCAAGAGGCTGGCGCTCTCCCCCGATATTCAGTCAGTGAAGCCTAGGGCTCGTCGTTGCGGAAGTGCGCGATGTAGAGCAGGTTGAGGTCGATGGACGGCACGCGCAGCGGCCACCACAGGGCCTGGACGTGCTCGAAGTAGTGCTCGATGTAGGTCACGAGATGGGAGATGGGATTGACGTGCTCGCGGCAGTTCCAATACTCGTAGGGCACATCGTCCCCCCGGCCCAGCCTGCGGGCGAACCGCCAGACAAAGCCCGGGTCCGTGGGCAGAATCACGGAGATTATCCCGCCAGGACGGACCACCCGCGCCCATTCGTGTACCAGTACCACGCCGGTGAACGCAGGCAGTATGCCGGCGAGATCGCGGACCATTTCCGCCGCCTCGTCGTCCTGCTCGATGATCGCGTCAGCGACGATCAGAACGGCGTCAACCCGGCCAAGAAGCGCCTGGAACAGTTCAGGCGAGTGGCGGTGCCCGCAATGCAGGACGATACGACCAAAATCCTCGGCCAGCTTGTCAACGAAATCGGCGACACGGCCGACGTCGGCGGCGATATCGTCCGCCGAGTCCGGGCCGCCGACGCCGATGAGCGTCAGGTCGGGCCCTTCCTCGCAAACGGCGATGCTGGTCGCGTCGGCCCTGCCGGCTATGACGTCGATGACGCCGGGTATCGCCTCGTCGACATAGGCACGATGCAGTGGCAGTTCATCCCAGGATGCATCGATGAGCAGAACGCCGTCCCTGGTCGGCACGTGGGCGAGACCGAAGGCGATGGTTGCCGCCGCCGGGCCGTGGTCGGCGCCGAGCACGAGGACCAGACGCGACGCGCCGGCCGCCGCTGTGATCTTGCGAACAAGTGCTCCGAAAGCTTCGGAGGAAGTCTGGCTGGGCAGGCCGTCGCCGTCGGTAAGGGCGCTCGTCAGGATGTCGCGCGGCATCCGGCCGACCGACCGGCCGCGAAGGTCACGCTCGAACGCGTGCGTGGCGACGGTGAACTCTGCGAGGACCGATGGCGCCACCGGCTCTTTGACCGCAGCACTGCCGGGAAGAGTCTCATCCTCTACCGGAACTGCCGGTGCCTGCGTTCCGGACGCATCCTCTTCTGGCGGGGTCTCCAGCTCTGGCGGTGACGTCAGATCTTCGTGGGGAGGCAGCGAGCCGGTGTCCGTGGGCGCCGCGAAGGCTTCTTCGCGGGTTTCCCTATATTCCGGCAAATACCGGCGGCCGCGATAGACCGCGATCGTCAACGCCAGACCAAGACCGGCAATGCCGCAAAGGGCCAGGACGAGGGTCTGACGTGGCGAGTAGGGATACAGCGGAATGCTGGCTGGCGCGATGACACGGGCATCAGACACCTGCGTGTTGGCCTGCAAGGTGATTTCCTCGGTGCGCGCGACGTAGGTCTTGTACATGTCGGCGCGCAGAGAGGCTTCGTTCTCGAGTTCGCGCAGCTCAATGGTCCGCTCGCCAGTGTCGGTGACCACGGCGCCGGCATCGTCCAGCGCCTTTCGCGCAGCTGCTTCGGAGGCCAACGCCACCTGATATTCCGCATCGGCGCTGAGAGAGAGGGTCTTGAGCTCGCCTTCGATCTGGGATTCGGCGCGCACGAGATCGGCGCGCGCTGCGACCATGCGGGGATGGCTCGGGCCGAGATCCTGGCCGAGATCGCCAACCGTGCGAGCTGCGAGTGCCCGTTCGATTTTAAGCCGACTCAGAACCGTGGAATCTATGCCGGTCAGAGCGGCGTCCGATCCACCGGCGCGGGCGGCGGCGATCTTGTCGCGACGAGCCTTGGCATCCTGGGTGCGTACGCGGGCGGCGACATAGGCGTCGTTGAGCTGGCGTAACGTGTCCTCGTCCACGGACCGGCCGTTTGCCGTGAGAATTCCATGATTCCGGCGGTAGGCTTCGAGCTTTTCCTGGGCGGTGCGTGCCTTCGCCCTGAGGTCGTCGAGCTGTCGGTTGATGAGGTTGCTCGCCTCGCGGACCGCAGCCTGCTTCACCTCAACCTGGTTTGCGACGAACGCCTCGGCCAGTTCCTGGGCGATGCGAGCGGAAAGGTCGGCCGCTCTGCTGCGAACCGAAATGTCGAGAACATAGGTCTGGTCGGCGCGCTCAACCTTGATGGCCTTGACCAATGCCCTCAGCGTCTCGTCGCGGCTGCCGCCGAATTCCGGGTCGCTTTGGAGCCCCAGCGTATCGATGACCGTCGAGAGGATCGAGGCGGACGTGACGACGTTGGCCTGAGTGTCGACCCAGGCAGCATCGACGCCCTGCATTGGCTGCGAAAGGCCAGGCACGGCCACAACCTGCTTGTCGCTGGGGTCGAGCAACACCCTGGCCGTCGATTGCCAAACCCTGGGGGCAAACGTCGCATAGACAAAGCCTGCGCCGACAAACAGCAGCGTGACCAGCGCGATCAGCCGCCACTGACGGAAAAGAATGGAAAGCAAAAGGCCGATGTCGACCTCGCCCGGGCGGCGTGTTTCCTCGGCCGTCCGCCTAACAGTGCTCTGGTCATCGGATATGATGAGGCTGTTCAACTTGCTTATCCGCCCGTGTTTGCAGCTTGTTAACCATAGGGCGGCGCGCTTAAGGAAACGTGAACGATGTCGATCGAAATAGAGGTACCTATCCTCCTCGCGAAGACCGCGGGTTAACCATGCAGTCGTGACGATCCCACTCAAGTTTTCGGAAGGTTTCAACCACGGGATCGA
Organism: uncultured Pleomorphomonas sp.; assembly: GCA_963665435.2. GTDB lineage: Bacteria > Pseudomonadota > Alphaproteobacteria > Rhizobiales > Pleomorphomonadaceae > Pleomorphomonas. The sequence continues at coordinate 49,074 of CAXXNH010000002.1, read as the reverse complement.
TCTCGGTATGGCATTGCGGGCTTTTCAGCTTCCGTCTCCTATCGCGCCGGCAGTACCGGCTTTGCGATCGACGTCCGCCCGTTCGCGGTGGGGCTGACGGTTCTGTCCGTGCTCGCTCTCTTCCTTCTGTCCGGACCGATGCTCAACCTCTTGGGCGTCCCCTATGACGCGGCGGGCGGCAGCCCGCTCCTCAAGATTCATCCGGCCAGCTACCTGTCCGTTCTGGCGCTTGTCGCCTGGATCGTCGTCGACGGTGGCCTCGGACCGTTTCTTGGCCGCAGTTGGCGGGACAGTCCTGGCCTGGTGGTTCTCTTCCTCGCCATCGGTCTTCTCGCTTTCCAGGTCATTGGGGTTCAGAAAACGCCGATTTCCCAGGTAACCGACAACTTCGTGATGACGGCCTGCCTGTTCGCTTCCCTCGTCCGCCTGGGCCCGCGCGAGATGCGGTTTGTCGCACTGCTCGTGCAAGGCATCCTCGCGCTCAACAGCTCTCTCGGTTACGCCGAGGGGCTTAGCGGCTTCCGTTTGACCCCTCTCTATGTCAATGGCGAGCTGCTCACATGGGAGTGGCGGGCAACGGCGCTGCTCGGCCATCCTCTCATGAACGCCATGGTCACGACGGTTTGCCTGGTATCGCTGGCCTTGGGTGTCGGGCCGTTCCGAACGGTGCCGCGTCTTCTTCTGGTCGTGTTCCACTTCGGAGCGCTGTTTTTCTTTGGCGGTCGTACCGCCATCGTTCTGTCGGCCGCTGCCCTTTTCGCCATTGCCGCCTTCTCCGGCGCTCGGCTGTTGCTCGGGCGCCGTTTTCCGTTGCCGGTGGCCGCCGCCGCCATCTTTGCCGCGACGCTGCTGGTGATCGGTGCCGTTCTTGTCGTCGACGGCGGCATGGTCGACCGCCTCATTGGCCGTTTCATCAATGACGACGGCAGCGCCATGGCGCGTGTTGCCATGTTGTCGATCTTTCGCGACATGTCCTGGCCGGAGGTGATCTTCGCGCCGGATGTTGTTTCCGTGAAGGCGATGCTGCCGAGGATCGGAACGCCGATCGCCATCGAAAGCGCCTATATCGGTTTCATCGCCTATTATGGCGGCTTCGTCACGCTGTTCTTCCTGATGGGGCTCGCCGCCTTTTTCGCCGAACTGGTCCGACGTTTCGGGGCAACCGTCCTCCTGCCGCTCGGCATCTACTTCCTGATATCGACGGCGGTATCTTCCTTCTCCACCAAGTCGATCGAGCTTGGCCTGCTCACCACTCTCATCATCACGGCCTTTGCCAGCCGCCTTCGGTCGCCGGAAAGGTCGTCATCATGCTGATCCGTCAGACGCTCCTCTATCTGCCGGCACAGTTCCTGTCGCCGGTCGCGCAGTTCCTGTCGGTGATGATCTGGACCTGGTGGTTGTCGCCAGCCGAGATGTCCACCTTCGTGCTCGTCACCTCGACGCAGGAACTGGCCTACATGTTGAGCCGCTCCTGGTTTTCTTTCTACACGCTGCGCTTCCTGCCCCCGTCGGAGAATGTCGCCGGACGCCGCCGCTACCTTGAGACCGAGACGACGCTTCTCGTTCTGATGACGCTTCCGGAGCTTGGCGCCGCCGCTCTCTCCATGCATTTTTTCGACGGACGCGGCGATCCTCTCCTCGTCTTTCTGATCATTGCCGCCTACTACGTGACGCGTGGCCTCAACAATCACTTCGGCGAGCGGGCCAGAGCGCAGGACAAGATTCTCGCCTACACGCTCCTGTTGACGTCGGGCCCGGTAGGTGGCCTCGTCGCGGGCATTGTCTCCATCGAGCTCTTCGGTGCCTCCGCCGGCCAGCTTCTGATAGCCTACGCGGCGATGCAGGCCCTTGGCACCGCCATTGCACTTCCGATGATCGGTACGAGCCTCAAGACGGCCCGTCTCGACCTTGCCATCTTGAAGGCGGCCATTCTGAATGGTGGGCCAATGCTGGCCGTCAACGGGATTGGCTGGTTCGGCGAGAACGGTATTCGCTATGTCGTCGACTACATCGGCGGGTCGGCCGCCTTTGGCTTGATGGCGGTTGGCTGGGGGCTCGGCCGACGCTCGGCTTCCGTCGCATCGATGCTGGTGTCCGTGGCCGCTTTCCCGATCGCCTCCCGCCTGATCAATGCCGGCGACCGCAATGCCGCGCTTGAACAGCTCAAGGTCAACGCGGCCCTTCTCACCGCCGTGCTGCTCCCTTCGGTGGTGGGGCTTTGGCTTGTTACGGACATTCTCGTCGACCTCGCTGTCTCCGAGACATATCGCGACGTGACCCGGTCGATTCTCGGGCTTGCGGCATTCGGTGGCATGATCCGCGCCTATCATGCCCACGCCACCGGCCAGATGCTGACGCTCGACAGCCGATATGGACTGCTGGTCATTATCGGGCTGTTCGAGGTCGTGGCCACCGCAGGCCTTGCCGTCGTCGGCTTCTCGATGAACTATCTCGTCGGCGTGGTCATCGGAGCGCTGATCGCTTCCGGCCTGACGCTGGCCCTTTCGGCCATCATTGCCATCAGGCTCTGCGGTTTCCGCGTGCCCGTTGTCGACACTGTTCGAATCGCGCTTGCAGCGGCCGTCATGGGGGGCGTTGTCTATTCGATAGACTGGCCGCACACCGCCCTTGGTCTTGTGGGCGCCACGCTGATTGGCGGTCTTTCCTATACCGTGGCGCTCGCCGCCGTCTATTATAGGCATCTGCCGCCATTGGTCGGCCTTATCACTGCAAAGTTCGCGGGGACGCGCCCATGACGTTTATTTCCCAGGATTTTCTCGACGATCTCTTGGCGCAAGAAGAGCGTCTGCAGTTTTCCTCCTTCGATAACGAAACCGCCATCGAACTCGGCCTTCTTCTGATGGAGCTCGGTCGTTCCCGCAGCTTGCCGATCACCATCGATGTGAGGCGCGCCGGCCAGCAACTCTTTCATGTAGCGCTCCCTGGGACCAGCGCCGACAACGACGAGTGGGTCATCCGCAAGAATGCCGTTGTCATGCGCTTCGGCCACTCCTCCTACTACATGGGGCGGCGAGCGGCCCTGAAGGATGTGCCGTTCCATGAGGCGATGCTCGTCGATCCGCGCGAATATGCCGCCCATGGCGGCGCTTTCCCGATCAGGGTGATCGGCACCGGACTCGTTGGCACCGCCACTGTATCGGGACTACCGCAGCACGAGGACCATGCCCTCGTCGTCGAGGCCATCGAAGGCTTTCTCGCAAGGCGGAGCTGAAATCTTCAGGTGGCCGGTGACCGGTCGGAAATGTCTCGCTGCATCAAGGCCGAAAGGTGCCGTGCGCGGTCGGATCCACCGACGGTGCATTCCTGCATTTGCTCCGGCGACGGGGCTCGACTTTGCCTTCCGTCTGCGTACATAACGAGCGTGACCGTTTTTCAGGCGCGCCGTCGGGCGTTGAGGCTGCAAGCCTCGAAGGGGAGTACCGGTTCGTGGAGATCAAGTGGCTCGAGGATTTCGTGAGCCTCGCCAACACGCGCAGTTTCTCGCGCTCCGCAGTGGAACGCCGCGTCACGCAGTCCGCTTTCAGTCGCCGTATCCAGCAGCTGGAGCAATGGCTCGGCGTGCCGCTGGTCGATCGCTCAACCTACCCGACCACGCTCACCGCTGAAGGGCGTCGTTTTCGCGAGACTGCCGAGGAGGTGCTGCGTCTCATCCTGCTCGAGCGCGCGGAGTTGCGTTCGGGGCGGGCGCAAGGGCAGGGCATTCTCACCTTCTCGACGCTGCATTCCCTGTCGATTTCCTTTTTCCCGTGGTGGCTCAAGGATGTCGAGGCGGGGTTTGGGCCGATCCATGCCCGGCTGATCACCGAGAACTTCCACGACAGCATTCGAATGTTCGCGGAAGGTGACTGCGATTTCCTGCTCACCTACGAGCATCCGCGCGTACCGGTGCTGCTCGACCCCGAGCGTTTCCCTTCCCTGGACCTCGGTGGTGACAGGGTGATCCCGGTATCGGCCCCTGATGAGTCCGGGGCGCCGTTGTTTCCGCTCCCCGGCGGAGCCGACAAGCCGGTTCCCTATCTTGCCTACGCGCCGGAGACGTTCCTCGGCCGGCTCGTGTCCGTGCTTCTCGCCGAGCGTGGCGAAGCGCTGAATCTCGCCAAGATCTACGAAAACCCGATGGCCGAGGCGATCAAGACCATGGCGATCACCGGGCGCGGCGTGGCCTGGCTCCCCGAAAACACAATCCAGGCGGAGATCGAGGCGGGCAAGCTGGTGGCCGTCGATCCCGAAGCGGTGATCGAGATGCGCATCCGCATCTACCGCAACATGGACAAGGTGCGTGCCCGCGTCGAGCGCCTGTGGACCTATCTCAAGGATCACACCGACGCGGCTCCGACGGCCCAAACGCCCTCCTGAACTCCGTCCGACCGAGGCTCGCCCATGCTCGACCTGCTCATTGAGAACGCCAATCTCGCCGACGGCCGTACCGGTGTCGGCATCGCCATCAGCGACGGTCGCATCGTCGGCATCGGGCCAGCCATTGGTGGACCGGCTCGATCGACCGTCAATGCGACCGGGCGGCTGGTGACGCCGCCATTCGTCGATCCGCACTTTCATATGGACGCGACGCTGTCACTCGGTCTGCCGCGCATGAACCGGTCGGGTACACTGCTGGAGGGCATCGCCCTGTGGGGCGAACTGAAGCCGCTCCTGACCCAGGAGGCGGTGGTGGAGCGGGCTCTCCGCTACTGCGATCTCGCCGTCAGCCAGGGGCTGCTCGCCATCCGCAGCCATGTCGACGTCTGCGATGATCGGCTTCTGGCCGTCGAGGCACTCCTTGAGGTGAAGAAGCGGGTCGCCCCCTACATCGACCTGCAGCTCGTCGCCTTCCCGCAGGATGGCTTCTATCGGTCGCCGACGGCCGAACGCAATCTTCTCAAGGCGCTCGACATGGGGGTCGATGTCGTGGGCGGCATTCCGCATTTCGAGCGGACCATGTCCGATGGCGCGGCCTCGGTGCGCCGCCTTTGCGAGATCGCAGCCGAGCGAGGCTTGATGATCGATCTCCACTGTGACGAGAGCGACGACCCCTTGTCGCGCCACATCGAGACGTTGGCAGCCGAGACGATCCGCACCGGCCTGCAGGGCAGGGTGGTGGGCAGCCATCTCACCTCGATGCACTCCATGGACAACTACTATGTTTCCAAGCTGATTCCGCTGATGCGGGAGGCCGGTATCCACGCCGTCGCCAATCCGTTGATCAACATAACACTGCAAGGGCGTCACGACACCTACCCGAAGCGGCGCGGCATGACCCGGGTGCCCGAACTGCTGAAAGCCGGCGTCAATGTCGCCTTCGGCCATGATTGCGTGATGGATCCCTGGTACTCGATGGGGTCGGGCGACATGCTGGAAGTGGCGTCGATGGCTGTGCATGTCGGCCAGATGACGGCGCTCGATGCGATCGACGCCGCGTTCCACTGCGTCACTGACCGGGCGGCAAGAGCTATCGGGCTTGAGGACTACGGGCTTGAAGTCGGGAAGGCCGCCAACCTTGTGGTACTTCAGGCGCGCGATACGGTGGAGGCGATCCGCCTGAAGCCGACGCGTCTCAGCGTGGTGCGGAATGGCAAGGTGATCGCCGACACGGCGCCGCGCATGTCTCGGCTCGACCTGCCCGGCCGCCCCAACACGGTCGATCCGGCTGCCTATGCGCCACCGCGCGGCGAGTGAACCTTTGCGTCAGCTCTCGCCGTCCCAATAGTCGAGGCTCGCTTCCGGCCGGCCCATGAGGCGAAAGCGCTCGGTGCGCGTGGCGTCGCCGGGCGAGATTCGGCCCGTCACCAGGAACTTGCCCGAATCCGGGTAGTCGACGATGTCGGGCTCCGCCTTGGTCGAAATTGCCAGGTAGCGGAGCGGCGTGTCGGAGGTATTCTCGATCTGGTGGGCGGTCTCCGGGCCGCCGGAGGGGCAGGAGATGATGTCCCCGGCTCGAACAGCATATCGCTCGGCGCCGATGCGAACGCTCCCTTGACCCTCCAGGATCAGGAACATTTCCTCGTTGTATCGATGATTGTGAAAGGGCGTGGCGCGGCTCCCCGGAGCTGTCTCGATCAGCGAACAACCGAGCATCCTGGTGCCGAGCCGGGCACCGATGGCGGCAAAGCGCGCCGCGTAGCCCTCGGGCGCGGTCCGATCGATGTCGTCTTCGGGGTCGAAGGCGATCTCCGCGAGGTTGACGATCCCAGGCAGCGTTTCCTCCCGTCAGCCCTTTTTCCGGGCTTCCTGCCATGTGTTGGTCTGGCTCAGCATCGACTTGAGATAGGCGACGTTGGTTTCAGCCTGCGCTGGGTCCAGCTCCTGCCGGGCAATGGCGTCGGCCTCCTTGAACTTGCCTTGCAGTCCCAGCACAAGCGCCAGGTTCTGGCGGATGCGGCTTGTCGCTCCCGGCAATGCCGTCGCCTGTCGCAGTGTCTTCTCGGCGTTGGCGACATCACCGGCCAGTAGATAGGACAGAGCAAGATTGTTGTAGATCGAGGCTTCGCCCGGAGCGATCTGCAGGGCTTTCTGATAGGCGGCGCGCGCTTCGGCCGGGTTGCCCTGCTGATCGAGGATGGCGCCCTCGGCGGAGTAGAGCTTCCAGTCGGGCTGGTCGGGCTTCTGGGTCTGGCGGATGACCCGGAGGGCCTGGTCGAAGTTGCCATTGGCCGCGAGCGCCTTGCCGTAGGCGGCGCTCATTTCCGGATCGTTCTGCGAGGCGACCATCCCCTTTTCGAGGACGGCGACGGCCTGATCGGTGCGTCCCCCAAGGCGCAGGGCGGCAGCGTAGTTGAGGATGTTGGTTCGATTCTTGGGATCGGCATCATAGCGCTTGCCCCAGGCCGACGCCGCGTTGGCAATCTGCGCATCGGTCATTCGATCCACGGAGCCGGTCACCGAGACATCGCCCCGCGTCGTGAGTACCGGTCTGTTGCTGGAGCACCCGGCAGAGGCGAGCGCCAGCGGCAGCAGCAGGGCGAGAAGCGTGGAACGTCGGACGGAAAACAGCATCGATCTCACCGTGATGAGGGGCGGCTCCACCGCCTTGGGGCCTATCTTTGGTAATCTGTTAACCCTAACGGCCGGTTAACCCGCTGTTTTGCGCGCTGATGTGTTCGCCTTGCCGCCGCCCGACCGTCTCTCTACATTCGAAAGAAATTCAACCGGAGTTTGCTCTCTTGCTGCCCGCATTTGCCGCCGCCGATGAACCCGCTGTCCCCATCCACGCCGTCACCGCCGAGGGCCTTGACGCCAAGCTCGCTGAGCTCGGCGCCGCCGCCTGGGCAAAGACCAATGCCTTTTCTGCCGACGAAGGCTCGGTCCTTCTGCTGCCGAACGCCGAAGGCGAGCTGGCAACCGTGCTGTTCGGCCTCGGTCGCGAGGGAAGCGTCCGACCGCCGCTCCTGGCCGGAAAGCTGGCTACGGCGTTGCCGGCCGGTACCTATCGCCTGGAAGGCTGGCCGAGCAATGTCGGTGAAGCGGCCTTGGCCTTCGCACTCGGATCCTACCGTTTCGAGCGTTATCTGAAGCCGAAGACCAGCACGCCGCGTCTCGTCCTGCCGGAGGGCGACGAAGGCCTGGAAGCGGACCGGATCGCGGCCGCCGTCTACATGGTGCGCGACCTTGTCAACACACCGGCCAACGATCTTGGCCCGGTCGAACTGGCTGCTGTCGCCCGGGACCTGGCCACCGCCCACGGTGCGGTCTTCGAGGAATACCTTGGCGACGATCTGCTCGCCCGCGAGTTCCCGCTTGTCGAGGCGGTCGGGCGCGGCTCAAGCCGGCCGGCTCGCCTGATCACCTTCACTTGGGGGAGGCCCGACGCTCCCAAGGTGTCGCTGGTCGGCAAGGGCGTCGTCTTCGATACCGGCGGTCTCGACATCAAGGGCGGCAGCTACATGCTGCTGATGAAGAAGGACATGGGCGGGGCGGCCAATGTGCTCGGTCTGGCCCGTCTGATCATGGAGGCCGGCTTCGACCTGCGCCTGCGGGTCGTGTTGCCGATCGTGGAGAACGCCGTGTCTGGCGCCAGCTACCGACCGGGCGACGTTTTCCCGTCCCGCAAGGGTCTCACCGTCCAGATCGGCGACACCGATGCCGAGGGGCGTCTGGTTCTGGCCGACGCGCTGGCTTTCGCCGACGACGAGGCTCCGGATCTGCTTGTCGATCTCGCCACGCTCACGGGGGCCGCCCGCGTCGCGTTGGGGCCGGATATCCCGCCTTTCTATACCCGCGACGACGCTTTCGCCGCCGACCTCTCGGCGGCAAGTCTCGTTGCTGGCGATCCGCTCTGGCGCCTCCCGCTGTGGGCGCCCTATGAGGACGGCCTGAGGTCCAAGATCGCCGACCTCAACAACGTCTCTCCCGGAGGCTTCGCCGGTTCGATCACTGCGGCGCTGTTCCTCGGTCGTTTCGTCGAGAAGGCGAGGACCTGGATGCACGCTGACATCTTCGCCTGGGTGCCGGCGGCGCGACCTGGGCAGCCCGAAGGTGGAGAGGCGCAGGCCATCCGGGCCCTGTACCGCTATCTCAAGGACCGCTTCGGCCCCGCCTGAGCACGGTCTTGCAATCCATCGCGGTGAAAAAAAGCTGTTCGACGGCGCATACTTATGCCGCTGCCGGGCGGCTCGTCTGCGTCTTGCGCATTGCTCTTGTCCGAGCCATTCCGTGAGCGCGGGGGATAGTTTTTGTTAAAGCTATGAAAAGAAAATATAAATCGGATCGCATTAGGTTCGACGATGCTTCGTCGGCATTGCTGGCCGAATTACCGGTACGGGGTGGGCCGCATACCAAATCCCCCCGATCTCGGATATTCGCCGCAAATCCACGAGAATTGGTATGACGGGGGCGTCGCCGCTCGCCGTATCCTCGGTCAATCCAACGAGAATCGATAGAGTATCGCCAATGTCGACATCCTCCCCTCTGATCCTGGTTATCAACAGCGGCTCCTCGTCGTTGAAGTTCGCCATCTACCCGGTCGGCGAACGCCAGCCGCTGGCTTCCGGTCTTGCCGAGCGTCTCGGTCAGAATGATGCCTCGATCCGCTTCGATGTCGACGGCACGAAGAACAAGGCGCCACTGGCGTCCACCGATCATCAGGGCGCGGTCGATGCGCTGATGGCCTTCCTGAAGGAGCGCGGTTGGTTCCAGCGCGTGGCCGCGGTCGGCCATCGCGTCGTCAACGGCGGTGAGCGTTTCACCGAGAGCCGCATCCTCACCGACGACGCCATGATCGAGGAAATCGGCACCTGCCCCTTCGCGCCGCTGCATAACCCGGCCCACGCCATCGGCATGCGTGCCGCCGTCCACGCTTTCCCGTCGCTGACGCAGGTGGCCGTGTTCGATACCGCCTTCCATCAGACGATGAAGCCGGAAGCCTTCCTTTACGCCCTGCCGCGCAAGTATTACCGCGATCTCGGCGTGCGCCGTTATGGCGCCCATGGCACCTCGCACCGTTACGTCTCCGGCGAGACGATCCGCCTGCTGGGGCTCGATCCGAACGACAGCGGCGTCATCGTCTGCCATCTCGGTAACGGTTCGTCGGCCACCGCCGTCCTCAACGGCAAGTGCGTTGACACCTCGATGGGCCTCACCCCGCTGGAAGGCCTGGTCATGGGCACCCGCACCGGCGACGTCGACTACGGCGCGCTTGCCTATATCGCCAAGAAGACCGGCCTCGATGTGGATGGACTCGAGAAGATGGTCAACCGCGAGAGCGGCCTCCTCGGCCTGTCGGAACTGTCCAACGACTGCCGCACGCTGACCGAAGCCGCGCAGGCCGGCAACCATCAGGCCGAAGAGACGCTCGACGTCTTCGTCTTCCGCCTGTGCCGCTACATCGGCGCCTTGACCGCCGCCCTGCCGCGTCTCGATGCTGTCGCCTTCACCGGCGGCATCGGTGAAAACTCCGCCTATATCCGGGCCAAGACGCTGAAGCGCCTGTCCGCCCTCGGCCTCGACCTCGACGAAGAAGCCAATGCCAAGATCTACGGTGGCAAGAGTGGTGTGGTTTCGTTGTCGAAGAAGCCGGTGGCCATTGTCGTGCCGACCGATGAAGAGCGCGTGATCGCCGAGGATACGGCCCGCCTCGCCGGTCTCCTGCCTGCCAACGCCTGATGCGAAAGGGACGAAGATCATGACTCCGAAACCCTCATACCGCACGTTCTTCCTGGCGCCGACCTCCAGTCAGCAAGGCATCTCCTCCGTGGCGCTCGGCCTCGTCCGCGCCTTCCAGCGCGAGGGCTATGACGTCGGCTTCGCCAAGCCGGTGGCCGATCCCGAGGCCTATCCCGACGGTCTCGACCGCTCAGTGCATTTCGCCCGCACCCTGCTGGGCCTCAACACGCCCGATCCGATTCCGGCCGAGCGTGCCGAGGAGATGATCCGCACCGGCAACCTGTTCACTCTTCTCGAAGAGATCGTGGAACTGGTCGAGGAGGCGCGTGGAAGTCGCTCCATGGTGATCGTCGAGGGACTTCTGCCCTCGACCACCCATCCGCTGACCATCGACCTCGACATCGCCATGGGTCGTTCGCTGTCGGCCGAGATCATCCCGGTGGTGCCCGGCCTTGACGCGACGGTGAAGTCGATTGTCGGCGATCTGGCTGATGCCCAGCATCGCTTCCTCGCCGAAGGGCGCCCGTTTGCCGGCCTGATCGTCGGCCGCGCGCGCGGTGGCGACGTCAAGGCGGAAGAGTTCGCCAAGGCGCTGGAGGCCGCGAAGATCGGTGTGCCGGTGCTCGCCGTCACGTCCGACGAGCCGGCTCTCAACGCGCCGCGCCTCGTCGACGTCGCTTCCGATCTCGGCTTCGGCATCCTTCGGCCCGGCGACATCAAGAAGGCGCGGGTTGGCGAAATCGTCATCGGCGCCCGCAGCCCGGACAAGGTGGTGAAGGCGCTGAAGCCCGGTACGCTGGTGGTCACTCCCGGCGACCGCTCGGACATCATCATCACCACGACGCTGGCTCGCTCCTCGGGCTTGCCCATCGCCGGCTTGCTTCTCACCTGCGACGAGCCGATGGCGCCGTCCATCTCCGAGTTCCTGTCGCCGCGCTTCGGCGACCTGCCGGTTCTGACCACCGAGCTTCAGACCTATGATGTCGCTGTCCGCCTCAACTCGATGGACCGCCGTGTCCGTCACGAGGACTCCGAGCGCATGGAAAAGCTGCTCGAGCACGTGGCCGATCATATCGATCTCAGCCCGCTCGCTCCTGCAACCGCGCGCTCCAACGGTGGCCTGATGACGCCCGCCGATGTTCCGCCATCGGATGATTCAGGAAGCGCGCGCGGCCAACCGCCGCATCGTGCTGCCGGAAGGCGACGAGCCGCGGACCATCAAGGCCGCCGTCATCTGCACGCAGAAGCGCATCGCTCGCTGCGTGCTGGTCGGTGACCCCAAGGCGATCAACGATGTCGCGGTCAGCCATGGCATCGAACTGCCGCCGGAGCTGGAAATTCTTGATCCGGCCAAGGTGCGCGGCAGCTACGTCGCCCCCATGGTCGAGCTTCGCAAGTCGAAGGGGCTGACCCCGCCCCAGGCTGAGGCTCAGCTTGAGGACAACGTGGTGCTTGCCACCATGATGCTCGCCATGGGCGACGTGGATGGCCTCGTCTCCGGTGCGGTGCACACCACTGCGTCGACGGTGCGTCCGGCGCTGCAGCTCATCAAGACCGCCCCCGGCAACTCCATCGTCTCCAGCGTGTTCTTCATGCTCATGCCGGATCAGGTCCTGGTTTACGGCGACTGCGCCATCAACCCCGACCCGTCGGCGGACGAACTGGCGGAAATCGCTTGCCAGTCGGCCGAAAGCGCGCGTTCCTTCGGCATCGATCCGCGCGTCGCCATGATCTCCTACTCGACCGGCACCTCCGGTACGGGCAGCGATGTCGACAAGGTGCGTGCCGCCACCCTGAAAGTGATGGAATGCCGTCCCGATCTCCTGATCGACGGTCCGATCCAGTACGACGCCGCCTCGGTCGAGAGCGTCGGCAAGCAGAAGGCGCCGGGCTCGCCGGTGGCCGGCCATGCCAACGTCTTCGTCTTCCCCGACCTCAACACCGGTAACACCACCTACAAGGCGGTGCAGCGCTCGGCCAATGTCGTGTCGGTCGGCCCGATGTTGCAGGGTCTCCGCAAGCCGGTGAATGATCTGTCGCGCGGCGCCTTGGTCGACGACATCGTCTACACTATCGCGTTGACGGCCATTCAGGTCGGTCAGAGCGAGCAGCCCGCGCAGGCCGCCGCCGCCGAATAACGCCAGCGGGGCGCGAGCAAAGCAATTGAGCCGGCGATCTTCGGGTCGCCGGCTTTTTCGTCGCCCGAGCTGCGACGTTTTTCGAGAGTGCGACAAAACCGGCTATTGGTTTATATGAGCCGGCTAATCATACGGCTTCTCCGCTCAATCAGCGGGTCAAACAAAAGCCGCCGGGAGTGACCCGGCGGCCTTTATCCGATCTTGTGGCCGGCTTCAGTCGGCCACGGCCATCTCGCTTCTCAGCTTCTCCGTTTCGAAGGAGGCGTCGAGAATGCGTTGAAGGTCCGCGGCTCGCCGGAAGCTTGGTTCCATGGTGTGACCGGCTCTAACGGCGTCGACGAAGCGCTTGTAGTTCATCGGCACCGGTTTTGCGGCCACCGGGCGCCATGTCTGGCTGTTGATGTCCTTTGCGCCCTTGCAGGCGCGCAGCCAGGTGCCGTCCGACCCGTTCTGGATCTCGATGGCTCCCCTGTCGCCGAAGACGCGGACGCGGAGGGTGTTGGCGTAGCCGGTCGCAAAGCGCGAGGCGTGAATAACGCCGATGGCGCCGTTCTCGAACTCCAGCGTGCCGGCAAAGCTGTCATTGGCGTCGAGCGTATACTCGCCGATCTTGTCGTCAGGCGCCTTGTGGAATGTCTTGAGGCGGCCGAACAATCGACTCACGTCGGTACCCGCGCCATAGGACGCGAAATCGAGAATGTGGATGCCGACATCGCCGATGACGCCCTTGGAGCCGTGATTTTCCGACAGTCTCCAAAGCCAGCGGCTCTCGGTCCGCCAGTCGCCCCAGTGTGTGCCGGTGAGCCAGCTTTGAAGATAGCTGGCCTCGACGTGCTTCACGTCGCCGATGACGCCCGAGGTGACCATCTCGTGCATCTTGTGGATCTCGGGCACGTTTCGGTAGCTAAGGTTTACCATGCCGACCAGTCCCGCCTTTTCAGCAGCTTCGGTCATCTCCAGCGCATGGGCATAGTTGGTAGCCAGCGGCTTCTCGCAGAGCACGTGCTTGCCGGCGGTCAAGAGCGCCATGGTGGTGGGGTAATGCGCAAGGTCGGTGGTCACGTTGGCCGCCGAATCGAACTTGCCCCAGGCGATGGCGTCTTCCACCGTGGCGAACGTACGGGGAATGTTGAAATCCTTGGCGAAGGCGGTGGCGAGCTCGGGGAAAATGTCCACGCAACCGACGATTTTGACGCCACGGATCTTGGCGAAGTGTTCGGCGTGATGGCGGGCCATGCTGCCGGTGCCGACAATGATGAGACGCATGTTGAGAATCCGATGGGAGAGGGCCAAGAAAGACGATGGCCGGCGGAAAGCCGCCGGCCGCTCAGGATGCTCAGCGAAGGCCGGGAGCCCCCTTCGCATGGATGGTCAGTCCGCGCTCCGTGATCGGCTCCAGCGCCTTGTCGACGGGCACGTTCGGCGCGTCGGTGATCGCCGTCCAGGCCGGGGCGGGGTTGTAGGCCCATTTTACGGCGTTACGCAGCACCGTCAGCACGTTCTCGTCGTGGTAGGTGGGGTAGGCCTCGTGGCCGGGGCGGAAATAGAAGATCTTGCCGGCGCCGCGCTTGTAGCAGAGGCCGGAACGGAAGACTTCGCCACCCTGGAACCACGAGACGAACACGGTTTCGTCGGGCTCGGGAACCGAGAAGGGTTCGCCGTACATCTCTTCCATGTCGAGTTCGATCTTCTCCGGCAGGCCGGCGGCGATCGGGTGATTGCGATTGATCACCCAGAGGCGCTCCCGCTCGCCCGCCTCGCGCCATTTGAGCGCGCAAGGAGTGCCCATCAGCCGCTTGAAGATCTTCGAGAAATGGCCCGAGTGCAGCACCAGGAGGCCCATGCCTTCCCAGACGCGCTTGGCGACGCGCTCGACGACTTCGTCCTTGACCTCGCCGTGCGCGGCATGGCCCCACCACACCAGCACGTCGGTGGCGGCGAGCTTCTCGTCGGTCAAGCCGTGTTCGGGCATCTGAAGCGTAACCCAGCTCGCCTCGATGGACGGATCGACGTTGAGGGCATCGGCGATGGTGCTGTGCATGCCGTTGGGGTACAGGTCGCGCACGACCTGGCTGGTCTGCTCATGGACGTTTTCACCGAAAACGGTGGCACGAATGTTCATGGAATTCCTCCCGCGATGAGCGGCCCGGCGCCGCAGTCGCTCGCACCGCCGATTCCGCGGCAAGATCCGATCCGCCAGACCTTCCTCAAGGCGTGACGCAAAGGGCGGAATCTTGCCTCCGCATAGATTCAAAGCGCTTTCAATGCAGGTTGTCAAGTGGCGACATGTTGGTCATGTGCTCCTTGCAAGCAGCTGTTTTGCAAAAGAAATTTCGGAAGGCGAATTAATAAAAGCGCTTTGACTGAATCGAAACAATTTTCTCCTTCCCACAACAAGATTGCGAGGAATTGCGACGCGATCTGGCCTGGGAGCCTCGGCCATTGTCCTGGAGGGGCAAAAAGCAGCGACCCGTCACCCGGATCGGGCGACGGGTCGTCTCGTTTCAGTCCCGCTTTCCCGCCCGCCGAAGAATTCGGCCGTGGCAGGAGGAAAGCAACACGTTGGTCCGCTCCGCTCAGTTCTCGATCTGGCTGACGTCCCGCACGGCGCCCTTGGCCGCCGACGTGGCCATGGCGGCATAAGCGCGCAACGCCGCAGACACCTTGCGCGGACGCGGAGCTGCGGGCTTCCAGGCTGCCTTGCCCTTGGCCTCCATGGCGGCACGGCGGGCGGCCAGCGTATCGTCGGATACGAGGAGTTCGATGGTGCGGTTCGGGATATCGATGCGGATGCGGTCGCCCGCTTCGACAAGGCCGATGGCGCCACCTTCGGCGGCTTCCGGCGAGGCATGGCCGATCGAGAGGCCCGACGTGCCGCCGGAGAAGCGGCCATCGGTCAGAAGCGCGCAGGCCTTGCCGAGGCCCTTGGACTTCAAGTAGCTCGTCGGATAGAGCATTTCCTGCATGCCGGGGCCGCCCTTGGGGCCCTCGTAGCGGATCACAACGACGTCGCCGGCGGTGACCTCACCGCCAAGGATGCCCTTCACCGCCGCTTCCTGGCTCTCGTAGATCCTCACCTCGCCCTCGAAGACGAGGATGGACTCGTCGACGCCGGCCGTCTTCACGATGCAGCCGTCCAGCGCGATGTTGCCGAACAGCACGGCGAGGCCGCCATCCTTGGAGTAGGCGTGCTCTGCCGAGCGGATGACGCCCTTTCGGCGATCGATATCGAGATCGTCCCAGCGCCGATCCTGGCTGAAGGCCTCGATGGAGGGTACGCCGCCGGGCGCGGCCGCGAAGAAGGTGCGGACGGCGATCGAGTTCGACTGAACGACGTCCCACTCGCGGATCGCTTCCTTCAGCGTCGGGGTGTGGACCGTCGGAACGTCGGTGTTGAGGAGGCCAGCGCGATCGAGCTCGCCCAGCAGGCCGAAGATACCGCCGGCCCGGTGCACGTCTTCCATGTGGATGTCGGCCACGGCCGGAGCCACCTTGGACAGGCAGGGCACCCGACGGCTGAGACGGTCGATGTCGGCCATGGTGAAGTCGACGCCAGCTTCCTGTGCGGCGGCCAGCAGGTGAAGCACCGTGTTGGTCGACCCGCCCATGGAAATGTCGAGCGTCATGGCATTCTCGAAAGCGGCGAACGAGGCGACCGAGCGCGGCAGCACGCTCTCGTCGTTGCCTTCGTAGTAGCGCTTGCAGAGCTCGACGATCAGCTGACCGGCCCTCAGGAAAAGCGCCTTGCGGTCTGCATGCGTTGCCAGCATCGAGCCGTTGCCCGGCAAGCTGAGACCCAGCGCCTCGGTGAGGCAGTTCATCGAGTTGGCCGTGAACATGCCGGAGCAGGAGCCGCAGGTCGGGCAGGCCGATCGCTCGTAGGAGCGGACGTCGGCCTCCGAGACCTTGTCGTCGGCGGCGGCGACCATGGCGTCGATGAGGTCGACCGACTTGGTAACGCCCGACGTCAGCAAAACCTTGCCGGCCTCCATCGGGCCGCCGGAGACGAAGACGGCGGGGATGTTGAGGCGCAGCGCCGCCATCAGCATGCCTGGCGTGATCTTGTCGCAGTTCGAGATACAAACCATGGCGTCGGCGCAATGAGCGTTGACCATATACTCGACGCTGTCGGCGATAAGATCTCGCGACGGCAGCGAATAGAGCATTCCGTCATGGCCCATTGCGATGCCATCGTCGACGGCGATGGTGTTGAACTCCTTGGCGAGCCCGCCGGCCTTCTCGATCTCGCGGGCCACCAGTTGGCCAATGTCCTTGAGATGCACGTGACCGGGCACGAACTGGGTGAAGGAGTTGACCACGGCGACGATCGGCTTGCCGAAATCGCTTTCCTTGACGCCGGTGGCACGCCACAGACCGCGGGCGCCGGCCATGTTGCGGCCATGGGTGGAGGTGCGGGAACGATAAGCGGGCATGGGTTTGATCCATCTCACTGTAAGGCGTATTGCCTGACGGATGGGACCGTTTTGCCGAAAAAGCAAGGGCGGCAGCGGCGCAAAGCGTTCGCTGCCGCCTCTTGAAGGGGCTGAAAACGGCCCTAGGCCGCCCTTACCTTGGCAAGGAAGCTCTTGATCTCCGAGCGAAGGCGGGCACAGCCTTCGTCGAGCTCATTCGTCCCGAATTTCATTCGTTCGGTAGCGGCGACGGCCGCCGCGTTGGCCTGGGACACGCCGTCGATGTGCTCGGTTACCTCGGCAGTGCTGGTCGATGCTTGGTTGAGATTGCGCGAGATGTCGAGGGTGGCCGTGCCCTGTTCCTCAACGGAAGCAGCGATGACGCCGGAGATTTCGCTGAGGCGACCGATGACGCTGGAAATGGTGTTGATCGCTGCCACAGACTGTTCCGTCGACGATTGAATGCCGTTGATCTGGTCGGCAATGGTCGATGTCGCCTTGGCTGTCTGGTCGGCGAGTTGCTTCACCTCGGCGGCGACGACGGCAAAACCCTTGCCGGCTTCACCGGCTCGCGCGGCCTCGATGGTGGCGTTCAGGGCCAGAAGGTTGGTCTGGGACGCGATGTTGTCGATCAGATCGACGACGTCGCCGATCTTCTTGGCAGCTTCCGAGAGGTCCTTGATCTGCGTCGAGGTGCGGGCGGCATCGGCGGCGGCCTCGGCGGCGACGCGACTCGATTCCTCGACCTGCCGGGTTATCTCGGCAACGGAGCCGGTCAGTTCCTCGGTGGCGGCGGCGACGGTGGCCACATTGGCCGATGCCGTCTCGGCGCCGCGCGTCACGCTCTTGGCGCGTTCGGCGGCGCTCTCGGTGGCATGATCGAGGTCGCGTGTCAGTGCGGCCATGTCCTTGGCCGAGGAGAGAACCTTGTCGGCGATGGCCCCGACGGACGACTCGAACTCCTTGGTGACGTGGTCGATCAAGCTGTGCCGCGCTCTGCGCTCGGCGTCGATATAGACCGAAATGGCGAAATCCATGTCGACCATGACCGCCTTGCTGAGTGCCCGCAGCAGCTTGAGGCGCGTCTCTTCCCGGCCGCCTTTCATCAGGCCGCCGGAATAGTCCTTGTTGATGCGCTCGATCAGCGCATTGAGCAGGAAATCGTAGCCACCGATGTACCAGGTGGGGGACAGGCCGATCCGGTGATGTGTTTCGCCGATCTTCGACACCGACTGGAAGTAGTTCTCGTCGAAGCGTCCTTCCAGCACGCGCTCCCAATGCTTGAGCTGCGCCGCCTTGGCATGGGCCATATGGTCGGGCGAGCGGAAGAAGCGCTTGGTTTCGGGAAAATCGGCCACGTGCCGATAGAAGGCGTCGATGCCTTCGGAAAGTATTTTGGCAATGTAGGCGTGGTGTTCGCGAAGGGTGGCGCCGACGCTGTCGTCGATGGCGTGGAAACCGAGGCGCTGACGCATGTCAGGGGCAGAATTCGAGGGAGCGGACATGCCGGTTCCTTTATGGTGCGGGTCGGCGCACCGAATGCGCCCGACGTCCGTTATGTCGCGCCAAACGTCTTACCCGTTCGTAAATGATTTTGGAAAACGTTCGATATTTAAGGGGCTTGGCTGAATTCAGGCCTCGATATACTACTTACGTTGGTTCTATTTATGAATATCTCTATCAATATTACATATGCCGCCGTGGCTGCACCTTTCGTTTGACGTCTTCATGCTCGCCGGTCGACAGAAGTCTCGAGGTTGACATAGCTTTCTGGGCGGAAACGCGGTTGGCAAAGGCAGAGGAAGACGAGGTCCGTTGCACCGTCGTTTTCGATCCGCTGCGCGATGCCGGCTGGAATGCGGACGCTGTCGCCGGGCCCAACGCGAAAGCGTTCGTCGCCGACTTCCATAAGCCCGCTTCCCAGCTCGATCACATAGGTCTCCTCGACATCGAGCGCGTGCAACTGCGTTGTCACGCCGGGTTGGACGCGCGCTCTCGCCAGCGAGGTCTCCGGCCGCGAAGGATGGTTGAGAAGCTCGGTGATGAAACAGCGTTCCGAGGTGGGGAACTCGCCGAGACCCGCGTTCGGGATGTGGATGGGGGCGGTCATGTTCGTCTCCTCGATTGCCTGTACGCAAGTTTGGTGCATCTCCTTGGCTCCGGCAACCGTCCCTTTACGAGCCGTCCACCTTGGGCGAAGAATGGACGCGCCCGGAGACAGAGCATGCCCGAATTCGACCTCGTCATTCGCGCCGACCAAGTCGTTACTTGCGACGAGGCCATGACCGTCATCGAGAACGGAGCCGTTGCGATCCGGCATGGTCGCGTCGCTGCCGTCGGACCGGCAACGGCCATTCGGGCGGAGGGCGCCGAACTGCTGGATGCCAAGGGGCGCATCCTGATGCCGGGCCTTATCAACATGCACTGCCACGCCGGTGACAGCCTGTTTCGGGGGCTCGTCGAGAACCTGCCATTGGAGCCTTGGTTGCAAACGGTATGGAAGGCGGAGCGCGCCATTCTCGATCCGGCCACCTGTCGGCTCGGCGCCGAACTTGGTCTCGCCGAGCTCCTGTTGTCTGGCGTGACCACCGTCATGGACATGTTCTGGTTTCCCGAGGAGACGGTTCGGGCCGCGAAGGCCCTCGGAATGCGTGTCGCCACCGGTGGCATCTTCTTCGATCCGGCTGGCATGGACGGCCATCTTGCCGATCGGAGACTCTCCGACGCCACTGCCTTCTTTGATGCGGCGGAGGAGGAGCCCCTCGTCTTTCCTGGCTGTCTGCCGCATGGGACCTACACCGTATCCCCGCAGCATCTTCAGAGCGCTGCCCGCCTGTCCCGGTCGCGCGCAGGCTTCTGGTGCACCCATGCGGCGGAAACGGCGGCCGAGCAGGCGACGATCATCGAACGCTACGGGCGCCGGGTAATCGCCCACCTTGCCGAACTCGACCTGCTCGGCCCCGACGTGGTTCTGGCCCATTGCGTCCACCTCGATGCGGCGGAGATCGGGCTGCTTGCAAGCTCCGGAACGCATGTCGTGCACAATCCGATGTCCAACTTGAAGCTGGCGTCGGGCTTTGCGCCGGTGCCGGAGCTGATGGAGGCCGGGGTGAACGTGACGCTCGGCACCGATGGCGCCATTTCCGGCAATGACCTCGACATGTGGCTCGCCATCCGCCTCGCCGCTACGCTGCACAAGGCGACAACCGGCAACGCCGCCGCTGTCACCACCGGTGAGGCGCTTGCCATGGCCACGCGCAACGGTGCTCGCGCCCTTGGCGCCGGTGATCGGCTGGGGTCGATAGAGGTCGGCAAGGAGGCTGACCTCATCCTCGTCGATATCGGTCGCTTGCACGCAGCGCCGCTGTACGATCCCGTTACCCACCTGGTCTATTCGGCCGGGCGTGGCGACGTGACCGACGTCTTCGTCGCTGGCCGGCGGGTCGTCGAGGGCGGGTGGCTTCTCAACGCGGACATCGGTGCACTGGTTGCGGCGGCCGAAGCTCTTCGCCCGGCCATCGCCGCGTCGATTGCCTGATTCGCTGCGAGGACTCTCGTTGGCGCGCATCTTTCCCCGCGCTGCCGCAAAGGGGACTCTTCGGTGCGGTTGGGGGCAAAAGTCCTTGCCAGTGCGCAGTTTTCGGCCATTCATCTCCTTCTCAGATGACGAGTGCTGAGCTACATTACTCTCGTCACGGTTTCGTCGACGAAGCCGTCGGGTCGAAGGGTCCAGTTTCTTGTCCCGAACGCCCCTGTGGGGGTGCCGGATGTGGCATCCTCTGGCCGGGTTCCGAACAAAAGAGGATTTCGACATGTCCGATATGGAAGCCAAGATCAGGGAAAAGGCGCGCGAACTCTGGCTGGCCGAGGGGCAGCCCGAGGGCAGGGCCGATCAGCACTGGCTCGAGGCCGAGGCGATTGTTCGCGCCGAAGCCGAAAAGGCGGCCAAGCCCAAGGCCGCTCGCAAGCCGCGTGCAGCGGCTACCAAGAAAGAACCCGCCGAGGCCAAGGCTCCGGCTGCCAAGAAGCCGGCCGCCAAGAAAGAGGCTGCCAAGAAGCCGTCGCTCAAGGTGGTTTCCGGCTGAGGTCGTACCCGGCGTCGATGGACAGCTTGTTGACAAGACCGGCCGGCGCCGTTGCGCCGTCCGGGCGGGATGCCTAATGTCGCGACCTTCTTGTCTGGGAGCCGTGACATGACCCTTTCCGCAGCCGTCGAAGCCCGCATTGTCGAGGCCATCGCCAGCGAGATCGGCTGCCGACCGGCGCAGGCCGCGGCGGCCGTTGGTCTTCTCGACGAAGGGGCGACGGTGCCCTTTGTCGCCCGTTACCGCAAGGAAGTCACCGGCGGGCTCGATGACACGCAGCTCCGCAAGCTCGAGGAGCGGCTCTCCTATCTCCGTGAGCTCGAAGCCCGTCGCGCCGCCGTGCTGACGGCCATCGAGGGACAGGGCAAGCTGACACCGGCGCTATCGGAGAAGATCGGCGCCGCCGTTACCAAGGCCGAGATCGAGGATCTCTACGCGCCCTTCAAGCCGAAGCGTCGCACCAAGGGCGAGATCGCCAAGGAGAAGGGGCTGGAGCCGCTCGCCGACGCGCTCTTCGCCGACCGGACGCTGGAGCCTGCCGCGACAGCGGCGGCCTATGTCACCGAGGCCGTGCCGGACATCAAGGCGGCTCTTGACGGTGCCCGCGATATTCTCGCCGAACGTTTCGCCGAGACACCGGAGCTCGTCGGTCGCTTGCGTGCCTATTTGCGCGATCGCGCCGTGTTGCGCTCGGCGGTGATCGCCGGCAAGGAAGCGGCGGGCGAGAAGTTCGCCGATTACTTCGATCACCGCGAGCGCTGGGCGGCGGTGCCGAGCCATCGCGCGCTCGCCATGCTGCGCGGCCGTAACGAGGAGGTTCTCGCCCTGGAGCTGGAGATCGACGCCGATGACCCGGCGCCGGTCAAGCCGGTTGAGCGCATGGTGGCGGAGGCCTTCTCGATCAACGTCCCGGCCAAGTTGCCAGCCGAGGGCTTCCTCTTCGATGTATGTCGGTGGACCTGGCGGGTTAAGCTGCAGCTTTCCCTTTCCCTCGACCTGATGGGGACGCTGAGGGAGAGGGCCGAGGCCGAGGCGATCCGCGTCTTCGCCGACAATCTGAAGGACCTTTTGCTCGCCGCTCCGGCCGGCGCTCGCACCACCATGGGGCTCGATCCCGGCATCCGCACCGGCGTCAAGGTGGCGGTGGTCGATGCCACCGGCAAGCTCGTCGATACCGCAACCGTCTATCCGTTCCAGCCGAGGAACGACGTGGCTGGCGCGCTGGCCACGCTGTCGGCTCTGGTCCGCAAGCACAAGGTCAATCTGATCGCCATCGGTAACGGTACGGCGAGCCGCGAGACCGACCGTCTGGCCGCTGCGCTGATATCCGATCTGCCGGCGCCCAAGCCCACCAAGGTGGTCGTGAGCGAGGCGGGTGCTTCCGTCTACTCGGCCTCCGAGCTGGCTGCCCGAGAGTTTCCCGGCCTCGACGTCTCGCTGCGCGGGGCGGTCTCGATTGCGCGTCGACTGCAGGACCCGCTGGCCGAACTGGTCAAGATCGAGCCGAAGTCGATCGGCGTTGGGCAGTATCAGCACGACGTCGATCAGGGGCATCTCGCCAAGGCGCTGGATGCCGTGGTCGAGGATGCGGTGAACGCGGTCGGCGTCGATCTCAACACTGCCTCGGCGCCTTTGCTGTCGCGTGTCTCCGGCCTGGGGCCGTCGCTCGCGGAGGCGATCGTCGCCTATCGCGATCTCTCCGGCGCTTTCCGCAGCCGCAAGGCGTTGATGGACGTGCCGCGCCTTGGTGCCAAGACCTTCGAGCAGGCCGCCGGCTTCCTGCGCATCCGTGATGGCGATGAGCCTCTCGATGCTTCGTCGGTGCATCCGGAGGCCTATGGCGTGGCTCGCCGCATCGTGGCGGCCTGCGGGCGCGACATTCGCCAACTGATGGGCGATAGCGCCGCACTGAAAGCGCTCAATCCGGCAAAATTTGTCGATGAGCGCTTCGGCCTGCCGACCGTGCGCGATATTCTCACCGAGTTGGAGAAACCCGGTCGCGATCCGCGTCCGGAGTTCCGCACGGCGAGCTTTGCGGACGGGGTCGAGGAGATCGCCGACCTGAAGCCCGGCATGGTCCTTGAAGGCACGGTGACCAATGTCGCCGCCTTCGGAGCCTTCGTCGACATTGGCGTCCATCAGGACGGCCTGGTTCACGTCAGCCAGTTGGCCGATCGGTTCGTCAAGGATCCGCGCGACGTGGTGAAGGCGGGCGACGTGGTGAAGGTTCGTGTCGTCGAGGTGGACGTCAAGCGCAAGCGCATCGCCCTGTCCATGCGCAAGGACGATGACGGCGCGCCGAAAGGTACGGGCGGCGGCCGGCCGGACCGGCGGAGTCCTCCGCCACCCTCGAGTGGCAACAACGCCATGGCCGCTGCTCTGGCCGCTGCCATGAAGCGACGGTAGCGCGGCGTCAGTCGTCAGTGACGGCATATTTCCCGGTGATCGATACAATCTTGCCGATTGTGTCGGCGGATTTGGTGTAAGCTCCGTTCCGTTAACCACCGCGGGAGTCCGCCATGGCCAAGCAGTCCACCGGTTACACCGTTCTCCAGCTTTCGCTCCACTGGTTGATCGTGCTTCTCGTCCTGTTCCAGCTGATTTTCGGCGAAGACATGGGGCGCTACAACTACTTCCTGCGCTCCGGACAGGATGTCGCCCCGCTTTTGACGGGCTACTATCTTCATCTTGGCGTCGGCATTGCCGTCCTGGTTCTGACGCTGTTCCGTTTCGGCCTGCGTCTGGCGGTCGGCGTGCCGCCATCGGTGCCCGGGCCGGCCCTGCAGGTGAAGGCGGGCGAGGCGCTGCACTATCTCTTCTACGTCATGCTGATCGTCACGCCGATTACCGGCCTTCTCGCCCAGTATGTCGACATGGGCACGTTTGGCGAAATCCATGCCGCCAACAAACCCGTGTTCATCCTGCTCATCCTGATCCACGCGGCGGCGGCGCTCTACCACCATTTCGTGCTGAAGGATTCCACCCTGCGGCGCATGATGGTGCCGGGTACCCACTGAAGGCGGCGCTCAGAGCAAGGAAAACCCCGCGGAAGAGGACTCCCGCGGGGTTTCGTTTTTCAAGCCGGTTGATCGTGAGATCAGGCGGCCGACAGGTTGTCAGCCGAGGACTTGCCGGAACGGCGGTCCTGAACGACCTCGAAGTTCACCTTCTGGCCATCGTTGAGCGAGCCAAGGCCCGAGCGCTCGACGGCGGAGATGTGAACGAAAACGTCCGGACCACCGGCGTCCGGAGCGATGAAGCCGTAACCCTTGGTGGCGTTGAACCACTTGACGGTACCTAGAGCCATGATGAGATCCTTTCCTCAGAAAGTCACTTGAAAGAAAGTCGCGCGCCCGCACCGGAGCACGTGACAGGTGGTTACCGAGTTTGGAAAGGTCGTCACGTCGCGGGGGATTGACCCCAGGCGTTCAGGGCCGATGGTCTGGCCAAAATCGATGAGACTTCATACTACGGGAAGCATACTTCTTGCAAGCAACCTTTGGATGTAGGCTCAGGATGGTCGGAATGCCTTGCAGATAGCCGGATCCGTCTCGATGCGGCCGGCGCCGATCAAATCGAGGCAGTAGGGAATGGCGGGGAAGACCGCGTCCAGGCAGACGGCAATGGATGCGGGTTTTCCGGGCAGGTTGACGATCAGGGTGGAGCCGCGCGTGCCGGCTGTCTGGCGGGACAGAATGGCGGTTGGCACCTTCTCGAGGCTGATCTTGCGCATCAACTCGCCGAAGCCCGGCAGTTCTTTCTCCATCACGACGTCCATCGCCTCGGGGGTCAGGTCGCGCGGCGACGGACCGGTACCGCCTGTCGTCAGGATCAGGTCGACCCGTTCCTCGTCGCAAAGGCGCACCAGTTCTCCGCCGACGCTATCCACCCCATCGGGCACCACTTGCGTCAGGATCTCGTAGGGCGAAGTCACGGCTTGGGCGAGCCAGGCCGCGATCGCCGGGCCGGAGAGGTCTTCATACTCGCCGCGCGCGGCACGATCGGATACGGTGAGAAGCGCAATGCGGACCATGTTTGAAGCTCCAGCCTGTGAATCACGGGAGAAGACAGGGTTAGCATCTTGCTTCGCCCTTGGCCAAGGCGGCCGAATCGGTCGACAGAAGAAACGCGCTTGCGAAAGCGCGCCTAGTTTTTCGGTGCGTGGGACAAAGACATCGGGATGACCTTCAGCGTGGACATCGGCAACAGGTCGAACG
Source organism: uncultured Pleomorphomonas sp. (assembly GCA_963665435.2). GTDB lineage: Bacteria > Pseudomonadota > Alphaproteobacteria > Rhizobiales > Pleomorphomonadaceae > Pleomorphomonas. The sequence goes on along the minus strand of CAXXNH010000002.1, from coordinate 24,106 downwards.
GCACGCGTGCCGCCTTCGACCTTGAGGAACTGCTGGCCACCCGTCTGCTGGTCCAGGGCAACTCCGGCTCCGGCAAGTCGCACCTCCTGCGCCGGCTTCTCGAACAGAGCGCCGAGTGGGTGCAGCAGGCGATCATCGATCCCGAGGGTGACTTCGTGACCCTCGCCGACCGCTTCGGCCACGTCGTGGTGGACGCCAACTGTTCGGAGCGCGATCTTGCGCTGATCGCAGCCCGCGTTCGCAAACACCGCGTGTCCGTCGTGCTCAATCTCGAAGGGCTCGATGTCGATGGGCAGGTCCGCGCCGCCGCCGCGTTCCTGAACGGCCTGTTCGACGCGGAGCGCGACCATTGGTATCCCATGCTCGTGGTGGTCGATGAAGCGCAGCTGTTCGCGCCGGCCGCGTCCGGCGAGGCTGACGGGGAAGCGCGCCGCGCCTCTCTGGGGGCTATGACCAACCTGATGTGCCGCGGCCGCAAACGCGGCCTTGCCGGCGTCATCGCCACCCAGCGCCTTGCCAAGCTTGCCAAGAACGTTGCCGCCGAGGCATCCAACTTTTTGATGGGGCGGACCTTCCTCGACATCGACATGGCCCGCGCCGCCGATCTTCTCGGCATGGAGAGACGACAAGCGGAAATGTTCCGCAATCTCCAGCGCGGCGAGTTCGTCTCGCTCGGCCCGGCGATCGGCCGCCGTCCCGAGCCGGTCAGGATCGGTCCTGTGGAAACCACGGGTCGTGGTGGTGGCCCCAAGCTGACGCCTCTGCCTGAGCAGGGCGGCGAAGCGGCTCGCGAGCTGATCTTCCGTCCGACGACAGGCGAGGAAACGCAGCGCGCCGCCGCTGCGCCCGTTTCCACCGCCGATATCCTTTCGGAGCTGTCGCGTTCGCGCGCGGCGCTGGCGCCTGCGCCGGAGGACAATCCGCCCCAGGCGGATCTGCTGGGCCGTCTGGCCCGGGACGAGGCGATCGAGGATATTCTGGTGGAGATGATGGCCGAGCCGGATGCCGCCTTCCAGTCGGTGTCCATGCTGTATCAGGACTTCCTGGTCCGGTGCCGCATCAAGCGGGTAACCGGTGACAGCCTCGATCTGCAGTCCTTCCGTCAGCGACTGTCTTTGGCCCGCGCCGGTGTCGAAACGGAGACCGTCGATGAGGATGCCTGGCAGCAGGCAACGCTGATTTCGGCTTCGCTGCCGGAAGACATGCGCGGCGTCTTCCTGCTGGTGGCCAAGGCGGCGCTCCAGAAGGCACCCTGTCCCTCCGACGCCGAGATTGCCAGGGCCTATGGCACCCGTTCGCCCTCCCGCGCCCGTCGACTGCTCGCCTATATGGAGGAGCGCGGTTTTCTCGTCTGTGCGTCCGATCTGCGCGGTCAGAGAATGATCCAGCTTCCCGATCTTGGCTGGCAGACGGCCCCCGGTTCGGCGACGGCTGCCGCTGCGGCCGAGTAAGCCCCAAACAATACTCTCTATTGCTGTGTCTCCAGCCCTTGGAACGCCAGGGAAAACGCGACAGACTGCTGCCCCGGCGGGCGTCGACTCGGGAGGAGATCGGACGTCGCGCGCGGGAGGATGGTATGACATTGTCGAAGTTGGGCGAAGGGGCGGCTGCTGCCGTCGACCTTCGCGGCGTTGCGTTTTCTGAAAGCGAGCGGGTGGTTTTCCGCGCCGGACCTCTCTCGGCGGCAGCTTTTCGATTTGCGTCCGGGGTCGATGCCGTCAGGCTGTCGAATGGTGCCGACGAGGTGGTGGTTCTGCCTTTCCAGGGGCAGCATGTCTGGTCGGCTCGCCTCGGTGGGCGCGATGTCGGCATGAAGTCGATGTTCGACATGCCGCGACCGACGCAGAAGTTTTTCGAGACCTACGGCGGCTATTTCCAACATGCTGGCATCACGGCGATCGGCGCTCCGGCGCCGATGGAGCGCCGCGAGCAGCACGGAGAACTGCCCAACGCCCCCTATCGCGATGCCGCCGTCCTGCTGGGCGAGGACGCGGACGGCCGCTACATCGCCGTCACCGGCCGCTACAACCACACGGTCGCCTTTGCCACCAACTACGAGGCGGTGCCGCTCCTGAAGCTTTATGAAGGGCGGTCGCGGATTTCCATCGGCATTACCGTCACCAACCTGAAATCGTCGCCGCTCACGGTGCATTATCTCGGCCATCTCAACTGGCGCGCCCGCGAGGGCGGCCGGCTGCTCGGCACGGTGCACGAGACGGCCGAGAGTCTGCGGGTCCGCCAGGAAGTCCCTCCGCATATCAAGCCGGGGCCGGGTTACGTCGAATGGATAGCAGAGCTCGCCAAGGACCCCAGTCAAGCCGGGACCTTGACGTCGGACAAGATTTTCGCGCCGGAGGTGGTGTTCGCCTTCGATCCGTTGACCGACGACGAAGGCAGATCGCATTTCATGCAGGTCCATCCCGACGGGACGGCCGACTACACCTCGTTCAAGCCCGAGGACACCGGTGCCGCTGCCCGATGGATCTGCCGCACTGGCGATCAGGAAGCGGTCGGAATGGCCTTCCCCGTGCGTTCTCCCGACGAGATGGCGCGCGTGAACGGGCAAGAGGTGAAGCATGCTCCGCTGGCCCAGGGGGAGCGCTTCGCGACGGAGATCGTCGCGGCGGTGTTCACGCCGGCGGAAGCGGAAGCCATGGCCCGCCATATCGAGGCGGTGAAGCGTCTGCGTGCTTGATAGGATCTTTGATTAGCTGAAGGCGTCGAGCGTCGTCTTCAGCATGTCGTTGCCCACTTTCAGGGTCTTGATCGACGCTTCGTAGCTGATGCGGGCGGTCATGACGTTGACGAGCTCGCTGGCCATGTCGACGTTGGGAGCAGCAACCATGCCCTCGGCGTCGGCATCCGGCGAGGACGGATCATAGCTGGGAACATAGGGATCACCGGCGTTGACGATGCGCGCCGAGACGCCGCCGCCCTTGACGTCCGACTGCGTCACCGTCACCGGCGTGTAGGCGGTTGAGGGGGTAGAGCCGCTCGCCAATCGACCCGACGATTGGGCGTTGGCGATGTTCTGCGCCGAGGCTTCGAGGCGCGTGGTGGCGGCCTGCATCCCCGACAAGGAAATCGACGATATGGACATCGGGGTGGCTCCGGTCACTCCAAGTCCCCCATCATGAGGGCTGACAAGCTAAGCCCACCTTGCCGCGATGCAGAAAAATTGAAGCATTTCGCCCTCGGGGAAGCATCCGGACGAATTATCTCCATTCCAGGACATATTTGGACCGAGGTTTCTCGAAGATCTCCCCCTTCCGATGCCAAATGAGGGGGTATCCGAAGGCGGATGTGGCGGGATTTGACCAGTAGCTTGCGACCGCCGGATCAAACGCTAAAGCGCCATGCCCCAGGCATGGTGGTGCCTTTCCAGGAGCCGACCATGACCAACACCCACTCGACAATGCCCTGCCATGCCGCTGGGCGATGCTGTTGTCGAATTTCTCGAACGTGGCGGAAACCAGACGCTTTCGAACGGGTTTGATGGGTGACCGGTGCGCGCCGGTCTTGGAGGCAGGAAATGGATAGCGGATATATCGTCGAGCTGGCTGGCGAGGCCGCCGGCATTCTGGTTGGCGCCAGTGGCGGCGTCTATGAGTTTCACGCAGTGGATCCGCGCTTTCGCTCTCTCGAAGGGGCGGTCTTCGACAATGGCTTTGCTGCCGAGCGCGCGGTGCGACGCGTTGCCCGCCATGGGGCGGGAAAGCCGGCACGGCGCGGCCGCCGCCAGTATTCCTTCTTCCGCGACGGACTTGGCCTGACGGGTCGCCCGAAGGTCGAGGCTTTCAGTACGTGATCCTGGTTCAGACCCTTTCTTGAAATCCCTCTTGAGCCCTTTCGGCTCACTTGTGTTTTGCCTTGGTCGTCCTTCTCGGCCGTTACCCTTCCTGGCGCGCCGATAAACTTCCCCGGGAGCATCGGCTCCCGGGGCTTCTTGTTTCAAGTGGTCAAACAGACGCGGCCTGAGCCCGGCCGGCGATGAGGTCGCGATACCAGAGGGCCGAGGACTTGGGCGTCCGCACCTGCGTCTCGTAATCGACGTAGACGACGCCGAAACGCTTCGCATAGCCGTGCGACCACTCGTAATTGTCCATCAGCGACCAGACGAAGTAGCCATCCACGCGGATCCCCTTGTCGCGGGCGTCGGCGAGGACTGTCAGATGCTTTTCGAGATAGTCGATGCGGCCGGGGTCGTCGCATTTGCCGTCGATGAGCTCGTCATACTGGGCGCATCCGTTCTCCGCGATGTAGATGGGCGGCAGCTTGTAGCGGGCGTCGAGGTCGGTGAGCAGGCGATCGAGGGCCGGGGCATGGATCTCCCAGCCCATGGCCGTGCGCGGCACATTCTCCGCCTGGACGGAGCGGGCGCGCGGGAAGGGCAGGGCGGGGTCGGCAACGATCCGCTCGGGAGCGTAGAAATTGAGCCCGAGGAAATCGATGGGGGTCGAGATTATCTTGAGGTCGTCGGCCTCGATCTTCGGCATGATCGGGCCGAAAGCTTCGAGAACGTCGGCAGGGTAATGGCCGAGCATCACCGGATCCAGGAATACGCCATCGTGGAAGGCGCGGTAGCGCTCGGTGGCGTCGATATCCTCGGGGCGGTTGCTGGCTGGATAGAGAGCCTTGGCATTGTAGACGATGCCGGCCGGCAAATCGGATCGGCGAGCCTTGATCGCCTGCATGGCGAGCCCATGGGCGAGGTTGAGCGTGTGGATCGACGCGAGCGCTGCCGTCAGATTGCGCTCCCCAGGGGCATGTTCGCCGATGAGGTAGGACAGGTGGCCGGAGCACCAGGGTTCGTTGAGCGTCATGATGCCCGAGAGGCGGTCGCCAAGGCGGGCCATCACCACATCGGTGTATTCGGCGAAGGCATAGGCGGTGTCGCGGGCACACCAGCCGCCGCGACCGTGCTGCTCGATCGGCAGATCCCAATGATAAAGGGTTGCGTAAGGCTTTATCTCGGCTTTCAGCAACTCGTCGATCAGCCGGTCGTAGAAGTCGATGCCCTTTTCGTTGACCGGCCCGCGACCGTCGGGAATGACTCGCGGCCAGGCGATCGAGAACCGATAGGCATCCGCCGACAGGGATCGCAGCAGACGGACGTCTTCGGGCATGCGGTGGTAATGATCGCAAGCGACGTCGCCGGTGTCGCCGTTCCTGACGCGCCCCGGAATGCGGGAGAATGCGTCCCAGATGCTCGGCTTGCGACCGTCTTCGTCATGGGCGCCTTCAATCTGGTAGGCGGCGGTGGCATAGCCGAAAACAAAGTCGCGGGGAAAACGTTTCGAAAGCTCAGCGCTGGACATAGGGTTCCTCCTCGTCGAACACAACGCATTGCCATGAATCGGTTCACCCCGGAAGCCCCCGTCGTTTCTTTTTGCGTTCATCCGGATTGGGCTGTATTGGGGCTTCACTGATGGAGATGACTGCGGGCGATGGACAAGCTGGCTTCGTTCAACTGGGTGAAGATCGCCTCTTATCTGATCGTTGGCATCGCCCTGTTTCTATGCCTTGAGATGGGGCTGCTCGCCGGACTTCTGGCGGGGCTTCTCGTTCATGAGACAGCAATCAGCGCAGCGCCTTGGCTCCGCAATCGTACCGGCTGGACGCAGCAAATGGGCAAGGCGGTGGCGCTTGTCGCCATCGTGGCGTTGATTTCGCTCGGCATCACAGCCGCCGTTGTCTCGGCCGGCTCGTTGTTCACAAATGGGTCGGAAGGCCTGTTCGCCCTCATTCACAAGATGGCGCAGGTCCTGGAAACCGGCCGCACCTATCTTCCGCCGTGGATTGGCGATTACCTGCCCGTCAACACCGACGAGCTTCGACGGCAGGCGGTGAAGTTCCTGCAAAACAATGCCTGGGAGCTACAGCGCTTCGGACAGGACGTCGGTCGCATCCTCGTCTATATCCTGTTCGGCATCATCATCGGCTCGCTGGTGTTGTTCCGCAGGCCGCCGGATAAGCCGCACGGTCCTCTGTCCATCGAGCTGATCGGTCGCGTTCGTCGCCTGACGCTGTCCTTCCGTCGTGTCGTTTTCGCGCAGATCCGCATCTCATTGCTGAACACGACGCTGACCGCCCTCTTTCTCTATGGCCTCGACCCGCTGATCGGCGTTCAGTTGCCTTTCCTGAAGACCATGGTGGCGGTTACCTTCATCGTCGGCCTGTTGCCGGTGATCGGAAACATCATTTCCAACACCGTGATTTTCATCGTCAGCCTCGGCGTATCGGCTCCGGCGGCCATCGCGGCGCTCATTTTCCTGATTGCCATTCACAAGCTCGAGTATTTCGTCAACGCCCGCATCATCGGCACCCAGATCAACTCGCGCGCCTGGGAAATGCTGACGATCATGCTTGCCATGGAAGCGACCTTCGGCGTGCCGGGCCTGATTGCGGCGCCCGTCTTCTATGCTTACGTCAAGGAAGAACTGTCGGCGAACGGGCTGATCTGACAGACCCGCCACCAACGCTTGCGCTTCCACGACTGTCGTTATAACTTCGAGTATATAACGACCAGACGGGAACCCAACTCCATGAAAAAGTCGCTCGCCCTCGTCGCCGCGCTTGCGCTCGGCCTCCTGACCTCGGCTGCCTCCGCCGCCGATCAGGTACGAATTTTCGCCGCCGCCTCGGTGGCGCCATCGCTTCAGAAGATCGCCGACACCTACAAAGCCGACAAGGGCGTGGAGGTTCTGGTCACGCCGGCTGCTTCCGGCGCCCTGGCCAAGCAGATCGAGGCCGGTGCTCCCGCCGATGTCTTCATTTCAGCCGATCTCAAGTGGATGACCTACGCCAACGAGAAGGGCCTGATGAAGACTGGCAGCAGCTTCAACCTCCTTGGCAATTCTCTGGTGCTGGTCGCTGCGAAGGATGACAAGGTCGCCGTCGACCTTGCCGACAAGGCTGCGCTGCCGGCCGTACTCGGCGATGAGCGCCTTGCCATCGGCGAGGCCAAGAGCGTCCCGGCTGGTGCTTATGCCGAGGAAGCGCTGAAGTCGCTCGGCCTCTTTGAGGCAGTGGCACCACGCTTTGCCCCGGCTGAGAACGTCCGCGTTGCCCTGCAGATGGTCGCTCGTGGCGAAGCCAAGCTCGGCATCGTCTATGGGACCGACGCTGCCGCCGAGCCGGGGGTCGCCGTCGTCGCCACGTTCCCCGAGACGAGCCACAAGGCGATCGTTTATCCGATCGGCCTTACCAAGGACGCCGGCCCGGGCGCCGCCGACTTCATTGCCTATCTCAAGGGACCTGAGGCAGACGCCGTGTTCGCGGCTGCCGGTTTCATCAAGCCGGCCAAGTGAGTGGTCTCGGGCGGCTTTGCGGCCGCCCACCGACCGATTTCGGGCGGGATGCCCGTTCGCCGATGACCCCTTGCCGGCCGGGTGCCGATCGACCACTGTGAGCTGATGCCGGATCTCTCTCCAGACGCCTGGACCGCTATTGCCCTGAGCTTCAAGGTCGCTGCCGTGGCGACCCTCTGTGGTGTTCCTGTCTCCACCGTGTTGGCCTTGATCCTGGCGCGCGGGCGGTTTCCCGGCAAGGCGCTGTTCGATGGGCTCATTCACCTGCCTCTGGTGCTGCCGCCGGTGGTCACCGGTTATGCCCTGTTGTTGCTGCTGGGGCGCAAGGGACTGATCGGCGCCTTCCTCGACCAGCACTTCGGCATCGTCTTCGCCTTTCGCTGGACAGGCGCCGTCGTCGCCGCCGTGGTGATGTCGCTGCCGATCATCGTGCGCGCCATCCGCCTGTCGATCGAGGCGGTCGACGCCCGGCTCGAGCAGGCGTCCGGCGCTTTGGGCGCCGGCCCGTTTGCCACCTTCTTCCTCGTCACCCTTCCGTTGTCGTTGCCCGGCATCCTGGTCGGGGCAACGCTCGGTTTTGCCAAGGCGCTTGGCGAGTTCGGAGCCACGATCACCTTCGTCTCCAACATCCCAGGCGAGACGCGCACCATCGCATCGGCCATCTACACCGCGAGCCAGAGCCCGGAAGGCGATGGCGAGGCGCTTCTCCTGTCGGTTATCGCCGCCTGTATCGGTCTCACCGCGCTGGTCGCCTCGGAAATCATCGCTCGTTGGTTCAGGAGGGCCTCGTCGTGATCGACGTGGAAATCCATCAGCGCCTGGGCGACTTTCAACTCGACGTTGATTTCTCCGGAGACGGTGGCGTCACCGCGCTGTTCGGTCCCTCTGGTTCGGGCAAGTCGTCGGTGATCAAGTTCATCGCCGGGCTGGCACGGCTTCGATCCGGCCGAATTGTCGTCGATGATGCGATCATGGCCGATGGGCAAGGGCGGCATGTGCCGCCTTATCGCCGCCGGATCGGCGTGGTGTTCCAGGAAGCACGGCTCTTCCCGCACATGTCCGTCGGGCACAATCTTCGTTACGGCCGACTGTTCACGCCCCGAGGTCAGCGTCACATTGCCGAGGGGCCCGTGATCGATACGCTCGGCATCGGTCACCTGCTTGATCGGCATCCGGCGACACTGAGCGGCGGCGAACAGCAGCGTGTCTCCCTTGGCCGGGCGCTGCTCGCCTCGCCGCGCCTCTTGCTGATGGACGAGCCGCTCGCCTCTCTCGATGCACCGCGTCGCCTGGAAATCCTGCCGCTGATCGAGGCCCTACGCGACGAGTTCGCCATACCGATCGTTTATGTCAGCCATGCCGTCGAGGAGGTGGTGCGGCTCGCTAGCAAGGTGGTGGTGCTTGAGGCGGGCAAGGTGGCGCGTGTGGGCTCTCCCACCGACGTCTTCCGCGTCGCCGCCGATCGTTTCGAGATCATGTCGGTAATCGAGGGACGACTTGGCTCGCCGAACGACCCGTTCCAGCTGACACCCGTCGAAACGCCGGCGGGTATCGTCTGGCTGAACGGTCTCGTGCGGCCGCTGGGCCGAGAGGTGCGCGTGTTGGTCCATGCAACCGACGTGGCGCTTGCCACTCGTCGTCCGGAGGGCGTCACCATACGGACTGTGCTGGCCGGCACCGTGGCCGAGGTGCCGGAGGGCTCTGGCTCGAGCGTCACCGTCGACGTAGCGCTCGACGGTGGCTCTCATCTCGCAGCCTCGGTCACTCGGGCAGCGGTGGCCGAGTTGGATCTCAAGCCGGGGCGGCAAGTGTTTGCCTTGGTGAAATCGGTGGCGCTTGACGAGCGTCCGTTGTGAACGACAGGCAACCGTCGGCCGCCTCTGAATGCTTTAGCCTCTTTCCTCCGGGGGCAGGCCAAGCTAACTAGCGTCGATCAAACTGCGACGAGGTTTTCCGACAATGGCCGATGCCCACAAGCGCACCCACATTCTCACGCTCTCCTGCGCCGATCGTCCGCGCATTGTCGCCTCGGTCACCACCATCCTCGCCGGTCTTGGCGGCAACATTGCCGAAAGCGCTCAGTTCTGGGACCGGGTCACCAACCGCTTCTTCATGCGCATCGCCTTCGAGACGCCGTCGGCCCTCAGCGCCGATACGATCCGCGCCGCGCTGTCCGACACCATCGAAACCTTCGGCATGACCGTCGACCTCGTCGATGCCGCTCGCACACCGAAGATCATCATAATGGTCTCGAAATTCGATCACTGCCTGCAACATCTGATGTACCAGATCCGCGTCGGCTGGCTGAAGGCGGAGGTGGCGGCCATCATTTCCAACCACGAGGACAGCCGTGCCTTCGCCGAGGCGCAGGGCATCCCCTACTATTGCTGGCCGGTCGACAAGGACAAGTCGAACAAGGCGGAGCAGGAGGCCAAGGTCGTGGCCCTGGTCGAGGAAACCGGCGCCGAGCTGGTCGTTCTTGCCCGCTACATGCAGGTGTTGTCCGACAAGTTGTCGTCGTCGCTGTTCGGCAAGATCATCAACATTCATCATTCCTTCCTGCCGTCCTTCAAGGGTGCCCGCCCCTATCATCAGGCTCACGAACGCGGGGTTAAGCTGATCGGCGCTACCGCCCACTATGTAACGCCCGATCTTGATGAAGGTCCGATCATCGAGCAGGAAACCTCGCGCGTCACCCATGCCCTCTCCGCCGAGGATCTGGTCGCCGTCGGCCGCGACAACGAGTCTCGTGTGCTCGCCCGGGCCGTGAAGCTGCACCTTGAGGCGCGCGTTCTGATGCACGGCAAAAAGACCATCGTCTTCGCCTGACGCTTTCAGACGACGAGTTCCTGGGGATCCCCGAAAGTCGCTGGTGACCGCGATTTGCCGGCATGCTTTGGTGCGGCGTCTTCAGGAGGCAGATATCGCCGGTCCCTGAAAGACAGAGGGGTCTAAAAACATGAAATTCCAGATGCAGGCATCGGTGTTGGCCGGTGCCGTTCTTTTTGCGTGCGTGGTTGACGCCAGTGCTTTTGATCGGCGTGTCGTTGTGATCAATAATACATCCACGGCAATCCAGGAGTTCTATGCCTCGAATACGGGGGAGAACGACTGGCAGGAGGATATTCTGGGCGAAGACATGCTCCAGCCGGGCGCTGAGATGACGGTCAATATCGACGACGGTTCTGGCTACTGCAAATATGATTTTCGCGCCGTGTTTGAAGACGCCACGGAAGCCACGAAGGCGGGCGTCAATGTCTGTGAAGTGGGGCAGTTCTCTTTTGAAGAGTGACGTCTTCACGTATCCGTAGATCTTGAGATCTGTCGCGATAGTTGACTGAGGAGATGGGGTTTTTGCTTCATCTCCTCGTTATGGGGCCGTCATCTGGCCTCAACGATTTGAATCTTCTCGTTCAAGTGTTTCCGCCGGATCGGTGTTGCCGTTAAGCGTTGTTTCACGCCGGCCTGCCAATGTCGCCCCATTCTCATCTCATGGCATTGGTGTTGCGGTGCTGAAAGGCGTGTTCCCCGGCGGTCGGTTCGGAGTGTTTGTGGGCTGCGGCCTGCTATATGCCGGACTGTCCGCAGCGATGATCTCGATCGTCGTGTTGGTCGGCGTCAGAACGCCCGTATGGCCGGCCGATGCCGTGATCGTCGCCCTTTTGGTCAACAGGTCGGTCGGAGATCGGTTGACAGGCGTCGCTGGCGCTCTGGTTGGGTGGCTTCTGGTCGCCTGGTGTCTTGGCGGCGACGCCCATTTCATCGTCTCGATCCTGTTCGTGCGGGCTCTCTCCATGGGAGTCGGCCTCTGGGTGATCGATCTCGTCAGGGGCTGGACGGAACGGTCGCACAACGAAGAACTATTCGAAGTGATTGCGGCGCTGGCAGCGGCCGTCCTGGCTCCTCTCGCTAGCCTCGCCATGGCTTTCTCCCTCTCGAGAGCGGGAATCCTGCGCAACGCACCAATGTCGCTCGGCGTGTGGTGGGGAGGTGGTACCGCCGCCTTTGCCATCTTCCTTCCGACTTTGCTCTATCTGCAACGCGACGCCGCTCGGCTCGGTCAGCGGTCGGCTTGGCTGAATGGCTGGATCTATGCAGCCATGGTCCTGGTGTTCTCGATCGGTGCCGTCGCTGCCACCGCCACGCTATCGGAACCGATGGTGTTCTTCGTCGTCCCGCTTCTACTGGCGAGTTTCGTTCTCCGACCGGTGGACATGGCGGTGCTGTCAGGCACGGTCTGGTTCGTGACGATGATGGCGGCCTATGGCATGGTCGAGGCCTCGCAGGCTCCCAAGCTGATGCCTCTCGGTGTCTCCATTGGCGTACTGCTGCCGATTGCCACCTGTGTGTTGCTGGAACGGCTGCGCCAGCGCGAGCGAGATCTCGCCGAGAGCGAGAGCCTGTTCCGCCGGTCCATGGACGACGCCAGCATCGGCGTGACGATCATCGGCCTGGATGGCGTTTACCAGAAGGTCAACGCGGCCTTCTGCGCCATGACGGGTTACAGCGAAGAGGAACTCCTCGGTCGAAGCTTCAAGGACATCACATACGAGGAGGATCGTGACGGCCTGGACAGTTCCTACGAACGTATTTCCGAGGGCCGGATCCGTAGCCTTAAGACAGAGAAGCGCTACGTGCGCAAGTCGGGCGAGGTTTTCTGGGTCGAGTTGTCCGTCATTGTCTTCGTCAATGGGGCGTCCGGCAGGCCGGATCGGTTGATCACCCAGGTCGAGGACATCGACCTCAAGAAGCGAACGCTGGAGGCCATCGCGGAAAGCGAAAGTCGCTGGGCCTTTGCCTTGGAGAACGGCCAGCAAGGCGTTTGGGATGTCGACAAGATAAATGGACGCCTCTACACGTCGCCCACTTGGAAGCGCATGCTCGGCTACGAACCGGACGATGTGTCGATCGACGGCGGAGACGCCTGGCTCGAGCTGATGCATCCGGACGACCGCGACAACTTTCTCAAGGTCAACTATGAGCACGAGCGTGGCGAGACGGAGTGGCTCGAAGCGGAGTTTCGCCTGCGTCACAAGGACGGCCACTGGGTCTGGATTCTCGATCGAGGCAAGGTGATTTCACGCGACGCCGACGGGCGTCCGCTTCGCATCATTGGTACCCACACCGACATTTCGCGCAACAAGGCCGCAGAGCTGGAAATTCAGCTTCTTGAGGAACGGGTGCGCCTCGCCGTCGAGGCCGGCGGCATCGGTCTGTGGAGCATCGATCTGGCCACCGGCGCGGCAACGTGGAATGGCGAGACCTTCGGGCAGATGGCCAGCGAGGGCTCCGATCAGCGGTCGATGGAGTGGCTGCGCTTCGTGCATCCGGAAGATCGGCCGGTTCTGTCGGACATGCTGCGCCAAGCCGCGTTGGACCCGGAAGCAAGGGTGAACACGACGTGCCGCCTGCTGAGCCCGACGCGTGGTGTGGTGTATATTCGCGTGCTCGCCGACAGGGTGACGTTGTCGAACGGCGACCGTCTGCTGCTGGGTACGGCATGGGACATCAGCGAGCAGGTGAGTTCCGCCCAAGCTCTGCGCGACGAGAAGGAACGCCTTCGGACGACGTTGCATGCCATCTCCGATGGCGTGATCGCCACCGATCCCGACGGTCGCGTCGCGCTTATCAATCCCGCTGCGCAACGAATGACGGGTTTCTCCGAAGCGGAAGCCTCCGGCCATCCGATCGAAGAGGTCTTCCAGGCCGTCCATGACGACACTGGCCAGCCCGCCGCGTCCTGTGTGCGACAGGTCCTGGAGACCGGGGCGCCGGTCGAACGGCTCGGAACGCAGGTCATCGATGTGCGCGGTCGAGACGTGCACTACATTCGCGAAGCGGCGTCGCCGATCATCGCCGCAGGCACAGACGGCCGGGCCGGCGCCGTTCTGGTTTTCCAGGATGTCTCGGCCGAGCGCGCCATGCAGCGGTCCCTTGCCCATGCCGCGACCCACGACGATCTCACAGGCCTTGCCAATCGCCGTCACTTCGAAACGCGTATTCAGGGCATGATCGCCGCAGCGCGCGAAGACGCCAGCCCGCATGGTCTGCTGTTCGTCGACCTGGACCGTTTCAAGATCGTCAACGACACGGCGGGTCATCTGGCGGGCGACGCTCTTCTTCAGGAAGTGGCGCGCACCATGCAATCGATCGTGCCGGTCAGCGATTGCCTTGCCCGGCTTGGCGGTGACGAGTTCGCCGTGCTGATCGAAAACTGCGATCGCGAGTTCGCGGCCTTCGTCGGCGAGAAGCTGATCCATGCCATCGAGGCCATCCGCTTCGCCTGGGAGGGCAAGGTCTACGAGGTCGGCGCCAGCGTCGGCGTCACCCAGGTTGATGTCACAACCGCGAGTGCCGAAGCGGTCCTGGCCGAGGCCGACGTTGCCTGTTACGCTGCAAAGGCCGCCGGACGCGGTCGCGTATCGGTATTCCTGCAGGATACGGGCGAGGCGCAGCAGCACATGAGCGACTTCCGCCTCGCCGCTCGTATCCGCGAGACTATCGAGAGCGATCGCTTCGTGCTCTATGCCCAAGAGATCAGGCCGATAGCCGCCAAAGGATCGCCCGATCGGTCGCTCGAAATTCTCATCCGCATGCTCGACGAGAAAGGTGGCGTGTTGAAGCCGGATAGCTTCATCCCGGCCGCCGAGCGCTTCGATCTGATGGGCGCAATCGATCGGTGGGTGCTCGCCAAAGTGATCAAGGATTTCGGACCGGCGATCATGGCGGTGCCTGACCTGCGAGTGGCCGTCAACCTGTCGGCCAACTCGCTGAACGACCCGACGCTGTGGCGGTACGTTGCCGACCTTCTCCTGGCAAGTCCCCTGTCACCTTGGCGCCTGACGCTTGAAATCACCGAGACGGCGGTGATCAACTCCTTCGAAGTGGCGCGAGATTTCATCCGCGCCGTGCGTGGCATCGGCTGCCGCGTCAACCTCGACGACTTCGGATCTGGCCTGTCGTCCTTTACCTATCTGAAGAGCTTCGATGTCGATGCCATCAAGATCGACGGCAGCTTCGTCCACAACATGGCCAACAGCGCCTATGATCGCACCGTTGTCCGGGCGATCAACGACATTGGCCGCCAACTCGGGGTCGACGTGATCGCCGAGCGCATCGAAGACGAGGCGACGCTGAAGGAACTGGCGGCGCTCGGCATCGGTTACGGTCAGGGGTACCTTTTCAGCGTGCCGAGTGATTTCAAGGCGGTGCTTGCAAGCTACAGCGATGGACCTGGCGGCGTTCTCGTCGAATCGCAGCCTGCCGAGAGCACCCGTCGATCAGGTTGAGTCGACCTGATTGAATAAGCGGCTGCTTCAGCGAACAGACCTGAAGTCTTCGCTTGACGACCAAATGTTTCAATTTGGTCGGTGAAGGCTCTAGGCGCCTCGTGGTGTGTCGTCAGGCGCCGGTGCTTCACGCTCTCCATATGGACTGAGGCTCTGTTGCACGCGAGGACCAAGCCAAGCTGGTCTCTCAAGCTCTGCCTACGCCGCATTATGCGTTCCCGCGCGGCCAGCATGCTGTCCCGTCGAGGGCGCGCGGAGTATAGGAACTGTTAGCGCTGTCAGTGGTTAGTCCGGGTTTTCCTTCCTGTTCCTCGTTGGCGAGCTTGACACTTCCATGCAACCAAATAGAGAAAGCGGCGCATTGGTTGCCTGTGATGCGCGGAGTGGCAGGACGACGAAAACGGTGCTTCCTGGGCAACCGCTCTCCGACCCTATCAAGATCTCGCGTGTCGCCGAGACAAATGGCTCTCTCGCCGTTTGGGCGCGTGGCCTGTCGAGGCTTCCATCGCATTTCGCAGCAGCTCACTTGTGGGCGAGAGAATATGACCCGGACTTTTCCGGGTAGAGGGCCGCAAGCCGACTGTACGGGATGCCTCGGGCACGGGTCGCGCTGCGGGAAAAGCGTGTGGCATGACGACCATCGGTATTGATCTTGGGACATCGAACTCGCTCGTCGCTATCTGGACAAAGGACGGCCCCCGAACACTCCCGAATGCCCTTGGGGAGGCACTGACCCCCTCGGCTGTCAGTGTGGGAGACGACGGCGAGGTATTGGTCGGCCGCGCCGCCATTGATCGCCTCGTGACACATCCGGACCGCTCCGCCGCGTCGTTCAAGCGGGCGATGGGGAGCGCGAAGAGCTTCAAGCTTGGCTCCCGCTTGTGGCGTGCCGAGGAGCTCTCCGCCTTCGTCCTGAAATCGCTCAAGCAGGATGCCGAGGTGGCGCTCGGCGAGGACGTGTCCGAAGCGATTATCTCGGTTCCCGCCTACTTCAACGACACGCAGCGCAAGGCGACACTCGACGCTGCCCGTCTGGCCGGGCTTCATGTTGGACGACTGATCAACGAACCGACCGCGGCGGCTCTCGCCCACGGTCTCGAAGGCATGGAGGAGGGCAGCTTTCTCATTCTCGACCTGGGCGGTGGGACATTCGATGTCTCGCTCCTGCACAAGTTCGATGGAATCATGGAGATCAAGGCATCGGCAGGTGACGCCCGCCTCGGCGGCGACGATTTCCGCGGCGCGATTATCGATTTGCTTGTCGAACGCCACCGGCTGCCACCTCTGGACAGCATGAGCGGCATGGAAAAAGCGAAGCTGATCGAGGAGGCGGAGCGACTGAAGCGAGCGATGACGGATCGCTCTGACGAAGAGTACGCCTTCACGGTCTCAGGCGAGGTCGCGGGTGGGGCCTTGCGGCGGACCGAGTTCGAGGAGAGCTGCCGGGCGCTTGTCCGCCGTATGAAGGCTCCGATCGAGCGAGCCATTCGCGACTCGCGTATCGACATCACACGGCTCGATCAGGTTGTTCTCGTAGGCGGAGCGTCCCGCATGCCGCTTGTGCGCGACCTCGTGACGCGCCTCTTCCGGCGATTTCCGCTTCTGCACCCGCAACCGGACCATATCATCGCGCTCGGTACGGCGGTGCAGGCGGCGCTGAAGGCCAGGGATGGCGCGCTTCAGGAAGTCGTCATGACCGACGTTTGCCCCTTTACGCTGGGCACGGCCGTTCTCGAAAGGCGGTCGTCCAACGAAAGAGTGATGTCGTCGATCATCGAGCGAAATGCGATTGTCCCGATCAGCCGGGAAAACCGCTACTACACGGCCTTCGACCATCAAAACAGGATTCTGATCGAAGTCCTGCAGGGTGAGCATATCCGCCCATCGCAGAACATACTGATCGGTCAGATCGAGGTCCCCGTCCCGCCTGGGCCGGAAGGAAAAGAGTGTGTCGATGTTCGCTATACCTACGATGTAAACGGGGCTCTGGAGGTCGAGGTCAAGGTCGTCTCGACGGGTAAGGTCATCCGGAATGTCTTCAGCAACCAGTCCAACCTGACGGATCAGGAGCTGACAAAGCGGTTTGCCGAACTCGCGACAATCAAGATTTTGCCGCGCGACCAGCATGAGAACAGAGCTCTCCTTGCCCGTGCCGAACGCATTTACGCGGACGCCCTCGGCGGTGAGCGCGAACGGATCAAGGAACTGATCTTCTGGTTCGAGGGCTGTATCGAGGATCAGACTCGGCGCGACATCAAGGAGGTACGGCAACAGTTCGCCGCAGCCCTTCAACAGTTCGAGGGGGTAGGGTTCTGATGCGCCCCGGTAGTCGGAGCGAGTGCTGGTCAATCCTGGGGATCGAGCCGACCGACGATGAGCGCGCCATTCTCAGGGCCTACGCCAAGTGCCTCAAAGCCTGCCGACCGGACGACGATCCGGAAGGGTTCCAAAGGCTTGTCGAAGCGCGCGAGCAGGCGATGAGGCTGTCAGCCAGACTGGCCCCAGATCCGGTCGAGGACACAGAGGACATCCGACAGCCTCTCGGGGCGGACGAAGAGGATGCACAAACCGACAACCGGACGCCGGAGTTATCGGATCCTGTCCTCTTCGAGCCTGGCCCGGCGGACGTGTTGTCGGCCGGTGGACGCGAGGACGGCGAGGAGGTATCGGAGCCGACGCTTCTTGAGAGAACGATCGAGAAGCTGGATTCGCTTCTTCCCGACACGCCGCCGTTGGAGGGACAACAGACCGGCAACGAAGGGTGGCGAGCCCTTTTCGCATTCGCTTCCGAGCTGGACCTTGATTCGAGCCAGACCTTTCACACCGCTGTCGCACAGCGACTGCCCTATATTTTTCCTCTGGTTGATCGTCGAGGGCTCGACGACGTCTCGTCTTTCGAACGGGGCGAGGGACTGGAGGCGCTTGCCGAGCTGATCGAGCGGGAGTGCCAGCTCAACTGGTTGGGCTCTGGCTTGGCCCAGATCGTCGGCAGAGAGGTGGCCGAGCGATATCTTCACTGGTTGGCCCAGGCTCAGGCTGCGCGAGAGCTTCTCAACAGGCGGGCGGACGCCGAACATGCCTATGCGGCCCTGCCGGGCGGGGCATGTGTCTTGCCCGACGACGATGTCGCCGTGCTGGTAACCGGCAGGCGCGCGAAAGCCAGCTTTGAACGGAGCAGGAAGGCCAAAGGCCGCTGGCCAGCAGGGTTCGATCTCCGCTGCCTCTTTGCGCCGGTGGACATTCTCAGCTCGCACGGCCTTTACATGCCGGCCTTCGCGTTGGCGGCGTTCTCTACGCTGCTGGCCGGTCTGGTGCTGACCGTTCCGCAGCAACACCTGAACCTTGTGCTTTTCGGGCTGGCGACGTTCGTCGGGCTGCGCATCGCGGCGGGATTTCTGGTTGGCAAGTATCAGCTCATCCAGCTCGGAAAATGGGTCAAGGAGGCGGACAGGCTCGGACTGCTTGGGCATCGACGTCGTGCGTTTCTTGTCTCCGCAAGCAGGCTCCCCCCCTTTGCCGTTGTCGCCTCGGCTTTTGATTTCCTGTCCGCGACCGGGATCCTGATCGGTGGCCTGATGCTTCTCCCCGTGGTGTTCAACCAGGATTTCCTAAGCCAGCCCGCGGAAGCGACCCTCGATGAGCTCGCGCTCTCGCTGTTTGAAACAGCGGCAACCAGCGACTCTTTCACCGACCAGAAGTTCGCGGAGTTGCTGGATACGCTCGTGACCGTCCGATCTCAGGCTCCTCGCGATGAGCCCTGGGTGCCCCAGCTTAAGGACGTTGTCGGCTACAGGGATATCATCAGCCTCAGGGCGGAGCTCGCCTCCTCCGGCGAACCTGTCAGTGGCCGACTTCCACCGATCGCGCCCAGAGTGGAACGGGAAAGGAAGCTGCGAAGAGTCATCGAGGAGTACCGGGGCGCTTCGCCGGAACGGCGCCGAGAGCTTGAGGCTGGGCTCGACGGATGGATGGACTATCTGCGTGGAGCCGGGGAGAATCCTCGGCTGAGCGCCGCTTTCTGGACGCTGGCTCCGCCGTTCATGCGGGAAGAAAAGCCGACCGTCCGCGCCGTCGGAGAGTTGCGCGGTCTTCTGGTCAGGTTGTTCATCAGGGACAGCCTGAAAAGCTCCAGGGGGCTTCCGGACTTTGACAGGGTTCCGGCAACGTTGAATGCACTGTTGAACCTGCCGGATGAAGATCTGCTCGGATCGTTTGTCGCCACCGATGCCATATCTGCCGCCGGCACAAAACTGAGAATCGCCGTTTCGCCCAAGGGCTACTCCGCTTCGGACGAGATGGGGCTTTCCATCGATTGGCCCGAGACGGCGGCAGACGCGGGAAACCCACCCTGGAGCAAGCCCGCAAGCGATTGGCGCTTCTTCGCCTCGGTCGCCGACATGTGTCTGGAATCAAGCGGTTCTGCCTCTTTGTCTGTGATCCTGAACGAAATGGCGTCAACGACGGGCAAAGCCGCACATATGGGAGCAAACATCCCGCCGGATTATTGGCGGAGAGCGGGCACCCATCTTCTCGACTTCGACGAGTGCCGTCACGGCTTCATGATGAAGCTGGCCCCAGATCCGAGCTACAGTAACAGTCTTGCTTCCGTGGCTGCTTCTCAAGGCAAAGATGCACTTCGCAGTGGTCGGCTCGCCGAAGCCCGGCAGATCTTTGGCTTTGTCGCAGAGATGTCCTATTCGCTGATCGGCGAGGGAGATGTGGACACACAGCTCGCTCTCGCTCTTGCGAGCCAGAGTCTGCAACGGGGCGACATTGTTGACGCGGTGGAGTACGTCGACTCGAACCGATCATGGATGGCCGGTTGTCCAATACGGGCCTTGCGCGGATTCATTCTGGCGTCTCTTGACGAGAAGCGGCGGGCGCTTCTCGAGTTCTCCGCCGCTCTGAACGCCAGCGGCCAGAAAGAACAGTGTGGCGCGCCTGACGATCTGCCCATTATCGACTTGGGCGCGATACATCGAGAATTTGCTTTGCTGAACGGTGACCCTGCCAAGTCGCCCTCCGACTGATCGGCCAAAGCCAAGGGGATGTCTCGCACCAGATCGTCTGTCCATGCAGGGATGCACTTGTCGGTGCAGCTTGGACCTTCGCTTAGTTGTATCCGCCTCTGAGCCGGCTCATCATGTCGCCGTCGGTGGCCAGCCGGAAGACCGGCCCGACGCAGGAAAAAAAGGCGCGCGGCGACTGTCGCGTCGGCCGCGCTTTCGCTGAGGAGAGCGATATGGCCAAGGGACAAATGAGAAAAACCAAGGAAGCGCGCAAGCCCAAGGCGACCAAGCCTGCCGGCGGATCCAAGACCGCTTCGGTGACGGATGTCTTCGCCAAGGCGAGCGACGACGCCACCCACCATGCCGGCAAGAAGAAGTCCGCCGCCTGACCTCGACCTCAGATGAGATCGAGCGTCGTGCGGCCTTCACCGTAGGCATCGGCCCAGTCGGCTGCAAAGCCGGCGATGCCCGAGTCCGTCAGCGGGTGGCGGATCAACGCCTCCAGAATGTCGGGCGGCAGCGTCGCCGAATGCGCGCCGGCCATGGTGACGTCGTGGACCTGCTGAACGTTCTTGAACGAGGCGGTGAGAAGCCGGGTCGGCAGGGCGTGGATGCGGAAGAGATGAGCGATGTCGGCGACGACCTTGACGCCGTCGCCGCCGATCATGTCGAGCCGGTTGACATAGGGCGCTGTAAAGGCCGCGCCGGCAACCGCTGCCATCAGCGCTTGCTGGGCGGTGACGATGGCCGTCGCCGTCACGCGAAAGCCAAGCCCCGATAGCCGACGGATCGCCTTGAGGCCCTCGGCTGTCACGGGAACCTTGGGATGAAATCCCGTCCCCACGAAGTCGGCCAGCTTGCGCGCTTCGGCCACCATGGTGTCGGCGTCGCGCGCCGTCACCTGAACGTGCAGCATGGCCCCGTCGCCGATCACCGCCCGGATATCCTTGATGATGTCGGTAAACGGCCGCTTTTCACGCGCGATCAACGTCGGATTGGTGGTCACCCCGGCGATCGGATAGAGATCGGCAAGGCGGGCGATGGCGGCGGCGTCGGCGGTGTCGAGAAAATAGATCATTGGTCTCTCCCTGGGGCGACAATAACCTTGGTCGGTCGCGCCGTCACGGGGTCAGAGCGTTGCCATCCGTTGCCATAGACGCGTCGCTTCGGAGCGTGCCTCGGCTTCGATCGCTCCGGCATCGCTGCCGACGAGACGCCCGTCGCGGACGACGAGCCGCCCGCCGACCACTACGGTCGTGATCTTGCCGCCCTCGCGCACCACCACGTCGCCGGCTGCGCCGGTCGCGAGCCCGGTCGCGGAGAAGCCGAAACGCTCGGCGATCAACCGTCGGCCGGCATCGAGACGGCCAGCCGCGCGATCGTCGCCTTCGGCCACAGCGAGGCGGAAGAGGGCGGCTTCCTCGACGGTCATGTCGGCGTTCCAGCCGTCGCAGCCGAGCGCAACCTTGTCCGAGTGGCGGAGATTGGTCGGGTAGCCCACCCGGTTCCCCTCGTTGGAGCGCGGGTTCTGGACGAACCAGAGGCCAAGCCTGTCGGCCTCGCGCACCTCGTCGGCCGTGAGATGCACACCATGGGCAAGGATCGAGCCGGGCGGCAGCGCATCGAGCGCGAGCAGTCGCTCGAGCGGGCCGGCATAGCCACGCGCCCGGGCATCCTCCACGTCGTCAACGGCTTCGGCCACATGGACGTGCATGACCGTGCCAAGCCTGTCGCAAAGCTCGCCGGCTGCGCGAATGGTGTTGTCGGAGACGGTGAAGCTGGCGTGCAGACCGACCAGACGGCGCACGAGCGGCGTCTCCTCGACGTTGCCGCACTCGACAAGCCCGGCTTCGGCTTCTGCGCGGCCGAAGTTGCGTTCGGTGGCTCCGAAGGTGAGAAGCGTCCGCGCGCCGAGATCTTCGGCGGCGTCCGCCAGTACCTGAAGCGAGCCGCCGATGAAATGCGGCGACTCGTGATGGTCGACAAGGCTGGTGGTGCCGGCAAGCAGCGCTTTGGCGATGTAGTCGCGGGCCGACGCCCTGAGGGCTTGGCGGTCGAGCGCCCGATCGAGCCGCCACCACACCTTCTGCAGGATCTCGATGAAGTTGGCGGGCGCCGGTTCGGCCGGCGGCATGCCGTAGGGTGCAAGGCCGGAGTAGAGATGGGTGTGGGCGCAGACGGCGCCCGGCGCAATCTCGCCACCGGGGCAAGCGATGGCGGGGGCAGCCGGGTCAGCCGCCTCCGCGATGACGCCATTGACGATGGCGACGGTGCGGCCGGTCCGATCCGGGCCGATGGTGATCGAACGGGTCAATGCCAATCGCTCCGGTCGAGGTCGGGGTCGAGGCCGACCGATAGTGCTCGTGCCGCCGGGCTGTCGATCATCGGCAGGACCGTGCGCCGAACGCCGTCGAAGGCCGCGAGGGCCGAGGCGACGGCGCCGGCGGTCGGCACCAGTCCGATCTCGCCGATGCCCTTGGCGCCGAACGGTCCTTCCGGCTCGTGCTCCTCGATGATGATCACCTCGACCTCCGGCATGTCGGAGGCCCTGAGCGCGCCGATTTCGCGAACGTTGGCCGTCACCGGCATGCCATCCTTGCAGGGAAGCTGTTCAGTCAGGGCGTAACCGAGGCCCATGTGTACTGCCCCTTCGATCTGCCCTTCTGCCAGTTGAGGATTGAGAGCCTTGCCGACGTCGTGAGCGGCGATCACCTTGGCGACGCGGCCGGTCTCGTCGAGGATGGCCACCTGTGTCGCCCAGCCGAAGGCCGTGTGGGTCTTGATCTTGCCGTTCTTGAGCTGCCCCGGCGCCGTCGTGTCGTCGATCAGGATGTCGCCGGCGAACACCTCGCCAACGAGGTCTTTCAGCGTCTTGCCCCCATCGAGGGCGGCGCGGAGCGCTTTCGCCGCCTTGATCACCGCGTTTGCCGCCAACAGGGTATCCGCGCGATCCGGTGGTCTGGCCGCAGCCGACGTCGTAACGGCTGTTGACCTGCGGCACGAAGATGGAGGACGGAAGACCGGTGACATCGGCCGCCGACTGGGGCGCGATGGTGAGGAGACCCTGTCCCATTTCGGTGAAGCCGATGTGGAGGCGATGCGGTCCTCCGCCTCGATCTCCAGGCGGCACTTGCCCCATTCGAGCGCGCCGTTGCCGATGCCGGAGTTCTTCACCGCAGGCGACGCCTACCGCCTTGCCCTCGGCTTTTGCCGCGTAATAGGCGTCCTTGACGGCGAGCAAGGATTTCTCGAGGCCGACCGACTTCTCCAGGATCTGACCCGAGGAGAACACGTCGCCGACGCGAACGCCGTTGCGCCAGCGCATCTCCCAGCCGTCGATGCCGACCTTTTCCGCGAGAAGATCAAGGCAGCCTCCATGGCGAACGACGTCTGGTTGACGCCGAAGCCGCGCATGGCGCCGAGGCAGGGCGGGTTGTTGGTGTAGCGGCGATTCGGTGGATGGACAGCGTCGGCACCCGATAGGGGCCGCAGGCGTGGCCGGCGGCGCGTTCCAGCACCTTGTCGCCCACAGAAGCGTAACAGCCGCTGTCGCCGAGAATGTCGATCTTGGCGGCGGTGATATGGCCGTCCGCGTCGCAGCCGACGGAATAGGTCATCTTCATCGGATGGCGCTTGGGGTGGAGGCGAACTGACTCCTCCCGAGAGAGAACGACCCTCACGGGCGGCCGGTGATGCGCGCCAGAACGGCTGTCTGCGCCTGCACCGTCATGTCTTCCTTGCCGCCGAAGGCGCCGCCGGTCGGCACCAGCTCGACGAAGATGTTGTCCACCGGCTCACCCAGCACGCCGGCCACCGCCTTGCGATCATCGAACACGCCCTGGCCCCTGGAATAGAGGTGGAGGCGACCGTCTTCGAGCGGCGCCGCCAGACAAGCTTCCGGCTCCAGGAACAGGTGCTCGATGCGTTGGGTCTGCCACGTGCCGGAGACGACATGGGCGGAGGCCGCGAGAGCCGCGTCGACGTCGCCACGCTCGATCACGGTCTCGGACAGCAGATTGGGCTGCCGCGGGTTGACTTGCCTCGCGCCGGGCTTCAGCGCGTCTTCCGGAGACAGCGTCGGTTCCAGAACCGTGTAGTCGACGAGACGAGCGCGGCGGCGGCGCGGGCAGCGCGCGGCGTCTCGGCTGCGACGGCAGCGATGACGTCGCCGACGTAACGCACCTCTTCGCCGACCGCGACGAACACCGGCCAGTCCTTCTTGATCTGCCCGACCCAACGGTCGCCGGGCACATCATCGGCAGTGGCGATGCGCACCACGCCGGGATGGGCGAGCGCCTTCGAGAGATCGATGGAGTTCACTTGTGGCGCGGGCATACGGCGACAGGACGAAGACGCCATGCAGCAGGGCCGGGCAAGTCGATATCGGCAAGGAACGGCCGGTCGCCCAAGGCCAGGTCTCCCGCCCCGGAAGCGCTCGACCGGTTGACCGACACCGCCGTCGACCGTCGGGCGCGGATGCGGCTTGAGGCCAGCCTTG
>CAXXNH010000001.1:0-14140 GCA_963665435.2 uncultured Pleomorphomonas sp. | reverse complement strand
GGCGGTGCCCGCCTGTTCGCGCGAGCTATCGTGATGAAAGGCCGCGCCGTCAATGGGGGACGTTGCCGGAGGGCAACCGTGCGCTCTCGGCCGCGTCGGAGCGGTAGCCGTCGAAACAGCCGCCGCCGTGGCGGGCCAGCTCGCGATCGGTTAGCGACAGGAACGCGGCCGGCTTGCCGAGCACGGCGTCCCTGAACGCCTCGGCCGCCGCCTCCGCAAGGCGCGGATCGAGCCGCCGCAGCAGGCGAGGCCCCCATTTTCCGTTGCCGGTCCAGCGGTTGCGCCCGAGCAGCATCAGGTCGATCAGGCGGGGATAGAGCTGCGCGGCGGTGGCGGCGATCTCGTCGGCCGGCCGCTCGGCGCGCAGGTCGTCGGCAAGATCGGTCAGGATGTAGCGCAGGGCGTCGAGCGGCGCGCCGGAGAGCGGCTTCGGCCCGGCGGCGAGCACCTGCCGCGCCCGTTGCTGGATGGCGGCGGCCTCGGCCGGCGCGTCACTGATGATGACGCCGTTCGCCACCATGTCGACCATGACGGGGACGCCGCGCTCCGCGTCGTTTTGCAAGAAGTAGGCGAGCGTCTCGGGATCCTGCACGAAGGCCTCGATGGGAAAGCCGTCGAACACGAAGGACTCCCGCCACGCCCGCTCGAGCCTCGGGTAGAGGACGACCATGTCGATGTCGGAGAAGGCGTTGCCGTCGCCGCGCAGGATCGAGCCGGCGACGAACAGGTGCGATGCGCCCTTGAAGCGGGTGGCAAGGCATTTGCGGGCTGCCGCCAATGCGGCTTCGATGCGCTGCATGCTGTCGTCCTCCATGGGGCGGGACGCGGCAGGCAAAAAAAAAACCCGCTCGCATCCGGCGGGTCGATCGGTTTCGTCTGAAGCGGCTCTAGCTCATGACGCAACCAACCGCCGCGCGGCGGTGGTCGAGGACGTCGAGAGGGAGAGCATCGTGGTCATGAGGCGAGGTTAGCGCGGGGACGGGAGTTGTCAACCGGTTCGCGTGGTGGAGAAGGGGGGAGGCAGGGGCGTTCACGCCGCGCGTTTGATGGCCTGCTCGAAGGGCTCGCCGGCGGCCTTGAACGCCGCTTCCAGTTGATCGATGCGCGAGTTGTGGTCGACGCGGAACAGCCGGTCGACCTGCTCGCGGTGCCAGCCGAGCCGGCGCGCCAGTTCGGCGCGGGTGACGCCCCGGCTGTCGCAGACGAGGAACAGCAGCACCTTCATGCTGGCGGCGAGCGGCAGGCGTACGCCCTCTTCGCCTGCCATGGGATCGGCGAGCGGAATGTACTCCCATCGTGCCAGACGCGCCGCCACCGCTTCCTCGATGGCCTCGGCCGCGTGATGCAAGGCGTCGTCGCGAGTCTGCCCGAAGGTTGTGACCTCCGGCAGCAGAGGGCAGGTTGCCAGGAGGGTGTTGTTGTCGTCGGGCGTCAGGTCCACGGGGTAGAACAGCATGGGCTTTCCCTGGAAGGCCTCACTTGAGGCCGAGGTCCTTCTTGATCTTGCTGACGAGGCCGGACCCGAGTTCCTTGCCGGCGCCGTGCATCGGCAACTGCGACGTTCTATCGCCGAGCCGAACCGTCACGTGGCTGCTGCCACCACGGTGCGTCTCGAACGTGCAACCCCGTTGGGCCAGCCAGAGTTTCAGTTCCTGCGCATTCATGCCAAATATAGGCCGCTCCACAGATCTGTGGAAGTCTACAGATGTGTTGAGCAACTTTTATCATTATGGGCGATGTCGTGCAATCTGTAGGTGAATACGGATGAAGTGGAAGGGAAGCCCTGTATCGGCCGATCGTACTCTCCTGCCTGATACCGTTTCCGTCAGGTTTCGACCTTCCGGGCGGAAGCTGAGGGAAACGGAAGCGCCCGACCGGGCGCCGGCCGGTCAGGCCGAAACCCGTTTGAGCTGGATGAGTCCAGATCAAACGGAACGGGGATGAGGTGGTATCGGGCAGCATTTGCTCCGGGGTGACGTTGCGATAGCCTGCCCCGGCGCTCCTGTCCGACAGGGGCTCGATGCACGTTCAACCGGCAGGCCGCGATGGAACGAGACGATCTGGAAATCTATCTGCACGAGCAGATCCCGCTTACCAAGGCGATGGGCGTATCGGTGCGGGCCGTCACATCGGATACGGTCACGCTCGCCGCCCCGCTCGCCCCCAACATCAATCCCAAGGGCACCGGCTTCGGCGGCAGCGCCTCGACCCTCTGCATCGTCGCGGCCTGGTCGACGCTGTACGCCCGCCTGACCGACGCCGGCCTCACCACAGAGATCGTCATCCACACCAACACGATGGAGTATCTGCGGCCGATACGAGGGGAGTTCGTGGCGACGGGAGCGGTGAGCGCCGAAGCCGATTGGCCGGGGTTCCTGAAGATGCTGGAGAGCCGGAAGAAGGCGCGGATCGAGATCGAGGCGGGGCTGATGTGCGGGGATGAGGCGGTGGGGGCGTTTAGGGGACGGTTCGTGGCGTTTTTGAGGGAGGGGAGGTAGGGGCTGATGCCAAGCCAGTACCTAGACCTTAACAACCCAGTCGACGGGCTTTGTCAGCGTCTTCTGTCTTGGACGCGGAACAAGGTCAGGAAACTGAGAGGCAACAAGGTCGTCATCTTCGATGAACAGTTGCCCTGTTGATGCCTTGACGAGAGTTGGGGCAATGATCGGTATGCTGCTCGGGCGTGGTTTGTCCGGTGGGACGATGACAACCTCTTTGCCCAACTCCTGTGTCACAATGCGGATGGGTTCCACCAGGTCCGTATCTCCTGTCAGAACGTAAGCCCTGTCGAAAGCGTTCGTGAAGGCATCCCGAACGAGATGGACGCCGAGCTTTACGTCAGAGCCCTTCTCTTGGGGAATGAAAGCCTTGATGAACTCCGGATATGGCTCTTCCCAAGGATAACCATCCGGCTTCGAGAGAGGAGGGTGCTTGACCTTGACCCACTTCTCACCAATCACGAAATTTCCGGGGTGGATTGCCAAGTTTGGAATGGTCTTGAGGGCAGCAAGATAGGTCTGCTGCTTTCCTACGGCTGCGGGATCGATTTTGCCGGAGACGTAGGCGGTATAGTAGTTGATCCGCTCAATCGTCGCTTCCGGCGTATCCTTCTCAACAAGGCTGGTTGCGAGCTTCCCAAGATTCAGCCAGCGTAACTGGCGGTTGTATTTCAGGCGCGACATGTACAGATTGAAGCCGTCGATATATATGATGGCTTTCATCATTCGCCCCCGAAATCTGTTGCACCAATCTCAAGGGTTCTCTCGAAAATCGTATTATACTTGTCTTCGGGGAAGCCCGCAGTTTTGTTGTCCCTATGTTGCTTAATTACATGGTAGGGGTTCCAGATTTGAACGTAATGGATACTGCCAGACACGCCGGGCTTAGTTTCAATGAATCCGAGTTGCTCAAGTTTGCGAACGCGTTCTTTCCATGTCGAAACCCCGCGGCTTCCGGAAAAGCCGGAGGCAAACGCGGTCTCCGCCTGCTTGCTCAGGGTGACAAAGCCATCGTCATTGCTTCGGCACCAAAGCTCAAGGTATGTCGTCGAAACAGGCTTACCCTTGCCAGACAAGGCGTCCATGATGGCGCCAATGAGAGGCATCGTTCTGGGGATTGTCGTGAACCCCTTGGCGGTCTTGCGGTGCCAAATGCGCTTCTGGTCAATTTCACCGAATATCTGTTGGCGCAGTTCGGCCTGCTTTTCTTCAATCTTTTTCTTGATGGCGGCTGCCATGATCAAGTTCTCCTCCGGTCGACGACCTTTCCTGGTTAACAAGCACTATAAAAATTTTATCTAATAAAATCAATAGCTTATATTGTTGTAAACCGTCTGATGATTGCGCATCTGTCGTGCATTCGATTCTGATATTAGCGTCATAAATTGTCAATTGGTTCTTCTCTTTGCGTTGAGCACTCTGAGAAAGATGAATGGAGTCAGTGGGGTAATTCGAATTTCCTGTGCTCAAATGTCATCATGTAATCCAATGTGCTAGCTCGTGCTCCTGGTGCTCAATAGGAGAGCGCGAGAGGGCGCCGGGATATCTTTGACAAGAGGTGCGGGCTGGGCCATATGTTTAAGGAGAGACCACTAGCAGCTATGCTGTTAGTCCGAAGGCCGTCGCGGAGAAATCCAAGACGGCCTTCGGCATTTTGGCCGCTTGGTAGCCCTTCTCGACGACCTTCACCGATCGTCTCCGCCGATCCTAGCGCAACAGCTAGTTTGGGCGGATATCGGACTCCAAATGGGGGCCGGCTAAAAGTCCGCCCAAAACACTACCGCTGCCAATCTCATTCAAGGCGGGTGGCTGTAGCGGGAGCCCTATGTTGCCCTTCGCGCCCCTTCCTGCCTGAGATCCTCTGCCTGCGCAGAGGAGGACAGCTTGATGGGAGGGGAGGTCGAGCGGAGAGAGATGCGCCATCCGGGACGGTGCCATCCGGTGCGCCGCTCGAAGCGCGCTCCAGCGAACGGAGCGCTATCCACATGTTCCCTATATATAGTTCTGGCATCCTTGCGCAGGCCGTTTGAATTCGCGCGCGAATTCAAGGTGGACCTCAGGCCGGAAGGGGCGCGCGGGTACTATCGGGCGCCCTTGCAACACCTCTGAAGACTCCCATCCCCCCAGACACGCCACCGCCGCCGGCTCTCACGAGCCGGCGGCGGATGTCGCTCGCGGGGTGTCGGCGGGATTACCGCGAGGCGAGGTTTTCCGGGTTCGGGAGCGGCTGCACGGGCACGCCCGGCCAGATCTTCTGGAGGTTGCCGGAGATGACGAGGTCGTTCTCGGTGAGGCCGGAGAGGATGGCGATGTCGGGGCCGTCGGTGCGGCCGGTTTCGACCATGCGCTGTTCCACCGTGCTGTCCTTGCCGACGACGTAGACGTATTTGCCGAGCTGGCTGGAGCCGAGGGCCACTTGCGGGGCCATCAGCACGTCGGGCTGGGTGCCGACGGAAAGGCGCAGGTGGACGTATTGGCCGGGGAGGAGGTCGAAGGCGGTGTTGGCGATGGTGGCGCGGGCG
This sequence comes from uncultured Pleomorphomonas sp., assembly GCA_963665435.2. Classification (GTDB taxonomy): domain Bacteria; phylum Pseudomonadota; class Alphaproteobacteria; order Rhizobiales; family Pleomorphomonadaceae; genus Pleomorphomonas. Next base: position 9,120 of record CAXXNH010000001.1, on the reverse strand, counting down.
GCGACGGTGCCGGTGGAGGCGTCGAGGCGGTTGTCGATGAAGGTGAGCTTGCCGGCGTAGGCCTTGCTTCCCTCCTGGCCCGGTAGGGTGATTTCGGCCGTCACCTCGCCCTTTTCGAGCGCGGCCTTGATGGCGGAAAGTTCCTTTTCGGCCGGGTTGAAGGTGACGTAGACGGGATCGAGCTGCACCAGCGTGTTGAGCACCGTCTGGCCGGAGGTGACCAGCGTGCCCACCGACGCGGCGCCCCGACTGAGCCGACCGGCAAAGGGCGCGCGGATGGTGGAACGCTCGATGTCGAGCTCGGCCGCCGCCACCGCCGCCTTGTCGATGGCGATGCCCGCCTCGGCCTGCAACAGCGAACTGGTGCGCTGGTCGAAGCCGTCCTTGGCGAGGAAGCCCTTCTGCGACAGCTCCTCGCCGCGCTGGAGGCTGGAGCGGAGATAGTCGACCTGGGCCGTGTCGCGCTGAAGCTGCGCCTTGGCCTGATCGAGCGCCGTCTGGGCGTCGCGGTCGTCGATCACATAGAGCACGTCGCCCGCCTTGACGTCGGCGCCGTCGGCCACGACGCGCTGGCGGAGATAGCCGGTGACCTTGGCTTGCAGTGAGACGGACTGGATCGCCTCGGTGCGGGCGGGATAGTCGAGATAGACCGGCAGCGTGCGCTTTGCCACCTTCTCGACGGGTACGGGCATGGCCTGTGGCGCCTGCGCGGCCGGGGTGGCCGCCGCCGGGGGGGCGAAGAGGTCGCCGACGGTGGCTTGCACCGCCGGGTGGAACAGACTGGCGCCGCCGGCCACAACGGCCAGCGTGAACAGGGAGGTGATGGGGCGTTTGGTGAGGAATGACATGGCGGAAACTCCAATCATACCAATTCGCGAAGATGCTGACGCATCCGCTCATTGAAATCTTTGCCGATTTCTCATTTGCGCCAGTGGCATGAGAAATCGGCAAGCCGAATACCGAGAGGCATTTTCAATGCATCTCGGTATCACTCGGCGGCCTTGGCGAGGTCGTCGTCGACCTCGTTGGCGGCCACGGGATGATGGGCGTGATGGAAGAGGGCGGCGTCGCGCTCGACGGCGGCGGGGTTCCACCGTTCGCGCAGGCGCTCGATCACCACGTAGAAGACGGGGGTGAAGACCATGGTGAGCACGGTGGCCGCCAGCATGCCGCCCACCACCGTGGTGCCGAGCGATTGCCGGCTGGCAGCGCCCGCCCCGGTGGCGAGCATGAGCGGCACCGCGCCGAGGATGAAGGCCAGCGCCGTCATCAGGATGGGCCTGAGGCGCAGGCGGGCCGCTTCCGTCGCCGCCTCGACGATGCCCAGCCCGTCGTCGCGCCGCTTGCGGGCGAACTCGACGATCAGGATGGCGTTCTTGGCGGCAAGGCCGATCAGCATGACGAAGCCGATCTGCGAGTAGACGTCGATCTGCATGCCGCGCCACTGGATCGCCCCGAGCGCGCCGAACAGGGCGAGCGGCACGGTGAGCAGCACCACGAAGGGCATGGTCCAGCTCTCGTACTGGGCGGCGAGGATCAGGAACACGAAGACGATGGCCAGCGCGAACACGGCGGTGGCCGCCGAGCCGGCCTTCAGCTCCTGGAAGGTGATGCCCGTCCACTCGTAGCCGAAGTCGCGCGGTAGCGTTTCGTTCGCCACCCGCTCCATGGCGGCGATGGCCTGGCCGGAGGAGAAGCCGGGGGCGGGGCCGCCGTTGATCAGCGCCGAGGCGTTGGAGTTGTAGTGCGGCACCGTTTCCGGGCCCACGGTGGGCTTCAACTCGCCGAGGGTGGAGAGCGGCACCATGCCGCCGCTGTTGTTCCTGACATAGAGGCGCGTGAGATCGGTGGCCGTGGAGCGGGCGTCCTGGTCGGCCTGCAAGGTGACGCGGAAGGTGCGGCCGAACAGGTTGAAGTCGTTGACGTAGAGCGAGCCGAGATAGATCTGCAGCGTGTTGAAGATATCCGGCAGGTTGAGCCCCAGGAGCTTGGCCTTGTTGCGGTCGAGGTCGTAGACGAACTGCGGCGTCGACGTGCCGAACGAAGAGAACAGCTGCTGGGCGTTGAGCTCGGGCTGCTGGCGGGCGGCGGCGAGCAAGCCTTGCGTGGCGTCGTTCAGCGCCTGGCTGCCCTGGCCGGAAAGGTCCTTCACCTGGAACTCGAAGCCGCCGGTGGCGCCGAGGCCGGGGATGGACGGCGGATCGAACGACAGCGCGAAGGCGTCGGGGATGGCCATCAGCTTGGGCCGCACCTCTTCCACGATGCGCGAGGCGTGCTGATCCGGCCCGCGCTCTTCCCACGGCTTCAGGATGGCGAACTCCACCGCCGAGTTGGACTGCGCCGCCGACGTCAGGAAGTTGAGGCCGGAGATGGCGCCGACGGTTTCGATGCCGGGCGTCGCTTCCAGAATGTCGCGCACCTGTTCGGCCACGGCGTTGGTCCGCTCCAGCGAGGCGCCGTCGGGCAGCTGGACGACCACGAAGAAGTAGCCCTGGTCTTCCACCGGCAGGAAGGTGGAGGGCGTGCGGCTCCACAGCCAGTAGGTGGCGCCGATGGTGACGACGAACAGGGCGAGCACCAGATAGCGCAGCCTGACCAGCCCGCCGACGCTGGCCGCATAGGCATGCGACATGGCGCCGAAGGCCGAATTGAACCAGCGGAAGGGGGCAAAGCGCACCGCCCCCTGGTGGCGCAGGAAGGCGGCCGACAAGGCCGGGCTCAGCGTCAGCGAGTTGAAGGCGGAGATGCCGACGGAGATCGCCACGGTGAGCGCGAACTGGTTGTAGAGCTGGCCGGTGACGCCGGGAATGAAGGCGACGGGGATGAACACCGCCATCAGCACCGCCGTGGTGGCGATGATGGGGCCGGTGACCTCGGCCATGGCCTTGCGCGTGGCAGCCAGCGGCTTGAGGCCGGCCTCGATCTGCCGCTCGACATTCTCCACCACCACGATGGCGTCGTCGACCACGAGGCCGATGGCCAGCACCATGCCGAGGAGCGAGAGCATGTTGAGCGAGAAGCCCAGGAGCTCCATCACCACCAGCGTGCCCACCAGCGACACCGGAATGGCGATGGCCGGGATGACGGTGGTGCGCCAGCTTTGCAGGAAGATGAAGACCACGGCGATGACCAGCACCAGCGCCTCGCCCAGCGTCTTCAACACGTCGTCCATCGACGCCTGCACGAAGCGGGTGGTGTCGTAGTGCATGGCGTAGGAGATGCCGGGCGGGAAGCGCTGGCTCAGCTCCTCCATCTTGGCCTTAACGCCAGCCTGCAGGTCGAGCGCGTTGGAGCCGGGCATCTGGAACACACCGAGCACCACGGTGGGGTCCTTGCCGAAGAAGGCGGAGGAGGAATATTGCAGCGCGCCCAGTTCGATGCGGGCAACGTCTTTCAGGCGCACCACGGCGCCGCTATCGGCATCGGCGCGCAGCACGATGTCGCCGAACTCCTCGGGGGTGGAGAGGCGGCCGACGGCGTTGACCTGCATTTCGAAGGCGGTGCCGGCGGGGGCGGGCGCCTGGCCGATCTTGCCGGCGGCGACCTGCACGTTCTGCTCGGCGATGGCCTGTTGCGCATCGACGGCGGTCAGCCCGAGGTTGGCGAGCTTGTCGGGGTCGAGCCAGACGCGCATGGAATAGCGCCGCTCGCCGAACACCTGCACGTCGCCGACGCCGGGCACGCGCTTGAGCGGATCGAGGATCTGCAAGGCGGCGTAGTTGCTGAGCGCCACCGGATCGACCGAGCCGTCGGGCGAGGTGAGGTTGACGATGAGGACGAAGTTGGGGTTCTGCTTCCTGACCGACACGCCCGTCTGGTTGACGATGGCCGGCAGCGAGGAGGCGGCCTGCGACACGCGGTTCTGCACGTCGACGGCGGCGGTGTTGATGGGGTAGCCGACGTCGAAGGTGACGGTGATGGTCGACGAGCCGTCGTTGGAGCTCGACGAGGACATGTAGGTCATGCCCTCGACGCCGTTGATCTGCTGTTCGAGCGGCGTGGTCACCGTGTCGGCCACAACCTGCGCGCTGGCGCCGGGATAGTGGGCCGAGACCACCACCTGCGGCGGCGAAATGTCGGGAAACTGGGCGACCGGCAGCAGCACGTAGCAAATGGCGCCGGCCAGCACCATGATGATGGCGATGGCCGAGGCGAAGATCGGTCGTTCGGTGAAGAAGTTTACCATGTGCAGGCCTCGCCGCGACCGGTGGAGGCCGCCATCCAGCAGGGAACCGTCTCGTCCTTGCCGCCGTTGATGAAGCGATCGCCCACCTCACGCAGCTCGCGGCGCAGGCGCTCGGGGTGAACCCGATCGGCCCGCATGACGGTGAGCACCAGGGGATCGCGGAGGAGTTCGTCCAGGGTGAGTTCGGGCTTCATGGCAGGTCTCCTGCGCGGCGGGCGGTAATGGAGGTAGACTAAGTGTGCAGGGGGTCGTTGCCGCTCCCGGTGGGTGCTGGCCTTGACGCGTTGGAAAGGGGGTGTTACCCGTCAGTAACATTCCGGACGTTACAGATCGGTAACATGGGCGTCAAGGCGCCTTGGCATCATGGGCAATGACGAATTGGTGAGCTGCTGCGTGAAGAGGCCGCGAGAGCGGATTATCGAGATGGCGCAGCTGCTGTTCCGCAAGCACGGCATCCGCGGCGTCGGCGTGGACGCCATCGCCGAGGAAGCGGGCACCAACAAGATGACGCTCTACCGCCACTTCGGCTCGAAAGACGAGCTGATCGCCGAGTGCCTGCGCGAAACCGCCCGTACCGCCGACCCCTTCTGGCGCGACCTGGAAGCGAGCTTCCCCGGCGATCCCATGGCCCAGCTGCACGAATGGGTGCGCGCCGTCGCCTCCTACGCCAGCATGGAAGCCGGCGGCTGCGACCTCGTCACCGCCGCCTTCGAACTCCCCGAACCCAACCACCCCGCCCGCCAGGTGGTGGAAGCCTTCAAGCACGAGCAACGCGAGAAGCTGGTGGGGCTGTGCAGGAAGGCGGGCATCGCCGAAGCCGAGAAACTGGCCGACGCGCTGGGCCTGCTGCTGGAAGGGGCGAGGGTGAACCGCAGGTCAGTGGGACCGGACGGCCCGTCGGCGCGGTTTGTCGCGCTGGCCGAAGCGGTGATCTTCTCGTTCAGCGCAGCGAGCGGGAGGGTGGGGGCGTAGGGGGGGCGTCGATGACGGCTTCGCTTCCCTCGTGTCCGTTCAAAGAGCTTTGCTTGTGACCCTATTTCGCAGTTCGTTTCTTGTGGGTATGAGATGCCCTATTGTTACCTAGCAGCGCCAGCTGCTGCCCGGATCAAGGGCTGAATAGCAGCACGTACCTCGTCATAGATTGCGATTCCAGAGCCGACCCCAGTTTCAAGACTGATTGCGACCGCAAACGGGACGCGATCGTCGAGTGCGCCTGCCTGAGCGCGACACTCCACGCGGAGCTTCAGCATCCCTCCGTCTAAGAAAGCAACTGCGCTTTCACCCTCAAAGATGGCATGCGATAGTGTTCCACGGTTGACAGCGAAGTGGGTCGGTTGCCCTGAGAGGCGCTCTACCGCAAGCGAGAAGGCCTTGTCGCCTGCAGGTAATATCTCAAGCGTTGCCGAGCGATACTGTTGATGCCGAGCATTCACCGGTGTGAACCACGCCAAGGTCATCGTCAGTCGACGCAGATCAGTGAATCCCTCGATTGACGGTGGTAGCGGAATATCAAACTCGTTTTGGGTGTCCCGTTCGAGGTCGCCGTAAGCGAAGAGTGTCGCTCGCTCGGCAGTGCAATCAAGTACCCGGTCAATGTCGGGACGTCCGTAGCCCAGGAACCGAGAGATATTGTCCCGGTGGCGCTGCCAGTCCCGGCCTGCGGGACCGAATGCGCCGTCTAGTTTGTCGCCGGCATCGCCCCAAGCCGCGCCATGCACCAGAAGTGCCTTGAGTAAGACTGCAGCATGGCTGCGCGGGACTTCATATCCTGCGTCAACCAGAGAGTCGTAGATGCGAATCGCCGATCGCGTTAGTAACGCAGTCGCGTTGCTCGTCCCGACCGTGCGCCGCTGAATGTCGAGCCGACCTGTCGCCCCTACGTCAGGCGCCGCCGACATCTGCCCAGCATAGTTGCCTCCTCCATCTACTGCCAACCAGACGTGGCCCTCGTCCTCTGAGGCGCGAACCAACTCCCGGCCGCCGTCGAACAGTACATCCGGCTTTACTGTCTGCCGGAAGCCCAGTCCCACTCCCGAGCTGACATTTGGTAGGCCGCCGTTTGGAAACGGATCCTTGAGATGAAACGGATCTTCCGTGGAGGCAAATTCGTCCGCGTGCCACGCGCCCACAGCGAGCGCGTTCAACCCTTCAGCCGGCGAGAGAAGCGTGCGGGTTGCTTTCTCCGAGTTGAGGGCGTTGATGACGGCCTCTTCGCGGGTCTCTGGGGTGGCCGCGGCCCAACTTGCCGTGGTAGCGAAATCTCGTATCGGAAGCCAACTGCGCACGTTGCCAGCGCTTATCAGGAAGAGCACACGATAGCGGAATGAAAGCCAATCCATCAGTCTCGCCCATGGGCTAATCCTGCCGGAGAAAGGCCGGTTCAGATCACCGAGCGAGAGATTGATGATGGCCACACTGGGCGCCGATGCGGGTTCATTGCCTTCGCCGTCAAGCAAGCGGCGGACAGCGAGATACACCAAGTCCAGCGGCAGTCGATCCGACGGGGTGGTTTCTGCGTTGCTTGCCGCGTCGAATAGCATAATGGGGCGGACGTAGAGAGGCCGGCTGATCGGGCTCTCCCCTGCTTGCAGATCGCCGTGGACGATCAGCGAGGCCATGCTGGTTCCGTGCGACCGCTTGGCCGCCGGTGTTCGCGCTCCATAATCGTCGGGATCATCAAAGATCAGACGGCCCGCAAGCCGCTGATGATTGATCACCGGAACCCCATCAAGCAGCGCTGCAATAGGGGCGCCTGACGGAGCGGCAGCTGCTTCCACTGCTGTTGCCTGCCCTTCATCTCCTAGCTCAGGCATCGCCGCTACTGATTGCGGCCGTAGATACATAATGTCGTCAAGCCGGGCGAGTGTTACATCGGGATGATCGATCAACTGTTGAATTCGCTGCGGAGGTAGATCGACTAGGATGCCGTGGTATCGGATCGGCTCTATAATCGCCGCCGTCACTACTTGTCCGCCCAACTCGGCAAGCTGTCCCTCAATGCTCGCGGTCGCCCGAGCACGACGATCCGCCTTCTCGTGAAACCACATCTCGATTTCAAAGCGGACGGGATCGTTCGGCCGGTCAACAAGCTGCTCTCGCCAGTAAGCAAGCGTCTCGGGAAGAACTCGGTCTTGCGGTCCCCACGCGCGCAGATCGCTAAGCAGGTCAAACAGCGTTCCCCACGGTGCGAAGCCCTAGGCATCGCCTGACCCCGCCGATAGAGATCCCAAAGTCTGAGAATCTCGCGTAGAGCCTGCATATCGGGCATCGCCATGTACAGACGCCCGCCAACTGGCTTGTCGCTTCTGACCTGTTCGCCCTTTTTTACTTGAAGTGTGTGGAAGTCGTCGTTCGGTTCAATGTGAGTGTCATCTTCGAGTAGAAACTCTAGGCCCCGAATGTGGCCGACTTGGCTGTAGAAATCGCCCAGCGACCCAGCGACCTCAAATACTAGCGCCCGTTCTGGGGCGATTCCGTCAGGATCTGCTCGCAGGGTAGTGCCGGCCTGTGCCGCCGATTGTGCCGCGACGTTTCTGAGCCGCTCGAAGCGCGGGCCAAGTCGCTGCGACTGCCGGTCGAAGCCTGGCTTCGCGATCTTCGCATTCGGGTCCACCGGAACGGGCGCGCGTTTTCTCGCGCTCGTTACGAGTCGGCTCAGGTATCTGTAGAAGGGGGCGCTCCACCACTTTTTCCGCTCTCTTGTTGCCCGGCGCGTTTACTCGGGACCGCCAGACCCTCAGCTCGTGCTCGACGATCTCGCCTAAATGGCCCTCCCCAAGTGACAAGACGAAGCGACGAACAATGTTGGTACAGAAGTCCTCGACCTCCGCGAGGCTCGATCCTCGCAAAGCGCGCGCCATCTGGTCTGGTGTTTTTCCAAGATCACCGAGTATCGGGCGCGACTGGAAATACTTGGCAATAAAGTTAGCGATCTGTCGTTCACCCGGCGCGGGCAACTCAAGTCGCAATTGGAAACGCCGCCACGCGGCTCGGTCGAGGAGCTCGGAGTGATTGGTCGCAGCAGCAATAATCGTCCAGCTCGGCAAGTCATCCATCTGCAGAAGAAGCGAGCTGACGACACGCTTGATCTCGCCAGTCTCGTGAATATCGCCGCGCTCTTTTCCGACGACGTCAAACTCATCGAAGAACAAAACACTTGGCGTGGTTCGTGCAAAGTCGAATACTCGCCTTAGCCGGCTCGCCGTTTCGCCGAGAAAGCTTCCAATTACGGCCTCGTACCGCACGGTCAACAATGGAATGCTCAGAGCTTCCGCAATTGCTTCAGCTAACGACGTCTTCCCGTTTCCGGGCGGGCCAGCTAGGAGGATGCGGTGGCGAGGTTCCAGGCCGTGTGCGCGAAGAACGTCAGCTCGATGTTGCTCCTCAATGAGGTTTTCGCAGGCTTCACGAGTGACAGCTGGCAGCAGCAAGTCGGATAGGCGGCGCTGAGGAACTCGATCGACGAAGAGATCTCGAATCGAGGGGCCGCGTGTCACCGGTTCTCCCGGGACCGAGGGCGCGGAATGACTGCCGTTGAGGCTCGTCTGAAGAGCAGCGGTTAGGCGATCAGCTAGAATGGTATGCTGCTTGGCCTTTTCGTCGGCAATGAGGGCCTCAGCAGACGTGCGCGCAAGATGGCGGTCACCGGTCGCGCCCGCTTTCACCAGAGCAACTAAGAGATCACTACGCGCCATTCGCCTCTTCTTCTTAACCGGGTTGGCCAGTTTTTCCTGTAACTTAGGACTCTTTGTTCCGAGCGCAGCCTCACCCGGCCCGATTAAATCCACGTTCTACTCATTCCTGTTTGGAATTTGCCAAAATCGCATGGCCTGCTGTGTGTCAAAAACATAGCAGCCGTCTCCTTTCTGCGACAGTGAAATTTTCGAGGGCTTTCGCGACGCCCTGCGAGCGGTATTGGGGGGGGCGAACGTCTG